>JAFRRS010000019.1 GCA_017427985.1 Bacteroidales bacterium | reverse complement strand
TTCTTATGTGACAACTTATAATACATCTGATTTTCAAATTGTTACCAATAATTTAAATGGGGAAATCATATTGGACGAATACGATGAAACTCCAGGCTGGCATTATCAGAAAAAAGATTCGAGAGTGATTAAAAACAAGGAAGTCGATGGTGAGATTGTCACAACAAATCGTAGAAAAATTTGGCAACATAACCTCAATGTTTGGGCAACTTTCGGCTATCGCTGGGGCACAAATCCACCAGATGCGAATAGTCCGTTGCTGGAAGATGGCACGCTGTCAATTAACGTAGGGGTGAGCACTGATTTTCAACTCAGCTACCGTTGGAGTTTGAGTACTGGCATCTTATGGAACACAAACCGCAAATCATTATGCCATCAAGTGAAATATGAAGACAACGCTCTTGTTGTGATTGACGGTCAGGAGGATTTTGAGCGCAATCGGTTAAAATCCTATTATATTGGTGTCCCTGTTGTTTTCAACTATTATCTTGGCAAACGACAAACCGAGAGTATTTCATTTGACATTTTCTGCGGTCATCTTATCGGAGAAGAGCTTCGCACCAGCAAAGACGCTACCAATTTGTTGGGATTAACCAATTGGGATGGAGAAAACATAAAAAACACCTTCAATCCATGGAAACTTGAGGTTGGTTTTAGCTTCAACACCAACATGCTGGGCATCTTCCACGGCATCAGAGTGTTCGCAAACCTTCTGCCTGAATATAAATCAGGTGTGACAAGCAGCGAAATCAGGAATATCGGAATTGAAATTAAGTTCTAATTGTTTTTTTTTCTTATCTTTGCAAAATTAAATACTTAATCAAGTAAGGATAAATTTCAGAATATGCAAACAATCAGGCCTTCAGGTTTTCGAAGAAAATTTGCAGACTGATTTTTGCATATTCTGAAAAAAATCTTTTCATTTTTTGTAATAAAACACCAAATAAGATGTCTAAACGGTTGTAATTTGATCGAATTATGATTGAAAAAGAGAAACAATTTGAGAATTTGGTGAGAGAGCACAAGCGCACGATTTACACGGTTTGCTACATGTTCTCGAAAAACTCCGCCGAGGTCGACGACCTCTTCCAGGAAATCCTCATCAGACTGTGGAAAGGCTTCGACAGCTTCGAGGAGCGCAGCAGCGTAAGGACATGGATTTACCGCGTGGCACTTAACGCCGCCATCAACAACGACAAAAAGGAACGCCATCGTGTGCCGACCGTTCCGCTGACCCTCGACATCGACCCTTACGAGGCCGACGACCCCTCGACGCAGCAAATCCGACAGCTTTACGACCGCATCAACCAGCTTGATCTGATCGACCGAAGTCTGATACTCCTGTGGCTCGAAGGCATAACATACGACGAAATCGGGGCAATCATCGGCATCACGCCGAGCAACGTGGGAGTGAGGCTGCTCCGCATCAAAGACAAATTGGTGAAAATGTTAAACAAAAAATGAAAAAGGAGATTTATCATGGAAAACAACAATCTTAACGAACTTGAACAGCTGAAAGCCCAATACGAAACGCTGAAACAGCAATTCGACCAGCAGGAAATCGTAAATGAGCGGCTGATGAGAGCTACAATTCATAGCAAACTGGGTTTTATCGAGAAAAACAGACTTTTAACCGCCATTATACTACCGACTACTTATATTTTGGGATTTTTCAGTATTAACAAATGGTGGGGCGACGATTTGTCGATTTGGCTGTTCTGGATTTTGTTTTTGCCGATTTTAGTGTTTTTTGACATGTTTCTTACAAAGAAATTTAGCAGAAAAATGTTGGAAAACAGCGATTTGCAGACGATTTCGAAAAATCTCAAATCCTATAAGCGGATTTATAAGCTGTTCAATATATTGAATTATGCAACAGTGTTTTTTATTTCAGTCTGTTTCTTGCTGTTTTTCTTGAATATTGAATTTTCTGATGTAATGGTGTTCATTTTGGCAATGTTTATAAATTTTGCCGTTATACTTTTCTTTGAAAACCGTTTTATATCAAAGCGTTGCGACAATGTTATAAATCAGATTGAAAATCCTGATGAGCCGTTGAAAAACCGTAATAAAACAGGTCTCGACAAAAAACAGAAGTTGTTGTGCCTGACGATGGTGTTGGTTTTCATAAGTTTCAGTGTTTGGGCATATCTGATTTCTGCCAGATATACGAAACTGCCACCAAATCCGACTTATACATACACTCGTGCCGAAGGAAATAACAGGGCTGACGGCAATCTTGAAATCTGGGAGGTTTACAACAGCACAACAATAGCCGACAAAGCGCGCTATATTGCCACAAACACTTTGGAAGACAACGACTCACTCATTTACAGATGGTCGGTTGATTCAACAGAAACAATACTTTACACATTGAGAAAGACTACGGAAGCCGGTCCTGCCATCAGTTCGGCGGTTCTTGGTGGCAAACCTTTGGTGAAAAAAGTCGCTCGCGGGCCATACAGGGAAGGAACTACGACTTCAATCATTGTAAATATGCAGCCAGAGGCGGCCATCTTGATGAAACGTATGACCGAGAATGCCGTTTTGCAGCCGCAACCTGTTGAAGCTGCAGTAGTTTTGGACGGACAGGTTTATCAAAGCTGGTATATTAAAGGTGTGATTGACACTGGCGCTTTCTTCATCCTTGCAAAACCAAGTATGACGGAAAAAGAAGTTGAAGAATTGTGTAATCGATTGATAAAGAATTAAGAATTAATTATTACTTTTGCAAATCAAATACTTAATCCAATGAAAAATATATTATTATCACTTTTAATTACTATTATTTGTTTTTCGTGTTCCGGACAGAATGGAATTTCTAAAGAAGAGAAAGCTCAGATTCAGGAAGTTATTGAAAATCATGACAAAACTCTGATTTACATCTGGAGCGAAAGCTGTGGAGCAAGCAAAAACATGTTCAAAACTAACATCAAGCCTTATCTTGAAGGGCTGGAGAAAAACAATGTCGGCATTGTCATTATTTATTATGGAAAAGAGGAGGATGTTGCTGATTTAAAATCAGATAACCGACTGATAATAAGTAGTAATTTGCCTGCTGCATTTGGCAAAATGAATGCTAACAGAACCATGAAAAAGCTTCTGAAAGACTACATAAAGTTCAATGGTTATCCGATTCCGCTCCTTGTTGATAAAGACGGTGTCGTATTAAACCGCGACGAAAAGAACAATTATTACGACTATAGGGAGATATTCCAAGCAGCGAAATGATAGTTTTAAGGATGTGCAAAAAATCAGGCCTTGCGGTATGCGGAGCATATCCAGACTGATTTTTGCATATCCTTAAAACGTTAGCATTTTTCTTAATCTTTTAGGGTTTTAGGAATTGACAAAAGATTTTTTTATTGTAATTTTGCAAAATTAAACTTCATTCTATGAAAAAACTATTGCTCATATACTCAATATTCGTCCCATTTGTCCTATTAGTCCTGTTGTCTGATAGAGTTTCCGCTCAAAACTCCAATGTCCTGAATATCAATGTCATCGTATCCGATTCAACAGGCAAAGCTCTCAAAGACGTTGCTATTTACAACTCAAAACAAAACCTTATCGGAATAACCAATAATTTCGGAAAGACAATCGTTTCAGCGCGTTACGGCGATGTGATTGTGTTTTCGCATATCAGCTACGAGCAGATAAGATTGATGATTTCAGATGGAAATATCTTCGACAAAAAAGATAATGAATGTGGAATGCTCGTTGTCATGAATGAAAAAACGAACATTTTGCCTGAAGCCGAAATCGTGGAAAACGTGCCGCATCTGGCATATTCGAACAAACAGGTGTGGGTTTCCGATTACATAGTCAATAATTCTGGGATGTACCTCATTATCGACAGCAATTCCGAGCATTCGCTGATATTTCTGAGCCATGAACAGGATACTTTGGCAAAGGCGAAAATCAATAAAAAGTTCGATTATCTCTATGAAGATGCCTTCGGCAATATCCATCTTTTGAGTAAGGACACGGTCTATCAGACTTATTACGATGGCGAGAAACTGAATATGCTTTATCCTGCTGATATTCAAACTTTTAAGCAGAAGCTGATGCCGGTTCAAGTCATCACCGACAGTCTGCTCGTTTTGCAGAGATACGCCTCTATGTGGCAGGAGATTTTGTATATCAGTGTCAACCGTAACAACAAGGAAACCAAGGTGTTAGCCGATTGCTACGGCTCGACGAGAGAGTGGGGCAGGACCTATTACAGGGATATGAAAAAAGATGGCATCATCGACGCAATCCAAAATGAAAACCCAATGTTTCCTGATATAATGGAGATGCTTGGAATAGAAAAAGAAAACACATTTGGCGACGATGCCATTGAAAACACTTTCGTAGATTTTGAAAGCAGTCAGCGTGCCAGATATCGTTTGCAACCGATTTTTAGTCCGATCACATTTTTTAATGATACCATCTATGTGTTTGATTTAGAGAAAGATAAGCTTATAAAGTTTACCGAAAACGGTACTTTCGTTAAAGATATTGACATCAGTTTTCATCGCACGACTTATCGTAAGGACAGCCGCATAGGCAACACTTGGGACAGAAACATCATCGTTGACAAAGCTCTCGGCAAATGCTACGCTCAATTCTCAAAAGACGGCCATGTGACTCTGAAAGAGATTGATTTACAGACTGGTACAACAAAGAACACCATCGAGCTGAATCATCACGTCTTCCCTGAAAACATCCAAATCCATAATGGCATCGTCTATTACAAATTTATCGACGTCCGTCAAACCGTCGGTCGCGACTGCCGAAGTTTATATAAAATGCAATTGAAATAATGTTTTTATTATCTTTGCATCGTGAAGAAGCTTTACATCATATTATCCATTATAATTTCAATGCTGGTTTTTGCGCATTGCAAGAGTCATAAATTTGATGTATCTCCGGAACTTCTTCAGATTGACAATCTGATGTGGCTGCAACCAGACAGCGCAACCCGTGAATTGTCAAGATTTTGGGCAAACTACAACATAAACAGCACCGATGCATTTAACAAACATTATTTCAATTTGCTTGTATCTGAAGCGTTGTTTAAGGGTGGATATCCGCAATCAAACAGAAAGCGTCTGCTGAAGGCGGTCGATTATTTCGACACCACCGATTATTGGCTTTCGGCTCGCGCCCATTACATGAACGGCGTGGGGTTTAAGGCAGAAGACAGTGTTGTAGAGGCTTTGTATGAATATCTGCACGTTTTGGATATCGTGGACGAGCATATTCCAACACCGCCACATCCCCGTTTCATGATGCTGATTCATTGCCGCATCGGTGATTTGTTTTCTGACCAGTATATGCAGGAACCGGCTATCGTGTGTTATGAAAATGCATTAAGATACAATGATTATGGCGAAACCAACCCATTGACTCGTTCTTATTTGCTTCAGGATATTGGTTTTCAATACGACAAACTGCAAAAGTTTGACACCGCCCGATATTATTATAATGAAGCATTGCGTAATAGTCCTGATACAAACAATTTGAATTACAAAAAGGCGCAGTTTTTTATGGCAATGCTTGACTGCACATCGGGCGACGACTTTGAAAATGGCATCTTAAAGGCAAAAAAACTTGTGTTACAAAGTCCGGAACCTTATCGAAATTGGCGATATGTCAACATCGGACTAATTTACAAGGAAGTCGGGCAAAACGATTCGGCGCTGGTTTATCTTCACAAAGTTTTCGACAATGTCACAAAACCAGCAGAACAAAGTTATGTGGCGGAATTTATTCACGAAATTTATGAAAGTCAGGGCGATACACTAAAAATGACCGAATTTGCCAAATATCTCATCGAAAAACCTTCAAACGAACGTGTCAGCATGGCACGCGTCTCTACGCTCAACTCAATGTTTCAGGATTATTTGACTCGTCATCAGGAAAGACTGCAATATCAAAGCAGAAGGAGGGCAATCGTTTGTGTTTCAATTTCCGCGGCTGTAGTGTTATTGGTGATTTTTGTTTTCGCGAAATTGAGAAACAAAAAGAAAGCCCTTGAAAATCAAAAGCTTCAAGATGAAAAACAGCGGTTGCAGAAGGATTTTGAAGACAGCAAACATCGGCAGTTTGAAGCTTTGCTGAAACGAGTTAAATCGCTATTCGATGAAAAGAAAAATAAATCTTTACCATTCATTATCAACGAGTTTAATATAGTTTATATAGATAATCTTAATGATATCTGTAAAGAATATCCGAATCTTTCCGAAACCGAAAAGAATATCCTGATTTTGACCTTGTTGAACTTCCGCATCAAGGAGGAAGCCGAGCTGTTAAACCTCAGCGAAAACACGGTGATGAAGTACCGCTCCAACCTCAAAAAGAAAGTTGATTTCGACCAAATTTCATCCCAAATCAGATGAAAAATCTGTATATCCCATCTTGTTAAACACTTGATTATCATTTTGTTGTAAAAATTCCACACAACAAAAATCTGTATTTCGCCACACCTCTTGATTTTCTGACAATTTTTTGTTATAATTTTGAAGTGCTAAAACACAATCCCATGAATAGATTATCAATCCTATTAGTCCCATTCGCCCTATTGGCTCTATCATCCTGCTGTACCAAAACCCCTGTCGAATCCCGCCTCGCCGCCAAATTCACTGCCTACAATGAGCCCTCTGAAAGCTTTGAAACTATCGCAAATCTCGTCAAAGACAAACGAATCGTCATCCTCGGCGAATGCGGTCATGGCGACGGCCGTACTTTTGAAATAAAATCGGAAATTGTCAGATATTTGGATTCTATTGGCGATTACACCTTAATTCTTGAAGGAATGAATCCCTTTGACGGCGCAATTCTGAATGAAGAACTGCCAGTGCTGATAATTAACACTTCGTGGCTGAATGTTGGTAGTTCATGGAATCCTTTGTGGAGTCACACGGAAGAAGCATCTAAACTGGTCGACGCGATGAGCAAACACCAAATCGACTTTTACGGGATGGATGCCAATCCGTCATACTGCAATAATTTCGAGATAGCATATCTGAGCAATCTGTTTTATTCCGATTCGATAATGAAACAGAATATGTTTGACTACAATTGGAAAAGATTGCTTGACATAAATAAGAATATGCTTAATTTAAACGATTCTGTCATTCAAGATATTGATTATCAATATTATGACAGTTCTTTGTTGGCAATGAAAAATAAGCTGAACAATGAAAATGTCTCATTCAACAAAGATGCCGTTTTGCTATTGATTGACAATATGTTGTCGTTCTCAAATCTGGCAAAATGCGGATTTTCTAACACCTGCGATTCATGTATCAACTGTGGCAATACGATTCGCGACCGACAAATGGCAGACAATGTTGCGTGGTATCTAAATCATCATCCTGAAAAGAAAATTATCATCTGGGCGGCTAGTTTCCACGGGGCGAAGGCTATTTCACAGATAAAATACGGTAAGGAGCCTGACCCGGAGTTGTATGACAAATACACATTGCTTGGCGAGCATCTTGCAAATATGTTCCAGAATCAGGTTTATTCCGTCGCCTTCACATCAGGTGGCGGTGAAGTTGGATGGTTTAATCAAGATGAAGGCGATCCTATTCAGCCCGATTCCACTTCGGTTGAATTCGCTTTGCTGTATCGCGACATCAAGTATGGTTATCTTGATTTTGGTAGTCATCCCGAGTTTGAAGATGTTCCGTTCCACAGCATCCTTCTTGGTTATCATAATAAAATCGGCAGATGGGCGAAGTCATTCGATGCAGTTTTTTACATTATGGAGCAACACAAGGCGACACAAGACATTGAGAAATGAAACACTCAATTATAACTCTCATTTTTTCCCTGCTGTGCGGACTATTGTCCGCACAGCAGGATTTTTCTGAGATTACTGACGCTGATAGTTTGAAAACGTATATGCTCGATGCTGCAATTGTTACCGCCGAAAGAATCTCAAAATACCGCGATTACGACTATGTGATGGTCGATTTTGAAATTGTCAACGACAAATTCTACATTCTTCAGCGTGAAAACAAGTCGTTAAATGATTTCCGTGTGCTCGTCACCAATATGGTGTTCGAACCTCTCGACACCATGCCGCTTCCTGATAGGATTAAGCCGACCAACATTTTTCTCGATGCCGCCAATCAATGTCAAATCTTGTGTCAAGACACTGTTTATCAAATAGTTGAGTACTTCGACAAGGCCTTTTATGGCTTCCCTGTCGAGAAAAGCCATTATCTCGATGTTATGCGAAAATGCGTCTTCATGACTGAGAATTATGTTTATTTTAGAAACCTCAAATCGCAAGGCTATTCCATTGAATATTATAGGGTTAATCCTGCAAAAGGCACTCGCGAGAAGCTGTTTTCGAGCGACGATTCTTACAAGCTTCGTGAAATCCAGCGTGAACGTGATTTCCACCGTAGGCACAGGCTGACTACCACAGTTGGAAATCAGGTTTTCGAACTCGGTCCCGAGCCAAACGAATGGGAAAACTTCGTGTCAATGGCGTGGTTTCACACCAAAAACGCATTCCTCGGTCACATCGGCGACACATTAATCTATTTCGACCATCTCAACAATAAAATCGAAACTTACAACGAAAACATGCAGCTCATCCACACTTGCGAAATATCATATCCCGAAAAAGAAACTTTTTGGCGCCACACCATCTATCAAGACCGTGCTTGGGGCACTTTCTACACCATCTTCGGCATCACTTTGAACGAAATCGACATCAAAACCGGCAGAACAATCCCTAAAATCAACGCCAACAACTATCTCAGCCAAAAGATGATAATCTACAAAGGAAATCTATATTCTCTGAAAAAGCGCAGAGATTCAGGCAACGCCGAAATATCATTTATCGAAAAAACAAAGCTTTATTAAAGTCTTATGAAAACGCCATCGCTCATATTAATCCTATTCGTCCCATTAGCCATATTAGTCCTATCCCCATCTCGCGTTTCTGCGCAAAATTTTTTAGTCTCTGGTAATGTCGGAATTAAAGATGTCAATATCACAGAAAACACCACTTTCATCGGCACCTCATCCGACAAAAACGGCAATTTCCAACTAAAAGTTTTCTCTGAAGATGCAACGTTGCGTTTTACTTGTGTCGGATATGCTGATACGATTATATCATTGAATTCCAATGATTTCCATAATAGGGAAGCATCGATAATTTTCAAAATGCGACAAATCAGCTACGACTTGCCGTCGGCAGAAATATCTGCTTCCAAATACTTCTATCGCAGCAAATTTGGCGTTTCTATCGTGGATATTTCGTTCATAGATGATAAAACTCTAATCCTTGAAAACAAAAAATCAAAATCAGAACTTAAAGTTATTGATAATGAAGGAAATAATGTCGCTAACATCAAGTTTGACAGCCTCTATAATGAGATTTTTTTGGATTTTTTCAACAATTATATTCTTGTAGGCGAGCATTATTGCCAGCAGATTCGGTTCGACAATGACTATTCCATCGGAAAAGTGGCTAATTTTTCAAGAAAAGACTTTGAAGAGAAACTGCGAGTAGGAGTGAGAAAGTTCAATGACTGCTTTGTTTTTAAAGACAAGCCATTGATTGTCAACAATATTTATGCTCGTCGTGATCATAACAAAAGCATCGGATATTTCTATATAAATCCCAACGATTCTGTTGTTGAGCGTCATCAGATTCATCGTTTTATTGATGAAGAAGGTTATAAGGCTGCAGCTGCACTTTATGCGGAGATAATCTCGCTTTACCATGCGTTTTCTGATGAAAACGATGACTTGATAAAGCTCGGCTTATGGGATGGCAACCTTATGCGCATCTTGCCCGAACCTGAATGCTCGTTCGCTGTCGAAGCTCCTTGCGGCTGGCGAACTCGCTGTTTCGTATATATAAACCAATATATTAAACTCGATGCCAAACCATTGAACATCAGTGTTTTTGATAAAGACAATATCTTGTATTTTGTTTATTTGGATGAAATGAAACTCCTGTCTTTCGACGATAATTTCAATCTTTTAAGTGAAAAAGATATTGAACTTGGCGCTAATGCCAAATATTTTACAAATACAATAATTGAAGATTGTGCTACCGCTGATATTTACGGAGTTTTTGTAAAAGACGGAATCAGTTTTCTTGCTTCGCTCGATTTGGAAACCGCCAAGTTTGAACATCTTACAAAGGTATCAAACTTTATTTATCCCAACGTATTGAAAATCAACAATAATATTGCCTATTGCGCCTATTTCAATGCCGAAAAACAATATAGTTTCATCCAAAGAACAACAATAAAATGAAAAATCTATTCGTCCTATTAGCCCTATTCGTCCTATCCTCTATTAGTGCTTCCGCACAAGAAAACATCGCGTTTAAAGTTGAGCTCCCCGAAGCCACTATCACCGCCCAAAACATTCCCCATATCGCCTACAACAACAAGGTTGTCAGCATCGCCGATTTCGAAATCAACGACATGGGAATTTACATCCTCGCACATCGCATAAGGAACTACTCTCTGCTGCATCTCTCGTTCGATTTCGACACCATCGCTGAAATAAATCTGCCTAGAAAATTCGATAAGCTTTACAAAGATGTTTACAACCAGATTCATGTGGTCAGCCAAGACTCTGTTTACTGGGTCGGCACCATGAAACGAGGCGACGAAATCGCTGGCATTGCATTGATGATGGGCATCCGGAAAGACCAGTTCGACTACATTCACAAACACGTTTCAGCCGCCACTGATAAGGTGATAATCACTCATTTATACGCCAACGGAAACCAGGAACTCTATTATTTCGACATCGGTGGTTGCGACGGAAAAGTCGACACTACGCTTCTCGAGCATATCCGTTGGGAAGAGGGGTGCGACCTCATGTTCAACATCCGCATGTTCGGTCCTATGGGACTGAAAGGAGAGGCGCAATCGCTGTTCCTGAAGCCAATCTACGACCCTGTTTTTAATATGAACAACGAGATTTTTGTGTTCAACTTCGAAGACAACATCATCAATCTTTACGACAACTGTGCTCGAAAAATCAACTCGTTTCCGCTCTCGTTCCACAAACGCAAAAGTTGGGGCAACAGAATTCGTCTAGTCGAAGGCTGGAACAAAAAAGTCCTCATGGACGCACAAAACAATGCATTTTACGCAGTCTTTTTAACCGATGGCATCACCACTTTGAAAAAAATCGAAATAAAAAACGGAACAGCAGAAACCGTTGCAGTGTTTGGAGGTTTTCCCTTCATCGAAAACCTCCGCATCTACAACGGCAAAGCCTATTTCCTCTACGCCAACGATGTCTCAAGAAACAAAAGACTATACGAAGTTGTGATAGAATAATTATTTAGTAATAAAAATTTAATGTCAAATAATAAAAATATCATGAAAAAATTAAAAATCAACAAAAAAATAATTAAATTTACAGCTATGAAAAAGTTATTTACAACAATCGCAATTTTAATGCTCGCAATGGCGGTATCAGCGCAACAAATTTACATACATGAGACTGATGAAGGAACATGCCGCCAAAACTACCACTCATTGGTTACATCGGATGGGTGTATTATTGTCGATGAGGATTTGTTTGAGGGTGAGGATGGTAGCACGGATCTTGCGAAAGCACAAAACAACGGTCTTACCATCACTCCTGACACCCTGTGGTTCGAACCAACGCCAACGGGAGACATTCCAGAGTTCGTCATCACCAACGAAACTGCCAACGACGTAATCATCGAAGACATTATTCCTGAAGATATGGGATTTGTTATTGAGGGCATCGACTTGTCTTACACCCTTCCTGCAGGACAATCGGTGACCGTGACGGTGGTTTTTATGCCAGCTCCAGGAAAAAACGATTACCTTGATTATGATATACTAATCTTGACTTCAATAGGTGAGTACCATGTTACCGCAATGCTGAATAAAACCATGATTGATTATGGTTTGGTTATCGTTGGCTCACCTTATCAATATGTGGAGGATGAAAACGGTGCTGGAGGTTGTCTGCAAAACCGCTATTTCGGTTCGCAAATCCCCGTTGAAATATATTCCGCCACCGAAGTGGGCACTGATTATCTTAACATTGTACCCGATTGGCCATTGCCATACACACTGAATCCTGCCGATTGGTTCACCTTCATGTTTTACGCCAAAAATCCTGTAAAAGACAGGGTAATAACATCGGTGATTATCGATTCCAGCGACGGACAACGTGAATTTGTGGTCACCATAAGCGATGAATTGCTATCTGTTACAGAAATTGGCAATAAATCAATCAGCCTTTATCCCAACCCTGCCAATGATTTTGTTAGAATTGAAGGCGCGGAAGCAGCCGAAGTTCAAATCTTCAACACCCTCGGCCAGTCAGTGAAAACCTTCTACAACACCAACAATCTCAGCATAAGCGATTTCCCCGAAGGAGTCTATCTATTGCGTATCACCTCAACCGTTGGAAATACCTTCACCAATCGTTTGGTAATAAGATAAATTAACCATCATATTTCACCGCTGTTCTTTAGAGACGTGCCATGTCGCGTCTCTAAAGAACAGCTTTTTTATTTCCCCAATTTCCCCATAATCCCCAAATTCCTCCAGTGGGAAAAATGTTGGTGCACCAAGCAAAGCAACAATGATTAAAATTGGTAATAACATAATGATAGTTTTTGTAATTGAACTTAAAGTTAGATTTATTAAACCACTATTTTTCTTCTTATTTCACTCCTACTTTTATTCACCGAGTGCACGCTCAAGCCCAGTATATAACCTATTTCGGTATTTGTCAAATCTGAACACGAAAGCAGCAGCACCTTCGATTCGGTGTCGTTAAGGTTAGGATATTTCTGCAAGATGGTGCTGTACATGTCGGGATAAACCCTCTCAACCGCTGCCATTGCGCCCTCAAACATACTGTCTTTCTCGTTGTTTATCTTGCGAACCAGCGGTGCCCATTCCTTCTTGAAGTCGTTGGCGTGCTCGCCTATGCGATTTGCCGTGATGATGAGATGCAGCTGTCTCGAAAGCTCTTCCTCTACAACCTCAGGTCGCACCGATTTTTGCATATCCTTAAAACTTAGCCAAATATTTTAGGATTTTTAGGAATTTTTTTAGGGTTTTAGGAATTGACAAACGAAAAATAATATTTAATTTTGCAACATGAAAATTAACTTTACTCTCGTGCTTTTGTTTTTCTGTGGGCTATCTATGTCCGCACAGCAGGATACTTGCGTGAAGAGTATTATTCTCGATCCGGCAATGATTACCGCCGATAAGGTAAAGGCATATCGCGACTATGATTATGTAATGATTGATTTTGAAATAGCTGACGATAAGTTCTTTATCCTGCAAAGAGAGACAAAATCAATAAAAAACTATCGCATTCTGGTGACAAACATGGTCTTTGAGCCTCTTGACACTATCAATCTTCCCCAAAAACTCCAACCGACTAATTTAGAATTTGATATAGCCAAAAATATTCAAATAGTAACTCAAGATACTATGTATCAAATAGTTAAGATTGAAAACAAGCATTATTATGCTTTCCCTATAGAGAAAAAACACTATCGCGAAGTGCTGCACAACTGCCTTTTTATGACAGACCGCTTTGTTTATTTTTGCGATACACGTGCCCAAGGTTATCTGCTTTGTTTCTATCGTATTGATCCTCAAGAGAAAAAACGTGAAATAATTTTCACCAACGACGACACACAGACATTGGCCGAAATTCCTGATGAAGTCAAATGGCATGCCGCCCATACTGCAAAAATAGGTGAGATGTGGATCGGTCCGAGTCCCGAGCAATGGGATACCTTCATCAGAAATACTTGGATGCGGCCAGAACAGGCATATCTCGGGCATTCGCACGACACGTTGTATTATTTTGACCATCAAAACCGTAAAATCAAGACCTACGACGAGGATTTGAACCTGCTTCATAGTTGCGATATCGATTATCCTGAAAAAGAGAATTTCTGGCATCACACCATCTATCAGGACCGCGCTTGGGGCAACTTTTACACCATTTTCGGCACAACTTTAAACGAAATAGACGTACAAACTGGAAAAACAATCCCTAAAGTCAGCGCAAACCAAACTTTGAGTCAGAAAATGATTATTTATAAAGGAAATTTCTATTCTTTGAAAAAACGGCGAGATTCAAGCAATTCGGAAGTTTCATTTATTGAAAGAACAAAGCTATATTAAATATCAATCATGTACAGTCTTTTCAGAATATGCAAAAAATCAGGCCTTGTGGTATGCGAAGCATATCCAGACTGATTTTTGCATATTCAGAAAATAAACTATTTACAAACCAAATTATTATTTAATTTTGCAACAATAAAGCTTACTCCTATGAAAAAAAGAATAATCCTATTAGTCCCATTTGTCTTATTAGTCCTATTTCCACTTCATGTTTTTGCACAGAACAACGTCATCTCCGGTCTCGTCCTCGATAATCGCAACAAGCCTATTAAAGATGTCGGAATCTATTCCATCGACTCCACAATTATGGCTGTCACCAACAAAGACGGACTATTTTCTTTGAAACATTCTCAGCCTGGCGATACGATTTATGCTAGCCATGTGGCATACAATAATGTGACTTATATCATTGATAGTCTTAATTATAGCAAGGAAATTGTGTTTAAATTGAAACCGTCGCAGTTGTCCCTGCCCGAGGTCGAAATTATGGGCAACGTGCCTCATGTGGCATACGATAACAAGGTTGTTTCAGTCAAAGATTTCGAAATCAATGACAAAGGAATTTATCTTTTGGCGCAGCGCCGCCGCAACAACGCGATTCTGCATCTGAATTTCGCCTGCGACACCCTTACCGATTTGAAAATCAGCCCTGAATATTACAATATTTTCAAAGATGTGTTCGGTGAAATGCACATAATTTCCAATGATGATGTCTGGCAAATAGGGCATAAGACATTGATGGGCAAGACCATGGAGATGGAATTGTTGTATCACTATCCGCTGATGGAATTTTATACAGCATTTTCAAATATCGCCTGTGCCACCGATAGTGTTATAGTTGGCGGGCGGTATTTTTACTTCGATCAGGAGATATTTTACTATTATTTTAATATAGGTGGCGACAAACAGCCGCACGAGTTCCATCATTGTGTGAATCAGGAGGGGCGCGACTACATATTTTTTGCCATCAAATATAGGTGGGGACTACCTACCCGCAGCGGCAATCTGTTCTGTAAACCGACTTACGACCCGGTTTTTTCTTATGATAATAACATTTATCTTTTCTCTTTTGATGAAGATAAAACATTCATTTACAATGATGTGGGAGAATATGTTTGTGAATATCCGCTCACATTTCACAGATACCGTCATTGGAGTGGCGAGATGCGCATTATCAAGAAATGGGGCAAAAAAGTGATTATGGACGCAGCAACCGGTAAGTTTTACACCATTTTTGTCGACAACGGCGTCACCACCATCAAACGCATCAATATTGAGACTGGCACCGCCGAAACCGTCTACACAATCAGCGGCTTTACTTTCGTCGAAAACCTTCGCATCTACAATGGTAAAGCGTATTTCTTATACAAAAACGATAACACCAGAAACAGCAGATTGTTTGAGGTCACAATAGAATAGTTTTAAGGTTTAAAAAGAAAAGATGTCATATTTTTTGACATTTTGTCGCCAAATGATGCCAACTTGTCCACATGCGGCCATTGGCACATATTTTGAATATCTTCATGCCGAAAGCCGATGCGAAAGCTGAGGCATTCAAATTAACAGATTGTTTAACAAATTATGGAGGTATAAATTATGTTACCAGTATTTAAAAACAGTTGGTTCCCAACAGTATTTGATGAATTCTTTGACAGTGATTTAATGCCTCGTGCCAACACAACAGCACCGGCAGTGAACGTTAAAGAGGACGAAAAAGCCTACACAATGGAGCTCGCAGCCCCTGGCATCAGAAAAGAGTTTTGCCGTGTGAACATCAACGAAGACGGTAATTTGAACATCGCCATCGAAAACAAGACAGAACATAAAGACGAAGACCACAAACATCACTATTTGCGTCGTGAGTTTTCGTACACCAACTACGAACAGAACTACACGTTGCCGGAGGATGTGGATAAAGACAACATCTCAGCTAAGGTCGAACATGGTATCCTGACCGTTGTTTTGCCAAAGAAATCAAAGAAAGAGATGAAAATCTCAAAGAACATCGACGTTCTTTAATTGAGAATTGACAATTGACAGTTTATCAGTTAGTCGGTTTTTCCCGGCTAACTGATTTTTTTTTGCCATATCTGCTATTTTTCCGTGAGATTTTTTTTATCTTTGCGCTTTCAAGCAATTAATTAAAATCATCATATCATGAAAAGAAATAAAATCGTAGCCGGCAACTGGAAAATGAACCTCGATTTCGAGGAAGCCCAAACCCTTATTGAAGACCTTGAAAACCTCCTTGACGAGAAACAGCCGTCATGCGAAGTCATAATCTGCCCTCCATTCCCGTACCTCGAACTCGCTACCGACGAGGCTTCGGAGCATGAACTCTTTGAAGTGGGCGCGCAGAACGTCTCTGCCTGGGAATCAGGGGCTTACACTGGTGAGGTCTCTGCAAAGATGCTCGACTCCATCGGTGTCAGCTGCTGCATAATCGGTCACAGCGAGCGCAGAAAATACTTCGGCGAAGACAACGCCACACTCGCCGCCAAGGTCAACCAGGCGCTCAAATATGAAATCGTCCCGATTTTCTGCGTGGGCGAGGTTCTTGAGGAGCGCGAAGCCAACAAGCATTTCGACGTGATACGCAAACAAGTGGAGGGGGGGCTCTTCCATCTCGACGTCGCTGACATTGAGAACGTTATCATCGCCTACGAACCAGTCTGGGCTATCGGAACGGGCAAGACAGCGACTCCGGCACAGGCTCAGGAAGTGCACGCCTTCATCCGCAAACTCGTGCAAGAGAAATATGGCGACGACATCGCAAGCCAGATTCATATCCTCTACGGCGGCAGCTGCAACGCAAAGAACGCTTCCGAACTCTTCGCGCAACCTGACGTCGACGGCGGTCTCATCGGCGGCGCCTCACTCAAAGCCGAGGATTTTGCAAGTATCTGCGAACAGGCTTCCAAGTAACTGGCAATGAACTATATAGCTTACACATTCTCGAACCCGCATAACGAGGCTCTGAAAGACATGTTCACCGAGCTCCTTGGCGGTATCGGCTTCGACAGCTTCATGGACGTTGACGAGGGCTTCACCGCCTATTGCGCCGAAAACGCTTTCGACAAAAACGCTCTCGATGGCATACTCGCGATGGAACAACTATCTGACGTTCAAATAATTAAGAAAGAAATCATTCCTGACCAGGACTGGAACGCCACATGGGAATCGTCGTATGAACCGGTTGTTATTGATGGAATCTGCCGCATCCGCGCGCCTTTCCATGAGCCAGACTGCAGCTATAAGTTTGACCTCTGCATAGAGCCTAAAATGTCGTTCGGCACAGCGCACCATGAGACGACGGCGCAGATAATAAAACTCATGCTTTCCGAGGATTTCAAGGGCAAAGACGTACTCGACATGGGCTCGGGGACAGGCGTCCTGGCGATTCTTGCCAAGAAACTCGGTTCTGCAAAAACCGTCGCCATCGACAACGACGAATGGGCTTACCGCAACGCTCTCGACAATATCAAACTCAACGACGAGAACGGAATCATTGTTGAGCTCGGCGATGCCAACTCATTGAACGACAGGCAATTCGACATCATCATCGCAAATATCAACCGCAACATCCTTCTGCGCGACATGCATGAATATGTCAAATGTCTGAAAAAAGGAGGCAAAATCTTCTTCAGCGGCTTCTATGAGGCTGATTTGCAATTGATTAGAAACGAAGCCGAACGTCTCGGACTGTCATACCTCGACCATATCAAGGAAAACGACTGGACGGCGGCGGTATTTGTCAATAAATGATTGTTAAATGAAAAGAAATCAAACTATTACGATGGCTGATAATCCATTGGGCAAAAGACTCTGGATTATTGGCCTTTTTTTAATACTTTTGCTGCTCCCGGCAAGCGTGTTTTCGCAGGAAAGAGTGGTGCTGTCTGAGGATCCGGCTGTTTTTATCAAACAAATATCGGAAATCTTGCATAGAAACTCTAACGACAAGATTAAGGATAAAAGCAGAAAACTTGTTCCCGACCTTGAGAAGAGATGGGAGAAGGGGCGTTTTAACAAGGCTGAGAAAGCTGAGATTCGGAAAATAGCCCAGGCTCTCGTTGACGACAAACTGACGAACAACATGGCGTTTTTCGAGTTTTTCTACATCGTGGATGAGCTCGAAGCCTCGAAATGGGTGCATGACAATCTCACAAATTATCTTATTTGCACAAATAAACTATATAAAAAGAAAGGCAAAGACGCTCTTAGAGACCATTTGGCGTTTACTGACAGGTTGTTGAAAAACAATGTGTTGAATGTGAAATCAAGTCAGAGTTGGTGCCTGGTTAATGCAAGATTCAGGATTTCTGACGAGGAGGAATTGAAAATAGTTGTCGAAAGAGGTGATTTGGCTTGCGTGGCACGTGGCGACAGCTCCATCATAAAAAACACTAACGGCGTGTTTGTTAAAAGAGGTAAGGAGCTTCTGTGGAAAGGCAACGGCGGAACGGTGTCGTGGAGACGCTTCAAGATGGGCGACCAGGTCTATGCTAAGCTTTCCGACTATTCGATAAATCTGGCTAACATGGAATATGTTGCCGATTCGGTCATTCTGTATGACAAGAAGATGCTCGACGATCCGGTGGTGGGCAAGCTGCACGACAAGGCTCTTCTCAACGTTTCTTCTGACAAAGCCGATTATCCTCTGTTTGTCTCGTATTCCGACGAATATGAGATGAGGAGTAAGTTCAAGAATGTCAGCGTGAAAGGTGCTGTGGGTCTTCGAGGCAAGTACTTTACCGTTTTCAGTTCAGCACTAAGATACGCCGAGATGACAATATGGCACGCCGACAGCATAAGCGCCGAAATGAGCTCCAACGCGTTTGTCTTCAATGAGCATATCATAACGTCGAAAGACGTGTCAATGAAGATGAGAATCAGAAGAGACTCGGTGTTTAACAGCGGTCTTTCGATGCGCTTCGACAACGATAAGCGTGAGATAATGTTTTACAACATTGAGCAAGGCTCGGTGAAAAGCCCTTACATCGACACTTACCATAACACAAGAATGATGTCGGAGGCTATGTATTGGAAAATCGATGAGGACGAGCTGAGGTTTAACAAGCTTAAATCGCCGAACAACGAGAACGCGGTCAGGGTCAACTCGCAGAACTACTTCAATAGGGCTGAGTTTGAGGCTCTACAGAGAATGGATGAAGTCAATCCGATGTATATCATCGAAAGGGTGATGAAGCAGAACGAGATTGATTTCGTGTCGGTTGGCGATGTGGCGCAATATATAAGAATGGATCGCAAGCAGGCTTACAATTTGATTAAAGACCTTGTAAACCACGGCTATCTCATTTACGACCAGAAGGCGGAGCTGGCTCATCCGACAAAAGATTTTTACTTGGCTGTCGACGCGAGCAAGAAGAAAATTGACTACGACGTCATCAATATAAATTCAGTTACAACGAATTTTGAGCCGAATATCGTTTATAACATGTCTAACAACGACCTTAAGCTTAACGGCGTTGATGATGTTTACATCAGCTCTTATCTGGTGACTAAATTGAACGAAAAAAATGAGGAGGTCAAATATAACAAAAACCTTGAAATCAGACCTTACGACAAGAGTCTTACCATCAAAAAAGACTTCGAAATGCTGTTTTCGGGCAGCATGGAAGTCGGACAGTTTACTTTTTATATCAGGGACGGCGTTTTCGATTATGACAATTTCTTGATGGATCTTCCTCAGATAGACTCTGTTGCGTTTAGAAACACAAAAGGGGAGAGGGTTGATAATGTTATCGCCAACTGTTCCGGAGTTTTCTATATAAATGATAAGAATAACAAGTCGGGAATAAAAACTGACCCGAAATTCCCGTTGTTCGACAGTAACAAGGAATGCTACGTTTATTTCGACAAGAAGAAGACAAACCAAGGAATGCTCGACAGGAAAAAATTCATGTTTATCATCCCGAACTTCCACGTCGAAGGCGCATTCGCCGTTGAAGATTTCGACCAGCACGGCACCCTGCATTCGAGTATCTTCCCTGATATTGAAGAGACCCTTGTGATTATGACGGAGGATAACTCGTTGGGATTCAACCATCAGGTTGAAGATGAGGAACAGTCGAAGATTTACAACGGAAAGGCTACGTTTGTCAACAGGCTCCATCTCTCCAATTCGGGCTTCTATGGCGACGGCTCCGTCAACTTCATGACGACCTACATGGATTCTAACCGCTTCAATTTCTATCTTGACTCGTTGAATTGCACGACCTACAGATTCGAGATGCTTGCTGTCAATAATGATGAGCTGCCGTTGTCATATCCTTATACTAATGTGGATGAAATCAAGGTGCGTATCAACATGCAGAACGACAAGATGCACCTCAACACCATCAAACACCCGTTGCGTCTGTATGACAACTCCAATTTCACAGGTTATGCTCGCCTCGACTCGACGGCGTTCATCGCCAACGGCAGGCTGAATGTCGACAAAGCGAATGTTATTTCAAAGTATTTTGTCTTGAAGATACGCGATTTCACTGCTGACTCGTCGAGGTTTGCAGTCAACGACGACCGCCTTGGAGAAGCGTTTGTGGCGTCACATTACCGCTCTTATGTCAACTATGATACCCGACAGAGCAGTTTCGCGAAAATCAACGACAAGAGTATTTTGATTTTCCCTCTTAATAAGATGACGTCAAACCAAGATAACGTCGAATGGTATATGGATGAAAACAGAATCTCGATGTCGGCGTTAGTTGCTGAGAAAGGAAAAATCGTTTCCACCAACGCGCCCGACAGCAAGATCGTGTTCACTTTGACGAATAGCGAATATAATCTGAGCAATCTGGTCCTTACGGCACATGATACAAAGAGAATCGACTTGGCTGACGCGCGGGTAAAACCGCCTCTGCGTGACATCAATATCAAGACCGAGGCGCGAATCGACACTATCAGCGAGTCCACAATCATTGTTTACAATGGTGATATCACCAAGAAAGAAACATTCAGGCATGACTTCCATGATGCCATTGTGCGTTTCGACAAAATGAACTATTACCATGCTACCGGTTATCTCGTTTTTGATACTGTAAACGGCAAAAGACAGTTTTTTGAGAAAATCTGGTCCGATTCAACGCATTTCACCAAGGCAATCTCCTCGATAAAAGAGGAAGATGATATCACGATTCACGGACAATATAAGTTTAGAGGCAAGATAACTTTGGTCGACAAGGAAAAGAAATTTGCCCTCGACGGCGATTTCAAGATAAACGACATGTGCGGTGTAAAGTTCCAATGGCTGAAATCTTACGCCGATATCAATCAGTTGTTCAAAAGGTTAAAATATTATACTGGAGACCTTTATCTGCAGATTGAACCTGATGACTGGGTTAATACCAACAGTGTGTATTTCGACCATGCAAGAAGGGTGTTCAACTCGGTGTTCTTGTCTGACAGTACCTTGGTTAACCCCGATATTGTCTCAACTCCTGTAAAAGGTTCTGTAAAACTTCGCCATAATAATGAAGGATTTAAAAAAGGTAATATAAAAGGCCAGAACAACAGCTTCTTTATCGCCGACAAGATGATTCTCGACGGAAACAAATGCGAAATCACTGTACAAAACAGCACTTACGACATGAAATTCGGCACGCCGCTCATTGATTTTCATGCCAGTGGAGTGTATAAGCAGATTATAAACACCGACAATATCACTCTTGAACTTGACACGAAGACGACGATGACATTCCCGTTCGACAAGAAACTTATGGATATCCTTGCCAAGAAATTCTTCCGGACGAACGACACTTTGAGAAAAGTATCAAAAGATGCAACCAACCTCACATTCGATAAGGTGACGATGAAATGGGACGAGAGAAAACATTGTTTCGTCAGCGAGGGCACGGTGAACATCAAGAGCGTCATGGGTCGACACGTCTCGAAGGTGGCTAAAGGCTATCTGGTTCTTGACTATAACGACGGATTCGAGTTTACCTTGTATCTTGCGAAAATCAACGGACACTGGGTCTATTTCAATTATAAGGAAGGAAAAATGTATTCGATATCATCGTTGAGGAAATACAACAACCGATTGTCGGAGATAAAAAAGACAAACAGGGTTAGTCGAAAGCAGGGTAACAGGTACGAGTATATGATAGGGAATACCATCGAAAAAGACAAATTCCTGACGAGAATGAGCGTCGATTACAAGCGGGAATAAAAAATTTTTAAAAAACGTACTTCAATTGAAGAAAATGTTGTAATTTAGCAGTTTGAAAAAATATAGTGAATTATGAAGTTTATTCTTTCGAGTTTGAAACTCTTAAAAGCGATTCAGGCACTCAGCGGTGTCATCAATTCAAGCAATACATTGCCGATTCTCGACGATTTCCTCTTTGATATCAACGAGGACGAGCTCAAGATCACGGCATCAGACCTTGAGACAACAATGACTGTGTCCATAAAGCCTGATATGGTTGAAGGCAAGGGACAGGTCACAATCCCTGCACGTCTTCTCATCGACGTGATGAAGAATTTCCCTGACATTCCGGTGTCATTCAATATCGACGAAGCAACTCTCGCTATCGAAATCACAACGGGCGAGGGACGTTATAAAATGGTCGGCCATAAGAGCGACGAATTCCCGCAAGTGCCAGTTATTACTGAGCCTTCAGTGTGGGATATTCCAGCCGACGTTCTCGCTTGCGGCTTCGAGAAGACAATCTTCGCGACAGGCAGCGAC
The DNA here is from genome assembly GCA_017427985.1 of Bacteroidales bacterium. GTDB lineage: Bacteria > Bacteroidota > Bacteroidia > Bacteroidales > F082 > Limimorpha. Next base: position 15,379 of record JAFRRS010000019.1, on the reverse strand, counting down.
GAGATCCGCCCGATCATGACAGGCGTGTTCATGGCGATGAGCGACACATGCCTCACTTTCGTGGCTACCGACGCTCACAAACTGGTGCGCTACAGAAGAATGGATGTCAAGTCAGACACCGCCGCATCGTTTATCGTGCCTAAGAAGCCTATCAACCAGTTGAAGAACATCCTTTCGGGAAAAGCCGACGAGCCGGTGCACGTTGAATTTAACAACACCAACGCCTCGTTCACATTTGGCGAGTACAAGCTGATTTGCCGCCTTATTGAAGGTCGTTATCCTAACTACGAGGCAGTCATCCCGACTACAAATCCTAACAAGCTTATCGTTGACCGTCAGCTGCTTAACGCAGCTATCAAGCGTGTGGCTATCTTCTCAAGCAAGGCAACACACCAGATTCGTTTCAAGATAAACGGTCAGGAACTGGTTCTCACAGCCGAAGACCTCGACTACTCGAACGAAGCCAAGGAACGCCTCTCATGCAACTATACAGGCGAAGACATGGAAATCGGCTTCAGCTCGAAGTTCTTCCAGGAGATGCTTGCTAACCTCAGCCAGACTGAGATTCAGCTCGAGATGTCGGCACCAAATCGCGCCGGTATCATCACCCCAGTCGACAACCAGAACGCCGACGAGGACATCCTGATGCTCCTCATGCCAGTAATGCTGAACTAATTTGTAGTTTTTTTTCATAATTAAAACGACCGGGGAAATCCCTCGGTCGTTTTCGTTATCTCAAGCTCTCTACTCTCTACACTCTAATCTCTACACTCTAAACTTTGTTACTCCTTCACCGTAACCGTTGTCGTGCCAGTTATAGTTATTGGAATATCCATTCCTTGCTCTGATACAGTCATCGACACCTTGCTGTTGACAGTGCTTGCTGTAACAATACCAGTTTGAATGTCGATTGTTGAAGTTCCGTCATAAGTGCCTGTAACATCTTTGGAGTCAATGGTTCCCGTGAAACTGAAATCGACGCCTTTCTTTGAAATTTTTGTTACAGTACATGTCATGTTGATGCTTATCTCCACATCGCTGACATTCTGTGTCTTGGTGTAATTCCATTGGCTTCCGACATGCAATTCTTGTTCTGGAAGCTCGATAATCACATTGCCCAACTGGCTCATTTCCATGTTATCCGGATTGGCGTTGTGACCCAATTCGTTATATGTGATGGTAGTAGGCTTTTTGATCATCTTGTCAAACGCGTTTGCCTGGTCTGCTATCATCGGACTGGTACTTTGAGGATTGTCCGAGTCATAGTTGAAAGTCATGCCCATCGCGTTGTTGACCATTTTTATGGCTTCAATCTGAGTCTCAATCACGATGTTATCTGTGGAGACCTCTTTCACGTTTAATGACTGGCGTCCGTCTAATGTCGTGGTACTTCTCATGGTTTGACCTTGAACTTTCATGACCGTAGTCTGTGAAGTCTTTGAGACAATCATAAAGGTCTTATCCTTATTCGGATGAAGTCTCAAAGTGACGCCATCACCAGCAGTAAAAGACAATGTGGTCAATGCAATCAATGCAACAATAGATACTAATACGATTCTTTTCATAACACAATACTTGAATAACAATAAAACACCTTATTAATAAAAACAGAGAAATCCTTTTAAACTTTTAGACTATAAACTTTAAACCACTCTAAACTCTACACTCTAAACTTTCAACTAAAAGGATTTCTCCATTCTGCTTAATGCGCAAGATTATTTCGGCATTTGTGCGCCATATCCATTCACAGCACCAAACAACTTCAGCGCATCCTCAAACGGATAACGGTTCGCAAACATCGATGCCGATGAATTGATAGTGCCTTGTTTGTTCAATCCCAAAGCAGCGCGAAGCTTGTTGTCGGCTGAACTTGGCTGATAATCTGTCGACTCTTTATATGACGCATTAGCGAATCCCTTCAGATATGCCTCGTTGATTTTGCCGTTGAAAACTTTCGGGTCCGACATGCCAATGCAGCCGTCGATTTCGGTCAAAGCCTCGGCATCTTCAAACTGGTCGACACTAATCATCAGGAATTTGCCGCCACCTTCCAATGCAGCGTCAGCATTTCTGTTCAAGAAGAACATGTTGTTTGTCGTAGCTGCAATCTTCTGTGCCTCTTTGTCTTTGTAATCTATACGTGCGCGGTCGAGACCTGCGTAGATGCTGCAGCCGATGATGCAATGGTCGACGTAGCTGTGTGTGCCGTTGTTGTAACGGAAGCCATAGCCCATGTCGCCATAGTCTTTTAGACGTGACCAAGTGAAGAGAACTGTGTTGTTTGTGAAATGCACTGTCTGGTACTTCTGACCATTACTGCCCATCACATCGCATGCAATCATGCGGCAGTTGACGAAGATGCAGTTGTCGATGGTGACTTCGCCTTGGAACATTCCGCCGATTCCGTAGTTTGGTGCGTTCACAAAAGCGCAGTTGCGGATGGTGATAGTCTTTAAATTCGGATTGTCGAAATACAACTCTCTTGTCTCTGTTGTCAAAACATTAGTCAATTCAAGATTTGGACCGCCGATGCCGCCAGTGCCGATAGGGTTCATCATCGGTGACTCAACGCCCTTCGGCTTGCCTTCGCCACGTGCATTGTAGGAAATCGAGTTGCCGCGGTCGAACAGGAGACCGTCCACGACAATCTCGCCATTAGGATTGTTCACCTTGATAATCATTGTTCCGCCACCTTTTGCAGTGCCGTTCGACTCTGCAGTAGGCTGGACCAATGTCCTGTATTTCAAGATGTCACGATTCGCGAAGTCGGTGCTGTAGCCGCCATAAATCTTTACGCATTTTGTAACGTTGATGTTACCACAGTCCAAAGTTCCGAAATAGTTGCCTTCTGCAACGTAAATCGTTGCGCCTTCCGGAACGGCGTCAATGGCTTTCTGAAGGTTTTTGTACGGTTTCTCCTTGCTGCCGTCACCTCTGTTGTTTCCTGTGTTCTTCGACACATAATACTCCTGCGCGCTGATGCTCATTGCGAAAAGCACAGCCACCGCTAACATTAAGAATTTTTTCATATTATTAATTTTTTAGTTATTTGTTTTTAAAATGCTGTAGAGACGTTTCCTGAAACGTCTCTACTAACGTCTAAGGTCTAACGTCTAATGTCTATAATTGTGGACCTGCTTTAACCAAAGCCTTGCCTGCTTCGTTTGTCGTGAACTTGGCGAAGTTCTTGATGAATCTGCTGGAGAGATCTTCGGCTTTCTTGTTCCAATCCTCAACATTTGCGTAAGTGTCGCGTGGGTCGAGAATCTTCGGATCTACGCCTGGCAATGCTGTAGGAACCTCAAAGTCGAAGTACGGAATCTTCTTGGTTGGAGCCTTCTCGATAGAGCCGTCGAGGATAGCGTCGATGATACCACGTGTATCGCGGATTGAGATACGCTTGCCTGTTCCGTTCCATCCAGTATTTACCAAGTAAGCCTTTGCGTTGCTCTGTTCCATGCGTTTCACAAGTTCTTCAGCATATTTCGTTGGATGCAGCTCGAGGAATGCTTGTCCGAAGCATGCACTGAAAGTAGGTGTCGGCTCGGTGATGCCGCGTTCGGTACCTGCGAGTTTTGCAGTGAAACCGCTCAAGAAGTAGTATTTGCACTGGTCTGGAGTCAGGATTGAGACTGGAGGCAACACGCCGAAAGCGTCGGCTGAAAGGAAGATGACGTTCTTTGCTGCCGGACCTGATGACACTGGACGCACGTTCTTCACAATCTTCTCGATGTGCTCGATAGGATAGGAGACACGTGTGTTTTCTGTCACGCTCTTGTCTTTGAAGTCAATCTTGCCGTTTGCGTCAACAGTGACGTTTTCAAGTAATGCGTTGCGTTTGATGGCGTTGTAGATGTCCGGCTCGCTGTCCTTGTCGAGGTTGATGACCTTTGCATAGCAGCCGCCTTCGAAGTTGAACACGCCTTCGTCGTCCCAGCCGTGCTCGTCGTCACCGATGAGAAGACGTTTCGGGTCGGTTGAAAGAGTGGTCTTGCCTGTGCCTGACAAACCGAAGAAGATAGCGGTGTTTTCGCCTTTCATGTCAGTGTTTGCTGAGCAGTGCATCGAGGCGATGCCTTGCAGCGGCAGGTAGTAGTTCATCATCGAGAACATACCTTTCTTCATCTCGCCGCCGTACCAGGTGTTCAAGATGACTTGCTCGCGTGATGTGACGTTGAATGCCACGCAGGTGTCGCTGTTCAAGCCTAACTCCTTGTAATTCTCCACTTTAGCCTTCGATGCTGTGTAAACGGTGAAGTTCGGTTTGAACTCTTTAAGTTCTTCCTCAGTCGGCTTAATGAACATGTTGAGCACAAAATGAGCCTGCCAAGCCACTTCCATGATGAAACGTACAGCCATGCGGGTGTCTTTGTTTGCTCCGCAGAATGCGTCAACCACGTAAAGGTTCTTGCCCGAAAGCTGTTTCTTTGCGAGGTTTTTCACTTCTTCCCACACTTTCTCGCTCATCTCATGGTTGTCGTTCGGATAAACTGGAGTGTTCCACCAAACGGTGTCCTTCGAGTTCTTGTCCATAACGATGTATTTGTCCTTAGGCGAGCGGCCGGTGTAGATACCAGTCATCACGTTCACTGCCTTCAGCTCGGTCTCGACGCCTTTCTCAAAACCTGTCAAAGCAGGGTTCATCTCAGCCTTGTAAAGCTCTTCGTACGATGGGTTATAGTAAATTTCCTTGACATCCTTGATGCCGTAAGAAGCCAATGCCTCTCTGATTTCGTTGATGTTGTTAGCCATATCTTTAAAATTAATACAAATAAATTTCTAAATAATCTGCAAAGTTCGGAATAAAATATTTAAAAAGCAAACATTTTGAAAAAATAAATTTTTTTGACCATTGAAAGAGAGAAAATGCGTAATTTTACAGCCTGAAATTTTAAAAATGACGTATTTTTTATTCTATTTCATATTATATCCGCTTTCGATATTGCCGCTTTGCCTGCTTTATCTGATTTGTTTTCCGTTTTACCTGATAATGGCATATATAATAAGGTATAGGCGGAAGATTATCGACGACAATTTTGCGAAATCGTTTCCCGAATGGAGCAAATGGCAGGTGTGGAAAGCCCGACAGCGTTATTACCTTCACTTTGCGCAGCTCGCTGCCGAGATGCTTAAGATGTTGACAATGAGCCGCAAAAACGTGATGCGACGTTATCATTGCTCAAATCCTGAGGTTGTAAATAAATATTTTGACCAAGGCAAGAGCGTCGTCCTGATGTCGAGCCATCACAACAACTGGGAATGGATGGTTTTGAGTGTAGATATGCAGTTTAAGCATCACGGAATAGGGGTGGGGGCGCACAATACAAACAAGGTTTTTGAGAAGCTAATTAACAGAGCCAGAACACGTTATGGCGACCAGGTCGTTTTCCACGACAACGTTCGCGAGGTGATGGCATATCACGAAGAAAATCATATCCCGGCCGCTTACATGATTCTCTCCGACCAGAACCCGAGCAACCCAGAGCGCTGTTATGTCACTGATTTCCTGCATCGTCGCACAGGTTTCATCCGCGGTGCCGAAGGCTTCGCCAGAAAATACGACCTTCCAGTCCTTTATTACGAAGTAATCAAAGAGCGCATCGGCAAATATCGTCTCGATGTCCATGAAATCTGCGAACACCCGAACGAACTCCCCGAAGGCGCCATCATGCAGAAATACGTGGAATTACTTGAACAAACTATAAAGAACCACCCATATTATTGGCTTTGGAGTCACAGAAGGTGGAAACATAAGTTTGATTGATAGCCAACTGTTACATCAAAAAACGGCCAACTGTCACATCAAAAATAAAAATATTGTTGATAATCAAAAAAATATGCCTAATTGATCCATCAATTGTAAAGGTGCAAAATCGTTAAAAGCTTTGGCAAACAAAATTGATACATCTAAGATGAAGAAACCCTCATTTTTAATGGTTCTTACTGGTGTCGGTGATTATGCCTACAAACGCCCTGATGACGGAGTTTTGGTTGTTCCTGTAGGAAGTTTGAAGGATTGATGCATCAAAACCGCCCATATTTCTGGCTATTGTCACACAGAAGGTGGAAACATAAATTTGAGTAGGATTATCGGTAATTTTTGATATCCGAAGGTCTTATGCTAATTGATAAATCGTTCTGTTTAGCTAATTCATTTAATTGATATATATTGGTTTCCTGTTTGTTGTAAACTTCCCCTTTTTAGGACAGTTATAAAATAGACTGCAAAAATAATTATTTAATTTCAAAAAATTCCATTTATACAATATTACGCTGTTGCTTTTTACGTTGATGACCGGTTATGCAGCCTAAAGGCCGGTCCGACATCCGGTCAAGGCCGTCCGAAGGACGCTTGTACAGCCTTGACGGGATGGCGGAATCGGACTATCTTCGCATAGACGGGCAACAACGTCGGTGCCCTTGTCACTGACTCTCTTAGAGAACTCCATAGGAGTCTTGTTACCGAGGCTTTCATGAGGCCTCTCGTAGTTGTAGTAGTCGTTCCATTCGCATGTCTTTTGCTTGACATCCTCTAAAGTGCGGAAGATGTAAGCGTCGAGTACAGCTCTGCGGTAGCTTCCGTTGAAACGCTCGATGTAGCTGTTCTGTGTCGGGCATCCAGGTTGCGTGAACAGCAGCCTGATGTCGTTACCCTTACACCATTCCTGGAAGTCCTTTGATATGAACTCTGGTCCGTTGTCGCATCTGATGTCGCTCGGTTTGCCTTTAAGCCATATCACCTTCTCAAGCGTCCGTATCACTCTCTTGGAAGGGAAAGACATTGATACCTCTTGGGCTACAGCCACACGGTCGCTGTCGTCGATGATGTTCAAGACACGGAACTTCCTTCCGCATTCAAGCATGTCGCTGACAAAGTCTATCGACCATGTGGTGTTGGGCTCCAGCGGTTGTTCCAAAGGGTTCTTGACCCTTGCCGGGAGACGTTTCTTAAGCTTGGATCGCTTCTCGTAGTGCATGTTCTTGTAAACACGGTACACTTTCTTGTGGTTCCACGGCTTGCCGTCACGACGGAGTCTCTCGAAGATCTTCCAGAACCCGTCGCCGTGTTCGGCGGCTGCCCTTATCGCATCCTCAACCTCCGTGTCGTCCCTTTTCTCGCGGTAATAGAAGTACTACCTATGTATCTCCATCATTTTGCACGCCCGAGCGATGCTCACCTCATATTCTTCCACAATGCCGTTCGCCAGTTCTTTCTTAATCTCGGGCTCTAGAGTTTTTTTTCGATGACATCACGCAGAATACGGTTGTCAAGGGCTAGGTCGGCATACATCTGTTTCAGCTTGCGGTTCTCTTCCTCCAGCTCTTTCAGACGTCGTACCTGACTGACGTCCATACCGCTGTACTTCGACTTCCAGTTGTACAACGTGGCCTTTGATATGCCGCATTCTCGCGCCACCACTTCCGCGTTCGCGCCGCTCTCCAGTGCTTTGACGGCTTTCACCATCTCCGTCTCGCTGTGTTTGCTCTTTTTCATTGTTCCTCCTTCGTTGCAAAATTAAACATTTTTGTCTAATTTACAACTGTCCGTTTTTCAGGGAAGGGGACAAATAGTTTTTAACAATTGCCTCACATTCTTATTTAAAAAAATCAAAAAAGCAGCGCTTTTACACGCTGCTAACAATTTTTAGTTTACAATTTCTTGATTAGTGCATATTTATTATGTGATACAATTCCATGGAATTCTCATTAGATTGTTCGGTCAGTTTTTTTGTTAATCATGAAATCATTCCATATGTCAGTATTTAATTCTCGAATTCCCCCACTTTTGTTTCTGATGAATCGGAGGCAATACCTAATAATAATGTAGTTGCAATCTTTCTCATAATTATTCACTAACAATTTCATCTTGTTCTAATTTACCCAACGCATTCTTTAATTTTTTCTCTTCAGCTTTGAAATAGAAGAAAATAAACGCAAAGTAGAAAATAGTGATAATTATCGTATTGGTGATGAATAATGATAATAAATTAACAACTCCACATGCGATCAACCATTTTCCTAATGATGACATTCTTAATTTAAATAATTTATTACTTAATATGAATAATTCCACTATAATGATTAGAGAAACTATAATAAGGAGAATCGATTCAGTTGAAAATGTATAAATGTACCATTTCGAAAATATATAATTGCTAAAAAACGATACATGGACAGTCATAATTATCTCAATCATTGCAACTATAAGTTGGCATAGGAACAAACAGTCAATAATGCTACTTTTCTTTAGTATTTTTGACAAAAAATGAGATTTGAATGGTTTTGTTAATTCCTTCATTCTATAAAATATTATTGCTATAACAAAAGGTAATGCCAAACCTATAATAGTTTGTAATAACAATAACAACATTACCATATTGTCCTTTCCTAATAGTCTACACACCTCCATACCTAAAAAAACCACTATACCTATTGTGATTATAAAACTAATAATAACAATAATCATTTCAAGACCTTTATGCTTTTCTAAAAAGGTTTTCCTTCTACCATGTTTATACCATGGTCCCCTATAACTTTTCTCAGAAATGCTTTCATTATCATTTTGTGGTTGAGTATTAATACCATATAAAGGTCTTTTCTCGCTAAAATGTGAACATTGTTTGTCATCAAACTGTGGTTTTGCTGCATAGAAAGAACATCTCATTTCAGAAGTGCCTTTATAATACCTTGCGCATTCTCTACATTCTTGTTGTTGTGCCATAATTTTAATTTTTTAAGTTTATAATTTTTATTAACATTCCTTAAATTTTGACAATAAAAAAACCGCGAACCTTTTGTTCTAGTGGAGGCTCTGGTAAACCCATACAGCAAACAAGAAAGCTCACGGTACAAACCCGCAAGCGTTTCTCCTCTCTTGTGCTGCAATTATGAAATTTACCAGATTTCCACTAGCAAAGAAAAGCGAAAACGCCTTTTTATATGTCTTTAAATCTTATTATTTTTATCTGTTTCTTTTTATAATTTTTATGATTTAACGCTGCAAAGATAATCTATTTTTCGAAGAAAACAAAACTTTTTGAGATTTTAAATAAGATTTTGTGTGATTTCTCACCAAGGCGATGTTTTCCTATCTTTGCAAAAAAATTCATCATGGCAAGCAATCCTGATTTTGTACAATATATCGCTGACCAGTGCGGAGGGGCTGGCGAAATCATGGTCAAAAAGATGTTTGGCGACTATGGCATCTATTGCGATGGCATCATCTTCGGCCTCATTTGCGACAACTGTTTCTATCTGAAACCGACAGAAGCCGGCAGGACAATGCTCCGCATTGTCGATATGCGCCCACCATACGACGGAGCGAAAGATTATTTCTTCATTGAAGATGTCGACGACCGCGATTACATGTCGGAACTGGTTAAAACAACCTGCAAGGAATTGGCAATTCAGAAACCGAAAACGAAAAAATAATTGATTTCATTATGAAAAAAACGGCCTTAATAATCACAATAATCCTATCGTTGTTTGTCGTTTCCTGCGATAACAATGTAGAGACGCACAGCCGTGCGTCTCTACATCATTTGTCATTCCGAACAGCGTATGCTGTGAGGAATCTTATTTTGCTCTCTCAGCCTTAATCGCAGCCTGTGCTGCAGCTAATCTTGCAACCGGCACGCGGAATGGTGAGCATGAAACGTAGTTCAAACCGCAGCTGTAGAAGAATTCCACTGATGCCGGGTCACCACCGTGCTCGCCGCAAACACCGCACTTCAGGTTGTTTCTGGTCGAACGTCCGCGTTCAACACCGAGCTTCACCAGTTGGCCAACACCTTCCTGATCCAAAGTGTTGAATGGGTCGGCAGGGATGATCTTCTGGTCGATGTAGCTGTGAACGATAGCGTTGACATCGTCGCGTGAGAAACCGAATGTCATCTGTGTCAAGTCGTTGGTACCGAATGAGAAGAACTGTGCGACACCGGCAATCTTGTCGGCAACCAAAGTTGCGCGTGGGATCTCAATCATTGTGCCGTACATGTATTCAATTGTCAGACCGTATTGTTTCTCAACTTCAGCCTTGACGCGTTCTGCAATAACTTTTTGGTTTTCAAGCTCTTTCACGTTGATTGTCAAAGGAACCATTATCTCGAGATGTGGATGGTTGCCTTCTTTCATCAACTGTGCTGTTGCCTCGAACAAAGCGCGGAACTGTGTCTCTGAAATCTCTGGATAAACGATGCCGAGACGAACGCCACGGAGACCCATCATCGGGTTGACCTCGTGCAATGCCTCGATACGTTTCTGGAGTTCCTTAAGATCCATGCCACGTTCTTTAGCGAGCTCCTGCTGCTTCTCAAGTGTATGAGGAACGAACTCGTGGAGTGGTGGGTCCATCAAACGGAATGTCACCGGTTTGCCGTCCAAAACCTTCAAAGTTGCCTTTGCCGATTCGCGGATGTAAGGCTCGAGTTCTGCCAATGCCACAACGCGTTCTTCTGTCGAGTTGGCGAGAATCATGTTACGGAGTTTTGCAAGAGGTTTCTCGCTGTTCTTGCCGTAGAACATGTGCTCGATACGGAACAAGCCGATACCTTCAGCACCGAAGCTCACAGCTTTCTGTGCGTCGTCTGGGTTGTCGGCGTTGGTGCGGACACCCATCTTACGATATTTGTCAACCAAGCGCATGAACTCCTGGAAACGCGGATTTTCAGTGGCGTCGATGGTCTTCACAGTGCCGTCGTACACATAACCCTTTGTTCCGTTCAATGAAATCATGTCGCCTTCTTTGTATGTCTTGTCACCGATTTTCACAGTGCCTTCTTTCTCGTTGATATGAACAGCCTCGCAACCTACGATGCAGCATTTACCCCAGCCACGTGCAACCAAAGCTGCGTGTGAGGTCATACCGCCACGCTGTGTGAGGATACCGTCAGCAGCACGCATACCTTCAACGTCCTCTGGGTTTGTCTCTTCACGGACAAGGATGTTGGCTTCCTTGTTCTTGCGGAATGCCATTGCTTTCTCGCTGCTCAATGCGATTCTACCGACCGCACCGCCAGGACCTGCTGGAAGACCGTGAGCCAAAACGCTCTTGTTCTTCTCGTCTTTCATGTCGAGGATAGGGTGGAGGAGCTCGTCAATCTGGTTGACACCAAGTCTCATCACTGCTGTGGCCTCGTCGATTCTGCCTTCGTGAAGCATGTCGAGAGCCATGTTGACTGCTGCAACGCCTGTACGCTTGCCGACGCGGCACTGCAACATGTATAACTTACCGTCCTGGATTGTGAACTCGATATCGAGCATGTCTTTGTAGAAGTCTTCCAAAGTGGCGCGAACGTCGCACAACTCTTTGTAAGTCTGAGGCATAAGCTCTTCCATTGAAGGCATGTTCTTGTTTTTCTCGTTCTTTGTGTCGTTGTTCAATGGGTTAGGGGTGCGGATACCGGCCACGACGTCTTCGCCCTGTGCGTTGATCAGCCACTCGCCGTAGAACTTGTTGTCACCTGTAGCAGGGTCACGTGTGAAAGCTACGCCTGTTGCTGAGTTTTCTCCCATGTTTCCGAACACCATCGTCTGCACGTTGACTGCTGTTCCCCAATCCTCAGGAATACCTTCTATTCTTCTGTATGACACAGCTTTCTTGCCGTTCCAGCTCTTGAACACGGCTCTGATACCGCCTTCAAGCTGAAGTTCTGCGTCATCCGGGAATTCTGTGCCGAGAACTCTCTTGATGGTAGCTTTGAATTCTTCTGCCAAAGCCTTGAGTTCGTCTGCTGTGATTTCTGTATCTGATTTATAACCTTTCTTTGCCTTGAATTCATCGAGCATGTCATCCAAAATCTTGCGGATGCCTTTGCCTTCTGCAGGTTCCTTGTCCTCAGCCTTCTCCATAACGACGTCGGCGTACATCATGATAAGACGACGGTATGAGTCGTAAACGAAGCGTGGGTTGTTGGTTTTCTTAATCAAACCAGGGATTGTCTTTGAGCAGAGACCGATGTTCAAAACGGTGTCCATCATACCTGGCATCGACTGGCGCGCGCCCGAACGGCATGACACTAACAGAGGATTCTCTGCGTCGCCGTATTTCATGCCCATGATGTTCTCCATGTTCTTGATTCCTGCGTGGACTTCATCCATCAAACCCGCTGGAAGCTGGCAGTTGTTTGCGTAATATGCTGTGCAGCATTCAGTTGTGATTGTCAAACCTGCTGGAACCGGTAATCCTAACAGACACATCTCTGCTAAGTTAGCACCCTTGCCGCCCAACAAATTCTTCATTGTTGAGTTACCCTCGGCTGTACGGTTGCCGAAAAGATAAACGTACTTGGTTTTTCCCATTTTTTTAAATTATTTGTTGTTCTACTATATGATTTTCAATTTTTTAACAAAATCTGCTACCTATTTTTTTGAAAACCGCAAAATTAGTAAATAATTGTTAAATTTCATAAAATTTTTTAACATTTTTTTGTACTTTTGTAAAAAAATTACAAGAAAGAAATTATTAAAATTTATTATGAATAATAATACTGATAATCAATCGAATAGACGCTCGGGATGTATGCCGAGTCTTCTGGGTTTAATAGTCGGTTTTTATGCACTTGGACCTATTGGTGCAATCCTCGGCGCGGCTCTCGGCTCGTATCTGGGCGGCGGTTATACTCGAAAAGACACTGAATTTCTTGGCGATACACCTCGGCAAAAGGATTTCTCCTCAAGTCTGCTCGTGCTTTCAGCAGCAGTCATGAAAGCCGACGGCATCGTCAAAAAATCTGAACTCGACTATGTGAAGAATTTCTTCCTCTCAAATTTCGGGCAGGAACAGGCGGAGAAATACATCCTCACTTTGCGTGAAATTCTGAAACAAGAGATAAATATTGCAGAAGTCAGCCAGCAGATCGGTCGCTTCATGAATTATTCTTCGCGTCTGCAACTGATTCATTATCTGTTTGGTATCGCTTCCGCCGATGGTCAGGTTCATGAGTCGGAAACAGATGTGATTGAAACGATTTCGCGTTACATGGGCATCAATACCTCTGATTTTGAATCAATTAAGGCTATGTTTGTCAAACAGGTTGACGATGCTTACACAATTCTCGGCATTGATCCTTCTGCAACAGATGACGAGGTTAAGAAAGCCTACCGTGAAATGGCGAAGAAAAACCATCCTGATAAAGTGGCATATCTTGGCGAAGATGTGCGTAAAGCCGCGGAGAAGAAATTCCAGGAAATCAACGATGCTTACGATAAAATCAAGAAGCAGCGAGGAATGGTGTAACTACTTGTACAAGCGCCACTTAACACCAAAAACGAACTTCGAATCCCTCATCGGGTAGTGCGGTGTCGTGAAATATCTGTTGTCTTGCGCTAAAGTGTAAATATTTGTGTATCCCACAAAAACGTTCGCCCGTTTGATTTTGAATGTGATATAAAAATCCAAGAATGGATAGTTGCCGATTTTCACGTCTTTTTGCAGGTAATAAGTCCTCAGCGCTGGCATATAGGCATCAGCGTAATATTCTGTGAAATAATTGATTATGACGGAAGGCTGCATCATCGAGACACCTTTAACAAGATTGATGTTCCAACCTAATTTCAGTTTTCCATAGAATAACGGCAAATGTACAACATCTTCATTATCAGCTACTTGCATCGATGCAATGCCGCCAATTTCAAAATGCTTCAGTTTAATGTCAAATTTTGCAAAAGCTGATGTTATGTTCAGCGTTCCGGAATATTGTACAGGCTTCGCATTTTCCCCGAAATAAATGTAATGGTCTATGGTTGTCTGTTTTAAACCAATTGATAACCAACGGGTTTCATAAGCGCCTTTCAGCCTTAAATATGTGGCAGGACTGAAATCATTGCTCCATCTGAAGTTGTTGGAGTAGTATGTCTCATCAAACCAGTTCGCCGATTGTCTTGAAAGGTTCACATCAAACACCAAAGCTCCGAAATTTTTCTTGTAAGTGCCCAAAAACTGCTTCCACTGTCCGTCCAAAATGAAATCTCCCGCATGGTAATCACTAAAAATCAGCTCACCCTTGCCAGTAATTCTTGTCGATTTGAACAGATTTATAATAATTCCGGCTTTAGCCCTAATGTTTTGATAATCAACATCGCCAAACTGCTCTCCAGTAATAATCTCCTTATACCCATTGTGGTGTGAATAATTATGTTCAACTCCAAAAATCAAGTAAAATGGAATGTCGTTGTTATATTTTCCATAACTCAATGAGCTCCAATTGATTCCATTTTTAATAGTGTAAAAAGTCAGACTGTCAAAAGTTTCGTCAGGATTCAAAACCTGGTCAAATTCAGAATAAAACGCCGAAGTAGGGTCGGAGTCTTTATAAAGGTATCTATTCCTTTGATAATCAAACGAATAGTTGATTCTTCCAGGCATTCCTAAAATAAAATATTGGTTAAGTCCGAATCCTGAAACCTTAATCAGATTGCTTGCGCCGGAAAGATTCACAGGGATGACAGCCTTGTCAGTTTCAATCAAATCAACGAAAATTGAGTCGTAAGTGATTCCGCCGTTTTCATAAACATCGATTTTATTGGTGAAATAATAACCGTTTAAACCATAACGTTCATTTTTTGTGTTCCAGCGGAAATTCCCAATAAAATATAGGTTTTGCGCATAGCTTCTTTGGTAAACTGAAGGCGCGTAGTCGATGTTAAAATTAAATGTGACATAAAATCTTGGTAAAAACTCTCTGCAGAAAAGCACATTCAAATGTTGCTCTTTTTGGCTGCCCATCATGTAACTTATATCAGTAAACGGCTGATAAACAATAGGGTAGAGGATTTTATCTTTTGTAACGATAAATTTGTCGTAAGATGTCAAATTGTTGTTAAATCCAACATAATTTGGGAAAGAGAACTCAAGATTTTTATGTGCATGTCCAGAATTGCTCAATTCCTGATAATACTCAAAAAGCGGGTTTGTCGGGTCATAAAACGAAGCTGAAAGGGTAGTGGTGTCCCAAACTTTTACATCTCCAAGCTGTTGTTTTTCAAGGCTTTGATAAAAATATCTCACCAAAGTCGAATCCGTTTGAATTGAGTCATTGGAATGCAAAAGAGTAGTGGCTCCAGCTGAAAAACAGCCGCCTATTACACCTAATATTAATAATATGACCCTTAAAATTTTCACTCTGCAAAAATATGAAAAATTAGAATAAGGATTACAGAGAAAAGATTAATAATCCTGTAAATTATGTCTGGAAACAAAAAAATAGAGACGTTTCAGGAAACGTCTCTACTAAGGGTTTGGCGACGACCTACTTTCCCACAATTTAATGCAGTATCATCGGCGCGACGGGGCTTAACTTCTCTGTTCGGAATGGGAAGAGGTGGACCTCCGTGCTGTAGTCACCATGTGTCTCTCTCAAGGCTCTCTTGTCTTAACCTC
>JAFRRS010000018.1 GCA_017427985.1 Bacteroidales bacterium | reverse complement strand
CGAAAGCAGCTACAGGCTCAAGCTTGTCGACGACGGTGTGACGACGGTGAAGGGTCCGCGCTCACATGCCGACGAGCATGAGATAACCATCAACCCAGAATGGAACTGGATAGGTTATCCATTGGACACGAAACGCAACGTGAACACGGCTACTGACGGCTTCACTCCTGAGGCTAACGACATCATGAAGAGCCACAACGAGTCGTCGATCTACTACAGCGGCTACGGATGGTATCCTGTCATCAACCTCGAGCCAGGCAAGGGCTACATGTACAAGTCGAACGCCGATGTAGCCAAGACGCTGACATACAACGTGAGCAGGAATGAAGAGCTCGCCACGCCTGACGCGCCTCATCTATGGACAACGAACCGCCACGCATTCGCGGACAACCTCACGGTGATAGCCGCGGTGTACGTCGACGGCGAGAGACTGGCGGACGGCAACATGGAGCTCGGCGCATTCGTCAACGGCGAGTGCCGAGGCAGCGCGATACTGAAGCACTTCCCGCCACTCGACTGCTACTACGCAGTGCTCACGGTCTCGGGCGAAGACGGCGACGCGATAAACTTCGGTCTCATCGACAGAATCGGCGGCGTAATGAACTTCAATAGTCAGGAAAACATGGTGTTCGAGAAGAACGCCGTTGCAGGCGACATCGAGAACCCTTACGAGGTGAGGTTCAGCACCGCATCGAACAGCCAGATGACGTTCAGCATGTACCCGAACCCAGTGGAGAAGGGCAGGACGATAACGCTTGACATCCCTGGAACTGAAACGGTGACGGAAGTTGTCATCACAGATATTCTTGGCACTGTCATCCGTCGCAACACCGACGGCAGCAGGGTAGTCAAGGGACTGACGACACGTGGTGTGTACGACATCCAGGTCTTCACTGCCTCGGGCAACATTTATCACGGAAGATTAATCGTAAAATAATAAAATATGAAAAGGACAGCATTATTATTAACAATTCTAATGGCGTTGATGGGCGTGACAAAAGCCCAGAGCCATCACTGGACAGTAAACAGCGGACTGCCAAACAACATGACTGTTACGGGAGTGATTATCATCGATGACGTCACACAGACGGCGACAACCTTGGAAATCGGTGGCTTCTGTGGTGAAGACTGCCGTGCGAGCGGCTTCCTCGGACTGTTCCCGCCTACTGGAGCCTATGTGGTGACACTCACGATACTCGGCGACAATAACGGCGAGGAGATAACATTCAAGCTTTACGACCATTCAGCTGGCGAGGAGCTTGACCTCGACTGCCAGAGCACGGTGACATTCGAAAACAACGGTGTCATCGGCAACGCCATCGACTGCTACGAGTTCACGTTTGTTACACCATCCATCGCGACGATAGCGGCGGGCAACTGGAGCAACGGCGCGATATGGGCAGGCGGCACGCCTCCAGGCACTGGCGCACATGTGGTGATAGACCATAACTGCACTGTTGACGAGAACGTGACAGTCGCCACTCTCGAAGTGGACCCGACAGCCAAACTGACGGTGCAGGCAGGCAGAAAGCTCACTGTCACTGGCGAACTGGTGAGCACCGACGAGGACTGTATCCTTATAAAGGACACTGGCGAGATCATTAACGAGTCATCCGGTGTGAAAGCTACAGCGGAGAAGGACATAACAGCATACACCACCAAGGATAGCGACGGCTGGTATCTGGTATCATCGCCAACCAACAGCATGGCGATAGCGGGCAGCGATTTCATCGATAACGAGTACGACCTCTTCCGCTGGAATGAGGCAACATGCACTTGGGAGAACTACAAGACGGGTCACGCAGACTTCACCACCTTCGAGAACGGACGCGGCTACCTTTACGCCAACAGTGAGACGTTCTCGCCAGCCTTCAAGGGCGACCTTGGCTACGCCACTATGTCGAGAACTCTCACCTGCACCTCGAAGGATGGCATGAGCGGAGTGAACATGATAGGCAACCCGTTCCCGCACACTATATACAAAGGCGAGGGCGGCGCAATCGACAACAACAAGCTCGCATCTGGTTACTACACGCTGTCATTCAAAGGCGCATGGGAGACGAAATCATTCGACGACCCGATAAAGCCTGGTCAGGGCTTTGTGGTTGTCGCCACAGAAACACTCAGCCTTGAAATCGAGAAGACCACAGCAGCATCCACTGACGAGTCTGGCGCGAAGAAAGGCATCGCTAACAGGATGAAGATGACGATGACAAATGGCGACGTGGAAGACCGCGCATTCGTGTATTTCAGCGAAGGCATCGGACTGGAGAAGCTTGGCAATATTTCGACATCGATTCCGACCATCAGCGTGAAGAGCGACGACAAGGAATACGCCATCGCGCACATGGGTACGGATACCGACACCATCGACGTACTTTTCTGGAACACACTCCCAGGCGACTTCACGCTCTCGTTCGAGTTCATGAACGTTGATTTCGAGGACATCTATCTCCTCGACAACTTCACAGGTGAAATCACCAACCTGAACATCATGCCGAGCTACACATTCCACGCCAACGGCGACGAGGTTGAGAACCGTTTCACGGTGATAGCGAGAGGAATAGACGGCATCGGTGAGCAGAACGTAAACGCATTGTTCGCCTATGCGACGATGGGCGGCATCATGGTCACAGGCGATGGCACGCTCGAGGTGTTCGACATCACAGGCAGAATGGTGAGCAGGGAAGAGGTCAGCGGCAGCAGCCTGGTATGCAACGGCATCGCAACGGGCGTGTACGTCATGCGTCTTGTCTACGGGGAAAGAGTAAACATACAAAGAATCGTGATAAAATGAAAAGACTACTGATAACAGCTTTACTATTGTTTGCGTTCGTCGGTTTGTCGCAAGGGCAAATCAATAGGAACGACAACCTGTTCAACGATTGGACTGATGTCGGCAACGGACTTGACAAGGGCAGCGGCATCGAGCTGCCACCTGTCCCTGGCGGTCACGGTATGGGCGGCGATGTCCCTGTACCGCTTGGCAGCGGATTATTCATCCTCACCGCACTTGGTGCCGGATATGCAATAAAAAAATGTAGAGACGTTTCCTGAAACGTCTCTACTAATGTTTTATCACAGTAAAATTTAGATTTTCTGTCTCAACAGCGGCATTGTCATGCATCGTGCACCGCCGCCGCCACGTGAAAGCTCATTGCCCTCGAATGCCACAACGCAGCGTTTGTAGTCGTCGGTGTTGACCATTCCTGACGCCACGTCAGCAGCCTTCAAAACCTCAAATCCGTTATTGCCCAAAGCCTCAATGGTGTGGTAGTTTCTCGCATAACCGAGAACTTTGCCAGGCGCAAAGGCGAAGAAGTTGGCGCCGCTGTGCCATTGCTCGCGCGGTCCGTAGTATTCGTCACCGCCACCACAGAAAATAGGCTCAAGGTGCATTCCGAGTTTGTCCAAGGCCTCGATGAGGTTCTTTTCTTCAGTAATCTTTGTGTATTCTGTACCTTCAACCTCATAATGTATCGTCTTGAAGTTCTCATTCATGATGACTGGCTTGAACGCCATGCAGCGGTCTCTGTCGAGGAATGTGAACACCATGTCAAGGTGTATGAACGACTCTGGCTCGAGAGGCAGCTCCTGTGCGATGAGATGACGTCTTCCGCCGAGGTGGCGCAGATGCTCCAACAGCGCGTTGATGCCTTCCTGGCTCGTTCTGGCTCCGCATCCGCTCAAGATGATGTCGTGGCGTGCAATCTCCACGTCGCCGCCTTCCACACGGCCGATGCCGTTAGGGGCGAAACGCTCGATAGGATGCACCGTCTCCACGTCGATAATCGATGAGTTGTTGAAGATCGCGTCAAGGATGATGGTCTCGCGGTCACGCACCGTGGTCGCCATCTTGCTTATCATGATGTTGTTGTACATCGTGAACGATGCGTCCCTTGTGAAGAAAAGGTTCGGGATAGGAGGGAAGAGATAACGCTCTTTAATGTTCGGGCTGTCGTAGCCTTCAATGAGCGCAGTGGCAAGGTCCTCAACACTGAGGTCTGCCAGCACACTCTCCATATATTTCATGTTTTCCCTGATCAGAACACTGTTCAGAATATTCTGCCTGACTTCATCTTTTTTCAAGACATCAATCAGTAAATCCTTGAAATACAGCACGTTGGCAACTTTTTTAAGAGTCCCTTCAAAATTTTTGTAGTTCTCCAAGGCTTCACGATAATTCAATATGTCGCTGAAAAGGAATTTGTGGGCGTTTTCCGGTGTCATGTGCTCGATTTCCTTGCCCGGAGCGTGCAGCATGACGTATTCTAATTTACCTATCTCTGATTCAACACACGGTTTTATGCATCGAAAATAATCCATAAAGTACTTTTTTTTAATTTTTTGCAAAAATACGAATTTTTTTAATACAACTCAATAAATTCGTATCCATTTCCCATAGCGTCAAGAAACTTGATTAAATCAGATGTTTTTATTACGCATGTTCCAGTATTGTCGTTCGGGTGGAAACTGATATACTCATGGTTGAGCAAGTTCTTGTCAAGATACAGATACACATGGTGTTCCGCGTCGTTGATGATGCCAAAAGGGGAGACGCTCCCGGGTTTCAAGCCGAGATATTTGTCCATTCGCGCCTCCGATGCGAAACTCAGTTTTCCCTGTTTCAGACGATGCTCCAGGTCATGAATCGCGAGTTGCTGCATGCAGTCGAAAATCACCAGATAATGGCGGTTTCCCTTGTGATTCCTGAAAAAGAGGTTTTTGCAGTGCGTCCACTCGAACTCGCCCCAATATGCCAAGGCATCCTCAATCGTCGGCAACGGAGGGTGGAATATCAGCTTAAAAGGAATCCCCAACTCATTAAGCGTGTCAACCACCTTCCGCTGCCTCTCCGATAACTCATGATTAATTTCAGTCATAACCCCAACTACCTAACTGACTAACTGATTAACTGATTAACTGACTAACTATTTAAACATTTCCTTAATCCCCCCAATACTTCCCAGCATGTTCGTCGCCTCGTAAGGGATGTAAACGGTCTTGTTGTCCTTGCCTGATGTCATTTCCTTCAGCGTCTCGATGTACTTCGTTGCAAGCAGATATGTCGCAGGGTCGGTCTTCGTTGCCTTGATGGCGTCTGCCACGAGCTGGATGGCCTGTGCCTCAGCCTCAGCCTGCATGATCTTCGCTTTCGCGATACCTTCAGCCTCAAGCAATGTCGACTGTTTCACGGCTTCAGCCTTGTTGATGGCCGATGTCTTTTCACCTTCAGAGTTCAAAATCGCCGACTGTTTCTCACCTTCAGCTTTCAGAATCTCAGCACGGCGGTTACGTTCAGCCTGCATCTGTTTCTCCATCGCCTGACGCACTGTCTCAGGAGGTGTAATGTCTTGAAGCTCAACGCGATTGACTTTTACGCCCCATTTGTTTGTTGCGTCGTCGAGAACAGCACGCAGCTTGGCGTTGATGGTGTCGCGTGAGGTAAGCGTCTCATCGAGTTCGAGCTCACCGATGACGTTACGGAGTGTCGTCTGTGTCAGCTTCTCAATGGCGTTCGGAAGGTTGTCGATTTCGTAAACTGATTTTATAGGGTCAACAATCTGGAAATAAAGCAATGCGTTGATTTCTGTCGTGACATTATCCTTGGTGATAACATTCTGTTTCGGGAAGTCGTAAACCTGCTCGCGGAGGTCGATTTTGCTTGTTTCGTTCATCTTGACAATCGGTCTTCCCTGATAGCCTTCTACAACTTTGCGTGTCACAATGAGTTTCGGGCGGTCAACGATAGGCCAGATGATGTTGAGACCTGCCGGAAGCACCTTGTGGAACTTGCCGAGGCGCTCGATTACACTTGTTTCTGACTGCGGGACGACTTTCAGTCCTGCCAAAGCGAAGATGATTACTATCGCTGCAATAACTATTACTACTACTAACATAACTAAACTTTTTTAACGGTTAATATTATACTTTCGAAAGATACAATTCTCATTTTTTCGCCGACTTCGGCTGCTGTGCCGTCCTCGGTCTGAGCTTTCCAGTCGTCGCCGTCGATTTTCACGCGTCCGAAGCCGTTTTCCTCGATACGCTCGGTCACCACGGCGATTTTGCCGATGACGTTGTCCATGTTTGTCTTCACGTTGCTGTCGTTGGTTCTTTTGTCAAGATACTTCATGACCAAAGGACGGATGAAGATGAACGCCAGAAACGTGCCTGCGGCGAACGCCACAATCTGCCATGTCAGCGACAAGTCCAATGCCGCAAGGATGGATGCGAATACGCAACCTACTGAGAAACAAGCAACTGCGAAACCGCTGGTAAAAATCTCAATCAGCACGAACACAGCCGCAACCAATAACCAAATCTGATACTCTGCCATAATTTTAATGTTTTAAATCTCCGCAAATATATAAAAATCTTTTCAATATGTGTCGAAGACACATTAATTTATTTACCCCTCACAAGCGAAGCGCAGTGTGGGGCATTTAAAGCTCCACTAATGTGGGGCGTCAAAAGGAAACCCCGTCTCGAACTTCAAGTCCTGTCCCGTAATAGGATGAACGAAGCACAGCTTGAAAGCATGCAGTCCCAAACGCCCAATCTTGTCATCGCCGTCACCGTATTTCGGGTCGCCGACAACCGGAAATCCTATGTCTTTCAGGTGGACGCGAATCTGGTTCTTGCGTCCGGTGTCTAATCTCAACTCGACCAACGAATATCCGTTCGACACCTTTATTAATTTATAGTGCGTCACGGCGAACTTGCCACCGTTGTCCGTCCTGCTCGAATAGGTGATAAACTGCGCGTTGTCTTTCAGCCATGAGCTTATCGTGCCTTCTTTCTTCTTCATCTCGCCGTGCACCAACGCCACATAACGGCGGTCATACACCGTGTTTTTCCAGTCCTCCTCGAATTTCAACGCCACTTTTTTGTCTTTTGCAAACAACATCAGCCCGGAGGTGTCTCTGTCAAGTCGGTGAATCGTATGCGCATGGCATTTCTGATGACTTGCTTCAAGATATTGGTTCAGAATGCTTTGCACGGTCTCGTCATCCGGATTCGGCGAGTGGCATATTATCCCGGCTTTCTTCTCAATCACAAAAAGATACTGGTCTTCATAGACAATTTTCACCCATTTGTTGTCTGGCTGGTAAATCTTGTGGTTCCTGCCGATTCTCACCTCCATGCCTGGAACAAGCTGGTAGTTGTGCTGCGTCACGTTCTTGTCGTTGACGTACACCGAACCGCCCGTGAGTATGTTCTTGGCTTTGGTGCGACTGATGCCGTCCATCTTCGCCATAATGAACGGTAAAAGCAGATCTGATTCCAACACTTTGAAAATCAGCTCTTTACTCTTGCTGTCTTTGCTGTTTTGCATGGGAAAAATTATTTTCACAAAATTATTAAAAAAAATTGTTAGAAAAAACAAAAAACTTTAAATTTGCAAAAGAAAACGAATTAACTAAATTGCTTTGATAATATTATGACTATCAATGAATTAAAAGATGTCGCGTCGCAAGTTAGACGTGATATCATCCGTATGGTGCATGGTTGTCAGTCGGGACATCCTGGCGGCTCGCTTGGCGCCACTGACATCGTGACCGCCTTGTATTTCGACCAGATGCAGGTCGATCCGAAGAACTTCAAGATGGATGGGGCAGGAGAGGACATGTTTTTCCTTTCCAACGGTCACATCAGCCCGATGATTTACAGTATCTTGGCTCGCCGCGGGTATTTTCCGGTATCTGAGCTCGCCACATTCCGTCGTCTCGGAACACGTCTTCAGGGTCATCCTACGCCTGTCGAGGGTCTTCCGGGCATCCGCGTGGCAAGTGGCTCGCTCGGTCAGGGACTTTCTGTCGCAATAGGCGTGGCACAAGCCAAGAAACTCAATAATGACAATCATCTCGTTTTCTGCCTTATGGGCGATGGCGAGCAGGAGGAGGGCCAGATTTGGGAAGCCGTGATGTACGCTCCAGCAAAGAACGTCGACAACCTCGTCGCTATCGTCGACTACAACAAGAAACAGATCGACGGTCCTACCGACGACGTGATGAACCTCGGCGACCTTCGTGCAAAATACGAGGCGTTTGGCTGGAAAGTGTACGAATGCAACGGCAACGATATGCAACAAATTGTTGATACTCTGAATATTACACGCAAGAACGCTCATAAAGGTCAGGCACAGGTCATACTTGCTCACACCGAAATGGGCTTCGGCGTAGACTTCATGATGGGAACCCACAAATGGCACGGCACGCCGCCTAACGACGAACAAGCCGCAAACGCATTGTCACAATTGAAAGAAACATTAGGAGATTATTGATCATGAAAATAGAAGTTCAAAACTACAAAGATACAAGAAGCGGCTTCGGCGATGGTTTGCTCGAAGCCGGCAAGCGCAACCCTAAAGTCGTCGGCCTTACCGCTGACCTCACGGGCTCGCTGAAGATGGGCGATTTTGCCAAGGCATTCCCTGAGAGATTCTTCCAGGTCGGCATTGCTGAAGCCAACATGGTCGGAATCGCGGCAGGATTGGCAATTGGCGGCTACATCCCGTTCACCGGAACATTCGCCAACTTCTCATCGGCGCGCATCTACGACCAGATTCGCATGGTGGTGGCATATTCCAACAAAAACGTGAAAATCGCCGCATCACACGCTGGCGTGACATTGGGTGAAGACGGCGCGACACACCAGACACTCGAAGACGTTGGCATGATGAAGATGTTGCCGAACATGACGGTTTTGGTTCCTTGCGACTACAACCAGACTAAGGCTGCGACCATCGCTGCTGCCGAGCATAACGGTCCCGTCTATCTGCGTTTCGGTCGTCCGAAGGTGGCAAACTTCACTCCAGCCGACGAGCCATTTATAATAGGTAAGGCCCAGATGATTCAGGAAGGTACCGATGTCTCGATTTTCGCCTGCGGTCATCTCGTATGGAAAGCCATTGAAGCCCTCCCGATTTTGAAGGAGATGGGCATCAATGCGGAGCTTATCAACATCCACACTATCAAGCCGTTGGATGTCGAGGCAGTGTTGAAGTCGGTGGCAAAGACAGGTTGTGTTGTCACAGCAGAAGAGCACATGCGCAACGGCGGTCTCGGCGACAGCATCGCTCAGGTTTTGGCGTTGAATAATCCAAAACCAATCGAGATGGTTGCCGTCGACGACGTCTTCGGTCAGAGCGGCACTCCAGATGAACTGCTGAAACACTATCATTTGGACACACCAGATATAGTGGAGGCAGTAAAGAAAGTGGTTTCAAGAAAATAAAAAAATCAGCGAGCTTAACTCGCTGATTTTCATTTACTTGTCCGTGTAGCGGGATCGAGAATTGAACTCGAGACCTCCGGGTTATGAATCCGACGCTCTAACCAACTGAGCTACCCCGCCGTTTTCAGGGTGCAAAAGTACACCTTTTTTTTATATCCCCGACAATTTTTTTCATTTTTTTATAAAATTTATTTTTCTTATTACATATTAGAAATATTTGTATTTTTGTAGGTTGAAAATATTGTAAAAATGCTCTATATGAAAAAACTATTTGTGTTGATCGGCGCTCTGCTCCTCATGTGCACCGCCTCTTTCGCCCAAAGCGAAACAGTTGAAAAACAAAACGGTCCAGAAATCACTTTTAAAGAGACAAACCACGACTTCGGCAACATCCAGTTCAAAGGCAACGGCTCATACGAGTTCGTGTTTGTCAATACCGGCAACGAACCGCTTATCCTTTCACAACCTAAGTCATCATGCGGATGCACAGTGCCTGAATGGCCTAAACAGCCAATACTCCCAGGCGAATCCAATGTCATCAAGGTGACTTACAAGAACACCGACCGCCCGGGAAGCTTCAACAAATATGTCACAATCTTCTCTAACGCGTTGGTTAACAAGGAAATAAAACTGCATATCAAAGGCACAGTCCTGCAACAGCCTACCGACGCAGCCCCGATGAAAATGGAGTCAATAGGCAGCCCTGTAAATAAGAGTAATTAATCCTATAAATATCTTCTTATGCCAAAAATTTCTAAAAAAGGTCAATTCATGCCGGCTTCGCCAATCAGAAAGCTCGTGCCTTTCGCCGACGAAGCAAAATCAAGAGGTATTCACGTCTATCACCTCAATATTGGTCAGCCAGACATTGCGACAACTCCTTACGCTCTCGAAGCTGTCAAGAATTATGACGAGAAAGTCATCAAATATACCCATTCCGCCGGTACTCTTTCATACAGGAAGAAACTCTGCGAATACTATGACAGACTGAACATCCACGTCACACCGGATGATATCATCGTGACGAACGGCGCTTCAGAGGCTCTTTCAATCGCTTTCCAGACCATCATGGACCCGGACGATGAGATTGTCATCCCAGAACCGTTCTACGCGAACTATAACGGCTTCGCACAGACCGCTGGAGTGCGCGTCCGCCCAATATATTCTGAGATTAGCAACGGCTTCGCCCTTCCTCCAATCGAGGACTTTGAGAAGGCTATCACCGAACATACAAAGGCCATCCTCATCTGCAACCCTAACAACCCAACAGGTTATCTCTATTCGGAAGAGGAGATGGAGCGTCTGCGCCAGATTATCCTGAAATATGACCTTTATCTCATTTCTGATGAGGTCTACCGCGAGTTCTGCTACGACGGCTCGAAACATTATTCGGCAATGAGTCTCAAGGGCGTTGACGATAACGTCATCTTAATCGACTCAGTGTCAAAGCGTTTCAGCGCTTGTGGTATTCGTGTTGGCCGTATGGTGACACGTAACCGCGAAGTCATCTCTACGGCAATGAAGTTCGCTCAGGCACGTCTGTCGCCTCCTACATACGGACAGGTGGCTGGCGAGGCAGCTCTCGACACCCCGTTGTCATATTTCGACGCTATCGTCGCCGAGTATGTCAAACGTCGTGACGTGTGCGTGGAAGGCATCAACAAGATTCCAGGCGCGTTCTGCCCGGTGCCAAAAGGCGCTTTCTACATCGTCGCACATCTTCCAATCGATGATTCCGACAAGTTCTGCAAGTGGATGCTCACCGACTTCAACTATGAGGGAAAGACAGTGATGCTCGCACCTGCAAGCGGTTTCTACTCGACAATCGGTCTCGGCCGTCAGGAAGTGCGCCTCAGCTACTGCCTCAACTGCGACGACCTCAAAGACGCAATGATGATTCTCGGAAAAGCTCTCGAAGTTTATCCAGGTAAGAGAAATTACTAATAAATCAGATATTTCTCTCTGATTTTCAGATAGTTGTCGATTCCGGTCTGCCACGATGAACGAATCTCATCCTCGGTCATGCCGGAATCGATTTTTTGTTGCATGTCGCCGACTCCAACCAGTTTTATGAAATAGTTGTTGAAGAATTTCTCGTCGTCCTTCAGCTGTTTTCTCGCTTCGAGAATCCACGAAAGGTTCAGTTTTTTCTCGTTGTTTTCAAAACTATGTGCGTATTCCACAAGGTTCACCGTGTCAAGCTGTGGATGTGTGTAAATCTGAAACGGCTGCTTTGTTCGGCGTCCGACACCCAAGTCAGTGCCTTCAAACAGGCAAAGGGAAGGGTAGAGGTAGACCGACTCCCAGTTCGGGAGGTTCGGCGACGGCTTCACAGGCAGCTTGTAAATGGCACTCCTGTCGTAGTTTCCGAGCGGAATTACTGTAAGGTTGCATTGTATGCTGTCTTTGAGCCATCTCTCGCCGTTGACCATATTGGCGTATTCGCCTATTGTCAAGCCGTAAACGATTGGAACACAATGCATCCCGACAAACGAAGTGTTTTCTGGTTCAAGAACTGGTCCATCGACGTAAAATCCGTTCGGATTAGGGCGGTCGAGGACGATTACAGGGATGTTGTTTTCGGCGGCTGCTTCCATCACGTATGTCATCGTTGAGATGTATGTGTAGAAGCGGCATCCGACATCTTGAAGGTCAAACAGCAGAATATCAATGCCTTGCAACTGCTCCGCGGTCGGTTTTTTGTTCTTTCCGTAAAGCGAGACAATCGGGATGCCCGTCTTCTCATCGACTCCGGAATCGATAAATGCACCTTCGGCAGCAGTGCCTCTAAAACCGTGCTCTGGACTGAAAATCCTTACAATATTCACGTCGTAAGTCAGTAGAGTGTCAATGATATGGATGCCGTTTCCGATGATGCTTGTGTGGTTTCCTACAACGCCCACGTTCTTGTTTTCCAACAAAGGAAGGTACATTTCCAGTCTTGACGCGCCGACAATGGCGTCCCTTGCATCAAGAAGTTTTAAATTTTTTGAGTCTTGTGCATTGATATTCAATGATATATATAACGCGGTCAGAAATAAAACCAAAATTCTTTTTGTCATATCCAATAATTTTTTATTTTTGCAATGATAAGAAAAATATGAACGCGGCGACATTCATATCCAAAAGAATTTTTTCGTTGTCGAAAGAGAACCTTTCCTCGACGGTTATGCGCATTGCCGTGGCAAGTGTCGCCCTCGGCATTGCTATCATGTTGATTTCCATAGCGATAGTCGTCGGTTTCAAGAATCAGATTAAAGACAAAGTCGTTGGTTTCGTCGCCCCGATTCATGTGCAGGCTCTAAACCAGAATGAGTCGATAGAAGAAGCTCCGTTTGTCCTTGACAGCGTTTTGACGGCTCGTCTGGACAAGCAATTCATCACCTCGATGCACAAAACAGCCAACAAGGCAGGCATCATCAAGACCGACGACGAAATTCAGGCGGTGGTGCTCAAAGGCGTCGATGCTGACTACAACTGGGATTACATCAATTCATATCTTATTGATGGAGAAATACCGCAATACCTTGAAAATGAACGCTCTAACGATGTTGTGATTTCAAAAATCATTTCACAAAAAATGAATCTGCAAGTCGGCGACCCGGTGAGAATCTGGTTTGTTGACAAAGATATGAAGGCGAGAGGCAGGAAGTTCAACGTAAAAGGAATTTATGAAACGGGACTGCATGAGTGCGACGAGCGTTTCGTTTATTGTGACCTGAACCAGATCAGAAGACTTAACGGATGGAATAACAATGAGATAGGTCATCTGGAGATTTGGGTTGACAACGAGAAGAGAATCACCGAATACAACCATGCGATTTATTATAGCATCCCGACGGAACTGGTTTCTTACACCGCCATGGACAGCTATCCGCAGATTTTCGACTGGCTGGAGCTTCAGGATATGAATGTGGTGATAATCATCGTGCTGATGCTTCTCGTTGCGGGTATCACGATAATAAGTATGTTGTTGATAATCATACTTGAAAAGACTTCCACAATCGGGCTTTTGAAGTCGATGGGAGCGAGCAACGGACTCATCAGAAGCATTTTCCTGAAACGCTCTGTCAAAATATTATTAATAGGTATGCTTATCGGCAATGTCTTCGGAATCGGTATTTGTCTCCTGCAGAAATACACTGGTCTCGTGTCGCTGTCGCCGGAATCATATTACCTTTCGGCAGTGCCTATTGAGATGAATGTCTGGTACATTTTGGCGCTTAACGCCGGCACTATGCTGCTCTGGATTGCTATGATGCTTCTCCCGACAATGCTTATAAACAATATAAGACCTTCAAAATCAATAAGATTCGAATAATTAAAATTAGATAACATGATTGAAAACTACACTATTGAACCATTAAAAGGATACGGCGACTTCCAGTTTGGTCTGCCTATCGACGACGTCGTAAAATCATTGGGTCAACCTTCCAACCAGGAGGAAATCGAGTCGGCTTACGAGGATGGGAATCATATCATTGTGCTTGATTATGATGACTTTGACCTTTCGATGTATTTCGAGGGTGACACGGAGCTGAAGCTGACGAATTTTTACACCGTCAATGAAAACAGCGTGCTTTTCGGAATGAAAGTCTTCGACCTCAACAAAGAAGAGGTCATAGAGCTGATGAAACAGAACGGCTACGAAGATTTTATCGAAGACATGGAAGACGGCGACTGCGTATCTTACGATGAGCTGAATCTGGATTTCTACTTCGACGACAACAAGTTGGTTGAGGTGTTCTGGGAGTGCCAGCGCGGATGAAACTGCAGTATCACCTGACGCAGATATTCATCTGAAATGTGAGTGTAAATCTCTGTGGTTGAGATACTTGAATGTCCGAGCATCTGCTGGACGGCACGCAAGTCGGCACCGCCTTCGAGGAGATGCGTGGCAAAGGAATGACGCAATGTGTGCGGGCTTATCGTCTTCTTGATCCCCGCCTTTTCAGCTAGGCTTTTTATCAGCAAAAACACACTCTGGCGTGTCAGGCTCGTGCCTCTCGCGCTGATAAAAACTTTGTCTGAAAACTTAGGCTTGATGTCCTGGTGCAGACGCTCGCCTTTGATGTAAAGCATCAGCTCCTTCAGCGTTTTTTTGCCAATTGGGATGAGCCTTTCCTTGTCGCCTTTGCCAATGACTTTTATGAACTCGTCTTTGATATATATATTGCTGATATTCAATGAAATAACTTCTGAAACGCGAAGTCCGCAGCCGTACATCACCTCGATAATAGCCTTGTTGCGGTGTCCGAATTGCTGGCTCAAATCAATGGTGTCGAGCATGCTGACGATTTCCTCGTAGGTGAGGACTTCAGGGATGTGCCGCCCGATGGTCGGGAAGCTGACGAGCTGCGTCGGGTCTTCCTCGCACACCTTTTCCTGTATGAGGTATCTGTAAAAACTCTTCAATCCCGACAATATACGAGCCTGTGACGACGCACTGATGCCAAAATCATATAGTTTCGCAAAAAAATTTTCAATATCTTCATGAGTGATATCAGATATCGAAAGCGAATGTTTTTCGTCTTCAAGATGCTCCATAAACATCTCAATATCATGGCAATACGCTGAAATTGTGTTGTCCGACAACGACAACTCGAGGCGCAGATAATCGCTGAAATGCTTGATGAGACTGTTATCTAATATCATATTTTAAAAATTAATGCAAAAATGCAAAAAAATTTGTAATTTTGCCATGAAAAAAATTGCGAATATTTAAAATTAAGAAAGAATAGAATTATGAAAAAGTCATTACTTACAATCGTAGCCTTGATGTTACTCGGCTCATTATCAGCACAAAACGTGGCACGTGAATGCGTTTTATTTGAAATTTTCACAGGGGTAAACTGCCCGTATTGCCCTGCTGCGGCAAACGCTATAAACCAGATGATGGACGAAGGTCTTGCAATCGCGCCGGTGGCGGTGCACACGAGCGCCTTCTCGACACAGGATTTCTATACCAACGAAACCAACGCAAGAGCCAATTTCTACGGTATCACATCTTACCCGACACTGAAGGCTGACGGCATCACAGGAGTCTCCGGCGGCGGCAACGCAAGCCAGTCGAATTACAATAGTTACATCAACTATTACAACAACAGGATTTCGGTGTCAAGTCCGTTCACAATCGATTTGTCGTATTCATTTGTCGAAGGCTCGACATGCCAGGTGACAGCAATGGTTGAGAAAGTCGGTGAATGCAATGCCGCCAACCTGAAAGTCATGATTGCCTTGACAGAATCGCATATCCAGAAGTCATGGCAGGGCATGAGCGAACTCAACGCCGTGACCCGTGATTTCATCCCGACACAGAACGGAACAGTGTTTTCCGGTCAGTCAGCAATAGTGACTGAAACATTCGACATGGCAGGATTTCCAAAGGAAAACATGCACCTCGTGGCTTGGGTTCAGAGCTCAACGACAAAAGAAGTGTTCCAAGCTGTAAGAATTTCAATGGAACCTGAAAACACCCAATACGACGTGGCTCTCCGCAGCTTGTCGACAATTGTGACTAAAAACTGCTCTGGTCTTGTCGAACCGACTCTGACAGTCAAGTCATTCGGTTCTGAACACGTTGATAATCTTGAGATTGAAGTGACAGACAACCAAGGGAATGTACTTTCAAATTACATGTGGGAAGGTGGCATTTCAGCGGGTGAAACAGTCGATATCATGATGCCTGAATTTGATATTCAGAATGCTAACAAATTGAATTTCAATATTAAAAAGGTTAACGGAAATGACGATGCTTATCCGTTCGACAACTATTATTCAGTAAATATTCAAAATGCCGACACATACGAAGGCGTTCTGAAATTCGCTGTAAAATCACCTTCAAATGCGTATGATATGTTTTACATTGTGATAACAAACATGACAACGAATGAGATTGTGAGGGAACAGCATTTCGACCAGACGAACCATGCCTACCAGTTTACCGTCGATTTGCCATCGGACGGCTGCTATAAAATTAGTGTTATCAATCCAAATGGCACTGGTAGCGGTACTGGCTTCGCCAAAGTTACAGATTCGCAGAATAATACAGTCATGCAGTTTAGCCAGACAATAAACACGTTCAAATACAACTATTCTGTTGAGATTGACTTGCATACTGATGGTGTTGGAGACGCTTTCGCAGAAACTATTGTGGCTTATCCTAACCCTGTTTCTGACATTCTGAACATCGATGGCGAGGATATCAGCCAGGTGGAGATATACAATTCTCTCGGACAGAATGTTTATACAAATTCTGGTGTCGCCAACGGTCTCAGAATCGACGTTTCGGCATTTGAGAATGGCATTTATTTCGTGAATATCAAGAAAACCAACGGAGAATCCACATCACAGAAGTTCGTCATCAAGAAATAGTTTCTTATGAAGAAAGTTCATTTTATTGCAGTCGGCGGCAGCGCGATGCACAATCTTGCAATCGCCTTGCACAGAAAAGGTTATGAGGTAACGGGTTCCGATGACGAGATTTTTGAGCCATCAAGAACCAGATTGGAAAAAGAAGGCATTTTGCCAAAAGAATTTGGCTGGCATCCAGAGATTTTGAATGACTCGTATGAAGCCGTGATTTTAGGAATGCACGCCCGCATCGACAACCCTGAACTCGTTCGCGCTCAGGAACTTGGACTGAAGATTTATTCATATCCCGAATATCTTTACGAGCAAAGTAAAGACAAGATCCGCATCGTGATTGGCGGAAGCCACGGCAAGACCACGATTACCTCGATGATTTTGCACGTGATGAAACAGGCTGGCATCGAGACCGATTTCATGGTGGGTGCCCAACTTGAAGGCTTCGACGTGATGGTGCGCCTTAGTGAGACCGCGAAATACATGGTGATTGAGGGCGACGAATACCTCACATCGCCAATCGACAGAGTGCCGAAGTTCCACAAATATCATCCTCATATCGCCGTGATAAGTGGCATTGGCTGGGACCACGTCAATGTATTCCCAACATTTGACTGCTATCTTGAGCAGTTCAGAATCTTTGTTAATACCATCGAAAAAGGCGGCTGCCTGATTTATGACGGCAACGACACTGAGGCAGCGAAAATAGCAGCAAATGCTAAGGTTCCGACCTACGGCTATGAGATTCATCCATACAAGACCGACGGCGACGACACCATCTTGATTTTGCCGAACGGAAAAGAGGAGAAGGTTCAAATTTTCGGCGAGCATAACATGAAGAACATCAACGCTGCGCATTATGTTGCGAAGCAGGTTGGCATCAGCGACGAGATGTTTTACGAGGCGATAAAGACGTTTAAGGGTGCTGCAAGAAGACTGGAATTGCTGTTTGAAAACAAGGAAAAAGGCAACATCGTGTTCCGTGATTTCGCTCATGCACCATCGAAGGTCCTTGCAACAGTGAAGGCTTTGAGAGAGCAATATTCACACAAGAACTTATTGGTAGTTTTTGAATTACACACCTACAGCAGCCTAAGCGAGGTGTTTATCGACCATTATGCGCACTGTCTCGACAACTGTGATAAAGCCGTTGTTTTCTACGACCCGCATGCTGTAGCCATCAAGAAACTCGAAATGATGACTGATGAGCGCATCATAAAAGGATTCCAACGCCCTGATTTGCAGGTGGTTCACTCGAAAGATGAACTTGTCAATCTTCTTAACAGTATGAAACGTGAAAACACCATCGGCGGTTTCATGTCCTCGGGAGACTTCAATGGGCTGACGACGGAAGATTTGATGGGGGTGTTTTAGTCGTCATTTCGACTGAAGCGAAGCGGAATGGAGACCAGAGCTTGCGAAAGCATTCACCTTGGTGAATAAATCTTCGACTCATTTCGCAGAAGATTCCTCGCCTTCGCTCGTAATCAGATTTTTTATCATAAACCTTATGACAAATTGAAAAATTTGTTGTATTTTTGAAGTTCAAAAATTTCTTTAAAAATGAATGGTATTTCGGCAGATATATTGGAAAATGATATTTTAAAGCGTTGGCCAGAAGTGTTGCGAGCTTTGCTGAAAGACCATACCACGAACCGAAATATATTTTGGGCAACTGATATGTATGAGAAAGAATATGGCAAAACTTATTCTTTCAAACATCAAATTACTGTTGAACAAATTACAGGCAACAATGGCAATGTAATCAGACCGAGAGCTGTTAAATCTGTTGAGGAGCAGAGGTATCGCATAAGAGATAAAGCAGAAGTTTTCACACCGTCTTGGATTTGCAATGCACAAAACAATCTTGTGGATGATGCTTGGTTTAGTAGAGAAAACGTTTTCAATACACTTGATGATAGTACGCATAAATGGGTCCCAACAGAAGGCAAGATAATATTTCCAGAAGGTAAAACATGGCAAGATTATGTTTGTAGTAACCGACTTGAAATAACGTGCGGCGAAGCTCCATATCTTGTAAGCCGATACGACACTACTACAGGAAAACCAATTTCTGAACTTAAAATGCGTATCGGTATGCTTGACCGCAAACTTCGTGTGGTAGGAGAGAATGTCAAGACCATGAACAATTGGTATTATTGGGCGTTTAATGCAATCAAATCGACATACGGTTATGAATGGCAAGGTGATAACCTGTTGCTTGCTCGCGAAGCCATTTTATTTACTTTTATTGACTATTACAAAGAATTTGCTAAGCTTCACCACATTAAAACCGAAGAACCATTCCGGTGCTATTTGCTTCACGCAGCAAGGATAATTTCTTGGAACATCTTTCAGATGGATGGGATAAAGATGGTGTTGCCAATGACGTGTTATGAGGATTTTATTAAAGGTGAACCACAAACTAATCTTTTTAAAAAAGTTAACTCGAAAGATAAAGTTATACCTTGTCCCGGATGCAAGAAAAACAATGTCCATTTGCATAATGGAATAAAAGTTTTGGTGGCGGATTGGGACAAGACTTCTTGGAGCCTTAAAGAAAAACCAATAGAAATTGTAGAGTTTCATACATTAGTAAAAACGCCATGACCACGTTAAATACAGCAATACTTGACAACCTTATTATCGGACGCATCGAGCCTCACATCTATGCGTTTACGACAAACACTGTCCCAAATTATCTGAAAATTGGCGACACATATCGTCCTGTGAATGTGCGTATTGATGAGTGGCGGTTGTTATTCCCTAATTTGGAGCATGAAAAGGATTGGGAATGGTTGGCAAAAACATCAAACGGTAAGTATTATCGTGATTATGCTATCCATTATTATCTTGAAACAATCAAACGCTTACATCGTCTCCAACCAAACGATTTTGAGAATTTGCCCTATTATTCGCGTGAGTTTTTTGAAAAAGCGACTCCAAAAGATATTGATGAAGCGATATTGGATATAGAGGAATATGCAAAACAAATTGACGGTTCGCGTCAATATCAATTCTATTCCGAAGAGCGGTTGCCAGAAGAAACACACTTTGCTCCAACCGAAACGTATAAACCGCGTCCAAATCAGGAAGAGACTATTAAAAGCTTTATTGCTGCTCGAAAAAAAGGACGCAAAAACCTCTTGATGTATGCCGTGATGCGCTTTGGTAAGTCATTCACATCCATGTGCTGTGCTACGGAGATGAAAGCCAAGGTTGTGCTTGTCGTTTCTGCCAAAGCTGATGTGATGTTGGAATGGCAAAAGACAGTGGAAAGCCATACAAGATTTGCTGACTATGTTTTTCTTGGCAGCAACAATCTTAAGGAAGAGGGAGCGATTTCCAAAAAACTTGTAGAAGGTAAAAGGGTAGTTGTTTTCTTGACATTACAAGACCTTATGGGTGATGATATCAAGGAAAAGCACAAAGATTTGTTCCATCAGGATATTGATTTGCTTATTGTAGATGAAACTCATTTCGGTGCGAGAGCTGAAGAATATGGCAAGGTGCTGCGCAATGTCAATAATCTTTCTGACGCGCAAATCCGTAAAGAACAGAAACAATCAGAGGAAAGCACTTTCGATGATTTGGAAAAAGGTCTTGAAAGCATCAAAGCGCTAAAAGTTGACACCACACTGCATCTTTCGGGCACTCCTTACCGCATACTAATGGGAAGCGAGTTCAAGCCGGACGACATTATTGCTTTCTATCAGTTTACTGACATTATTGATGACAAAGAGAAGTGGGATATAGAACATCAAGAAGATAATGAATGGGAAAACCCATATTATGGCTTTCCGCAGATGGTGCGTTTTGCCTTTAACCCGAGCGATTCGGCGCGAAAACTGATTGCGCAACTGAAAAGCCAAGGCAAAACTTCGCAACTAAACGAGTTGTTTCGCCCGCAATCGATAGCTAAAGATACAACGAACAAATCACATCTTCAATTTGTTCATGAAAAAGAAGTGCTTGACTTGATACGCGTGATTGATGGCAGTGAAGAAGATGATAACTTGTTGGGATTTCTTGATTACGACAAACTAAAAGATGGAAAAATGTGCCGTCACATCGTTATGGTCTTGCCGTTTTGTGCTTCTTGTGATGCCATGGAGAAACTCATCAACAATCACAAAAACGAGTTCAATAACCTGTGTGATTATACCATAGTCAATATTGCCGGACACGAAAGCACATTTGATACTACCGAAGAAATAAAGGCTCATATCAGACAATTGGAAAGTGAAGGCAAGAAATCCATCACACTCACTGTAAACCGTATGCTGACAGGTAGTACTGTTCGCGAGTGGGACACGATGATTTTCCTGAAAGATGTTTCTTCGCCGCAAGAGTACGACCAAGCGATATTCCGCTTGCAAAACCAATATGTTACCACATATAAGGACGATAAGGGTGACGCTATAAAGTACAACATGAAGCCTCAAACGTTGCTCGTTGATTTCGACCCTAACCGCATGTTTCGTATGCAGGAGCAGAAGTCGATGATTTATAATGTCAACACAAACGAGCGTGGCAACGATGAATTGGAGATGCGTCTCAAACGCGAACTCGAGATTTCTCCAATAATCGTCATCAACAAAGGTAAAATTGCCCAAGTCACACCAACTAACATCATGGATGCTGTGCGCGATTATTCTGCCAATCTTACTGTTATGGATGAAGCATGTGATGTCCCGATTGACTTTGAGTTGCTTAATGACCCCAATTTGTTGGAGTTTATTAAAGACCTTGACCCTATCAGTAATAAGAAAGGTATTAATATCAAGCCATCCGAAGGCGAAGGGAATGATTATGATTCCCCTGAGGATAACGATAATGATGATGGCGAGGATAAGTATGATGAAAGCAAAGAATCAAAGCGAGATAATGCTGAACACAATGAAGATGATGACCAAAGGGACAAGCGCCTTGCAACGTTTTTTGCCCAGATACTTTTCTTTGCATTGCTCACCGACGACAGAGTGAAATCGCTCAATGAAGTCATTGAAGCTATTCGTCATACTGATGAAAACAGACGTATTATGCACAATGTCGGATTGAATTTTAGCCAACTTTTGTATTTAAAGAAGCACATCAATCCGCAAATATTGAGTAATCTGGATTACAAAATTCAGAATATCAATGATTTGTTGCATGATACCACACACGAACCTCTTGAACGTGTTGAGCGAGCGTTGAAAAAGTTTGGCAGATTGTCGGTTTCAGAAATCGTTACGCCATCGAAAGTGGCTGATGACATGGTATCGTTATTGCCCAAGGAGCGCATTAATGCCAAAACACGTTTCCTCGATATTGCTTCAAAACAAGGCGAGTTCGCCTGTGCGCTATACAAACGCTTCGGCGCATCCATAAAGGATAGCATATACGCCTTGCCGACATCCAAACTCACTTACGAATTTACCTATAAAGTATTCAAATTACTTGATATTCCAACCAAGAATATCTTTGAAACATTCAATACATACGACCTTATTGGCGATAATAAAGACACATACACCCAGATACTTAAAGACATGAAATTTGATGTTGTAATAGGAAATCCACCATATCAAGACATTGGCGGTAGTGGAGGAACAAATGACTCTCCTATTTACCAGTATTTTTATAAGTCAACTAAAGAGCTTAAACCAGCTTTGGGTTGCTTTATAACTCCTTCTCGTTGGTTCGCTGCTGGTAGAGATAATCTGTTGGGTGATTTTAGGCAAGACATGCTAAAATCTGGCAATATACGTAAAATGGTTGCAAGTGTTGATAGCAAACACTTTTTTCCGTCAGTAGAAATAAAGGGAGGAAGCTGCTATTTCTTAGCAGACTATATACATACTGGAACATGTGATTATAATCTGCTACTCGATAATAAAGAAGAAATATCAGCGGATTTGGATTTGAGTAAATTTGAAATCCTTATAAGGGATCCTCGCATCGCAAACATTGTTGAACGCGTTGTCAACCAAGTTAAGGATGAAGAAAAAATGGTAGATAGTCTTATTTCTTCAGACACACCATTTGGAATACCGACCAAGCCGGTAAACAATAAAAAACAAAGTTTTGGTATTTCGGTTGAGAAAAGTGAGGATAACGAGGTCATTTTGTATTATATTGAAAACTTGGTTCGCAAGACTGCATATTTGTCGAAGGACAAGATTACAAAAAACACGAATGACATCGATAAGCCTAAGGTGTTTGTTCCTGAAGTTGGAGGATCGGGGAAAGATCAACAAGTTTTGGGTATTCCTTTGTATGCCCCGGCTCCATCGGTTTGTTCACAATCGTATTTATATACAGCTTTTGACATTGAAGAAGAAGCTTTGAATTTTTTGAAATATCTGAAAACAAAGTTTTTAAGGATACTTGTTTCAGCGAGAAAAATAACACAACACGCAACGAGCAGAGTCTATTGCTTTGTTCCAGTGCAAAACTTCACAAAAGCATCTGATATTGACTGGTCAAAACCTATTTCTGACATTGACAAACAGTTGTATGCGAAATATGGCTTGTCAGATGATGAGGTGGCGTTCATTGAGTCGAGGATAAAGCCGATGGAATAAACCATCATAAGTATTATGCTATTTTGATGGTTTTTATATAATTAATAAAACAATTAAAGGAGACTATAGTAATGATTACTAAAATAGAAATGAAAGATGTTGCTACATTTAATACAGATGGAACATCTATTAATAATTTGAAAAAAGTGAATTATATCTATGGTGCAAATGGTAGTGGCAAAACTACTATATCGAATTTTTTAAAGTCTCCAAATGATGAAAAATATAAGCATTGTTCTGTCAGTTGGGAAAACGATTCTCCATTAGAAACGCTGGTATTTAACAGGACTTTTAGAGAACAAAATTTTAATTCTACCTCAAAGATTGCTGGAGTTTTTACATTGGGAAATGCAACTATTGAACAGAAAAAGGCGATTGAAGATAAAAAAATAAAGTTGGCGGAAATAGAGAAGGATGGTAAACAAAAAAAAGAATCAAAAGAAAAACTTGAAAAAGACAAGAATCAACGTTTTGAAGATTTTTGCAAGTCTTGTTGGTATCAAATATATAAAAAGAATGAAGCGCTAAAAGAGGCTTTTAGAGGTTATCTTGATAGCAAAAAGCATTTTGCTGAAAAAATTGTTGAGGAGTATAATAACAATAAAGCTTCTATTTGCACTATTGAAGAAATTAATGAAAAAGCTAAAACACTTTTTATTGCTGCGCCGTCATCGTTATCATTGTTGGATATTGGAGATATATCATTTGAATCAATTGAAAATGATGAGTTGTGGAAGAAAAAAATTATAGGGAAATCCGATGTCGATATTGCCCCCTTGATTCAAAAGCTTAATTTATATGATTGGGTAAATCAAGGCCGACAGTTTATTCAAGAAAAATCTGATATATGCCCTTTTTGTCAGAAAAAGACTATTGATGAGTCTTTTAGAAAGAAAATAGAAGATTATTTTGATGAAACTTTCATTAATGACACAGATAAAATCAAAGAATTAGCTGCCAGATACATTACATCTGCTCAAAATCTTACAAATGCTTTACGTGGTAATCTTGAAAAAGAAATTAATAATAAACAGACAAAATTAGATAATTCAGCATTAAAAGCTTTAACTGACACATTGGAGCAGCAATATAATAGAAATATTGAGATAATTAATAATAAAATTAAAGAACCGAGCAGATCATTTGAATTGGTTTCAACACAAGATCAGCTTCATAGAATAAAAGCATTGATATCCGCTGCAAATGCCAAAATTGAAGAACACAACAAACTAGTAGCTAATTTTCAAACTGAAAAGAGCAACCTAACTGCTGTAATTTGGAAGTTCCTGATTGAAGAGAACAAAACCTTGATAGACTCCTTCGTAAAGAAAGATAATGGTTTAAAAAAAGGCATAGAGGCATTAGACAACAAAGTAAGAGGTCTTCGAGAACAATATCGCACTCTTAAAGACGAGATATCGAGAGACAATAAGAATGTGACAAGTGTTCAACCTGCCATTGACGAAATCAACAGGATTCTTAATCTATATGGCTTCACGAACTTTTCTATTGTACCCACAGACGATAATTCCTACCAAATACAACGAGAAAATGGAGATATCGCTCAACATACATTAAGTGAAGGAGAAATCACATTCATTACATTTTTGTATTATATGCAGTTGGTTCATGGTGGAACAAGTGCTGAAAACGCCAACGATAATAAAATTCTTGTTATAGATGATCCTATATCCAGCCTCGATGGCACTATTTTATTCGTAGTTAGTTCTTTAATAAAAGAAGAAATCAAGTTATTAAAAACAGGGAACTCGAATGTTAAACAAATCATCATATTAACGCATAATATTTATTTCCATAAAGAGGTTTCCTTTATTGATGGGAAAACAAAAGAAAACGATGATACTTGGTTCTGGATTATTCGGAGAAACTGCGATGTTTCAACGATACAATGTTTTGAGAAAAGCAATCCAATTCAAGGTTCATACGAATTATTATGGGATGAACTTAAATGTAGTGATAAATTGTCCAATGTAACAATTCAAAATACCATGAGAAGAATCTATGAAACTTATTTTCGAATACTTGGAAAATTTAGTGACAACGATGTATTAGATAAGTTTGATAATTCACAAGACAGAGAAATATGCCGCTCATTGCTGTGTTGGATAAATGATGGTTCTCATTGTATTCCAGATGATTTACATATCGGATACCAAGAAGACAATCGAGAAAAGTATCTTCAAGTATTCAAATTGATTTTTGATAAAATGGGGCATATTGAGCATTACAATATGATGATGGGAATAACAAATGAATAATTGATAATAAGAAATAACTCATCATGGAATCCCAAACAACAGATATAAGCAGCAACCTATGTCAAACGAAATAGAAATAAAGAAAACACAATTAGAACGGCCGCAAGATTACGAACAACTTGTCGACCAAATCTCCACATTATGGGATAGAGCCAAAGAAAGTGCTGTACTTGCAGTTAATTCTGAACTCTTAATGGCTAATTGGCAAACAGGACAATATATTGTAGAATATGAGCAGGGCGGAAAAGCAAGGGCAGAATACGGACAACAGCTTCTTGTAAACCTGTCAAGAGACTTGACCATAAAGCGTGGTAAAGGATTCAGCCGCTCTAACTTAAACTATATGCGCAAGTTATACATCGCCTTCCCAAAATGTGAGACGCTGTCTCACAAATTGACATGGAGCCATTACTTTGAACTGCTTAAATGCGAAGACCCGATGGAAATGCAATTCTATTTTAATGAATCCATCAGGGAGGGCTGGAAAGTCAGGGAACTCAAACGGCAGATAAAGAGCTCTTTGTTTCAGCGTTTGGCTTTGAGTACTGATAAAAAAGGCCTCCTTGCCTTGGCCAATGAGGGTCATCAGGTTATGAAGGCTGAAGACATTATTCACGACCCTTATGTATTGGAATTCACAGGTTTGCAGCAAAAGAAAAGATACAAAGAGGGCGAATTGGAAACAGCATTGAAAGCCAATATGGAACAGTTTCTTTTGGAACTTGGCAGAGGCTTTGCTTTTATAGGCAGACAATATATTATTCCTATTGGAAGCCGTCGTTTTAAGGTGGATTTGGTGTTTTACAATTGCATACTTAAATGCTATGTGTTGATTGATTTGAAACGCTCGGAAATAAAGCATAGTGACATTGGGCAAATGAATCTCTACCTGAACTATTTTAAGACGGAGATATGCCAACCAGACGACAACCCACCGATAGGAATAGTACTCGGAGCCAGAAAAGATGAGCTCTTAATGGAATATGCTCTGCAAGGAATCACCAACAAGCTTTTTGCCGCACGATATCAATTGTATTTGCCTAAACGCGAGGAACTGCAAGCACAGTTAGACTTGCTTTTATCTTCACAACCCGATTGACCAATTAAATGACCAATTAAA
Source organism: Bacteroidales bacterium (assembly GCA_017427985.1). GTDB lineage: Bacteria > Bacteroidota > Bacteroidia > Bacteroidales > F082 > Limimorpha. The sequence goes on along the minus strand of JAFRRS010000018.1, from coordinate 41,553 downwards.
TGACCAATTAACGACAAATTATATTGCCCCAAAATTGGGTGTGTCATATACTACAATTAAGCGTGTGCTTAGTGTGTTGGAACAAAAAGATTGGGTCATGGAAAATCATTAATAATAGATAGATAAGAATTAATAAACCATCTCCCCGTTGATAAACGTGTTCATCACCTTAACTTCGGGGATTTTCTCATCTTCAATACTCATAATGTCATCTGAAAGGATAACAAAATCTGCCTCTTTGCCGATTTCGATGCTGCCTTTGCGGGACTCGGCGAAGTAACCTTTCGCTGCCCAGATGGTCATTGATCTTAAAGCTTCTTCACGAGTTAATTTATTATCAGTCAGATGCTTACGTGCCACTGAAGAATAAAATGTCTTGATAGGAGAGATGTGCTCGATAGGGAAGTCGGTGCCGTTGATGAGCCAGCCGTTCTGGGCGAGCAAGGTTTTGTATGCGTATGCATTCTTAACGTGTTCAAAACCAAGACGATCCTCTGCCCATGGCATGTCGGAAGTGCAATGCGTCGCCTGAATCGAAGGGATGATATTGTATTTTCTGTAAAGTTCAAAGTCTTGCGGGTCAACAACTTGCGAGTGCTCGACGCGCCATCTTAAATCGTTATTTCCTTTTAAAAACTTTGCGTATTCGTTGAGAATCATCCTTACGCCTCCGTCACCGATGGCATGGCAGCATACCTGATAACCTGCATTGTAAGCCTTTTCGCAAACATGGTCGTAAAAAGCTTCATTTTCGACAATCAATCCTGATGTTTCTGGCGCGTCTGAGTACGGCTCAAGCAATTTCGCACCACGCGAGCCGAGAGCACCGTCGGCGTAGATCTTCACTGAACGTACCGTAAGTCGCTCTTTCTCAATTACTCCAAACTTCATGAAATAGTTCATGGTCTCGTCGTCAGGGTTAACCATAGCGTTTACTTTCATCTGCAAAACACCTTCTTGTTGCAATGAATCAATCAGGGCAATGGATTTGATATCGAGTCCAGCATCGGTGATTCCTGTCAGACCGAGGGCGAAACAATCGTGTTGCGCTATCTTTAACGCTTTGATTTTCTGTTCGTTACTTATCTTGGGAACAGCGGCTTTTGCCATGTCGGCGGCGTTGTCAAGAAGGATACCGGATGGCTTGCCTTTTTTCAAAACTATTTCACCACCTTCAACTTTTGAATCTTTGTTTAATCCGATGATTTTCAATACATTATCACTCACAAGTACTGCATGTCCGTCGACTCTTGTGAGAAGCACTTTTTTGTTAGGAAAACGTTTGTGAAGCTCAGTGTTTTCAGGGAATTCCTTAACTTCCCAGAGGTTCTGGTCCCAACCGCGTCCCAACAGCCAGTCTGAATCGTTGTTTTCATCATGTTTTTCAAGCCTGTCCAAGACTTCCTCAAACGATTTGCAGCCTTTCAGGTCGGCATAACGTACTTTTGTCTCGCCGTAGCCCACGAAATGGCAGTGCCCGTCGATGAAGCCAGGATAAATGCTTTGTCCTTGTGCGTCAAGGGTTTGGGTTGCGTAATAATGGCTTAAAATCTTTCTGTCTGAGCCGATTGCAACGAATTTTCCATCTTTTATGGCAAAAGCTGAAGCCTTACTGAATTGATTGTCAACGGTATATGTGTTGCTGTTGTGAACAATCAAGTCCACTTTCGTTTTGTCGCATGAAATCATCGCAAGCAATAATAATATTAAAGGTAGTCTTTTCATTTTAACTTAATTCATTCAAAAGATATTGATTATCAGCATCTTTAAGTTGAAAATACTTCTGAATAATGCCATTTTTGAGCAGTACGGAACTTTGTCCTGATGCAAACGGAAGATCCTTGGCGATAATCCAGATGTTGTCGGTGTAACGGAGTAGCAGTTCGAGGTCGTGTGAGCTGAAAAGAATCGCCTTTTTTTGTTCCTTTGCCAACTTTTTCAGCAATGAGAACAACTCGATTTTGCTCGGATAATCCAAAAATGCAGTCGGCTCGTCGAGCATGATGATTGGCGTGTTTTGAGCGATGGCTTTTGCAATCATGACCTTCTGTTTTTCGCCGTCTGATAGAGTGTTGAAAACTCTGTCAATCAAATTATTAACTCCAACTAATTCAAGTGATGCTTTAATTTCTTTTTCGTCGTCTTCTGAAAGCTTTCCGAACATTCCTGTGTATGGATAACGTCCCGCAGCAACCACATCGTACACCTTTAAAAACATGTCGTCAGGGCGTTCGGTGAGGACGATTCCAAGCAGTTTTGCGCGTTCGTTGTTCGAATAAAGGTTGATGTCCCTGCCAAACAATTCGATTTTCCCGCCGACAGGCTTGATATGCGTCGAAAAAGTCTTGAAAAGCGTCGATTTTCCCGCTCCGTTTGGGCCAATAAGCGCGATGATGTCACCTTCGTTAAGCGACACATTTATGTCGGAAACGACGGCTTTGTTGGCATAACCGATTGATAATGATGATGTCTTTAATATTTCCATTCTTATTTTCTACTTTTCATGATGACAGAAATGACAACAGGAGCGCCGATGAAAGCGGTGACGGCATTGATAGGAAGGTTACCGTCAAAACCAGGCATCCTGGCGATGAGGTTGCAAAGAAGCGCCATATCCATGCCAATCAGCATCGTGGCTGGTATCAGAAGGCGATGGTCGCTGCTCTTGAACAGGAATCTGGCGATATGTGGCATCGCGAGACCAACAAATGCGATGGGACCGCAGTAAGCCGTAACGATTGCTGTGAGATAACCCGAAATTAAGATGATAACAACGCTGTTTTTACGGATGTTAAGACCTAAATTCTCGGCATACATTTCGCCTAACAGCAAGATATTCAAATTTTTAGATAGGAAAAACGATGCTACAAGCCCGATTATGATGCTGATTGAGAATATCGCCATTTTCGAGTTGCCGACGCCAGAAAAACTGCCCATTCCCCATATCACGAAGGCGTGGATGTCTTCCTTTAGGCTGAAAAACTTCAAAATGTCGGTGATTGAACCTGCCAAATAGGCAATCATCAAGCCAATGATTATTAATGTTGTCATGTTTTTCATCCTTGCGCTGAACGCGAGCATCACAAAGAGGACGAGTACCGCGCCAATGAAAGCGGCAAGGCTGACGCCTATTGTCGACCACCATCCGAATGATGACACTGCTGCCCCTGAGATGGCTCCGGTGAGAAGTATCACCACGCCAACGCCGAGACTCGCGCCGCTGCTGATGCCGAGCATCGAAGGGTCGGCAAGAGGGTTGCGGAACAACGTCTGCATCAGCAGACCCGCCACCGCCAACGCAGCACCTGCCAATAAAGCGGTCAAGGCTTGCGGTAATCTGTAATCGAAAATAATGACATTCAATGTTTTGTCTGCCGAATCTTTAAGCAAAACTTTAAGTATGTCGTCGAATGAAATCCTGACGGAACCGACAAACAAATTGAGGGCAAACAACACTATCCCAAGTAATATTATGCCTGAAATCCCGATTAATATCTTGTTGTTTTTCATTTCATTCTGTAAAAATATCTTGGCACATAGTCTTTTTCAATCATCTCGGGGTGGAACACGAAAACAAAGTCTTTCAGCAGCACGTCCGGTTCATATTCCGACTGTTCGAAATATCCGCTTTTGCGAATGTCGCACACGACAATGTTTCGGTCTTTATACGCTTTAAAAAACGTATATAATTCATTTTCAATGGCCAAGCGTTCGTACGAATATGGCTCGTTGGTCGAATTCATGATGCGCCAGTAGTCGGCGTCGCGCGCCTTCGACAACACGGTTTCAGCATCAACAGGCAGGCTCGCGGTGGAGTTGTTGTCTTTCCAAATGTAATTGGCTCCTGCGTCGTGGAAAATTTGGGAAATGTAGCTCATTCCGCCTGGCAGATACCACTGGCCTTCAAACGGCAAATCGGAAAATACTGTTGGGCGGTTTTCAACGTTTTCACAAAGCGATTTCAGTGATTCATAACGACTTACGATTTCGTTGAACCATTTGTCGGTATCTTTTTCGCGGCAAGTTAAGAAACCTATGACTTTAAGCCATTCGGCGCGTCCAAGTGGATGATTTTCAAGGTAATCGGCAAAAGGAAACATCATCGCGCCGGTCAATTCACCGATTTCGGTTTTTGGCACAGTAGAATATGGAGTGTACAGTATCACGTCGGGGTGTAGATTGATGGCGATTTCTGTCTTCAAACTCGTCTCAATGCCCACATCCTCAATCTTTTTCTCTGCCAAAAGCTTCTTGATTTCAGGGTTGTTGGTGTATTCGCTTTCCAGAATCCCTTTCACGCGCCCAATCTCGCCAAGTTCAAGAAACACAGACCATTGCGTTGAAGAATAGGCGAGGACCGATTGCACTGGAGTGCGGATAACAGCCTTGTTTTCAAGCTCGTTTGGAAGCTTAAGCGAATCCGGATAGAGGTAAAACTCGCCAAGAGATTTCTCATTCCAGGGATTTGAAACGTTGATGTAATATCCTGATTTATAATTGTTTACAATGATATAACTTGTATAACGCATCAGGTTCTCATTATCCTGACTCGCTTTTTGATTTGATGTCTGTGTTTCATCTTTGCAAGAAACGAATCCTAAAATGATTGAAACACAAATGATTAGCAGTTTTTTCATAAAAAGTCATTAAAAAAATTATAATATGCAAAATTACGAAAATTATTATTATCTTTGCAGTTTAAAATAAAGAGTTATGGGAATTTTCATGTTTCACAGGCCGTCGATGCCAAAGTTCAATTATATTCCAAGGTATTACAATCCTGAAAAAGAGGAGTTGGAAAAGAGAAAGGCTGCAATGGGTTTGGATTCAAAACTCACTGATAGTGAGAAACTTAGAGTTCAGATGAGGCAGAGATGGGGAAGAATAGGCGAGGACGGAAGGGAGAAAAAGACGAGATCAATAGCTGGAACGATGCGTTATGTTGTGATTTTCGGAATCGCCGCCATTTTGATATATTTCATATTTTTCACTCCATTGGTGGAGAATTTCATAACGATGTTCCTGCATCTTGGAGGTAAATAGCTATGTCGTTGGATATCATAAAGTTACTTCCTGATTCCGTTGCGAATCAGATTGCGGCTGGTGAGGTGATTCAGCGTCCTGCCTCTGTAGTTAAAGAATTGATAGAAAACGCTATAGACGCCGGCGCGACACAAATTGACCTTGTTGTGAAAGATGCCGGGCGCACATTTATCACCGTCGTTGACAACGGCTGCGGCATGTCGGAGACCGACGCGCGCTTGTGTTTTGAGCGTCACGCCACCTCGAAAATCAAATGCGCTGACGACCTCTTTGCCATCCGTACCATGGGATTCCGTGGTGAGGCTCTCGCCAGCATCGCCGCGGTCGCGCAGGTGGAGCTGATGACGCGTCGCGCCGAGGACGAGGTGGGGACGAAGATTCGTATCGAAGGCTCAAAAGTGATGGAACAACTGCCGAAACCGATGTCAGTGGGAACGAATTTCACGGTGAAAAACCTGTTTTTCAATGTTCCGGCACGACGTAACTTCTTGAAATCCAATGAGGCTGAGCTTCGTCACATCAACGAGGAGTTTTTCAGGATAGCGATAATGAACCCTGAGGTCGGATTCACTTTTGTGAGCAACGACAAGGAGCTTTTCCACCTTTATCCTGGCTCGTTGAAACAAAGGATTGTCGGGCTTTTCGGCAAGGATTATGACGGCAAGCTGCTTCCTGTGAACCAGGTCACGGAGTCGGTGACGATAGAGGGATTCATAGTAAAACCTGAGTTTTCCAAGAAGACAAGGGGTGAGCAGTATTTCTTCGTGAACCGTCGTTTTATCAAGCACGCCTACCTGCATCATGCAGTGGAAAACGCCTACAAGGAACTCATCCCTCAGGATTGCTTCCCTGGTTATTTCCTTGATATTCAGATAGATCCGAAAGAAATAGATATCAATATTCATCCGACCAAGACGGAGGTCAATTTCATTGACGTGAAGCTGATTTATGCGATTATGCACTCGGCAGTTCGTAAAGCCATAGGACAGAATAACTTAGCCCCGACTTTGGATTTCGATGTCGACCCGAATATGGGCATCGATTTCGGTGAGGCGAGCCGCATGGACCGACCTGTAATTACTCCTAAGGAAGACTATGACCCGACATTTAACCCGTTTAAAATCAGTCCGATACGTCATCAGCAGCAGAATTGGCGTATTGCTTACGACGACAGCGGCGACACTGTGGCAGACATTCATGTCGATGATAATGAACAGGTCAGCTCGTCGCAGGAGGAAGAACAGAAGAGTTTCTTCATTCAGCTGCAGCAGTCATACATTGTGACGGCGGTGAAGTCGGGACTGCTTGTCATAGACCAGCATTTGGCGCACGAACGCATACTTTATGAGAAATATCTGAAGGAGATGGAAACCAATGCGAAAGCCTCGCAGCAGGAACTGTTTCCTCATCATATCTCATTGAATATCAATGACGCATCATTGCTTCGAGAGCTGAAACCTGAACTTGAAAAAATAGGTTTCATGATAGAAACGATGAACAACACCACTTTCGTCATCAACGGAACTCCGGCGGACTGCAAAGGCAGCGATGCTGTAACCATGATTGAAAGGATTTTGGAGGATTATAAGACAAACATGTCTGCTAATCAATTGGATAGAAAACTTAATCTGGCCCGCTCGCTTGCCTCTCAGATGGCTGTGAAGGCGGGTCAGGCATTGAACGCTGTGGAGATGCAGGACATCATCGACAGGCTTTTTGGCTGCGCGGTGGCTGAGGTGGCGCCGAATGGCAGGAAAATCTTCACAATCATCAATGCAGACGATATAAAAACACGTTTGGAATAATGGACAATCAATTCAGACCGCAAGGCTTTTCGATTTTACCTTTGGTGGTAAAGAATCTGTTGATAATCAACGGAGTGTTTTATCTTGCCACTGTCGCTATGGATATGGTTTGGCGTGTCGACTTGTCGCAATATCTCGGTTTGCACTACGTTGGCGCATCTGATTTCAGACCATATCAGTTTGTGACTTATATGTTCATGCACGGCAACTTCGCACATCTGTTTTTCAATATGTTCGCGCTGTGGATGTTCGGAAATTCCCTTGAAAACACTTGGGGACCGAAGCGATTCCTCATTTTTTACTTCGTTTGCGGTATTGGAGCAGGTTTGACACAGGAATTGGTGCAATATATCCAACTTTCTGACATTGTCAACAACTACCAATTTGTCAGGCTGAACAACAGAAGCATTTCCGTAGATGAATATCTCAACATGCTCACCACTGTAGGCGCTTCAGGAGCTGTTTACGGCATACTTCTCGCATTCGGCATGATGTGGCCAAACTCCAGGATTTACTTGTATTTCGTGATACCAATCAAGACAAAGTGGTTTGTGTTGATATACGGTTTGATAGAGCTTTTCTCCGGTTTCTCGTCAGTCGACAACGTTGCGCATTTCGCACATGTCGGCGGCATGGTTTTCGGTTTGGCGCTCATCTTATATTGGCGTTACCATGAAGGCGGATGGCGACCGAAATTCAATATAAAATTCAACAAATTCAAGGATTTCACAGGCGGAAGACCAAAATCCGATTGGGATTATAACAAGGAAAAAGCCGATGATGAAAAAAGAACCGACGAGATTCTTGACAAAATCAGCAAAGGCGGCTACGATAGCTTGACAAGCGAGGAAAAGGAGTTTTTGTTCAGACAAAGCAAGAAAAACTGATGGAAGAGAGCGTGAAAAGCAAAGGGAAATTGTCATTCGGAAGGCGTTTGCTGCTATTTTTTGTCGGCATATTCGCTTTCCTTGGCGCTTTGGGCATGACAATGTGCGCGCTGAGTCCTTTTGTTTCGCCTGAAACATTCGTCTGGGCATCGTTTTTCGGCTTGACATTCTGGCCAATCCTTATATTTAACTTGTTGATTCTTATAGCTTTAGTATTTCTGAAATCAAGAAAAACATTGCTGATAAGCGTTTTTGCGATAATAATTGCTGTCCCAGGATTCAAAAAATCATATTCTGTGAATCAGAAAAATACCGAGGAAGGAAGTGTTAAAGTGTTGAGTTACAATGTGAAACATTTTCAGGACATCAATAATAACCGGAGAAAAGCCGATGAAGTGAAAAAAGACATTGTTGAGATTATTCTCCAACAAAATGCCGATGTCGTGTGTATTCAGGAAAGCGGTTTTTGGAATGAGAATAAGATTTCTGATTTTGCAAGCAAGATAAACTGCAAATACTACGCAACCACCAAGAAATACTCAGGAAACGTGATATTTTCAAAGTTTCCTGTTGAAGATGATGAATTTACTGAAGACTTCAATAAAGAGCATTATTCAACAGGTTTCATCAAGCTGATAAAAGGTGGCGAAAAAGGCAATTTCTATTTGGAATGCGTTCATCTTAAGTCATTTATGATAAGCGGAGAGGAAATTGAGTATCTGAATAACGCCTCGCAATATGTCGAGAATTCTGAGACGATGGGTAAATCGTTGATTATCAAACTAAAAGAAGGATTCAAGGGTAGGGTGGAAGACTCGAAAATGATAATCAGCAATCTGCCATACGATGAAATTCCTATTGTGATTTGCGGTGATTTCAACGACACGCCACTTTCGTACACTTATCACAACATGCGTTCCGCCGAACTTCGGGATGCCTTTACTGAAGTGGGGAAAGGCGTTGGCAAGACTTATTGCGGCAGGCTTCCGTTACTTAGAATTGACTATTTCTGGATCAGCGACGGCGTCGTCCCGATGACGTTCGACGTGGTGAAACGCAAGCTTTCAGACCATTATCCAATTGTTATGACCTTTAACGTAAGACATTGATTATGAATTACAAATTAGTATCGGACTTTAAGCCGACGGGCGACCAGCCGCAAGCTATTGAGCAGCTTAAAAACGGCATTTTGGCAGGGGAGAGATACCAGACCTTGATGGGGGTCACCGGCTCCGGAAAGACCTTTACAATCGCCAATATGCTTGCCGAATTGAACCGCCCGGCACTGATACTAAGCCATAACAAGACCCTTGCGGCGCAGCTTTACAGCGAGTTCAAGCAGTTCTTTCCAGAAAACAAAGTCGAATATTTTGTTTCATATTACGATTATTATCAGCCAGAGGCGTTCATTCCGCAGACTAACACATATATCGAGAAGGATTTGTCGATAAACGACGAGATCGACAGGTTGCGTCTGAGCACCACCTCGGCGCTGCTTTCCGGCAGACGCGATGTGATTGTAGTGTCTTCAGTATCATGCATTTACGGTATCGGGAACCCTGAGGATTTCAGCAAAAATGTGATAAATATAGAGCTTGGGCAGAAGATTCGTCGTGATGACCTGCTTTTCAATCTCACCAATGCGCTTTACAATAGGAATGACATTGAGTTTACGCGTGGGCGTTTCCGTGTGAAAGGCGATACTGTGGATGTGTTTCCTGCCTATTCAGAGACGCCGTTCCGAATCATATTTTGGGATGACGAGATTGAGGAACTGGAGTCATTTGACCCGATAAACGGCACGAGAATCGAGAGTTTGCAGAACATCACGCTGTTTCCTGCAAATATCTTCGTCACTTCAAAAGAGAAGATAAAATCTGCCACGGAGGAAATTCTGCTCGACATGTTCAAACAGGCGGAATATTTCCGTGAGATTGGAAAATACGAGGACGCCAAACGCTTGGAAGACCGTGTAAATCATGATGTTGAGATGATTCGCGAACTCGGCTACTGTTCGGGCATCGAGAACTATTCTCGTTACTTCGATGGTCGTGCTGCGGGAACGCGTCCGTTCTGTCTTTTGGACTTTTTCCCAGATGACTTCATCACCATTATCGACGAAAGTCACGTCACAGTGTCGCAGATTCGCGGCATGTACGGCGGAGACCGCTCAAGGAAGCAGACGCTGGTTGAATACGGCTTCAGATTGCCGTCGGCGCTCGACAACCGACCACTGAAATTCGATGAGTTTGAAGCACTTACGGGGCAGACAATTTACGTCAGCGCGACACCTGGCGATTACGAGATGCAGCAGACACAGGGCGTTTACGTGGAACAGCTCATCCGCCCGACCGGACTTCTTGACCCGAAAATCGAGGTGCGCCCGTGCACAAACCAGGTTGACGATCTCGTTGACGAGATTATTCGCGTGATAGCGCGGAAACAACGTGTGCTCGTCACCACTTTGACGAAACGCATGGCGGAAGAGCTCACGAATTATCTTAACAACTTGAACATCATGACAAGATATATCCATTCTGATGTCGACACTCTCGACAGAGTCGAAATCATGATGGGTTTGAGAAGGGGAGATTTCGATGTTTTAGTTGGCGTTAACTTGCTTCGTGAAGGCTTGGATTTGCCTGAGGTTCAATTGGTTGCGATTTTGGATGCCGACAAAGAGGGCTTTTTGCGTTCTGAGCGTTCCTTGACGCAGACAGCAGGTCGCGCCGCCCGTAACGCCGACAGTAAAGTGATAATGTATGCTGACAAAATCACGGACTCGATGCGCAAGACAATTGACGAGACGCAAAGGCGGCGCGAGAAACAGATGGCATATAACATCGAACATGATATTGTGCCAAAGACAATTATAAAACCTCTTGACACGGCATGGAATGATACCATCAACAGCCACAAACTCGTTGATTATGAATCATCTGAAGAGCGTATCAGAGCCGTTGCTGAAGAGAAAGTCTCTGTTTACAGGTCGCCGAAAGACATAAAAAAAGCAATTCAGGAAGCTAAGAAAGAGATGGAAAAGTCCGTCAAGGAACTCGACTTCATGAACGCAGCGAAATACCGCGACATTATTGTAGCCTTGGAAGAGAAGTTAAATAAAATGTAATTGAATATGAATACGTTAGCAGTACCATTTTTCGCCACTGATGCGGTTTGGAATCTCATGTTGCAGTTGTGTATCATCGCTGTAGGTCTTCTGGCAGGAAACATTGTGCGGACAAAAGTGCCGTTTATGCAGAAAAGTTTAATCCCGTCAGCATTGATAGGAGGCGCTTTGATATTGATTTTCAAGGCAATATACACTGATGTTCTTGGTTGGGAAGATTTAATCAACAAAACTTCAATGGAAGTTATAACATACCATGCCTTGGGTCTCGGATTTGTGGCTTTGGCGTTGAAAAACAATAAAGTGGAGTCGAAATCAAGTACCATGAAGGTGATTGAGACGGGTACATTGACGGCAAGCACTTATATCATTCAAGGCATTGTGGGTCTTTTAGTTACGATTCCGATGTTCTATTTTGGAAAGAAGATTTTCTATGCTGCGGGCTTGCTTCTTCCTATGGGATATGGACAAGGACCTGGACAGGCGCTGAATTTCGGAACAATTTACATGGATAGAGCTTTTGAACAAGGCATCATTTTCCATGGCAAAGACTTCGGATTATCAATAGCTGCTATGGGTTTCATCATCGGATGTGTAGTTGGAGTGGTTTATCTGAACATTTTGAAACGGAAAGGAAAAATCAACATTTCAGAGATTATTGAGAAGCAGACAAACAAGCTCAGCGACTACGAAAGCGAGAACGAAATCCCTGATACAGAATCAGTTGACAAGCTATCAATACAGATTTGTCTGGTGCTTTTCACTTATCTTTTGGTTTATCTTTTCAATCATTTCCTTCAGACACTTCCGCTTGGCAATTTCGGTGAGAAAACCCTGATGCCATTGATGTGGGGCTTCAACTTCCTGCTCGGAACGCTGTTTGGCATTATGATTAAAGGCATCATGAACGGTTTGAAAAGGGCAAAAATCATGAAGCGTGAGTACATCAACAATTACCTTCTGAACCGTATCAGCGGATTGTTTTTCGATATCATGATTGTGGCAGGCACGGCGGCTATAAACTTCAGCGAATTCAAGGGTTTTGCGTTGCCTTACATACTCGTTTGCGGTCTCGGTGCCATTGCCACATTCTGGTTCGTTCGGAAGGTCTGCAAACATCTCTATCCGAATTACGTTTACGAGGGCTTTTTCAGCATGTTTGGCATGTTGACAGGAACAGCTTCCAACGGAATGATCCTTCTCCGCGAGATTGACCCTAAATTTGAGACTCCTGCTGCCAATAACCTTGTGTTACAGTCACTTCCGGCGGTGGCATTGGGCTTTCCAGTGCTGCTTTTGGTCAGCTATGCGCCACAAGGCTTCACCCAGGCACTCATCACTTTGGGCATTCTGATTCTCGTTTTCATCATCTTTAATTTGTTCATGTTCAGAAAGAAAATCTTCAAAAAGAAGAAATAACGACCTACCACTATCATCCTATAATTTTTAATGCCATTTGCAGAAATGCGACCTACCACAGGATACTGTGAGCATTTCGAAAATGGCATTAAAAATTAGAATTATTTTTTGTTTTTTATTTAAAAAAAAATAATATATTTGCAGACATGATAAAGGTGTAAAAATCTTTGTCATGTCTTTTTGCGTAATTTATTGAAAAAGAATAATTTATATTATATATGAGCGAAGGATTATATTCGATGGAAGCTAAGGATTTCGATAAAACCTTAGACTTGACGAAAATTAAGCCGTATGGCGACACGATGAACGATGGTAAGACCCAGCTGAGTTTCACATTACCGGTGCCATGCGGCGCAGAAGCTGTTGAGGCAGCAAAACAACTCCTCAAAACTATGGGTTTCGAGAATCCTATTGTGGTGTATTACAAAGAGTTGACACCTGGATTCACATTCTTTAACTGCTACGGAAGTTGCACTCATACTGTCAACTATAGCACGATTTACGTTCCGAAGGTCGAATCGAATACCATGGATATGTACGAGACCGACAAATATATCAAAGAGAATATCGGCCGTAAGATCGTCATCGTGGGAGCAAGTACTGGAACCGACGCTCATACCGTGGGTATCGATGCTATCATGAACATGAAGGGCTACGCTGGCCACTACGGACTTGAGCGTTACGAGATGATTGAGGCTTACAACCTCGGTTCGCAGGTACCGAATGAGGAATTCATCGCAAAAGGCGTTGAGCTTCATGCCGATGCACTTTTAGTCTCGCAGACAGTTACCCAGAAAGACGTTCACATCAAGAATATGACCAACTTCATCGAGTTGATGGAGGCTGAGGGCTTGCGCGACAAGATGATTTGCTGCTGCGGTGGCGCCCGAATCTCGCATGAGCTCGCGAAGGAACTTGGTTTCGACGCCGGCTTCGGAATGAACACCTACGCCGATGACGTGGCATCGTTCGTTGTTCAAGAAATGGTTAAACGTGGAATGAAATAACCTGTAGAGGATAAGGCATGCCTTATCCCAACGGGTTGTAAAAATTCCCAACGGGTTGTAAAAAATTAGAAATTACAATAACAATTAAATATTTCAGAATATGGATAAAAATGAAATGAGAGAAGTTATCGCCAAGAGAGCGGCAAAAGAGCTGCATGACGGCGATGTAGTGAACCTTGGTATCGGTATCCCGACATTGATCCCTAACTACCTTCCAAAAGGCGTTTCAGTGACGCTGCAGACCGAAAACGGTGCTATGGGCATGGGCCCGACACCTGAAGAAGGCAAGGAAGACAAGAACCTCATCAACGCAGGCGGCGGTTTCATCACCTTGACACCAGGCGCTTGCACATTCGATTCAGCAACATCATTCGCAATCATTCGCGGCGGTCACGTCAACGTGTCGTTCCTCGGCGCATTGCAGGTCGATGAGAAGGGTAACCTCGCCAACTGGATCATCCCGGGCAAGATGGCCCCAGGTATGGGCGGCGCAATGGACCTCGTGGTCGGTGCAAAACGCGTTATCCTCACCATGGAACACACACAGAAAGGTGCTCCTAAGATCTTGAAGGAATGCACACTGCCTCTCACAGCAGCAGGTCAGGTCAACATGATCATCACCGAGATGGGTGTGATGGAAATCACCAAAGAAGGCATTGTTCTCACAGAGATCCATCCTGAATTTACCGTCGAGCAGGTGCAGGAAGCAACAGAGGCTAAGCTCATCATCAGCCCGAACCTCAAATCAATGGTTGACTAATCATGGAATATCAATATTTAAAAAGCGAAGTCAGGGAAGACGGTATCTGCATCATGACGGTGTCGGCTCCTAAATCGTTGAATGCACTGAATTCGACGGTTTTGAAGGAAATCGACGACTTCGTCAGCAACCTCGACACAAAGAAGACCCGCGTTCTCATCATCACTGGTGACGGCGAGAAATCGTTTGTGGCTGGTGCGGATATCTCCGAGATGGTGCATCTCTACGAGAAAGAAGGCTACGAGTTCAGTAAACTCGGCGCCATCGCTTTCCGTAAGATCGAGACTCTCCCGATTCCTGTCATAGCTGCCGTCAACGGATTCTGCCTCGGCGGCGGATGCGAGTTGGCAATGGCATGCGACTTCCGCTATGCCTCAAGCAACGCCAGATTCGGTCAGCCGGAGGTGGGACTGGGCATAACACCTGGTTTCAGCGGTACATACCGTCTCGCAAAGCTCATCGGACAAGGCTATGCCAAGGAGATGATTTACACCGGTAAGGCCATTCGTGCCGACGAAGCACTGCGCATCGGCTTGGTGAATGCTGTTTATGAGCCAGAAGTTCTGATGGAAAAAGTCATTGAGACAGCCCAAAAGATCGTCGCTAACGCACCTTTGGCAATAAAATATGCCAAGGAATGCATCAACGAGAGCTACGACATGAACGCAGCCGACGCCATCGAACTGGAGAACCGTAATTTCGGAAAATGCTTCGCTACAGAAGACCAGAAAGAGGGAATGACAGCGTTTTTAAATAAAGGAAAAGCGCAATTTCAGGGTAAATAGGTGTAGAGACGGACCGCTGTCCGTCTTAACCGCAGAGCGGTTACAGATATTAACCCCAGGTGAAACCTGGGGGATACAATGAAATCAGAAGTAATAACAAAAATAAAAGTAACATGAAAGTATTCGTTATCGGAACAGGAACCATGGCAAAGGGCATCGTGAAGGCTTTCGCAGCTAAGATGCCAGTCGTCATGAAGAGCAGAACTCAGGCCAGCATCGACAAGGCAATGGGTTCAATCGCAAAAGGTTACGCCAAACTCGTTGAGAAAGGCAAGATGACTCAAGAGGACGTTGACGCTCTGTTGAAGAACATCACAACAACCACCGACTACGCCACATTCAAAGACGCCGACCTCGTCATCGAGGCTGCATCAGAAGATATGGCTCTCAAGAAAGAGGTGTTCACCGAACTCGACAAGATCTGCAAACCTGAAGCAATCTTCGCAACAAACTCATCATCATTGTCAATCACCGAAATCGCTGCCTGCACAACACGTCCAGCACAGTTCATCGGCATGCACTTCTTCAACCCTGCCGACCGCATGGCATTGGTGGAAGTCATCAAAGGACAGCTGACTAGCGACGAAGTGACAAAATGCATCGTTGACCTCGCCACATCAATAGGCAAACAGCCTGTCGAGGTGAAAGAAGCCCCAGGTTTCGTCGTCAACCGCATTCTCATCCCTATGATCAACGAGGCAGTTGGTATCTTGGCCGACGGCATCGCATCAGCGGAGGATATCGACAAGTGCATGATGCTTGGCGCAAATCACCCAATGGGACCTCTCGCATTGGCCGACCTCATCGGAAACGATGTCAACCTCGCCATCATGGAGGTGCTTTACAATGAGTTCGGTGACCCGAAATACCGCCCACATCCACTTTTGAGAAAGATGGTGCGCGCCGGTCTTTTGGGACGCAAAACTGGTGAAGGATTTTATAAATATTAACAAAAGTAGACAGAAGCCAGAAGACAGAAGTCGGAAGAGAATTTTAGAATATTAGAATGGCGACTAAATCATATAAGGAGTTAATTGTTTGGCAAAAGGCACATTCTTTTGTTTTGAATGTTTATTCGTTTTCTGAAAAATTTCCGAAAGGAGAAATGTTCGGATTGACATCTCAATTCAGAAGAGCAGCTGTTTCGATAGCAGCTAATATTGCCGAAGGCTATGCAAAGAAATCTTTATCTGATAAAGTCAGGTTTTTTAATATTTCACAAGGTTCATTGGAAGAATGTAGTTATTATATTGTTTTATCGAAAGATTTAAAATATATAACAAAAGAACAATCTGATATTCTTGAAGAATTATCAAATGATATCGGAAAACTTCTTCAATCCTATATAAATAGGATAAAAAACTCAAATTCTTAAATTCTTTTCTTCTATTCTGTCTCCTGTCTTCTGTCTTCAAGATTCAAATTAATTGAAATGGATTTTAGCTATTCAAAGACAGAAGAATTGTTCCTGCAGATGATCAGATCGTTTGCGGAGAACGAGGTCAAGCCTTTGGCAGCCGAAGTTGACGAGACAGAACGTTTCCCTATGGAAACCGTCAAGAAGATGGCGAAATTAGGTTTGATGGGCATCCCGGTACCACGCCAGTACGGCGGCGCCGGCGGAACAGTGCAGATGTACATCATGGCTGTTGAGGAGCTCTCAAGAGTGTGCGCCACCACAGGCGTCATCCTCTCGGCTCACACATCGTTGTGCATGGCACCTATCCTCGAAAACGGAACAGAGGAACAGAAGATGAAATATTTGCCGAAGCTCGCATCAGGCGAATGGATTGGCGCTTTCGGTCTCACCGAGCCTAACGCCGGTACCGATGCCGCCATGCAGCAGACAATGGCTGTTGACGCTGGCGACAAATACATCCTCAACGGAACAAAGATTTTCATCACCAACGCAGCTTACGCCGATGTGTTCATCGTCATGGCAATGACAGATAAGAGCAAAGGCACCAAGGGCATCTCGGCATTCATCGTTGAGAAAGGCTTCAAGGGCTTCAGCATCGGTAAGAAAGAGTTGAAGATGGGTATCCGCGGTAGTGCGACTTGCGAGTTGATTTTCGAAAACTGCGAAGTGCCGAAGGAAAACCTCCTCGGACCTCTCGGAAAAGGCTTCAACATCGCAATGAAGACCCTCGACGGCGGCCGTATCGGTATCGCTTCACAGGCCCTCGGCATCGCTCAAGGCGCTATGGATGAGACAGTGAAATACACCAAGGAACGTAAGCAGTTCGGCAAGGCTATCGCACAGTTCCAGAACACACAGTTCCAGATGGCCGACCTCAAGACAAAGGTCGAGGCAGCTCGTTTGCTCGTCAGAAGCGCAGCATGGAAGAAAGATAAAGGTCTCCCATACTCAGCAGATGCGGCAATGGCAAAACTCTTCGCAGCTGAGACAGCAATGGAAGTGACTACAAAGGCAGTACAGTTCCACGGCGGCTACGGCTACACACGTGAATATCCGGTCGAGCGCATGATGCGTGACGCCAAGATTACCGAGATCTACGAAGGTACATCAGAGGTTCAGAGAATGGTTATCGCCGGTCATTTATTTAAATAGGAGGGAAGGATTATGAATATTATAGTTTGTATTAAGCAAGTACCTGATACTACCGAAATCAAAATCGATCCGGTAAAGAATACTCTTATCCGTGAAGGCGTTCCGAGCATCATGAACCCTGACGACAAGGGCGGTCTCGAACTCGCACTCCAGATGAAAGACAAATACGGCGCTAACGTCACAGTTATCACCATGGGACCTCCACAAGCCGACCTCATCCTGAGAGAAGCTGTCGCTATGGGAGTTGACAGAGCTATCTTATTGAGCGACAGAAAGTTCGCTGGTGCTGATACTCTTGCAACATCATACGCATTGGCAGGCGCCATCAAGACTTTAGACTATGACCTCATCATCGCTGGCCGTCAGGCTATCGACGGTGATACAGCACAGGTCGGTCCTGAGATGGCTGAACACCTCGGATTACCACAGGTTTCATACGTCATCGACGCTGAACGCGAAAAGAACGGCAACTTCATCGTGAAGAAAGAAAACGAAGACAGCGTGCAGACTCTCGAAGTCGAAGGCAAGTGCGTCCTCACAGTGTTGGCATCAGCATTCGAGGCACGTTACATGACAGTAGCTGGCATCGTTGACGCTTACGATAAGGAAGTTGAGGTTTGGGGCGCCGACAAACTCGATGTCGACGAGAACAAACTCGGCTTGAAAGGCTCACCAACAAAGGTGTGGCAGTCATTCCCGAAACAGCTTAAGGCACCAGGCGAGGTGTTCGAAGTGAGCGAGGAAGAAGCAGTCGAACTCATTGTTAAGAAATTGAAAGAGAAACATTTAATCTAAAAGTAAGAGTTATGGATATCAAAGATTATAAAAACGTTTATGTGTTCGCAGAACAGCGCGGTGGTACAATCCAATCCGTAGCATACGAACTTTTAGGTAAAGCACGCGACCTTGCTGACGCTCTCGGCGAGAAAGTTGTTGCAATGTTACTTGGTCACAACGTGAAAGATCAGGCTCAGAGCCTCATCGAGATGGGCGCTGACGAAGTGCTCGTCGCTGACTGCCCAGAATTGAAAGATTACTTGACAGAACAGTACTCACAGGTTGTGTATCAGATGATTACAGCCGGTTGCCCAAGCATCGTCCTTTACGGTGCTACAACCATCGGCCGTGACCTCGCACCACGTATCGCTTCACGTTTGAAGACCGGTCTGACAGCAGACTGCACCAAGCTTGAAATCGGTATCGTCGAGGAGACAGGCGAGAAGCAGTTCCGTTCAACACGTCCTGCATTCGGTGGCAACCTGATGGCAACCATTCTTTGCCCTAACACACGTCCACAGATGTCGACAGTGCGTCCAGGTGTGATGCAGAAACGCGTCCGCGAGGCTGGCAGAAAAGGCACCATCACAATGTTTGCTCCTAAGTTCGACACAAGTAAGTTCAAAGTCAAAGTCATTGAGACCAAGATGAACTGCAAGTGCGCTGACGACATCGCCGATGCCAAGATTTTGGTTTCAGGTGGCCGTGGCGTTCACGACAAGGAAGGTTTCAACAAGCTTCAGGCTTTGGCCGATGTCCTCGGCGGCATGGTGTCATCATCACGTGCTATGGTCGACGCAGGCATCATGGATCACTGCTTCCAGGTTGGTCAGACAGGTAAGACAGTGCGTCCGGCCCTTTACATGGCATGTGGTATCTCCGGTGCTATCCAGCATCTCGCAGGTATGGAAGAGTCAGATTTCATCATCGCCATCAACAAGGACAAATATGCACCAATCTTCTCAGCCGCTGACCTTGGCATTGTAGGTGACCTCCACAAGATCGTCCCGATGCTGACAGAGAGACTGAAGAAAGAAGTGGAGAAATAATCCCGCAGAGACGTTTCCTGAAACGTCTCATAATTGAAACATCATTGTTTCACTAACAAAATTCCTGGTGGAATCAATTCTGCCGGGGATTTTTTTATTTAAAATTGATTGATTATCAAAAAAATGTGTATTTTTGCAATGTAAAAATGTGTATACACACAAAAATACATTATAGATATGAGGTTTAAAAGACAGGAGTGCATAGAAAAATTGATTGCTTATAAGCATAATCATTTGGTAAAAGTTATTACAGGATTAAGACGTGTAGGAAAATCATATCTTTTGCTAAATATTTACAAAGATTATCTTATAAAAAGTGGTGTACATGCAAATCATATCATTAGCATACAATTGGATGATTTTGCCCAAAAGAAGTACAGAAATCCTGAAACAATATACAATTACGTCAAAGAACTGACATCTGTTGATGATGAGATGTATTATGTGATAATTGATGAAGTGCAGATGCTTGATGGTTTCGTGGATGTTTTGAATGGCTTTCTGCATATTAATAATGTTGATTTGTATGTGACTGGCAGCAATGCAAAGTTTCTGTCGTCAGATATTGTTACCGAATTCAGAGGAAGAGGTGTGCAAATACATGTTAATCCTTTGTCGTTAAAGGAAATATTCTCTGAAACAGGTGGTGATATTCAAGCTTTATGGAGAGATTATATGATATATGGAGGCATACCGATTATTGTTTTAGAGAATGATAATGCTATTAAAGCTGAGTTGCTGCAGAATCTGATAAAAGAGACTTATTTGACCGATATTGTAAACAGAAATAATGTAAAAAATGATGCTGAATTAGAGGAGCTTTTCAGAATTTTGGCATCAAATATCGCTGCACTTACAAATCCTACAAAATTATCGAATACTTTTAAAAGCGAGAAACATGTTGATATTCATTCAACTACAATAAAAACTTATATTGATTATTTCATTGATGCGTTTTTGATAAACAAATCAATACGTTTTGATATCAAGGGGAAAAAATACATTGACACACCGTGCAAATATTATTTTGCAGATTTGGGATTGCGCAATTCGTTGGTTGATTTTAGACAAATTGAGCCTACTCATATAATGGAAAACATTGTATATAACCATTTGCTGCAACAAGGATATAAAATTGATGTCGGAATTATGGAGCGTTATTCTAAAGACGTGAATGGTAAAACCATAAGGACCCAACTTGAAGTCGATTTTGTGTGTAACAAAGGAGGTGACAGGATTTATGTGCAAAGTGCTTATTCAATAAGTGATAAAGAGAAGTTGGAACAGGAAGCCCGTTCATTATCGTTGATTGACGATTCTTTTAGGAAGATAATTGTAACTAATGACAATATTCCGTCTTACTATCTGAATAATGGAATCTTTGTGATAAATGTCTGCGATTTTCTGTTGAAGTTGATTTAGTCAGGGAAGGGGACATATGTGTTGAGGCTGATTTAATGCAAAAAGTAAAAAAATATCTTGTCAAATCAAAATTTTTCGTATTTTTGCAGCGGGTAAGTCTTATACGACCAGCTCCTGTCAAACTCCCCCAGGGTCGGAAGGCAGCAAGGGTAGATGGTTGAGCGGTGCGATATAAGTAGCTTACCCTTTTTTGTCTCGATATGATGATAAACCCTACATATACAGGCAAACAGTACTGGCTAACAACAATTGTCTCTGGATTGTTGCTAAGCCTCATATTATCAACTGCTTACGTGATATTCTATGAACGCCTTTATGTCGAGTCGTCATATCTTTTCTCGATAATTTACCTCATCCCCTTCGTATGGCTCAGCGTCACACTCGCTTTCTTCAAAAATAAATTCGTGTGGAACAGCTTCTCATACGGACGCGCTTTTACGATGAGTTTTATATGCGGAATTGTCGGCGCAGTGCTGTTCAGCGGCGTAATTTTTCTGATGTATTCATGTTTCGGAATGGAAAGCAGGATGGGACTTTACGAAAACGGACGCTTTATGCGGGAGCTTTTCTCTCCTAAAGCCATCGCTGTCTCCATGCTGATAATAAATGTCATTTTATCACTCGTTTATTCACTGATTATTGCTATCTTTGCACGAAAAAAAGTTTGAAATGGATATATCTGTCATCATACCTTTATTAAATGAAGAGGAATCACTGCCAGAACTTGAGGCTTGGATTCGCCGTGTCATGGACGAGAACAATTATTCATACGAAATCGTGTTTGTCGACGACGGAAGCACCGACGGCTCATGGCACTGCATCCAGAATCTGAAGGCTAACAACCCTAATATCAAGGGAATACGCTTTCGGCGAAACTACGGCAAGTCGGCAGCTCTCAACGAAGGTTTCAAGATTGTTCAAGGCGACGTGGTCATCACCATGGACGCGGACCTTCAGGACAGCCCAGACGAGATTCCGGAGCTTTACAATATGATTGAAAAAGACGGCTACGATATCGTAAGTGGCTGGAAGAAAAAGCGTTACGACTCAAAAGTTGCGAAAAACATCCCTTCCAAGTTCTATAACTGGTCGACACGCCGCATGACAGGCATCAAGCTCCACGACTTCAACTGCGGACTTAAGGCTTACCGCAACGAGGTGGTGAAAAGCATCGAGATTTACGGTGAGATGCACCGTTACATCCCTGTCATCGCGAAGGCAGCTGGTTTTACGCACATAGGGGAGAAGGTGGTTCATCACCAGAAACGCAAATTCGGCACGTCAAAGTTCGGAATGAGCAGGTTTTTAAGAGGTTATCTCGATTTGCTAACCATCACGTTCATTTCAAAATTCGGAAAACGTCCGATGCACCTCTTCGGCGGACTCGGCAGCCTGATGTTCATCGTCGGTTTCATAATCGGTATTGTGTTGGTTGTCAAGAAGTTCGCATTCCACGCTTACGGAATGACCAGCCGTCCGCTGTTTTATTTCGCCCTTGTCTGCATCATCGTCGGCGTCCAACTGTTCCTCACCGGATTCCTCGCCGAACTCGTGCAGTCCTCATCCTCAAAACAAAAGGTTTACGGAATTGCTGAAAAAATTTGATTAGTATCGGTCATACGGGTCATCATACGGCTCGTCAAAGCCTTCCTCGTCAAAATATTCCTCTTCTTCGCCGAAGATGTCTTCTTCCTCGTCGGCAAACATGTTTTCGCCTTCTTCCCAGTCGAAATCTTCCTCGAGCTTGCTCTCGTCGAACTCGTCGATGTCGTTCATCTCGTTCATGAAATCGCGCAATTCCTCATCGCTCATCTCATCGAGGTTGGCTGTCAATAACTTGTTGTCGCGTGACGATGCCCTCAATTCCTTCAAAACGTCAGGAGCGATATAGAAATCATCGATGTTTTCCTGGCAATATTTGATGTATTTCGGGTCTTTTTCAAATACTTCCGCTAAAGTCTCACCCTCATATTTTCCAAAAGTGAAAATCGAATCAATGTCGTAAAATTTCATATCTTAACAAATTTTTG
This sequence comes from Bacteroidales bacterium, assembly GCA_017427985.1. Taxonomy (GTDB): domain Bacteria; phylum Bacteroidota; class Bacteroidia; order Bacteroidales; family F082; genus Limimorpha. The sequence continues at coordinate 18,870 of JAFRRS010000018.1, read as the reverse complement.
ATTTACAAAATTACAGCGTTTTCTTTTAAAATGCAAGTTTTTTCTTATTTTTTGAAAATAAAATAAACGGCGAGAACCAAGAAGCCGAATCCGATAAGATGGTTCCAGTTGAATTCGCCCATCTTAAACACTTTAATGCTGATAATCATAAAGATAATAAGACTCACAGCTTCTTGAATAACCTTCAACTGCACGAGAGTAAACGGACCGCCATGTACGACAGAGCCCATTCTATTCGCAGGAATCATAAATGAATACTCAAACAGTGCCACGCCCCAGCTTGCTAAAATGACAAGAATCAATGGCCAATCTTTCATAATACCCATCTCGCTTAGCTTGATATTGCCATACCAGGCGAACGTCATGAAGATGTTCGAGACAATGAGCATTAAAACCGTATAAAGTCCTTTCATATTTTAAAAATTTGCGTGCAAAATTCGGGATTTTTATTTATCTTTGCAAAAATATTTCAAAAATGATTTCAATTGAAAATATCATTCAAGATTCTATAAATGTCAAGCAATTGATTCTCAATGACAAAGAACTTGTAATGCGAATCAATGAAGCTGCAAAAATGTGTGTGGAGTCGCTGTATAACGGTGGTAAGATTCATTTTTGCGGCAATGGAGGTAGTGCCGCCGACGCACAACATCTCGCTGCCGAACTGAGCGGGCGTTTCTATTACGACCGTCCGCCGCTGAATGCCGAGGCTTTGCATGTCAATACGAGCTATCTTACCGCTGTGGCGAATGATTATTCTTACGACATGATTTATGCCCGTATGATTGAGGCTTCCGCTAAGAAAGGCGATGTCCTTGTCGGGATAAGCACTTCTGGAAATTCCGCTAACATATTGAAAGCCATTGATAAAGCCAATGAAATTGGCGTGAAGACCATAGCGATGACAGGGGAGAAGGGCGGTAAAATGGCTGGCTGCTGCGACATATTAATTAATGTGCCGAGCACTTGCACGCCACGAATCCAGGAAGCGCACATCATGATTGGACATATCATCTGCGAAATAATCGAATCCACAATTTTCCCTCGATAATCATGGATTGGAATAGCAAAATCGACAAAAGCTGGACTTTGTTCCTCGACCGCGACGGCGTTGTAAACACGCGCCTCGTAGACGATTATGTCAAGAATATCAATGAGTTCGAGTTTATGCCTGGCGTTCTTGATGCTTTTAAGGTTTTTGCTGAGAAATTCGGTAAGATTATCATCGTGACCAACCAACAGGGTGTCGGGAAAGGAATAATGACGATGGATGATGTCGTGAAGGTACACGATTTTATGCTGAAAGAGATTGAAAATCAAAAGGGTAGGGTGGATGCCATCTACGTTTGCCCGCAGCTTAAATCCGACCCTGACAATTTCCGCAAGCCGAGCCCGAAAATGGCTTACATGGCTCAACATGATTTTCCGGAAATCGACCTTGAAAAATCAATCATGGTGGGTGACATGAATTCAGACCTTGAATTCGGGAAAAACTGCGGAATGTACACGGTTTTTGTCGGCGATGAACCGATAAAAATCAGACCGGACGCGAAATACAATTCACTTTTTGACTTTGCTAAAATATTAAAGTGAGACTTTAAATAAAATATCATAATATAATCATAATCAAAAATATATGTCATTGTTGATTTTATCGGTTTTTGTCGTTTACACAGTGCTGATACTTTTTATAGCGCATGTGACGTCACGCAAATCGACAAATGAGACTTTCTTCACCGGAAACAGGAAATCGCCGTGGTTTGTGGTGGCTTACGGCATGATAGGAGCGTCGCTTTCGGGCGTGACTTTCATGTCAGTGCCTGGAGATGTTTACACTGGGCAGTTCACGTATTTCGGAATCGTTCTCGGCTATATCATCGGTTATGCGGTTATTGCATTGATTTTGTTGCCCTTATATTACAAACTCAACCTGACTTCGATTTATTCGTATCTCGAAATGCGATTCGGAAAGCATTCCGAAAAAACCGGCGCAGCGTTCTTTATTTTGTCGCGTTTGTTAGGCTCGGCGCTTCGTATGTATCTGGTTGTCTTTGTGTTATACGAGTTCGTTTTCAAGGCGTGGGGCATTCCGTTCTGGGTTCCTGCTGTCATTTTTATAGCGTTAATCCTGGTTTACACCTTCAAAGGCGGCATTAAAACCGTTGTCTGGACTGACACTCTGCAAACTACATTTCTGCTTCTTGCAGCGATAATCACAGTTGTTTGCATACTGAAAGAACTTAATATCTCGATTCCTGATTTGCTGCAAGCATCATCAGAGCAAGGCTACACAAGGCTTTTTGAAACCGATGCTAACCGGCCTAATTTCTGGTTAAAACAGATAATCAGCGGCGCATTTATTACAATTGTGATGACAGGTCTCGACCAGGATATGATGCAGAAAAACATGACGTGCAAGAATCTTCGCGCGGCTCAGAAAAACGTGATGACTTCAAGCATTCTGTTCATTTTCGTCAACGTCATCTTTCTTTGCCTCGGTGCCTCTTTGATTTATTACGCACAACAGACCGGTTTCCAACTGCCGACAAACGACAGTGGAGTAGTGGTCAACGACAAGATTTTCCCAGCTATCGCTTTCAGTTTCAGCAAGTTCACGAGCATTGTTTTTGTAATCGGACTTGTCGCTGCGGGTTATTCTTCCGCCGACGGCACTTTGACGGCACTCACGACGACTTTCTGTTACAATTTCCTCGATTTCGGCAGCAAAAACGATATTTCCGAAGAATCTAAACTGAATAAAAGAAAGCAGATTCACATCATCTTTGCAATACTTTACCTGTTGGTAATCATTGCGTTCCGTCCGTTCCACGACCAGTCGCTTATCAATAAGGTGTTCCAAATCGCGAGCTATACCTACGGTCCGTTGCTTGGACTTTATACGTTCGGACTTTTCATCAAAAAGCGCAAACCTATCGACAAAATTGTGCCTTACATTGCAATAGCGTCGCCTATTTTGAGTTATATATTAAATCTGTATTCAAAACAGATATTCAACGGATATCAATTCGGATTTGAGATATTGATAGTCAATGGCTTGATAACGTTTGTCGCGTTGCTTGCCATCAGTAAAAATGAATCAAAGGAAATAAACAAATGTTAAACTAAAATACTGAATCATGAAAAAGCTATTATTTGTATTCTCGTTATTCATGATGTCGTTAGGGCTTAATGCTCAATTTGTTACGACAAGTGCAAAGGATTTGACCGAATCAGATGATGACGGTATGTTTTATTATCTTCCAAGAAATGTGATAAAACTGGAGTTCACCGTTGAGCAGACAGATTATTACATTGGACCATACGCTGAATTTGCTTCAAAAATGTTAGGATTGACTGATTTTGTCAAGGAACAAAAGACAGAATTTGCAATCAAAGATGTTGATATTCAAATAAGTAACGAGGCTGATCCAAATGCATTGTATTGCGTTGTCGATGAAAGAGGCAAGGATCCTATGCAAAGCCTGCTTGTTGACGATGACGGAATTATTCTCGCTTACGGCTTCGACAGCATTCCATCAGATGTTAAAGTGACTTGTAACGTATTCAAATACAGTGACTTTACTGAAACAGAAAAGCCTGTGGTGTCTTTTGTTGAGATTTTGGATAAGGATTTTGAACCTGTTGAAGATGAAGAGGAAAAAGACGATGAAGAAGAAGAGGGTGGTGGTGAAAACACAAAAAAGAAGTCTTCTGCAAAAATGTCAAAGGAAGACAAAGCCAAAGCTGTTGTTGATAAGATTGCAAAGTTAAGAAACACTTATTTTGAGCTCGTTTCCGGTTATCAGGAAGTTTCATACGGCGAAGCTATAAAATTTATGGCTGAAAGTATGAAAAATATTGAAAATGAATATGTTAGCCTTTTCAAAGGAAAGGTTGTGAAAAGCATTTACAAGAAAACTTTCTATATCACACCGGAAAGCAACCAGGCTGGTGGCTCGGCGACAGTTGCCAAACTTTCAGGCACTGACGGTCTTGTTGACGCCAACGGTAAAGGCGATGCCGTAAAAATACACTTTGAGAACATCAACACATTTTCAAATATATCTCAATTGAAGGAAAAAAAGAGAACGAGATTCGACAACATACTTTTCTACAGAATCCCTGCAAAATCAAATGTGAAGATTACTCTGGGCAATGTCGTTCTTGCTGAAAAGAAATTGAATATCAGCCAGTTCGGAATCATCAGACCGATTGGTATAAAGAATAACAAGGTGCTGTTCAATCCGAATACTGGACAGATAATTTCAATCTTGAAGCAAGAAATTCCTGTTAAGAACTAAAAAGGCAAATCGTCACCATTGTCTGATGCGAAATAAGCGTCAGGCATTGGTGGCAAAGGCTGTTGCGGCGCTTGTGGCGGCATTTGTCCCATTGTGGGCTGCTGTGGCGCTACAGGCTGCTGTGCAGCAGGCTGGTCAAGGTCGAATCTGAACGCCCTGACATCTGTATACCATTTTCCGTTAAATTCACGCGATTCTATGCTAATCTGGACCTTTATAGTTTGGCCGACAAAGAAACTGTTGGCGTCATTTACACGTTCATTCCAGCAAATCAGACACACTTTCTTTGGATATTGTTCAAGAGTCTCGATAATCAATTCCTGTTTTTTCCAAGGTCCACGAGGTGAGTTTCCCTCAGTCAATGTGCCCAATTGTACAACTTTTCCAATGATTTCCATATATTTTTCAAATTATTTTCCAAACGCAAAGATAACATATTTTTCGCAACCATTTCAAATTTTGACAAATTTTAACATAAGTTTCAAAATGATGAAAATTAACTAAAAATTCTTTAAGATTTTCAAAATCCCTATTGTAAAATAATAAACATTATGTTAAATAGAGTATTTCAAAAAAGTGGAGACTTCTCATCTCCACTAGATTTTTTAATCAAGAGCTTTTGCCTTGTCCATCATTTTAAGACGTGTGTAGATTCCTCTCAATGCCTGTTTTACGGCAGGATCTTCAGGAAGCAGTTCGTAAGTCTTCTCAACGTATGGCAATGCTCTCTCATCGTATGCTTTTGCTTCTGCTGACAAAGCATCTGTTGCTGCAAGATATGCCTTGAAGTTTGAATATTCGCTTGGATCTTTCTTGTTAGCATCTTCGTAGATTTCTGAAGCCTTATCAATCAACAAAGCACCTGCGTTATAGTATGCGTCAGCGAAATTCGGATTTTCCTTAATTGCGTTTTCATAGTAGCCAAGAGCTTTTTCAATGTCAAACAATTCAGAATCCTTGTTTCCATAGATGGTACCGAGAATCAGGTAATAAACCGGCTGGTCAGTGTATTTCTGTGCCATTCCCAAAATCTCGTCAATTATTTCACCTTCTCTGTGAAGAGTCAAATAAGTGGTAATCATTTCGTTAATCAAATTGGCATCATCAGGATATTTTGTTCTACCTGTTGCAATTGCCTCAACAGCCTTGTCACCCTGGCCGAGTTCTTTGTAGGCGTTGATAAGACCTGCATAATATCCTGGTTCCTCAAAGCCTTTTGACAAAAGTTCCTCGTATGTGGCGGCTGCTACGTCATATTTGCCGAGTTTGTTTGCGCAAATTGCGAGGTTGCTCAATGCTGCATCGTCAATAACACCAAGCTTTGACACAGCGTTGTTAGCTTTCTCGAAATTGATGAGAGCGTCCTCATAATTGCCGTTGTTGAAGCTATCGACACCAAGCTGATAGTAAGTGTTATCGATTGATTTTACGTAACTTGCGAGCTCCTGACCCACTTGTTGGAAATAATTCGGGTCATATTCGTTAACTTTCTGAACTGCGTCCAAAACCTTTGCGTATGCTTCTGGGTCGAGGTCGTAAAACTCAGGATATGCACCGATTTTGTAGTAAACAACTGAATAATAATGCCATGTCTTGGCTTGTTTTGCCGTCTCTTCGTTGAGAGTGGCTTTGTCGATGGCGTCTTTAGCTCTCTGCAACACTATCTTGGCATTGTTCATCTGCTTGGCAGCCTTGTCCATCTTGTTGACAGCCTTGTAGTTATCAGCGGTTTCTATGAGCTGCTGAGCCTGTCTCTGGAACGACAAGGCGCTCTGAACGTTTGAATTCTGTGCAATAGCAAAATTACCTAAAATTGCTAATACTAAAACTAATACGGATTTCTTCATATTTAATATTTTTAAGTTATACTTCTTGTTGGTTGTTTTCTGTATTAACGTTTTCGTTGTTCTCTTTATTATCTTGATTCTCAACGTTTTCAGCGTTTTCTACATTTTCATTGAATTCCTCGTCTTCTTCAATGTCCTCGGCCTTGACCTTTGTCACTGCTGCGATTTCGTCGTTGTCGCGGAGGTTGATGAGGCGCACTCCCTGTGTTGCACGTCCCATAACTCTCAGAGTGTCAACGGCTATTCTGATGAGGATGCCCGATTTGTTGATAATCATGAGGTCGTCGCCGTCAACAACGTCCTTGATTGCCACCAACTTACCGGTCTTGTCAGTGATGTTCATGGTCTTGACACCCTTGCCGCCTCTGTTGGTGATGCGGTATTCCTCGAGGTCGGAACGTTTTCCGTAGCCCTTTTCAGAAACCACAAGCACGTTTGTCGCTGGGTCGTCGATGCAAATCATGCCCACCACTTCGTCGTCTTCGTCGTCAACGGTGATGGCACGCACGCCGGAAGCCGTTCTACCCATCGGTCTGACAGTGGATTCCGGGAATCTGATTGCCCTACCCGACTTCAACGCGATGAGAATCTCGCTGTTGCCGCTTGTCATCTTGGCTTCGAGAAGCTCGTCGCCTTCGCGGATGCCCAACGCGATGATACCTGTGGCACGCGGACGCGAGTAAGCCTCAAGCGTGGTCTTCTTGATGATACCTTTCTTCGTGATGAGTGTAAGATAGTGATTCTCAACGAAGTCTGGACTCATGTTTGTCAAGTTGATATACGCTTTGACGTTGTCGTCAGGGTCGAGGTGGATGAGGTTCTGGATTGCCCTGCCCTTGCTCGACTTGGTTCCTTCAGGAATCTCGAACACGCGGAGCCAGTAGCATCTGCCCTTCTCTGTGAAGAACAGCATGTAGTTGTGGTTCGTCGCCACGAAAATCTGTTCGATGAAGTCCTCGTCGCGGGCGTCGGAGCCTTTAGAGCCCTTGCCTCCCCTGCTCTGGCGGCGGTATTCCGTCAGGTTGGTGCGTTTAATATAATTAAGGTGTGAGATTGTCACCACGACGGCGTCGTCAGCGATGATGTCTTCCATCTTGAAATCTTCGGCGGTGTGTTCGATGGTGGTTCTGCGCTCGTCGCCGTATTTCTCCTTGATATTGATGAGCTCGTTCTTGATGATATCGAACTGCAACTCGGTGTTGCCGAGTATCTCTTTCAGATGTGCTATGAGTTTGTGTAGTTCCTCGAGTTCATCCATAATCTTCTTGATTTCAAGGCCTGCCAACTGTCCGAGACGATATGCCACGATTGCTGTCGCCTGAGGGTCATCGAATCCGAACTGGTCCATGATGGCTTGTTTCGCCTCTGAGGAACCGCCCTTACAGGCTCTGATGGTGGCTATAATCTCGTCGACGATGTCGATTGCCCGTGCCAAACCTTCAAGGATATGGGCGCGTTTCTCGGCTTCGCGGAGGTCGTACTCTGTTCTGCGGACCACACACTGGTGACGATGTTCCACATAATATTGAATCAACTGCTTGAGATTCAATGTGTAAGGACGACCATGCACCAGGCACACGTTGTTGACGCTGAATGAGCTCTGGAGACCTGTCATCTGGAACAATTTGTTCAAGACAACGCTTGACACGGCGTCGCGCTTCAGTTCATAAACGATTCGGAGCCCGTTACGGTCAGATTCGTCACGGATATCGGCGATGCCGTCGAGTTTCTTCTCGGATATAAGGTCGGCGGTGCGTTTTATCATGTCGGCCTTGTTAATCTGGTAAGGTATCGACGTTGCAATGATACGTTCGTGACCGCCATGTTCCTCGATGGTGGTGTTGGCTCTGATAACGATACGCCCCCTACCCGTCTCAAACGCCTGGCGGACACCTTCGTAACCGTAGATGATGCCGCCCGTCGGGAAGTCAGGAGCCTTGATGTATTCCATCAGTTCGCTGATGGTGATGTCGTTGTTGTTGATGTAAGCGATGATGCCGTCAACCACTTCTCTGAGGTTATGTGGCGCCATATTTGTTGCCATACCCACAGCGATACCGCTCGCTCCGTTGACCAGCAGGTTCGGGATGAGTGATGGCAGCACTGTCGGTTCCTTTTCGGAATCATCGTAATTGTTCATAAAATCGACCGTATCCTTGTCGAGGTCGGCAAGAATCTCTTCCGACATCTTTCTCAGACGGGCCTCTGTGTAACGCATTGCCGCCGGCGGGTCGGCATCGGGCGAGCCGAAGTTGCCCTGTCCGTCAACAAGCGGATAACGCATGTTCCAATCCTGCGCCAAATGCACCATGGCGTCGTAAATTGACGAGTCGCCATGAGGATGGAATCTTCCCATAACCTCTCCTACTACCTTAGCCGACTTCTTATAAGGGCGATTCGAGAGAACGCCCATGTCCATCATACCGTAAAGAATGCGGCGGTGCACAGGTTTCAAACCGTCTCTAACATCCGGCAGAGCACGCGCCACGATAACTGACATGGAGTAATCTATGTAGCTCGATTTCATGTGGTCCTCAATGCCGATAGGGACTATTCTTTCACCTTCAAACTGTTCTTCCATTTATCTTTCCTTTAATTTTTAAAAATCCAAAATAAGTTTACAAAAGTACGAATTTTTTTTGAAACCGAAACAAAATTAATTCATATTTTTTTTCATTAAAATAAAACAAAAATAACGTTTAAAGGTTATGTATACGTTTATTATTCGTATCTTTGCAGTTTGAAAAAATTAGTTTTATGGATCAGAAATTTTCACCAAGAGTGCGGGAGATTTTGTTTCATAGCCATGAGGAAGCTGTGAAAATGGGGAATCCGTATATCGGGCTGGAACATATTTTTCTTGGCATCATTGATGACAACGACAGTAATGCGGTTCATATTTTAAGGACGTTAGAGCTTGATATTGAAGCGTTTAGGTCAAAGCTGGAGGCATCTGTGAAATCCAACAATGTCATTGCGGGAAACACCGACAACCTGCCGTTGACAAAACAGGCCGAGAGAGCTTTGAAGTTCACAAATATCATTGCAAAAGACTTCAACAGCGACCATGTGGCGTCGGAGCACCTGATGCTCGCCATCTTGCACGATGATAATAATATTATCTCGCAACGTCTTGAATATGAAGGAATTACATTTGACAAGTATAAAAAGGAAGTGATGAAATTAACGCCAAAATATCCTGTGAAGGACAAGGATGACGATATAGTTGAGACTCCTCAGAATATGTTTCAGTTTGATGAGGATGACGATGAAGGCGGTGTGAAATCGTCGGAGACGACGCAGCGCAAGGGCAATTCGAAGTCGGACACGCCCGCTCTCGACAGTTTTGGCAGGGATTTGACGCGTGCCGCTGAGGAAGGCCGCCTCGACCCTATCGTGGGACGTGAGAAGGAGCTGGAGCGCATTGCGCAGATTTTGAGCCGACGCAAGAAAAACAACCCGATTCTCATTGGAGAGCCTGGCGTCGGAAAGTCGGCGATAGCGGAAGGATTGGCGCAACGTATTGTGGAACATAAGGTTTCGCGCACTTTGTACAACAAACGCATCGTGATGCTCGACCTCGGCTCAGTTGTAGCAGGAACGAAATACAGAGGACAGTTTGAGGAACGTATGAAGGCGATTCTCAATGAGTTGGAGAAAAATCCTGATATCATCATTTTCATTGATGAGATTCACAACATTGTGGGCGCTGGCAACGCAAACGGCTCACTCGACGCTTCCAACATGTTCAAGCCGGCGCTTGCACGCGGCGAGCTGCAGTGCATCGGCTCCACCACTCTTGACGAATACCGCCAGTATATTGAAAAAGACGGTGCTCTCGAACGCCGATTCCAGAAAATATTGGTGGAACCGACGACATCGGAAGAGACGGTGCAGATTCTCAATAACATAAAAAGCAGGTACGAAGACCATCATCAGGTGAAATATGAGCCTGAGGCGATTGAGGCATGCGTCAAACTGACAAACCGCTACATTTCTGACCGCAACCTTCCCGACAAAGCCATTGACGCGATGGACGAAGCGGGCGCACGCGTACATATCAGCAATATTCATGTGCCATTGGAAATCATTGAGTTGGAGCATGAGATTGAAAATGTCCGACTGAAAAAGAAACAAGCCATAAAGGAGCAGAAATTTGAGGATGCAGGTCATTATCGCGACGAGGAGAAACGCATGGTCGAGGCTCTTGAAAAGGCGAAGAAAGACTGGGATAACGAGACGAACACCCATCGTGAGATGGTGGCGGAACAGAATGTGGCTGAAGTCGTGGCGATGATGACGGGCGTGCCGGTGCAGCGCATCGCACAGAACGAAGGCGACCGCCTCATGAGCATGGAGACGGAGCTTGAAGACACCGTCATCGGACAGGATGAGGCGATAAAGAAAGTGGTTCGTGCAATACGCAGAAACCGTGCCGGATTGAAAGACCCGAACAGACCAATCGGAAGTTTCATTTTCCTTGGTCCGACAGGTGTCGGAAAGACATATCTCGCCAAGGTTCTTGCCAAGTATCTCTTTGATTCTGAGGATGCTTTGATTAGAATAGACATGAGCGAGTACATGGAGAAATTTGCCGTGTCGCGTCTCGTGGGAGCGCCTCCAGGATATGTCGGTTATGAAGAAGGCGGCCAGTTGACGGAAAAAGTGCGCAGGAAGCCCTACTCTATCGTCCTCCTTGACGAAATTGAGAAAGCGCATCCGGATGTGTTCCATCTGCTTCTGCAGGTTCTTGACGACGGCGTTCTGACTGATTCTCTTGGCAGAAAAGTCGATTTCAAGAACACGATAATCATCATGACATCGAACATCGGCTCACGGCAGCTGAAAGACTTCGGATTAGGCGTCGGATTTGGCACACAGGCGAAGAAAAATTCGAAAGACGCATATAGTCACAGCGTGATAGAAAACGCGCTGAAACGTTCGTTTGCCCCTGAATTCCTTAACAGAGTCGATGACGTGGTGATTTTCGAGTCGCTGAACAAGGATAGCATCAACAAGATTATCGATATAGAGCTGAAAAACGTGTACGAACGCATCGCGGAGATGGGTTATCAGCTGGAACTCACAGAAAAAGCGCGTGATTTCATCGTCGAGAAAGGTTGGGACGAGCAATACGGAGCACGTCCGCTGAAACGCGCCATCCAGAAATACGTGGAGGATATTTTGGCAGAGGAAATCATCAAGACAAGACTGGAAAAAGGCGCGAAAATCGTGATAGATTACGATTCTGAAAATGATGATATGACGGTAGAGACGTTTCAGGAAACGTCTCACGAAAACAATGTGATTCCAGAGACGTTTCAGGAAACGTCTCTACAATCGTAAATGATTGAAAATGAATCTAAAAGATAGTATTGATAATAAATTTTTCAAGGTAATAACCGCCGCATCGCGTGAATTGGGTTATGATTCATATATTGTGGGCGGTTATGTCCGTGATTTGCTGTTGAAACGCCAATCAAATGATATTGACGTGGTTACGGTTGGGAGCGGCATCGAATTGGCGAAGAAAACGGCGGAATTGCTGTCCGGCAAGAAACACGTGAAATATTACGGGCGTTTCGGCACTGCGATGATCAACGTGGCAGGACATGAGATTGAGTTTGTGGGCGCGAGAAAAGAATCGTATACCGCTGACAGCCGCAAGCCCACGTGCGAAAATGGCACATTGGAGGATGACCAGAACCGTCGGGATTTCACTATCAACGCAATGGCTATATCATTGAATGAGAATAACTTCGGAGAATTGGTTGATCCTTTTAATGGAATTCAAGACCTTGAAGATAAGATTATCCGCACGCCTTTAGACCCGGACATCACCTATTCCGACGACCCATTGCGCATGATGCGCGCAATCAGATTTGCCACACAGTTGCATTTCATGATTGAGACGGAATCGTTTGAAGCCATCAGACGTAACGCTCAGAGAATCAAGATAATATCAATGGAACGCGTGACTGAGGAAATGAACAAAATCCTCATGTCGAGTGTACCGAGCATTGGTTTCAAACTGTTAGATAAGAGCGGTCTGCTGCCTTTGATTTTCCCGCAGATGGCGGCATTGAAAGGTGTTGAGATCCAGGAAGGCAAAGGGCATAAAGACAACTTCTATCACACATTGGAAGTGCTTGATAATGTTGCAAATAGTGGCGGTGACCTGTGGCTGAGATGGGCTGCTGTGCTGCATGATATAGCGAAACCGCAGACAAAACGTTTTGAGAAAGAGGCCGGCTGGACGTTCCACGGACATGAGGTCAAGGGAGCGAAGATGGTGCCTAAGATTTTCGCCAATTTCAAGCTTCCGCTGAACGAGAAAATGAAATATGTTGAGAAGCTCGTTTATCTCCACCTCCGCCCTATCGTGCTTGCTCAGGATATCGTAACTGATTCAGCAGTAAGACGTTTGCTTTTTGATGCAGGCGACGATGTTGATGATTTGATGACGCTTTGCGATGCTGACATTACTTCGAAAAATGAAGAAAAGAAAGCGCGTTTTCACAATAATTTCCAGATTGTCAGACAAAAACTGAAGGAAATCGAGGCGAAAGACCATCTGCGTAATTGGCAGCCACCGGTCAATGGACAGGTTATTATGGAAACATTTGGTATTCCTGAGAGTCGCGAGGTTGGAGTGATAAAAACTGCCATCCGTGAGGCGATTTTGGACGGAATTATCGGCAATAATTTCGTGGAGGCGTACCAGTTTATGAAAGAAGAAGGCTCGAAATTAGGATTGAAAATTGTAAAGGAAGTGACTGAGCCTGTTGAAGTTAAGTCAAACGGACCTGTTCCAACGAAGAAATAATGACGAAGAAGCATCTCATAGTTTTGGCTGGACCGACAGCATCGGGAAAGACTGCGACGGCGATAAAGCTCGCGAAAGCTTTAGAAACCGACATCATCTCCGCCGACAGCAGGCAGTTTTATAAAGAATTGTCGATTGGAACTGCCGCACCGACTGAGGAGGAATTAAGCCAAGTGAATCATTTTTTTGTACATCATTTGAGCATTGATGATAAATATGATGTCGCTGATTATGAGAAAGATGTGATATTTTTATTAAAGCATTACTTTAAGACTAATGATGTCATTGTAATGACTGGCGGTTCGGGGCTTTTCATTGATGCGGTATGCAATGGACTCGATGCGATGCCTGATATTTCGGAAGAAATTAGAAATAGAGTCACTAAAATGCTGGAAATTGAGGGATTAGAGGCTTTACAAAAAGAAGTTGAACGTGTTGACCCGGAGTATTTTCAGATTGTAGACAAACAAAATCCGAGGCGTTTGCAGCGTGCTTTGGAGGTCTTTTATCAAACAGGCAAGCCCTACTCCACTTTCAGGCGGAAAAATGTTGCAAAACGCGATTTTGACATTATAAAGTTGGCAATTCATTGGGATCGCGACAAACTTATTGAAAGAATCAACAAGCGTGTTGATTTGATGATGGAACAAGGACTTCTTGACGAAGTAAAGTCAGTATATCCAAAACGGCATCTAAACTCTTTAAACACAGTGGGTTACAAAGAATTGTTCGATTATCTTGATGGAAAATGCACTTTGGAGCAGGCTGTAGAGCAGATTAAGATTAACACCAGGCAATATGCAAAGCGGCAGATGACATGGCTGCGAAAGAATAATGATTATAAATGGTTTACGATTGAGGAAATCGACGAGATGATTGATTTCTGTACGGACAAGGCAGGCCTTGTCCGTACGGGATGTTAAGTACATTATATTTGTATGATAAAGAATATAATTTTTGATTTTGGTGGTGTGTTGGTGGATTGGAATCCGCACTATCTGTTTGATACATATTTCAATGACATTGAAGAGGCGAATTATTTCGTTGAGAATGTATGCAATAGCGAATGGAATGCCGAGATGGACGGCGGTAAGCCTTTTGCGCAGGCAGTTAAAGAACGTTCAGCAATGTTTCCGAAATATGCTGATGCTCTGAAACTGTACCAAACCAACTGGATGGACACTATGGGCGATGAAATACCAGGTATGTACGACCTTATCAAGTCATTGAAAGACAATGGCTTTCCAACAATTTATGGTCTTACTAATTGGTCGGCCGAGACATTTCCGACAGTGCGAAAAACATATCGTATTTTCAGTCTCATCGACAAGATAATAGTTTCGGGAGAAGTCAAGCAATTAAAGCCTAATCCGGAGATTTTCCACACCTTGCTGAATACTTTCAACCTCAAAGCAGAGGATAGTTTGTTTATTGATGATAACGTTAAGAATGTTGAAGGTGCTAAGGCTGTGGGAATCAATGCATTGCGCTTTGAAAACGCTATCAAACTGAAAGAGGATTTACAGAAACTTCAGATTCTTCTTCCATAATTTCCAATCCGGCATCATTTCATCCATGAGGGAATAGAATCCTGCCTGGTGGTTGAAGTAAACGAGGTGACACATTTCGTGGATTATGACCTGGCGGATGCAGTTTTCTGGCAACTTAACTAATTGTAAATTAAGGCTGATGTTGCCTTTTCGGGAGCAACTGCCCCACCTCGACCGCATGTCGCGGATGGAGATTTTTGCAGGAGCAACGTTATATTTTTTGAATTTTTCGATTATTGGTGGAAGAAGTTCATTGAAAACCACTTTAATACGCTCTCGATACCATTTGTTTAATAGAATTTTTATATATTCTTGATTTTCTGGATATTTAGATTTGACAACCAATGAGTTGCCTTCAATAGAAACAGCGTTTTTATTACTATGAATTACTTGAAGCGCATATTTTTCGCCGAGATAGTAATGAATCTCACCTGAAATGTACTTTTTCTGTTGATATTCAGCGTTTTGAAGCTTGTCATAATGATTAAAAATCCATCGTTTGTGCTGGTTCAGGAATGCGAACAAGTTGCTTTCGCGGTACAGCAGCGGTGCACGGACTTCGATCACGCCGTCGCGACGTATTTTGGCGGACACGCTCCGACGATGCGAGCGTTTGAACTCGTAGCGGACTTCCTTCCCGTTGATGGTTGTCGTTTTAATCATTTGATTTTTGCCATAAACCTCTCGATGTCAACGATATAGCGTATGTGTGTGCCTTCGCCGATGAGACCGTCGTCGTCGCATGCCGACACTTTGAATGTCAGTTTACGTCCGTCGATTTCTTCAAGAACGGCGGTCGCTTTTATTGTTGCGCCTAATTTTGACGGCTTGACGTGCGAGGTGCTGATATGTGCGCCGACAGTCGACGAGCCTTGCGGCAGTTCGTTCTCAACGGCAGTCATCGCCGCGTTTTCCATCAGTCCGACCATGGCAGGCGTGGCAAAGACGTCGAGTCCGCCGGAGCCGTAAGTGCGGGCGGTGTTGGTGCTGTTAACGGTTGTTGTCGAGGTGTGAGATAGACCAATTTTAAGCATAATATTGATTTTATTTTAATTCATCGCGAGCAGTATTTTCTCTCAAAATCATTGAAAACCTTAAGCATTTCGGCAGGTAGATGGCGCAGAGCCTTCAGACTGAACTCTTCCGGGATATCGTAGAAAGCGCCGGCTAACGCGCCGACGATTGCGCCCATAGTGTCGCTGTCGCCGCCGTATGACACCGCCAAACGGATAGCATCTTCAAAGTCTTTCGACTTTAAAAAGATATAAACGGCGAGTGGCACGCATCCTTGGCATGTGCCATCCCAGACGCCAGGAGCAGGAAGATGTCTGGCATAGTCAGAGCCGTACATTCCACCGCAAATGTCATCCACCATCTTCTTGGCATCGCTGAAATTGCGATTGTTGGCGAGATACCAAGTGCACATAGCGATAGTCTGCGCTCCTTTGACGCCTTCCGGATGATTGTGAGTGCATTCAGCGGATTTCTTGGCTTCATCAAGTACGTCCATTGACTTCAGGAACGCCCATCCTATCGGGCTGACCCTCATTGCCGCGCCATTGCCGAAAGAGTCGTAAGGCTTGGGATAATGCGAATGCACCCATTTTGAGAACATGCTGCCGTAAGCCCCGACTGGATTCGGATATTTGCGGCACCATTTCAACAGGCTGTCGCGGTACGGGATGCCTTTCAAGATGGCGTCGGCGATGGCGACAGTGCAGATGGTGTCGTCGGTAAAGGAGCTGCCCTTCGGGAAAAGCGCGAAGTTGTAGTCTCGAGTGTTGTTGAACTCGTAGGTGCTGCCGATGATATCGCCGATGATGGAGCCGAGCATAAAGAGATTTTTTGCAAAGATAGGGAATTTTTATTTTCGCTTCAACTCCTTCAGCGCCTGGCACAGCTGATCCGGACAAGAAGTAATCTTGTTTCCGCAGCGGATGCCGTCGAGTTTGGCGATAACGTCGTCGATCTTCTGCCCTGTCACGAGTCGGCAGATTCCCTGCAGGTTCCCGTTGCATCCCCCGAGGAATGCCACATTTTGAATGACGTTGTCATCGTCGGCTGTAACGTCGATGAGGATTGAGCAGGTGCCTTGGGTGGTGTATTGGAGGTGTTTCATGAGAAATAATTTTTTGCAAAGATAAGGAATTTTATGCCCTGACGGGCGGTTGTATGATACTTTTTTTTTGATAAAAAAGTATCCAAAAAATCAAGGCCCGAATAATCGGCCCCCGCTGCAGCCGGTCTAAGGCTGTGATTCTCAACGTGGGTAGTGTTTTCTTACAAAAACAAACGACTGGGCGCCCCACTTGAGAATCAGCGCCTTAGTCCGTCTTTTTGGCCATCGCTGCCCCGCGATTCGGGCCGCCTCCCGCACCGCGAAGCGACGTGGGAGCTTAACAATACTCTAATTTATATTTAATACAAATACTATGTTTATAACTAATTTTGTGTATATTTGCTCGTCAAAATGATATAATTATTATGAATCCTAATACTGAATACGAACATTTCACTCTTGAAGTTTTTAGGCAACTGTCAAGCTATCATCATTATAGAATAAAAAACGTTCAACATAATGTAAAATTGGAAGGGCGCTCTGGATGCAAGCACCAAATTGATGTTTATTGGGAGTATGAAAATAATGGTGTAATTCATCGTGTAGCCATAGAATGCAAAAACTACAACAATGCTGTTTCAAAGGGTAAAGTATGCGCTTTTCAAGGGGTTCTCTCTGATTTAGATAATATTGAAGGCATAATGATTACCAAAAAAAGTTATCAGTCAGGGGCCAGAAAATATGCAAAACAATACGGAATATTATTGAAAGAATTAAGAGAGCCAGGATATGGTGAAACTATTATCGGAGAGATTGAGCATAATTTTCACATAGAAATGCGGCAAACACTATTTAAAGTTGATGAAAAGTGGGCAAATGATCATAATATCGATATTGAAGGTTATAAGGAGCGAATAGACTTTATTAGTGTTCCTAACACTCACAAATGGAGAAATGCCACTCATATTCCACTACCATTTAAAGATAGACTCATAAGCAACTCAAAAGGTATAATAATAACCACATTGGATTTATTGGAAAATAAAATTCCAAACCATCCAACTGATGATTTCCCAATTGTTTTCCAATACGATGACGCATATATTTCAACTTCTTGGGGACCTTTAAAAATTCTTGAAATAATGTATGCCTACCAAATTGAAGATAGGCAAAACATTATTTCCATAGATGCCGAAGGATTCGTTAAAGCAATTTTGAAAGACACTTTTAACAGCAAAAACGATTTTGTGGTAATGCGTTATTAGCGCATTACTCACCACGTTATCACCTTATCTACAATTGCCTGTTGCTCATTAGCTGTCCGCCTTAGATATATTCGTGTAGTTTCAATACTCTCATGTCCCATCAGATCTGCTAACAGTGAAATATCGTTAAACTTTTCAAGGAAATTCTTTGCATAACGATGACGAAAAGAATGTGGATAAACAACTTTAGGATTAAGGCCATATTTTAGGGCAAAATTCTTTAATTGTTGAGCAATACCTCGTGTCGTAATGCGCTCGCCAAACCGATTGAGAAATATATAGCCACTTTCACGATGATTGTCAAAAAGCCATTTCTGAGCCTCACTCCGCAAGTTTTTGGGAATGAACAATCTTCGAATTTTACCACCTTTAGTATATATGTCGTAGTAGCCAACATTAACGTGCTCAACTTTGAGCTGAATAAGTTCACTGACTCTGGCACCGGTAGCCGCAAGAAAACGGATCACGAAATACCACTCTATATTGTTTTCCTGCTTCAGCTTGTTTTTCATAAATATGTAATCGGCATTGCTTATAACGTTTTCCAGATACGAGCGTTGTTGAACTTTAACTGATTTCAGGCGCAAACGAGGTTTACGCAAGAATTCTAGATATTTGTTAATAGCCTGAATCCGCAAGTTAACAGTTTTAGGCTTGAACGTTTCTATAAGATACGTCTTGTATAGCATCAGGTTCTTCTTAGATAATTCTTTATGTCTTGAATTGAAGTCGTTGACAGCGTAAATGTAAGCTGAGACTGTGTTTTTAGCCATGTTTGAATGGTTAAGATAGTCTTTGAAATTGTTTTCCATGATTTATTAATCTAATTAGTTAAACATTATGTGATTACACTCTAATATATCATGACTGAATGTTGATTTAATTCCTATTATGAGAAGTTACCCAACGGTGAAATACGCTGCATAGATGCCGAAATCCCCTTTGAGATACCAAATAACTGGTGCTGGGTGAGATTAGGAAATCTATTCTCGCATAGTTCGGGTAAAGCCTTGAATGGTGGT
>JAFRRS010000017.1 GCA_017427985.1 Bacteroidales bacterium | reverse complement strand
TTAAATTATGAATCAGTACGAAACCGTTTTCATTTTAACTCCCGTTTTGTCTGAAGAACAGATGAAGGAAGCGGTAGCAAAATTCGAGAACCTGCTCACAAAGAACGGAGCAGAGATCGTTTTCAAGGATTTCTGGGGCATGCGTAAGCTCGCCTATCCTATTCAAAAGAAATCTTCAGGTTTCTATCAGTTGATAGAATACAAAGCTGAAGGTAATGTTATTGACACAGTCGAGACAGAGTTGAAGCGTGACGAGCGCGTCATCCGTTTCCTCACCGTGAAACTTGACAAGCACGCAGTTGCCTACAACGAGAAGAAACGTCGCAAAGCAGCCGAAGCAGCTGAGCAAGCCAACTAATTGTTTAACATTTAATTTTGAATGATATGGCACAACCTAACACAGACATCAAATATTTGACTCCAATCGCAGTCGATACAAAGAAGAAAAAATATTGCCGCTTCAAGAAGAACCGCATCAAATACATCGATTACAAAGATGCAGATTTCTTGTTGAGATTCGTGAACGAACAGGGTAAGATTTTACCTCGCCGCATCACCGGTACATCAACAAAATACCAGAGAAAGGTCGCTCAGGCCGTCAAGAGAGCCCGTCACCTTGCTTTGATGCCGTACTTAGCTGATTGTTTGAAATAATAAGAGGAGGACAGACACATGGAAATTATTCTTACACAAGACGTTAAAAATTTGGGTTACAAAAACGACATCGTCAACGTTAAACCAGGTTACGCACGTAACTTCCTGATCCCACAGGGAATGGCCATCCTCGCAACAGAGTCAGCACGCAAAGTCTTGGCAGAAAACCTCCGCCAGCAGGCTTACAAACAGGAGAAAATCAAGAAAGAAGCACAGGAATTGGCAACAGTTCTCGAAGGTCTTTCACTCCGCATCCCTGCAAAGGCTGCACAGACAGGCAAAATCTACGGCTCAGTCAACAACGTCCAGATTGCCAACGCCATCAAAGAGGCTAAAGGCATCGAGATCGACCGCAAGCAGATTTTGGTTGATGACGACACTATCAAAGAAGTCGGCAACTACAAGGCAAAAGTTCGTCTCCACAAAGACGTTACAGTTGAAATCAGCTTTGAAGTTTTCGCTGAATAAGACAAGAACAACAAAAGACAAGAAGCCGAGGAAACAAGTTTTCTTCGGCTTTTTTTAAAACAATGATTATGACAAAAAACGACGTCAAAGAAATCCAGGCATTAAAACAATCGAAAGGCCGCAAGGAACGCGGGATTTTCGCTGTCGAAGGCAACAAACTCGTCGAAGAATTATTGGATTCACGTTTCATGTTCAATAATATCTTTGCGACAGAGCAATGGGTTGAAAAAAATCCTGTCTTGGCAAAGAAAATTGCCGATTACGAGATTATCACACCAAAGCAGATGGAGCAAATCAGCAATTTCGTGACACCGCCGGGCGTTTTCGCCACCGCGATGATGCCGAAGTACAAAATCGAGCCGAAAGACGCTGAAAACAATCTGATTCTGCTTCTCGACGGCATCAATGACCCCGGAAACCTTGGCACAATCATCCGTACTGCCGACTGGTTCGGAATCAAGAAAATAGTGATTTCAGAAGACACCTGCGACCCTTGGCAGCCAAAGGCAATACAATCCACCATGGGCTCGATTTTCAGAACACAAATCGTTGAAACTGATGTCGTAAAGTTTTTAAAAGAAGTGAAAACGCCTGTCTTCGGCGCTCTGATGCAGGGGAAAATCATTTATCACACGCACATCAATTCCAACCAAGGCGTCGTGATTATCGGAAGCGAATCTCATGGAATCCGCGAAAACGTGATGCCTTTTGTAAGCTGCCCAATTAACATTCCAAGAGCAGCGGGAAGCCAGACCGAGTCGCTGAACGCGTCGGTGGCGGCGGGAATCATCATCTCAGAGGTTTTCAGGAAGCAATTATTATAGCATACAAAAAAATGGCAATAATCGTCAGAAATACCAAAATCATTATATAGAACACATTCATCAAGATGCTTCGCCAAACCGTTTTTACCACACTGAATTCCATCATTTTATTGAAACAAGCGGCAAACGCTATAATGGATACCACAATGTTAAGGTCATCCATTGTATCGTAAAGCGACTTCGAAAAATAGAATGCCACACTCGTCAGACATTGGTATAACACCACCATAATCAAGGAATATACAATAGGGATGCAATACTCTCCGCGATTATATTTTTTGCGGTTTTTTCTTCCGAAACAGACTCTCGCTGAGAATATATAGAATGGAATTGTCAGAATAAATATGATTGTGTAATGATTATCATAAAATCTCAGGCACCATTTCAAGGTCTTTTCGATACTTTCAGAAGTCTCATCATCTAAATCGTACTCAATATCTGTATCAGGATTTGATTCCACTTTTTGTTCCTGAATCATTTCCACTTCAGCATCATCCGACAGTCCGTCAAAATTTTTCTTGTTGCTGCCGGTGAATGTGAAGATAACCACATACAGACTCAAAGTGAGAAACAGCATCGGGAATGGCGAGAAATAGCTCTTGCGTTTGCCGTTGATGATATCGACCATCATCTGACCGGGACGTGTGAAAAGCGATTTCAGTGTAATCCAAACGCCGCCGTCGTTGCTGAGGATGGCGAGAAGCAGGTTTTGGAATATGAATTTTATCGTAAAACGCGAAGTGTCAGCGCGTTGCCCGCACTCGGGGCAGAACTTCCCTTCAAACTCCTTGCCACAGTTGAGGCATTTTGTCATTTTCTTATCTTCCATTGTAAATCAATTTCGATGCAAAAATAACAAAAAAAGTTAGGAGTTAGTAGTTAGAAGTTAGAAGTTTGATTTTTTTTGCGTCTTTTCCAGGCATATCCAGCGCCAAGCGCTGTAAGGACCAGCAAACCTGAGCCAAGAGGTGCCGCATCCTGGTCTTTGATGCTTCCGACTGTTCCATGAGGAATAATAGGCTCATCGGTTCCAGGTGTGCCGCGGTAACCGCTCTCACTGTTTCTGAAAAATCCGTCCGTCTGTGAATTGGCGCTGAATGCCATTGTCAAAACTAATGATAAAGCAAATATAATGTTTTTCATGCTATTTCTATTTTTATCTGACAACAATTTTTTGTGTTTTAATCTCTTTGCCCACCAGCCTCAAAACGTAAACACCGGTTTTTGATGGTTTTCTAACAATATCCAAACCGCTTACAAATTGTTTTGAAACCATTCTTCCTGCAACGTCGAAAATCTGAAGCTCTCCTTCGCCGTAGACAATCAAATCATCGCCGTTCTGGTATGCGAAATCATCTGAAACCACATTCTCTCCGAGAAGCACGACGAAACGGTTTTCATCGTCGGCAGTCGACGCGAAGAACGTATATTCATTTTCTTTAAGCATGTCGATGTCTTCATCTGTAAGGCAATCGACAATGTGCAGATACTTGATTTTCCCATCAGGCTTAACTTTCAAAGTATATCTTCCTGTTGTCTTAGCCTTGAAACAGAGGTTAAACAGCTTTTTATCACCAATCGTGGCAATGGCGTAATTCTCGTTGTCTTGACGGATGTAAACCATCGGAGCCTTGTCGTTAATATGCTCAATTTTATCCAGACCATATCCGTTGTCTAACAAGGCGTAAGCCACATCCTCATATTTGCTGTTGGCAACCGTAAACATCACACTGTTCTTTTTTGCCTTTGACGAAGGACCGCCCGCAACCGTATTCACCATATTTATTGTTCCATCTTTGACAGCCTTTACAAGAATGCCCTGACACACATGAATTGTATCCACATTATCATTTTTTACCTGCCACACACCTTCTCTCGTCAAAGTGTAGAAACCTGTTTGGAGCAAATCCCCATTAGGGATAGCCGCTCCTTCACCTTTAAAAATATTATGAGTGTACGGATTTCCGATAAGGTTGAAGCCTGTCAATTTACCTCCTTTTGCTGTAACATTAACCGAAACCCCACCGAGGTCGATATTACCTTGAAAATTCAAATTCACATTTTTCTCATTTCTATAAAGATACCCTCGACCTTTTTCTGTATTTTTAAAATTATTTGAAAAAGGTCCTGAGCCATCACTATAACTATCCCAAAAATGAGTAGGCTCGTCGTAACGCAGCAAGTCATATTTTGAGGATGTTATGAGATTTGTACTATGTTCCCACTCGTCTTTTATCAGCACATTATCAATAGGAGCTGTTATGGTGTACCATCCATAATCATCGCCATCAACTTTTTTAATACTTTTTTCAATCAACGCCTCAATCGGAGTATCTGTCGCCTGATTATAGCATACCAGCTGGGCTCCGTCCCTTAAAATCAATCTGCCGGTAACAAATTCAATTGAATCCGCATAGCCGATTTGACCTTTTAAAAGTTCAAAAGCCCTGTTAATCTTAACATAGGAACTTGCGGTTGGAGTTTCGTGCGGAACTGTAGTTGCATCCCATGCTCCCTCCTGATACCAATCGTATGGAACAAATTTTATTTCTGTAAGTGTGGTGTCCCATTCATTCATCAACTGGTATTTGCCGTCTGTCACAAAATTATCCAATGATGCATATTCTTTCCAGCCAGTGGTATAAACGCCTCCAATACCATGTCCTGTTATATGGATTCTTGCTTCCGGATCAAGCGGTCCGACAATATTTATAGCCGCGTTGCCGTCTAAATATGCGTTGTTTGAAGTGTCTTCCGGTATTGCACCTTTTCTCGTCCTGAAATTATCATTTATCATGATATTTCCGAGCACGTTGAATTTTGCTCCCTGATAAATAAACACACCTCCGCCGTCTCTGTAACTGTGATTCGCCGTAATAGTACCACCGTCCATGGTATATTTGCCCGCTCTCAAACAGATACCCCCGCCATACATTTTGTCATGCTCAGTATATGCGGAATTATAAGATACCGTACAATTTTTCGCATAAGTTATTCCACCTACTTGATAAAAACCCGCTCCTGCAAATGCCGACTGGTTGCCTTCAGGTATAGTGTCTGACGGATTGAAAATTGCGCCTCCTATTGTACATCCTTCCATATACAGCTTGCCTTCCTGCATATAAATACCACCACCGTCCGACGATCTGGTCAAATCCGTTTCTGTAGCACGGCATTTCTTAACAGTACAATTTATCAAATATGCAGTGTCAGAGTCTTTTGTCCTGATTCGAAGACCTCCGCCCTTGCTTTCGCTGTCATTATTGCTTATTTCGACATTCGTCATTCTGAAAGAAGTCGGCTGATAGCAATAAACTCCGCCGCCTCCACCTTTTGCAATATTGTCTTTCACCTTGCCTCCTGTCATGGTAAATGAACTGCCCTGCCCTGTATAAATACCTCCGCCTCTTGCAGTAGCGGCATCATTACCGGGATTATCATCCGCCTTTTTACACATGTTGTTTTCAACGGTTACATTGTTTAATGTAAGGTTTCCCATATTATATATGCCCCCAGCGTCATTGTTAGGATCTTGACCACTGTTATTGTTCAATGCCTTATTGAAACCTCCTGTTATCACACCTGGACCGTTTATTGTTACTGTGTAACCTGAGTATATTCTTAAAACCTGTCCATTATTTTGACTTTCCACCAAATTACGGTCTATTTTATGTCCATTCAGGTTTATGGTCAAGTTTTTTTTAATCTCTATAACAGTGTCGCTTGCTGTTCCAATAAAATCGTTTGGCAGATTAATTGTACCTCCACTTGCGGCATCTTTTACTAATTTTCTCAGTTTATACCATTTCTTAGCTTCAGATATAAGACTAAAAACATAAACCTTAGTGCCTTCGAAACCATTTCCCGCGCCTGTAATAGTAACTCTGTAATTACCTTCAGGTCCCGTTATATCTGATACGACTTCATATACATTACTACTGTTTTCTTTTTCAATAACGATAGTGTAATCCGTACCTTTTACAAGTGTGTCGCCGTAATACGATACTATAACCGGCATAGGATCAGTCGAAATATATTCCATATCCCTCAATTCAGGAGAAACGGTCACAGGGACATAGTAATTGTTTCCGCTCACTGTATATTTCTTATAAACTCCACCACCTTCACCAGGATCCACTGTCGATGCCTGCACACAGGTACTGCCTACAGGAACGTCGCCATAATTGGCACAAAAAGACATCTACCTGAATATGCTGTATGACCATTTCTTGAAAATGTTGATATTACCGAGGATAAATCAATGGTACCAGCCATAATACAATCTTCATATTCGATATTAACACTGGCATTACCATTAAAACCCACAACGCCTGCAACTCTATTTGCTTTAGTATTACTCCCTTTGTTAATAGAACCATCAAAGATACAGTTTGTTAATTTCAGTTTGCTATCGACATTGCCATCGCTATTCTTTTTGTTTTCGCATACAAAACCACCTGATGAGCAGTCATATTTTCTTGTTTCGTCGCTTTCTCCATCATAAAAAATATTAGAACAATCAATTACAATGCTGCTCGTACAGTTATTAATAATGTTATCTCTGTTATTATATTTTTTGCTATATGCAAACCCCACAAAACCAGAATTGAATTTCCTCGTAGATACTATTTTACCTACAACATGTAAGTTTTTAATTGTAGCTCCATCTATGACACGGAAAGGAGCACTTGGATAAGAATTTTTGCCATTTGCGCCCGGAATATATGCACCTTTTTTCAATCCCACATTAAACGTCAGTGTATACCCATTGCCATCAAAGGTTCCGCTGAATGGCTTATAATTTTTATCACTGTTCCAATAACCTGCAATTTTATCAGATTTTACAACTGTATCTGAATCGTTATATACATTTATAGAGATGTCGGCCGTCAATTTGAAAAACTTTCCGCTGTAATTGGTTCCTTTAGAAACTGTGTCGGCAAAAGCGTTCCAGTCGGAAATGCTTGAAATCTGATAGGGGTCTGCTTCTGTTCCAGATCCGGTATAACGGCTTTGAGCCATCAAAACTGTGCTTGTTAGCACTGCAAGAAGAGTTAAAGTAAGACCTCTTGTAAGCATTAATTTAAACTTCTTCATAAAATAAAAAAAACATTAAAAAAAGACCAAAAATTATTTTTTCAAATAGTTTGCAAAAATACCAATAAAATCAATATAAAGCGTATAGGGGGGGGGGTACTTTTTTGTGTCAAAATGTCGCTAAAAAGTATCTATTGGTCGAAAAAAAGGGTGAAAATGACAAAAAAAGGCATAAAAAAAAATAGAGACGTTTCAGGAAACGTCTCTACTAAGGGGGTGGCGACGACCTACTTTCCCACAATTTAATGCAGTATCATCGGCGCGACGGGGCTTAACTTCTCTGTTCGGAATGGGAAGAGGTGGACCTCCGTGCTGTAGTCACCATGTGTCTCTCTCAAGGCTCTCTTGTCTTAACCTC
>JAFRRS010000016.1 GCA_017427985.1 Bacteroidales bacterium | reverse complement strand
TCCTTGTTTTTAATCACTCTCGAATCTTTTTTCTGATAATGCCAGCCTGGAGTTTCATCGTATTCGTCCAATATGATTTCCCCATTTAAATTATTGGTAACAATTTGAAAATCAGATGTATTATAAGTTGTCACATAAGAATATCCATCCCCAGAAATGGTATCTATTGTGCATTTGGCGTTGTCCCAGATTTCTATGTTCGACAAGCAGTCTTGGTTTGGAATTTGATAATTCCTGATGTGCAAATTGGCATAACGTGCTACAAATATGCTTTTCTGACGACATTTGGTCTGCTCCGGTTGGGGAGCAATTATTTTGTCAGCTTCAACAGTTGCTCTGTTCATCAGATATATCATGTCAAACGTCATTGGGCCTTCAATTTCGACCACAGTGCCTTGTGGCATCTTGGTATTTTCAAGAATCGTCAATGTACGGTCTTTGAGATTGCACAGCTGGACGTTGTAGGCCAAAGCTGCGATATCAACAGTGGTGACTATTGCCACACGATAAGTGCTGTCGGTTTCGGCATGTATCAGGCGGACATCCCATCCTGGGTTGATATCCAACCTGTTGACACTCTGGTTGATGTATTGCTCGATGGCGACTTCTTCCTGAGCGAAGCCTGTCAGTGCGGCTAAAACTATTGCTATTGTTAAGATGATGTGTTTCATTGTTTTACGTTTTAATTGATTTTAACTTGCCATGCTAAAGCCCCGTCTTTCATGTTCGGGTCTTGAGGCTGACCGAAAAGCGTCTTCTCGGGTTTGGTGACTACGGCTTGGTATTGAAAATTATCGGGTTCCTTCTGACATTCATAGCACACCAGGTTGAGGCTCCGGATGACTCTCCGCTGGGGTTTCTGAACGGCTGAAGGCGTTTCGTTTTCAGGAATTATAGTATTTTTTTCAATAATCATTGAATCTGAAGGTTGTATTGGAATAATCTCAGCTACTATGGGCTGTTCCTCAACTGTTTCGACGACTTCTACCCTATCATTTTTCTTCTTAATCTGCCTTTTTTGAGTAACAACCAGTGTATTTTCAGCCAATAATTCCTCTTTTTTAATAACAGTTTCTTCAACAACGGCATCTTCGGTTTCCACCTTGACGGAATCCTCAATGTAATCGAGGGTTTCTGTCACTTCCGCAATGATTTCATTATTCAAAGGATTCTTATCCATATTCGGCTTAAGCAGTAACAAAAGCAGCAATATGGCAGCTGCAGCGCCCATCGTCCACCAAATCGGAATGAGTTTCGCACGTTTGCGAGGAATCACCATCGGTTTCTCCTCTTCTGCGAGACGGTCGATTAGGTCGCCGAGTTGTTTTTGCCGGCGGACATTCTTGCCGTGTTCTTCCAAGCTGTCGAGCAGTTGGCGTAATTCTTCATTCATTTCATTTTCTGTTGTCATGATAATTCCTCCTTATATTGTTTTATGGCTTCCCGCAACGTTTTGTAGGCGCGCGAAAGCGTTGCATACACATGGGTGCTGCTCATGCCGGTCGCTTTTTCGATTTCCTCAATGCTGAGGCCGTTCTCGTATTTCATCAAAATGGCATCGCGCTGGCGTTTGGGCAGTTTGTCAACGAGTTTTCTGGCGAGCTGATAACGTTCTTCCGAGTCGTCAGATGGCAATTCAGTCAGCATCAGGGTTTCCGCATCGACAGGCACGGTTGGATGCTGTCTTCTCAACATGTCGATGCTGCGCCGCTTAACGACGGTCGGTGCCAGTTTCTCCAAATCCTGACTTTGCAGCGATGAGCGTTGCTTCCACAATGTGATTACGGCTTCTTGCACGGCATCCGCTGCGCTGTCGGGGTCACCGACGATATGCTCAGCAATACGCTGCAACTTCGGTTGCAGTCGCAAAATGTCCCGTTTGAAGTCCTCTGTCGTCATCACATTCGTTTGTATTAATATCGCAGAAAATGGTGAAATCTTACACTTTTTTACAAAAAATAGCAAAAATATGTGAAGAAAAAATGAGAGTTTTTATGTGGTCTTACTATATTTTTAGATATAAAACTCTGAAAGAATGGTTTGCATCGTTTTTGTTGGCGTATTTTTTCACTTGACGGAGGTGGCGTTTCATGTAGTAGCCGAAGTTTTCAGACCATAATACGATGAGGTTGTAATCGTAATTTGATGAATTGGCAAGAATATCTTGTTTTATAGCGTCATCAGTATCAATGGTTTTGATGTAGTTGGCAAATTTAAGATTGTCAAGAATCCTGTCGTTGTAACGATTTTTTTTGAAGATTGGGAGATCTTTGTAAACATCGAGGGTATTGGCGTTGCCGATGCAGAATTCGTAGGCGCCGACACAGTTGCCCTGATTGTCGAACATTAGGGTTTGAATTGGCGACTGGTGGCTGCCGTGCTCAATTTTCCAGATGTTGACACAATAATTCTCACCACTAAAAAGGCTATCGTAATATATAGTATCGACATCGAATATCGCATAATCGCAGTCAGGATAGAGTTTTTGCCAATTAATGTCAGTATGGCTATCGACCCTTGAAAACGGCAGGACAGCGTAATCCCAGAGGACGGAACAGGACGAGAGGGAACTCGCAAGGAATATTGCGAGCAGAAGGTTTTTCATGTGCCTTACTTTGTTCTATTTCGTGATAAGTCCTTTATACGTGATAAGTTCTTTATACCAGCCCAAACGGATGCTATAAGCACGATTGTTAGGATGGATATGATTTCCAGCAAGACATCGTATTCAACACTATAATACTTAAGCAATCGGCTGAACAAGAAGCCTACAATAACACCAACGCCGCTCATCAGGGCAATTTCAAGGTATTTTTTCATATTTATAAATTTTTGTATTAAATTTTTATTTGTGCAAATTTGAAGATAAAACACGATAAACGGCATGAATTTCACTGGAATTTTATTGGAAAAATGCTGGAATGCAGAAATTGGTGGTGATAATAATGTAGTATTTTTGCAAAAAAATTGATATGAACGACACTGTCAAACCAGCTATTGTTTATCATTTACAGGAACCGATTGAAAGTATTACGGCTACAAGAGACACTGTAACAGGAACCTATTATTATCAAATACAAATTGAAAAACCACAAAGCCCCACAACACAAAAATTACTGGTTAATGGAATAATTGCGCTTGTTATTATTTTGTGCCTGTGGTTGTTTACACGAAAAAGATATTCAAAGAAAGCCTCGTCTTATAATCAGTTTAAGCAAACCGACATTTACAAGCTGATGCGCGAAAAAGGTTATTATTCGGCAAATAAAAAGCCGGTTTTTGAAGCTGTTAACGAGCAGGAAATCAACGAGTTGTGCGAAACGGTTATGCAAATTTTCGCTTCATTTTCCGATTTTTTGAAGAATTCTGATTTGAACGAGAAAGATCTGCAGTTCTGCTGTTTGGTAAAATCTCGCTTATCCACGTTAGAATTGTCGGAGATATATTGCGTTTCTCAAAGCGCCATCTTCAAAAGGAAGCAGAAAATCAAGGAATCGCTTGGCTTCAAGTCCGACAAAAGGACTTTGGATGCGATTTTTGATATGATGTAATTACGATGCTGTACGGAGGGATAATCAATTTTCGCAAGAACCATCGTGCTGAAGGCACGAAACATTAATAGCCCCTGGCAACGCCTGGGGTTTAATGGTGGAATATGTTATGGTTTTTTATAAAAAAAATGTTGAGGCGCCGTTCCGGCGCGCCTCAACGTAAAAAATACATATTATTTTACATTTTACCCCAGGCGTTGCCTGAGGCTAATAGGATAGTGTGCCTCCAGCACACTTGGACAATGAGTGTGATTATTGTTTTATCTCAATTTCAAATTCATTCCAATCTTGTGTGTTATTCAATAATTCGTTGTATTGGCAGATGTTTTCGGCGGTGATTTTTTCACCGTTGACAGAGGTGATGATGTCTCCGAATCGCAAAGTGTTTTTATCATCAACGACGCGGCTGACAATCATAAGACCGTCGTTTGTAGCGAGAACCCTGTATGGTTGATCTAAATTAAACTTGTTTTCTTCAACATCACGAGGTTTATAATACAATACATTTTTTACACGATCATAGAACCAGTCGAATCGTTGGATAAACTGCATGCCCATGTTACCAACCACAATATCAGAAAGATACATAACCGTGGCTTTGAAATCTTCGTCACCGAGAGTAACTATCTCATCTGGTCTTACAATCATCTCGTCAACTGCTGCAATTCCTGATGTGGCAATGCCAAATGCTCCTTCCAGAATTATATCGCCATCACGCTTTTGTACTTTTTTGCCTTTGTTTTGTAATAGGATGTATTTATTGTTGCCTGTGTCGAAAAGGCATTTGTATTCCACTCCTCCAATAATCGGATAGACATATAAAACGTTTTGCTTCCATGTATAGTCACATTTCATTGGTTTGTAACCGTTCAAATTAAATGATGTATCATCATGGTAATTGTAATATGTTATTTTCTGATCCGTAAAGCTTAAACTCATTTTTGAGTTCATGAATTGGAAGGCGAAAATGGCATCGTTGCCAAGTACGGGATAATCGGATATTGCATTTCCGCAAGGGTTGTCGTAATTTACGCAAATGTCGAGTTTTAATGTATTATGGAAATAATAGAATTGAACGTTGACGGTGTCCATTTTTGCATAGACTATGGATTTTTTATGCGCACTTTGTAATTTCAACTTAGAGTAGTCGTCGGTTTTTTCCGAAATATTATGGAAATATGTCAGACCTTGACTGTCGCCCGTGTCCAGCAAAACAGTATCTGGTTCGCCGTTGATTGTTGCTTGAGCCAACATCCTATTATTTTTTACCACAAAATTTATAGGTTCGTGATTGCTTATTGAATTTGTATAAGTGCCTCTAACTTTTTTAAAGTTTCTCAACTGAAATGATAAAGCGCCACAACTTGGCAATAATATTGTTGATATTATGAATGCTACTGTTATGATAAGATGCTTTTTCATGATGTTGATTGTTTTTGATTTGTTAAATGTCAAATTATTTTATCCTCACCCTCGGGTCTAAAATTCCATAAATAATATCAACAACAATATTTATAATAATCAGCATCACTCCTATTAATAATACCGCGCCCATGACGACAGGGAAGTCGAATTTGTCGAGCGCATCGACGATTACAACACCGATTCCTTTCCAGTCGAAGACGTATTCCACGAAGACGGCACCTGCGAGCAAGGATGCAAACCATCCGGAAACTGCAGTAACCACTGGCGTCATAGCGTTTCGGAGGGCATGAACACCGATGACACGCCATTTTTTCAAACCCTTGGCTTTCGCAGTGCGGATGTAATCCATTGACATCACTTCGAGTAAAGTGGTTCTTGTAAGTTCAGTGATAACAGCCAACGGACGCAAACCAAGCGTCAATGCCGGTAAAATGAGGTTTTTCAAGTCAAGATAGGCGCCATTGCCGTAATCGTCAACGGAGAATAGGCTTCCGGTCATGCTGAGACCAGTGACCGACTCCAAAACGAAGCCGAAAAGCCATGCGATGAGGATTGCGGCGAAAAACGACGGCAACGACATCCCTATCGTGGTGATAAACAACGTGAAACGGTTCAAAAAGTTGCTGTTTACGATAGCAGTTAGCACACCTAAAAGCACTCCTATCACAAAGGCGAAGAGTATCGACACGAAAGCGAGAATCAAAGTGTTTGGGAAAGCCTCTGCAAGTATAGTCCCCACTGGTCTTTTGCTCTGGTACGAATAGCGCAGATACGGCGCTTTAAGTACAATTTTGCCGTCTTTATACGAGATGACCGAAAGGTCGTTCAAGTAGTCAACATATTGTTTTCCAATGCTTTGGTCGAGACCGAGTTCATGATGGATTGCCTGCACGTCCTGCTCGTCGGCACGCTGACCAAGCATCATGCGCACAGGGTCGCCCGGAACGATTGTGAAAAGGAAAAACACCAACGTCGCCACGCCCCAAAGGACGAGGATTCCGTAGAGTATTTTTCTCACAATGTACGCAAACATACTATTTCACAAGCGGAAAATCAATCTTCGACCACTTATTTTTAATGACTCCGTTATCAATCAGCATCAAGCCTGGATTAGACCGCACCATAGTCTTCAGCTCCAGCTCGTCGCCATAATACACATCGTTGAAAATCAGATATTCTTCGTTCAGTTTCTCGACATATTCAGGCGATGCGGCTGTCAGCCAGATATATTCAAATCCTTGATTATAAGCCACTTCCGTCATCTTAATGCAATTCTCGAAGTCTTTTTCGGTCATTTCTTCGAGATATGGAGCCACGAAGACGTACAAATTTTCTGAATCGTATAAAATATGCGTCACATCCTCGCCTTCCGCGTCCAAAATAGCGAATCCGAGAGCATTGGAGCCGCCTTCAGAACGCTGCGAAACAAAGGTCCACTGGCTCATCCAGACGCTGTCGTTCCAAGGGTAGTTCGGCGACTCAAACTCCTGAGTCTCACCGGTTTCGTTGTTCTCGTAGGTCACGAAAATCTTACCTGCATCGTAGCCTTTCGGACTCATGTCCTTCCCCACTTTCCAGTCCATGAAGTCGACAATCGGCAGATGGCGGATGTTATAAATCTCAAACCAGGTGAAAACACACATGAAAATGACTGCCAAAACCCATTGCCAACCAAGCGTCAGACGATTGTTTTTCAATGACTTATTGTTAAAAATCACTGGCAAAAGCACTGCATCAATGACGATATTTTTTCCAAACGTCTGCCAGTTTGTGAGTTTGATTGCCGCTCCGAAGCAGCCGCAATCGGGAACGAGGTCATATAAAGCGTCGAAAAACGTGGTGGCGGTGAAAAACAGCATGAGAAGGGTCGCGCCGAGCGTAGCGAGGCGCGACAAGACGTTGGTTAGCAAACAGATACCAACAATAAACTCCGCCAAAATCATCACTACAGCAAGCACCAGGGCGGCGTCGTTCATCCACTCAATGCCGTAAGCGGCGAAGTATTCAAGCATCTTGTACTTCGTCCCAAGCGGATCAACGCCCTTCGTGAAGCTGCTGAAAATAAACAGCATTCCAACGAGTATCCTGCATACCGCAACAACCGTTTTCTTTGCCGAACCAGCCATTATTTCTCTTTGCTTTCGTTAATCAAAATCATGCAGAAAACAGCATAATTTATCATGTCGTAATAGTTTGCGTCAAGACCTTCCGAAATCAGAGTTTTGCCGTTGTTATCCTCTATCTCCTTGACTCTCAATATCTTCATCAGAATCAAATCGGTCATCGAACTGATTCTCATACTGCGCCAAACCTCATCGTAATCATGGTTTTTTCTCGTCATGAGGTCGAAAGCTTCATCCAAGACCTTTTTATACAACTTCGAGGCTGTCTCAAAATCTAAATCCGGCTGTTCAACCACGCCAAGTTGCAGCTGTATTATCGCCATAGCCGAATAGTTGATAATGCCGATGAACTCAGGCTCAATGCCTTCATTTACAAGGTGTTCCTTCTTCCTCTGCAAGCTTCTGATGCGGTTTGCCTTGATATAAATCTGATCGGTGAGCGACTCGGTGCGCATGATTCGCCACGCCGCACCGTAATCCTGCATCTTCTTGTCGAAAATATCGCGGCACTGCGTCACCACTTGCTGATATTCTGCTGTCGTATCTCTCTTCATTGAAAAATTTTTTATAATTTTGCGTTTGTAAAATTACACATTTTTATGTTACGAATAGCTACAAGAGGACAATTTTTTTCGTTTGACCGTCCCGTCGTGATGGGAATCATGAACGTGACGCCCGATTCATTCTTCGATGGCGGTAAGTATCAAGGACTTGCGGCAGTTGTCGAGCATTGCAAAAATATGGTTTCAGATGGTGCCGACATCATAGATATTGGCGCTTTTTCCACCCGACCGGGCTGCGAACGCATCTCCGACAAGGAGGAAATTGAACGAATCATTCCGGCTTTGAAAGCCATCAGAAAAGAGTTCCCGAACATCCTTATTTCTATCGACACATTCCGTCAAAGCGTTGCCAATCAATGCATTGAAGAAGGCGCAGATATCATCAACGACATCTCGGGCGGACTCTTCGACAATGAAATGATCCATTTCATTGGAAAGAATCACATTCCATATATTTTGATGCATATCACGGGCACTCTCGAAGGCATGCACCGCGAGGAGATTATCAGCGAAAACGTTCATGAAAAAGTTCGTCAATTCTTTGAAAATCAAGTGAATAAGCTCTTGGAATACGGTGAGCAGCAAATCATCCTCGACCCAGGAATTGGGTTTAATAAAACCATAGAATGTAACTTCGGGCTTCTTAAAGACATTGATAAATATCGTATAAAAAACTTGCCTGTTTTAATTGGTATTTCTCATAAATCATTGATATTTAAGACTTTAAACATTACACCACAAGAAGCATTAAACGGCACAACCGTTCTCAACACCATCGCATTGCTTAACGGCGCCGATATTTTGCGCGTCCACGACGTGAGAGAAGCAGTAGAAGCAGTGAAGTTGGTCGCAATGACGAAAAAATAATTGACAATTAAAAAATATTTGTATTTTTGTGAGTTAATTCAAACGTTATGGTTGATTTGATGATAAGCGCCTTCATTCAGATCCGTTATCTGGATATTCTGGACATAATCCTGGTGGGATTATTGCTTTATTTCCTTTACACGCTGGTGAAAGGGAGCACGGCGATCAACATCTTCATTGGCATTGTCGCAGTGATTATCGGGCTTAAAATCGTGACTTTGCTTCACATGGAGCTCCTAACCTACATCCTCGGTGCCTTCGTCAACGTCGGTTTCATCGCATTGATTATCATCTTCCAACCTGAAATACGACGGTTTCTTTTAAGTATCGGAACGTCAAAGTTTGCTGTCGGATTCCGTAAGTTTTTCTCGCGTTTCGGCGTGAAATACAAAGAAGCTGACGACACCGACCTCGACCCTATCTGCGAAGCCTGCATCTCGATGGGCAACGACAAAGTCGGCGCTTTGATTCTTCTCACGCAAGAGAATGATTTACAAGACATTATCGATACAGGCGTTGTCATTGACGCAATAATCAGCAAGCCTTTGCTTGAAAATATCTTCTTCAAAAACAGCCCGCTCCACGACGGCGCAATGGTCATCTCGAACAACAAAATCGTGGCGGCACGCTGCATCCTTCCTATCACGCAACAGACGCGACTTCCTGGCAGCTACGGTCTCCGACACCGCGCCGGCATTGGTGTTTCCGAGACTCACGACTGCATCGTTCTGGTCGTCTCCGAAGAAACCGGCAGCATACGCATCGTCTTCGACGGCAAAGTCTACGACGTGAAACCTTCCGAAATGAAAGCAAAAATCAAAGAAATTCAGGGAAGAAAAAGACTTTAGCCTTTGGCTGTTGACCATTGGCTATTTTATCTCAATCAAATAATCTCTATTAGTTCTGTAGAAATACCGTTCGTAAGGATCGTAGCGGAAACGATAAATTGTGTCTATCGGTCCAACTTCATGATTATCAATGTATTTGTTCATCATAAAATCGTAACAATAGCCGGCATAAAGCTTGCCCAAAAGCTTTGCGAAATTATAAAAGCCATCAATACTTATTGTGTCGCAAGCTATCCTTGCAACGACCTTATTCCCTTGATAATCAAAGTCAACGTCAGTGTCGTTAAAGTAGTTCTGCTCTGTAAACGTCATATTGAAAGTCGTGTCATTGGCGAGATTGAACCAAGTCGCGACATTCACCAAGTCAATAGGCACATCCATGCAGTATTTGTTGTAGTCAATCCAGCCACAAAACTGATGCGGTTCACACACTTCTGTAACCTCAATTCGCGGAATCTCAATCACCCAATGCGTTGAGTCTGGCTGCGAATTTTCACCCTCCCAATATTCCACTGTCAAGCCGTAATCTTTAAGCACCGACTGCATTGTCAAATAAATGACATCCAATAATTTATCATCATTTACTTTATCAATTACTTTAACTTGTTTTTCAAGATAAGCGATTTGGGTTTGAAGCGATGAATCGACGAGATTTTCAGGAATAGAATCATTGCGGAGGTTCCTCTTTACCACCCTTTCAGGCATATACAACGCCACGACGGTCTTGTTGTTATTCTTCACAAAACGGCGCGCGATTTTGTGCTGCTCGGAACATGAAATCAACAGCAAAATCGCAGCAGATAATATCAAAATCAGCTTTTTCATTTTTAGAATAACGTTAATTGACCGTCTTTATTGTCGTCATCGTTAGGCTCTTCAGAATCAATTGTGTTGTTAGAGTTCTCGGAGTTCTCTGATGTTTCTTCAACTTCGACAGTTTCCGAGTTCTCAGAGTTCTCTACCGTTTCTTCTGCAGGCTCTTCTGCAGAATCCGACTCCTCTTCCACTACTGGCGGCTCAAACGGTTCCAAAAACTCATAATAATTCACGTCGTGGACTGACAGGCGCTTGCCCTTCGCCTTGTAACTCTTCACGCCAATGTATTCGTCAACGTTAACTTCCTCATCCTCAAAGTGTTTGCCGCTTACACCATCATTGAATTTCAATAATAATCTTGGCAGTAAATCCATATTAAGCATAAGGAATTTGGCATCTCCGCCTTCTCCGATAAACGAGATTCGTTTGTTGAGAGGAGTATCTTCTTCAACAGTGAACCTCTTGATATACATCAACTTAGTCTCGGCTTCAATGTACAAGACGGTGAATATCGTTTCAGGTTCGAACTTGAAAATCATCGTCATGTCGTCGTCGAAATGCGTTGAGAGGTCGAAATTCGTGAGACGGAACTCGCCGTTGGCGTGAATCTGCATGATTCTGTCGTTGCCCGAATATCTGCCAATCGAAATTCCGCGTCCATCGGCGTTCAGACGCTTCACAGTGTCATCGTACCATATCTCACGTGCCGAGAGGGTCGAAACGCCCTCCTCGCGCTTAAAAATGCGGTTTACGGGGTGATTTGTGAGCTTGTTACCGCGACTTGCACGTCCTTTGATGTCCAAAGTGGCAAAATCATAGTCCAAAGAAGTCTTTTTCAGCTTCGGCGACGGACGTAGCATCACCTTGATAACCTCCGCCTCTCCGTTAGGATTTGCTGAGAAATACACCACTTTTGAGCCAGCCTCTCCCATCGTCAGGTCGTAAATCCTGTCGTGAGTGATGCCGTCGACGTAGAAACGCTTGACATAGTAAGGATTTCCTGGCTTTCCATTGCGATACGCCATGTTGTAAATCGTGCGTTTGTCGCCTTTATGGTAGACGTTAGCGTAGATAATCTTTTCAGGTCCGACGAACAGCT
Organism: Bacteroidales bacterium; assembly: GCA_017427985.1. Taxonomy (GTDB): domain Bacteria; phylum Bacteroidota; class Bacteroidia; order Bacteroidales; family F082; genus Limimorpha. The sequence goes on along the minus strand of JAFRRS010000016.1, from coordinate 14,490 downwards.
TAGGCTGCAGCTTGACAACCGAGAACGTTCCGTTTTCACGGAAAACGATGACGTCATCAATATCTGAACAGTCGCACACAAAGCCGTAAGCGTCCTTGTTTTGCTCTTTTTTAAGACCCGCGCCAGTGCAGATGAAGCCTTCCTCCTTGTTGACGTACAGTTTCTCGTTGTTCGCCGCCACCGCCACTGCAGAAATGTTGTCAAAGTTGCGAATCTCCGTTTTACGTTCGCGTCCCTTGCCATATTTCCTCTTGATTTCCTCGAAATAATGGATGGTGTAATCCACGATATGGTCGAGGTCGTATTTCACCTGTTCTATCTGTTTCTCAATGACTTCCAGCTGTTCCTCGGCCCTTTTGATGTCGAATTTTGAGATTTTGCGAACCGGCTTCTCGCAAAGCTTAAGCACGTCGTCGCGAGTGATGTCGCGTTTCAGCTTCGGACGATAAGGGTCAAAAGCTTTTTCAATCGCATCTATCTGAGCATCATAGCTTTCCGCATCTTTTTCCAAAATCTTATAAATTCGTTTCTCAAAGAAAATCTTCTCGAGAGAAATCCAATGCCACTGACCTTCAAGCTCTTCCAGGGTGTTTTGAAGCTCCCAACTCAACAAATCCACTGTATGGTCGGTGTTATGCTTCAAAATCGCCGAAATAGTAGTAAATTCAGGCTTATCGTTATGGATGACACATGTGCAGAGGCTGTTCAGCTTGACCTGGCACTTCGTAAAAGCGTAAAGAGCGTCGATGGTCTGGTCGGGCGAGACACCCTGCGCAAGATGAATAACAATCTCAGCCGTTTTCGAAGTGTTGTCATCAACACGACGAATCTTAATCTTGCCTTTTTCGCCTGCCTGCGTTATCGATTGTATTAAAGTTTCAGTTGTAGTTCCGTATGGTATCTCTGTGATTACCAATGTCTTTTTGTCAAGTTGCGAGATTCTCGCCCTCACCTGCACCCTTGAGCCGCGACCGCCGTCATTATAGCCTCTGACATCGATTAAACCGCCTGTCTGGAAGTCAGGATAAAGCTCAAAAGGCTCGTCTTTGAGGTAAGAAATTGACGCGTCGATGAGTTCGTTGAAGTTATGAGGCAGAATCTCAGATTTCAGACCCACCGCGATACCCATGGCTCCTTGGAAAAGCAGCAACGGGAACTTGATTGGCAAGGAGATAGGCTCTTTGTTACGGCCATCGTAAGAGAACGTCCAATCTGTCGTTTTCGGGTTGAAAACCACGTCGAGAGCGAATTTCGAGAGTCGTGCCTCGATGTAACGCGGAGCAGCCGCGCCGTCGCCGGTGAGGATATTGCCCCAGTTACCCTGGCAGTCGATGAGAAGGTCTTTCTGACCGAGATTTACAAGCGCATCGCCGATTGAAGCGTCGCCGTGAGGGTGATATTTCATGGTGTTTCCCACGATATTCGCCACCTTGTTGTAGCGTCCGTCGTCGATTTCCTTCATGGAATGCAGGATGCGGCGCTGCACAGGCTTCAAACCGTCGTCAATCTCAGGCACAGCGCGGTCAAGGATGACGTATGAGGAATAGTCGAGAAACCAGTTCTCAAACATCCCCTTCAGAGGCACCACACGGTAGCCATCGCCCGACTGCACAAGCATTCCCGACTCCTCTTCCGCCGTAGGATCGAAGCCGTCAAGCACTTGAGTAACATCGTCACCAATTTCGTTTATCTCTTCAAGTTCCTGATTGTCAATATTTTCGTCGTCAAAATCTGCCATTTTCAAAAATTCAAAGTCAATTTACAAAATTACAAAATTTTTTATTTCCAGAAACGCAAAACCAAAATTTCTATCAACATAGTTATCAACGATAAAATGATGAATGATTTCCATAGCATTGAGCGGCGCACCATCATCTTCATAACGTCGTTTGAATGGAATTCGTCAGCTCTCATCACAGCAAGCACGTTTAATCCTTTGTTTTTCAATATTTTATCAACTTCTTCCCCATCCAAAAACTTCATTTTCGACTCTTTACGGCTGTCGTTCCAAGCAGTCGTTTCAATGACTTCATCGCCTTTGTTGATAGTATAGAAACCTGCACTAGGCAACTCGTCGTAAAGCCTTATCAGAGCACGATTGTTACGCAATTCGACAATAGGAATCATTTCGAAAGTGTTTTCCATGTCACGTATGCGGACATCCCCTTCAGAAAATACCGACAAATCATTGATTAGCAATTCTTTATCAACTCCAATCGTATATGAAAGCCTGTTTATCTTCCCGCCAAGCATCGCGATTTTGTACATTATTGGAACGAACAGCGAATTGTCGGTGAAATCAGTCCAATCCTTGTCAAGTTTTGAGGCAAAAACAAATACATTTCCGCTTCCGATTTGACTTAAAGTAAAGAAAGAAGTGCCGTTTTGTAAAGAAATGAGGGATAATGAGTTATAAAAACGTTTGTTATCGATTTGAACGTGTTTATAGACTTTTGGCAGGTCGGCGTTTTCGGGGATGGAAACGAAGATGTCATCAAAGAACTCATGCTGCGATGCAATAGTGCTGATGCTTAGGGTGTCATCAAAAATTTTAGGGTCGGCATCAGATGGGAGCAGAACCACGCTGCAGTCGTCTTTTGCCAGATTAAGGATTGATTGCATCATCGTTTCGTTGACGATGTCGCCATCGATGATAATCAGCTGACAATCAGAGAGATACTGTTGGTCGATGCGGCGAGGGTCGATGCGGGTGTAATTGAAGAGGGAATCGTTGGAAAACAACGTTGCCAATGGGGATTGCGATTGTTGAGACGCACGGCCGTGCGTCTCAACCGCCGTTGACAATTCCACGATTTTGATGATTGGGCGAACGTTCAATATGAAATTGTACGTGTCGTTGAATGTGATTGGAAAATCGTTGATTGAAACGGTAGCCGAACGGACGTGGCACACCGCGTCCTTACCATCATTGATTATGAATTGCATTGACACGTCGTTTCTGCCATTTGCAGGCACATCGATTGTGTTGAATGCCACGGCCTTACCGTCGATTTCGAAATTCACTGGGAGACCTTTTACATCCTTCCCACTCTCGTTGACGACGCGAACATTGATTTCATTGGCGAGGTCTTTCTGCAGAATCGGCGACGACAGCCAGACCGTGTCGATGTAGATATTCTGTTGATAATCAGACTTTAACGGCATGGCGACGATTTGAATTGCCGAGTCGGCGACGATGCCGTTGAGATTCATAACATTGTCCTGGAAATCGGAATACATGAACAACGATGCCGATTTGAAGCCGTTGCGGCGCATTATCATCTGAAGATTCTCGTATAAAGCGTTGATACTCATTGGAGAAGCCTCAGTCTGCATCGCATCGATGCTCATCAGCATCTCGTCTTGGTTCATCGGGTATTCGTTGTCGGGCTGACGGCTGTTGGTGAGCAGCACAAACCTCTGCGAAGGGCTTATATTACTGACCATTTTGCGTGCCGAAGCTCTTGCATCTTCGATAAGAGAAATCTCCGACGACTGGCTCTGCATCGACATTGAGTTGTCGATATAAACCGCCACAAGATTGTCGGCATCGTCGGTCTTCAGTGTCTGGTCGGGATTGTAAGGATAAGCGAAAGCTAAGACAAGTGCCGCGATGAATAACATCCTCATTATCAATGCGATAATGTATTTCAGCTTCTTCGTCTTGGCGTTCTCCTGCTTTATCGTCTTCAGCGTCGCCGTGTTGCTGAAATAAACGATTTTATGCCTTCTGAAGTTAAAAAGGTGTATGATGATTGGGATTGCCAACGCAAACAAACACCAGAGGATATTTGGATAGAGAAAGTTCATTTAAATCGTGTATTATAGGTTGCAAAGATACAAAATAATTCTTATCTTTGCATTTTGAATTCTTAGGAAATTATGGCTAAAGATTTAAAACCTCATATTGGGATTTTCGGGCGGATGAATAACGGTAAAAGCTCGATAATCAACAAGTTAACGGGACAGCCGATGGCGATTGTGTCGGAACAGGCGGGAACCACCACCGACCCTGTGAAGAAATCAATCGAGATTTTCGGGATTGGTCCAGTGGTGCTGATTGACACTGCGGGCATTGACGATGTGAGCGAACTCGGAAAACAACGCGTTGAGAAGACTTATCAGGTGCTCAAAGAGATTGATTGCGCGATTTTGGTGATTGTCGGAGAGGAATTCGGGGAGCCAGAAATGGAGATTATTGAGCAGTTTAAGAAGCATGAGGTGCCGTTTATCATAGTTCATAACAAATCAGAGATCGCGGAGCTCTCGGAGAACTTGAGAACTCGGATTGAAAGCGAATTTTCAACTAAAGTATTGGAATTCAGTGCTTTAAAAGATGATGCTAAAGTTTTACAAGAGGCATTAAAGAAAGCCATCCCTGAAAGCGCATATAAGAAAACATCGCTACTTGGAGGCATAATCAAACCTGGGGATGTGGTGGTTTTAGTGACACCGATTGATGATGAGGCTCCTGAAGGCCGAATGATACTTCCGCAGGTGATGGCAATCAGAGATGTGCTCGACAACGACTGCATCTGCGTGGTGTTGAAAGAAACGGCATTGAAACAATACTTTGAATCTGGATTGCCTAGACCCAATCTGGTAGTCACTGATTCTCAAGTGTTTAAAATTGTCAACGAGATTGTGCCTAAAGACGTGATGCTAACAAGTTTCAGCATCATTTTAGCCCGTTTGAGAGGCGATTTCGAGAATTATCTGAAAGGCACCCCTCACCTGTCGAATCTCAAAGATGGCGACAAAATCCTGATGCTTGAGTCATGCACGCATGAAATCAGCTGCGGCGACATCGGACGTGTGAAACTGCCTAATCTTATTAGGAAATTCACGGGAAAGAACATTGAATTCACTTATCTTTCAGGCCTCACGCCGATTGAAAACATCAAGCAATACGCGATGGCGATACAATGCGGCGGCTGCATGGCGACACGCAAACAGCTCATCAACCGCACGAACATGGCGGTCGAAAACGGCATCCCGATCAGCAACTACGGCATGGCGATTGCTTATATGAACGGGATTTTTGAAAGAGTTACTAAAGTCTTTAGTCTTTAGACCTTAGACTTTAGACCTTAGTTTTTTAGAAAAAAATAATTTTTATTAAAAAAATAAGTATCTTTGCAAGACCAACCAACAATAGTTTGTAGATGACCTAAAGTTGAGATAAGTTATTGAGACTAAGGGCTTTACAGATAAAAAGTCAGAGTCGGAAGATGTAAAAATCTGACGACGAGGGAATTGAAACACTTCTTTTCTCAGCTGAATTTTGTTGTTTTAAAAAGGAAAAATAACAAATAAAAGCTAAAAATATGCAATTTCATCCGGAAAAATGCCGCATCCCAGACGAGCCTAACCGCCCGTTTATCGACTCAAACGAGATTTGGGACTACATCAACAACACAAAGAGCACACCAGAGCGCGTGCACGAAATCATTGAGAAATCACTGAACAAGAACCGTCTCACGATGGAAGAGACAGCGGTTTTGGTCAACACAACAGATCCAAAACTGGTTGAGGAAATCAAGGAAGGCGCTCGCGAGCTGAAACGCCGCATCTACGGCAACCGCATCGTGCTCTTCGCCCCTCTCTACGTGGGCAACTATTGCGTAAACAACTGCAGCTACTGCGGTTTCCGCTCTTCGAACAAAGAACAGATCCGCACCACACTCACCGACGAAGAGCTCGTCCGCAACGTGGAGGCTTTGGAGGAAGACGGTCAGAAACGTCTCATCTTGGTTTATGGCGAGTCGCCGAAATATTCGCCGGAATACATCGCCCACACTGTGAAAGTGACATACAACACCAAGAAAGGCAAAGGTTCGATCCGTCGTGTGAATATCAACGCAGCTCCATTGGATGTTGAAGGCTTCCGCACAGTGAAAGAGGCCGGCATCGGAACATATCAGATTTTCCAAGAAACTTACTGCCCTGAGATTTATAACCAGTACCACCCTATCAACACCAAGAAAGGCGACTACAACTACCGTCTGACCGCCATGGACCGCGCTCAGCAGGCCGGCATCGACGATAACGGTCTCGGTATCCTCTTCGGCTTGTATGACTGGCGTTACGAGGTTTTGGCAATGATTCGTCACACCAACCACCTCGAGGCTTGCTTCAACGTCGGACCGCACACCATCTCGTTCCCACGTATCAAAGACGCATCGGGATTGAGCATCGACAAGAAATATTTCGTCGACGACGAGACATTTGAAAAGATTATCGCCATATTCCGTCTGGCAGTGCCTTACACCGGCATGATTCTGACAGCCCGCGAGGACGCCGCATTCCGTGCAAAAGCCATTGAATACGGCATTTCACAGATCGACGGCGGTACCAACTTGCAGATCGGCGACTACAAATATCATCACGAGGAGGAAGAGAAAAACAGCGACAAGCAGGAGAACCAGAACCTGCATCGCGAGCAGTTCAAGATCGGTGACGACCGCACTTTGGGCGACATCATCGACGAGCTTTTGGACCACGACTTCATCCCGAGCTTCTGCACAGCATGCTATCGTTTGGGCAGAACCGGCGAGCATTTCATGGAGTTCAGCGTACCAGGCTTCATCAAACGTTACTGCACACCAAACGCCATCCTCACCTTATCCGAGTACCTGGTGGACTACGCAACACCGGAAGTCGCCGCAAAAGGCTGGAAAACCATCGAAAACAACTTCAAGAACGTCGACCCGCAGTTCCTCGATGAACTCAAAAAGCGCATTGAGAGAATCAAGCAAGGGGAAAGAGACTTATATTTCTAGCCATTAGGTATTAGCCATTAGCCATTAGAAATTTTGTGGAAGGACAAAGCTAATGGCTAACAGCTATTGGCTAATGGCTTATAAAGAAGATTTTACTTCAATTTGGATTATATAATGAATGATGTTTGGGTGGCTGTGATGAGCAGCCACCTTTTTTATTTACAAACTAAGTTTCAACCCCACAAAATATGTGCGTGGAAATGACGGGCCGTAAATGTAGCCGGCGTCGCGCAAGGCGCCTTTGTCGAAATCGTTTTGATAGCTGTCGAAGATATTCTGCACGCCACCGTTTAACTGCAGATTTGTTCCAAGGCACAACGGGATGTCGTAAGTGAGTTTAATTCCGACATCAAAGAATGACGGCGTCTCTTTTTCACAGTCTTTTTCAACATAACCGGCGAAATGCTGTACGAGCATTGAGCCAGTGTAAACCGCTGACACTGAAGTCTTTAGACGTTCTGTTATCGGACAAAGAGCGGAGATATATCCATAATTGTCGGGTGTGCGGAACATGCGACGCTGCGGCTCAACGTCCGGATCCTCGCTCCAGACCTCAGGCTCTTTGTAACGGCTCTGCTGCCATGTATATCCTATCTGCAAAGCGAAATCGTTGCGCTGCAGCTGCGCCTCAATGTTGACGCCACCGACATGCGCCCCTGCACCATTACAGCGTTCGAGAAGTATATTCCCCTGAGAGTCAACGCCATTCGGACGAAGCACGAAGACATCGCGCAAATCGGTGTAGAACCCTTCGACCAACAAATCAAAGTCAAACGAACCGAAGAAATGCTCCCAGCCAACCGAGCCGCTGAAACTGTTGCTGTACTCAGGTCTCAAATCCGGGCTGAGAGTGATGAGAGTCACCTCCCCTCCTACCGCCATGATGTGCAAATCCTCGTCAAAAGCCTGCGGGGCACGAAATCCCGAAGAATAGCTCAACCTCGTGGTTAACGACGGAACAATCTCCCATCTGACATTGGCTCTCGGACTGAAAACAGGCTCTTTCATCAGACTGTGTTTGTCGGCACGTATTCCGATGAGCAAGCCCAAATGCTTGTTTTTCCATTCATTTTGCAGAAATGCGCTTGCAACATCGGATTGCTGGTCGACGACACGTTTGTAGGCCGGTTGCTCGTCAATGAGATGGTTTGTCGCCCATTCCACACCCGCCACAAGAGTTGACGGCATGAAAAGCAATTTGTTGAAGCCGTATGACACCTGGGAGCCAAGCACCGAGCTGAAATCGGATGAAGAGCCGTAAGCATTCAAATCATATTGCGTCCCATAATACGTGTTACGGCGAATATCCTGCACGGAACCAAACACCGACAAATGAAAACGCATGTTTTCACTAAGGAAATCATAGGTAAGACCACCGCCGTTGACATGATGTTCAGCCTGCTCTGCCACCTGGCACAGATGCGGCTGGAGGTCGATGCTGTCGCCGCCACGACGGAATTCGTAAAGGCTGTGATACTCGGCCGTAAGCTTTGAACCTGTACCGAATTTATAAAACGCGCGCGTGCCGATATTCATGGCTTTCTGTTTGCCCAACTCGGTAAAGCCATCATTATCATGGTCATAGCCCTGACGGTTGTGAGATGTTCCGAAGATATAAGCGCCTGCCTTGAAATCGCTTGAAACCAAAGACGCGTTGAATGAGCTGATGTTGTCCCATGACTTCCCTCCAATGAGTTTGGCTGTATGCGCCACATCAAGAGTGTTTTTTATAGGTTCGCGAGTTATGATATTAACCACGCCACCAATGGCGTTTGCACCAAACAAAGCAGAGCCGCCACCTCGAATCACCTCGATGCGGTCGATCATCGAGACCGGAATCTGCTCAAGACCATAAACACCCGCCAAAGCACTGTAAACAGGTCGGCTATCGATGAGAATCTGCGAATATTTACCCTCCAGACCGTTGATTCTCACCTGATTAGTTCCACAATTCTGACAAGTGTTCTCAACCCTCAAACCTGGCTGATAGTTCAACCCTTCAGCAAGATTAATCGCATTAACCTGTTCTAAAGCCTTGGGTTTCATCACGTTGACAATCACTGCAGCCTCGCGCCTGCTCACCTCCACACGGCTTGCTGAGACGACGACATCTTTCATCATCTGGGCATCCTCCTCAATTTCAAAATTCAGCTCCTTGCTCTCATATTTTTTAATATAAATCTCTGTCCGGACAGACTTATAGCCGACGCAAGATACCTCAATAACATGATTCCCCTCCGACAAATTCGTTATGAAAAAGTGACCGCTTTCATCAGTTGAAGCGCCTTTGGTAGTGCCTTTAACTATCACATTTACAAAAGGAAGATGCTCTTTTGTGGTTTTGTCGATCACGTGACCGAATATGTTGGCGTCTGTGACTTGCGCCGCTGAAATAATAGGCAATAACGCCAATGTCATAAAAACAAATGATTTAATTTTTTTCATAATTTCACATTAATTTGATTAATAATTATTTTGATTTGCAAAATTATTTCTGCAATCAAAAACTGATAATCGCCCAAAATGGTGATTTGTGGTTGAAAAATCACAAGTTATAGTGATAAAATAATTCTAAAACTTTAACAATCAGCCTTTTTATTCAAAAACGCCTTCGAGTCGCCCCAGGCGTTGTAGAGAACCTTATGCCCTATTGATTCCATACGTAAATCCAAGCAGGTCTGACATTGATCTGGTTTGTCTTTCACGCAGGCCTTGTCGGGATAGATGAGGTAATTTTCGCGGAATTCGTTCGGGGTGAGGTTCGGCATGATGACGTTGGCTCCCACCATGATGGCTTTTTCACGACCGAGTGGATCAACGGTCTGATTGGCTGTGGCCGCAACCATGTTGATTTCAGGCATCATGAGGCGCAATACGGCTATCATTTTCAATGTAAGATTCATTCGGTCTTTTGCCGATGGAATCTGGTCTTTATATTGATAAAGAGGTGTGTCGGGATGAGGAATGAACGGACCCATTCCGACCATGGCGACGTCTTTTTTCTTAAAGAAAAGAAGGTCATCGGCAAGGTTATCTAGGGTTTGGAAAGGAAGGCCCACCATAACGCCTGTACCAGTCTGATAACCAATGCTTAGCAATGAGTCGATGCAAGCCAAACGTTTATGAAAATCGTGTTTTTTATCTTTTGGATGAATCTTATAATAAAGTTCCTCATTAGAGGATTCAATTCTAAGCAGATAACGATGTGCACCGGCTTCAAACCAGCGGCGGTAGGTTTCTTCGGTCTGCTCGCCTAAAGAAAGTGTTATTCCAAGGCTTCCGTTGTCGATTTTCTTTATTTCCTTGACGAGATATTCGATTTTATCAACGAATTCCTTATCATCGCGCTCGCCGCTTTGGATGGCGACAGAACCATAGCCCAAATCATGAGCCAAATGGGCACACTCAAGCACTTCCTCGTCGCTCAAAGTATAACGCTCAACCTTGGTGTTTTTGCTTCTCACGCCGCAATAAAGGCAGTATTTCGCGCAGCGGTTGCTGTATTCAATCAAGCCACGAAGATGCACGCAGTTGTCAAGATGTTTGAGTTTCGTCTCAAGCGCCTTGTTGAATAACAAGCTCATCTCATCACCTTCCGTGGCAAGAAGCGCCTTTATATCATCTCTGCTTAATTCAGGCTTCTGAAGTATGTCTTTTATCGCGTCCATCATTTTGTCTTTGGCTCCACAACCAAACGGAATCCGTTGTAATTATATCGAGCGTCAGCCCTGTTATATCCGCGGTTTGAGATGCGGCCAAGACGCGAGCTGCGGCTCCAGCTGCCGCCACGCAACACATGGTTCACGCCTGAAGGTTTTCCTTTCGGATTTTTTTGATGCTCCTCACTATATTTGCCAAACCAGTCTTCGCACCATTCCCACACATTGCCGCTCATGTCATAAATGCCGAGTTCATTCGGGAGCTTCATACCCACAGGCATAGGTCCGTAGCCCACAATTGTCCTGTTATACCATGCCACGTCATTAACATTATTGCTTCCGCTAAACTTGTATTTCTTGCTTTTCACCCCGCCTCTTGCGGCGTATTCCCATTCCGCTTCTGTAGGCAGACGGAATTTAGCACCGGTGATTTTATTAAGTTTTTCAATGAAAACCTTGCAATCGTCCCAACTCACCATATAAGCCGGATAGTTGTCACCTCTTCCGTACCTGTTCCACGCCCTTATTATTTCAGGATCCTCACCCATGACAGCAATCCACAAGTCCTGAGTCACCTCATATTTCCCAATGTAAAAATCATTCAAAGTCACTTCATGGGCAGGCTTTTCCACGTTGTACGCGCTTTTTTCCTGCTCAGGTGTCGCACCCATCATGAAAGTGCCGCCTTTAACATATTGCACAATGAATCTCACTCCGTTGACGGTAAATGCGCGGGGACGTGTGCGATTACGCTCATCGTCCTCGGGTTTATCAAGCTTCTCCACAATTTTCTGAGCCAAAGCGCTGATTTTATTCTCATATACTGAAATATCAGAAATCGTGGCTTTAAGCATGGTCTCCGTCGCTGTTGTCTCAACATTTATCAAGCTCGCTGTGACGACAAAATTCTCCTCCACATGATCAATCTCACCGATGACAATTTTCTGGACATTCAGGATTTTTCCCGTCTCGATATACTGCTGCTTATTTAAATCTTTCTTATCAAATCCTTGATTTACAATACATTCATTCACTTTCAGACTGTCAACGACCACATATCCTTTCGGGTGGAAATTCGACATAAAAACTGATGTCACGCTGTCGGAAAATGCCTCAGGAATGCTGTCACCTGTCTTGAAATCGAAAACTACGATGCTCTGAGCTTTCACAGAACACGAAAACAGCACCATTGCCATCAGCATCATTATTCTCTTCATAATATTGACAATCAGTTATTTACCTAAACAAATTTTTAAAAACCATCTGTTGATTTTAAATTTGCAAAGGTACAAAAAATTAACAAATAAAAGGATTTCAAATGAAGATTTTTCTAATAAACCAAACGCACCGACTGCCCATAGTAACGCTTGCTGTTATACAGCACATTCACATAGCCGGATTTGAAATCGAAACTGTAAGCGTTTTCACTGTTGCTGTACGAACTCGACCAGTAGTTGCCGTACGTGCCGACATTGCTTTGAACATTAACTCCGTTACGATAACCGGCGGCAGGCAGGAAAACGCATCCCGCCGACTCCAGCGCCCTCCACCCTGCTATTGTGCATTTGGTTTCCCACGCACTGGTGTCGTTGATGGCTCCCCAGGTGACTCCGGCAGGTGTGCCACCAGAATACTCGTCTGGGAAAAGAATGACACCGTTAACGGAAGTGCCGTCGGTGTTCACCGTGGCTTCAGTATAACGCGCGTTGGCAGTGCTGTTGACGGTGGCTGTCGTGCTTCTTGAATTCAACATATACAGCCACTCATCCTTTGTCATAAGATGCCATTCGATGTTGCCGCTGTCCTCAATCTTGTTCTGGTTGGAATAATTGTTAAACACGCCCCAGTCGCCGTTGATGTATTCACCTGTAAGGTTGTGCAAGCCATACGGACCGTAATATGTACCGCTTGAATTGTCAGTATTATATGGCTTGTAATAATAGTTTGTCTCAGTGCCGAGAAGGTTGCAGCCGCTTGTGCCCCACCCGAACAGGCTTATCATGTTCTGGTTTGAGTAATCAGTGCCCACGTTCTGGCTCGGCCGCTCAACCAAATCGTATTGTTTCTCCATAAAGCTGAAATAACCCGTGCTTTTGTTGTATTGAAGGTTTCCTTTAGAAAACTTCACAGTCACGCCATCAGACACAGAGTAATCGGCTTTGATTAAAGGCAGCTCCGATGCCGCCATCGTTATGCCAACACCCGCTGTGTAATACATATTGTTTGTCACCGCAGGGACACTTGCTATCGAAGAATTATAGCTTTCTATTTTCACTTTCGGGTTTTCAACTTCAGCCTGAGGCAGTAAAATCGCCCATTTTGACACAGGACTGTATGAATAAAGGTTTATTGTTCCGGTTTCGCCTGTCGGCACTATTCCCGGTGTTTCAAAATCCACTGTGGCGACATTCTTCATGCCGAATACAATTATCTGTCGACCTGTTACCATAGAAGGCACAAACTTCACCAATGCGCATTTGTTCTGCAGCGTACAAGAGTACGTGGCTGTGCCTTCCACATATTTTATATCCGACCTGCCGTATGAAAGAACCGGCAGCACGCTCGACTGGTCAGAGATATTCACAGTGAACGATGTCGTCGTTCCTGCCGATGGTGCCGCGCTTGGAGCAAGACCGCCGACGAAATAAAAATGCAGATAGTCAACTGTGCTCGGGTCTGTGATATCGCCGCTGAAAGCGCCTTCCGAATATGTCAGCGAGCCCACGTAATGACCATTGTTGCCAACATAAATCACATCGCCGTCACCATAGACAACCGCTCCTGTGTTTGGGAACACAATATGCTTGGAGCCGCCAACTCTCAGTGTGATATGCACGACTTTGCCACAGCCTACGGATTCGATTGTTTCGGTCTTTTTCCTGCACTGGCTCATTCCGAAAGCCAGCATCGTCGCTATAAACAATGTGACCATGTTTTTCATGGCTTGGATTTTTTGTGTATCAGACAACACAAAAATGCTATAGTTTTTTATTACTTTTGAAAAATTAATAAAAAAGAGACGCCACAATTTTGACGTCTCTACGATTTTAACCTTTTTACAAGATTAGATGATACCCTGAGCTAACATAGCTTTTGCAACGCGCATGAAGCCTGCGATGTTGGCGCCCTTCACGTAGTTGATAGTACCGTCAGCCTGTTTACCATACTCAACGCACATGTCATAGATGTCGTTCATGATCTTGTGGAGTTTCTGGTCAACTTCTGGAGCTGTCCAGTTGATGTGAGCTGCGTTCTGGCAGATCTCGAGACCTGATGTAGCAACACCACCTGCGTTGACAGCTTTACCTGGAGCGAATGGAACGCCTGCCTTCTGGAATGCCTCGATAGCACCTGGCTGGCAACCCATGTTAGAAACTTCAGCGACATACTGTACGCCGTTCTTGAGCAATTCCTTAGCATCATCTTCTGCCATCTCATTCTGGAATGCGCATGGGCATGCGATATCGCATTTCACTGTCCAAGCTTTCTTACCAGCGGTGAATTTAGCTTTGCCCGGGAATTTGTCTGCCATATCCTGAACCTTGTTGCGGTTTGAAGCACGCATGTCGAGCATGTAGTCGATCATCTCGCTTGTGATACCGTCAGCGATTTCGCAAACGCCGTCCGGACCTGAGATAGCGACGACTTTAGCGCCGAGTTCTGTAGCTTTGATAGCTGCACCCCATGCCACGTTGCCGAAGCCTGAGAGAGCGACTTTCTTGCCCTGCATTGTCTCACCCTTCTGGTGAACCATGCGGTCGACATAGTACATTGCACCGAAACCTGTTGCTTCTGGACGGATCAATGAACCACCCCAGCCATAGCTCTTGCCTGTAAGAGCGCCTGTGCTGTGCTCGCGAGCGAGTTTCTTGTAAGCACCATAGAGGTAACCGATTTCACGGCCGCCAACGCCGACGTCACCAGCTGGTGAATCCTGGTCAGCACCGATGTTTCTCCAAAGCTCATACATGAAAGCCTGGCAGAAACGCATGATTTCAGCGTCTGATTTGCCTGTTGGGTCGAAATCAGCACCACCTTTACCACCACCG
>JAFRRS010000015.1 GCA_017427985.1 Bacteroidales bacterium | reverse complement strand
TCCCGCGCTCTCCTTCAGAGCCATGTCGAGGTTAAGACAAGAGAGCCTTGAGAGAGACACATGGTGACTACAGCACGGAGGTCCACCTCTTCCCATTCCGAACAGAGAAGTTAAGCCCCGTCGCGCCGATGATACTGCATTGACTTGTGGGAAAGTAGGTCGTCGCCACCCCCTTAGTAGAGACGTTTCCTGAAACGTCTCTATTTTTTTATGCCGTTTTTGCCATTTTTATATCATCAATTCCATCGTTGTCCGATGTCCCAATGGCTTGCGGTTTTTACCGAATGTTTAGTGTTTTTTAAATTAAACTCCTCTTCAATAAGCGTTACAGCTTGAGGATATTGCTCAATCCATGAACCTACTGCTATTGTATATTCGTCATTATCAGGATTATAGAAAATGCGACCGCGTGGAGTCATTTCGTATGCTCCAACATATGGTCCCAAACCGTTATTTTTGTATTTTTGACGATGAAACTCTTTTTTCCAGACATCTTCGTGCATTTCAGAGCAAGAAATGCTGCCGAATTCGGAACGTGCGTTGGCTTTAAGATAGTCTGAAACTCTGTGTGAACGTACTCCGAACAAGTCATTATGCCTTGGGTCATACCAGAAGATTCCAACTTTTGGTTCATTGTCCTTTCCTCTGTTGGATTCCATCAAACGCATTGCCTCGTCCAATTCTTCATCTGTGAATTGTTTTACATCAACCTTTTTGTTGTCAGGTTGTTCGGCAGGTTGGTCTGAGCCTTTGATTTCGTTTAAAGCCACTTTGACTGCTGCTGCCACAATGCGCTGTAGTTCTTCTTCTGTGATTGTCATGATATGAGGTATTTGAGAATGCAAAGATAATGAAAATGTTTAAATAAATATTTTTCTATTGTTACTTTTTTCTTGACAAATTATTAAAACCGAATACTGAAGAAACATCATCAGGAAATAGCGCTTTTAACAACGGGAAGAAAGTTTTTATTTTTGCCATCCATATCAAAAAGTTTAATTTAAAAAGTTTCTGTTGATTATGATTCGAGGTGGCAGGGGTAAGATTAATTTTGATATGAAAAGTTAGAATTTTTATTTTTTCTGTTCTTTCCCTTAATGAAAAGAACCAAAAAGTCAAGAGCCATCCGGGACGTGACATGTCGCGTCCCTACAAACCGCCGTATGGCGCGAAGCGGACGTGGAGGTTTCTCACCCCTGAAGGGGTTCGGAATGATAAACATGAAGTGAAATTGTTGAAAACTTTTTTCGATTTTTTACCCCCCCCTGTTATTTTTTTTGTAATTTTGCACTCGCAAAAAACAGGATTTATAAGATTTTATAACAATATGAAAATGAATAAGTTAACTTTTATTAAAAGATTTGCTTTTGCAGTTTTATCATTGTTAATAACCGCAAATTTATGGGGACAGGCAGCCTTGAGCGGCTCTGGAACGTCTGCTAACCCATACCAGATTGCAAGTGTTGCTGACTGGAATGCTTTTGCGGCAGCTGTTAACGGCGGCTACGACTATAGCGGAAAATATATCCAACTTGAAGCTGATGTTCCATCGGAAGTTGAGATACTTGAGGGTACACCGGCTCTTACAGCAATGGTTGGCGTTTGGGACGAAACGGAAGACAATAGAAAACCTTTTAAAGGAACATTTAGAGGCAATGGTAAAACTATTATCGTGAGCTATACATCGGACGGTAATTATACGGCTCCTTTCAGATGCACCAATGGCGCAACGATTACCAATGACTTTACCGTTGTTGGAAATATAAACGCCACCAACGGATATGCCGCCGGACTTGTTGGAATAAACTACGGTAGCAAAACAAAAATAAACAGCAATGTCACCGTTAGAGTGAATTTAACCGGAGGCGGTACATACTGCGGCGGTGTCGCAGTTGACGCCACTTATCTCGAAATGAGTTCCTGCCTTTATAACGGACAAATTATAGCTGGCGACTATAGTGGCGGTTTCTGCGCAACAGGTGACGCAAACACAAAATTCAACAAATGTATTTTCGATCCTGCTGCAGGAAGTTCAATAACCGGCACGCATACAGGAAATTTCATAAATGGTACTTATAATACCACAAATAGTAACAATTATTATTACACTTATGAAGCTCCTACGGCATCCACAACACAGGGAGATTGCATATATACATCATACGGCGATATTCCGAATGACGGCAAATTCAGAATGCTGACGAATCTTGCCGGAAATGACAATTACTATGTTGAAGGAACATGTGTGATATCGGGTATTGATTCACTTTATTACCAAAACAATGCGCAACACGGAGGTATCACATACGATGTGATGTTTAATCTTTCTGGCGATCCCGCCACTGTTATTGATCCCGAATGCTATACCGCAGCAGTGCTTAATGGCAGCGGTGTCGCTGTTAATGTAAGCACAATAGCTGCAGGTACTTACACTTTAAGAATTACTGGCAAGGAAGGTTGTTGCAGTGGTTCTGTGACTTCGGAAAGTTTTATTGTTAAGGAAACAATTTTCGACCACGGCACTGGTACTGAGACCAACCCATATGAGATTCGTTCTATTACTGATTGGAGCACTTTTGCAAAAGCAGTGAACGACGGACATAGTTTTTTAGGTGAGTATTTGAAGTTGACAAATAATATTACTGTAAATGTAAAAAATCTTGGCGCAGATACAATTGTTGGTGCTATGACAAGTGGTGGAGCTGAAAGTAAATGGTTTAGCGGTACATTTGACGGCGACTGGCATACATTGACTTTCAATGTGGGAACATCGGGAAAAGCAATTACCCCAGCACATAATAATTCACCGAGTGCACCTTTCCGTGTTATTGATGGAGCTACAATTAAAAACCTGATAGTTGATGGAACAATATATTCCAAAAAGAAATACAACGCAGGTTTTGTCGGATTTGCCTATAATACCAAAACAAGTAAAGTAAACAATATTATAAACTGCACAAGCAATATTATTATTAAATGTAAAGAGCTTGGCTCCGACGCATCGGCGGCTGGTTTTGTCGCGGAAAACAAAGATGGAAGTATAAAGTTTAATAATAGTATCTTCTATGGTAGCATAGAAAAAGATGGTAATGGCAGTGCTGCGAAATGTGCTGGATTTGTCAGTTTTAATAATGGTGGTAAATTGTATTTTACCAATTGCACAATGGCTGGTACCATAGATTTGAGTAATGATGGGACATTTTATAGGGCTTCTAGCGCTAAACATGAATATTCAAACTGTTATTATGTCACTAAACAGACCGCTTCAAATGATCAATTAGATGCGACGAATTGTAAACAAGCTTACACCGATGCAACGATTGGAGGTTTAACCAACGAGATTTATAAAAAATATGTTAAAAATAGTACAAACTACTACATTCCAAGTGCTGATATTACAGGTTTTGAAACAACAACTTATTCTTACATTTCAGGTCAGACGATAACAATTACAGCCCCTGTTGTTTCATATTACGGCAGAACATTGAAACGTGGCACCAACTATGTGATTAAAGTGAATGAGGTGCAGGTGGACGGTGCTATCACACTTAGCGCTGCGGGAGACTATAATATTAAGGCTAAAGCAGGAAGCAACTACGGCGGTTCAAAAACCACAACCATAAAAGTTATTAACTTCAATTCGTGGGCTGTTCTTAAAGCGGAGTTGGCGGATGACTCGAAAGGCGACAGGGTAATTACATTGAGTGGTAATATTACATCTCCTAATCCTAAGAGTGATAGCGCATTGGTGGTTAAAGGAAATGTTGTTTTAAATCTTAACAACAAAACAATTAATCGCAATCTTTCAGATACAGTTATTTATGGACAGGTTATCAGAGTGAAAAAAGGCGCAAATCTTACAATTAACGGTCCTGGAACTATAACAGGAGGTTTTAACTGGCCTGGTTCTGGCACAATTCCTAAAGAAACCACATATTATCCTAAAAGAGACGGCGGCGGCATTCATAATATGGGAAACCTCGTTTTGAATAATGTTGATGTAGAATATAATAAATGCTATAAGGAGGTTTCGGGTAGTACAAATCCTTCAGCGAGAGGTGGCGGCATTTACAGTGGTTCGGGCAGTTCTCTGATTATCAATGGTGGAAGTGTCTCAAGTAATATCGGAAGAGGTGGTGGCGGCGGCGTTTTTTGTGATAAAGCCAACCCATTTGTCATGACAGGTGTTGAAGTGTATTATAATGATGCAGATAGCAAGGGTGGCGGATTACGTATTAAGACAACTGGTAGCGCTATAGCTTATTTAACAGACTGTGATATTTCGTGGTGGAATTCAGCTCTTGCAGATGCTTCTCAAGGTGGTGGTGTATATTTGGAAAGTGGTGAATTGGTGATGACGCGCTGTAATATAAGTGGTAATGCTACGACTATGCAGGGTGGTGGATTCTTTTCTTATAGTGGAAAAACGACTGCTATAGATTGTACTATTGAAAATAATGGTACATATTATTATGACAGTGATGTAAATCATGGTGGCGGTATTTGTCTGTTTGATAATAAGGGTTCTAACCATAGTATATATATTATGGATGGTGGTGTTATAAAAAATAATAATTGCTCAAATGATGGTGGTGGTGTTTATGTGTATGAAGGTGCAGTGTTTCAGGTGAAAGGCAATGTGCAGATTACCGATAATGTGCAGGGAGAACTTGGGGTAGGAGGCGGTGGTGCCTCCAATGCATATCTGGTAGGTGAAAGTGTTATTGAGGTCATAGGACCATTGGATGAGGAAGCCATAATAAATATAACTCCTGTTCCAGGTCATGAAGGGGTTTATGTAACATTTGATGATGGTGCAACAAGTGGTGACCCTTTGGAAGATTTGTCACATTTTGTTATAGACAGTAATGAAGAAGGTGGAGATGATTATGGCTCTATAATAGATGAGAGCGGTAATGTTGTGGTTTACGGTGTTACTGAATGGAATGATAAAGATACATGGGATGGCACGATAGCAACAAATTTAAGCGGAAACCTTCCAACATCTTCTAATGATGTTATAATTAATAGGGCAGTTAAGATCCCGAGCGATTACACGGCTCTTGCCAAAGATATTACATTGAATACTTTCGGTTCAATAATTATTGAAGATGGCGGACAGCTTAAAAATAACAATGCAGTGGCGATTAAAGCCAAAAAGGGTGTTGTGGCAGCAGATGAAGATGACAAATCTGGATGGTATGTGATTTCATCGCCAGTGGCAAATCCAAGCATAGAAAGCGCAACAAATTTAATCACAACAGGTTCGCAGAAATACGATTTATATCGTTTCAATGAGGCGGCTGTAAAACCTTGGGAAAACTACAGACAAGCAGGTCATACTAATTTTGATATTCTTCAGACAGGTCGTGGCTATTTGTATCGTAATGCTAATAACCATACAATAGATATTGACGGGACATTGAATGTTTCGGATGTCACATACAACCTTTCATGCGGCGGCTCAGGAGATTTCAAAGGCTTCAACCTTATTGGAAATCCTTATGCTGAAAATATCACACTTTTGAACACAACTTTGGTTGACAATAGCGGTAAACAGATTGTGGATGGCGAGGGTAATCCGATAAACTTGACTGGTTTTTATAGACTTTCGAAAGATGACGGCTCCTGGGGAACAGAGATAACAAGCCAATCGACGGCAATTGCACCGTTGGAGGGATTCCTTGTGCAGGTTGATGAGGCAAGGAAAGTGAAGTTTTCAAAGACAGCAAGAGCGGCGGCAAAATCGAACGGCGACAACATCAAGTTTACGGTCGCAAACGACCAGTATGAAGACAAGACATACGCGTTGTTTGAGAAGGGTGTGGGTCTTGAAAAGATAGAGCACATGAACGAGGATGTGCCTATGGTCTACATCAGCAGCAACGGCGCTGACTACGCCATCGCGACATTCGGCGACGAGGTGAAGCAGTTCAACCTCAACTTTGAGGCGAAGACCACGGGCATGTATACGCTGGGCATTAAGACTCAGGGCGAGTTCAGCTACGTCCACGTCATCGACAAGCTGGCTGAGAAAGACATCGACATGCTTGACGACGGTGAGTATTCGTTTATCGGCACGCCTGCCGATGAGCCGGACCGTTTCATTGTGCGCTTGGCATATCTGCCTGACTACAGCGACGAGGGCGACGACAACTTCGTTTACCAGAACGGCGACGAGATTCTCGTGAGCGGTAAGGGTGAGCTGCAGGTGTTCGACGTGATGGGACGCTTGGTCATGCAGAAGAAAGTTAACGGTGTGGAGTCGGTTGACGGTCTCAGGACGGGGGTTTATGTGATGAGGATAGTTGGAGAGAGCGTGAAGACACAGAAAATTGTAATAAGATAATGTGCAGCCTTCGGCTGAATGTGCCGCGATGCGGAATGTGAGGCCTTCGGCTTAATGTGCCGCGATGCGGAATGTGTCGCCTGACGGCGGAATGTGTCGCCTGACGGCGGAATGTGTCACCTGACGGCGGAATGTGCCGCCTGACGGCGGGATGTGCGGTCTTCGACCGAATGAGGCGAAGCCTCCACATTCCCGAACGTAGTGAGGGCACATTTCACAAAGTGACACATTTCACGAAGTGACACATTTCACGAAGTGAATCACATTCTGCGAAGCAGCAAATTTTGACAAATTGATAAAATTGATAAAATGAAAAAAGTATTATTAACATTGGCTGTTGTGATGACATTTGGTCTTTGTGCGAGTGCCCAGAGTGACGGTTTCTTCAAGAACAGCAAAAATGACGGTTACAGCGACCGCGGTGGTGTTCCAAGCGACCCGTTGATGCCTGCATTGCCTGGTGGCAGCGTGGGAGAACACAACAGCGACCAGGGCGCTCCGTTGGGAAGCGGCTTGCTAGTGCTGACGGCTCTTGGAGCGGGGTATGCGGCATTGCGGAAGAGGAAGTGATGGAATGTGCCGCTGCGCGGAATGTGCCGCCTGACGGCGGGATGTGCGGTCTTCGACCGAATGTGTGACCTGCGGTCAATGTGCCGCCTGACGGCGGAAAGTGGAAAAATTCAAAAAAAGGGATTTTTTCTTGGTTTTGTTTCCAAAATGATGCATCTTTACATCATTTTGGAAACATTTTGATTTATTACCGAATTGAAATTTTTTCATAAAAGAATCTTGGGTATTAAAAATAATTCCTATATTTGCAGCGGAATTAAAAAATTGAGATTTATGCCTGAGGTTTTTAGAATTTACGGATATTCTTTTTTCTTCTATTCGAGAGAACATTATCCGATTCATATTCATGTTGAGGGGAAAGGTGGTTTCGCAAAATTCGATTGGGATGGTCGGAGTTTTGTCTTAAAGGAGCAATGTCGAATAAAATCAGGTGATTTGAGAAAAATCGCCGAAGTGATTGATGATAACAAGGATTTGATTATTAAATACTGGAAAGAAAAGTTCGGATTTGATGATGAAAATAACGAAAATCTGGTTCGAAGGTGAGCATCTTTGGGGAGAAGATGAAAACGGCAGGGTGTATAGCCAGTCTCTGTTGTGGTATTCAAAGCTGAAAGAAGCTGATGAAACTGAGAAATCGGATTATTATTTCGGTTTCGACGGCATTCATTGGAGAAATATCGATGTTGATGTCAGTTTTGAGAGTTTTCTTTATGAGGATGCCGAACCGTCTGATTTCCAGCGGTTTTTCCTTGTTCATAAAGAGATAAATGTCAACGAGTTCGCGAAAATCGCCGGTATCAACTCCAGTTTGTTGAGGAATTATATCAACGGTTTCAAGAGGCCTTCAAAGGAAAGGGAGAGGGAGATTGTAAAAAAAATCCACGAAATCGGAAGGAGTTATTTGGAGTTTGATGTTTAGCAGTTTTCTTTTCCTAATTTTTGAAAGTGGACAATAAAAAATATTTGTAATTCCGATTAAAATAATGTGTAATTTTGCAGTCCGATAACAAAACGACTAAATATTATAAAATAAGTTGATTATGAATAAATTAGCCTTTTTGAGAAGATTCGCTTTTGCGGTAATTTTAGTGCTTTCTGGCGTAATTTTGAGAGGGCAGACTAATCTTGCTGATTGTACTATTACAATTAACGGCAATGTGGCTTATCAATATACGGGAACTCCAATAACCTCGATAAGCTTTACCGTGATGTATGGAGATGACGAAATAACTGAAGGCTTTGCTCAAAGTATTGTTGATGCAGGGAGTAACCCTGTAACAATAGGCGATGGAATCGGCGTAGGAAAATACACATTGATTGTGGCTCCTTTTGGTGAGACATCTTTGACAGGATCACAAAGCAAAAATTTTTATGTTTTAGCAGGTTCTGGTACGTATTATACTATTTCAGATGATACAGATTGGGGTTTGTTTGCAAGAAGTGTTAATGACGGATATAGTTTCAATGGGCAAACAGTAAAATTGACGGCAGATGTTACCACAAGTACAATGGTTGGAACAGAAGACTATCCTTTTAACGGAACATTTGACGGGAAACCGAGTACAACGACCAATACATTGACGTTTAACTATGGAACAGTGGGAGAACCAACGACCGAACAGATTGTAGCTCCATTTCGTTACACTGACGGAGCAACAGTTCAAAATCTGAATGTTGCCGGTACTATTTACACAAATGTTGGTAAAGAATCGGGTCTTATAGGTGTTAACACTAATACATCAACAGTTCAAAATGTTATTGTTAGGGTAACATTTATTTGCAATGAAGCTCTATGGAAAGAAGAAGGTGCCGGTTTTGCTTTTGACGGCAGTGGCGTATCTTTTAACAACTGTGTATATGATGGAAGAATAGCGACATTTAATTATCATGGAGGCTTCTGTGGAACTGGAGATGACAACACATCATTTAGTAATTGTATTTTCAGACCACACAGTGGAGGTGTTTATTGGGCGGAGAATTTTGTTTATTATGATTATTCTACCAGCGGAATTGATTTTTCCACATGTTACTATGTAGTGGGTAATAATCAAGATAATTCGTATCAAGGAATAGAGGTGTATGTGACTGATGTTCCAAATAATAAAATAGGTCGTTTGGATAATAGTATTAGTATACTTGGTTATATTATTTATAGACCTGTAACAGTGGCTATAACAAATGTACACGAAGAATATGTTTACACAGGTAGTTCAATAACAGTTTCTCCGACAGTCACATATAATGGTTCATCATCAGCAGCATCTGAACATTATTCATGTTCATTCGAAAATAGCTATGGAGAAACGATTGCTGAAGTTGAAGATCCGGGTGAATATAAGTTGATAATAACTGGCACTAATGGTTATGAAGGCTCAATATACACAGATTTCAGTGTCGTTTCCAATGTATATGGGTCTTGGTCTGATTTACAAAATTTAATAAACACTGCAACAGAATCTATTGAATTAGATCGCAATTATCAAGCAGGAATAGATGACGGTCCATTAACAATCAATAGAAATGTTGTAATCAATTTGAACGGATTTACAATTGACCGTTATTTGGCGGAAGCAAAGACTTATGGTCAGGTAATTAAGATAGTAAAAAATGGAAATACAAAACCAACTGTTGCAATAAATGGTCCTGGTATTATAAAAGGTGGTTACAACAAGGCTGCAAGTGGCACAGAGCATGGTGATTCCAATGATGGTGGCGGCATCTATAATATGGGAAATCTTACTTTGGATAAAGTGACAATTGCTAATAATAAATGTAAGAAGCAGAACGATAACGCTAATAATACTAATGCTGTAGGAAGAGGTGGTGGTATTTATAGTGGAGTTGGCAGCAGCTTAACTATGACGAATGTTATTGTTAGAAATAATGAGGCAAAAGGCGGTGGAGGAGGTATTTTTGTCGATAAGGCATATACTTTTAGCATGAGTGAAAATTGTTCCGTAAGAAGTAATGAATCAGCTGACAAAGGTGGCGGTATTCGTGTTAAGAGTAGTGGTACTTATACTATTACTGATTGTGTAATAAATTCTAATGCTGTTAATAATCTTACGACTGAAAGTGTGGCAAATGGTGGTGGCATACACTTGGATGAAGGCACGTTAACATTAACTGGTTGTACAATTAATAACAATAGAGCATATAAATATGGCGGAGGAATCTATGTTATTAAGGGAACTATAAATGTTGATGATTGTGCAATTAATTATAATATGGCTTACGATGAAGGTTATAATAATGAAGGTCGTGGAGGTGGAATCTATATGCATGGTGGTACTATTAACATGACGGCTGTTACTATTTCCGGAAACACAAGTAATTTGTCGTATGGCGGTGGAGTTTATATTAATAGTGCAGCAAAACTCTATTTAATAGGTGGAAAGATAGTTATTAATGGCAATTGGAGATATGATGATTCTGGATATTCTTCTTATATATCAAATTTGTATTTAGTTGGTGCATCAAAAATTAATATTACTAACAGTATAGACTCTAATTCTGAGATAGGTGTATCTAATAATGTTGGTGAGAGTATTTTTACAAGTGGTTTGAATAATCATGCGAGGATAAGTAACTTTAGTAGTGACAACACTTCGTATTCAATTCAAGAATTAAATAACGAGGCTAAGTTTGTCATATTGGAGCCATGGACACCAGAAGAGCCGGATGACCCTTCTGTACCTGGAGTTTTTACAATTAACAATGCAGTGGTTATTAGTGATGTGGTTGATGTTAATGGAATAATTATTGGAGAAAACGGTATTATTACAATTGTTCCTGGTGGGTATTTAAAAGCTGATATCACAAATGACGATCCTGATAAACTGATTATTCAAGGAGGACAACTTGTTACAACAAGTTCCGATGTGGCAGCTACTTTGAAAAAAGATATCAGTGCCGCATTGGCTTTAAATGGACGTTTTTGGTATCTGATTTCATCTGGTATTGCAAATCCAAATATAACAGATAATACTAATCTTATCAAACTAAGTGCTAATGATTATGCGGAGTATGATTTGTATCGTTTCAATGAGGCTGTAAACAATAATAAACAGTGGGAGAGTTATAGACAAACCTCTCCGGCCCATACAAACTTTTGTGTAGATCAATCTGCCAGCTATCTTGAAAATGGTCGTGGTTATTTGTATCGTAATGGTAACGATTATACCATCTCAATAAACGGTACACTTAATTCAGCCCCAACAATTACGACATCACTCACATGTACGGGTTCAAACGAAACAAATCTTTTCAAAGGTTACAACATGATAGGCAACCCATATCCGCATAATATTAAAAAAGGTGACGGAGAGGCTATTCCTAACGGAGATCTTCTTGAAAGTAATTATTATGTTCTTTTGGAAGATAGTACATTTGAACCTATTGATGATGGTGAAGAAATACATGTAATGGAGGGAATTCTGGTACAGGCTAAAAAACCGGGAACATTAACAATAACAAAAAAACCTGTACCTGCACCAGGTGAGCCAGAAAGCAAAGACGGAGTGGATATCAAGGAAGGCAATAACAAAATATGGTTTACCATAAACAATGATGAGTTTAAAGACAAAACATGCGTTGAATTCAAGAAAGGTCACGGCTTGAATAAAATAGCTCACCTTAACGAGAAGGCTCCAATGCTTTATATCCATCATAACGGCGAGGACTTTGCTTCGGTGGATATGAACCCGGAAGCAAAACAAGTGGAGCTTTATTTCGAGGCGAAAACAATGGGTCAATACACATTGAGCGTGAAGCCGCAGGGCGATTACAGCTACCTGCATCTTATCGACAAAGTGGCTGAAAGAGACGTTGATTTGCTTGAAGAAAGTGAGTATACGTTTATCGGCTCGACATCAGATAACGCCGATAGGTTTGTGGTTCGCTTGAATAACTCTGAGAACGCTGAGAACCCAGTGTTTGCTTATCAGAGCGGAAGCAGTATCGTGGTTTGCGGCGAAGGCGAGCTGCAGGTGTTCGACGTGATGGGACGACTCGTGATGAAAGCGCATGTGAATGGAATTGAGACGTTTCAGGAAACGTCTCTACGTACAGGCGTTTACATTTTGAAATTAAACGATAAAACACAAAAAATAATCATTAAATAGTAGGGGCGAATAATCATTCGCCTTTGGGTAAATATGATTTTTTATCGGGCAAATAATGATTTGCCCCTACGAATAAAAAAATTATAATGTTGTTTAAACGACATTATAATTTTTATTATTTTTGCGCCTTAAAATTTAAACCTATAAAAAATGAGCGGATTTTTCGGAATCGTATCAAAGAGACCGTGTTGCACGGATCTCTTCTACGGCATTGATTATCATTCACATCTTGGAACCTCGGCAGGCGGTATCTGCACATTCGACGGCGAGACATTCCACCGTGACATCCACAGCCTCAAAGGCTCATATTTCAGGACAAAATTTGAAGACGACCTCCCCAAGTTCACGGGCAACAGCGGTATCGGCATCATCAGCGACACCGACGCTCAGCCTATCGTGGTGAACTCGCATCTGGGCAAGTTCGCGATTGTGACGGTGGCAAAAATCACCAACATCAGGGAGCTTGAGCAGGAATGCCTGGAGAACAAACAGCATTTTGCGGAGCTGAGTCACGGCGACACCAACCCGACGGAGCTCGTGGCGCTGCTCATCACTCAGGGCAAGGACTTCGTGGACGGCATTCAGAACGTTTACCGTAAGGTCCGCGGCTCGGTGTCGATGCTCATCCTAACCACTGAAGGAAGCATCATAGCGGCGAGAGACCTGTACGGGCGCACGCCTATCGTCATCGGCAAGGACAAAGACGGCTACGTGGCGGCATTCGAGAGCCACAGCTACATCAACCTCGACTACTCGACGGAGCGTTACCTCGGACCGGGCGAGATTGTGCGCATCACTTCCGACGGCGTGAACCAGCTGCTCGCGCCTAACGACAAGATGCAGATTTGTTCTTTCCTGTGGATTTACTATGGTTTCCCTGCATCAGACTACGAGAACATCAACGTGGAGGAGATGCGTTATCGTGGTGGTATCGCGATGGGTAAGAGGGACGACGTGGAGGCTGATTACGTGGCACCGATTCCGGATTCGGGCATCGGAATGGCGATAGGATACTCGCACGCCACCGGCATCCCGTACGTGCGCAGCGTGGTGAAATACACCCCTACATGGTCGCGCAGCTTCATGCCTGTGAACCAGGAGCAGCGTGAGCACGTGGCGAAGATGAAACTCATCCCGAACCACGCCCTGTTGAAGGACAAACGCGTCATCTTCTGCGACGACAGCATAGTGCGTGGCACGCAGCTTCGCGATAACGTGAAGATGCTTTACGACTACGGTGCGAAAGAGGTTCACATCAGAATCAGCTGCCCGCCGCTGGTATACGGCTGCAACTTCCTGAACTTCAGCGCCTCGAAGAACGAGCTCGAGCTGATAACACGCCGCTGCATCGAAGAACTTGAGGGCGACAGCCACAAAAACCTGGAGCTTTATTGCGACGCATCGACAAAACAATATGCCAACCTCGTGGAGCTGTTGCGCAAGAAAGTTGGTGTCGACACATTGAAATTCAACACGTTGGAAGACATCTGCGGTGCTGTCGGCTTGCCGAAATGCAAGGTGTGCACGCATTGTTTCGACGGCTCGTCGTTTGGCGACAAATAAGACTATCTGAAGATAATATCGACGGAATATTCACGGGAAATGCCCAGCAGCGATGCGGCTTTCCCGTGATTTAACGCTATCTCGAGGAAGCCGTGTGTGCCGAATAGCGCGACGATGTCGGGGACGCCGACCTCGGTGTAGCTCTTGGAGATTTTCTCGACTTTGTATTTACCGAATTTTATATCATAAGCACGTCCGTTTCTCAGCTTGTCGAACAGCTCTTTGGTGATGTTCGTCACGATGTTTTCGTAAGAGTCGATGAACGTGACGGTGCCGTGGATGGCGTTGGCGTCGATGGTGGGCTGCACGGTGATGCACTTGCGTATTTCGGGGTACGGGTGGCCTATCTCGCTGAACGGCAGTCCCTTGGCTATCATGGCGGCGACTTTCACGAAGCGGTCGCGCGTGGTGAAAGTGAAGAAGTCGGAGTCTTGGATGACCTCGATGGTGACGGCTTCGTAAGGGGTGTCGCCGAGGATGAGCGAGAAGATGTCGTTGTCGGTGCCGATGAAATAATGGCCGTTGGCTTTGAGTGCGATGTGTGGTTTTTCTGACGACTCTTCAGTCTCCACCGCGATGATATGTATTGTGCCTTCCGGGAAGTTTTTATAACAGTTTTTGATGACAAAGGCAGCAGAGGCGATGTCCCACGGCTCGATGTTGTGAGTGATGTCGACGACGGTGGCGTCGGGCAATGCTGAATAAATCGCGCCTTTTACAGCCGCCACGTAGTAGTCGGCCTGTCCCCAATCGCTTGTTAATGTTATGATTGCCATAATTCTCGCCGTTCGTTTCAACACAATGTTTGACAAATGCAAAAATACGTTTTTATACTGAAAATTTTTTATTGAAATAAAAAAGTTATTAACAATTTTTATTTTTTATCTTTGCATACTGAAAAAAAGGAAAAAATCAGATGGCGGAACAGATAGTCCAGATAGAAAATGTGAACCCGAGCGATTTGTATGGTGCTAAGGATCAGCATCTTACGATAATCAAGAACTTTTTCCCGAAGTTGAAGATTATCGCGCGTGGTGATTTTGTGAAGGTGATTGGTGAGGACGAAGAGGTGAATTATTTTCTCGACCGCCTGAACATGCTTGTAAACCATCTGGAGCGTTATGGCAGCGTGAATCCGCAAGTGATTGAGGATGTGATGATTTCGAATGGCGAGACAGCATACGTGCGCAGCATGAACGACGGTGACGTGTTGGTGTACGGGCGTAACGGCTTGCAAATCAAGGCGATAACCGTCAACCAGAAACGCATGGTGGATGCGATAGGCAAGAAAGACATGATTTTCGCTATCGGTCCGGCGGGCACTGGAAAGACGTATACCGCTGTGGCTTTGGCGGTGCGCGCCTTGAAGAACCGCGAGGTGCGTCGCATCATCCTGACGCGGCCGGCGGTGGAGGCGGGGGAGAACCTCGGATTCCTGCCCGGCGACGTGAAAGAGAAGCTCGACCCGTATCTGCAGCCGTTGTATGACGCCTTGCGCGACATGATTCCGCAGGCGAAGCTGAACGGTTACATGGAGGACGGCACCATCGAGATTGCGCCGTTGGCGTTTATGAGGGGACGTACTTTGGATCACGCCTTCGTGATTTTGGATGAGGCGCAAAACGCCACGAGGGCGCAGTTGAAGATGTTTTTGACGCGCATGGGACGTGACGCGAAGTTTGTCATCACCGGCGACGTGACGCAGATCGACCTGCCGAAGAACCAGCCGTCGGGTTTGCCGCAAGCCGTCGACATCCTCGGCGATGTGAAAGGCATCGAGTTCATCTTCTTAGACGAAAAAGACGTGGTTCGCCACAAACTCGTGACGGAAATCGTGAACGCGTACAAGAAGTTTTATCATGATAATGATGATAATGAAGAAGTTAGTCAGTTAACCAGTTAACCAGTTAATCAGTTTAAACTGAACAACTGAATAACTGAACAACTGAATAACTGAATAATTGAATAACTTAATAAAAAATGAAAGCACTAACTAGAACCGATTTCAATTTCAAAGGTCAGACAAAGGTGTATCACGGCAAGGTTCGTGATGTTTATTTCATCGACAACAAATATCTGGTGATGGTCGCCACGGACAGAATCTCGGCGTTCGACGTCATTTTGCCGGAGGGAATTCCGTATAAAGGTCAGATTCTCAATCAGATAGCATCTGAGTTTTTGGACATGACCACCGACATCGTTCCGAACTGGAAGATTGCTACTCCCGACCCGATGGTCACCGTGGGTAAGCTCTGCAAGCCATTCCCAGTGGAGATGATTATCCGTGGATATCTGACAGGAAGCTCGTGGCGCACTTATAAGAGCGGTCAGCACACCATCTGCGGCGTGACAATCCCTGACGGAATGAAGGAACACCAGAAGTTTGCTGAGCCAATCATCACTCCGACGACGAAGGCTGAAGAAGGTCACGACGAGGATATCTCGAAGGAAGAGATTATCCGTCAAGGACTTATCAGCAAGGAAGACTACGAACAGATTGAGGTCATCACCCGCAAGTTGTTCCAGCGTGGCACTGAAGTCGCTGCCAAACACGGTTTGATTTTGGTTGACACGAAATATGAGTTCGGCAAGATTGGTGACCAGATTTACTTGATGGACGAGATTCACACCCCTGACTCATCGCGTTACTTCATCGCCGACCAGTACGAGGAGTGCTTCGCAAAAGGTCTACCTGTGAAGCAGCTCTCAAAGGAATTCGTCCGCGAATGGCTGATGGCAAACGGCTTCCAGGGCAAGGAAGGACAGAAGGTTCCGGAGATGACACCAGAGATCGTGAAAGGCATTTCGGAAAGATATATCGAGCTCTACGAAAAGGTGACAGGAAAGTCGTTCCAGAAGGCGAAAGATACTGAAGATGTGAAGGCGAGGATAGAGGGAAACATCACTAAGTTCTTGGAGACTTTATAGATCTGTGATCTTTTATAAACCCCACACAGTAAACTGTGCGGGGTAAGTGAAGTAGCGTGCCTCCGGCACGCATAAAAAGGGCATCAATTGATGCCCTTTAAACTGTATAGAATGCTTTATTCTTTGTTAACAGTTTCATTTTTAACAATTTCCACATCCTCACCATTAATGGCATTTGACAGAGCTGTAATTATTGGATAAGCACCATCCTTGACATTCTTGTATCCAATATTAATGGAAATGTAGTTTCTTGAATGTGAGTATATATAAATGCTTCTTTTAAAACTGATAATAAAATCGTATATTAATACTATTATTCCTGGAATAAAAAGAACATCTGCTTCTTCAGATATCCAGATTGTTGCCGCAAATCCAATAATAAGTAATAGTAAACCAATCCACCAATTAACTTTGTTTTTGACAATTTCCACACATGAAATAGACTTTATTGGAATAATTGTTTTGTTAAAACCATCAGTGAAACTCACACAAGAGTCATCGATTTTTAATACTGAATCTTCATAAAATGTTTTATTCATATTATTATCCCTAATATGTGTCGGGCGCAACTTTTATGCTTACTAGTTCCAATGTAAGATTATACAACAAAAAGCGTGGAACTATATGCTCCACATCATTGACGAAGGTCGTAGGAAACCTAACAAACGAATATGGTAATAGTCCACGCTAAAGCGCGGAACCATTATGCCATCTCCATTTATTTTCGAAAATTTCCTACGTTTTCGTCAATAAGACAAGCATAACGCTTCTTTTCAAGAAATCACGATTGGCGAACCAATCAGTTGCAAAGATAAAGAAAATTATTGATAATGAGAATTTTTTGAAAAAATTTTGCTTTTGGGGCTACATATAATAAAAAAGTTGTATCTTTGCAACGACAGAATCCGCCACGCTTCTCGTCAGTTTTGACTAGCGAACCAGGGCGGGTCTTTTATTTTATTATTATGGACAAAATTTATATTAGGAAACCTTTAAGTATTGCAGACCAAATAATCAGATTGAAATCTCTTGGTCTTGTCATTTCAGAAGACTCATTTGCTGAAAAAACATTAAGTGAAGTTAGCTATTTTCGCTTTGCTGAGTATCTTCGTCCAATGGAAGCAGACAAACAAACGCATCTGTTTAAACAGAATTCGACATTTGAAAATGCTGTGATGTTATATGAATTTGACAACTCTTTACGCCAACTGCTGTTTTCCGCAATTCAACGTATCGAAGTAGCCTTGCGGTCGAAAATAATCCATTATTTTTCTATGAAATATGATGCATTTTGGTTTATGAAAATAGAGTTGCATGATAATGAGCATCATTTTATTGAGAATCTAAACTCACTTGACCACGAATTACAGCACTCTAAAGAAGAATTTATCAACGAGCATTTTAAAAAGTATAATAAGCCATATTTTCCACCAGCATGGAAGACTCTTGAATTGGCATCGTTTGGAACACTTTCAAAATTGTATTATAATTTTGCTGATAATAGCATTAAAAAAAGTATTGCAAGAGATTTTAATCTTCCACAGCATGAAGTTTTGGAAAGTTGGATGCGCAGTGTTTCCGCTTTGAGAAACTATTGTGCTCATCATGCCAGAATATGGAATCGGTATTTTAATGCTGTGCCACAGATTAATGCTAATTTCCGAGGCAATTGGATAACAAATTACAATATTGATTCAAATAAATTATATGTTGTTTTATGTTGCATTGCTTATTGGTTGGATTCGATGGAAAGGGGTCTTGAATTTAAAGACAAATTATCTGAATTATTTAATAAGTATCCTTCTGTAGATGTTGTGGCTATGGGTTTTCCAAAAGATTGGCAAAAAGAATCATTGTGGAATATTTCTAAATCCTAATTTTTTATAAAACAGCAAAAAATTGCATACTAACTTGAAAAATTTTCAAGAAGATATTCAAAAATTTACTATTTTTGCAGAGTGAAATTATAAATCTATATGAACAACATCTGGACAAAAATAGGAAATACACCATTGGATTATGCTTCAGTTGCATCGTTGTTCCCTGATAACAAGTGCAAGTATAATAAGGTAAGTGCGTTGGAAAAGAAGGGCGACATTATAAGGCTGAAGCAAGGATTGTATGTGCCAAATCCTGATTTGTCGGGTAAGCAATTGTCGTTGTTCTTGATAGGCAACAAATTATATGGACCGTCCTATATTTCTCTTCAATCGGCATTGAGATTTTACGGATTGATTCCGGAGCAGGTGTTTACAATATGCTCGATGACGATGAGGCGCAGCCAATTGTTTCACAATTCTTTGGCATGGTTTGAATATGTTCATATTGATAGGGATGTATTTCCAATTGGATTAAGAGAAGAGACATTGGAAGACGGAACATCTTTCGTTATAGCAACACCAGAAAAAGCTTTGTGCGATTTGATTTCGAATATTTCGCATCTTAATCTTAGATATAAGAAGGAAATTTTGGTTTGGCTTGAGGAAGACATCCGTTTTGATATGGATGAATTATATAATCTTGATACAAGTATTTTGAGGGAATATGCAAAGGTTGGAAAGAAGAGTAATATGATAAATCAACTAATTAAAATTATTGAGCAATGAGTACGATTTTTGATCAAATGTTGGAGCGTTATGGGAATTTGCCTAATGAGAAACTATGGAATGCCAAATACGAAGTAACGCAGCAAATTGCATTGGCTGGACTTGAACGTGGAGGTTTTTTCAACAAAGCTGCATTCTACGGAGGAACTTGTCTGCGTATAATACATGGTATGAGGCGCTTTTCGGAAGATATGGATTTTACGTTGTTAAAAGAGGATCCGACGGTCCATCTTGAGAACTATTTTCAAGCAATAATAGATGAATTCAAATTGGCAGGCAGAGATGTCGTTATTACTAAAAAGGATAAAATGACACTTGGAAAGGTGGAATCTGCTTTTTTGAAAGATGAAACAGATGTTTATAATCTTTCATTTCAAACCGAAAGGACATTAAAAGTCAAAATAGAAATTGATATTAAGCCGCCATTAGAATTTCAAACAGAGTTGATTAGGTTGACTCATCCGTCTTCGTTTATGGTGCGCTGCATGACACTGCCTTGTCTTTATGCAGGAAAAATGCATGCCTTGACATTTAGAAACTGGAAAACTCGCATCAAGGGTCGTGACTGGTATGATTTTGAATGGTATGTCAGAAAGGGTGTGCCATTAGATTATAATCATCTGCGAACAAGAATAAAAGAGTTTAATGGTTTGGACTTGAACAGAGAAGATTTCATAAATATATTAAAGGAGCGACTATCTAAATCAGATATAGAAACAGTTAAGGCTGATGCTTTGAGATTTGTGGAAAATCGAGAGGAACTCGATATCTGGTCCAACGATTATTTTCTCCAATTAGCAGATATGATAAAATTTGTGTAAAATCATGAAAACCAATATTTTATACAACAAAATACTCTCAAAACAAGACCCTTCGCAAGTCGAAGGTCTCTCCCGCTTCTTCAAAACAGGCCATGGCCAGTATGGAGAAGGCGACAAGTTCCTGGGAATCAAGGTGCCGACGATAAGAGAGACGGTGAAGGAATGCTGGAACGAGACGTCTTTCGATGACCTGCAAGAATGTGTCAGCTCGGAATATCATGAAATGCGAATGGCTGGGCTGCTGGCGCTTGTGCAAATTTTCAAGCATGCGAAGAAGGATAAGGCGCTGCAACAACATTGCATAGACTTTTATCTCGCTAATACTCAATACATTAACAATTGGGATTTGGTCGATTTGTCGTGCTACGAACTACTTGGCAGTTGGCTCCTTGATAAAGACCGCAAGCTTCTTTATGACCTCGCTCGCAATGGCAAAACCATCTGGGAGCAGCGCATCGGGATGGTGAGCACCATGCAATTCATACGCCACGATCAACTTGATGATACGTTCAATATCGCTGAAGTCTTTTTAGCAAAGCCAACGCCGCTTCACGATTTGCTTCAAAAAGCGGTAGGATGGCTGCTTCGTGAGGCTGGAAAACGTGACGAAGAACGTCTCAAACTTTGGCTTTCAACACGTTACAAGGCGATGCCTCGCACCATGCTTCGGTATGCTATTGAAAAATTCCCGGAAACGGAAAGAAAATCTTATCTCGAAAAATAACTACTTTTTCTCGTAAAAGTGCATGTCAACTATGTACTGATACACGTCCTTCGGCACGAAATAGCGCACGTCTTTGCCGTCTGCGATGGCGTTTCTGATGAACGTCGACGACACCTCAATCTCAGGCGCTTCTATGACTTTCACCGACGGATGATAAACTAACTCATTGCTGCTGTAGCCTTTACGTGGATAAACCAACAAATGATGATATTTCAAAATCATCTCGTAATTCTTCCATTTCGGGAAGCTTTCGAGACTGTCCATGCCACAAATCAGGTAAAAATCGGTGTTCGGGTGACGTTCCTGCAACCTTGTCAAAGTGTCAATGGTATACGACGGCTGCGGCATGTAAAACTCGATGTCGCAAACATGAAAACGCTCGTCGCCTTTCACCGCCATCTCCACCATGTACATGCGGTGACGGTCGTCGAGAAGCGATTTCTTGTCCTTGAACGGATTCTGCGGCGACACCACAAACCAAATCTCATCCATGTCACCGTATTCCGCCAAATAGTTGGCGAGCATCAGGTGGCCGTTGTGAATTGGGTTGAATGACCCGAAAAACAAGCCGATTTTTGTTTTCATAGAAGCCAGAATACAGAAGTCAGGAGCCAGAATGTAAGCCGGAGGATTCTGTCTTCTGTCTTCCGGCTCCTGTCTTCTTATAATATGTTAAACAATTGTTCTTTTATCTTCTCCAACTCGTCCTTCATCTTGACCACAAGCCTTTGAATGTCAGCGTCGTTTGCCTTCGAGCCGAGGGTATTGATCTCACGTCCCATCTCCTGCGCTATGAAGCCGAGTTTCTTGCCAGCACCTTCCTCGTCGATGCTCTCTTTGAAGTAGTCGCAATGTTTGCGGAGACGCACCTTTTCCTCAGTGATGTCGAGTTTTTCAAGATAGAAAATCAGCTCCTGCTCGAAGCGGTTCTCGTCGTAGTCGCCATTGGTGAAGTCCTGTAGATTCTTGAGAAGACGGGCTTTTATCACCTCGTGGCGGTTCTTCTCGAAAGGCTCGACCTCGCCAAGATAACCGAGAATCAGCTCGACGCGTTTCAGCAAGTCTTTTTTCAGTACCGCGCCTTCCTTGGCTCTGAAATCGTCAGTGATTTCAATGGCTTTCACCAATGTCTCCATGATTTTCGCAAGAAAATCGTCGTCGTATTCCTGTTGAGGCGACGCGAAGATGCCTGGCATCCTGAACAAAATCGCTGCAATGTCTTTCGACTCGGGGATGTTGTATTCTTTTGAAATATTGCAAATCTGCTCGAGATAAGACGCCACGACTTCCTTCTCGATATGGGTGTTTTGCGCCACATCGGTGTTGGTGATGGTCATCAGCACATCGACTTTTCCGCGCTGGAGGCGTGTCGCAATCTCATTGCGGTAGTCGAATTCGTTAGCCTTTAGCTCCTGCGGAAGCTTCACGATAAGGTCTAACTGCTTGCTGTTCAAGGTCTTAATCTCGACAGAAATATTATTGCTCTTATAAAGTTGCTCGGCTTTGCCGTAGCCTGTCATCGAACGGATCATTTCAAAAATAATTTGTGCAAAGTTAAAAAAATCTAACGCATATCTTGCAGAAACCGCGGATTTTTATGGTTTTATTTAAATTTCGCTATTGTGTAGATAAAATTGCCTGTTGATTTTGTTTCAAAAACATAGTTTTCGGAATGTGTTAGCACTGATTTCAGGTCGTTGCGAATGCCCTCGCCGGTGAGTTTGAGCACCGCTTCTTTCTTGGTCCAAAACGCCAAAAACTCTTTCACTGGGTCTGTTGCCGCCGCTATCTGTGCCTGTTCATCGTCGTTCATGGTATAAGCTATCAGCGATGGCGTGATTTTACGGGATGTCTCCACGTCGGCGCCCACCGGCTGGCTGTCGATGGCGCATAACGCCACGTTGCCCGAATGGCTGAAGTTGAAATGAATCTCCGGATGTCCCGCGATGACGGGCTTGCCGCCTTCAAGATACTCGAACACAGGCGGTTCGGTGATGCCGTACTCTTTTCGGAGTCCTTCCATCAGAAGAAGATACACCGCCAGCGACAGCCTCCGTCCACTCTCATGGGCGAACTTCAGCGCCTGCTCACGCCGTTGACCCGACACCGTCGCCAGTGCCGTCTCGAGGTCAAGCAACTCCGTGTGCTCGTTGAGATAAACCATAACCGTCAATTTTTCGCAAATATAGTTTTTTTATGAATACACCTGACGTTTTTGTTAGGCTTTTGACAAATGTTTCAAAAATTATTTTTCAAAAAATGTTTCGCAATATAAAATAATCAGTAACTTTGTGGATTCTTTAGCAGATTAAGAAATTCAAAAAAATATTAACATTAAAAATTAGGATTTTATGTCAGAAAAAATGACTTCGCAAGATTTTATGGAGTTGGAAGCCAAATACGGCGCTCACAACTACCATCCGCTTCCGGTCGTCCTCGCCAAAGGTAAAGGCGCAAAGGTTTGGGACGTTGAAGGAAAAGAGTATTACGACTTCTTGTCAGCTTATTCGGCTGTCAACCAGGGTCACTGCCATCCGGCAATTTTGAAGGCAATGTACGAGCAGGCTGAGAAACTCACCCTTAGCTCACGCGCTTTCTACAACGACGCCCTTGGTCCATGGGAGAAATACGTTACAGAATATTTCGGCTACGACAAGGTTTTGCCGATGAACACAGGCGCTGAGGCCGACGAGACAGCTCTGAAGCTCGCACGTCGTTGGGGTACAGTGTGCAAGGGCATCCCGAATGACGAGGTGACCATCGTGTGCTGCGAAGGCAACTTCCACGGCCGCACCATCACAATCATCACCATGTCGAACGACCCTGATTCATACGCAAACTACGGTCCTCTGACACCTGGTTTCATCCGCATCCCTTACAACGATCCTGACGCATTGGAGAAGGTTCTCGCCAAGGACGGCAAGAAGATTGCAGGTTTCCTGTTGGAGCCTATCCAGGGTGAGGCAGGCGTTTATGTTCCGGATGAGGGTTATCTGAAGAAATGCTACGACATCTGCAAGAAATACAATGTTTTGTTCATGGCCGACGAGGTGCAGTGCGGTATCGCCCGTACAGGTAAGATGCTCGCTTGCGACCACGAAGGTGTGCGTCCTGACATCCTTATCCTCGGTAAGGCTCTCGGCGGCGGCGTGGTGCCGGTTTCAGCAGTGCTTTGCGACGATCATATCATGATGAACATCAAACCAGGTGAGCACGGCTCAACATTCGGCGGCAACCCAGTGGCAGCAAGAGTGTCAATGGCTGCTTTGCAGGTCATCAAAGACGAACACCTGATGGAGAACGCTGAGCGTCTCGGCAAGATTTTCCGTGAGGAAATCATGAAGATCAACCACCCGATGATTCAGAAGGTGCGCGGTAAAGGTCTCTTGAACGCAGTGATTATCAAGCCTATGAACGGCAAAGAGGCATGGGACGTGTGCTTGAAGATGCGCGACAACGGCGTCCTCGCCAAGCCGACCCACCAGCACATCATCCGCTTCGCTCCACCATTAGTGATCACCGAAGCCGAATTGATGGACGCTATCGAGAAGATTAAGAAATCGATAATGTCGTTCTAAATCAAGGAATAATGAGTAGAGAGTAGGGAGTATAGATCTCTACTCTTTACTCTATACTCTCTATTCTATAATAAACCATTTTACAACTTAAACCATGAAAAAACTCTTGACATTAGCAATCGTAATGATTGCATTGATTATTGTTTCTTGCAAAAAAGACAAACCTTCAAATGTCAATCCTGAAACACCTGTTGTAGTGGTCGACAGCACTCTGTTGCCGCAGTTGCAGACACTGTATATGCGAAATATTTCAGACACTGCAGCCGAATGTGTTTGTAATATGATAAATTGGGACTCTGTGGCTTTGGCAGAATGGGGATGCTGCTGGAGCACGACTCATAATCCGACTATCGACGACAATCATGTACAATCGACAATTATTATGGGTGGTCAGTTTGTCGGTTTTCTTACAGATTTGACACCTGGAACAACATATTATGTCCGTGCATACGGTCAGAATTCAGAGGGAATTGGCTATGGCAATGAGATAGAGTTTGTCGCTGAAAACGAAGAGCCGCATCCCAATCCGTGGTCACCGGAGCCTGTCAATGGACAAATTCCAGTTGAAGTGTTGCCAGAAGCATTAGCTGCCGAAATTGGCCAGTATATGAATATTTATTCGGGTGAAAATCCAATTGTTATTGATAGTTTGTATAACTCGAGCCCTCACAAGATGATGCACACAACTTTCGATGAGCCTGCCGACACGATCTATCACGACCTTCGTTTCCAATTTATCAAAAAAGACAATAAAGTCGATTTGTTTGAATGGGTGTTTGACAATTATGCCCAATATTATTATCCTATTGCCTTCAGAGACTTGTATATGATTGGCTCGGATAATAATTTCACGGCTTATTATCTTGAAGAAGATTATTCGAATGGCAAATATACCAAGACAGCCACAATCTTAAGCGGCACTTTTGACGAGGCGAACAATGCCGTAAACAATTTCAAAATAGCTGAAATTCTTCTCAAGACTTACGGCAACCCGAATCTTCCGCCAGAGAATTCATACCGCATAGTAGGTGATGCCGACGGCGTTTCTGAGTATTATCCAATGCCTTATTGATGATATGGACTGGTTCAAAACCCAGATATTGAACGATAAACCCGTTGTCTTCGACCCGCTTCGGAGACAATGGGTTTCTTTAACTCCTGAAGAGCAGGTGCGCCAAAAGATGCTACATTATCTTGTGGAGGTAAGAAAAGTCGCTGCCGGACTTATCGCGGTGGAGTATTCAATAAAGGTGAACAAACTCCCGAAACGTTGCGACATTGTGGTTTTCAATAACCTTGGCGAGCCGCAAATGATAGTGGAATGCAAAGCGGAATCAGTGCCGATAACCGAAAAAGTTTTAGACCAGGCAATAAGATATTATTCTGGTCTGAAAGTGAAATA
This sequence comes from Bacteroidales bacterium, assembly GCA_017427985.1. Lineage (GTDB taxonomy): Bacteria > Bacteroidota > Bacteroidia > Bacteroidales > F082 > Limimorpha. Next base: position 192,008 of record JAFRRS010000015.1, on the reverse strand, counting down.
TCTCACCTTAACCAACGGAAAATCAATATTTTGCTATAAGGTTGAAGTCGGAAAACTAGAGGCTTTGACGGAGTTTCCGTTGTAAAAAGTAACCAATTCCAAACCCAAGAATCATTCCTACCGCTGCACCGCAGATGATATCGCCAGGGAAGTGCACTCCCATGTAAATTCTGCTATAAGAAACCACTGCTGCCCAACAGAACATCAGCCAGCCGATTTTTTTGTAGTGTTGCCGCATCGTCATGTAGATAAACGACGCCAAGGCAAAGGTGTTTGCTGCATGCGACGAGATGAAACCGTAATGTCCGCCGGGCTTGCCCTTTGGCAGATGTACCAAGTCTTCAATCAAAGGGTCGTAGCAGGGGCGAAGTCGCTGGAATATGGGCTTGAAGACGTGCGCGGAAATCTGGTCGGAACAGGTTATTACCACCGCCACTCCGAGAAGAATCCACAAGCCTTTCCATTTGTATTTGTAAAAAACAAGGAACACCAGCACCGCGTAAAACGGAATCCAGCCTGCTTCCGATGAGATAAATGTCATCCCAGGGTCGAGCCAGTCAACGTGCAAGCCGTTGAGGAACAGAAATAGCTGATGGTCGAGGTCGTTTAACATTTTATTCACTCAATGAAAGCCATATCAAATCCTTCAATTCCTTAATGCCTTCGCCAGTCGCCGAGCTTATGAACAGATGCGGCACCTTCTTCGGTAGATGTTTCTTGATATCTTTTTTAGCCTCTTCGTCAATCAAATCGCATTTGCTGACAGCTAAAATACGCTTCTTGTCAAGCAATTCGGGATTATATTTCTTCAATTCATTCAACAAAACGTCGTATGCTTCCTTCACATCCGGACTGTCTGCAGCGACGAGGAACAGTAAGATGGAATTTCTTTCAATGTGACGTAAGAATCTGATTCCCAATCCTTTGCCGTCTGACGCGCCTTCGATGATTCCTGGGATGTCTGCCATGATGAACGACTTGAAGTCATAATACGGCACGATTCCCAAGTTCGGTGTCAGCGTGGTGAAAGGATAATCGGCAATCTCAGGTTTTGCTGCTGAAACGACAGACAACAGTGTCGATTTTCCGGCATTCGGGAAACCAACGAGACCGACATCTGCCAACAGCTTCAGTTCGATGATGATCCATCTCTCTTCCGACGGCTCGCCAGGCTGAGAGAACTTCGGTGCCTGCATGGTCGCGGTCTTGAAAAACGTGTTTCCTTTGCCGCCTCTGCCACCTTTCATGATGACGATTTGTTGTCCGTCCTCGGTCACTTCGCCAAGTGGCTCATGTGTCTCCGCGTCGTATGCCATGGAGCCTAACGGTACCTCGATGATGACGTTGTTGCCTTGTGCGCCCGTGCGTTGGTTAGCGCCGCCCGACTCGCCATCGCCGGCGAAGAGGTGCTTAGTGTAACGCAGATGCAGCAGCGTCCACAGCTGGGCGTTGCCTTTCAATATCACGTCGCCGCCCTTGCCACCGTCGCCGCCATCGGGACCGCCTTTCGGCACGTACTTGGCGTGGTTGAAGTGCATCGCGCCGTTGCCTCCCTTGCCCGAACGACAGAATATCTTTACGTAATCAACAAAATTTGAATTTGCCATAATCTTTAAAATTCGTCTTCTTCCTCTTCGTTTGTCGTCGGTGTCACTACCGCCTTCTGTTCCTCCTCGTATTTGTCGCAGTCGAAATCGAGGTCGATGTTGGAAAGCGGTTTCGTGAAGTCGCCTTGGCTGATATGCAGCGTCGGGTCGGCGTACACCTTCTTCATATATAATGCCCAGACTGGCAATGCCATGTTGGAGCCTTGTCCGAGTGTTATCGTCTTGAAATGCACGGAGCGGTCTTCGGCGCCCGTCCATACTCCGGTGGTGAGGTCTGGGGTGATGCCCACAAACCATCCGTCGCTCTGGTTCTGCGTCGTGCCGGTCTTGCCCGCTATCGGGTTCCTCAGTCCGTATTTGTATCTCAACCTCACGCCAGTGCCTTCATACACAACGCCTTTCATCAGCTCTATCATCTTATACGCTGTCACGTCGTCCATCGCCTCGCGCTGCTCGGCTTTAAAAGTCTCAATGACGTTGCCGTTTTTGTCTTCAATCTTCGTCACAAAAATCGGTTTGATATACACGCCTCTGTTGGCGAAAGTGCTTATTGCACCCACCATCTCGTAAAGCGAGATGTCGCACACGCCAAGGCAAATCGATGGCACCACGGGGATATCCGACGTCACGCCCATTCTGCGCGCCATCTGTATCACAGCCTCAGGACCGAAACGTTTCATAAGATATGCAGAGATACGGTTGTTGGAATGTGCCAAAGCCCATCGCAAAGTCACTTCTTTGCCGAACATCGCCCTGCCTGAGTCCTTTGGCTCCCAGAACTTTCCGTCGGGAAGCTGTATGCTGTAGCTGATGTTCGGGACTTTGGTGCACGGAGTGTATTCGCCTTCCTGCATCGCCAAGGAATAAAGGAACGGCTTGAACGTCGAGCCGACTTGGCGTTTGGCTTGCGTCACGTGGTCGTATTGGAAGAAACGATAGTCGTTGCCGCCTACGTAGGCTCTCACGTAACCTGTTCCCGTCTCCACCGACATCAGCGACGACTGCAGGAAATATTTGTAATAACGTATCGAGTCCATTGGGGTGAAGACCGTGTCGATAGGTCCGTCCCACGAGAATACCGTCATCGGGATTGGTGTGTTGAAGATGGCGACGATGGAATCCATGCTGTAACCTGCTTTTTTCAGCACACGGTAGCGTTCCGAGCGTTTCATCGAAAGCGTCATGATGCTCTTTACATCTTCATCGGTAGGTAAGACGAATGGTGCTTTGCTGTCGCCTTCCCAATGGTTGTAGAAAGCCGGCTGCAGGTCGAGGGAGAGATGTTCGCGCACCGCCTCCTCTGCATATTGCTGCATCCTCGAGTCGATGGTGGTGTAGATGCGCAGTCCGTCCTTATAAATATTATAAGGTGTGCCGTCTTGTTTGTAATGAGTCTTAGCCCAGTTGTGCATCATGCCTCTCAGAAACTCGCGGAAATACGTGGCTTCTCCGGCAGTATGGTCGAGGATTCCGAAATGCGAGATGTCGATAGGAATCTGGGAGATGGAATCGTATTGCTCTTCAGTGATGAAACCGTTGGTTTCCATACGTTTAAGCACAAGGTTACGACGATTCAAAGCGTTTTGCGGATGTCTTTTCGGACTGAATTTCGTAGGCGCGTTGACAACGCCGGCGAGTAATGCCGCCTCTTCGATTTTAAGGTCATTAGGCTCTTTTCCGAAGAAAGTCTCGGTCGCCTTCTTGATGCCGTATGCGTTGTGACCGTAGAAAACGGTGTTGAGATACATCGCGATAATCTCGTCTTTCGAATAGTTGTATTCCAACTTGGTGGCGGTGACCCATTCCTGGAATTTCCTTATCACGAGTTTCACCTTGCTGAGATTTTCCCCGCGAGGGAAGAGGTTCTTAGCCAGCTGTTGTGTCAGTGTGCTTCCGCCTCCCTTGTCGGAATTGCCAGTAAACACTCCAAAGGCAACGCGGAAAAGCGCACGTTTGTCAATACCGCTGTGGTCATAAAACCTCACGTCCTCGATGGCGATGAGCGCGTTTATCAAGTTGGGGGAGATGTCGTCGTAGCTCACGTTGGAGCGGTTTTCTATGTAATATGTGCCAAGTAACTTGCCGTCGGCGGAGATGATTTCGGTGGCGAGGTTAGTCTCAGGGTTTTCAAGCTCCTCGAACGTCGGCATCTCGCCGAACCATTCGTGCACTATGCCATGGAAAAGCAGAAAAATACCCAGACCGAACATCACAAAAAGCGTCCAAAGGACTATCATATAGACCTTCACGCCTTTTTTCTTGTCATTTTTCTTAGCCATAACTTATTGTTTTTCAAAACAAATACCAATATCGGAGATGCCTTTCAGCACATCTTCACGCATCGCCTGTTCCAATTCAAAATGATAGTTGCCCGTCAACGGGAAACGCATGGCGGGGTTCAGCATCACCTTCGCCGACCTCATGGTGCCGCTGCCTTTGCCCATCCAACGGCCGTCTGGAGCCGCCAAGACGCACTCGATGGTGTCGTGCGTGACGTTGCCATTAGGGAAGGTGGTGTGCATGAAGACAAACAGGTTGCAATAACGATAGTTTTCCAAGTGCCTGATATTCAGATAGAAAGAGTAAATCTCAAGGCTGTCTTCAACGTTGACGTCAAAATACGGGATGTTTTTGTTGTCCCACTCAGCCTCAGGAATGACAACGCTCTCGTCGTACAGCGTGTTGGTGCTGCAGGAGAACATCAATAGAGTAATTACTATAACTAAATATTTCTTCATATCTTAATGAGATTCCTCGCACTCCGTGCTCGGAATGACAACCGTTGTCATTCCGAACCCCGAAGGGGTGAGGAACCTATTCAAGTTTTGACAAATCCGCCGGCTTGCCATCCTCGCCGTAGTCGTTGTTCTTCTGTTCCTTGATGAACGCAAAGTCCTCCAACTGCTCAGGAAGCTCGCCTTTTTTGTTGTTTTCTATTATCTCTTTCACCTTCTCGACAGGAATTGCCATCATGTTGTTTCTGTCGAAAGGATACGAATACCACATCAAGCCTTTGAAGATGTCGATTTTCTGGTAAATGCCGTCGCCTTTCTTGGTCTTCAGCACGATGCGGTTGTCGGGGAATGCCTTGAGTGCATCGAGGTAGGTGTCGTACTCATAGTTGAGGCAGCATTTCAGCTTGCCGCACTGTCCTGCGAGTTTCTGCGGGTTGGGCGACAGCTGCTGCACTCTCGCCACGTTGGTCGTAACTGATTGAAAATCAGTAATCCACGAGGCGCAGCACAGCTCACGTCCACAGGAGCCAATGCCGCCAAGCTTCGCCGACTCCTGACGGAAGCCGATCTGACGCATCTCAACACGCACATGGAACTCCTCAGCCAGTTTCTTGATTAATTCACGAAAGTCGACACGGCCGTCGGCGGTGTAATAGAAGATGGCTTTTGTCCTATCGCCTTGATACTCAATATCGTTGAGTTTCATTTCCAGTTTCAGGCTTGAAGCTATCTCGCGGCTGCGGTACAGAGTGTGGTCCTCCTGGCGTATGGCTTCGAGGAACTTCTCAACGTCGTTGATACGCGCGCGACGGTACACTTTTTTCAGCTCTGCGACAGGGGTGTTGTTCTTCTTGCGCTTGCGTTGTTTCGCGACGAGTTCGCCAACCATCGTCACAATTCCGATGTCGTGCCCGATGGCGGTCTCCACCGCAACCAATTCACCTTCAAGGAGATTCATCTCCGAAGGGTAGCTGAAAAAGTCTTTTCTGTCGTTCTTGAAACGTATCTCGGCAACCATCAGCTCGCCTTCTTTGGTGTTGGCGTTTTCGTAGTCTTTGAGCCAGTTGAAGCTGTCGAGTTTGCACTGTCCGTGACGCAAAACGTTGCATCCGAATTCGTATTTGTCGGCTTTGATGCGGCATCCGCGGTGGAAGTCGTTGGTGAGCGTCTTCTTCATGTCGTCGTGCAGTGGCCATGTCGCCTGAAACTCCACGCCGTCGTCCTGCTTGTTCACCAGGTTATCCTCCATCTCCTCGTCCTTCATGTTGAGTTTCTGCGGGGCTGATTTCAGCAGACTGTCAACGTCTTCAGTGGTTTCCGTTATATTTTCGTCAAAAATTTCTTCTTCTTTTATATCTTTTTCTTCCATAAAACCAAAATTCTCCAATATATATTTAAACTTGCAAAGATACGAAAAAATTATTTACACCTTATGGAAAAAAGAGATGCTAAATCTTAAAAAATCCACTTGAATAGTCCAACTACCAGTTTTATTATAAATCTGAAGATGAGATAAATAATCAAAATCGCGTACAAAATTATGACAAACAGCCAGTAAAACACGAAGTCAAACAATGATACGATACCGAACCATCTCAGTCCGAAGAAAATCAGGTAGATAACCGCCTGCGATGCCAGTCCGAACAGGATTCCAAACAACATTCGCACGAAGAAATTCTCGTGTTTGTAGAGGAATGACGGTGTCCCGATGAGTCCGAACAACATCATGCACAGTACGTCGAAGGCGGCGAACACCAGTACGTCCATGGCATGTGTGACATGCAGGAAATTGTCGATCCAATGGGTCCATTGCGATACGATGATGTAGTCGCTGTTGTTGTATTGCACTATAAAAATCGGGAATATCGCCAATAAAAAGATGATAATTGACAGTTTTTTGCCCAAGACGGTGGCGTTTTTCAGGCATTCTTCCAGTCTCTCCTTGACGTTAAGCTCGTTCTCACTGGCTTGTGGGAACTGAAGCAGTCTTTTTGTCAGGGTCCAGGCTTTGCCGATTCTGCCTCTTTCCGACAATGAGATCACATCTTTTTTAATCTCGTCCATGAAGTCGGAGATCGGCGATTTTACTGAGAAAATGTCCCATGTCTCACCTTGGAGTACGCACATGTATTCTTTGCCGTCGAGTTCATATTTCACCGTTTTCGCCTCAATCTCTATGGTGGAGAACTCATTGTAAACGATATGGGTCTTCTCAGTGTTTTTCAGGTTTTTGGTAAGCTTAAGCAATGCCTCGCCAGTGAAATCCTGTTGGTCGAACTCGTCTTTGTTGTAGGAAATGCCGTCGTTGCATTGTTTGAACACGAGTTTTCCGTCGGTTCTGTCGTAAGCCGCCATGTATTTGTCCACATCGTTATCCGACAGCATATACGGCATGATGAACGTTTTTCTGTTTGCAGCCAGTGCTTTTTGTCGGACAACCCAGTAATAGAGGAGTTTGCCGGTTCCTTCACATGTGGTGCACGTAATTCCACCAGTGCCATGGCATATAGGGCAGGCCGTAGTGCCAGTACCACCACATTTTGTACAAGTGTCGTAGTATTCGTATGATTCCTGGTTTTCCCCATCATGACAATACATACAAGGTTTACTTTTATCCACAGTGACACTGTTTGTGAACGAACTTTCGTTAATGATTTGGTAACCGGTGCCTTTACAATGCTTGCACGGCACAGTCCTATAACCTATTTTTTTAATCTTACGATAGCCGTTGCATCTGACACATGTCAACTGACCATTGTCACAGCTGGGGCATTTCATGGTTTTTGTGCCATTGCAGGTCACACATTTTTCGATATGTCTTGAACCTGGAACCCAGAATGACGCCTCTCCGTCTGTAAATGGTTGGGGAGCATCACACACATCCCATCGGTTGAAGTCGTTCTCAGTGAACACGGTACGAGGCTCCAACATCTCGTTGTTGTAATTCTTGTATACGTGCTCGATGATGCGCATGTCGCACTGAAAATCCAATGACGAGACATAAATCGGGGTGTCCCAAACATCCAAAATCTTCAGCTCATCGCCGAATTTGCGTCTGTTGTAACCTTTAATGCTGCATGCCCATTTGTTCATAAGTTTGCGGAAACGGTCTTCTTCTTCCGCAGTGAATTCTGTATGGACATTTGGTCTGTAATCGTACTTTTCCATAATTATTCATTGTTTTTAAAGTTTACACCAGAGTTGTCAAACGAAATCTTTTTTTTGAGATGGGCTTTCGTGAATATTCCTGAGAAACAGAGGAAGAAAATGAGAGCCGCCAAGGCATAGATGACCGCTTGAATCGGGAACCTGTAGTTGTCCTCGAGGAACTCGTTTTTGTTGAAAATCACAATTAAACGGCAACGGAAAAGGCTTTTCGTGTCAATCTGTTTGATGTACTCTTCTTCCGATAGGTTTTCAGGTAGTTTTTTCTTGGCTTGCTCGAACTCGTTGTCGCGCATATTCTGGGCTGCGACCTTGCTCTCTTTCCAGGCTGTGGTCACTGCCGAAACGGAATAGTTTTTGTAAGCCCCTTTGATTTCTTCCTTTGTCGGTGTTTTTATGTTCTCGGCACCGCCATAAGTGTATTTTTTGAATAAAAACATGAAAAGGGCTAATAATACTGCTATTCCGATGAATGTTATTATAAATTTTTTCATGGGACAAGTATTTAATTATCGTTGCAAATATATGAATTTTTTTTAATTTTGCAAAATAATGATGAAAATTATTGCATCGGAGAAAGAAGACGAGCAGCAGAGGCGCGAGCGTTACTCTATGATGACTGAAAGCCCTGTGCATCAGCTGGTTATGAAAATGGCAGTCCCCACTATCATTTCCATGATGGTGACGGCTTTGTATAACATTATCGACGCGTTTTTTGTTGGTCATATAAGCACTGAGGCGACGGCTGGCGTGGGCGTTTCGTTCGCCTATATGACGTTTATCAACGCTGTCGGTTTCTTCTTCGGGCACGGCTCGGGAAACTATATCTCCACCGCTCTTGGCGCGAAGAAATACGCCGACGCCGAGAAAATGGCTTCCACGGGATTCCTTTCGTCGATGGGACTGGGCACTGTCGCCGCCATTGTCGGGTTGTTTTTCCTTACCCCGCTTTCGCGAATGATGGGCGCCACGCCCGACATAGTGCCGTATTCCAATGACTATATGTTGTTTATCCTCATCGGGACGCCTTTCATGATGTCGTCGCTCACGCTCAACAACCAGCTGCGACTGCAGGGCAACGCGCATTATGCGATGGTGGGTATTGCCACTGGCGCGGTGCTTAACATCTTTCTCGACGCCTTGCTGATTTACGTCCTCGACATGGGCGTGACGGGTGCCTCGCTCGCAACCTGTATCAGCCAGATGGCGGGATGGTTCATACTTCTTCTCGGCACCGAAAAAAGCGGCAACGTCCACATAAGATTCAGAAATTTCACGCTTTCGTGGCAGAGTTATAAGGACATTTTCAAGGGCGGAAACCCGTCGTTGTGCAGGCACGTCTTCGTGTGCGTGAGCACGATAATGCTCAACAGATACGCCGCTTTTTATGCTGCTCCTGGCACTGAAGCGAGTGCAATAGCCGCTTTCGCCATCGTCGCGCGAATCATGATGTTCGCGTTCTCGATAATTCTCGGAGTGGGGCAAGGGTTCCAGCCCGTTTGCGGCTTCAACTACGGCGCCGGACTGCATGAACGCGTGCGGAAATCGTACATCTTCACAACGCAGTTATCGACAATAATATTGATAATAATATCAATAACGTTCGCCATCTTCGCCCCCGACCTGATTAAGATTTTCCGCGGTGAAGACGCCGAACTCATAAAAATAGGCACAAGGGTATTAAGATGGCAGTGCCTGTCGTTCCCGCTCATCGGGGTGAGCACCGTCACCAACATGATGTATCAAACCACGCGTAAAACGTTGATAGCCACGATATTGTCGATGGGACGCCAGGGCGTTTTCTTCATCCCCACCATCATGATACTGCCTCTTTTCATCGGTCTTCAAGGTGTGGAGATGACACAGGCGATATCGGATGCCTGCACGTTCCTGCTGGCATTGCCGTTTGCGATAAAAGAATCACGAGATTCCTCGCTTCGCTCGGAATGACAATTCATTATGGTATTAATGAGGCGCGGCTTGTAGGTTCATTATGATTATACAGTTCCGTTATGCCGCGCCATATTATAACTCAATATATTTGTCATTCCGAACCCCGGAGGGGTGAGGAACCTCATTAAAACAAGCAATTATCAAGTGCTTTCTTAGTCGCCTCCTTATCCAATTTCTGCCCGATAAACACTATCTTCTCCATCCTGTCGCCGTATTCTTCGTCCCAGTCTTTCAAAATTGAAGGGTCGCGTTCCACGAACTGCTGTAACTCCTCCTTCGACGCGGTGGCGAACCAGTAGCCGGCTTCGGTGAGTTTCTTCTGCCTTCCTGCCGTCTCGAAGATGTACGACATGTCCTGGTTGTCGGCGAAATAGCACAATCCCTTGGCGCGGATGATGTTCTTCGGCCAGCTGTTCAAAACGTAATCGTTGAATTTCAAGGTGTCAAACGGTCTGCGGTTGTAGTAGACGTACGTGCCGATACCGTATTCCTCCGCCTCGCCTTCGTCCTCATCGTGGTCATGATGGTGGTGATGGTGTTCATCGTCGTCATGGTGATGATGATGGTCATCATCATGAGACGGATTTTCATCCGTCTCTACGGAATTCCCTTCGATGATTTTTATCCAGCCTGCGGAACCGCTGACTTCGTTGTAATTGAATTTTCCTGTATTGATAATCTTGTCGAGGTCGACGTTGGCGTAGTCGCATTCGAGTATTTCGGCGTCAGGGGAGAGGTTCTTCACGATTTGTCTGATGCGTTCCAGCTCTTTCGGCTCCACCTCCGACACCTTATTTAATATAACCATGTTGCAGAACTCGATTTGTTCGATCACGAGGTTTTCGATGTCGTCTTCGTCGATGTTCTCGTTTTTGAGGCTGTCGCCGCAAGCGAACTCGTCTTTCATCCTGAGTGCGTCCACTACTGTCACGATGCAGTCGAGGCGCGGGATGCCGTGTTTGGTGTATTCTCTGCCCATGCCCGGGATTCCGGCGATGGTGCGTGCTATTGGCTCAGGCTCGCAGATGCCGCTCGCCTCGATGACGATGTAGTCGAAACGTCCCATCTTCATGATGTCGTTGAGCTGCTCGATGAGGTCCATCTTCAAGGTGCAGCAGATACATCCGTTCTGCAACGCCACGAGACTCTCGTCTTTCTTGCCCACGACACCGCCCTTCTGTATTAAGTCAGCATCGATGTTCACCTCGCCTATATCATTGACAATCACTGCGAATTTGATGCCTTTCTTGTTCGAAAGGATATGGTTTACCAAAGTCGTTTTTCCGCTTCCGAGATAACCGGTCAGAAGTAGGACCGGAGTTTCCATTCTACTCATATTTCTATTTTTTAATTTTTTTCGAACTGCAAAGATACATTTTTTTTAGACTTTAGACCTTAGACTTTAGACTTTAGCAATAAGATTTATAAAAAACTAAGGTCTAAGGTCTAAAATCTAAGGTCTTTTTCGTATTTTTGCGCCGCTTATGAAAAAGTCTTTAGGTCATATTTCATGCTTCTTCGCTTACGCGATTTTCGGCTTTAACATCATCATTTGCAAGGACTTGACAAACCTTGCGCTGATTTCGCCGTTAGGGCTGTTCTGTTTTCGCGCGGGCGGAGCGGCGGTGCTTTTCTGGCTCGTGTCGCTGTTTCTGCCTCACGAAAAAGTCGAGAAACGCGATTTCCTGATGATATTTTTCGCCTCGATGCTCGGACTTTTCATCACGCAGATAACATTTTTGAAAGCCATCACGCTTACCACGCCTCTCGACACCAGCATCATCACGGCTATCACCCCGATTTTCACCATGTTTGTCGCCGCCATAGTGCTCAAAGAGCCTATCACGCTTAAAAAAGCGGGTGGCGTGGCGTTGAGTTTTGTCGGCATTATCTTTTTGATTCTCAACACTGTACGAATTGCAAACGGCGGTGTCACCGAGACCAAGCCCCTCGGCATCGTCTTCATGATTTGCAACTGTCTCGTGTGGGCGTGTTATCTTGGAATCTTCAAGCCGCTCATCGCGAGATACAGCGTGGTGACATTCATGAAATGGATGTTCCTTTTTTCGGCGGTTGTCGCCATCCCGTTGGATTTCAAGGAGTTAGTGCATCTTGACATGACCTCCATGCCATCGAAATATCTTTTGGAGCTTGGTTACATCATCGTTTTCTCGACTTTCACGGCGTATTTCCTCATTCCTGTGGGGCAGAAGACGCTTCGCCCGACGGTCATCAGCCTTTACGGCTACCTGCAGCCTATCATCGCCACGGTGATGAGCATAGTTATGGGGATGGACCGCCTCAGCTGGCAGAAAATCGTCGCTGCGGTTTTGGTGTTCACCGGCGTTATTTTGGTAAACAAGAGTAGGGCGGCGAATTAAATGTGTAAAAATGTGTAGAGACATCACATCAACTGTGTCGTCCCTACACATTTTTCATATTCCGCGTCAGCGGCACATTCAGCCGTCAGGCTGCATATTTTATTTTTCGCGTTTATGCGAAAAAGCGTATCCTGCGCCGAGCATCGTCAGCACGACGAGTCCGCTGCCGAGCGGGGCAGGGGTGTCGCCGCCACCGTGACCGCCAGGAAGACCCGGGTCTCTCAGACCGTTGCCGAAATCGTCCCATTTGTCGAGACCGTTGCTGACATCATTCCAATCGTTAAACAGATTGTCGTTGCCCCTGTGCTGCGCCATGGCACCGAATCCCAACGTCAAAACAATCAATACTGCAAATAATATCTTTTTCATTGTATTTTTATTTAATTTGTTTCGAATGTGTTGCTTCGCAAAATTTGCTGCTTCGCAGAAAGTGGAGGCTTCGCCTCTGGCTGAAAGCCACATATTCGGTCGAAGACCGCACATCCCGCCGTCAGGCGGCACATTCCGCGAAGCGGCATATTATCTCACAACAATTTTCTGTGTCTTCACGTTTTCGCCGACCATTCTCAGAACATACACGCCGGTGTTGAACGACGACAGGCTGATTCTCTCGCTGCCGTGTACCTCGTGGCTGCCCACGAAGCGTCCCAGTACATCGAATATCTGTAGCGTGCCCTTGCCGTCGACCACGAGCTCGTCCTCGTTCTGGTAGGCGAAGACGTTGCTCTCAAAGTTCTCTTCGACGTTGTCGATGCCGAAGACGATGGTGAAACGTCCTGGCTTGTCGCCTTCAGCCGAAGTGAAGGTGTAGGTCGGCTCGCTCAGCAGGTCGATGTGCTCGTTGGTGAACTCGTCGACGAGATGCATGTAGTCGAGGTCGATGTTCTTGGCGTTGACGGTGATGGTGTAAGTGCCAGGCTCTGCCGCCATGAAGTGTACCGGTATCGGGTTGGCGAGCTCGTAAATTGTCATGGCTGCGTAGTCGTCGTCGCCGTCCATCACATAGACCATGTTGTTGTCGGAGAACGCAATCTTGCGCAAGGTGTTACCGCCACCTATCTGGATGTAAGCCTTGTCCATGAACTCCTCGTTGCCCGCTTTGATGCTGATGAGACCGATTTCGCTCCTGTCTTTCTTTGCCGGGTTGAACACAAGATATTGTCCTGCGCCAGTGGCTTGGATGAAGAATCCCTGACATGGTCTGATTCTATCATCATCTTGTAAGTTACATGGTAAATATTCTTCACCATCATCAGTTAGACCGAGGAATGCTGTGACGTTCTTTCCACCGAGTGTGATGTCACCATACTCGAGGTCGCGTGTGTATGGGTTACCCATAAGGTTGTAGCCTCTCAGATCATCACCTAATGCGCTGGTGAAGCTTAATGTTTTTGTTATCTCAGTCTCTGTTCCTATCATAGTACCTGCGAATGCCAATATTTGCTCCTCTGCGCTTGCATGGAGGTATCCGATACCTCTTTCCATTGTTGTGAAAGGAGCTCCACTGCCATTGTATGCATACCACATGGCTTCAGGCTCGTCGTATTTGTACAAGTCGAAGGGTTCTATCAAGATTGATTCTGCTATCACAGCATCATCGACAGGTGATGCGATGAAATACCATCCGCCGCCTACATTGCTGGTCCATGATGGTGCTGCGGTTACGCCATTTTGAACTGTGGCGTTAATTGGGCTTTCATGGATGAGTTGGGCACCGTCTTGGATGATAAGTGAGCTTGGGTCATTAGCCACTGGCCCTCCAGTGATTGTCATCGTTCCGCCAACAGAGTAAGTGTTGTGAGTGAAATCAAATGCACTTGCTTCCAAAGATACTGGGTCGCCGTAATACTCCAATTCTGTATCATCGTCTTTGACATAGATATAAACATCTAACTGATTACCATAACTATAACATGAGAATATTGTACTGCTACTATTATATCTCATATTATTACGAGTATTTGTACCTTGTGCAATTATTGTGGCAACACCAGTATTATCAACATCAATGCTCCATCTGCCATTATCATCAAGTTCTGTTTCTAATTTCAAATGATTACTACCGCTGCTTGCTGCATACAAATAACCTGAATTAATCTTATCATAAATAGTGTAATTTCCGTCATTTGGACCATTTATAACGAACTCGTAAACACCTCCCGTTTGTGTAATATTTGCTTCTGATACAGTTACAGCAACGCCTGCCCTGTTATTGTTGTTCTGTGCTCCCATTGCATAAGCTGGTCCATCCTCTGCGCTACTTGCAATGATATAATGCTTACCAGAAACTACCTGGTCTATGTCGGTGACGAGAGTGTATGTCGCTGGCGGTATATATTCGTTTTGTGAGATGGTGATAAGATTAGAATAAATAATATCGTCACCATCAAGAGCATATACTTTCAGATAAGCAGCACGTTCAGCACTTGTGTTTGGGTCAACTGTTACCGTAAGTGTAAATCCGTCAGTTGTGTTACCGCTAATCGTTGCACTGTTAATCCAATCAGGTTTAGAGATCGTCGTTGTTCCATTTGATTCGTAGAATTGCACGTCAAAATCGTCGTCAGCTTCAATGGCTATGCTTGCGTAATTGATTGTGAATTCTGGAGCACCGCCATCGCTAACAACAACGGCACTTTCAGGGTCAACCGTAATAGATGGTTGTCCTGGTTGTCCGTTTTGTGTCACGGTTACATCGGCAGTAGCTGTCTTGTCGGTGTCGTAAGTGAATGTGAGAGTAACTGTTGCCGAACGGCTCTCGTTTGACGTGTTTGGTGTGACATCGAATGTCACCTCGCCCATTTCATCTGCTTCATCAACTTCAATATTGCTAATCCAGTTGGCTGTTGTCTCAGCGGTCATTGTGCCATCTTCATAATTCTCAATTTCGTAGATAATGCTACCTGATGTCGCGTCATAAGCCAAGTTAGAACCAGATGTCGCAGTGATTGTAGGCTCTGTTGAAACTTTCTTGTAGAAAGCAAAAGACTGATTGGCGATATTAGTAGCAGTACTTGAAGTGTAACATCTCCAATCTTGTGATTGATAAACTCCTATATAGCGTGATGTGGATACGTGTTTAAGATATCCATTATCTACCACAAAAGTCTTGTTGTCATTATTTCCAACACGAACACCATTATTGTTATTAGTGCAATACAGCCAATTAGTTGTAGAACCATTTGGATAGAAGGTATAACCGTCAGTAGCATTGCCACTGATATTCCATTTGAGATTATCAGCTGGGGCATTCGAGAGTTTGTTGTTGGCTATTTCAACAGGTGTTGCTGTAGGAGGATTGCTCGAGCTGACAGTATTAGTCATGGCGTAATTACCTGCATAGGCTTCATCAGTACGTGTTCCAACAATCACAAACACATCGCTTGCTGTCAAATCCGCCAATTCTGTGAGCTCCCATTCGTAGGTAGGAGTTACAGGATTGTCAACCCATTGTGCTGAGACAGTAACGTTGCTTGCAGGCATGTTGAACTTGCCGTTATTTACGGTAATGGTTTCTTGATTAGCATCTTTAACCGACCATGAATCCCAAATCTTGCCTTCAGGAGCGGTGAATGTGTTTTCAAGCAATGTCACCTCGGCATTTTCAGTGTAAGGGCTGTTCGGATCAGTCATTGTGCCCGTGCCACCGTTGGCATCGTATGTAACAGTGTAGGTCAGAGCCACATATTCTGCCTGGTTGATTGTTACGAGATTTGACTCTGTATTAGTATTGTTTCCTGCGCCATAAACTTTGAAATATGCATGACGAGCAGCGCCTGTGTTGGCTGAAACTGTGATGTTAACTTTATTCTTATTGATGGATGTTGTCAGCCAGTCATAAATCGCTGATGTTGTGCCGTCTGATGCGTAAAGACGGACTTCAAATGTAGGGGTACTGCCCAAGCCTGAATAATCGAAGCTTATTTTTCTGTCCGATTCACCACCAACTTCAATATTTAATTCATCTGTTTCAAACACAATGCTTAATGAGTAAGCTGCCTGGTTTATTGTCACGAGATCTGAATAAACCTCACTGTTGTCGTTGCCAACGCCTTTAATCTTGAAGTAAGCTGAACGTGCTTCGTTGCTGTTATTAAGTTGAATAGTGCCGTCAAGATTGCCGTCATTATCAATTGTTGCTGTAATCCAATCATGATTATAAGCGGCAGCTGTTGTGCCATCTGATTCATAGAATACCACTTCAAGTTGTGGATTTTGAGCCATGTTTGAGCATGAGACTTCAAGTACAGCATGTCCGCCATCACAATTCATATTATACGGACCAGGGTTGATGGTGATTGAAGGCTCTGTTGAAACTCTCTTGTAGAAATCAAAGGTCTGACCAGCAATGTTGCCAGTAGTATTAGTATAACTTCTCCAATCTTGACTATTATAAATACCAATATATCTTCCTTGACCTTTGTTGTACAAATAATCATCTTTTATTTCAAACGTCTTATCATTATCGGTATCTCCTACTCTTAAACCATTATTATTGTTAATGCAATACAGCCATGTTGTTGTAGAACCATTCGGATAGAAGGTATAACCGTCTGTTGCATTGCCACTGATGTTCCATTTGAGGTTATCTGCTGGAGCTTCTGAAAGTTTGTTGTTAGCAATGGTAACAGCTGTTGCAGATGGGGCAGAAGTTCCATTGTTATTTGCCATTGCATAAGTGCTTCCGTTGTTTCCGACAATTACAAACACATCGCTTGATGTCAAATCTGCCAAATCTGTCGCAACCCAATTATCTTGGCTTGGTGTTGGAGTTGTGTTGATTGTGTAAGTAGCAGTTGCCACATCACTATTGTTCATTCCTTCTTTAACAGCAATTGCCTTGATGGTTGTAGTTGTGGTAACTGGAATTGCGGCAGTGTATTCTGTGCTTTCTGCTGTTGGGGCGTCTCCGTTGGTGGTATAATAAATGGTTGCGCCATTTGTCGCACAGGCTATGGTTACGTTTTGAGCCGCATTATATTCTCCTGCTTCAGGTGTGAATGTCGGTGTTGCGACTTGTTCCTGTTGTTCCTGATATGCAGCAAGTTCGATGTTACCTAAAGCGACATTGCCATTAACTTTTTCGGTGTAAATCCATTTGATGTATCTGACATTTTCGCCAAGAGAAGAGAACTCTTCTGATTGTTTGTTGCCAAGTTCTGTATAAGTCTTTAAATCTGTGTAAGTTTCACCATCTTCTGAAGTCTGTACTTTGAATGTGCTTCCTGAGAAACTGTTGCCTTTAATGTCAAAGGTGAGGAGGCCAGGTCTTTCGTTGATTTTAAGAATAACCCAGTCGCCAGTACCATCGAATTTCAGTTTTGGAGATGAGCCGTAATCTGAACCAAGTCCACTTTGTGTCAAACCAGTAGTGCTTGAAATAGCGGAAGAGCCACCATCAAATGCAAACGGCAATGTTGCGTAGTCGACAACAAATTTTGCTTGATTGACGGTGACGAGGTTTGAATAGATACCTTCGCTCTGTTCATATACCTTGAAGTAGGCTGTGCGTGCTTCGCTATCGTTTGCTTCGACAGTATAAACAGCATCTTTTTCATCGTTAAATTCAACCGAGATCCAATCATATGTAGCCGATGTCTCGCCGTCTGAAGCAAAGAATTGAGCTACAGAATTGATGTCGTCAGGCTCAATATTTGAATAGGTCACGTCAATGGTGCCATTTCCGCCTACAGCGGTTACGTTGACAGTGGCATTTGTAATGGTAACGGAAGGTGTGGTAATGATTACTTCTTCAGCACTTTCAAGCATCACTGTGAACTTGCTGCTGCTGTTGATTCCAGTGAAATAACCTTTTACGTGGACTGTCTTTCCATCCAAAGCTGTCAAAGCTGTGCTTTGTGCTGTGGTTGGATAAGAAATCTGAATTTGGCTTTCACCAATGGTAATTAAATAGTTACTGCCAGATTTTGCTAAAGCACCTTCAAATTCCAGATAGGTGCTCAGGTGATAACCAGTTGAATAATCAGGAACTGCTGTAATTGTTGTGGCTGCTGGAGTGTTGTTGTAGCTGGAAGTTGCAGCTTCGGTTACTGTGGCGGAATTGGTGAATTGGATGATTTGACCATAGGTGCCAGTTGTGCCAGAGACTTTGACCATGTCACCAACGGATTTGCCAGTTTCATCATTTTTATAGTAATAAACATAACCAGTTCCGTCTCCCATCACAAAGCCTTTGCTGTTGGTGGCAACGACAGTGCCTTTAACACTGTATGCTGTGCCAACTTCGGTAATGTCAGAAATGTTGTTAAGAGAAACGATAGTATATGTTGCTGTTGCAACAGTACTATAATCGTCACCAACATAAGCGATGGCTTTTATAGTAGTGGTACTTGCTACGTTGATAGCAGCTGTATATTGTGTGCTTCCATTCGTTGGATTAGTACCATCGGTTGTATAGTAGATTGTCGAACCATCTGTTGCACAGCTTAATGTAACACTTTGTGCCACATCATAAGTTCCCGCAACTGGGCTGAATGTCGGAGCCTCAACGGTAATTACTGGAGCTGTATAACTTGTTAAATAGTTGTTTTTGTCAAATTCATAAACATTACCATATTTCTTCAAATTACCATAAACAACAACAGTTGCACCAACTTTAACGTCATCTATAGAAGAGAAGTTGGTATTATTCAAACCTTTACCACTGTAAACTTCTAATTGGTCTGAAGTTGTAGTACCATCGCTTGAAATCCAATAAGTGATACTGTTATATGTTGAGTTATATGAATCAACTTGTGATATAATACCTGTCGCATATACACCAGTTAACCCTGTTCCAGCGTCAATAGCTGCACGAGCCTGCGCCACGGTGTAAGGGTTTCCTTCCGAGCCAGGAGCTGCTGTTACAGTGAGACCTGAAACATTGATGGTTTGACCCATGTATGTTCCGGTAACAGATGTTGTGCCAGTTGTTAATGGATCTGGTGTCCATGTAACCAGTGCGGTGACGTTTTCTGATGATTCATCATTAAATGTGGCGGTCACTGTCAAGCCTGTTGGGTCGAAACTTTCACCTGAATTATACGATGTCTTGGTTGGAGTTCCTGTATAAGACAGGTCTGTAATGGTTTTAGCATTCCATTTCGCATAAAGAGTAGTGTTTGCGGTAATGGTGAATGTTGCATTTGCTTGATATGTTGTTCCTTCTCCATTGGGTTGTGTGTTCCATCCGCTCCATACATATCCTGCTTTAACAAGGTTACCAGTGTTTCCGAGAACGGTCACGGTGTTGTTTCCATCGTCGTATTCGTTTGAATCTGTTGGGACAGAACCGCCAGTGTTGCCGTTGCCGTCGTATGTGACAGAGAATGTGTTGGAAGCTTCAGTAAGAGACAAATCATCTATGTTTCTAACAGCTGTTGAACCACTATAGTAAACTCTAACATAAACATTAGAATAAGATGAAAGGTCTGCTGAAAACTCAACCCATGTTCCGGCACTCATGCTGGTTGCACTCTGTGTTTCTACATCTGTCCATGTACTTCCGTCAGAGGAGACTTGTATATACCAAGTTGAAGAAGTAGTGTTGTTTGATTGTTTTGTAACATAACATGTCAGATTGCCAGGATTGCTATATTTTTCTTTTGTTTGAATTGACGCAGTGGCTTTTCCTCCTGTTGTTCCGTAATACGTTCCGCCATGTGCAGTGACATTGTTATTACCTGTTTGCTTGGATTCCATATTTGTAAATGTCCAATCAGCATATAAATTTGCGACACTTTCAAAGTTGATAACATAACCTGTAATTGGAATATTGATTGTATATTCTGCCTCTGAAATCGCGCTGCTTACCTCGTTTTTAATAGCTATGGCTTTGATGGTTTGGGTTGTAGCAACACTAATGGCACTCGTGTAAACGGTGCTTCCAGATGTTGGGGTTGAACCATCGGTAGTGTAATAAATTGTAGCACCCTCGGTTGTTGTGCTAATGGTAACATTTTGAGCTGAAGTGTATGTGCCGGCTTCTGGACTGAATGTTGGAGCTGCCACAGAGAGCGCTCCTGCTTGCGTGACGGTGACAGCCTTGTCAGTAGCGCCCGTATAGGAAAGCGTCACTGTTGCTGTGCGTTCACCACCATTATTGGCCGAGCATGTGAACGGAACTGCACTTTCAGTTATCGTGCCTAATGTGAGCCAGTCGCCATCGGTAACGCTGGCGGTTACATTGCCATTACCATTAGTAAGGGTGTAGGAAATCGAACCTGATGTGGCATTGTAAGCGATGTTTACATCATCAGCAGAGATGGATGGAGTGTTACCGCCGCCACCTTCTTCTTCGCTGTTTACGCCCCAAATAACAAAGCGTTTTGTTGTGCTGGTTGTGAAAGTAAATGTTGTTTCTGAAGTTAATGCATTAGTGAATGTGATGACTTTGTAATAATCCGTTGATGATGCTGTGCCGGCGAAGGTGAAAGGAGAATTACTGGATATACCACTATCTGCTGTCAATGAAACACTTGTTGGAGAAATATTCGTGTTGGGTGTAATATTTAAAGATAATCCAGTAACACCATTCCATGCTGCCACATGTATATGAAGATATTTTGCTCCAGATGGCACTGTAACAGTCATTGTACCACCAGCTTTGGATGTGCCAACCTTGATGCCGTCATAGCTATTGTTACCAATACTTACTGAACATGTTGATCCGTTGGTTCCTGCAGTTAATGTACAATTGCTCGTATAAGTTGTCGAGTAGTCACTTTGCCCCCACATTTCCCCTGTGGTTGCCATCATTGTCAGCAGCATCAACGCTGCAGAGATTAAAAATGTAAGTTTTCTTTTCATTGTGTTTATTTTTTATTTGTTACTTATTTATTTCTTTGAAAATCATCGTTTTGTAAAACGACACCATCACTTTTGTAAATTCGCAAATTTAGTCATTTTATTAATAGGTGAAAAGATTTTTTAATTTATTTTTTCAGCACATATTTCTCTCAGTTTTTCTCGTAAGATTTTTTTATCGGGCAGAGCCATCTCATATTCGCTTATCAAAGTCGGCGACAACTGCCTGCTCATTGCATATTCTACAACATCGTCGTCTTTCCCTTTGCATAACAAAACACCTATGCTCGGATTCTCATGCTTTTTCCTGACATCTCTGTCCAAAGCTTCAAGATAAAAGTTAAGTTGTCCCAGATGTTCTGGCATGAAATCGACGGTTTTCAATTCAAAAGCCACGAGACAATTCAGATTTCTGTGAAAAAACAGCAAATCGATGTAAAAATCCTTCATTCCGACCTGCAGTCTGTAGTTTTCTCCGACAAAAATGAAGTCTTTTCCAAGTTCCAAAACAAATTTTTTCATGTTTTTGACGAGAGATTTTTGCAGATCATTTTCCTGAATGTCTTCGCTAAGATTAAGAAAATCAAAGATATATTGTTCTTTGAAGATTTTCGAAATCTTTTCCGGAAATTCTCTCACCAGTGGTGAGAGTTTTTCATGATATTTCTGACCGAGTAGTGTTCTTTCATAGCAACATGAATTAATTTGTCTTTCGAGCTCTCGTTTGGTATATTGTTCATTTACAACGAGTTGGAGATAAAACTCTTTTTCTTCAAGGGTCTCACATTTTGACAAAATCATCACGTTATTTGTCCAATTAATTTCTCTCAGCAGTGCTGAGAGTTTTGGATAATCTTTGTAAACTTCATAGAATTGCTTCATTCGCCAAAGATTTTTATCGGAAAAGCCTTTTATTCCAGGTTCCTTGTCATTAATATAATCTGCAAGATTCTGAACTGTGCTTTTTCCCCAACCTTCTTCATTTGTCTTTTTGCTGATATACTTCCCGATTTTCCAATAAAGTTCGATTAATTCTCTGTTGACAGCCTGATAAGCTTTTAATCTTGACTGGTTAATAAGTGACACAATATCACCAAAATTGTTGTTTTCTATTCCTTTTCTCTTCATAAATTATGATTTTTAATTTTCTGCAAAACTATAACACTTTTTCCGAATTAGTCGTACGAAAAACGACTAATTTTTCAACACCCTTCTAAATAATTGAAAATCAAAAAATTACAACAACAAAATCAAAATTTCCACTTTTTTTAATTCTTAAAAATTTTTAACAAAATTTTATTGATTTATCTTCGCTTTGCGCCAGATTGTCTCAGGTGCGGTGGCCTGCGCCAGACGGCGGTATGTAGGGACGCGACATGTCGCGTCCTCGGCTGGCGCTTGATTTTTGGATACTTTTTATCAAGAAAAAAGTAACAGAAAAAGAAAAATTCCTATATTTGCAAAAAATTTTCGAAAATTTCAAATATCATGAGTAACCAGAAAAAACTTTTTGAGGAATTTCCTCCAGTGACCACCGAACAGTGGGAAGCTGTCATCGAAAAAGACCTCAAAGGAGCCGATTACAACAAGAAACTTGTCTGGAAAACAGCCGAAGGTTTCCAGGTGAGGCCGTATTATCGCGCTGAGAATCTGAAGGATATACCGTGGCTCGACACCAAACCTGGCGAGTATCCTTACATCCGCAGCACCAAAAACGAAGGTAACGACTGGCTCGTGTGCGAGGACATCGTGGTGAAAGACTACCACGAGGCAAATAAAAAAGCTCTCGACGCCCTCAACCGCGGCGCTACAGCACTCTCGTTCCGCCTCGAATACGACAAGGCCTACGACGCTGTCGAGATATCAGGACTCCTCAACGGAATCTATGCCGAAGCGGTCGAAATCACCTTCTATAATAACAAGTATCATCTCCCGCTCCTTGAGATGATGTCGAAGATCCCTGGCATCCACGGCTCGCTCAACTATGACCCGCTCACACGTTACATCCGTCGCGGCACATGGTTCATCACTGAAAACACCGACATGGAACTCGCAGCCATCCTCACAAAGGCTGAAATCCCTGGCGTTCAGACCATCGGAGTCAACGCACATGTGTTCACCAACGCCGGCGCAACCATCTCGCAGGAAATGGGTATCGCCCTCTCAGTGGGTGTCGAATACATCGAACAGCTGCTCGCTAAAGGCTTGACAATCGATGAGATAGCCCCGAAGATGCGTTTCAACGTCGCCGTCGGTCAGACCTACTTCATGGAGATGGCGAAGATGCGCGCCTACCGTATGCTCTGGGCTGAAATCCTTAAGGCTTACGGCGCAAAAGAGGAGAACTGCAAGATTCGCATCCATGCCTTCAATGCGTTGATTAACATGAGTTTGTACGACCCGTACGTCAACATGCTGCGTACCACAACAGGTACGATGTCTGCTATCCTTGGCGGTGTCGATTCATTCTCAGTAACTCCATTCGACGCCACATTTGAAGAGGCGACGGATTTTGCTGATCGTATCTCACGCAACCAGCAGCTCATCCTTAAGGAAGAGTCGCATTTCGACAAGGTCGCTGACCCTGCCGCAGGCTCATATTACATTGAAAATCTTACAGAATCCATCGCTACCGCTGCATGGAACGTCTTCCTCCAGATTCAGGACGAAGGCGGCTACCTCGCTGCAGTGCGCAAGGGCACAATCCAAAATATCGTGAAGGAAAGCGCAGCGAAACGTTTCAGCAACGTCGCCACACGCCGCGAGACCATCCTCGGCACCAACCAGTTCCCGAACTTCACCGAAGTGATGAAGTTCGACCCGGCTGAATGGGTGTTCAAGCCGAGCTGCAAACGCGATGCCAACGCCGAAGTCGACACCATCGACACCTTCCGCGTGGCTCAGCAGTTCGAGACAATGCGTTATGCCACTGACGTTTACGCTAAAGACCACAAACGTCCGACAGCATGGATGTTCACATATGGCAACCTCGCCATGCGTAAGGCACGCGCCAACTTCGCATCGAACTTCTTCGCTTGCGCAGGCTTTGAAGTCGTCGACAACCCTGGCTTCAAGACCCTTGAAGACGGCATCGCAGCAGCACGCGAGATAAAACCTGAAATCGTGGTAATCTGCTCATCCGACGAGGAATACGGTGAAGGCAACGCCCTCAAGATTTACGAGGAACTCAAAAACGACACCATCGTGGTGCTCGCCGGTAACCCTGAAGGCACAGCCGACATCCTCAAAGAAGCCGGTCTCGAATATTTCATCCACGTCAAGAGCAACGTCCTCGAGACTTTGCAAAGTTTCCAAAAGAGATTAGGTATAACAAAATAAGAAAGGAGTAAGCAATGAAACCAGATTTCAAGAATTTAAATATCAACGCTATACCTAAGTCACAAATCAAAGCTGATTACAAACCTGACTGGGAAACTGTTGAACATATCAACGTGAAGCCGGCTTATACGGCTGAAGACCTTGAGAATATGGAGCACCTCAACTATGCTGCAGGTATCGCCCCGTATCTCCGTGGACCTTATTCGACAATGTATGTGATGCGTCCTTGGACCGTCCGTCAGTATGCAGGTTTCTCGACCGCTGAGGAGTCAAACGCATTCTACCGCCGTAACATCGCCGCAGGTCAGAAAGGTCTGTCTGTGGCTTTCGACCTTGCTACTCACCGTGGCTATGACGCTGACCATGAACGCGTTATGGGCGATGTGGGTAAGGCTGGCGTGTCAATCTGCTCCGTTGAAGATATGAAAGTGTTGTTCGACCAGATTCCGCTGAATAAGATGTCTGTGTCAATGACAATGAACGGCGCCGTGTTGCCGATTTTGGCATTCTACATCGTCGCCGCTCTCGAACAAGGCGCTAAATATGAAGAGCTTCAGGGTACAATCCAGAACGACATCTTGAAGGAGTTCATGGTGCGTAACACCTATATCTATCCACCTGAGTTCTCAATGCGAATCATCGCTGATATCTTCGCATTCACTTCACAGAACATGCCGAAGTTCAACAGCATCTCAATCTCCGGCTACCACATGCAGGAAGCTGGCGCTACATGCGACATCGAGCTTGCCTACACTCTCGCCGATGGTTGGGATTACCTCCGCACAGGTGTCAAGTCAGGCTTGGACATCGACGCATTCGCTCCACGTTTGTCGTTCTTCTGGTGTTCCGGAATGAACCACTTCATGGAGATTGCTAAGATGCGTGCAGCCCGTATGCTGTGGGCTAAGATTGTGAAGACCTTTAACCCGAAGAGCGATAAGTCATTGGCACTGCGTACTCACACCCAGACTTCAGGATGGTCGCTCACCGAGCAGGACCCGTTCAACAACGTGGCTCGTACTTGTATCGAGGCTATGGGAGCAGCCCTCGGTCACACTCAGTCGTTGCACACCAACGCTCTCGACGAGGCTATCGCACTTCCTACCGACTTCAGTGCTCGTATCGCTCGTAACACTCAGATTTACATTCAGGAAGAAACCAATGTCTGCCGCGTCGTCGACCCATGGGCAGGTTCATATTATGTTGAATCTCTCACCAAGGAAATCGCTGAGCGCGCTTGGGCTCACATCATGGAGGTAGAGGAGATGGGCGGTATGGCAAAGGCTATCGAGACAGGTCTTCCAAAGATGCGTATCGAGGAAGCAGCAGCCCGTAAGCAGGCTAAGATCGACTCGGGTACCGAGACAATCGTAGGTATCAACAAATATCGTCTTGAACATGAGGATAGCATTGATACTCTTGAAGTTGACAATACCGCTGTGCGCGAATCACAGATCAAACGTCTGAAAGAACTCCGCGCCAACCGTAACGAGGCCGATGTGCAGCGTTGCCTCGATGCTATCACCGAATCGGTGAAAACGGGCAAGGGTAACCTTCTCGCTCTTGCTGTCGAGGCTGCAAAATGCCGCGCCACATTGGGCGAAATCTCAATGGCATGCGAAAAAGTCGTTGGTCGTTATAAAGCTGTAATTCGTTCAATATCAGGAGTTTATTCAATGGAAGCAAAAGGTAATGACAAATTCGCCAAGGCACAGGCAATGGCGGATGAGTTCGCTAAACTCGAAGGTCGTCGTCCTCGTATCATGATTGCGAAGATGGGTCAGGACGGTCACGACCGTGGCGCCAAGGTCGTCGCAACAGGTTACGCTGACATCGGCTTCGACGTCGATATGGGACCATTGTTCCAGACACCGTCAGAGGCAGCGCGTCAGGCAGTGGAAAACGACGTCCACGTCGTCGGCGTGTCATCGTTGGCGGCAGGTCACAAGACCCTCGTGCCTCAGATTATCAAGGAACTCGAGAAACTCGGTCGTCCGGACATCATGGTGGTGGTCGGTGGCGTCATCCCTCATCAGGATTACCAGTTCCTGTATGACGCAGGCGCAGCAGCCATCTTCGGACCTGGCACCATCGTCTCCGATTCCGCAATCAAGATGCTGGAACTCTTAATTGCAATGCGTAAACAGTAATTGAAAAACAAATTTTACACGGTTTGGTCCGGTCGGCAAATCGGCGTCTTCGCCTCATGGGACGAATGCCGTATGCAGGTCGAAGGATTCCCTGGCGCGAAATACAAAGGATTTCCCACCAGAGAATCCGCCGAATCGGCGTTTAAAAACGAACCTGATTTCGGAAAAACCGCTGTAGAGACGTTTCCTGAAACGTCTCCTGAAACGTCTCTATCAAATTGGGAATCCTTACCCGAAGGTACCCCAAAACCCGAACCCAACGCAATCGCCGTAGACGCCGCATGTTCAGGTAATCCAGGTAAAATGGAATATCGGGGCGTGTACGTCGCCACGGGTACCGAATTGTTCAAAAGCCCTGTGTTTGAAGGCGGAACCAACAACATAGGGGAGTTTCTTGCCATCGTTCACTGCCTTGCATGGCAACAAAAAAACCACACCAACCTGCCAATCTATTCCGATTCTTTGAATGGTCAGAAATGGGTGAGTCAGATGTTATGTAGGACGAAACTCGTTGAGAATCAAAAGAATAAATATCTCTTTGAGGTGATTCGCAGAGCCGAGAAATGGCTTCACGATAACACTTTCAGAGTGCCGATACGTAAATGGAGAACCGAGATTTGGGGTGAGATACCCGCCGATTTTGGTCGTAAGTAATTAAAAATCAACGTTATGATAAAATACGATACATTTTATATGCAATGCCCGAAGTGTGGTGCTTGGCTCGAAGGTCATATCGTGAAATCGGAAATGGTAAACAAATCGATATTGTATTCCGATGGTAAGACGTTGAATGACAATTACATAACTGAGCCTCAAAAGATAATCGTCTGCCCGTCATGCAGCCATTGGTTCTGGGTTGACGATTACAAAGAGCCTGTAGTGACATCACAAAAGCCCGAAGTACCTTATTATAATTGGAACCATTGGCGTTTCTTCGGCATACATTTCAACAGCGTTGAAGGCCGCCTCGCTCTCGTGAGCCATTATAAACAGTTTTTACAATCCATTGATAATGATAGAGATAAAGAGCTTTACATCCGACGTCTGATGTGGTGGGCTTACAACGATTTGGTGCGCAACAACTATCAGATGCATCTTCGTTATCTCTTTACAGGAAAAATGAGTTTCAATGTTTGGCGTAAAAACAGGGTCAAACAGATTCAAGGTCGCATGATGTTCAAAAAACTTCATGACGAATATCTTGAAAACATGAAGGCATTGTTGGTTCTTCTGAAAGGACGTTACACTCCTGATGATGAGGAATACGAGGCTTCGATATTGGAAATCATAGAGTTATATCGTGAGATGGGCGAATATGAAGAGGCTCAGAAAATCTTGAATACCATCTCGCGACGTACGCATTACATCGCTCATATTGAGAAAGAAGTCAAGAAGAGACACGATTTTGTGTTCTTAGTAGCTGGTTGATGACGTGCGAGGCGCAGAAGCACCCGAACGTTGCCGGCATATATGAGATTGTCCCAACAGTAGCTATTTTGTTTTGTTGTTGCTCGTCTTCCACGATGAAGGCATCGTCAGCCACTTTCTCTGGAGAGAAAACCACCGTGATGCCTTCACGGATGCCCAGTCGGTGCAGGCGTTTGCGGATATAAAACGCCAGTCGGCAGTTGTACGATTTCGCGATGTCGCAAATCTCAATTTTTGTTGGGTCGAATTTGCCTCCCGCACCCATGCAACTCACGATGTTCTGGTGGTTTTGCACCGCATAATAAAGTAGGAACACTTTTGGTGCCATGGTGTCGATGGCATCGACCACGAAGTCGAACTTCTGCGCCATAAGATCTATAATTGACTGATCCTTAAGATATTGTGTCAGCACATGCAATTTGATATCAGGGTTGATGTCGCGGATTCGTTCAGCCATCACCTCGGTTTTGTAACGCCCCACGGTGCTGTCGAGTGCCAAAAGCTGGCGGTTTTTGTTTGTCACGCTCACGGTGTCGCTGTCAACTATCGTCATCTCACCGATGCCAGCGCGTGCAAGCTGTTCAGCGGCATACGCCCCCACGCCCCCAAGTCCGACCACGAGGACGTGCGCTTTGGCAAGCCGCTCCACGCCGTCTACACCTATTAATATATTAGTGCGTTGTTTCCAGTCTTCCATAATTCTCAAAAATCTTTTTGCACAAAAACTCCAAATCCCATCTCGATAGTGTCACCGCCTTCGCATAAACGTCTTTTATATCTCTTCCAGAGACGTCGGTTTCTAAAAAAAGTCGTTCAACAGGGATGTTTTTTAATATCTCAACCGCTTGAATTTCATTACGATACAGCACTTCGCCAAGCGAGATGTACATGTTGTGTTTCAAAAGTTGCCGCATCGTCTCCACAGAGCTGTTGAACCCGTGAATCACCCACGGCATCGTGGCTTTCGTCTTTTTTCTGATTTCAATTATCTCGGAATACGCCCTCACGCAATGCACAATCATCGGCTTCCTGTAACTCTCTGATAATCTGATCATTTCCTCAAAAACCTCAACCTGCCTTTCAAAAGTTTCCTTATGAACTTTGTCAAGTCCCACTTCTCCAATAGCTGCCGTGATTCCGAGCCGAAGGCGAGGAATCTCATTATCACACGCACAAACCTTCCAAGGATGCACTCCTTCAGTTTTTAAAACTTTTTCCTTGAAATTCTCATCAACAATCTTTATAACAGATTGATTATCAATATGAGTATGAATATCTACGAACATCAGTAATCGATATTCGGTTGTGCAAGAAGCTCCATGCTGTTGAGCTCAAGCGCCATGAGGTTTCCAAACCCGACTTTTCTGTCTTGGTAATAAACGCCGTTGTCAAGAGCAATGAAATCGTAGCCACCAGACTCGATGAATAGCTGAATGAGGCTGTATTCCACTGGAACATGCCCGTGAATGATCTTTTTTCCGCCGATTTTGTTGGTGTTGACCTTGAAATCACGAACCCAAAGCATCGACATCGTGTCTTCAAACGGGTTCAAAAGGTTGAAATTCATTCCGGCATGGACTAGGATAAAGTCTTCAAGCTCAATGAAATACTTGCCGTTTTTCATCCAGTCGATATATTTCTTATCAATGTCACGCGGATGTTTCACGCCGAAGCTTTTCAGCGTTTCTTTTGCTCCGTAACGTTCCCAATCCTTGTGGATGCTGCTCTTAAACAGAAAACGGTGTTGGTCCTGCTCGTAGGCATTCATGCAGTAATACTCATGATTACCAATGAGATAGTTGATGTCGTAGCCATTGTCTTGAAGGCTCATGATGTAATCAATAACACCTTTTCCGTCATGGCCACGGTCGATGTAGTCACCCAAAAAATATAAGGAATCTTCTTTTGTCAGCTGAATGCCCGATTCAACCAGCATTTTCAGAGTGCTGACGCATCCATGTATATCCGGAATGACCCACCTTCTTTTCATGATCACTTCGCTTTTCCTTGATTTGCAACACTTTGCATCTTCTTCGCTATCTCTTCAGGGTCGCCAAGGAAGTAGTTGTTTTGAAGATTCATGTTGTCGTCAAACTCAAAAATGTATGGGATTGCTGTCGGGATGTTGAATTTGATGATTTCGTCTTCCGACATGTTGCGGAGCTCTTTCACGATGCCGCGCAAGCTGTTGCCGTGAGCCACCACCATCACTTGGTCATGATTTTCGAAAGCCTTGAGAATCACCTCTTTATAATATGGCATGAGACGCGCGATGGTGTCTTTCAACGACTCGGTGAGCGGGATCTGTTCGTCGGTCATCTCAGCGTAGCGTGGGTCTTGACGAGGACTCTTCGGGTCATCCATTGCAAGCGCAGG
Source organism: Bacteroidales bacterium (assembly GCA_017427985.1). Taxonomy (GTDB): domain Bacteria; phylum Bacteroidota; class Bacteroidia; order Bacteroidales; family F082; genus Limimorpha. The sequence goes on along the minus strand of JAFRRS010000015.1, from coordinate 162,069 downwards.
TGGCTGTACGTCGAAGCAACGACGCCATTTCAAGACCTGCTCTTCACCGTATTTCTTAGCCATATCAACCTTGTTCAAGCCCTGCAACTGACCGTAGCTTTTCTCGTTCAAGCGCCAGCTTTTGTAAACAGGAAGCCAGTCCATGTCCATCACGTCAAGGATGTTGTTGAGTGTCTTGATGGCTCTCTTGAGATATGATGTATAACAAATCTCTGGCTTGAAACCGTTGGCTTTCAATGCTTTACCTGCTTCTAAAGCTTCCTGGACTCCTTTTTCCGACAAGTCAACATTTGTCCAACCAGTGAAAAGGTTGAGCTTGTTCCATTCACTTTCGCCGTGGCGAACTAATATAAGTTTCTTCATGATTTTCTTAAATTTATTCAGAATTGCAAAAATAGAAAAAGTTTTAATACAAAACAAGAAAATTATAATGCTTTGAATTCAAAACCGAGATTATGATAATATTTCAGAACTTTAGGTAGTGCAAAAATCATATTATTGTATGCTTTTATGCTGTCATGGAATGTTATAATTGAACCATCGTCAGCGTTTTTTATAACATTTTGATACACATTTTCATGTGAAAGAGAATGATCCCAATCGTAGGCGATGACTGTCCAAGCAATAACTTGTATGGACGCGTCATTCCACGTCCTAAGTTTTTCAAGTTGACTATACTTTATTTTCCCGTGCGGTGGACGGAATAAATTGCTATGTATCAATTCATTGGTATCGCAGAAAGATTTTAAATACTCGTCAGTTTTTGTTTTCCAACCGTTTTCATGATTAAAGGTGTGGCAACCGATTGAATGCCCTTCTTTTTTAATTAGTTCGAATGTTTCCGGATACTTTTTTACATTATTACCAATACAGAAAAAAGTCGCTTTAGCATCGTAAATTTTAAGAATCTCAAGAACTTTCGGTGTTATCAGAGGGTGAGGTCCATCGTCAAAAGTGAGATAAATAGTCTTGCTGTCTGTCTTCGGCATTTGCCAAATCAGCGAAGGGAAAAAAATCCTAAAAACTTTAGATGGTTTGACCAATCTCATGCTGCAAAATTAGTAAAAAAAATTATCCTATGCGACTCCAATCGAAATCGCGTTCGAACTGCTGCGAGAAATATAGTTTTGTAGCGTAATGCTCAGGTTTTGACAGCATCGGATCTGCGTCAAGAAGCAGGTTTGCCATTCTTCTCGTGTGCCTGATGATTGGCTCGTCATATTGGAAGTCGCCTATTTTCATTTCAATCATGCCAGACTGCCGTGTGCCTTGCGTCTCTCCTGGACCTCTCAGTTGCAAGTCTGCTTCCGCAATCTCAAATCCGTCGTTGGTCTTCACCATCGTCTCCATGCGTTTCTTGCCCTCGCCCGTGAGCTTATGGTCGGTGATAAGCACACAATACGACTGCTCGGCACCACGTCCGACCCTGCCGCGAAGTTGGTGCAGCTGCGAGAGCCCGAACCTGTTGGCATTTTCAATAATCATCACCGAGGCGTTCGGCACGTTCACGCCCACTTCAATTACAGTAGTCGCTATCATGATATGCGTCTCGCCGCGCACAAATCGCTGCATCTCCCAGTCTTTGTCGTCACTTTTCATCTGCCCGTGCACCACACTGATGTGATAGTCCGGTTCCGGAAAATCGCGCAACATAGCCTCGTATCCCTCCTGCAGGTTTATCAAATCCATCTTCTCCGACTCTTTGATGAGCGGGTAAACGACATAAATCTGATGCCCTTCGGCAATCTGTTTCTTCATGAAACCGATAATCGCAAGTCGTTGTTCCTGAAATACATGCACTGTTTTCACTGGCTTTCTTCCTGGTGGCAACTCATCGATTTTCGAGACATCCAAATCACCATATTGTGTCATAGCTAAGGTTCGGGGAATCGGCGTGGCGGTCATAACTAAAGTATGCGGCGGGAATGCGGTCTTGTCCCAGAACGAAGCCCTTTGTGCCACCCCGAAACGATGTTGCTCGTCGATGATGCATAATCCTAAGTTCTTGAAAACTACAGTGTCTTCTATCAAAGCATGCGTCCCGATGATGATTTGAAGGTCGCCGTTTGCGAGGTCGGTGAGAATCTGTTTTCGTTCCGATTGCTTGGTGCTTCCTGTGAGAAGTGCGAAATGTACGTCCATGCCTTTGAGTTGTGCTCTTAGCGTTTCAAGATGCTGGGTCGCAAGGATTTCTGTCGGTGCCATGAGGGCAGCCTGATAGCCGTTGTCGAGCGCAAGAAGCATGATCATCAAAGCGACAATGGTTTTTCCGCTTCCGACATCGCCTTGCAAAAGCCTGTTCATCTGGTGTCCGCTCTTCAAATCGGCGCGAATCTCCTTGATGACGCGTTTCTGGGCGTTGGTGAGAGGAAAGGGGAGATGTTCTTTGTAAAAGGTGTTGAAATAATCGCCAACTTGTTTAAACACAACGCTTTTAGTGTTTAACTGACGGTCTTTTTTATGAATCAAAAGACGAAGTTGGAAGAAGAAATGTTCCTCGTATTTCAAACGCGTCGTAGCTCGTTGAATATCAGTGCTGTTCGACGGAAGATGTATCTTGTAATACGCCTCTTTTCGTGGCAAAAGCTTGTCGTGAAGCACCAGACTCTCGGGCAAAACCTCAGGAATCATGTTCCACACCTGCAAAACGCATGTTTTTATGATTTTAGCAAGTTGTTTTGTGCCGAGACCGGCGTTTTTCATCTTTTCGGTAGTGTTGTAAACGCCTTGAAGAGCCTCTCCAACGAGCACGTCATCAGGGTTGTAGTCCTCCACATCGGGGTGCGTGAAGTTGAAGCGGTTGTTAAAGACACTCGCCTTGCCAAAAATGAGGTATTTCTTACCTGGCTGGAAACGGTTTTTTATCCATTTCAGACCCTTGAACCAGACCAATTCTATAGAACCAGTGTCATCGGTGAAAGTTGCTGTAATTCGCGTAACTCGTGGAGCACCAAAGGATTGCATATTGCTCACCGTTCCCACAAGTTGGTAATACACGGTATCGTCGCAAATCTGCCTCACCTTATGAATCTGCGAACGGTCGATGTACCTGAAAGGGAAATAATCGAGCAGGTCCTGAAACGTGAAAATGCCCAGCTCCTTATTCAGCATCTCCGCCCGTTTCGGCCCCACGCCCTTCAAATATTCGATTTTCGTTTGCAGTAGGTCAACCATCAGGATTGTTTTTGCAAAAATAATTAAAATTCGGCAATTTGGAGCAAAATTTTTCGGCAATTTGGAGCAAAATTTTTCGGCAATTTGGAGAAATAAAAAAAACCGACATCTTAATGATATCGGTTTTTAATATACATTTAGTTGTTTTAATCAACTACAGCAATTCTAGCCTCCCAACCTTCTCCAACATATCTGTAATTACTTCTAAAAAGTATTGTTATACTTGAACCTGTTGAATAAATTGTTCCAGGACTATTATTGTTAGAATAATACTCGGAGCCTATGCTCAAGTAATCGCCTGTTTCACATGTATAAAATGAGTCAAAATGTATAATTATCCTTTTTCCTGGCGGAGCATTTAATTTTAAAGTGTAGTATTCATTATTGGAATAATATGAATCTGGTCCGCCGCTGTCATAAAAATGATATACTTTCCCAGAAACCAAATCAATAGTGCCGGTGAACATGTTGATTATTCTATCATCCGTCCATTGTGCATACAGAACAAGCTCATTTGGGTTCTGATAACCATAATAGTCATAATTATAGGTGGAATAGTAATCTTCGGGATTAAAGTTTTGTCCCATTCCATTTTGAAAGGTGTTCCAATGTGTAAACCTTTTATCCGTAAGTTTGAAAGTGTTGGCTTGAATATTAGTATAATGGCCTAACTTCAATTGTTGTACAGATGATTCGCCACTATTGGTTGTTCCTCCATTACCATAATATGTTATTTTTATATATTTTGGATTAACGGAGTCCTTATGACAACTTGTGGTTACCAGCATTACTGCTACAATTATTAGTAATATCTTTTTCATCTTTCAATAAATTTAGTTCTTTCTTTTAGTATTAAGTCTATAACCAACAGTTAAGTTTATGCCATAAGAAGAGCTGTCATCTATGTTATTGTGCTCTGGATATTGGTCTAATCTTTTCACTTTACCTTTAGATACTGCGAGATTGTAGTACAATGGTGATTTTGATTTGAATCCTATGCGGAACATGAATCCTAACGCGGCTCTATATGTTCTTTCGTATGTAACGCCTTCGTATTCAAGGTTTTTTCTGTATTCAATATTACCTATTGGACCAAATCCCCAAATGAAAGCACCTCCCTGTGTATAATCGCCGTGAACAAAAATCAACCCTAAATCAGCTTGGGCTGGGGTTTGATATCCCATGTAAAAACCCCAGGCAAATCTTGTGCCTATGGGAAAAGCGAGATCTAAACCTGCTGTAAAGTTGATAGCTTTCAAAGAACCTAGAGTGGCAGCCATACCTGCGTTAAACCCAACAAACGTTGGGTTTTGCGGCTTTTTAATTTTTTCGGTGACGACTTTGGCTTTGCTCGCTTTGTAAGTGCCAACAGCTTGCGCGTTTGCTATGGTGGCAAACAATACGATAAATGCAAATGCAATAATTGCTTTTTTGCTCATGACTCTTTATTTTACTTTGACTGAAGGAGCTGCAATATCAATACCATAAACTCTTAATGCCTCGGCATCTGCAGGTGTTACCATACGGAAGTTCTTGTATGTTGCAGGATAACCTGTGACGGTTATGATAATCTTTTTGGCATCATCTGATGTCTTGACATCGAAAATAGGTGCAACGATAACATCTGCATTATGTTTTTTCACCACCTTTGAAATAGTAAGGTTTTTCAGATAGTCCAAAGTGGCAGAGCCATTGCCTTTGTTGAGGTTGTCGACATCATAATATGACAATGTATTATCGTATGTTTCGCTTTCCACAACTTTGGTTGATGATATATCAAGGTCGGCGATTGTGGGAGAGATAAAGGTAGGCTGCGTTGTTGGTGTGATATAACGTGTTGTGTTTTCATCGTAACGGTAGCGTGTCACATATTCTGTTGGTACACAGGATGTCATTAACATTACTAATCCTAGAAATAGCAAAAATCTTGTTGTTTTCATTTTTTTTGTTTAACGTCCGCCTTTATCGGACTTTGGTTAATAATCTGTTTGAGCACCATCGGTTGTTGGCTGCGGCACACAGAAAAAGCGTGGTGCTTTCTGCTTCCATTGAGTTCCTGAGGTATTCGACTTACCAAATCAACCAAATAATAAGAATAAAGCCCACGCAATGCATGAGCGCTATCAGCATTATCTTTGGTTGATTTTCATAGAAAGTGTCGAATTTTCAGAAACTCAAGATTCAGCTTTTAACGCTTTTTCCAATATGTTTTTATAGTGTGTGCAGAAATAACTGCTATTTTGTCATAGGCAAAGATTTTTGTTTGTAATATATTTCAAATGCAAAAATAATGTTTTTTAGTAAATGAATATCAAAAAATACGAAAATAATAAAACCTGGAAGTTTTATTCAACAATTAAAAGCGTATCGGAGATACGCCATTCTCTTATCCCCTGACAAGCGCAGCGCAGTCTGGGGCGACGTGGTCCAAACCAGCGCAGTCTGGAAGCCTCGCAGATGACTTATTATGCTATCAGTTACATAAAAACCGACACCCTCAGGCATCGGTCTTTTTAAGATTTCCTTATTTATTGCTTGTTATTTTACAATGAACTTGTGGCTTGTGCCGTCAACTGTATAATAATAGATTCCAGGTGCGTAACCTGAAACGTCAAGCATGATTCTGTCGAATGTCGAGTCGACAACTTTCTTCTCAACGAGGTTGTTTTCCATATTGTATATGAACAAATCTGCACTTTCACCGCCGTTCAACAAGTATGGAAGAGCGACGACCTTAGCCGATGTGTTCTGAGGTGCGTTGTTCACCTGAACGCCGTTTTCTGACAGGGAATAACCTGTTCCAGGCAATGAATAAACCTCTGTTGAATAATAGAATCTGTTGCTGTCGTTGTTATAGAAACGCTTCTCCAATTTCAATTTGAAACCACCTTCGTTGTACAATGACGAATAAACATAATATGAATATCCGAAGTCCTCAATCACTGAACCCTGTTCGTTGTACAGCTTGCAGATGGAAATCTTGTTCATATCCTCACTGTAATTGTAATATGTCACGAGAAATTCAATGTCCTCGTCATCATTGAACAATGTCTGTGAATAATAGTTGATGTCAGAGTAATCATATCCGTAAGGAGGAGTGATGTTGATTGACTTGTACACCGAGTGGTCGCCGTTGTACAAATTGATTGAAATGGTATTTTTATTTGTCGTTACATTAATATATTTCTCCAAAGACGAGTAATAATACACATGATCATTAAAAGTGTTCTCCAATTCAACCTGTGCTTTTAGACTGATGGAGCTTAGTAACGCAGTGAAACACAATGCAATAGCGATGAACGATTTATTTTTTCTTTTCATACTAGATATAATTTTCTGACTTACATAAATTACCGCTGCAAAGATAGTACATATTTTTCATAAAAACTACAAAATAAATAAAAATTTTTTTGTTTTTTTTGAAAATTTTTTGCGACAAGATTGTTTATAAATAATTGTCAGTTTTTACTTAATGTTTCTGAAAAATTAGTATCTTTGCCCCCAAATATTAATATGTAAAAATAATATAAAAATGTTAAACGAACAAGAGCAAGTTAGGAGAAATTCTTTACAAGAGCTTTATAAACTCGGCATAAACCCATATCCGCAGGCGGCTTACGATGTCAATGTCACCACGAAACAGATTAAAGATGAGTTTGATGACAATGATTTGGCGAAGTTTGAGAATGTGAGCATCGGCGGACGTATCATGAGCCGTCGTATCATGGGTGCCGCGTCATTTTGCGAGCTGCAGGATGCTCACGGCCGTATCCAGTTGTATCTGAACCGCGACGAAATATGCCCTGGAGAAGACAAAACAATGTACAATGTGGTGTTCAAACGTCTTCTCGACATCGGCGATTTCATAGGAGTGAAAGGCTTTGTGTTCCGTACTCAGATGGGTGAGATTTCCATCCACGTGAAGGAAATGACAGTGCTCAGCAAGAGTCTGCGCCCGTTGCCGATAGTGAAGGAGAAAGACGGAGTGAAATACGATGAATTCAACGATCCGGAACTGCGTTATCGTATGCGTTATGTCGACCTTGTTGTAAATGACAGGGTTAAGGATATTTTCATCAAACGTACCAAGGCTATCGACAGCATCCGCCATTTCTTCAACGAGAACGGCTATCTTGAAGTTGAGACACCTGTTCTTCAGCCAATTCCAGGTGGCGCTTCGGCACGTCCGTTCGTGACACATCACAACGCCCTCGACATCCCGATGTATTTGAGAATTGCAGATGAGTTGTATCTGAAACGTCTCATCGTGGGTGGCTTCGACGGCGTTTACGAGTTTTCGCGTAACTTCCGTAACGAGGGCATGGACCGCTCGCATAACCCAGAGTTTACTGGACTTGAGATATATGTCGCCTACAAGGATTATCTCTGGATGATGGACTTCACCGAAGAGATGATCTGCCGTTGCGCCCACGACGTGCTCGGCACCGACACTCTGCATGTCGGCGATAAGGAAATCAGCCTGAAACGCCCGTTCAAACGTATCTCGATGATTGACTCAATCAAAGAAAACACTGGCATCGACATCAACGGAATGAACGAGGAGCAGCTTCGCGAGGTGTGCAAGAAACTTGAAGTCGAAATCGACGAGTCGATGGGCAAGGGCAAACTTATCGACGAGATCTTCGGTGCAAAATGCGAAGGCAACTACATCCAGCCGACCTTCATCACCGACTATCCTGTTGAGATGTCACCGCTGTGCAAACGTCACCGTAACAACCCTGAACTCACCGAGCGTTTTGAGCTGATGATAAACGGCAAGGAAGTGGCTAACGCTTACACCGAGCTTAATGACCCTATCGACCAACGTGCACGTTTCGAGGAGCAGATGAAACTCGCCGGCCGCGGTGACGACGAGGCTATGCTCATCGACCAGGACTTCCTCCGCGCACTTGAATATGGTATGCCTCCAACATCTGGAATGGGCATCGGCATCGACCGCTTCGTGATGCTTCTTACAGGTCAGACTCAGATTCAGGAAGTGCTTCTCTTCCCTACGATGCGTCCTGAGGTGCACAAGAAAGTCGCCACAAAAGAAGATTTTATGGCTGTAGGCGTGCCTGAGGTCTGGGCGGAAGTGCTTGTGAAACAAAACTATACATCCGTTGAGATGATGCAGTCGGAGAAGCCGTCGGCTCTTCGTGAGAAACTCAACGGAATCAGGAAAAAGACAAAAATGGACGTCCCCGCTCTTCAACTTGACGAGGTCGAAAAATGGATAAATGGATAATATTAAAGACGCAGGGCCGTGCGTCTCAACAAAACAAAAAATAACCATGAAAAAATTAATCTTAACATTAGTGTTATCAATCGTTTTGGGAGCTCTCTCGTTCGCCCAGACGGTGCAGAAAACGTATCATTTCGGAACTCCTACAGTCAGTGAGGTGAATGGCTATGATGTCATCCGCTTCGCCGGCTTATACAATAACGGCGTCGCTGGCGAGGCTGCTCTGCCATGGCAGTCGGTGTCGTTGTTGTTACCACAAAATACTGAGGCTCAGGCTATTACAGTTGAATACTCTGACTTCGTTGAACTTGACGGCACTTACAACCTGATGCCTGCACAGGCACCTCGTACGTTGTCATCAACGGAGCCGCTTGTGTTTGAGAAAAACGAGGAGTTTTATAAATCAAACGAAGTGTATCCAATAAACACCTTCTCAAAAGTCAATACGCAATACCTTAACGGCTGCTCGTTTGCTTTTGCGCAGTTCTCGCCAGTGAGATACATTCCTGCCACAGGAAAGGTCTCATACGCGAAATCGGCAACAGTCACAATTGACGTAGCTGCTTCGAAATCAGACAGAAGCAACAAGTTGTGGATGACACCTGAAGTTCAGGGAAGGGTGGAGCGTCTGGCTCAGAATCCGGAAGCGGTGAAGTCTTATAAGAACCGTGCACGCACAATCGGCGGCTATGAACTGCTCGTCATTACTCCGGAAAACTGGGTATCGCATTTCGACGAATACGTTGAGTTTTACGAGGCTCGCGGCTTGCGCACTCACGTGACAGCTCTCGAAGACATTCTCGCTAATTTTGAAGGTCGCGACGATGCCGAGAAAATGCGTACTTACATCAATCAAGAGTATGAAAATGAAGGCATTATGATGGTGCTTCTCGGAGGCGACTCCAACGTGGTGCCGTGGCGCGCTCTCTACTGCGATGCCGGTTCTGAAGCTGATAACCTTCCTGCTGACATGTATTTCGTATGCCTCGATGGCACCTGGAATGATGATAACGACGAGCTATGGGGCGAGATTGGCGAAGACGACTTGCTTCCTGAACTCGGTATCGGTCGTATGCCATTCAACAACGAGACACAGTTCAACAACATGATGCACAAGACGTTAGAGTATCAGGCTAATCCTGTGCTCGGCGAGTTCCACGATGTTATTCTTGGCGCAGAACATCTCGGTGACGGCTATTATGGCAGCAATGATCTTGAGATGCTTATCGGCGGCTCAAGCAATTTCGATTATACCACAGTTGGAATTCCGGAGGATTACAACTTCATTAAAATCTATGCCGACGGACCGACAGGATGGACCGGCGGAATCTTCAGAAATGCAATAAACCAATACGGCGGACAGTACGTGCATCACGTCGGTCACGCCAACACCGATTATGTTGCGGGATGGTATGTGAACACTACCAGTGACGGCTCTTTTGCAAAACTCGACGGTGTGACCCATAACTATAATTTCTTCCATTCTCATGGTTGCATTTGCGGCGATTTCACACATACCTGCATGCTCGAACGCTTAGTCAATATCTCTACCGGATTTGTAGCGACGACAGGCAATTCCCGCTATGGCTGGTATCAGCCTTGGGGCGATGGCATGGCGGCTCACTTGCATCGTGAGTTCGTCGACGCATATTATAACGACCGTCTGCCTTATATCGGAACAGCATTCGTGGAGATGAAAATTATGACAGCGCCATACGTTGTGACACCTTGGGGCGATGACGGCGCGATGCGTTGGAACATATACGATATCAACATCTTGGGCGATGTCGCTGTGTGCCCATGGCTCGATGAGCCTTTCATTCCGGAAATTGATTACATGCCGGCTTTGACTTTGGGAACGACACAAACAACAGTTACAATTAATAAAATAGGTGTGCCGCAAAACAACTTCCGCTGCAGCCTTTTCTACAATGGAGATTTACTCGCATTTGGCATGACTGATGACGACGGCGAGGCAGAACTGTTGTTCGCTGAGCCTTTGAATGTCGATGACACTTTACAGCTTGTCATCACCGGACCTAATGCTATCCCTCAGACAATCAACGTGTTGGGAATTAGTGAGAATTCTGCGTTCGTTTATCCGATCGCTACAGATATTCATGGTGACTTCGATTTTGGAAGAAGCATTTCGATGGATGCAAGTTTCAAAAATATCGGAATGGCAAATGCGGCTAATGTAACTGCCACATTATCAACAGTTTCTGAATATGTGAGCCTGTCGAAGTCAGTTGTGGAGATTGGAAACGTTAACGCTGGCGCAACAGTTTTGATTGAAGATGCTTTTGATTTCAATATTGCTGACAATATTCCTGATGCAACATACGTGGGATTTATGGTGTCTTGCAGCGATGGAACCAATGTTTGGAACAGCGAGATTCATTATCTGGCAAAAGCTCCTGAATTGAAAATCAACAATATGGTTTACGAGGAAATCAACGGTAACATGAATGGTTTTCTTGATCCAGGTGAGACTTTCAAAGTAATGGTTTCTGGTACAAATGTCGGTCATTATGTTGCAGAAGACCCATATCTGCATTGCTCGGTATCATCGAATTATATCACATTGGTTGAAAATGATATTCATTTTGACAATGTTGGTATCAATGAAAACTTCGAGCAGTCATTGGAATTTGTTATTTCGGACGATACTCCTGATGGCGCCATGATTACAATAAATATGAATGCGATAACAAGCCAATATACAGCAAGTGGCGATATGAGAATCACTGTGGGAACAGCAAAAGAAGACTTTGAAAGCGGTGGATTGACAAATCTTGACTGGCAATTGTCAGGTGATGCCGATTGGTTTGTAACTGATAGTGAAGCACATAGCGGAAATTATTGCGCCCAAAGCGGAAATATTATCAAGAATCAGGTCACATCATTGATAATTGAATTTGAAAACACCACAAGCGGAAAAATCTCGTTCTATTTCAAGACTTCAACGACGTATCACAAAGATTACCTCGTGTTTTACATCAACAATGAGCTTCAGGGAATGTGGTCTGGTGATAACAACTGGACTGGCGTGAACTTTGATGTTGCAGCTGGTAATCATGTGATTGAATGGCGTTACGATACGGCTCCGAATGGTGGCACTGGAGGAAATGTTTGCTGGGTTGATGACATCACATTCCCGGGTAACACGGTGATAATGGGTGTTGAATCAACGAGTTATGATAAAGACGTGACAATTTATCCGAATCCTGCCAATGATGTCATTTATATTAAAGGTGATGATGTCCAATATGTCGAGATTTATAATTCAATCGGCTTGAAAGTCATTTCTATGAATGTAAATGATTCAGAATCAATCAATATTGCAGATTTGACAAGCGGATTGTATTTCGTTAAGACATCGGATAAGGATGGTAATGTTTCAACAACAAAAATCGTGAAGAGATAAATGTTGTTTGCTGACGTGATAGGGCACGAGGACTTGAAAAAACGCCTTATTCAAAGCGTTAAGGAAAGCCGTGTGTCGCATGCGCAGCTGTTTTTAGGTCCTGAAGGAAGTGGCAAGATGCCTCTTGCATTGGCTTACGCTCAATATATCAACTGCACAAATCGTTCAGAATCAGATAGTTGTGGCGTTTGCCCTTCTTGCAGGAAATATATGTCTCTTACACATCCCGACCTTCATTTCGTGTTTCCGACAGCTACTACAAAGAGAGTGGATAAAAACCCAGAGTCGGATTTGTTTATAACAGAATGGCGAGAGTATCTTAATGAGTGTCAATGTTATACTGATTTGTCTGATTGGTTTAACAAGCTCTCTATAGAAAACAAACAAGGTATCATCAACGTCAGGGATGCCGCAACTATCATGCGAAAGCTGAGTTTTAAGGCTTACGAAAGTGAGTATAAGGTGGCGATTATTTGGATGGCAGAGAAACTTAACACACAGAGTGCCAATAAGTTGCTGAAGCTTATCGAGGAACCGCCAGAGAAAACGCTGTTTATCCTGATTGCAGAGCATCAAGAGGAGATTCTTACCACCATCCGTTCGCGTTGCGTGATGATGAAAGTGCCGAAACTCGGGCTTCAGGAGACACAGCAGGCACTTGTCGAAAAGGTTGGATGCACAGAACAAGAAGCTTACGATGCAGCCACACTCGCTGATGGCAATTGGCTATTGGCACAACGCTATGCCAAAGACAGTGAGGATGAGAAGTTTTACGCTGAGACATTCCAGAAATGGATGCGTTATTGCTTCAAAGGCGCACTTCCGGAACTTATCGATTTCGTGGCAAACGACATAAAACCGCTTGGACGCGAGAAACAGAAGGAATTTTTGGAGTATGGATTGAATATTTTCCATAACTCATTGCTGTTCAACAATAATATGTCTGATGAGGTGATGCTCCCAACAGATGAGAAAAACTTCACGAAAAACTTTGCACCTTTTATTAATATAAGAAATGTGGCGAGCATCTGTGAAATGTTTGAAGAGAGCATCAACCAGATTGAACGCAATGCCAACGCTTCTATCGTCTTCATGGACGACAGTTGCAAGATGTCTAAATTGTTGAGAATCAAGTGATGAAGGCGAGCGCAAAGATCGGATTGGCAGTGCTGAGCGGTCTTCTGATAGCTGCTGCATGGCCAGTAGACGGTCTTGTACCACTTGCTTTCGTGGCTTTTGTGCCGTTGTTGTTTCTTCAAGACAGGGTGGGTTTTTCCTGGTTTTATTACATCGCTTTCTTGATTTGGAACGCGCTCACGACTTGGTGGGTGTGGAAAACCACTGCAGCCGGCACCATCGGGATGATACTGCTCAACAGCCTTTTCATGACTTGCGTTTTCTGGGCTTATGGCTTCGTGAAAACAAAACTTTATGACAACAAAAAAGGCTATTACCTGCTGATAATATTTGTGTTAGCATTCGAATACCTGCATCTTAACTGGCAAATCAACTGGCCGTGGCTCAACATTGGAAACGTTTTTTCACATTATCACACTTGGGTGCAATGGTACGAATTTACTGGCATCGCTGGTGGCACGGTATGGGTACTTGCCGCTAACATTTTGATTTACAAATTCCTTTGTCATTTCGACCGACCGAAGGGAGTGGAGAAATCTTGTGAGAGAAAGAAATATGCAGTTTTATTCCTTTGTGTCCTTTTTATACCTTTGATTATCAGTAAGATAATGTATTTTTCCTATTCTGAAAAAGGCGAGGACGTGGAAATCGTTGTGGTGCAACCTAATCTCGACCCTTATTCGGAAGAATTTACGCTGAATGCTCGTCAAATCATGGAGCGAAATCTTTCAGTAGCAGCCCCGTTGGTGACAGAAAACACGCGTTATGTGGTGAGTCCTGAGTCGGCAGTGCAAGAGGATATTTGGCTTGAACGGATTGATAAGTATTACTCAATCAAAGAGTTGCGTCGTTTTGTAAGCGAATTTCCAAATACGTGTTATGTCATCGGGTTGAGCACTTTGGGAATGGCACCTGACAGTTCCGGAAACGACTTCGCAGCAAGAAAGTTTTATGACGTTGACAAGTATTTTTACGCTTACAACACCGCTTCCCTGATTACAAAAGACACAATCCAGTATTATCACAAGTCAAAACTGACACCTGGAGCGGAGGCGATGCCGTCGTGGTGGTTTTTGCGGATGCTTAAAAACAGCGCTCTCGACCTTGGCGGAACCGTTGGAACTCTGAAAAAAGACAGTGAGGCAAAAGTATTATCATTTGATAATCATAAAGTTGGCACTTTGATTTGCTACGAATCGGTGTTCGGTGGATATGTAACGGAATTCGTTAAAAAAGGTGCGGATTTGCTTTTTGTGATAACTAACGATGGTTGGTGGGGCAATTCCCCAGGTCATAAGCAGCATCTTGAGTTTTCGAAGCTGCGCGCAATCGAGACGAGAAGAAGCGTCGCGCGTTCAGCAAATACAGGCATTTCCTGTTTTATCAACCAACGAGGCGACATCGTTGAGCAAAGCAAATACTGGGAGCAGACAGCTTTGTGTAACACATTGAAAACCAACAATAAACTGACGTTTTACGTCCGTTATGGCGATTATATCTATAAAATTTCGGTTTTCCTGACAGCCCTGCTTGTCGCAATGACTATTGTTAAACTAATTTTGAAAAAACAATGGAAACACTGAGTCTTGCGCCGTTTCAGGGGATAACCGATGTTGTTTACCGCAATATTTTCAAGAAACATTTTGGCGGTATCGACAAATATTATACGCCGTTTTTCACCGGAATTCAGAAAGACAACTCGAAAAGTCTGCGCGGTGAGGAAATCAGTCCTGATTTTAATGATGTGAAAACTGTTGTGCCGCAGATTTTAAGCAATACCGCAGAGGAAATTGTGAGATTTGCAAATCAATGTAAATCAATGGGATATGTGGAATTTAACCTCAATATGGGATGCCCGTTTCCTCGCGTCGCCAACAAAACTCGAGGTTGCGGTCTGATGGCAGACCCGACCCGTACGATAAAAATGCTGAACGACGTTTTCGAGCAGATTGATGGGATAAAATTCAGCATAAAATGCCGTCTCGGATATTACAATGATGAGGAGATTTACGCTTTTGTTGATACGTTTAACACGTTGCCATTCAGTGAGATAATAATACATCCGCGAATCGGAAAACAGATGTACACTGGCGAGGCGTCGTTAGAAAAATTCACGAATTTGATACCACTAATTAATAAACCATTGGTTTATAATGGCGATATTTTTGATGTGAATAAATACGATTTCGTATTGATGCGGTGTAGAGAGGCGATTCATCGCGTCTCTTCTAAACCGATAATGACAAAATCGGAAATAATGTTGGGTCGTGGTTTATTGACAAATCCGTTTCTTGCCGAACAAATCAAACATATTGATAATCAGCAGGATAAAAAATCACGTCTGCATAATTTTGTTGTCGATTTGTATATTGAGCGTTTGCGTCATGCTGGAGGCAGCCCAAAAATCATCGGTAGCATGAAGGAATTGTGGAAATACATGATGAATATTTTCGACGACCCTCAGAATGTGTGGCGTAAAGTCAAGAAAGTCAATCATTTGGATGAATATGAGACATCTGTTGAGGAAATTTTTAATGAATATGATTTAATAGTTTAAGTTATGAAAAGGTTTTTTAATGTATTGATTATCAGCTTGTTGCTGGTTTCTTGCGCATCGAAGCAGCAGGAAGTGGTGATTTTATCTGTTAACGACATGCATTCTCACATTGAGAATATGCCGAAACTGGCTTATATTGCTGACAGTTTGCGCAATCTTTATCCGCAACTTTTGATTGTGAGTGCCGGCGACAACCGCACTGGCAACGCCTACAACGACAAATATCCGGAGCATTCAAACCTCCCGATGATATCGCTGATGAATGAAATCGGTTTTGAGGTATCGGCTCTCGGCAACCATGAGTTTGACGACAACATCGACGGAATAAGATATTTCATCAACAATACAAAATTCCCTGTAATCTGCGCTAATGTTGATTTTTCAGCATATCCTGATATTAAAATGCCACCGTATGTGACAATTACTAAAAGAATCAACGGGAAAGATGTAAAAATCATTCTGCTTGGTATGATTGAGACGAGCAACGACGGCCGTCCGAGCGCACATATCAAAAACATGAAAGATGTCGGTTTTGTTGATGCCAAGGATGTTATCAAAGATTATCTTTATCTGAAAGACAGCTGCGATGTTTTCGTGCTTCTCTCGCATTGCGGAATGGTGCAAGAGCTTGATTTTGCTGTAAAAAATCCCGAATTTGACATGATAATCGGCGGTCACTCGCACGATTTGGCAAACAAAATTTTTGAAAACGGCGTTCTTTACACTCAGTCAAAATATTATCTTAAAAATGCGACGGTTACAAAACTCAAAGTCGTTGATGGAAAAGTCACAGAAAAAACATCGCAAATTATTGATTTAACTAAAGTTACGAAAGTTGATGAGAAAATAAACAAGGAAGTGGAATATTATTATTCTCGCCCTGAGTTCAAAGAAATTGTCGGTCATGCAGTGACACCGTTTAACGACAAAGAAGCACTCGGCGCCTTCATGGCGGATGCCCAGCGTTATATCACTAAGACTGACATCTCTATGCAGAATCCAGGTGGCGTGCGCTTCGATAACATGCATGGCGGCGATATCTCCAAAGCTGACATATTTAATCTCGACCCGTTTAATAACTCATTGGTAATCTGTGAGATGACTGGAAAACAAGTGGAAAAGTTTCTTGAAGTCGCTTCGACAAAAGACGGTTTTCCTACACATGTTTCAGGATTGAAATACACTATGGTTTATGTTAAAAAGCAAGATGGAAGCGGTTATTTCAAAGATGTAAAAGCAATTGTCGATGACAAGCCTATCGATCAGGAAAAGGTTTATTCGGTGGCACTTAACAGCTATATGGCTTCGACATGGGCAAAAGACTATTGCATCTCGATGAGAGATTGCGGACTAACTGCCAATGAAGGGGAGTTTTTATATCTTGAAGACCATAAAGATGTTGATTACCAAAATGTTAGACGTTACGAATGCAATATTATCCAAGAATAAAATTGTGTTAAAATGAAGATATTACTCATACGTTTCAGCTCAATTGGCGACATTGTCCTCACCACTCCTGTGATACGCTGCATCAAGCGTCAGATGGACGATGACGTTGAGCTTCATGTACTTACGAAAGACAAATTCGCAAGTCTGTCGCACAACAATCCGTATGTCGACAAGACTTTTGAGTACAACGGCTCTATTCGTGAGGTGATTAAGGAGTTGAAAAAGGAAGAATACGATTATATTGTTGATTTACAAAAGAATAACCGCTCAAAAAGAGTCTGTTTTGCTTTGGGTTGCGAGCATCATTCTTTCCATAAACTTGATTTCAAGAAGATGCTGCTTACTACTTTTAAAATCAACAAACTGCCTGATATTCATATAGTTGACAGATATTTTGAGGCTGTTGAACCGCTTGATATTAAAAACGACGGTCGCGGGCTTGAGTTTTACATCTCGGAGACGAATATGATGCAGGAGCCTGACCTTCCGGAAGAGTTCAGAAACGGTTTTTATGCTGTGGCTGTTGGTGGAAGTTATGACACCAAGGTGATGCCTGCCGAAAAGGTCATTGAAGTCATCGAAAAGCTTGACGAGCCTGTGATTTTGCTTGGCGGTCCTGGTGACATGAAACGCGCAAAGGTAATAGCCGACGCGGTGGGGGAGAACGTCTGGAATCCTGTGGGATTGTTGAATCTTGAACAGTCGGCGTCAATAATCAAGATGTCGAAAGCCGTTTTGACTGGCGATACTGGCATGATGCACATCGCTGCGGCGTTCAACAAGCCGATGGTCTCTGTTTGGGGAAATACCGTTCCTGAGTTTGGAATGTACCAGTATTATCCAAAAGGTTCGGAAAATAAACTTAACATAATGGAAATCAAAGGATTGAGATGCCGTCCGTGCTCTAAGTTGGGATATAAAAAATGCCCGAAAGGACATTTCAAGTGCATGACGAACATCAATACCGACGAGATTGTTTCATTACTTAAAGCGGAATAAAAATGTTATCAGTTAAGACATTCATTTTCAATTCAATACAAGTCAATACTTACGTTGTTTACAACGAAAACAAGGAGTGTGTCATCATTGATGCGGGCAATTTGGAGCGTTTTGAGGACGAGCAGATTTTGAATTACATCGAAAAAAGCGGGTTGAAGCCGCTGATGTTGCTCAACACGCACTCGCACATCGATCATGTGATGGGCAACAAGGTCATTGCTGAAAAATACAATATTGAATTAGCAGCAAGTCCTATTGAGAAGCCGTTTTACGACAAAGTTTGGATGTTTGCGGCTGCTTTCGGCATCAATTTCACCCAAGACCGCTGCCTAACTCCGACCATCGACTTGGTCGACGGACAAATCATAAAGATTGGCAACGATGAGTTAAAGGTGCTTAGTACGCCGGGTCACGCTCCAGGTCATGTCTGTTTCTACGATGAGAAAGACGGCATCGTTTTCACGGGCGACACCTTGTTTTACAGGGGAGTAGGACGTTGGGATTTGCCGGGTGGCAATTATAATCAGCTTGAAAAAAGCCTTCTCAACGTGCTTTACAAACTCCCTGACAACACGATTGCCTATTGCGGTCATGGTCCGCAAACAAGAATCGGGGACGAAAAACGAAATAATCCTGAGATTAATAGTTTTTAGTCGTCAATTATTGAATCTTCAGCTTTCGAAGAAAGGTGGCAGCTCAATAATGACGACTAAAAACAAGAAAAGCACCGAATTTTCGGTGCTTTTTTAGTATCGGGTAAGGGAATCGAACCCTTATTTCGACAGTGAGAGTGTCGTTACCTAACCGTTAGTAGAACCCGACCTCAATTGCGCTGCAAAAATACAAAATATTTTAATGCATGCAACAATTTTTTAAAAAAATTGTAGGGACGCGCCGCAGCGCGTCCCTATACGTTTTTTTATCTCTTCACGATCTTCTTCACCACGCTATTACCCTTCTTGTCGCTGACTCTCACGAAGTACAAGCCTTCGTTCAAATCCGCAACGTTGATTTCATTTGCGTTTTCAACAAACAAAACCTGCTGGCCGACAGCGTTGAAAATTGTAACATCCTGAACATTGCCATTAATATATAAAGTGTTGTTCATCGGGTTAGGATAGACCTCGAAGCTTGCGGCGTCGTTTTCTAACACGTTGTCAATCAATGTCTCGTTGATCTTTACAGTGATATACTGTGACTCAAGGTCGGAGATGATAACGATAGATGTTTCAACATAACCTTTAGCAACCATCGCAATACCAACGGTAACCTCCAAACTTTCGCCAACTTCCAATGTCGCAGGAAGCTCCTCGCTTGTTTCAAACCACAGATAGTTTACTTTATTGTTTTCTTCAGTAATGTCGTTGATTGTAAATGGATTGCTTGTCTCGTTGGTGATGGTGAATGTCACTTCTTCCGCTTCATCGAATGTAATTTCCTCTACGCTGATTGTTGGCTCAGTTGGAGTGATAGGAGTGTATTCTTCCATTGTGAAGTGATGTGGGTCCAACTCAGCGAACACCGGCTGTGTGTAACGGCGACCTGACTCGTCAGCACCGAAAACATAGTAATCAATTGATGACAATCCCTGATAACCTTTGATGTAGCCGACGTATTCATCTGGTTCGCCTGTTGCTGTCATATGTGCCACTTGGTATGCACCGCCGTCGATGCTATAATAAACAAGGAGTGAATCCTGTTTCAAGTCCATGCCGCTGTAGGCGATGAATTTGCTTGTGATTGCTATTGAATCCTGCCATTCCTGCTCGCCGAATTTAACGTCTCTGTGGTCGACGAAAAGCATGCCGAAGTCCATCACGCCACGGGTGCGGCAATGCAGAGCGTCGGTGTTCTGCCATGATATTGAGTAGTCGTTGTTTGTGACGCCAACGATGGTGTAGCCTGGCAAAGCTTCCTGATAAACCTGCAATGCTGATTCGTTGTATGATGAGTTGTTTCCAAGAGGAACATACACTGTCTTGTTGAGAATCAATGAGTTGGTGTAAGGTGCGAGAGTGCTTCCACCCGGCTCCTGCACACGGTAGACGCGGTAAGGATAACCCCAGCAGCAGTTTGTGGTTGCAAAATAGTTTGCAACTTGCTCATACAGAGCGTATTGTGAGTTGCTTTGTGGCAACTGTGCAATCAAAATCTTGTCAGGTGCGAGGTACTTGCCCCAGCAGTCGACGTGAGCGATGTAGTCGCCCTGAGGGTCGATGGTGACGTGATACGGGTCAATGCCGAGATAGTCGCGCATCTTGTTGCGGACATTGGTCTCGTTATAGTTGTTCTCCTGGAAAACAAGCTCGTCGCTGACACCGTGTCCGCGACCGTCTTCCATCATGTTTCCACCTGTGTGTGTGAGGTTCATGCCGTACATCGGGATGCCCCAGAATGTGGAGAAAACCTGCGACATGTTATCGTCGTTCGGGCGGTTACGGTTGTATTTGTTGTCGACGATGGCTGGGCTGTAGTCTTCAAAAATGTACCACGGACCGTAGTCACGAATCCAATATGAATCTGACGGGGCATTGACAAATGTCACATTGCTCATATTGACACCAGCACTTTGGAATGAGCTCTGTGCGCTGCTTTGATATGATGCCGAAACCACGCAGTAAACATGGCAGTTGTTAGCCAACTGGACTACCAAACTTGTAGGGATTCCAAGAGGGTAACGTATCATCACACCTTGCATAGGTTCAAACTCAGCCACGAAACGAGGTGTACCTGTCGGCGGGTCTGTCTCTGTGAAATTCTCATTTCTGACAGGCGTATTCATCTCTTCCTCAGAGAGATAGTGCCATCTTTTCCAATCTGGAGTCGTCTGCTCCTGCGCGTTCACTTTGATGCTTAAAACCAAAGCAAAAGCGACCAAACTAAGTAATATTTTCTTCATTTTTTTAAAAATTAATTTCTTAAAAACAAATTTTAGCTTGCAAAGATACTTATTTATAAAATATATGCGTTACTTTTTCGTAAATTTTTTGTAATTTTGCATTTTTAAAAAATATTGGAAATGAATCATATCTTATTGGTTTTATTGGTGTTTTCACAGTTTGGTGATACAATTAATGATACTGTTGTTATTAATCAGCGTTTGATGAACGATTCAATCGACATGTCAATCCTTGCCGATTCTTTAAGCATGGACTCGATAAATCCTAATCTTCCTGACAGCATCCAGATGCAGATTCAGCAGATGTTTGATGATGAAAATTCTGGAAAAGGTATTGTCGATGAGTCTGTGGATATGTTGGAAATGATTGATACTCTTCGTGTTATACCATATTTTGACGAAAGCAAGGCGAACAGCTGCAATTATCCTCCAGGATATATCCCGTCGTTTCCAGACAGTATTTATGCCCAGCGTATCGAGGAATTGAACCGTAACACGACTATTGAACTTGTTTACAACAAACACGTGAAATCGTTTATCGATGTCTATGCTGTGCAAAAACGCGATAAAACCGAGAGGATTTTGGGGCTTGCCGATGTTTATTTCCCGCTTTTCGAACAGACTCTCGACAAATACAACATGCCTCTTGAGCTGAAATATCTGGCGGTTGTGGAGTCGGCGCTCAATCCTCGCGCGGGCTCATGGGCAGGCGCGAAAGGCTTGTGGCAGTTTATGTATGCCACCGGAAAAGTCTACAAACTCAATGTGACAACTCTCGTCGATGACCGTTACGACCCGCTGAAGTCTACAGAAGCGGCTTGTCAGCATCTTAACGACCTTTATTCGATGTTCGGTGACTGGTTTCTCGCGCTTGCAGCCTATAATTCTGGTGCAGGCAACGTGAAAAAGGCTATCCGCAGGGCTGGTGGCATCAAGAATTACTGGGCGATTTGGCCATATCTGCCTCGCGAGACTCGTGGTTATGTGCCTGCGTTTATCGCCGTGAATTATGTGATGAATTATCCTGCCGAGCATAACATTTGCCCTCTCGACCCAGGCATCATCAAAAGTGGCATCGATACCGTGATGGTTCACGATGTGCTTCATTTTGACCAGCTTCATGAAATGCTTGGCATCCCGATGGAGGATATAAAATTCTTCAATCCGCAATATAAAGCGAGCATAATTCCGGCAACGGACAAAAAGCCTCTTGTCCTCCAGATTCCTGAGAAATATGTCGAATCATACATCGATAATGAAAAAGCTCTTTATACTTTCAAGACAAAGAGCGGCATCGACAAGGAAAAGCTTCAAGAACAGATGAAACAGATTTCCGACAGGAGCGTGCATATTGTTAAAAAAGGTGAGAATCTGAGCATCATTGCCAAGAAATATCATGTTGGAATCAAACAGTTGAGAAACTGGAACAATCTCAAATCGGATAATCTCAGCATTGGGCAGAAACTCATCGTTTACAGTTCGGGCGCGCCAATGGCACAGGCAGGAAACGCCAAGCCTGTCGAGCGTTCCACAACACAAAAGATTCATACCGTGAAATCAGGGGAGACGCTTGGAAAAATCGCCCAGACCTACAAATGCTCCGTTACGGATTTGAAAAAATGGAACAATTTGAAGTCGACGACGATTAAAGTCGGACAGAAATTGAAGGTGTATCCGCCTGAGAGTCAATCGACAACATCGCAGCCGAAGACTTCAGGCGATACTGTATACACAGTTAAATCTGGTGATAATCTTACGAAAATCGCCAAGAAATACAACGTTACCGTTGATTATATCAAGAAGAAAAACAACTTGAAATCCAACGACTTGAAAGTTGGTCAGAAGTTAAAACTTTAAGCTCCAGATTATCGTTTCGAGCTGTCTCAACAAATCGCGTTTAGCCTTGTTCGGGTAATAAATGAACCCTTCCACGGTGACGAGTTTGTTGTGTTCTGGATTCACCACAGTGTAGGACAAAAACGGTCCTCCCATGAATTCACCGACGGTGTTCCATTGTCCGCGCATCTCAATAGCGTATCCTGCCGGGAACTCGGGGACGGCTCTGAAAACAGGCTTAACGAAATCCTTGTCGGTAGTCATGTAACTGCCATCCTTAGGTCCCGGGATGTATTTTCTGGTGATGGAGTCACGTACCTTGATGAGTCGCTCCTCGCTTAAATCGTTCGTGCTTTTATAAGGTAACTCGTAGATTATCAATCCGAAACTCTTGTCGGCTTCCTCGCGTCTCAGCCACATTGTGTAGTCTTTGTTGACCGCCACGTAATAACCTTCTGGCACTGTCATCGAGAAGCCGAACGTTGTTTTCATGGTCTCAACAACATTGGTGTTTATCATCGGACGGAAGTAATCCATGAAACGTGCACGCTCGTTGCTGTCGAAGATGTTTCTCAGCTCTTCTTTTTTAGAATCAAACACCGTCACCCATGTAGTAGCGTCTTTCGCTTTGATTTTTATTGCGTATTGCGGTTCCGACTGCCAATTGTTTTGCGACTCGATGATTGGATTTGGCAGCTCCGGGACAATCTCGCCGATGATGAGGTTGCGATGCTTCTTGAACATGTCGTTGAGCGCGTTCAGATTGATGTGCGCAACCCTGAACATCTTCTCGGGCTGTGGCAAACCAAGCTGGTCCTGCTCAAAATAATCGCGAACAGCCTGTCCCATCTGACCTTCCCATTGCTCGTCGTTTTGAGTGACAAACAAAATCTCCGAGGTGCCGCCGACAGATCGGTCCATGCGTTTCTCTGCGTTTTTATCAGTACATGAAGCGAAAACCATCGCAGCAGCGATTATCAAAACGAAAAGTTGTGATTTTTTCATAGTATTACTTTTAATGACGGCACAAAAATAACGCAAATAATTAAACTTTGATATGTTTCGCATTAAAAAAATCATTATTTTTGCATCATAATTGAAACAAAATTGAATATGAACGAGTTTTCAGTTTCGGCGATTTCACCTTCAAACATTGCGATTGTAAAGTATTGGGGAAAGCACGGCAACCAGCTTCCGAATAATCCTTCGGTGAGCCTCACGCTAAGCCGTTGCCATACCGATACCCTCATCGCTGTGAAACGCAATTCCGATACCGATTACAAATTGCATTTTCTTTTTGAGGGTAAGGAATCACCGAAATTTGAAGAGAAGATAAAGAAGTATCTCGTTGAAAACCAACAGTATTTTGGTTTTTTGAAGGGCTTGGATTTGGAGATTGACAGCAGCAACTCGTTTCCACATTCTTCTGGCATCGCCTCGAGTGCCGCCTCGATGAGTGCTTTGGCGCTGTGTCTTTTGAAGATAGAAAAGATTGTAAATCAACAAGATACGCCAGTTGACATGCGCAAGGCATCGTTTTTGTCGAGATTGGCGTCTGGCAGTGCAGCACGCTCCGTGTTCCCGGTGTGCGCTCTATGGGGTGAAACGCCATCAGTTTCAGACAGTTCGGATGAATATGCCGTCCCTCTTGCCGACATTACGCACCCGGTTTTCAAAACGTATCACGACAGCATTATGATTGTGTCAAACAAGGAGAAAAGCGTGTCAAGTAGAGTAGGGCATTCTTTGATGAACGGTCATCCGCTTGCTGAAAAACGTTATGCCACAGCTCGCGACAATACCGAACGCTTGTTAAAAGTCCTTCAAAACGCTGATTTACAAGAGTTTATAAATATTGCAGAGTCTGAAGCACTGCAGCTTCACGACCTGATGGCGACATCAAATCCTCCTTACAGGCTCATGGAACCCAACACATTGAAAATCATAGATGTTGTTAGGGAGTTTCGTAATGATACGGGCATCCCGCTCTGCTTCACACTCGACGCCGGACCTAATGTCCATCTCCTTTATCCTGACGAACATAACGCAAAGATTAAAGACTTCATAAAAGACAATTTGTTACAGTATTGTCATGATAATCAATATATTGACGATATCGTTCAAAAAAGTTCAAACCTATAAATCATTTGTCATGGAAATAAAAAAATATTACGGTAAAGTTATTCTTTTTGGTGAGTATTCTATGATTTTCGGTTCGCCGGCGCTTCTCATGCCTCTCTATTCAGGCTCGGCTCATTGGGATTATATCTGGCGCAATCATGGTAAGAAAAACTATTCATCAAACCGTAGCCTTCATGTTTTTGCGAATTATCTTTCACAAAACGAATATTTTACCGAAAGAATTGATATTCAGAAGTTTAACGCTGAGTTAAAGAAGGGCTTGTTCCTTGATTCGTGTATACCTTCGGGCTATGGCGTTGGCAGTTCGGGCGCTCTTACAGCTGCCGTTTATGACAGGTTCAAGACGTATGAAATTGAGAATCCGATGGAGCTGAAAAAGTTTCTCGGCGATATGGAAAACTGTTTCCATGGCAGCAGCTCGGGTCTCGATCCGCTTCAGTGCTATTACGGGAAGCCTTTCGTTTTAAAAGATAACCAAATCGAGATTCTTGACAAGGATTTTGTTCCTGAAAATCTACATATCTTCTTGATTGACAGCAATATAAAAAGTGATACAAAGTCGTTGGTGACTTATTTCAAGGAACAGAGGAATGAGCCTCGCTATCTCAAGGCTTTCGACGAGTTGTATGTTCCTTTTGTAGGACGTTGTATCGACTCCCTGGTGGCTGGCGATGCCGATAAATTCTTTGACGATTTGAGACATCTGTCTTATTATCAGACAGTTATGCTTCGCCCGATGATTACCGACAACGTGCTGCCTCTGTTCTCATTGAAAAGTGAGGATGTACATTTCCAGATAAAGATTTGCGGTTCCGGCGGAGGCGGTTACTTCCTTGGATTCTCAGATGATGTGGAGAAAACCAACGCTTTCATGGCGGAAAACGGCTTCCCAATCACTTGGATTATCTGATTTTCCTAATAATAAAGGATATTCAGTTCGGGTCTTTTGTTTCTTAAAGCATCGATTTCCTTTGCTTTGACTCTCGAATTGAATGCTTTGATATACCTTAAAGTGCTGATTTTATCGATGTAAGAAAGCGTTTTCACGTTCGTGTTGGCGATGTTGAGCTCTTCGAGCGATGTGCATGCCGACAACGCTTTTATATTTTTGACACTTGTGTTGGCGATGTCGAGCACACGCAGATTCTTCATGTTTTCAAGCGGGTTGATGTCAACAACGTGAGTGTTCTCGATTGACAAAACTTCCAGCGTGTTCACGTTGCTAAGCGCCAAAATGTCGTTAATCGGGTTCCCGTTTATCTCAAGCTCCTTCAACACTTTCAGTTCGCTCAAAGGACTTAAATCAGTGACGTGGTTGTCATTGATGTTCAATTTCTTAAGGAAAAGAAGACGTGTCAATGGCTCCAGACTTGTAATCATGATTTTTGAGCTAACGTTAATCTCCTCGAGGTCAGCGATTGCTTGCAACTGCTCCGTCGTCGGGTTTGTGCTGATTTCGGTGTTGTCCCTGAAAACTTCGCGCCAGCTGTTGTCGAGAGTGCTCCACCAGCTTTGCAGCTCTTCGGTCTGGTAAATGACAGTCACTTTCGGCTGCGCCATTCTCAGCTTGAACACCTGCTCCGACTTGACTTTGCTGTTTTCAGCTTTCACAACGAAGAGGCTCGACATTTTGCAAAGCGGTTCAAGATTTGAAATCGCTGTGTTTTCGATGTTGATTTCGTGGATGTTACTGAGGTTCTCAAGCGGTGTCAAATCTTTGACTTTTGTGTTTTTCAAATTGAGATACCTGAGGTTGTGCAAACCGTGCAGTGGCGTCAAATCCACGATTTTTGTGCTTTCGATATTGAGTCTTTGAAGATTTGTCAGTCGTTCAATCGGCAGCGCATCCTGGAAAAACGGCTCGAGTGTGAGCTCTTTCATGCTTATGATGGCATGAAGCTCTTCCGGCGTCGGGTTGATGCTTGTGTTGTTTTGCTTTGCAAAAGTCGTCTTCCAGAAAACCTGAAGTCCGTTCCACCATTCCTGAAGCGCCTGTGTCTCGTAAATGACCATCACGTTGTGGTTTTCCTTGACAAAATTGTTGGCTTTTTCAGAATCGATTTTGGTGTTGTCACAGTAAATCCTGACAAGATGTTGCATGTCTTTCAATGGCATTATGTCGTCGATTTCTGTGTTTCTGCACTGTAACTCATTGATTTTGTTTAATTTTGAAATCGGACTAAGGTCTGTCACCTGTGTGTCGTCAATAATGAGAACCTGCAGGTTTTCAAGATTTTCAAGATTGTTGAGATTGTTTATCTCAGTATTGCTAAGGTTAAGATAATGAAGTGATTGCGGCAAAACGACCGAGTCAAGACTTGCAACGTTTGTGCCAGAAATGTCAAGGTCGGTGAGCATCTCGCAGTTTTCCAAAACGCTGATGTCTTCAACGTTGGTGCCTCTTATCGAAAGCTTGATGAGCTGGTGATAAAGCCCGATTGTCTCAATATTGTCGAGCGGAAGATTATCAGCCCTGAGATACTTGATATTGTTGGTGTATTTCAAGTCCGCGATACTCGCGACTGATGTGTTGCTGATGTTTAACCTGTTGAGTTTGTTGAGGTTTCTAATCGGGGAAACGTCATCAATTTTTGTGTCTGAGCAATCGATGTTTTGCAGTTCCGACAACTCATAAAGTGGGTCAAGGGTGGTGATTAATGGGTTGTGGCTGATGTCGATGTCGGTGATTTTTGTGAAACTGGTGATTTTTTCGTACACAACAGGCATTTCTACTGCGATTGTGCTTTCAACAAGGCTGTCGTCGACTATCACGATGGAGTCGTGGAAAATATGTATGACATTCTCCATTTCGATTGTGTCGAAAATGTATTGGTTGTCGCCAAAATACATCTTCCAGACCGAAGGCATTTTGTTCCACCAAGTCCTAAGTTCTTCTGTAACATTAGGTTTTGTGGTGTACATGCTGACGATTTTCAAATCTTTCTTTGACGGGTCGACGTTCACTTCCATATATCGTTTGCAAGTGTTGTTTACTGTGTCGCCAACGATATTGTGCCCGGCGATGGTTCTCATCATCGTCACCTTGAAGAATGTCTCGCCAAATTCGTTTGCCTGTGGGGTGATATTGTCGATTTTCAAAGTGAATTTCACATCTTTGAAAAAGAAATCGATGTCTTTCAGATAAGCCTGGACGTCCTTGTTTATATATGTGCTGCGGTTGTCATCGAGGTCGTCTTCGATTTGCACCTCGCTGTCTTTGAATATTTTCGCATAGCTTTCCCTGAAGATAATGTCTTTCTCTTGTGCAGTGTTTTCAGGGTCTCCGATGAATGAGAACGTGTCTTCCAGGTATCTCACCATCGTCGTGATTTGTTGTGAATACTCCTCAATTTCGCTCTTGCTAAGGTTGTTTTTCTGGGCGAAAACGCCTTGGCATGACAATAATAAAATCGCAATAAAAACTAATTTTTTCATCTTTTCGGTTGATAAAGCTTTAAAAGTGCTTCTTTTTCTGAATCTTTCAGATAAACAAGATTTGAGATAAGCCAGCCTGAATTGTAGCCTCTCCTGTTGAACCATGAAACTTCAAAATACCAGTTTTTTATCTGGAAAACATGGAATTTCACTTTCTCGACATGGTCGAATTTCAGATTTCCGCGTTTAACCTCATAAAAAAACAGCGTCAGATAGTCTGGAA
Source organism: Bacteroidales bacterium (assembly GCA_017427985.1). Lineage (GTDB taxonomy): Bacteria > Bacteroidota > Bacteroidia > Bacteroidales > F082 > Limimorpha. The sequence goes on along the minus strand of JAFRRS010000015.1, from coordinate 133,546 downwards.
GATAATCTGTAGAGGCGTAATACTCAATGATTTGCGGGTCTTTGAACACTTTGTAGATGTTCATAAAGTCGAGCTCGTGGCTCATCGGATGCAGGAAGTGCTTCTCGCGCTCTGTCAGCTCACCTTGCGGGAAATATTTCTGGAATTCCGAGAAAAACACGTTTGAAAGCACCCATTTCGAGCCGAGACCTTCTTTTTCCAATGCCATGATAAGGCTCACATCGACTTCCTGACCTTTCCAAATAAATTTTGCAGAGACTTCCGAAAACCAGTTGCCGCCAAGGAATTCCATAAACTGGTTGTTGTTTTTCGTTAGGTCTTCTACAAAGAAATCACGCAGCGAGCCTGATGTTCTGGGGTTGTTGAAGTCGAAAAGAAGCGGCAGAGACTCCTTACGTTTTTCGGCACTGCGATAGTCCTTGTCGTTCTGGTACAAACGTTTTCCTGCCGGATCTTCCTCGTAGTTGAACCGATGGATGAACTGCCCCATCTGCTTTGTCATGGTGTAGAGCTCGCGCTCATCCATCTGGACGTCGCCGAGGTTGCCGACCACCTGGGCATTTGTTTTAAAACATAGTGCCAGCACGAATACTGGCACCATGACTCTCAAAAATCTTATCATTATTTATGTGTAGTTTCTTTCACGCGCATGTCGCCGAGCAAAACATCCCAGAAGCCGATGAGACGGCCGCCGATCTGTGTTTCTTTGCGCTTGACATAAACGGTGATGTCTTTCTTTGTGGTGTCCTGATAAACGAGTCTGCCTTCAGCATCATAGCCTTTGAATGTCTGGAAAATAGTGATGACTCCGACGTATGTTCCGTCAGGCTGGCGTTGTAAATCAGAAACATATTGAATCTTATACCAGTCAATCTCAACGCGGTCGTAATTGAGGCGCATGAGTCTTTCCAAATACTGACGAACTTTGTAGTATTCGATTTTTGTCTTTGACAATGATGACACGCCGATTTCGGCATCTGGTGCGAAGAGTTCTTCAGCGCGGTCGATGACTCTGTTAGCCTCGCTCCAAGGAGTGTTCTTCGAGCCAATCAATTTGACGTATTTCGACAAATCGCGTACTTTCTCAAGTGCAAGACTGTCAATGGCTTGCTTGCGTTCTGGACTGATTTCCGGTTCCTGTGCGAATGCCTGATAACCTGTGAGGGCAAAAAATGCGAATGCTATTGCAAATAATAACTTTTTCATCTTACTTCTTAATTAATTCAAGTTCAATAATCTTATTTTTTTCGTTGTATTTCACGTCATTCACCTTAACATTGACCTTTTTCTGGTCTTTGATGTAGTTGAGATAGTTGATGGCTGTCGTCGGACGGTCGTAGTCGCCGTAGTTGTTGAGAAGAATCAACACCACTGCGTCCGGTGATGCGAAAAGTTTGAGTGCCTCTTTGATTTTGTTGTTGGCAGTCACGACGTCTTTTGCGTTGGCAATCGCTTCGAAATACGTGATCACATCGGTCTGAGGTTTTTTCTGTTCCTCCAGCTCCTGCAGTCTTTTCTCTTCCGCGAGGCGCTGTTCTTCCGCCAATCTGTCTCTTTCTGCCATTTCTCTTGCGATTTTCTGCTCGGCGCGTTCAATCATCTCGACGATTTCAGGGTTTTTCTTTGAGAAATCGGTCTTTTTGATTTCCTCGATGCGTGCCAGCTGCTCCTCCAATGTCCATTCTGTTTCATCGTTCAGAATAGCGTTGAGGTCTTTTGTAGCCTGCTCGACTCTCGCCTTGTACTCTTTTTTCGAAAGTTTGTTGGATGATTTGCAACTCGTTGCTCCACAAATAGTTACGAGGGCAACCATTGCCAAAATGATGATGCTTTTCAGTTTTTTTACCATATCGTTTGATTTTAAATTTTTTCCAAAAATTCCTTTATTAATAACTTGCAAAAATAAGAAATATTTTTCATTTGTTTACTATTATTCAAGAATATTTTGCAATTTTGAAGTCGAAATGAAACATTATAACATACCGATATTTTTGCCTGAGCTGGCGTGTCCTTTCAGATGCGTCTATTGCAATCAGTTTAGCATTACTGGACGGCAGAAACTTCCTGATATTCAAGATGTTATAAATACAATTGAGAAATATCTTTCTTCATTTACAAAAAATGACAGATTTGTTGAGGTGGCTTTTTTCGGTGGAAATTTTACTGGTCTGCCATTGAAAATGCAGGATGATTTCTTGAAAATCGTGCAGCCGTATCTTGAAAAAGGTCTTGTTGACGGCATCAGATGCAGCACTCGTCCTGATTATATCGATGAAAAACGAGTGAAAGAGCTGAAAATGTTGGGGATGAGGAGTATCGAGCTTGGTGCGCAGTCGACTAACGATGACGTTTTGCGGAAGTGTGGGCGGGGTCATACTTTCAAGGATATTGAAAATGCTTCTCAAATGATTGTAAATGAGGGTGTTACACTTGGGTTGCAGATGATGTTGGGATTGCCTTTCGATTCTTTTGAAAAAGATATGCAGACGGCACGTGACATTGTGCGTCTTGGCGCGAAAGAAACACGTATCTATCCGTGTATCGTGGTGAAAGACACTGAGTTGGAGCGTCTTTACAGAAGTGGTGAGTATTCTCCGCTGACGTTGGACGAGGCGGTCGAACAATCGGCGACGTTGTACGAATATTTCTCTGAAAACGAGGTGAAAGTGCTGCGTCTTGGCTTGCACACCTCCGATGATTTGAACGGGGAGGCTTTAGTGGAAGGACCTTATCACAACAATTTCGCCGAGATGGTTTTCAGCCGCATCTGGGGTCGAAAATTTGATAAAATCGCAGAAAAATCAGATAAAATCGTTATCGAAATTCCTAAAAATCAATTGAATCACGCCATTGGATATAAAGGGGAAAACAAAAAGAAATTGCAGGAACGGTATAAAAATGTAACGTTTATCTGTAGAGACGCACGGCCGTGCGTCTCTACGACGAACCATGTCTCTACGGCGCGCCACACAATAATCGCCAGCGCCACCATGCCCGAAGAGGCGAAAGAATCATTATCGAAAATGGGCGACGTCATCTGGCTCGAGCCTTCCGACAAGGCGTATCCGTCAATTTCATCGCATCCCGATATTTTCTTTTTTTGCAAAGACGAAAGACATTGTGAATCTGTGATTTGCGCCCCAAATATCGATGAGGGGATAATGCATGCGGTATCACAACGGGTTGGTAAAAACGATGTCGGTCACAAATATCCTGAAACCATTCCCTACAATGCCGTCGGGGTTGGAAATTTATTGGTTCATAATCTGAAATATACCGATGAAAAGATAATGGAATTGTATGAAAATGTATCGAAGAAATCTGTGCAAATCAATGTGAATCAAGGATATACACGATGTAATTTGTTGGCGTTGGATGAAAAGAATTTCATCACATCTGATTTTGGAATAAAAAAAACGCTTGAGGAAAACGATTTCAATGTTTTTTATGTTGATCCTCATCAAGTTACGCTTCATGGTCATGAGCATGGATTTTTCCCTGGCTGTTGCGGTTTGGTGGATGACTGCGTCGTAGTGTGCGGTTCGCTGAAACATTTGAAGGAATGCAAGGAACTGAAGAAGTTTATTCGTCGCAACAAAATGAAAATCATCGAGTTGTACGATGGTGAACTTGTTGATGTCGGGAGCATTTTCTTTATTCCTTGTCAGAAAAAATAGTTTTATTATTTTTGCAAAAAATATTTGTCTTGAAAAAAATAGAGCTTCTTTCTCCTGCGAAAAATCTCGAGGTCGGCATGGCGGCGATAAACCATGGCGCAGACGCTGTGTATATTGGCGGTCCGAGCTTCGGTGCACGTGAGAAGGTCGGAAATAGCATCGATGACATCGAAAAACTGTGTAGTCATGCTGCCATTTTCGATGCAAAAGTTTACGTGACGCTGAATACTCTGTTGTTTGACAATGAGTTAGAGCAGGCGCATAAGATTGCATGGGACTGCTACAACGCCGGTGTCGACGCTCTCATTGTGCAGGATATGGCTCTTATGATGATGGACATGCCTCCTATTGCGCTTCATGCATCTACGCAATGCAACAATACGACTGCTGAAAAGGTAAAGTTTCTTGAAGATGTCGGGTTTAAACAGGTCGTCCTCGCAAGAGAATTGAGTATCAACGAAATAAAAGAGATTCGTTCGAAGACGACGGTGCCATTGGAGTTTTTTGTCCATGGGGCTTTATGCGTCAGCTACAGCGGACAGTGCTATCTTAGTCACGTTATCGGGCGTCGTTCTGCCAACCGTGGGGCTTGTGCACAGCCTTGCCGCTTGAAATGGAACCTCGAAGATGAAAACGGTAACGTGTTGATTGCCAATAGACATTTATTGTCATTGCGCGACATGAACAACTCGAAAAACCTTGAAGAGCTAATAGACGCAGGCATCACCTCGTTCAAAATCGAAGGTCGTCTGAAAGATGCAGATTATGTGAAAAATACGACAGCGTTTTACCGTCAGGCAATTGATGAAATATTGGAAAGAAGAACTGATTTGGAGCGTTCGTCACGTGGAATTTCAACGCCGTCATTTGTTCCGAATCTGGAAAAATCGTTTTCAAGAGGATTTACCGATTATTTCATTCATGGCAGACAAAAAAACATCGACGCTCCATTCACTCCGAAATCGATGGGAGAATACATTGGCGATATTAAAAAAGTCGATGGTAAACGCTTGACAGTCAAATTGAAAGATGGTATTGCCCTTCACAACGGCGACGGACTTTGTTTTTTGGATGAAAACAATGAATTGCAAGGATTTAATGTAAATGGAGTTGAGGGAGATGCAGTATTAAGCTCAGCGCCGTTGTCATTCCGAGCGCAGCGAGGAATCTCATTATATCGTAACTATGACATTCAATGGCAAAAAACCGTTGAAAACTCTAATGGAAACCGCAAGCTCCCGATCAAATTAAAGCTCTCTGAGACATCCAATGGCTTCAAGTTGACAGCTGAAAACATCAGCGTTTGCCTGCAATGCCAGAAAGACATCGCAAAAAATCCTGAAAAGGCCATCGATACAATTAAAACCAAATTATCGCAATGGGGTGATACAAAATTTAACATTGAAAATATTGATATTCAATTAAATACAATATATTTTATTCCTGCATCAATTCTCGGTGAGATGAAGCGGCAATTGGTGATGGAATTGGAAAAAACGTTGATTGAACGGCATCGTACCGTACGCCCTGTAGAGACGCACGGCCGTGCGTCTCTACAAACGGATTATCCCGAATATGATTTATCATATCTCGGCAACGTCACCAATTCCTTGTCCCGCCAATTCTATGAAAATCACGGCGTTACGCATATTGATGACGGTCTGGAAAAATCCATGCCAGAGTGTGAAATTGTGGTGATGACAACGAAACATTGTATTCGCTATGCCAATGGGATGTGCGCCAAAGAAACGGGAAAACCTGCAACACCTTTATATATTAATAATGACCGTGGGCGTTTCCGTCTTGAATTTGATTGCAAAAATTGTTGCATGAAAGTTGTAAGTATTTAAAAATAGTGTAAATTTGCATTTTTGAATAAATTTATAAACGATATGTTTAGAACTCATACTTGTGGTGAACTTCGCATGGCCAACGTGGGTCAGGAAGTCACTTTGAGCGGCTGGGTGCAGCGCGTACGCGACAAAGGCGCCCTGCTTTGGATTGATTTACGCGATAGATATGGTATTACACAACTCTTTATGCAAGAAGGAGTTAGTTCGGCAGAGACTATGAAGACCGCCCGCGAGATTGGACGTGAATTCGTCATCCAGGCTAAGGGTGTTGTAGTGGAACGCGAGTCGAAGAATCCGAAAAACCAGACAGGCGACATCGAGCTGAAAGTCGAAAGTCTTAAGATTTTGACAACCTCGAAGGTGCCTCCGTTCACAATTGAAGACGTGAGCGACGGCGGTGACGACATCCGTATGAAGTATCGTTACCTCGACCTGCGCCGTAACCCAATCAAGAACAACATTATCTTGCGCCATAAAATGGCTCAAGAAGTGCGTAAATATTTGTCAGGCAACGACTTCCTCGAAATCGAGACTCCATGTCTGATCAAATCGACTCCTGAGGGCGCACGTGACTTCGTTGTGCCGAGCCGTATGAACCCAGGCGAGTTCTACGCTCTTCCACAGTCGCCGCAGCAGTTCAAGCAGCTCCTCATGGTGGCTGGCTTCGACCGTTATTTCCAGATCGTGCGCTGCTTCCGCGATGAAGACCTCCGCGCCGACCGTCAGCCTGAGTTCACACAGATCGACTGCGAGATGTCGTTTGTCGAACAGGAAGACGTCATCAATATGTTTGAGGGCTTGGCAAAACATCTGTTCAAGACAATCAAAGGCCTCGAATTCGGCGATTTCCCAAGAATCACTTGGCAAGACGCGATGAAATACTACGGCTCAGATAAGCCGGATATCCGTTTCGGAATGAAGTTTGTTGAACTCAACGACGTGGCGAAAGGTCATGGCTTCTCGGTGTTCGATGAGGCTGAACTCGTGGTCGCCATCAATGCTGAAGGCTGCGCCAACTACACACGCAAGCAGACTGACGCACTCACCGACTTTGTGAAACGTCCACAAGTTGGAGCGAAAGGCCTCGTTTACGTGAAATACAACGAAGACGGCACAATCAAATCGTCGGTCGATAAGTTCTACACACCTGAGATTTTGAAGACTTGGCTCGACAAATGCAACGCCAAACCAGGCGATATGCTGTTGATTCTCAGCGGCAAAGCCATGCCGACAAGAGTGCAGATGAACGCTCTCCGTCTCGAGATGGGTAACCAGCTCGGCTTGCGTGATCCTAACGTGTATAAACCATTGTGGGTCATCGACTTCCCACTTCTTGAATGGGACGAAGAGACACAGCGCTTCTATGCAATGCACCATCCGTTCACGGCACCGAAACCTGAGGATGAATATCTCCTCGAACAGCCTGACAAATGGGGTGAAATTCGTGCCAATGCTTATGACATCGTGCTCAACGGCACTGAAGTTGGTGGCGGCTCGGTTCGTATTCACGACAAGAACCTGCAGAAGAAGATGTTCCACACCCTCGGCTTCACTGACGAGAAGGCTCAGGAGCAGTTCGGCTTCCTGATGAACGCCTTCGAATACGGAGCACCACCACATGCAGGATTGGCATTCGGTTTCGACCGTCTCTGCTCGCTCTTCGGAGGTCAAGACTCAATCCGCGACTTCATCGCATTCCCAAAGAACAACCAGGGACGCGACGTCATGGCAGAATCACCTTCTCCAATTGCGCAGGAGCAACTTGATGAATTACAGATTGCATTGAATTTGAGGGTTTAGGGACAACACTGGTAGAGACGCGCCATGGCACGTCTCTACTTATATTTAAAATGATATAATAAAATGAAAAAAATCATATTGTTTTTATGTCTTATAACATTGTTGTTTAGTAGTTGTGTAACATTGAAACCAACAACGGTTACAAGGAATGCATCACTTGAAGGCTATAAATATGTTTATATAACTCCAACATCAGAAAAAACATCCGTGTCGGGTGCTGTAGTTGGAGGTACTTACGGTGTTTATGGTGCAACAGATTCTCAAAGTACAAATCCTGCTGATGTTATATCGGGTTATTTTATAAAAAAAGGTTTTATTAGATTGCCAGATATTAATCCTAACATAGCTAATCAAACTATAATTGTAAATTATGGAGAAACAGGAAGAAGAGGTGCAGGATTGAGTGGTTATGCTATTGAGATAACTTTGCAATTGATTTCTGCAGAAACTAATGAAATAATATGTGTGGGAGTTGCTGAAGGATGTGGAAATACCGAAGCAGATGATGTACGTATTGCAATTAATAGATGTTTAGAAGAAATATTTAAATGATTAATAGGATATAGCTATGAAAAGAGTTTTAATAACCACTGGAGGCGGCGACTGCCCGGGTTTGAATGCGGTGATTCGCGCTATCGTGAAGCGCGCATCGCAGGAAAAAGACTGGGAGGTCCTCGGTAGCATCCAGGCTTTCAATGGAGTGCTTTGGGAGCCGCAGGAAATTGTCAGATTGACACCTGAAGTCGTGCGCGGAATACATTTCCGTGGCGGCACAATCATTGAGACAACCAACAAAGGCGGTCCGTTCACGTGGCCAGTCAAGAAAAACGACGGCACATGGGAAATCGTAGACCGCTCAGACGAGATGATTCGCCGCTTGGAATATATGGGCGTTGACTGCGTCATCAACATTGGGGGCGATGGCTCGCAGCGCATCTCGCAAAAGTTGTATGAGAAGGGCTTGAACATCATTGGTGTGCCGAAGACCATCGACAACGACCTCTCGATGACCGACTGCACTTTCGGTTTCCAGACCGCAGTGCAAATTGCCACAGAAGCTGTTGATAAGCTCGTTACGACAGCGGCATCTCACAACCGTGTCTTCGTGCTTGAAGTCATGGGTCGCGACGCCGGCTGGATAGCACTTAACGCAGCAATTGCCGGAGGTGCTGAGGTGTGTTTGCTTCCTGAGTTCCCATACGATGTCAATATCGTGAAAGAACGTCTGGAGGAGCGTTTCCACAACGACCGTGGTCATGCCATCGTGGTCATCAGTGAGGGTGCGAAACCGAAAGACGGCACGCAGATCTTCACCAAGAGCAACGAGCCTGGCTACGAGAACGTGAAGCTTGGCGGCATCGGAGTGAAGTTCATTGAGCAGATGAAAGCTGCTGGTTTCCAACACGATATGCGTGAGACGACACTCGGTCACCTGCAGCGTGGCGGCGTGCCGATTGCATACGACAGAGTTCTTGCAGCACAGTTTGGCGTGAAGGCTTTCGAGATGGTTTTGAACAAAGAATACGGTCACATGGTGGCTTACCGTCACCCGAACGTCATCAGCGTGCCGATCAAAGACGCTGTGGCGAAGATGAACTTCGTGGAGCCGGACAGCGACTTGATTCGCACCGCGAAAGGACTGAATATATCGTTAGGAGTCTAAAGGATATTCATGCGGTTCGCGTCCTGTTTCAGGAACACGAAAATCATCATAGAAAACATCAAAAGGCTTGATCCTCCGTAACTTAGGAATGGCAATGGGATGCCGATGACAGGCACTAATCCTATTGTCATTCCTATATTTATTGCAAAATGGAAGAAGAAGATACACGCTATGCCATAACCATAAATTCGGCTGAACGTTGAGCGTTGTCGCTCGGCTAAATGTATGATTCTCAACATTAAAGCGAGATAAAGAGCTATCAGGAAGAAGCATCCCACGAAACCTGACTCTTCGCCGACAGTGCAGAAAATGAAATCAGTGTGTTGCTCGGGCACGAAGTTGTATTTCGTCATGGTGCCGTTGAGGTAACCCTTGCCGGAAAAACCTCCTGAACCTATTGCAATCATTGACTGATTCAGATTATATCCAACGCCTTTGGTGTCTTTTTCCTTTCCCAAAATGATGTTGATACGAGTCTGTTGGTGAGGTTTCAAAATGTGGTTGAAAGCGAAGTCGACGGAGAAAACGAAAGCACAGGCGGCAATCAGAATTCCGGTCAAAAGCCAGACATTTTTCTTGGTGCGGTCGATAATGAGAAGGAAAAACGCATATATCACGCCGAGTCCTGTCATCATATACCATTTTGATACACAAAGAGATAAAACAAAAATTGTTGCTGCCACCAATCCAATTATCAGGATTTTTCCTCCCATTCCTTCACGGTAAATCACAAGCAGGAAAATTATGAAAACAGAAGCGGAACCGGCATCGCCCTGGGCCAAAATGAGTAGCATCGGGAGTATAATGATGCCGTATGCGATAACTTTTGTCTTGAATTTCGTCAAATCGGTGTCTAGTTTTCCGAGATAGTGCGCCAATGCCAATGCAGTGCCGAATTTCGCAAATTCTGAAGGCTGAAACGAGAGCGGGCCAAGATGAATCCATGAGGTTGAACCGGAAATCTTGGAACCGACGACAAAAACCATCAGCAAAAAAACTATCGACAACCCATAGAAAACATAAGCTAAGGCGTTGAAAAACTTGGCATCGATAAGCAATATTATGAAACCGACAAAAAGGCTCACTCCCAAGAAAATCAATTGTTTGCCATAGTTTTGCGATGCATCGATGATGCTTGGATGGGCTTCGTTAAAAGCTGCCGCATATATGCTGAGAATGCCCACGGTTGCCAACGCCAAGTATATGATTAATAACCAAATATCAATCTTTCCTATTATATTTTTACTTCTCATTTTTCAATATCAAATGTTAAGATTCTCGATTCAACATTTTTACGTGAGATTTCACCTGTTAAATATTTTTCAACCATCAGTGATGCGATTGGTGCGGCCCAAGTGGAGCCGAAACCAGCATTTTCAACGATTACTGCAATAGCGATCTGAGGGTTCTCAACAGGTGCAAATCCCATGAAAATAGAGTGGTCGAGACCATGAGGGTTTTCTGCTGTTCCAGTTTTTCCGCCGAAGGTGATGCCGTTGATATGCGACCATCGTGCAGTGCCGTGCTCGCCTTCAAGAACATTCTGCATCCCTGTTTTGACATCTTTAAAATGCTGTTGCTTAATATCAATAATATGTTTTTCAAAAATCACTGTATCTTTGTTGTTCCCAAATCCGCGGATGTAATGTGGCTCGTAGAAAAACCCTTCGTTTCCGATGGCTGCTGCGACGTTGGCAAGTTGAAGCGGCGTGACGAGAATCTCGCCTTGTCCGATGCTTAACGAACGGACGGTGAGCGCGTTCCAAACACCCTTATATAATTTGTCGTATAGTTCTTTTGCTGGTATGTTGCCTGACACAGTGAAAGGAATGTCGGAGTCGACAGCTCTGCCAAGACCGAAGCTGGTGACGTTTTTATACCAGAACTCATAAGCCGCTTTCTGGTTCTCAAATCTTGAAGACGTCATCATGTCGTGAAAAGCCTGCCAGAAATACGGGTTGCAAGAGTTTTCTATTGCGTCGTAAAGTTTCACGGGCGAGTGGTGGTAGTGCGTGCAACTAATCGGTGTGCTGTTCGGACCGTTGCACGGATATGCTGTGTTCACGTTTATCACACCGCTTTCAAGCGAAATGAGCCCATTGATCATTTTGAAGGTGGAGCCTGGAGGATAAGTTCCGCTTATAGCCCTGTTAATCAATGGTTTATCTGGGTCGTTGAGGAGTTCTGCGTATCGTGTGCCACGTTTTCTCCCGACGAGCTCGTTCGGGTCGTACGACGGACTGCTTACCATTGCTAGAATCTCTCCTGTTGACGGCTCTATGGCAACAATTGAACCTGTTTTTCCTGCCATAAGGTATTCGCCATAAACCTGGAGGTCGGCGTCAAGACCGAGAACGATGTCTTCGCCTGGCACGGGCAAGGTGTCACATTCACCGTTCATGAAGCGTTCTTTCTCTCGATTGTGAACGTCTACAACCATGATTTTCATGCCTTTGGAGCCCCGCAGCTCTTTCTCGTAATACTTCTCAATGCCCGATTTCCCGATATAGTCGCCGAGTTTGTAATATTGGTCGCGCTCCATCTCTGCTTTTGTCACTTCTCCGATGCTGCCGAGAGTGTGAGCCGCAATCGGCATCGGGTACTGGCGGATGGAACGTGTCTGGAAATAGAAACCAGGATAACGATACAGAACTTCCGCGATGTGCCCGTGCTCCTCTTTCGTTATCTGAGATATGAAAATAGACGGCGCTATCTTCGAATAATGCCTCGCTTTTTTAAGGTTTTTGTTGTATGTGGCATTGTCGATATTCAATAATTTGCAAAAAGAAGCGGTGTCAATATCCTTCACTTGCGAAGGGATTATCATTAAGTCATAAACCGCGTCGTTGTACACAAGAAGCTTGCCGTTGCGGTCATAAATCTTTCCCCTTGAAGGGTATTGTGTGATATATCTTAAAGTGTTGGTGTCGGAAGATTGTTTGTAGGAATCATCCATTATCTGAATGATAAAAAGCTTGATAAGAAGTATCACGGCGACCAAAATGAATATCGAGCCGATGACATATTTTCGCTGTGAATAATTTATCTTGTTCTTTATCATATTGTTACAAACAAATTTTTTGAAATTTTAACAATCACAAAAATAATAAAAGTTTGTTAAAGTTTTTCTTTTTTTATAAAGAAAAAATTGTATCTTTGCAGATTGTGAGATTTAGTATTAAAAGTTAAAGAAGTCTTTTGATGAAAGGGAAACATAACATAGTTTTTTTATTGACAATGTTTGTGTTATGCATGTTGTCTTGTTCAGTGAAACAGGACAGCGATGTCCTTTCAAAAGAGTTCGAAGGCGAGGTGTGGGGTCGATTTGACTATCTCACGGCTTCATATTATGTTGTTTCAGCTCCAATGACCGCCGATTTGGTGATGGAAATAGCAGTTTCAGACGTGTATCCGAATGTTTACCAATATCATAATGACGACGGTGCTTTAACAATAGTGTTGACTGTCAATGCTCCTGATGGCAGCCGTCGCGCTCGTGAGTTCGTTTTCCGTCTTAAAGACAAGGATGGTAATTTCAAGTCAGAAAAAGTGGATGGATATTATAAATATGAGCTTCCACTGATAAATGAAATGAGTTTCAATGAAATTGGCGAATATGAGTTTAAGGTGGAGAACAAATATTCAAAAGATCCTTTGTGTGGTATTAAATATTTGAATATCAAATGTGTACAAATAAAGAAATAGTTTAAAAATATCGATATGAAGAGATTATTTTTCAAAGTTTTTTTAATTGCAGCTGTAGTTGTCGCGTCGGTAATGACATCGTGCGTGCCGCAAAAAAAGATTATTTATCTGCAGAAAGAGCAGATGAGTGATAGTATTACCTCTATTGAGTATCAGAACAAACGTAGTTTTGACTATAAAGTCCAGCCAGGCGATGCTCTTTACATAAGGGTGTCGAGTTTGGACAAAAACTTTTCTGAGTTTTTTAACAACAGCAATAATACGATGTCTTCTACTACTGGTGGTGGCAACTCAAGTGGTAATGCCGGTATATACTTGAATGGTTTCAACGTGAGCGATGAGGGAACAATCGATTTCCCTTACGCAGGAAAAATTTATGTCAAAGACTTGACAATAGATGAGATTCAGCAAAAAATACAGAATATTATCGGTGAATATCAGAAGGAGACAATAGTTTATGTGAAGCTTGGCTTGTTCAATCTGACAATTCTCGGTGAGGTAAGCAAACCAGGTCAGTATCAGGTTTATCAGTCGGATATCAACCTTTTCCAGGCGATTGCCTTGGCAGGAAATGCCACGGATTTTGCAAACAAAAGGAATATAAAGATTGTTCATCAGACAACAGAAGGCTCGCAGATTGTTAGGGTTAATTTGAATGATGCAGACATTCTTTCAAATCCAGAGTATTATCTGAAACCAAATGATATCATATATGTTGAGCCTCTTAAAATCAAGAGATACGGTTTTACGAGTGTGCCTTACTCAACAATCTTTTCGGCAATATCACTTGCCATCACTCTTATAACTTTCTTTGCGGTATATAAATAAAAGGATTTATTATTATGAATAACAACGAATTGAATAATTTTCAGAAGCCACTTCAGACACAGGATGAAGAATCAATAGATATCAAATCTATTGTCATTAAGTTTTTGAGCTACTGGTATCTTTTTATCATTTTCGGATTTTTGGGGATGTCTGTCGGTTATGTGTATAACAGATATTCTCCTAATGTGTATCAGGTTTCATCGACTATTTTTGTGAAGGAAACGAAAATGGGTCTTGATGCAACGTCTATGATGACGGGTATGAATTTCAGAAGTATGGGTAACGTACAAAATGAGATAGGAATCCTGCAGTCGTATATGCTTGCTGAAAGAGCGGTGAAGGGTCTTGATTTCAATGTATCGTATTATTCGAAAGGCAGACTCGCAACAATGGAGATGTATAAGGACAGCCCATTTACAGTGGAATTGGATTATTCACAGCCTCAGCTTGTCGGCATGGTTTATAATTTAAAAATGCTTGAAGACGGAAGATACAGACTGACAGCTGAAGCCAAGGGTGGTTCAAAATATGACTTTGTCAACGAACAATATGTCGGTGGTGTGGGTGAGATAAACATTGATGAAGTTTACAGTTTTGGAGACACAGTGAATAATGGCTACAACACTTTCCGTATAATTCTGAACAGCCATTATCAGCCAAACAACAAGATGAAACTGATGTTCAGAGTTAACAGCACGATGTCACTGGTCGGAATGCTAAGAGGTGGACTTACGGTGGCTAATATTAGCAAGGAAGCTTCGTTACTGAGACTTACCATGCAAGGCACAAATCCGGCTAAGATTACAGACGCGTTGAATCAGATTTGTGAGGAGTTTATCAAAAGAGACCTTGATCTTAAGAACAGAGTTTCAGAAAATACTATCAAGTTTATTGACAATGAGCTTGAAGGAATTCAAGAATCGTTGAACGAAGCTGAGGTAAACCTCCAGAATTTCCAGCAGGGCAATGATTTTATGGATCTTGGCACACAGGCAAGTGATTTATACAATTATTTGAAGGAACAAGAGAAACGTAAAGCTGAACTTGAACTGAACCTCAAATATTATACCGACTTGAAGACGTATGTCCGCGCCAACTTAAACGAACCTGACAAACTTATCGCTCCAAGTGCCATGGAAATCGGTGATCCTCTGTTGAACAGCCTTGTCAGTTCACTTGTCGAGCTTTCAAGCAGAAAACAGACACAGCTTATCACTTCAACTGACAAGAACCCTGTCGTTATCAGTCTTGACCAGCAGATTGCCCAAACGAAAGAGACTTTGTTGGAGAACATCAACAATATCATCAATAATACGAAATTGACCATAAAAGGTGTTGAAGACAACATAAATAGACTTGACGAGCAGGTGAAGGAACTTCCCGAGACACAGCGTCAGCTTCTTGGATATCAGCGTAAGTTCGCATATAGCGAGAATATCTACAACTTCTTGATGCAGCGTCGTTCGGAGGCTCAGATTCTCAAAGCGAGCAATACTCCTGACAATGAAATTATTGATACTGCCAAAACGACACTCGTAAGAAAAGTCGCTCCGCGTGTTAGCATGAACTATCTTGTGGCTTTGATAATCGGACTTCTTATCCCAGTCGCGTTTATCCTGCTTAAAGATTTCTTCAATACCAAGATTTTGGAACGCAAGGATGTTGAAAAGGTTACAAAATTCCCAATCATTGGTCAGATTCCATTGATCGAATCGAATTCTGGTTCCAAAACGATGGTAATTGAATCACCGAAGTCTCCGGCAGCAGAGTCGTTCCGTTCAATCAGAACCAACATCGACTTTATTGTACAAGGCAAAGATAAAGCCACAATTCTTATCACAGGTGATATGGCATCAGTAGGTAAGACTTATATTTCCATCAACATGGCGTCTATCTATGCGCTTTATGGAAAGAAAACTGTTTTGGTCGGTTTCGACTTGCGTAAACCTCGTTTGTATCAGGAATTTGGCTTGAGTAACAAACTCGGAACCACATCATATCTGGTAAATAAAGCATCTCTTGATGAGATAATCCAGCCATCAGGCAAGCTTCCGGCACTTGATATTATTTCTGCAGGACCTGTTCCGCCGAACCCGTCAGAGCTTATTGCTTCAAACCGTTGTGAACAGTTGTTTAAAGAATTGAAGGAAAGATATGACTATATAATCATCGATACGCCGCCTCTTGCTTTGGTGACGGATGCGTTCCTGCTCATGAAATTTGCCGATGCTACAGCATATATCGTGCGTCAGGGAGTTACAAATAAAAAGGTGTTTGAATCAATTACTAAAGACCTTGAAAGCCGTGGTCTGAAGATTAATATTATTATTAATGGTATCCAGTTCTCCGGAACATACGGCTATCGTTACAGCTATGGCTACGGCGGTTATGGCTACGGTTACGGCTATGGCTACGGTTACGGCTATGGTTATGGCTACGGAACCGGTTATTATGGAAGCGATGACAACCATCATCATAAGAAAAGAGAAGATCTGTTAGGTCGTATTCTCAGAAAGAGAAGAGAATAATGACTGAAAACACAATGGCGAGGTGGTACGCTGTATATGTGAAGTCGAGATATGAGAAGAAGACTTCCAAATTGTTGGAAGACAAACATATAGAGATTTATCTGCCTCTTATAAGCAGACTTAAACAATGGTCCGACCGTAAGAAAATGGTTGAAGAGCCATTGTTTAAGTCTTACTTTTTTGTCCGTACCGATTTGAAAAATTATTTTGAGATTCTGAATACTCCAGGTGTCGTCAGGTTTGTGTGTTTTGAAGGTAAACCAGTGCCAGTGCCTGACAATCAAATAGTTGCGGTTAAAGAATATGTGGGCGAATACGATAATGACGATTTTGAAATGCCTGAGGATTTGCATGAAGGGCAGCTGGTGGAAATCGTCCACGGTCAGATGAAAGGCCTCGTCGGCAGACTGGTCTCCATCAAGGGCAGACAACGTATCGTAATCGACATTGAGGCGGTAGGGCAGAGTCTGCCGATAAGTATTTCACGGTCTCAGGTCACGCCAGTGAGACACAACGTCTAAGATTGTAATACGGTTTTCAGGATTTCGGCGGATTTTATCTCGTTGAACCCGCTCACATGAAGTTTGTAGTATGTTATGACTGTTTCAAGCAGCTGCCTCCGCTCGCCGTTTTTCAAGCAAATGTTGTTTTTATCGAATAAGCCATCTTTACAAAGATTATAAAATAGCTTACTCTGTTGGTTGTCAATCAAATAAACAGAGCCGATGCCGTCGTGCCTGAAACATCCTTCTTCAAGGTCAAAAATGAAACCTTCTTTGTAATTGTTGGTGTTTGGCGAAAACCCCAAAAAACGGCTCAGCTCGATGGAGAATTTCAGCGGGAAATCGGCGTAGTTGGTTTCCATAGCGTCGAGATGCGTCAGGGCGTGGTGAATGAAGCCGAAAAGCTCAGTGTCGGTCTCGCTGTCTTGAATCGATTTTGACAACAACTCGCACAAATACAATACGATAGTGTTTTTGTTTATGTCGAAAGGAATGCTCTGGTATGCGTATTCCACGTTTGCCTCTTTTAAATAACCGAGGTCGCCGTGCGAGTTGGCGCAAACGATGTCGAGAAGGGTGAGTGGCTGGAAAAGCGCGGCGCGAATCTTGGCACTTTTGTTGAACGCGCCTTTGACCATGAACGACTGTAGCCCGTTTTGTTCGGTCAACAACTTGACTACCAGACTGTTATCGCCATATCTTATGGCTCTCAGCACTATTGCGCGTGTCTTGTCGTTGATGACCATGTCATTTCATAATCAGAACCTTGGTGGCAAAGGTTTCTTTTCCCGATTCGTCACTGACAAAAATGAGATAAATGCCGGGCTCAACTTTGCCGCCTTTGATGTCGGTACAGTCCCAAACCGCCTGTCCGCCTTGTGCTTTGAGGTGGGTCACGAAAGCACCGCTGGTAGTAGTGATTTTTACCAATGCATCGCTTACCAAGCCTTTTATGCCGACAACGCCATTGTGTTCAGGTCTTACTGGATTTGGATAAACAATCACATTTGAGTTTTTCTCATAGCCTTTTGAAGCTGTGCCTTTATAAGAAATGATGCCTTTGTCTGTTGCGAAAAACACGTTGCCGTCATCGTCAATTGCAATGTCGTTCACGGTGTTTGACGGAAGCGGGCTGTTTTCCATCGTGAAATGATGGTATGTAGTCTGACCGTCGTTTGATGTCTGGATAACACCGTTGTTTGTGCCAAACCAGAGATTATTTGCACCGTCCACCGCTATTGACAAAACCGATTGTCCCGAGAGAAGATAATCTGCCTGACCGGTGCCGTCGTTGCGAGGGATGAGAATTCTTGAACAAGCGTAGGTCGAATTCTTGAAAATCTTGTTGCTGTCATAAAACAATGCCACGCCGTCGGTTGTGCCAATCCAAACAGTGCCTTTGTTGTCGGTCACGAAGCAGTTGGCGGAACCTGGAAGATTGCCGAAGTTGGCGTTTTTGTTGACGGTTTTCACTGTTGTTCCATTAAAAATGGTCAGGTCGCCGTCACGTTTCATGATCCATTTTATGTCGTTTTTGTCAACCATGAGGCGTCCGATGTCGGAGTTGCCGATGTTGTATGCCTGCCAAGTGCCGTTGGTTCTTTTAACAGATAGCATCTTGTCGGCACCTGAGTTGGCAATCCAAAGGTTGTTGTTGCTGTCGAAACCAAGTCCGGTGACGTAGGTGTAATTGATAAGAAGGTGCTGACCCAAGCTGCTGTTGTAGTAGCTGTAGATGTTTTTAAACTTTCCGTCTTCAAATTCAAGCAAGCCTTTGGAAAACGAAGCGGCATAAATCCTGTTGTTGTTCTGAGGGTCGGCTTTCACGCAGGTGATGTCATGAACTGAGTCGAAAACATGATATGTCCAGTTGTTCATGAATGACCAGCTGTTGCCGTCGTAATGGAAAATGCCTTCTCTGTTCCAAGTTGGCGCCCAAGTGCTGGTGTGACCGCCTGGAGCAACCCATAAGTCGTTTCCGGCCGCATTTATTTCAAACACTTTATCGGAATAAGGCCCGTTAAAGGTTATGTAATTGCATTCCATGTCGGGGAAAACCTTCAGCAGGGAACTCGCTGCAGTGCCAACCCAATAGCAGTTTCTCGACTTGTCGAAGATGGCGGAATAAGGCTCGAATCTGTCGAAGTTGAAGAAGCACTCTTTGTCTTTGTTGTAGACCTTAACGGCTTCTTTCTTTTCTGTTATGACAAGAACGTCGCCATTTTCACGAATCTCACCAATGAGGTTTTGTTCGCCTTCGATGAAATATCCCCAAGAACCAGTGTCATAGAGTTCATACAAGGCGTCAGCATCGTGCTCGTTGTCGGAACTACATGCCACGACATATCCGTTGAAGCTCTCCACATGAGAGAAATTGCCTTGGGAATTAGGAATATGATTGTCGAAACGCCTCCATTGCGAATAGTCGGCGAGGTGGTCGTTGTCAACGTTGGCATAATAGATGCCGTTGGCGGTGGCGGCGTAAAACACATTGTCGCATATTGTCAAGTCGTTGACTTTCAGATAGCTGCCGTCTTTTCCGATGATATAGGTGTCTTTTATCTCATTACGACTTAAATCTATAACAACAATGCCGAAACCGCAACAGACATATGCGAAATCGTTGTTGAAAAACACATTGTAGATGGTTTTGTCGCCAAGAATATATTTGTTGTAAATGTCCGGGATGTTTGTCACATTATGTTGACTATCAACGATGTCGATGTTTGTGTTTGTGTATCCGACAAACAAAATGTCTGATGATTTGTTGTATTTTATCACGCTGATGCCGATGTCTGACAGTCCGTTGACTTTTGTCAGACGGTTGAGGCTGTTGTCGTTGATATTGTAATAGCAGATGTCGTAAGGTGTTGCCGCATAGACATTGTCGTGCATCATATCCACGCAGTTTATTATCAATCCTGGTGAGTGGGTGCGCCATTCGCCTATGCTTTGTGCTTCGCAAATATATGTTGCTGTGAGAATTGCTAAAAGTAGAAATATTTTTCTCATAATTGATAATCTTTCTGGATTAACGCAATTAAGTTTTAATTATTATAAAAAAGTACCCCGGCTGGGAATCGAACCCAAATCTCAAGTTTAGGAAACTTCCGTTCTATCCGTTGAACTACCAGGGCATTTTCTGGGTGCAAAATTACTAAATTTTTAAATTATTTGTACATTATATTTGTGAATTGTTTAATTTTGCATGATTTTTTAAACAAAAATTGAGGCAGATGATCCAAGTATTTAATTATATTGCTGATATTCAATCGTTTCTGAAGGCAAAACGTGATTCCGGACTATCAGTAGGTCTTGTTCCAACCATGGGCGCTCTTCATGAAGGACATCTTTCGCTGATTCGCCGCGCCAAAAAGGAAAATGACGTTGTCGTGGCGAGTGTTTTTGTCAATCCGGTGCAGTTCAACAATCCTGTTGATTTGGAGAAATATCCGCGCACGCCTGAGAAAGACGTGGCGTTGCTTGAAAGTGCCGGTTGCGACGCTGTTTTCATGCCGTCGGTGGAGGAGATGTATCCTGTGAAAGTGACCGACCATTACGACTTCGGAGCCATTGAGCATGTGATGGAAGGTGCTTGCCGTCCGGGACATTTCAACGGAGTGGCGATAGTGGTGCGCAAGTTGTTTGAAATCGTGGAGCCGAACAGGGCTTATTTCGGTGAAAAAGACTTTCAGCAACAGGCTATTATCAGAAAATTAGTGAAGGATTATAACATAAACCTTGAAATCGTGCCTTGCGACATCGTTCGTGAAAAGGATGGCTTGGCAATGAGTTCGCGCAATATGCGTCTCAACGCCGACGAGCGTGCCATAGCGCCTATGATTTACAAGGTGTTGCAAGAGACCGTTGCCAATGTCAAGACGATGAATCCGGCCGAGATGAAGGCTTTTGCATTAAAAAAATACGCCGCGATAAAACAATTTGACGTTGAATACGTTGAAATAGCAGACGAAACGACACTGCAGTCCGTCACCGACTGGAAAGATAGCGAACATGCAAGGATTTTCGTGGCTCTGCAGCTCGGACCAGTCCGCTTGATTGATAATTTGAGAATTTATTAAAATGAATATAGAAGTTCTTAAATCGAAAATACATCGCGCCACTGTAACACAGGCCGACTTGGATTATATCGGCAGCATCACCATCGACGAAGACCTGATGGATGCCGTGAATCTTATTGAAAATGAGAAAGTTGACATCTATGATGTTACCAACGGCAACCGGTTGCACACCTATGTCATCAAGGGAAAACGCGGCAGCGGTGTCATCGGCATCAACGGAGCGGCGGCGCATCTCGTGAAGAAAGGTGACCTCGTAATCATCGCTTCCTACTGCTCAATGGACTTTGAAGAGGCTAAAAAACACAAGCCGAAGATTGTTTTTCCAGACAAAAACAACAAAATTTGAATAAAAAAGCGTCCAAAACACTGTGGTATGTGGTCTTCCTCGCATTGGGAGTGGCATTGTTATGGTTCAGTTTCCGTAACGTCGACTTGTCACAGCTTTGGACCGACATTAAAGGGGCGAAGTACTCATGGATGCTTTTGAGTCTTGCATGCCTCGCAATATCATTGTATTTCAGGGCTTTACGGTGGAATATCCAGATTGAGGCGCTCGGTTACAAATCGCGCGCGGCTTCGACTTACGGCGCGGTTTTGATAGCGTATCTCGCCAACTGCATCTTCCCGCGACTCGGCGAAGTGGTGCGCTGCAGCGTGTTGAAACGCAAGGAAAACATACCTTTCGACAAGACTTTGGGCTCGGTGGTGTCAGAACGCATCATTGACCTTTTGGTGTTGTTTACTCTGGCTTTTTTGGTGATTGTCTTCCAATGGAAACTTCTTGGAAGCCTCGTCACGTCGTGGATGCTACCGCTTCTCAACAAGTTGAAAGACAATGTGTTGCTTGGAATTGTCGCAATCATAATCGGCATTGTTTTCATTGTTTTTTTGGTAAAAATAGTCAGGAAAAACAAAAAAATAGCATCGATTTGGCATGGCTTCGTTGACGGAATCAAGTCGGTGGTCACGATGAGGAAGAAATGGCGTTTTGTGCTGTATACACTGGGCGTTTGGGGCTTTTACGTATTCATGACATGGCTGCCGTTTTACATGCTTGCCGAGACGAGCCATCTTGGAGCGGTCGAGGCGATAACGTTGCTCGGAATCGCCACTTTGGGCGTTGTGGCACCCGTTCCAGGCGGCATCGGGACGTATCATTTCATCGCCATAACGTTGCTGAGCGGATTTTATGGCATATCCGAACAGGCGGCAGGCTCGTTTGCAGCCATCAACCACGGCTCACAGATGCTTTTTTACATCATTACAGGCTTGATAGCCTACGTCGCGATGTTCTTTTTCAATTCTCAAGATAATTGAAGTAATAACTTCTTTTGGAATAGATTTTTGATAAAAATTCGGGTTCTGTAAATAATTCTTTTTCTTCTATGTCCATCAGTTTTGAAGGATAGCTGTTTTTGTACAGATATGAGTAAATGCCAGATTCTTTGGTGACCCATATCAAATCAAAATACCTTTCTTTGTATTTAATCACGTTGTTGGCTGACAATTTTGCGAAATCGCCTTTGACCAAAGTCAAGGCCATCAATGAGTTGGAGCCGTGATACGGATTGTGTTTTTTGTCATACATGAATGTCCGTTCAAGTCTTGTCTCTGAATCTGTGAATTCTATCATACTGATGTTGTCGCCGTTCCAGGTAATTGTGATATATGGCAAATCGTCTTCTGTTGCCGCCTTGTCGTTCGATCGCCAATAAGTGCTGTTAATCTGTACGATTTTATTGTTTGAATAAACCAAATCCCAAGCCATGCCCAACTCGCCTTCATAGTAGAAATCAATCTTGCTTATTTGATTGTGGTTGTAAGTGAAAATCATTCTTTCGTCCACGTCGGGGGCGTAGATTTCAGAAACGAGGTCGTTGTTATATGAAAAAATGAATGATTTGTCGTCGTATAATTCGGAATAATTGTCAATCGAAGAAATCTTGTCGCCATCCCAAGTCCAATGTTCCCGAAGTGTCTTTTTATCATGAACAGAAAAACTTTCAACCCAAGTTTGACCGTTGTCGCTTGAGACGGAGTCATGGCGCTCGTACTCGTAATAAATATCGCTGATTTTATTTGAATATGTTATAGGTGTCACCGCATCCTCCTGACAAGATGACAAAATAGCCAGACAGACGAACAATATTGGTACTAACAATTTTTTCATTACAAAAACGTTTAAAAGCTGTTTTTAAAAATTAACGCAAAATTATTGTTTTTCTTGTAATCTTTATTATTTTTGCAAAAAAATTATGAATTATTTCGAGAAGATAAATAGTAAAATCCTTGACGGAAACGGACTTGCTGAATGGCTTGATGATTGCCGTAAAAATGGCAGGAAAATCGTTTTCACCAATGGTTGTTTCGATATTTTGCATCGCGGGCATGTTGAATATCTGTCAAAGGCTGCGGCTTTCGGCGATGTGATGATTGTGGGACTTAACTCCGATGCTTCGGTTAAGCGTTTGAAAGGCCCTTCACGTCCTGTGAACGATGAATTTGCTCGAGCCTTTGTGCTCGCGGGTCTTGGATTTGTGAGCGCCGTCGTGCTTTTCGACGAGGACACGCCTTATAACCTGATAAAAACAGTCCAGCCTGATTTCTTGGTCAAAGGCAGCGACTACAAGCCAGAAAATATCGTGGGCTACGATATCGTGACTGCCAAAGGAGGCAAAGTAGTGACAGTTGATTTGGTTGAGGGGTTCTCCACGACGAAGACTATTGAAAAAATGTGCCGCTGACGCGGAATGAGTTGCTTCGCAAAATGTGCCGCTGACGCGGAATGAGTTGCTTTGCAAAATGTGCCGCTGACGCGGAATGTGGTTCGCTTCGCTCACATTCAGCCGAAGGCTGCATATTACGAACGAAGTGAGTGCACATTTACGAGCGTAGCGAGTACACATTGCGACCGCAGGGAGCATCACATTATTTGTAAAACTAGTCCTTTCAGATAGGCTCCTTCGGGGTGGTAGATGTTAATCGGATGGTCTTCAGGTTGTGAGAGTTGGTACAGAATCTTAGCCTTGCGTCCGGTTTCGATGGCTGCTGCCATCACGATGCTCTGGAATTGAGCCTTGTCGACTGCCTGTGAGCAGCTGAATGTGAACAGCAAACCGCCGTTTTTAATCTTTTTGATAGCCTCTTTGTTTATGAATTTGTAACCCTGCAGTCCGCGATGCAGCGACTTGTGGTTTTTCGCAAACGCCGGCGGGTCGAGGATAATCATATCGAACTGGTTTTCAGGCATGTT
This sequence comes from Bacteroidales bacterium, assembly GCA_017427985.1. Classification (GTDB taxonomy): domain Bacteria; phylum Bacteroidota; class Bacteroidia; order Bacteroidales; family F082; genus Limimorpha. Next base: position 109,654 of record JAFRRS010000015.1, on the reverse strand, counting down.
CTGAAGATAAAGCTTCGCGTCTTCAACTAAACTCGGGTTCGCTTCCTTTGAAAATCCGTTCAGTTCGATGTTGTTTTCGCAAATAGTAATCGCTTTCTTGGAGCAGTCGACGGAAACAACCTGTTTCGCGCCGCCTTGTAGCGCTGTGACGGAGAAGCCGCCTGTATAGCAGAAGGTGTTTAACACAGTGCGGTCTTTGGCGAGTTTGCGCACCAAATCGCGGTTGAAACGCTGGTCGAGGAAGAAGCCCGTTTTCTGTCCTTGCTCCCAGTCAATCAGGAACTTGGAATCGTTTTCAAGCACGAAATCCTCGCATTTCCCGCCAAGGAGATAGCCGTCTTCGACAGCGTCTTTGCCCATGCGCTGCATCGCTTCGGAGCTTTTGTTATAAATCGCCTCGATTTTCAGTTCGGGGATGGCTTCAAGAGCAAGCGCTATCGCTTTGACATTCAACGCCATGCCTTCTGTTTGTGCCTGAATGACGGCGGTTTTTCCGTAAATGTCGACAATCAGTCCGGGGAGATTGTCACCTTCGGAATGAACGAGACGGAAGCAATTAGTATGTTGATTGTCAATGAATCCAAGCGCTTTGCGTGTTTCAAAGGCAGCGTTGAGTTTTTGCTGCCAGAACATCGCTCCGATTTTGGTGTTTTCAAACGATACAAGTTTCACGGCGATGTTGCCAGCCTCGCAGAAACCAGTGCCGAGAATCTCGTCGTGTGAGTCTGTAACCGTCACGATATCACCGGCTTGCAAGTTTGGGGCTGCCTTTGCTATGGCACCTGAGAAAATCCAGGGATGAAAACGTTTCACGGCATCGTCTTTGCCTTCACGAAGCTTGATAACAGGATATAATGGATTCATTTTCAATTAGTTTTCTAAATTCCACGGCTCGTCCAAGTCAATGTCCCAGTTGGCGCGCACTTCAAGAGTCCCTTTGTAGAAAATAATCTTTTCAGGTTGCAGCCTCTTTTTGAAGTCGCCGGGACTCCATTCTCCGTTGGCGTCGAGGTCGAGAATGGCTTTGAGTTTGTATTTTCCAGGTTCTAGGTACAAGAATTCGACCTCGCCTGATTCTATAAGTATCTGTCTTTCAACAATATTATCTTTTTCTGTTGTCAGTTCAATGATGACTTGCGGCACATTTTCTGGCACAACAACACTGAAAAACATGTTGCCAAACGCCGACTCCTCCTGAACGCTGAAATTCAGTTTTATGGAGTCGTTAGTTATATTTCTGATGCCGAAAAACACCGAGTCAGGGATGATGTACTGGTATTTGTTTTCTGGCTTCAAATCATTGACAATCTGATATTTAAAACCGTATTCATCAAGTTTTTCAAACGTGATGTTCTTGTAAATTGTGTCCTTGTTTTCGATGAAAAGTGTCGAATCCGGCTGATTGACATTCACGATAGGCTCGTTGAACGTGAGAATCAGTGGCTGGTATGGTTTCAGCTTGTTGCCTTTGAGGTTGTTTTTCACTTTTAAACGCTTGACGGTTTCTGCTTGTTTTTTCTTTCTTTTTGAAACCGACTCGCGTGGTTTGAGGTTGTAATGCGTTGTGTCACTGATGTTTACGCCGTCGTTAATGCTGATGAGCAGACTGTCTTTGTTGGGCGTGAAGTACCATAAAACGGTGTCGTTTTTAGCAGAAAACACCTTCATTATGTTGAAAGTGTCGGGAAGCTCTTCGAGTGCGGTGATGTTGACGTTTTTGGCTGGATAACGGAACACGAAGCGGAGCAGCCCGTCTTCAACGAGTTCTTTTTTAAACAATTTCTGGATGGAATCCTCCTGAATGAAAGTGAAAATCTCATAACTCGGATACTCTGTCTTCTTTATCTCAGGAATAGAATCTTTTGCGGTCGTGTCTTTAACAATATGATAATCAACATAATAAGGCTTTACCAAATCTGAATAAAAACCGATTTCCTCATTCGGAAGGTCGTAAATGAGATTAGAGTTGTTGTCTTTCAAGGCAAAAAGAAGATACTCTTTGTCGGCAAGTCCGTTAAACTCAAAACCGCCGTCTTTATTGGTGGTTGTAATGTAATTCGGTTTCAGTTTGTATGGAAGGGAATCCAACGTAACTGTATCATTATCATCTGAATACAGAGCGACATAGATGTTTTCTATGGGTTTTAAAGTCGAAGCCGATATCACTTTTCCTTTCAGCGAAAGCGAGTCGATTTTTTCGCCTGTGGAAAAATTGAAAGTGTAGCCGCTGAAAACATTGCCTTCGTGCAAATCTTTGATGGCATCGCCGAAGTTGATAGAGTATGTCGTTTCTGGCTTTAAAGGCTCTTCAAACCTGATAATCAACGTCTTGCCATTAGTGCGATATGTCGGTTTCTTGTCAAGCGGTGGTGAAATCAAAACCTTGTTCGACGGGTTGTTGAGCGTTACAAACTCGTCAAAAGTGATATGAATCGACTTTCCTTTGAAGCCTGTGGAATTGTTTTCGGGAGACGTCTCCAATACGACAGGCGGAGTCACATCCTTCGTCCCGCCGCTCGGTGTCACCACGTTGGCGCATCGGCACAGCATCAGCAAAAAGACAATAATCGCAATATTTCTGACGAAATTTTTCATGATGCAAAAATAATAAAAAATCATAATAACGCCTATTCGAAAAATTAGTATCTTTGACACATAATTTAAAAATGTATACTATGAAAAAAATCGTATTTGCAATCTTGCTGTTAAGTGCATTGGCAATGAATGCACAAGTTGTTCAAGTGTCTGGAAATCAGTGCGGTACGTGGTCGGGCGAAATCCATTTGGTTGGTGATGTCCTTATTCCGAATGAAGAATCTCTGACTATTGAGCCGGGTACATCCGTGATTTCTGACGGATATTTTGAGATTACAGTTCTCGGTGGTTTTTATGCTAACGGCACCGAAAACGACAGGATTTCTTTCACGGTGGCTGATACTACAGGCTATTCCGATTATGAAAATGCCGAAGCCGGCGCATGGAAAGGCATCACTTTTTTGAAATCAAATGCTGTGATATTGAGCTATAGTGATTTTTCGTATGGAAAAACGCAGCTGGACGGCGACGGCGGTGCTATGCGTTTCTATTATTGTAGCGTGGTTGAGATTGATAATTGCATTTTCCATCATAACACGATGCGAAAAAGAGGCGGTGCAATCTATGCCGAGAATTCTGTTTTGAATATTCACGACTGCGAAGTTTATGATAATCTCGGAATCGGTTTTCAGGGTTCTTATTGCTGGGGCGTTGGTTTTCAATTCCTTAAATGCGACCTGAAGATGCACGACATGGTGTTTCACGACAACTACAGCGAGGTGGCATACGGAGGCGGAATGAATGTCGACAGCTGTAATTTGGAGTTGAAAAATGCGGTTTTTTACAATAATTTTGCTGTTGATGCTGGCGGACTTGGCATTCAGCGCTGTAAGGATTACGATGTGAAGGTGTCTGATATGCTTGCTTACAACAATGCTGTGATTCATTATGGTGGTGGTCTCGCCATGGCGACTTCCGATCCGGAATTGAATAATCTGACAATTGTGAACAATTATTGCGGTGGCGGTGGCGGCGCTGGAATGCAGAATGCCTTTGACGCAGCACCGAAGCTGAATAACTGTATTTTCTGGGGAAATCATGCATTTACAATTGATAATAATAATGATACTGTTGATTATTACATGGGCTCACAGATTTGGCTTTGGGGCAGTGACTGCCGTCCGGTCTTCAAAAACGGCGTTGTTCAATATGGCTTTGATTCGATTGCTGGAAAAGAATATTTGACAGACGAGAATTATATCGATATGATTGAAGTCAATCCGTTGTTTGTTGATGAAGAAAATCATGATTATCAATTGCTTGCGAATAGCCCTTGCATAAATACAGGTTTGGAGGACATTTCCGGTCTTTACCTTTCCGATACAGATTTGGCGGGCGGACCGAGAGTTTTCGGTGGAAGAATTGATATGGGTTGCTATGAATGGAACAATATCGGAGTTGATGAGGTTCTGACTAAAGGGAATTCAATGTGTGTTTATCCTAATCCATTGAATGACAACACTTTCTGTGTTGTGAGTCTTAATAAAAAATGTGATGTGGTTTTGAAACTCGTTACGCTTGACGGCAAAGAAATATATCGTGAGGATTGCGGGACTTTTGATGCCGGTGAAAATCGCATCCCGCTCGCAGGAATGATGAAAAATGTTGGAAAAGACAACAAGGTTTATTTGTTAATCGTTAATAATCAACATGTTAAGATAGTTTATTAATGTATTGCTTTGCAAAATGTGCTGCTTCGCAGAATTTGTAAAAATTTGTAAAATATGATAAATAAGTTTGTTGATAAAAAAGTCCTTTGGATTGCGCTTTGTGTCGTCGCTTTCGCGCTGATTACGCTGGTTTATTTTTCTCCGATAATGCAAGGCAAACGCTTGAAACAGCATGACATTGAGATGTATAAGGGCATGTCAAAGGAAATCGTTGATTTTAAGGCGGAAACGGGTGAACAGAGCCTTTGGACCAACTCGATGTTCGGCGGAATGCCTGCCTGGAACATCAGCGTGCCACAAAACAGCAACCTGATGACATACGTCAACAAAATTTTGACAGTGGGATTCCCACATCCTATCGGGGCGGTTTTTATCGGCATGTTGGGATTTTTCATCTTGCTGCTGGTGCTCGATTGTAAAATCTGGGTAAGTTTCATCGGGGCGCTGGCGTACGGGTTCACTTCGTATATGTTCATCGTGATAGGTGCGGGACACAACTCCAAGGCAGTCGCAATGGCATATATGGCTCCAGTTATTGCCGGTATCTTGTTGACCTACAAAGGGAAATATCTTTGGGGCGCGGTGCTTACCGCAATCGCTCTCGCCCTCGAAATCCGTGCCGGACATCTTCAAATAACTTATTATCTGCTGCTGATTGTGGTGTGTATCGTCATTGCAGAACTTGTTGAGACGATAAAAGAAAAGAAATATCTGCATTTTCTGAAGGCGAGCGGCATCCTTGCAGGAGTAGCTGTTTTGGCAATTTTGACATGTACCACAACGCTTTACGCGAATTATGAGTTTGGAAAAGATACCATGCGCGGAAAGCCTGTCCTGACCAAAAATGTCGAAAACCAGACCAAAGGTCTTGACAGGGATTATGTTACGCAGTGGAGCTACGGCATAGGTGAGACTTGGAGCCTGATGATTCCGAATGCGAAAGGCGGCGCTTCCGATTATATCGGTAATAAGAATCCTGCTTTGGACCAGTGTGATGCGCGTTTTCGTTCTACCATCGCTCAGCAGAATGCCTATTGGGGCGACCAGCCTGGCACAAGCGGACCGGTTTACGTCGGCGCTATCGTATGTTTTCTCTTTGTTTTGGGTCTTTTCGTGGTGAAAGGGAAGTACAAATGGATGCTTCTTGCTGCGACAATTCTCTCGATTTTGCTCAGCTGGGGCAAAAACTTCATGGGATTCACCGATTTCTTCCTCGACTACATCCCGGGTTACAACAAATTCCGCGCCGTGTCGATGACGCTGGTGATTGCCGAGGTGTGTATGCCTTTGCTCGCCTTCCTGGCATTGGCTGAATTATTCAAAAACCCAGATTCGCTTAAGCAAAACAAGAAATATCTGTATATTTCGTTGGGAATAACTGGCGGACTTTGTATTTTGTTCTATGCCATGCCGCAGACGTTCTTCAGCTTCCTGAGTCAGTCGGAAGCGATGCAGTTCAAGCAGTTGCAGGCAGGGCAGGACGGGGCGATTTATGTGACTTTCGCCAACGAGCTTGAAAAAGTGCGTGTTGCCATCTTCCGCACCGATGTGATGCGCAGCTTCCTGTATATTTATATCGCGGGAATCATTGTTTTGCTTGGCATCAGCGGGAAAATGGACAAAAAATACATGTTCCCGGTCTTGGCGTTTTTAGTGATGATAGACATGTTCGCCATCGACAAACGCTATCTCAACAAAAGCAATTTCATCGACAAGCGTAAAGCCGACAAGCCTTTCGTTTTGAGCGATGTCGACAAGCAGATTCTGCAGGACAATACCCTTGATTATCGTGTGATTAACCTCACAGTCAGCACTTTCAACGACGCGAGCACGTCATATTTCCACAAGTCGGTTGGCGGTTATCATGGTGCGAAACTGCGCCGTTATCAGGATATTATCGACCACTATCTCAGCAAGCGCGATTTGAATTATTTCAAGGTGCTTAACATGTTGAATACCAGATATATAATCTATCCGAAAGACAATTCGAAGATAGCCTCGAGAAATTATGATGCTTTTGGAAACGCCTGGATTGCTTCTGATATCAAATGGGTTTCAACGCCAAACGAAGAGATTGACGCAATTGCCGACACTGACGTGAAAACTGTGGCGATTGTCAATAATGAGTTTAAAAATCTGGTTGGCAGTTTTAATGCGACACCTGCTGAAGGAACGATTCAACTCATTGATTATAAGCCTAATGAGTTGAAATATACATTCGATTCATCGAAAGATGAACTCGTGGTGTTTTCTGAAATCTGGACCAAGAAAGGATGGAAGATGTGGATTGACGGCGTTGAAAGTCCTTTGTTCCGTGCCGATTACATCTTGCGTTCGGCAATCATTCCAGCAGGTCGGCATGAGATTGTAATGCGTTATGAACCAAGCATTTGGCGCATCGGAAACGCAATTCAGTTAATTACGTCATTACTGATTTTGGCGGGGTTTGTTTATATTTGTTACTCTACAATAAAACGTCGTAGAGATTCGATTCATCAAATCTCTGAATAAACGAAATTATTTAAATGAAGAGAGTTCTGATAATCACATATTATTGGCCGCCGTCGGGTGGTTCGGGCGTTCAGAGATGGCTGAAAATGTCGAAGTATCTGCCCGAAAACGGTTGGCAGCCAGTGATTTACACCGCTGAAAACGCTGAATATCCTGTCGAAGACAAGTCGTTGGAAAAGGATGTCGCGCCTGAAGCGGAAGTTATCAGACGACCGATTGTGGAGCCGTATACCTTTTATAAAAAGTTCCTCGGAATCAAAAAAGATGAGAAAGTTAAAGCAGGTTTCATCAACGAAGGTGCGAAAAAAAGTGGTTGGAAAGAGAACCTAAGTGTTTGGTTACGAGGCAATTTATTCATCCCTGACGCTCGCTGCTGGTGGATAAAGCCGTCGGTGATTTATCTTTCAAACTATTTGAAGGAACATCCTGTCGATGCTATGATTTCGACGGGTCCGCCACATTCCATGCATTTGATTGCCAAGGCATTACATAAAAAATTCAACATTCCGTGGGTTGCCGATTTCCGTGACCCGTGGACTGATGTGTTTTATTTCGACTCGTTGAAACTTACAAAATGCAGTGTTAATAAGCATAAAAGGCTTGAAAATCAAGTGATTACCGAGGCTGAAAAAGTAGTGACAGTCGGTTGGCATGGTGCTGAGGACATGAAAAATCTCGGTGCAAAAAACGTCGAGGTGATTACCAACGGTTACGATGAGGAATGTGTTGGAGAAAATACACAAACAATTGATACTGAAAGTTTTACGGTCTCTTATACTGGCGTTTTGCTTCCAAACGAGTCGTTCGTGATCTGGGATGCCTTCAAAGAATTGTGCGAAGAGGATTTGGGATTCCATAAATCGCTTATAATCAACCTGATAGGTCATATTGACGAATCGGTGAAGAGATACATTTCTGAAAAAGGATTAAGCGATAAAGTCAATAATGTTGAATATATGCAGCATTCTCAAGTACTTGATTATCAACGAAAATCCAATTTATTGCTGCTCTTGATTCCTCGTGCTAAAAAGGCGGAATGCATCTTGACAGGAAAATTGTTCGAGTATCTCGTTTCTGGTCGCCCGATTCTTGCAATCGGACCGGAGAATGGCGATGCCGCAAAGATTCTTTCTGAGACAAATTGTGGCAAGACAGCCGATTATGACGATAAAGCCAAAATGAAAGCGATGATTCTTGATTACTTCAACAATAGAAATGATAATCAATCAATTAAGATTGATAAAAATGAAGTGGCAAAATATTCAAGAAGAAATTTGGCAAAAGATTACGTCAGATTATTGAACGATATAGTTCAATAAGTTTTTCACCGTCGACTGACCAGTTATACTTCTCAATCACTGCTTTACGCCCCTCGTGAATGTAATCGTTAAGTTTTTCAGGATTTTTATACAAATCTTCAATGATTTCCGCAAGTTGCATCGGGTTGTCGTACTGGTAGCTGATTCCGCTATATGTCTCATTTACAATGCGTTCCAGTGGGTCGCAGTTTGATGTCAAAATCGGAATCTCAGCATAAAGATATTGGAAAATCTTATGCGGGATAGTGTTGTCTGTGTGTCCCGATTTCACGTGCGGGATGATTGCCAGATTTGCGTTTTCATACACTTCCGGAATCTGTGTGTATTTCTTGAAACCATGAACAACCACTCGGTCTTCCACGTTTTTTTCGACGATTTGCTTTCGTAAAGTGTTGAGGTATCTGCCGTCGCCGACAAGGTCGAAAAAAACGCTGATATTTTTCTGTTTCAGGATGGAAATCGCATCAATAACATATTGAATTCCACGATGATAGTTGATGCCGCCGACATAAAGAATTCTAAAATTCTCTTTGTTGAAGCCTTTTCTTTCAATGACATCAAACTGATTGATATCCAAAGTGTTGGAAACGACGTGAATCTTGTTTTTGTCAACGCCGAGGTTGGCGATTCTGTTCTTTGCCTCGTCGACGACAACGATTATTTCATCGGCTTTCTGACACATATCTCTTTCATAGTCAATCCATTGCCGATTTGATGAAAGCATTTTGCCGAGGAATGTGTTGGTGTGTTCTGACAATTGAAGCAGCACAGGCCAGTTCTCGTGAAGGTCGAGTATATATTTGACGTTGAATCTCTTTTTCGCCTCCAGACCTATTTTTGCAAGTGGAAGGTCGTGGATATGAATCACGTCAAAGTTGTTTTCTCTAAAAAGCTCTTTGACGAATTTTCTCCAAAAATGGAAATAAAAAGGCAGTTTCAGCGCTCCAACGCTTGATTTATACGTAAATTTTGAGATTTTCTTCCTGTGGATTGTGCACGTTGGCGTTTTTTCGACAAAAGGCTTGTTGTTTTGTGCAAAACAGGCGATATGAACCTCATGACCTGCGGCTGCCAGACTTGCTATTTCGTTTTCCACTCTTGTGTCAGGCGGAAAAACATGATCGAGAATCATCAAAACTTTCATAACGCGTTTATTATTCTTTCGCATGCCAACCCGTCGCCGTAAGGGTTTACAGCCTGACTCATTGTGTTGTAATAGTCTTTGTTTGTCAATAACTTGGAAACTTCGCCAACAATCTTGTCGTAGTCTGTGCCGACGAGTTTCACTGTTCCGGCTTCAAGAGCTTCGGGGCGTTCGGTTGTGTCGCGCATCACCAAGACAGGTTTGCCCAAGCCAGGAGCCTCTTCCTGAATGCCACCGCTGTCGGTCAAAACCAGATACGATTTTTCCATCATATACACAAAGTTAAGATAATCAAGAGGTTCGATGAAGAAAATGTTGCCTAATTCATTCAAATTCTCACCAAAAACTTCATGAATAGGCTTGCGGACGTTCGGGTTTAGATGCATTGGATAAACGAAGTCGACATCAGGGAATTTCTTTGTCAAATCGCTTATTGCGGTGCATAATCTTATGAATCCGTCACCAAAATTTTCGCGGCGGTGGCCAGTTATCAGAATTAGTCTTCTTTCACTGAGGCGTTTCACGTCGTAACCGTTGCTTAGGATGCTTTTTACAATCTTTTTTTCAAGATTTTTGTCGGTGTTTATTTTATCTACAACCAGATAAAGCGCATCAATGATGGTGTTACCTGTTACAATAATATGTTGATTATCAATATTTTCTTTTAAAAGATTTTGTCTGCCGAGTTCTGTCGGGGCGAAATGTATGCTTGCGATGCGACTGGTGATTTGGCGGTTCATTTCTTCGGGCCACGGGCTGTAAATATTATTTGTTCTCAGTCCTGCTTCGACGTGTCCGACTGGAATCTGCTGGTAAAAGACCGCCAATGCCGCCGCCGTTGAGGTAGTTGTGTCACCGTGAACGAGTACCAAATCTGGCTTCGCTTCATTCAAAACGTTGCGCATGCCGACTAATACACGTGAAGTGATGTCATACAAATCCTGACCTTTTTGCATGATGTTCAAGTCGTAATCGGGTTTTATTTCGAAGATGTCAAGAACCTGGTCAAGCATTTCGCGATGCTGTGCTGTGACACACACAATGGTCTGAAACTCAGGATGTTGCTTCAGCTTAATCACCAAAGGCGCCATCTTGATTGCCTCCGGGCGAGTTCCAAAAACCAACAGTATCTTTTTCATATCTTCTTAAATGTCCCGCAGAAATCCAAAACAATGACATCTTTTCTGTAGTTCAATTCAGAAAATTCTTTGTGGTTTACAAGAAAAACAACGATGTCTGCAGTGTCGTATGCAGTCTTTAAGTCAGTGAGCTTGAATAACTTATGATTTTTAACGTTAGGCTCGACAATCATTATATCGGCGTTGTTGCACGAATGTACGATATTGGTTGTTATCGATTGTGCCGGTGACTCGCGTAAATCATCAATATTCGGCTTGAAAGCAAGTCCCATCATGGCGACTTTAGGCTTGCGTTTGTGTTTCAACTCAAATTCAAGGATGTGGTTTTTTATTTTTTCGACACACCACAAAGCCTTGTAATTATTTATTTCTCTTGCAGTTGCAATAATCTTTGATTCTTTTGGAAAATCAGCTGTTATAAAATATGGGTCAACGGCAATGCAATGACCTCCTACGCCACAACCTGGTTGCAAAATATTCACCCTTGGATGCTTGTTTGCCAGATTAATGAGTTCCCAAATGTTGATGCCTGCTTTATCGCAAATCATGGAAAGCTCGTTGGCGAAAGCTATCTGCACGTCGCGCGATGAGTTCTCAGTAAGTTTGCACATTTCCGCTGTTCGGCTGTTTGTCGAGTGTAGTTCTCCTTTCACAAAAATCTTGTAAAAAGACTTTGCTTTCTCAGTCGAAGCCTCGTCGATTCCTCCAATGACACGGTCGTTGTGCTCCAATTCGAAAATTACATTGCCTGGCAGCACTCTTTCAGGACAATATGCAATGAAGATATTCCCTTGAAGATCAGGTCTTTGTGAGAAAATCAGTTCAGCCATCTTTTCAGTTGTTCCGACAGGAGATGTTGATTCTATCACAAATAAATCACCTTTTTTAAGATATGGGATTACCATACTTGTGGCAGACTCCACATAAGAAATATCCGGTTCGTGATTGCCTTTGAAAGGTGTCGGGACAACGATGAAATATGCGTCACATTCCTTTGGCTCGGTGTATGCCTTGAATTTATTTGATGCAATAACTTCCTGCAGAAGCTGTTTCATACCCGGCTCAATGATATGAAGTTCGCCATTGTTGGTCTCATCAACGATGCTTTTGTTGATGTCAACACCAATTACATCGACTCCATGTTTGGCTGCAATAATAGCCGTTGGGAGGCCAATGTATCCTAATCCCATGAAACAAGCTTTCATATTATCTTGAATTACAACGCATTAGCACCGCCCACAATTTCGATAATCTCGTTGGTGATTGCTGATTGACGTGCTTTGTTGTATGACAGGTTGAGTTCTTTAAGAAGTTCGGAAGCGTTGTCGGTTGCCTTGGTCATTGACACCATCCTCGCGCCATGCTCTGATGTCAGGCTGTCAACCAAAACTTTATAAACTTGAAGCTTCAAAGACTTTGGTATCAATGAGTTGAGAATTTCTTCCTTTGATGGCTGGAAAATATACTCAATGTCGCTGGTACTGCTTACTTTCTTTTCTGACGGTTTGGTGTTCACAATCGGAAGGAATTGCTCTCTCACCAAAATCTGTGTGCCTGCGTTTTTAAACTGATTGTAAATGAATATGATACGGTCATATTTCTCTTCCACGAAGTCTTTCATCAGTTTCTCGGCAAACACAACGGCATTGTCATATGACAACTTGTCAAGAAGCTCGTTGTCGTTGCCTGTGATGCGGTATTTCCTGAAACGCAGCGTCTCTTCCACCTTCTTGCTGATGCAAAGGATGTCGACGTTGCCTTTCTCATATTGAACCTGATAGTCGGTTTTTATTGCGCTAATGATGTCGCGAATCACGTTCGCGTTAAACACTCCGCACAATCCTTTGTTGGATGCCACCGGGATGAGAAGAATCTTCTCATCCTCGATGTTCTCCTTGTGTTTTATGGTATAGACACCTTCCGCTGAGGTCTGCAACGATGACGACAGATTTTGCATTATCTCGTAGAGTTTGGATGCGTAGGGGCGGAGAGCCACGATCGCGCTTTGCGACTTACGTAGCTTCGACGCCGACACCATCTTCATCGCAGAGGTGATCTGCATCGTCGAATTCACCGAGTTGATTCGTGTCCTTACTTCCTTGAGATTTGCCATAGTTATCAGTCTTTCTTGGTCATCAATGAGATGATTTCATCAGCGGCATTCTTCAATACCGTTTCTATTTCTTCAGTATATTTTCCTTCTTTGAGGCTTTGCATCGTCTCTTTCTTCGTGCTGTTGAGCAGGTCGAGATAGCGTGTCTGGAACTCTGCCACCTGAGTCGTCTTCAGCTTTCTGAGCAGGTTTTTGACGCCGCAGTAGATGATTGCGACCTCTTCTTCCACTCTCAATGGCGATGACTGCGGCTGGATAAGGATCTGCACGTTACGACGTCCTTTGTCGAGAACCGCTTGTGTTGCAGCGTCGAGGTCGGAGCCGAATTTCGAGAAGGCTTCCAGCTCACGGAACTGCGCCTGGTCGAGTTTCAATGTTCCAGCGACTTTCTTCATTGACTTGATCTGTGCCTTACCACCGACACGCGACACCGAGATACCCACGTTGATAGCTGGACGGATACCTGCGTTGAAGAGGTTCGTCTCAAGGAATATCTGACCGTCGGTGATGGAGATGACGTTGGTCGGGATGTATGCCGACACGTCGCCCGCCTGTGTCTCGATGATTGGAAGAGCTGTCAATGAGCCGCCGCCTTTCACCTTGCCTTTCAGACATTCCGGAAGGTCGTTCATCGTGGCTGCAATCTCGTCGTTGTTGATGATTTTAGCAGCTCTTTCGAGAAGACGTGAGTGCAGATAGAACACGTCGCCAGGGTATGCCTCACGTCCTGGTGGACGACGGAGGAGCAATGAAACCTCGCGGTAGGCCACAGCCTGCTTCGACAGGTCATCGTAGATGATGAGAGCCGAACGTCCCGTGTCGCGGAAATACTCGCCGATAGCTGCACCGGCAAACGGTGCGTAATACTGCATTGCCGCTGCGTCAGATGCTGTAGCTGCCACCACGATAGTATATGGCAGTGCGCCATGGTCTTCAAGGCTTTGCACTATGTTGGCGATGGTTGAGCCTTTCTGTCCGATAGCCACATAGATACAGTAAACTGGCTCTCCCTTGTCGTAAAACTCTTTCTGGTTGATGATGGTATCGATGGCAATAGCTGTCTTTCCTGTCTGACGGTCGCCGATGATGAGCTCGCGCTGTCCGCGTCCGATAGGAATCATGGCGTCGATGGCCTTGATACCTGTCTGGAGAGGTTCCTCCACAGGCTTACGGAAGATTACGCCAGGAGCCTTGCGCTCAAGCGGCATGTCGACGGTCTCGCCTGTTATCTCGCCCTTGCCGTCGATAGGCTGTCCCAGGGTGTTGATGACACGGCCCAGAAGTCCCTCGCCGGCTTTCACTGACGCGATGCGGTGCGTGCAAACCACGGTGTCGCCCTCGTTGATGTTGCCGGCATCGCTAAGAAGCACCACACCGACGTTGTCCTCTTCGAGGTTCAACACAATACCCATGGCTCCGTTCTTCTCAAACTCCACAAGCTCGCCGGCTTCTGCGTCTCTCATGCCGTAGACACGCGCCACGCCGTCACCGACGTTGAGCACCGTGCCCTTGACATCCAACGATGTCTTGTTGTCGAAATTGGTCAGCTCGTTAAGCAGTATTGCTGATACCTCAGCGGGTTTTATTGTTCCCATAATTAATATCCTTTAATATACAAATTATCCGTGAATAATGCTTCCAGATTCTTCAGCTTTGTCTTGATACTCTCATCATATTGGTAATCAAGATAGTTGATGATGAATCCTCCGATGATATCTTTGTCTATCTTATTGATAATATGGATATCACCTGTTGTTTTTTTCTTAATGAAACCAACGATTTTGTTCTGTTTCTCTTCGTCAATCGCCACTGCTGTGGTAATGGTGACTTCGGAGATGCTTTTATACTCGTTATACAGCTTTTTATATGTGTCGATAATGTCGTGGATTATCTCAGGATGGTTGTTTTCAATCAAAAGGTGGACAAACCTCAGGGTGATGTTAGAGATTTTACCTTCGAAAACCTTTCTGATGATAGTCTTTTTCTTGCTTTTCAACACGAATGGCTGTGACAGTATGCTACGCAACTCGCGGTTCTCAATAATCGTCTTTGAGACAAGCTCGAGATCCACAAGACCCTCGTCCTCCATATTATGTTGTATGGCGAATTCGAGGTATGCTTTGGAGTAGCGTCGTATTAGTAACGTATTCTTCATACTATCTTATTGTTTGTCAGCTTCTTTGATTATTCTGTTGATATAATCCATTTGTGCCTCGTCGGTTGAAAGTTCTTTTTGAAGAATCTTTTCAGCGACTTTTATCGAGATATTGGCGATTTCGTTCTTGATGTCGGTCATGGCGGCTTTACGCTCGTTCTCGATTGTTTCTTTTGCCGATTCCACGAGGCGGTCGGTCTCTTCTTTTGCCTTCACCTTGGCTTCTTCGATGATTTTGTCGCGGTACTGGCGTGCCTCGTTGAGCATCTCTTCGCGCTCCTCACGTGCTTGTTGGAGAAGTTCTTCATTCTTTGCCTGAAGATTCTTCATCTCTTCGTGTGTGCGCTCAGCTATTTCGAGAGCCTCTGTGATTTTCTCCTCACGGTTCTTCAAGGTCTTTCCAATGACAGGGAAAGCAAATTTGACAAGGATGAAAAACACAATCAGGAATGCGATTGTCATCCAGAAAATCAACCCAAAATCAGGAGTTATTAATTCCATATTTTTACTTTTTTATTTTCTTCCTTTAATTTAAAGTGAATCTTAGGTTGCAACCAACCGTTACAACCTAAGACCGGTTTGTTAAGCAACAGCGATGAGCAAGCAGACGACCACTGCGAAAAGTGACACACCTTCCACGAAAGCGGCTGCCAAAATCATGCTTGTCTGGATGTTACCTGCTGCCTCAGGCTGACGTGCCATTGATTCCAATGCCGCGCTGCCGATTTTGCCGATACCCATTGCTGCGCCGATGACGGCGATACTTGCTGCAAGACCTGCGCCCAATTTTGCGAGAGGTGCCAAGTCGACTGCTGCTTTTGCTACTTCCTGTAACATGACTAATAATGACATAACTTTAAATTTATTTAGTTAATAAAAACGTTTTCTAATGATGATGTTCTTTGCTCGCCATTCCGAAATACAATGCAGAGAGCAGAGTGAACACGTATGCCTGGATATATGCCACAAGCAACTCTATCGCATCAACGAAGATGACGAGAATCAAGGAGAATACTGACATTCCGATGCCGCCGCCCACGCTGATTTGAGCCACGATGAAGATACTGCTGATGAAGCCGAGCACCACGATATGACCTGCGGTGATATTGGCAAAAAGACGTATTGCCAACACCACTGGTTTTGTGAAACATCCCACTGTCTCAATCAATGGCATCAGCGGAATAGGCAGTTTCAAGAACCACGGCACACCTGGAGTGTTTACTATATCCTTATAATATTCCTTGTTTCCGAACAAGTTTGTAATCAAAAATGTTAAAACAGCCAAAGTGGCAGTGATTGCAATGTTTCCCGTAAGGTTGGCACCGAATGGGAAGAACGGAATCAAACCAAGCAGGTTGTTGAAAAAGATGAAGAAAAACACTGTTATCAGATAGGGGAGATAACGGTCGACGTGTTTTTTGTCGATGGCTTTCAATGCTATGTCATCACGGACGTAGCAGATGAGCCACTCAAACAGCGACTGCAAGCCTTTTGGCGCTTTCACTCCTCTTTTTCGGTAAGCTTTTGCAACGAGTAAGAAAAGCACTACAAGGATTGTGCATGAAATGAAAAGACCACATACGTTTTTGGTTATTGAGATGTCAAACGGGCGTTTTTGTGTGCCGTCAGCGTTGAGAATCACCACCTTGCCTTTGTATTTGCCCTCGTGAGGGATAGCAAAAGTGATGTCTTCCGAATTGGTTTTATTTACTGTAACGTATGTGTTGTTGTGATGGAATTCTTTTGATGAGAAAGTGTAGCACTTGCCTTCGTTGAAGACGATAATCGGGAGAGGAACGCTTACATGATGGCCTTTCCATGTGAAAATATGCCAATCATAAGAGTCGAGAATGTGTTCGATAATCGTTTCACCCGCATTATATTGCTCTTCGTTTTCTGTTTCAGCGAATGCCGGTGTGGTTGCGCCCCAAAGCAAACAGATTAAAAATGAGAGACTTATAAAAAAATTTCTATTTTTCATCATCAAAAAACCATTCAATATTTTGAATTGCAATTATACGATAATTTTTTAACAAAACAAAGTTTTTATTAAAAAAATGAAAAAAAGATGAAAAATTTTGAATTATTCCATGAAAGATTAGGTCAGATAACAATTTCGTCGTATTTAATCACGACTTCGAGACCTTTTTCTTGAAAATAGTCTTTTACTTCCTTTTCGGGAAGTTGTGTCGCTGCCAGGAAGAAGTCGCCGCCCCAGGCACCGAGCGACTTGATGACACCTTGAAAATCAGGATATTGGAATTTTAAAGGCGGTTGCTCAAGACAATGGCTCATGATTTCTTCGTGACGAGTCAAGAGGGCGCAAAAATCATTAAAAGAAGTGGTTTTTATCAGCGCATCTGAAATCTCTGAAATTTCTCTGATTTCTTTTGAAAAATCTGATTTTTGCGCCCGTTCTTTAAACGATTTCACTTCTTTGCCGGAGCTTTGCTTGTGTCCTTGGTAAACGAAAAATAATTTGTCAGAAAAATCAGGCTTGAAATCGACTTTTTCGACAATTGGATTGCCGTTTTCGAGATGATAAATAATTGGTTGTGAAGCTGTTGCGCAGGCTATGTCATATCCGGAGCCGCCCATGGTGCGTTTCAGGAGTTCATAAGGATTCACGTCAGCCCATTGGGCGAGAAGCGAAATCAAGGTTGAGCTGCTGCCAAGTCCCCAGTCTTTGTCAAATTCCAGACGTGTTGTGAAGAAATAATCGTTTGAATCTTGTAAAATATTGGGATTCAACGACTTTATTTCTTTGAAAATCCTGCTGAGGTTGTCGGCCTTGTCCATGTCGTCGGAGGCGTGGACGGTGAAGTCGTGCTTGCTGAAGATGGAGGCGAACCAGAAGCCTTTTGGGGTGTAGGCGTCCCAATGAATCATGCCGTTTTTGTCATTTATTGTCGTCACTTCCAGCGACTGACCCGGATTCAACGGCAACGCCAACGCGCATGCACCTTGTAATACAAGGTATTCTCCAGAAAGTAGGAATTTGCCGTTAGCGTGGAATTTAGCCATTGTTTTTCAAAAAGTCTTCGACACCTGCGTATGTCACGGTTTTATCTTTAAAATATACCAGTGCCGCTGCTTTTTGTTCGTCGGTGGCACCGAGTTGGTTCAAGATGTTGGCAAGGTGCATCTTCATGTGTCCCTGCTGTATTCCTTTGGTTGTCAGTGACTTGACGGCGGCGTAGTTGTTTGCGAGTCCCATTGTTGCGGCTATTGTCATCAACTCCGGTGCCGACGGATGTCCCAATAATTCCAACGATTCCTTGGCGAGAGGGTGGAGGCTCGTGAGACCGCCGATAGTGCCGAGCGCGATAGGAACTTCAAGCATGAACTTGAAAACGCCGTCGTTAATCTCGCATGAGCTGAGTGATTCATAATGTCCGTTGCGCGAGGCGTAGGCGTGACCTGCCGCCTCTGTTGCGCGGAAGTCATTGCCAGTGGCAATGACAACAGCGTCGATGCCGTTGTATATACCTTTATTATGTGTTGTGGCGCGGTATTCGTCGATGTGGGCGATGTCGACAGCCTTCTTGAATTTTTCTGCGAACCCTTGACCGTCAAGATGCTCGTCGACGCCATCGAGGTCGTAGACAGGACACTCGACCCACACTTTCACACGACATTCCGGGGTGTAGTTCGACAAAATCGCCATCACGATTTCGACGTTTTCGCCACGACGGAGGAAATAATCCTGCAAAGTGTGTCCGAATGTCTCGAGACACGAGTTGATGAAGTTGGCACCCATCGAGTCGCAAGTGTTGAACGTGACGCGCAACTGATAGTAGTTTTCGAGTTTGTCGGTGAAGTCAACGAGTTGAATATCAAGGATTCCGCCACCGCGTTTCTCCATCTTGGCGGTGATGTCCTTGGTTGAATTGCGCAGCTCGACTTCAATCTCAGGCATGAGTTTTTTGAGTGTTTCCTTGTCGCCTTTATAGCAGAAATGAAGCTGTCCAACCTTCTGAACATCAATAACTTCAGCATGGAATCCGCCACGGTCGCCCCAGAACTTGGCTGCTGCCGATGCCGCCGCCACGACGCTGCTTTCCTCAATGACCATCGGCACCATGTAAATCTTGCCGTTTATCATCACATTGGGCGAAACACCGTATGGAATATGGAAGTTGGAAATGGTGTTCTCGCTGAACTCGTCAAACTGTTTCTGCTTTTCGCTGTCACTGTACCAGAAACCTTTCAAAAGGGCAATAAACTCCCCGGGATTCTCAATGTATTCTGAAACAGCCTTCAATTTATCCTCTTTCAGAAGTTTTGAAAATCCTTTTATGATGCTATTGCGCTTTCTGGGTTTCTCTTCTTCCATAACAAGTTGCAAAATTAGTAAAAATAATTAATGTGTTAAAATGATTTTTTTGTATTTTTGCTTTTGATATTAACATTAAAAATTAAAATCATGAAGAAAATCTTTACTTTTATCTTTGCTATTTCATTGAGTTTCAATATGATGGCTCAATGCCCTTTGACAACTGCGGTTGATTTCACTGCCACTGATGTTCATGGAACGGAGGTTCATCTGTTTGATATCCTCAACAACGGACAGTATGTTCTCATAGATTTCTTTTTCACGACATGCGGTCCTTGCCAGCAGGCAACTCCGAAGATTGTAGAGTCGTATTCTGCTTTTGGCTGCAACATGCACGATGTTTTTTATATGGAAATCGCAACTGGCGACTCGCAGACCGCCTGTCTCAATTGGGTTAGCACTTATGGTGTTGAATATCCGACAATTAGTGGACAGGAAGGTGGTACAACTATTTGCAGCACTTACCAAATCGGTCAATATCCTACAGTGATTCTCATCGCTCCCGACCATTCTATTGTCATCAACGACCTTTGGCCTATCAACAATGCGCAGACGGTCATTTCGGCTTTGGAAGGCTATGGAATCCAACAGTATGACTGCACTCCTGTGACTGCAGATCCAGAAGTCGCAATAACTGTTGACCAGATTTTGGAAACGGAAGTCACAGCGACATTCACTCCAAACGAAGAATGCGCTTCATTTTATTATATGATGGCAACAGAAGACGAGTTTAACCAATGGATGGCTGCTGCAGGTCTTGAACTTCCTGAATATCTGCAAACATACGGATTACCAAGCGATTATGAGATTTCACATACTTTCACGGAACTCATTCCTAATACAGAATATTTGATTTGTGCTGTCCCTGCTGATTCAGACGGAAATCTTTATGAAGTGGCTCAAGAAACGGTTGTAACAACAACAGGTGGAGGTGAGATAATTGCAGATTTCACTGGTACTGACATTGATGGCAATGAGATAAATCTCTATGAAATTCTTGATAACGGACAGGCGGTGCTTATCAACTTCTTCTTAAACGATGATCCGTATTCGCAGGCTCCGATGGAATATATTACAGAGGCTTACAGATTATTTGGCTGCAATCAGAACGATGTGTTTTTCATGGAAATTTGTCCTAATGCCAATAATGAGGCGTGTGCTGCCTGGGCAGAGGCTTACGGTGTTGAATATCCGACGATTTCACGCGCTGGCGGAGGAAATGACATAGCGCAGGCAATTCCTGTCGGATTATATCCAGCTGTGATGATTATCCGTCCAGACCATACTATTGCCGTGAGGGATTTGTATCCGCTTGATGGCACGGAACGTATTGTTAACGCTTTGGAAGCTGAAGGCTATGAGCAGCATGAATGCGAAGATGGGGCAGACGAGTTTGATGTTAAGGATATTGTCCTTTATCCGAATCCTGCAAACGATTTTCTGAGAATTAGTGGTGAAAATCTTGGAAATATCAGCGTTTTCAATGCTTTGGGTCAGATGATTGATGAATTTGTCGGTGGTGATGAAATGATTATCTCCACTGCGAAATATGAAAACGGCGTTTATTTCGTGAAGGTTGGAAATAAGACACAGCGTTTTGTTGTAACACATTAAAAATGAATATTTTAATATTAAGATCGTCATTTCAATCCGACAATTTTGTCCGTACAGAATACGCCGAATTATTGGATTTGTTGAAAAACAGATGCGAGGCGGAAATAGAAATTATTGGCGATGAAAATATGATGGTAGAGACACAAAATTTTGTGTCTCTACAGGGCATCGATTATATTATGGTTGCCACTGGTGGTGTGGAAAATCTGTTCAAAACAATATTTTCTGTAGAGACGATGTGCACATCGTCTCTACAGAAAACAATCACGTTGATTGCAGATGGGCGCAACAATTCGTTGGCGGCATCGCTGGAAATTTTGTCGTATTTGTCGGAAAATGGTCACGAGGGGAGGATAATTCATGGAACGAATTACGAAATTATCAATGATATTGTAGAGACGTTTCATGAAACGTCTCTACCAGACAATAATAACGGTTCGTGCCTGTTTTCAGGTACCCGCATCGGCATCTTCGGCAACCCTTCCGATTGGCTGATTGCATCAGGTGTGGATTACGATTACATCAAGGAACGTTACGGAATAGAAACGGTTTTCATTGATTTGAAACGATTGGTTGATGAGGTTGGTACATCGGAAAAAACGGATATGTTGGCGGCAGATAAAACGTATTCCGCCATCAAAAAGATTTGTCAGGAGGAACGTCTTGATGCGATGACGATTCGTTGTTTTGACATAGTAAAAGCATGCAATACAACGAGTTGTTCGGCTCTTGCAAAACTCAACGATGAAGGCATAGTGGCTGGTTGCGAGGGCGACATGCAGACCTTGATGACCATGCTTCTTGCCAAGAAACTGTGCAACGAGCCTGCTTTCATGGCGAATCCTTCAATCTTGACCGACGAAACCTCGATGTTTGCTCACTGCACCGTGCCATTGTCGATGTGTTACAAAACGACCATGCGCACGCATTTCGAGTCAGGAATAGGAGTGGCGGTGAAAGGTGACATGCCGTTGACAGACTACACCATCATGAAATGGGGTGGAAGGAAGTTGGATAAATTTTTTGTCACCGAAGCGAAGGCAATAAAAAATGAGTACAGCAACCATTTTTGCCGTACTCAAATTACTTTTGATATAAATCTTAAGCCGTATCTCCTAAATCATCCGATTGGGAATCATCATGTCATCATCAAAGGACGGCATGCTGAGGAGATTAAGAGGTTTCTTACATCATGCCTGGCATCCCGCCGCCCATAGGTGGCATCTGTGGTGCTGGGTTCTCCTCTTTATGATTCGAAACCACGCATTCTGTTGTCAGGAGCATGCCTGCGATTGAAGCTGCGTTCTCGAGTGCTACTCTTGCGACCTTAACTGGGTCGATGACGCCTGTCTTGAGCAGGTTCTCATAGACCTCGGTGCGTGCGTTGAAGCCGTAATCGCCCTTGCCCATTGCAACCTTGTTGACGACCACTGAGCCTTCGAGGCCGGCGTTCTCAACAATCTGACGGAGAGGTTCTTCCAAAGCGCGTTTGATGATGCAGATACCTGTTGTCTCATCGTCGTTGTCGCCTTTCATCTTCTCCAAAGCCTTGATAGCACGGATGAATCCGACGCCACCGCCTGGGATGATACCTTCTTCGATAGCGGCACGTGTTGCGTTCAAAGCGTCTTCAACACGGTCTTTCTTCTCTTTCATCTCGACTTCTGATGCTGCACCGACGTGGATGACTGCTACGCCACCAGCGATCTTTGCAAGTCTTTCCTGGAGTTTCTCGCGGTCGTAGTCAGATGTTGTGGTTGCAATCTGTGATCTGATCTGTGCTGCGCGACCCTGGATGTTTTCTTTCTCGCCGTGACCGTTGACAATTGTTGTGTTGTCTTTTGTGACAGTGATCTTGTCGCATGAGCCGAGTTCTGCCAATGTGGCATCTTCAAGACGATAGCCTTTTTCCTCGCTGATGACTGTGCCGCCTGTGAGGATAGCGATGTCTTCAAGCATCTCTTTACGTCTGTCACCGAAGCCAGGAGCCTTAACTGCCACGACCTTCAATGAGCCACGTAATCTGTTGACAACCAATGTTGCAAGTGCTTCGCTGTCGATGTCTTCAGCGATGATCAACAAAGCGCGGCCTGTCTGTAATGTCTTCTCCAAAACTGGGAGGAGGTCTTTCATCACGCTGACTTTCTTGTCATAGATGAGGATGTATGGGTTGTCGTAGACGGCTTCCATTTTTTCTGTATCGGTGACAAAATAAGGTGAGATGTAACCACGGTCGAACTGCATACCTTCGACGACGTCGACGTATGTCTCGATACCTTTTGAGTCTTCAACAGTGATGACGCCCTCTTTCTTCACTTTGCCCATAGCTTCGGCGATGAGTGAGCCGATTGTTGAGTCGTTGTTAGCTGAGATAGTAGCTACCTGCTGAATCTTTTCGTTGTTGTCGCCAACGATTTCTGACTGTTGTTTCAATGACTCGACGACTTTAGCGACAGCCTTGTCGATACCGCGTTTGAGGTCCATCGGGTTTGCGCCTGCGATGACGTTCTTCAAGCCTGTTGCCACGATAGCCTGTGCCAAAACGGTAGCTGTTGTTGTTCCGTCACCGGCGAGGTCGTTGGTCTTTGAAGCGACTTCCTTCACGAGCTGAGCGCCCATATTTTCAATCGGGTCGGCGAGTTCGATCTCTTTTGCCACTGTCACGCCGTCCTTTGTGATATGAGGAGCACCGTATGATTTCTCGATAATGACGTTGCGACCCTTAGGTCCGAGAGTCACTTTCACTGCGTTTGCCAATGCGTCGACGCCTTTTTTCAGACCGTCGCGTGCATCAAGGTTGAAAATTATATCTTTTGCCATGACTTTGATTTTTAATTATTTACAAAATTAGATGATTGCTATAATATCGTTTTCACGCATAATCATATAGTCTTTTCCGTCGAGATGGAACTCTGTGCCGGCGTATTTGCCATAGATGACGGTGTCGCCTACCTTCACTGTGACAGGGTTGTCTTTTGTGCCAGGGCCGACAGCGACGACTGTGCCTTGCTGTGGTTTCTCTTTTGCTGTGTCAGGGATGATGATTCCACTTGCGGTTTTCTGTTCTGCGACAGCCGGCTCAATAACGACGCGGTCTGCCAAAGGTTTGATATTCAATTTTGCCATGATATTATATTTTAATTGTTATTTTCTTGCGTTTTTTGCCAATCAAAAACTATTCCAAAGGGATTTTGTCAGCCAAAGTATAAAAAAAATGTCAGAACGAGTGACATTCTGACATTTTTTGTCTTGTTTTTCAGTTTTTATTCTGCAACATCTGTTGGCAATTCAGTTGTGTTTGTCACAGGTAACTCTGTATTGTTGCGCAGAGAACTTTTACTTGTTCCTTGATTGTCGCCCTTCGAGATTGTGATACTTGAAGCGAGGCAGAAAACAACCAAAAGAACTGCGAGTGTCCAAGTTGTCTTCTCCAAGAAGTCAGTGGTCTTGCGAACGCCGAGAATCTGGTTGTGTGATGAGAAGTTTGATGCCAATCCGCCACCTTTTGAATTCTGAACTAATACAACCAACATCATCAAGAAACTGACGATAAGGATTAATACTGAAATTGTTACGTACATCGTCTTAAATATTAATTGTTTAACTTATTTTTTAACGCATTAATTTGAGCCGCAAAAATAATACTTTTTTCTGGATATTTCAACTTTAATTTTTCATAAATCGAAATTGCTTTTTCAAAATATCCTTGTTTTTCGTAAATCATTGCTAATGTTTCACTTACGATATTTTCTTGGTCGATGACAGAGTCTTGTGCGGCTGAAATTGGGTTGAAAAACACCTGTTTCGGACGTGAAATCGACGGATTTTCTGCAATAAACTTGTCGATAATTTCCGCTTTTGACAGTTTTTTTCCTTCTTTTTTCGGCTTCGATTTCTCTTTTTCGAGTTCTGCAATCTTTTTCTCGATGATAGCCATCAGCTCGTCGAGGGTTTTCTTCTTCTCTTCGAGAAGTGCCACCTCTTTGTTGAGGTCTTCCGATGTGCCACCAAGATTGATTTCAGGGATAAACAGTGTCTTTTCTGGAATTATCTCAGGCTCAGCGACAAACTCGTCTGGAAGCTGTGTGCACAATTTTCGGAGGACGTTCCTGTCAGGAGCCATCGCGGCGGCTATTCTAAGCTTTTGCGTGGCTTGCTCGTGTACGGTGTGTTTCATGCCAACAGCAAGCAAGACCTGAGCAACGGTGAAGTAAGGATACTCCTTAACAATTGCTTCAAGATTGCTAACATCCTTATTGTCAATGAGTTCGGGATGCTCCAAAATCCGTTTCAGCCTGTTGTTGTCCAATTCTAATTCTTTTACCAATTAACCACTGCTTTGTTGAAAATGTCTTCGCAAAGCTTTTCACTTATTGTCTGCATCAGGGTTTCCTGCACTGCGTTCAAATCCTGATTGCTTGGGTAGTCTTCGTATTGCGAGAACTTCTGCTCGAAGTTCTTTGATTCGTCGTATCTGTTGTAAAACCTGACGTTTACGGTTATCGTGAGGCGGTTCAACGCCGCTATCTGGTCGCCGGTGATGGCGGTAGGGGCGGTCGAGTAGTCGACGATTTCTCCTTCGATGGCAAGGTCGCCATTGTTAGAAACCTCGTTGAGCGTCGTCTGGTTCATGAAAAAGTCACGCAAAGTGTTGGTGATGATGGAACTAAGCATCGGCTGAACCAGATTCGCGTTGTTTTGAAACTGTTGGATTGATACGGTTTTGGCTTCGGCAGGGATGCTCGCTCCGGTGAACGAGTAAATTCCGCAGCTTGTCAGCACCAAAGCCGCTATTAATATTAATAAGGTGTTAATCTTTTTCAACATATTTCAACACATTTTGCGAAGCATCAAATTTTTATATCGTATTCCTTGATTTTCCTGTACAGCGTCCTTTCGCTAATTCCAAGTTCCTTGGCGGCATCTTTGCGCTTGCTGTTGTATTTGCGTAAAGCCTTGATAATCACTTCGTTTTCCTTGTCTTGCAAAGAAAGGCTGTCGTTTGATTGTTTCTCTTGAAGATATTCGACTTCGGCATCCTGAGTGTTCTCGTATTCCACCAGATTGTTGTCGTCGACGCGGTTTATCACTGTCGCCTTGATTGGCGTGATGTGTGGTTGAGACATTGGTGTCGCTGTCGGAATTTGTCCAGATGTCAGCTCGTCGACGGTCTTGCGCAGCTCGGTGATGTCTTTTCGCATGTCGAACAGCACTTTGTAGAGGAGGTCTCTTTCCGAAATGGAGTCGGCTTTGCTTTCGTCTTTGAAAATTGCGGGCAGTGATGTCTGGCTTGGCAGATAGTTTTTCAACACATCTGACGATATGACTCTCGCTTCCTCAATGATTGAAATCTGTTCGGTGACGTTTTTAAGCTGTCGGATATTGCCGTCCCAGCGGTAGTTTTCAAGCATGGCGAGGGCGTCTTGCGTGAGTTGCACCGAAGGAATATGGTATTTTTCTGCGAAATCAGAGGCGAATTTGCGGAACAGCAGTTTGATGTCCTCTTTTCTGTCGCGCAAGGGTGGGATATGAATCGGGACGGTGTTGAGGCGGTAGTACAAATCCTCGCGGAAACGTCCTTTTTCTATTGCTGTCGGGATGTCGACGTTGGTTGCCGCCACGACGCGCACGTTGGTTTTCTGTATTTTTGAAGAACCGACTTTGATGAATTCGCCGTTTTCGAGCACTCTCAAAAGACGTGCCTGCGTCGCCAAGGGCAGTTCGCCCACTTCGTCGAGGAACAGTGTGCCGCCGTCAGCGACCTCAAAATAACCTTTGCGCGTGTCGTAAGCTCCTGTGAATGAGCCTTTTTCGTGACCGAACAACTCGGAATCGATGGTTCCTTCCGGGATGGCGCCGCAGTTGATGGCGAAATACGGACCGTGTTTGCGGGCGCTGTTCTGGTGTATTATCTGCGGAAAGACGTCCTTGCCGGTGCCGCTCTCCCCGTTGATAAACACAGGCAGGTCTGTCGCCGCCACCTGGACTGCCACCTCGATGGCGCGGTTCAGGCTCGGGTCGTTGCCGATGATGCCGAATCGTTGTTTTAAGGATTGAATGTCAATCATCTCAATGTCGCGTTAAGTTGTTGCTCAATTACTGACTGGATTCTTGCCATTGTCTTCTCTATAACCTTGTCTGTCAATGTCTTCTGTGTGTCCTGTAAAGTGAAGCTTGCTGCATATTGTTTCTTTCCGGCAGGAATCTTGTCGCCTTCGTACACGTCGAACAGGTTCACCGACTTCAAGATATTCTTTTCTGTTGCAAACGCCACCTTCTTGATTTGCTCGAAAGTGATGTTTTTATCCATGACGAGGGCGAGGTCGCGGCGAACGCTTGGGAACTTCGGCAATGCCTCGAAGCTGATGGTCTTCAAGCCTTTCACTACTTTCAAAACCATATCCCAGTCGAATGTGGCGTGGAAGACTTCTTTCTTCACGTCGAACATCTTCAAAGTCTTGGCGTTGATTTTTCCAATAGTGACTAACTTGTTGTTATTCAATGAATAAACGATTGAATAATCGTAATGTGACTCGTTGCCTTCGGTCATTTCGAGTTCGTCGGTGTTGATGCCGAGCTTGTGGATGATGCCGAGGACGTATTTTTTCAAGTCATAGAAAGTGAGGCTCTGCGGCTTGTTGTTCCACGATTCTTCCTTGTCGTTGCCAGTGATGAGCATGTCGAGGCGGAAGTTCTCGCTGTACGGATTGAGCGGTTTTTCCTCTGTCTGTTTGTTTTCACCGTTGAAGAAATACACGTTTCCGAACTCGAAGAATTTCATGTCGAAACTCTTGAAACTCTGGTTGCGTGCTATGCTTTCGAGTCCGCCGAACATCAGCGACTGGCGCATCACGTCGAGGTCGGAGCTCAACGGGTTCATGATTTTCACGTTTTTGTTTTCGTCGAAGCTGTCAAGGTCTCTCGTGTAAGCCGATTTCGTGAGCGAGTTGTTCATTATCTCGTAGAAACCGTTGGAAGCCAGGAAGATAGATATTTCTTTCTGAATCTTTTCCTTGTCAGGTTTGTTGTTGACGTTGAGGCTCGCGTTGATTTTTGTCGGGATGGCGATGTTGTCGTAGCCGTAGATGCGGAGGATTTCCTCGACGAGGTCGGCCGGGCGGTACACATCGACTTTGCAAGTTGGCACGTCGACGGTGACGTAAGCGTCGGTGAGCTCAACCACTTGGCAGTCAAGGTCTTTGAGGATGTTGACTGCAATTTCTTTTTCGATATTCTGACCTGCAATTTTGTTGAGATAATCGAATTTGAGCTGCACGCGAACAGGTGTGAAGTCGCCGTTTTTAACATCTTTAATTTCTGAAGAGATTGTTCCGCCTGCGAGTTCTTTCACCAGCAACGCCGCGCGTTTCAAGGCGTAAGGGGTGATGTTAGGGTCGCAGCCGCGTTCGAAGCGGAAGCTCGCGTCGGTCTGAAGAGCGTGGAAACGAGCTGTCTTACGAATCGATGTCGGGTTGAAGTAAGCGCTTTCGATGAAAACGTTCTTTGTATCTTCGGTCACGCCTGAGTCAAGACCGCCGAATACGCCGGCGATGCACATAGGCTCTTCGGCGTTGCAAATCATGAGGTTGGTGTCGCTGAGTTTGCGCTGAACGCCGTCCAAAGTGGTGAACGGGGTGTCTTTGGCGAGGCATTTCACGATGACTTTCTTGCCTTTTATCTTATCTGCGTCGAAGATATGAAGCGGTTGACCGACTTCCATCAAGACGTAGTTGGAGATGTCGACGATATTGTTGATTGAACGTAGCCCGACTGCTTCAAGACGATGTTTGAGCCATGCCGGTGAAGGACCGACTTTCACGCCGCTGACGGTGACGCCAGTGTAACGAGGGCAGTTCTTGGTGTCTTCCACGATGACCTCGATGTTATTGTTGGTGTTTTCGACTTTGAAAGCGTCCACTGACGGGCGTTCAATCTTATATTGACGAGTGTTGTTTTTATGGTTCAAGGCAGCAACGATGTCGCGGTCGCAGCCGATGTGTGATGTGGCGTCGGAGCGGTTGGCGGTGAGACCTATTTCATACGTAAAGTCTTCTTCCACAGGGAAATAGAACGCTGCTGGCTTTCCGACTTCGTAATCTTCGGGCAGCACCATGATGCCTTCGTGCGAAGTGCCGAGTTGGAGCTCGTCTTCGGCGCAGATCATGCCTTCCGACACCTCGCCGCGGATTTTGCCTTTCTTGATGGTGAAATGCTCGTCGCCGCTCCACAGTTCGCATCCGATTGTTGCCACGAGGACTTTCTGTCCGGCTGCCACGTTAGGAGCGCCGCACACGATATGCAGAGGCTCAGCTTCGCCCACATCGACGGTGGTGATGTGAAGATGGTCGGAGTTCGGGTGGTCGATGCAGGTCAACACTTTTCCGACGACGACGCCTTTCAAGCCGCCTTTCACCGACTCATAACGTGTCATGTCTTCAACTTCGAGACCTGTTCCGGTCAATGATTTTCCAAGTTCTTCAGCCGGTAAATCGCACTGAATATACTGCTTAAGCCAATTATATGAGATTTTCATGATATTGAATTTATTTCTTGTTAAGAATTGCAAAAATAGTAAATTCTGACAAAATGTCAGGTAAAAAAGAAAAAAAGTTTTTAGTTTCGCACAAATCGGCTAACACGTTCAGTTACAATGCGGATATAACTACGTTTAAGTTTTTCTGTAAGCTGACAATGATTGATTAGTTGACGAGTTGCATCAGGAACTGACATATATTTATCCAATATCTTTTTTACACGGCTTTCGACGAGGAAAAATTCTTTGCCGAACCATTCAAAATCATGACGACAAGGGTGTCCTGTTTTGAGATAATTTTCACTTCGTGGAATATTTGGTGACAACCCGCCGTCAAGGGCAAAATCATCATCACAGACATGAAGAGCAGTGTTTAACAAATCGTAAGCTGGTGTCAGACAATAATCTTCTCCGTCCATAATGATCGAAAAGTTTTTAAGATGAGCGTCGCCATTAGCGTAAATATAGTTGAAAACGACCAACTCAAAAAACCGTTCCATCTCTGTCATCCATGCTGGAATATAACGACGAATGCAGCTGGCGATATCAGAATACGAGCCGTTGTATTTGAATGTTTTACCTCCGTCGGCCTCGCTTTTTCCGATTAAAGTCGCCATATCTTCCATCGGATATTTAATTCCGTTTGGACCGATGTCGAATCGGCGTGTTATATAAACTGGATGTCTGTTTGGAGTGTAGCACAAACCGTTGGCGGCCACATGAACGCCATACACTTGCGAAGCTATTTGCATGGTGAGGTGCTCGTTGGCGGGAATATGCCATCGGTCGGAAAGTGTAGCGTCCCATGGGGCTGGTTTTAAAATATGTGTCGAGCGTTCGCCATCAGCTGCCAATCTTATTTTGCCACCATCAACAACGGCGGGGAATTTCTCTTGCACGCCAGAGACCGAGATGCGTTGCATAGCTTGAGTCATTTCTTTGGTATGATGCTTTTCGTCAAGATTGAAATCGAGCATCATCGACACGTGGCGGTTGTCAAATAGTGGTATATTGTTTTTCATCTTAAATCTTTTTTAAACTTACCGCGCCGATTGTCTCTGTGTCTGCCATCGCATACAAAATTCCGAAGAGGTCAGTTTCGTCGATATGATGTTCGCGGCAAACCACACGTCGTAACGTTCCTTCTGGCAGCATATTGGCAAAGAATGGAAACAGATGTTCGCTTTCGTATGGCAAATCCGACTTTGGCATTGTGACTGAAATATGCGGGAACTTGCTTCGCACATACGATGGATAATACTCAAAGCGGTAGTTTTTTCCTGGCAAAAGTTCAGTAAGAATACCGGTTTTTTTGTCGTTCCAAAAAACGTTTAACTGGCGCATTGTTTAATGTTTTTAAACTGTTTTACGAATACGATACACTATTTCGAGACCAAGCACGTCGAGGAGTTTTCCCGTTGTCAGCAATGAAGGGTTTCCTTTTCCGCGCTCAATGTCTTTCACTGTGGCGATGCTCACGCCGGCCATTTCGGCAAGGTCGGCTTGTGATATCTGCAGTCGTGTACGTCTTTCTTTTAAAGTGTCTGTTAAATTCATAAAAGTATAATATAATAGACTTTACGGCTGCAAAGATACGAATAATTTAGAAATTAGAAAGAAAAAGTTTAATAAAATAGACTATTATCTATTTCTTTAGTTTGCGTGTAATGGCATATACTGTGCCGATGGTGGTAAGGATAAGGAGACCGCCACCTAATGGTGCTGAATCATAGTCGCTGCTGGTGCCGTGGGCATTGGGCAGGATGAAATTGTTATACACCGTTCTGTCTGTGTAATCATTATCACTATAGTTTTTGAAGAAACCGTCGGTTTTTCCGCCCTGGGCGTTGGCACCTAAAGCCATCACAAAAATCAATGCTATTGCTAATAATATATTTTTTATTTTATGTTTCTCCTGTTTTTATCTGATGACAATTTTCTGTGTTTTACCATTTAATCTGAAGATATAAACGCCTGATTTGGACGGTTTGCGAACCATCTCAACACCGTTGACGTGTTTCTGCATTATAATTCGTCCCATCACATCGAACACCTGCAGTTCGCCTTCGCAGTTGACGATGATGTCGCTGCCGTTTTGATAGGCAAAAATATCGTCCTGTGGAGACACAAAATTTTGTGTCTCCACAAACACAATCACGAATCTGTTTCTGCTGTCGGCAGGTGAACCGATAAATGTGTAATTGTTGTTTTCGTTCAAATCGATGGTTATATTTTCAAAATTGTCAATCAATTTGATTACGTGTAGAGACGCACGGCCGTGCGTCTCTACGGAAATTGTGTATCTTCCAATTTCCTTTGCGACAAAATGCAACGGCAATTCGCCTGTTTTGTCAGAAAACGCGATTGCATAATCCTCGCCGTTTTGCGGGATATAGAGCTTGGTGTTGTTTTCGTCGATTTGGAATTTCGGCAGGGTTCGACCTTCATCAAAACTGACGATGGCGCGGTCGATTACGGTGCCGTTACGCTCGAGGTTGATGATGAGGTTGTCAGTGTTTCTCTCGCCTCCTTTTGAACCGCCTGTGGTGAAAGTCACGCTTTGACCACTGCCTGTTGCATGCACTAAGACGCCTTCCATAGGGGCGATGTTGTTATCTGTTGCAGCAATTATTTCAGTATGGTCGTCATTCATTCTGTAGAAATCCTTGTCGATTGTCGCCGTTGTAAGGTGTGCCAAAAAATGTCAATGTGACGTCCTCGCTGTTGGCGTAGAGATATCCTTGGCCGCTGACCAAAGCGTTGAACGGGTTCTGCGCGTCGTTATTGTGGATTTTATAGTTTTGCCACTCCATTTCAGCGTTTTGGTTGAAGCGGAAGAGGTCGTAGGTGTTGCCGAGCATATTGGTGACACTTGTCGGGTTCATTGTTTCAGCCATTGGCGAAGAGATGAGATACCAGCCGTCGGCGCCGGAAGTGTATCCTGTTATACTATTGGAAGCGGAATATATTACGTTGATAGTAACGTTTGCAGCAGGCATGGTGAGCGTCGGGCTATTGGTTGTTGGGTTGGCCAGAGAGCCGCCACCGCTGATATTTATATAAGAGCCGGCTGTGATGGTTCGGACCTGTTTGCCCTGAGCATCGCCAAGCAACGTCAAATAGTAGCAGTTGGTAAGTATTGCATCCGAATTACCGTAACGATAGAAGGGTCCCATGACCCTATCACCCTCATCCTCCTTTTTGGTGATGTATGAACCATCCTGAGGATCGAATACGCAGTTTTCAATTGTTGCATCGGTTGTGCTCCATCCGATAAACCCGGCACCACTCTTGGGACATTCAAGTTTGCCATCATAAACAGTGTTGCGGATGGTAGTATAGGATTCGCCACCGACGCCGCCTACGCTCCATGCACCGCCCTTGATATTAACACTGATACGACAGTTATCAATCGTTACGCCACCACCACTACGTCCATAGAGTCCTCCGATACGGTTATAAGTTGTACCTTCGCCAGAGACTGTACCATCGAACGTACCCATAAATGGTTTGTCAGTTTCTTGTAATTGATTACTTGCTACACCTAACATCTGTGTTAAAGGATTCACAGCATTACCGATGTCAGCCGTCAGCTGGAAGTACTTGCCACTGTATGAATTGCCGGCATTCACCTTGTCCGCCAACAGGTTCCAATGGTCTGTCGAAGAAATCAGGTACGGGTCATTTTCTGTGCCGCTGCCTTGGAAAGTCCATTGGGCATAGAGGGTTGACCTTTATTACTTTATGTGACGGTAATCGCCGCTTGATTAGAATAGGCAGTACCCGAACCGTCCGGATTTGTGTTCCAACCGGTGAAGACACAGCTGGAACGGGTAAAACTATTGGCCTTCAGATTGCCGCTGTTCTCGATTGTCTGCTGTGACATCGAACCTGTGCCACCATTGGAATTGAAGGTGACGTATTTGTAGTAGTAGGTCGTCCATGAATAGCTGTAATTTTTGAAGCTACCCTACTGGTGGCAATCGTGAATTGACTCACTTGTGTTGTTTACTATGTGCGTCAGCAGGAGTGCCCATGTCTTAGTCTGCGTTGAACTGCCGTTGCGGTTGTCGAATTCAAATGTTTTGGTCAGTGTGGATGTCTCCTTTGTTCCAGAGTTTCCTCTTTGCTTCAGATGCGCCAGATGGTATGTGCTTCCGGTTTGATTGGAGTAGTCGGCGGTAAAATCTACTGAGGTGGCTTTCAAAGTTGCTAAATTAGTGTGTGCATATAATGTAACATTCTGAGGGTAGTAGTCTGATTTACCTTGCTATGAGCATTCCAAGCCGAATGATCCATTCCGTTAAATGATCGTGCCCAAACATTCCATCCATTGCCCCAATATCCGTTGTCGACCGCATTAAATGTCCATGGTCCCTCAGTTGGTGCAGTAGACATTTTGGTTGGGGTGTAATTGTCAATTGCCCATGCGCTCTGCGTCATGAATGCAAACAATAATATCAGTATGGAAAGCAATAATGCTTTCGAGGTTGAAAATGAGTTCATTAGTTAGTTAATCAGTTTGTATTTTGAAGGCGCAAAATTATAAAAAATTGTGATACAATGAGAAAGAAAATTTTAGAAGCCTTCAATGCTTTTTATATGTTATCCTCATCTTTCCAATTGGAGTTTCGGTTTCAGTATTGATAACATTTTGGTTTAGGCTGATGCTGCTGATGGGGTGGTCTGCCGGCTCAAGGGTGACGGTTCCGTCGTTTGATATTTGGTACTTGTAATCGGCGTCGATGGCAGCCATGGTGATGTGGACTATGCTGTCGTTCTTGAAAATCAAGGTATTGTGCTTCTCGATTTCGCCAAGCTGACGAATCATCTCGGGGGTGCTTTTGCGCTCGTTGAACTCAAACGACACCTTATCAACCGTCCACGTCCCAATTATCGAACTGGAACGTGAACAGCTGAAAAGTGCAAATATTGCTAATATTTCAAGAAATTTTCTCAAAATATGCCTGGAATACGGATCCATTCGCGTGCTTCGGCGCATGTTCTCTCCACGTCTTCGACGGTCTTCGGAATCGGTTTGCCCAAGATACGGTTGCCGGTCTCGGTGATGAGGAGGTCGTCTTCGATGCGGATGCCGCCGAAGTCCTTGAATGTCTCGAGTTTGTCGTAGTTGATGAAATCTTTGTGTTTGCCTTCTGCTTTCCAGATGTCAATCAAGGTAGGGATGAAGTAGCAGCCTGGCTCGTCGGTGACCACGAAGCCCGGTTTCAGCACCTTGCCGCAGCGGAGGCAGCTGAAGCCCTGCTGTGTTGAGCGCGGAGTCTCTTTGTTATATCCCACGTTCGTTTCGCCGAGGCCTTCCATGTCGTGCACATCCATGCCGAGCATGTGACCGAGTCCGTGAGGCTGGAACAGATAATGTGCGCCGGCTGCGAGTGCGTCGTCGACGTTACCTTTCATCAAGCCGATGCCTTGTAAGCCTTCGATGAGCGTGCGGGCTGCGAGCTTGTGCATCTCCATGTAACGGATGCCTGGCTTGGTGTTCTTCGCCACTTCGGTGTTGGCTTTCAACACGATTTCGTAAACGTCGCGCTGACGGCTGTTGAACTTGCCGCCGACTGGTGTGGTACGTGTGAAGTCGCTGTCGAGGTAGTTTTCTGTCTCGGCTCCGCAGTCGCAAACCATCATGCGGCCTTCCTTGAGCACGTTGCCGTGATAGTGGTTGTGCAGAGTCTGACCGTCCATGCTCACGATGTTCGGGAACGACACTATGCCGCCTCTCGCGATGGCGATGCCTTCGATGGTGCCGCTGATTTCCTGCTCTATGACGCCTGGCTTACACATCTTCATCGCGGTGGTGTGCATGTAATAAGCAGTGTCGGCTGCGTATTCCATCTCCTTGATTTCGATGTCGCTCTTGATTTCGCGCAAGCTCACGATGGCTTCAATGAGAAGTTGGCTCACGTAGTTTTTAACCTCATAGACATTGATATCCATGAAGTTAGCGATTTTGATGGTCTGGTCGCCACGGTAAGTAGGGGTGATGTGAATCATTCTACCTTTCTCCATTTGCTCGCGGATATATTCCGGGAAACGGTTGATGTCGCGGCAGTCTTTGATGCCAATCATATCGCCTTGCTCTTGCAACGACGGCAGCGGACCGCACCAGATCACGTCGTCGATGGTGACTTCCTGACCGAAGAGAATCTCCTCGCCTGATTCGAAGTCGATGACGCCTACCAAATCAGGGTGGTTGAGTCCGAAGAAGTATGCGAAATTGCTGTCCTGACGGTAGTGATAGGTGTTGTCAGGGTAGTTCATTGAAGCCTCGTCGTTTGCCACGAAGAAAGCGATGCCTTTGTTCATCAGCTTTTTGAGGGCTGCTCTGTTTTTTACATAAAAATCTTTTGTGAACATAGTCGTATTTTTTTAATTTAATATTCGATTTTGTCAGTTTTTTCTGACCATAGGCGGAATGAGTTCAGTGCTTCTTCGCGAAGCAGCGGAATCAGCGGGACGGTGCGTTTTTCGATTGGGCGGTCGAGTTCCTCATAGATGAAGTCGTCGGCGAAATCGATGTCGCGAGCGTCTTTGCGGTTGTTTCCGTAGAAAATCCTGCTGATGCGCGCCCAGTAGATGGCTCCGAGGCACATCGGGCACGGCTCGCACGAGGTGTAGATGGTGCATCCGCTGAGGTCGAAGGTGCCGAGTTTGTGGCATGCCCTGCGGATGGTGTTCACTTCGGCATGTGCCGTCGGGTCGTTGTCGAGTGTCACGGAGTTGGAGTTGCCCGCGATGATCTCGCCGTCTTTCACGATGACAGCACCGAAAGGACCGCCGCCGTTTTTGACGCTCTCGTCAGCCAGACGTATCGCCTCGCGCATGAATTCTTTATCTTTTTCAGTTATTTTCATCTTTCGAATTTTTAAAATTTAAATAAAAATATATCTCAAAATGAATAAAATAGCCAAAATCCACATCGTGACGCTGATTTTCCTGATGTATTCTTTCTTGAAAAATCCGCTGATGGCGTTGAGGGCGACGTAGGAGATGATTCCGAGCATGATACCGTCGGAGATGCTGTATGACAAAGGCATGAGCAAAGCCGTGATGAATGCGGGAATGGCTTCCGAGAAGTCGTCCCAGTCGATGTTTTTCAGCGGAGCCACCATCATGACGCCCACGATGACGAGGACAGGACCTGTGGCGGCATTGGGGATGGCGAGGAACAGAGGCGAGAAGATGAGCGACAAGGCGAAACACGCTGCCACCACGAATGAGGTGAGACCTGAACGTCCGCCTTCTGCGACTCCCGTCGCGCTTTCGACGTAAGTCGTTGTGGTTGAAGCACCGAGACATGCGCCTGCTGTCGTGGCGACTGCGTCAGCCATCAGAATCTTGCTCACGCCGTCGACGTTGCCGTCTTTGTCGACCATCTTGGCTTTCACCGACACGCCGACCACCGTCCCTATTGTGTCGAAAATATCGAAAAAGAGGAAGGTGAACACCACGATGAGCATGTCCATTGTCAAAAGATTTGACCATTCAAACTCGCAGAATATCGGCTCTATTGACGGAGCGTGTGAAACCAATCCGTTGTAATGCGTCACGCCCATCGGGATGCCAATGAAGGTGGTGGCGAGGATTCCGATGAGCAAGCCGCCTCTCACTTTGAGGATGACAAGCACTCCGGTGATGATGAATCC
This sequence comes from Bacteroidales bacterium, assembly GCA_017427985.1. Taxonomy (GTDB): domain Bacteria; phylum Bacteroidota; class Bacteroidia; order Bacteroidales; family F082; genus Limimorpha. Next base: position 72,858 of record JAFRRS010000015.1, on the reverse strand, counting down.
GATTATTGTGAGTGTCGATGTTGTCGAGTTGAGGTCGCCGAGAGCGATAATGGTGTTGTTGTCGCTTACAAGGATTCCAGCTTTTTGCAGACCGATGAACGCGATGAACAGACCGATGCCGGCTCCGATGGCGTTCTTCAAGTTGACAGGGATGGAGTTAATGATGGCTTCATGTACGTTGGTGATAGTCAACAAGATGAATATGATGCCTTCGAGGAGGATGGCGGTCAGTGCGAACTGCCATGTGTAGCCCATCCCGAGGCACACGTTGTACACGAAGAAGGCGTTTAAGCCCATGCCAGGAGCCAATCCGAAAGGCTTTTTGGCATAAAAAGACATCACGAGAGTGCCGATGATGGCTGCGAGTGCCGTGGCGGTGAACACAGCGTCGGTAGGCATGGGGTTGTCGCCGTCTGCCAAAACGCTGAAGATTCCCGGGTTGACGGCAAGGATGTACGCCATCGTCAAAAACGTGGTGATGCCCGCCAGAACCTCAGTCCTGACTTTCATCGTCTTAGGGTCGAATCCAAAAAGCTTCTGTAACACTGTAATATAGTTTTGAGTTAGAAGTTAGAAGTTCCATTTGATACCGCATGCTGGAGCGATGGTGAGTCCTTTGTTTTTGTGGAACTCGAGGTCGCTGCGCCAGCCGCCCGCGAAGTTGTATGCGAATTCAACCTCGCCGCCGATATTGAGGTTCGGGCATCCGAAGAGGCTTCCTATGTTATACCAGAGCTGAGGCTCGCTGATGAACACGATGCCTGTCTTTTCGGTGTTGCCATCCGGGTCAACCCAAGCGCAGTTTTCCCACCAGAAATCTGCAAATCCGCTGAAATTCAAGCCATTAAGACCGAAGATGTTGCTGCATCCCCAAATGATGGTGAACTGCAGTGGCACATCGCTGACTTTGTCCCAAGGACGAACGGCAGGATCCATTGCGTCCAAAGCCTTCTGACCGCTGATGCTCTTGTACAAAACCTCGAGTGTCAAAGTGTATCTGAAGTCTGAGGAATGCAAGAAATATTCAGCACCAAAGAGCCATGCGTTGCTTGCAAACTGACCGCCGTTCCATTCGACGTGGGCACTTAAAGCTCCGAGCTTGGTGTTCTGCCAGAAGTTCAATCCGCGGGCGATTTCTGTGTAATAACCTGTTGGACCAGAGAGCTTGTCCGGGTGATAAATATCGGTGAAGAAGAATGTGCTTCCCCAGTTGTCGGTCTTGAACATTTCAAGGGTTGTGGTGAGGTGTTCGCGGTTGAAATCGTACTGTTCCTGAATGTTAACTTGTGCCTTGGCACAAAATGCTGTAGCGACTAATGCTACGAATAAAAAAAGCTTTTTCATGATATTGATTGTTTATACTTTTTAACTATTAACTTAGACGGTCGACCGACCGTCTCTACTATAAAACTACTCTAAACTCTACACTCTAAACTTTCAACTTCAATTGCTAAGTCTCCAAAGAGGTTAACCGGTTCACCATCAGTGATTAAGATGTCATCTTCGAGGCGGATTCCGATTCCTTCTTCGCGGATGTAAAGCCCTGGCTCGCAGGAGAGAATCATCCCAGGGGCGAAGGGCTCGTACTTGTCGAGGTTGTCGTGGCAGTCCAAGCCGATGTGATGCGCCATGCCGTGCATGAGGTATTTGCGGTACAATGGCTTCTCTAGGTCTTGATTGTCAACGTCTTGCTGTGTGAACAAACCGAGTTTTATCATCTCTTTCTCCATCAGCTGATACGTTGTTTGGTTGATTTTGTCAATCGTGCCGCCTACTTTATAGAGTTTCGTAATCTCTTTTTTGACTCTCAAAACGGCTTCGTAGCACTCTCTCTGACGAGGTGTGAACTTCCCGTTAATCGGGATGGTGCGGCTCAAATCTGAGGCGTAATTAAGATATTCGCAGCCCATGTCGAAGAGCAGTAACTCGTTGTCGTTCAAGATGCTGTCGTTCTTGGAGTAATGCAGGCAGCATGCGTTTTTGCCGCCTGCGATGATAGGGTGGAAGGCGTGACCTGAGGCGTTGTTCATCTTGAAGATGTATTCCATCTCTGCTTGCATCTCATACTCGTAACGTCCTGGTTTCACTGTCTTCATGCAGTGCAGGAACGCTTTTCCCGTGATGTCACAGGCGTGTTTTATAATCTCAATTTCTTCTTTAGATTTTATCTTGCGAAGCTTGTTGAGAATCGGGGCAGAGCGGTCAAAGGTATGAAGCGGATACTGCTCTTTTATCTCTTTCACGAAACGGTCTTGAATCGTTGACACTTTCGTCTCGAAACGCGCGTATTCGTAAAGGTTGAGATACACTTTTGAGCTGTTGAGTATCAATTCTCTAAGCACGTCGTTGAAGCTGTCGGCGTACATCACGTTGTCGCAGCCTGAAATCTCCTTGGCTTGTTTCGCGTCAAGCATCTCACCGCGCCAGATGGCTTTCGTCTCGCTGTACGGCTCGATGAAAAGTATCTCTCGCATCTCTGGCTTCGGATGGTCGGGATATAATATGAGATATGCCCCTTCGCGGTCGATGCCAGTGAGGTAGAAGAAGTCGGAGTTCTGGCGGAAAGGATAGCACTGGTCGCCGTTGCGCGGCATCTCCTCGTTTGCTGTAAATACAGCAATAGCGCCTTTTGTCATCATCGAGGCGAAGTTCCTGCGGTTTCTGGCAAAAAGCGCGTTTGGTATCTTGTTTATAGACATGGTCTTCCTACAATCCGAAGCTGAAAAGTTTGACACCTAATGTGACGGTGAAAATGCTCTGCTTGGTGTTGTCAATCGGGAAGTCGTAACCGCCGATTTTCACGTCACTCTTGTCGATGAGGTTGGTCAAACCGAAGCTGTAGTTGATGTCGAGGGTGAACATGAGAACATCAATGCCGACGTTCAAAGCACCGCCCCATGTCATTCCGTTGGCATCAATATCAATAGCCTGGTCATCGTAGCTGCATTTGTTTGTCTGGTCAATGACAAAATACATCACAGGACCGACATTTGCTCTGAGTTTGACGAGTTTGAGGTCGAGGAACTGATAACCTACGAAAATCGGCAATGCGAGATTCTGCTGGGTCATTGTAAGAGTTGGATTTATAATACCATCATTTTCGAGGTTGAAAACCTGTCCGCTCTTGAACCACATCAACTCAGGCTGGATGAGTACGTTCTTGATAGTTACACGACCGAAGATGCCGGCTGTGAGATGATTTGAAAAGCCTGATTCGATGTCAGCTTTCTTAAGTGACAAATTCGCGGTCTGATAACCTAATTTAGCTCCCAAGTGGAAACCAAAGCCCTCTGCATTTGCGACGTTGGCAAAGAGAACAACTGCTAAAACGAGTAATAATTTTTTCATGATATGAAATTTTTGTTAATGAATTTTTATTATTTTTGCAAAGATATTTAAAATTTTCAAACAATTTACAATTATGAGGAGGAAATTTTATTTTTTGTTGTTTGCGATGATGATTTCTTTCGTCGCGACGGCGCAACGCTTTGAGTATCAATTTGGTTTGAAAGGCGGACTCGGTGTCGACTTTTTAAGTGCCAATGAGGATATAACCAATAAAGACAACGGTTTTTGCTATAAATTCGGCTTGACTGGAATTTACTATTTCGGTGAGAATTATGGCATTACAAGCGGCTTTAATATTATCGGTCACGATTTGTCGTATTATAAACCTGAGAAAGTGAGCCTTAGCAACACTTATTTCCAAATCCCTGTTCTTTTGAAGATGAGAACCGACGCTTTTGCCAGTAAATTCAGGATTTTTGGAGAGATAGGATACGGTCTCGACCTGCTCGTGAAGGAAAACGACGAGCACAATTACCGTGACGTTTGCAGCTCGTTTATCATGCATCTCGGTCTTGAAGTCGAGGTGCTGAACCGAAGCGCCTTGCAGTTTATGGTCGCATACGACAATGTGTTTTCAAGTATGTTGTCGGATGGTAATAACAAGCTGACAATGAATAACTTATGTTTTGAAATAGGCTTTTTATTCTGATGAAGATAACTTTAGCGCAAATAAAATGCGTTGCCAAGGATATTGATGGCAATGTGGCGAAGATAATAGAGGCGGCTCACAAGGCAAAAGCCTCCACTTTGGTAATATTTCCTGAGCTTTCCGTAAGCGGATGCGAGTGCGGGGAGTTGTTCCATGACGAGAGTTTTATAAAAAAATGCGAAGATGCGTTGGATACAATCGCCAATGAATGTGAGACGATTCCAGTTCTTGTCGGATGTCCTGTCGGTAACTTCAATGCGGCGGTTTATATGTTTCAGGGACAACGTAAAGTGTTCAAAAAGAAACAGTTGACAACTGCTGAAAAGAAGTTTTTTGAGCCCTCCGATGAAGACGCTTTGTTGCAAATCGGCTGTCACAAATATGCGGTGACTATCGGCTCAGACCTTGCAAACACTAACGATGACGAGTTTTTGCTTCAAAACCGTGTCGATGAGCTGATGGCGCTGAAGCCCGATGTCATAATTAATATAGGTGCGGAAAAATGTGGCGTGAACCGTTCGAGGACGCGCCGCAACGAGATGCGTCAGAATGTGTTGAAACACGAGATTCCATTAGTGTTTGTGAACAACGTGGCGGCAAAAAAAGAAGCCACCTTTGACGGCGGCTCTATGATTTTCGGCTACGAGAGCTATGTTGTCGCATCCGCGCCTTTCTTCGAGGAGGCTGTTGTTGATGTCAATCTTGAATGCCTCATCTCGATGAAACACGAGGACGAGCAATTGGATTACGAATTATAATCTCTCCAAAGTCGTTTCAATCAGTTTTTCAACGTAAGGATGATAGTCGGCGGAGAACTTCTCGGTGACGCGGTTCGCTATTGCCACGCATATAGTTAAGCAATTGTGTCCCAACATCTTACCGAGACTGAACAATGCCGATGACTCCATCTCGAAGTTGCAAACTTTCCAGCCTTTGTAGTTGAATTTTTCAATGTCAGGGTTGATTTGCGGATACGTCAGTTCAAGGCGGAGCGAGCGTCCCTGTGGTCCGTAGAAACCTGGCGACGTGGCGGTGATTCCCTGATGATAACCGACAGCGAGACGGTCGAAAAGCTCTTTTGAACTCTCCACGATATACGGCTTCGGGAGGTCAGTAGGATATTTCATGTCGCGGATGAAAGCGTCGGTCATGTCCTTGTCAATCACTTCGTTATGTTCTTTGTAGAAGTAGGCGAGTCCGTCGAGACCGATTGCGTAACGTGAGGCGACGTAGCTGTCTTCCACACCGATTTCAGGCTGCAGTGCGCCACAGGTGCCGAGACGCACCATGTTAAGCGTGCGATGCTCCGTCTTCGGGGTGCGTGTCTTGAAGTCGATGTTTGCCACGGCATCAAGCTCATTAATCACGATGTCGATGTTGTCGGTGCCCATGCCGGTTGAGACGGCGCTGATGCGTTTTCCTTTGTAAGTGCCTGTGTGTGTTACGAGTTCGCGGTTCTGACGCTTGTATTCGATGGTGTCGAAATACTGTGAAACCATCTTCACGCGGTCAGGGTCGCCAACTAAAATGATGTTGTCGGCAAGCATCTCCGGAAAGAGATTCAAATGATATATCGCGCCTTCGTTGTTGAAGACGAGCTGTGAGCCTGGAATTGGTTTAGTGTTCATATTCCGATGAAATGTTAAAATTTATTTGCAAAATTAACAAAAAATTGAAAGTTATGTTAAAAAATGTTAAAATTGAAAAACATAAAATATTAATGTTTAATTTTGTGACGTTTTAAAATAAAAAAATGAAAAGGGACAACGATTTTGTAAAGGCTAAAATCATTTCGATTGGCGACGAGCTTTTGATAGGCCAGGTTATTAATACCAATGCGGCTTGGCTTGGTAACAAATTGACGACCAATGGCATAGAGGTTATTTCCACTTTGACGATCGGCGACGGCGAAAAAGATATTGTAGATGCTTTGGATGCCTGCTCTGATGTTGAAATCATAGTGATGACTGGGGGTTTGGGACCTACTGCCGACGACATAACGAAGCCGACATTGTGCAGGTATTTCAACACGGAACTGGAGTTCTGTCAGGACGCGTATGATAACATAATGAGTATCTTTACGTTACGTGGTTATCAGATGAGTGAGCGCAACAAAGGGCAGGCGTATATCCCGAAGGCGTGCAAATACATCCCAAATCGTTATGGCACAGCGCCTTGCATGTGGTTCGAGAAAGGCAAGTCGGTGTATGTCTCGATGCCGGGAGTGCCTTTTGAGATGAAAAACGTGTTTGAGCAGGAGATTCTTCCGATGCTGCTGTCGCATTTCAAAGTGACACCTTATATTAATAAAGTAGTGATGACAACGGGTGTTGGCGAGTCGTTTCTCGCCGACAAAATCAAGGACTGGGAAGACGCGTTGCCTGATTTCTTATCGCTTGCATATCTGCCGCAACATGGCATGGTACGTTTACGTCTGGAGGGGCGTCATCCAGACAGGGAGTTTTTGCAGAAAACGATTGATAATGAAGTCGATAAGCTTAAAAATATTATCGGAGAGCACATTTTCGGATACGATGGCACTCCGATTGCCGAGGCTGTATTGGACAAACTCAAGGCGGCGGGAGCGACGTTGTCGTCGGCTGAGAGCTGCACGGGCGGTACGATAGCGAAGATGATAACGGCGATACCCGGCAGTTCGGAGGCGTTCAAAGGAACGGTGGTGTCGTATGCCACGTCGGTGAAAGAGGAGGTTCTGGGCGTAAGTCACGAGGATGTGATGAGGTATACCGTTGTAAGTCAGCAAGTTGCGGAACAGATGGCGACGGGCGTGAGGGCGTTGCTGAAGACGGATTATGCGGTGGCGACGACAGGCGTGGCAGGACCTGGCGGAGCGACGGAAGAGAACCCCGTCGGCACAGTGTGGATTGCGGTGGCGGGACCGGATGGAGTCATCTCAAAAAAATATAATTTCGGAAAAGACAGGGGCAACAACATCGAGCGCGCTGCCATAACAGCACTTGAAATGGTTAGAAATAGTATTTAATAATATGGTCGCTTCGCACATTGCACGAAGTGCACATATTAACACAAAGTGTTCACATTGCGACAGAAAGGAGCATAACATTATAATGAAAATTATGAAAAAACTAATATTGAAAATAGTACCAAGCATTGTTTTATTAGTAGTGGTTTTTGTTTCTTGTTCAAAATCAGAGGCATACAAAAAGAAACTTGCTATTCCGTATCAGAAGATGGAGCCGCAGGAGGTAAATATATTGGAATATAACAAAGCGCTTTTTTCCATTGACACAGCGAATTTCGAGGAGGAGCTGGAGGCTGTAAGACCATATTTCAAGGATTTGTTGGGCGACAAACTCGAAAAACGCGATTTTGACTATGTCAAGGCGTTTGTGACAGACACTTTTATCGTCAAATTGAACGATTTGGCGACGGAGACATTCCCTGATATCGAGGTCGTTGAAGACGAGGTGAGGGGAGTGTACCAGCATTTTGCGTATTATTATCCTGAGGTGGCGATTCCGCAGACTTACACCTATGTCTCTGGCGTTGATTATGAAAGCGGTCCCGTTATGATAGGAGGGAGGAATGTGATGATTAGCCTCGATTACTATTTGAATAACAAGGACTTGGTGTATGACAAACTTGGGATTCCACGATACATTTCTCGTCGTTGCCAGCCTGCCGCATTGACGCGTGACTTGGCGGAAGCCCTTTATTTTGCGTATGTTTTCAGAAGAAACAATCAGAATAATGTGCTTGCGGAGATGATTGAACAAGGCAAGAAATACTATTTCATTGAGGCGATGAATCCGTCGTTGCCCGACTCGGTGATTCTTGGGTATTCGACACGTCAGATGGACTGGGCGAATTACCATGAGGGGCAGATTTGGGCTTATGTTGTTGAAAAAAACATGTTGTATGCCAACACTTATGAGCAGAGGAGGATGTTGTTCAATGACGGTCCTTTCACCACAGCATTCGGTGAGGATTCGCCTTCGCGGATTGGGGATTTTCTTGGCTTGAAGATTGTCCGCTCGTTCATGTCGAACAATGATGAAACTTTGACGAATCTGATGAAGATGACTGATAATCAAGATATTTTCCAGCGATCGCAATATAAACCGAGAAAATAATGTGGCGCTAACGCGCAATGTGGTCGCGAAGCGACAATGTGGATAATGTGCAGCCTTCGGCTAATTTGGCTTTAGCCAACACATTCCGCGAAGCGGCACATTTAAAAATGATTAATTAACTAAAAACCGAATAATATGTTGGTGAAATCTTATGGTAGTGCCTTGAACGGCATTGATGCTATTACAGTTACAATTGAGGTCAACATTGACCGTGGTGTGCAGTTTTTTCTTGTCGGATTGCCTGACAGCGCGGTGAAGGAAAGTCAGCAGCGCATTGAATCTGCATTGAATAACAACGGGTTAAAATATCCGAAGCGTAAAATTACGATAAACATGGCGCCTGCCGACATCCGGAAGGAAGGCTCGAGTTATGACCTGCCGCTTGCCATCGCGATACTGGCGGCGTCGGAGCAGGTGAGCATTGATTTGCTTGACAAATACGTCATTATGGGGGAGCTGTCGCTCGACGGAGGTGTCAACCCGATAAAAGGCGCGTTGCCGATAGCGATAAAAGCGGCGGAAGAAGGTTTCAAGGGCGTGATAGTGCCGAAAGCCAACGCCAACGAGGCGGCTGTGGTTGAAGACCTCGAGGTGTACGGGGTCGAGACGATAATGGATGTCATTAACTTTTTCAATGGCTTCCATCATCTGGAGCCGACGAAATTAAGCCTTGAAGAAGAGGAAAAGGCCGATGTTTATGACTTCGACTTCTCGGATGTGAGAGGGCAGGAGAACATCAAAAGGGCTCTTGAGGTGGCAGCTGCGGGCTCTCATAACGTGATTCTCATCGGACCTCCTGGTAGCGGTAAGACGATGTTAGCCAAGCGTTTACCGACGATTCTGCCCCCGATGACGCTGAAGGAGGCGTTGGAGACGACGAAGATTCATTCTGTGGTGGGGATGCTCGCGCATAATGTCTCGCTGATGCGGACGCGGCCGTTCAGGAGTCCGCATCACACCACGTCGTATGTCGGCTTGGTGGGCGGAGGCACGTATCCGCAGCCCGGTGAGATCTCGCTGGCGCACAACGGGGTGCTTTTTCTTGATGAGCTCCCTGAGTTTCGCCGACAGGTTCTTGAGGTGTTACGCCAGCCGATGGAGGACCGTCTTGTCACCATTGCGCGCGCCAAGCAGACGGTTGAGTTTCCAGCGAATTTCATGCTCGTGGCGGCAATGAACCCTTGCCCGTGCGGCTACTACAACCATCCGACGAAGGAGTGCACGTGCAAGCCTGGGCAGGTGGAGACGTATCTTTCACGTATCTCAGGACCTTTGCTCGACAGAATAGACCTTCACATTGAGACGTTTCCGTTGTCGTATGAGGAACTGGCACAGAAGAAACCAGGCGAAAATAGCACCGAGGTGCGCGCAAGGGTGGTGAAAGCCAGGATGATTCAGGTGCAGCGTTTTGCCGATGTTCCGGGCATTCATTGTAATGCTCAGATGACCGCGAAGATGATTCAGAAATATTGTGACTTGGACGACCACTGCGGGCAGTTGCTGAAAAACGCCATGGAGCGTCTGGGACTCTCCGCGCGTGCCCGTGACAGAATCTTGAAAGTGTCAAGAACGATAGCAGATTTGGCGGGTTCAGAGGACATCAAGCCCGAACATCTCGCAGAAGCGATACAATATCGCAGTTTGGATAGGGATAATTGGGGGAAATAAAATATTTTTAGAAAAAATATTCAAATAATAGAAATTTTGCTATTTTTGCAAAATCAAAACAACAAAATTTATGAAATATAGGGAGTTGCACAGAAGGTTCATTAGAGCTGGATGGAAATATGATCACGCTGAAGGGAGCCATTATTTTTATAAAAAAGGAGGTGTTTTGTCGGAGCCGATACCATATCATGGAGCGCATGAAATTTCGACAGGATTGGCAAATAAGATTATAAAGAAATATGGAATATGAAAAAGGAGGATTGAAAATGGAAAAAATCGTTATGATTATTGAGAAATCGAAAGACCTGTACGGAGCATATTCAGAGAATTGTGATGGTATATATGCTGCGGGTAATAGTATTCAGGAAGTGAAGGATGATACTTTTGAAGCTATTCGTCTTATCAAAGAGGATCTTCCTGAAGAATGTTGGCCTGAGCAAATCAAAGGTGATTTTGAAATTGAATGGCGCATTGACGTGCCGAGTTTCTTGGAATATTACTCTAAGTATATGTCACTTGCCGGTATGGAGAAAATGACAGGTATAAACCAAAAACAGCTCTCTAACTATTTGAATCACAGGGCTGTACCTCGTCGTAAACAAACCGACCGCATCCGAGAAGGTATACATCGGTTTGCCGAAGAATTGCTTGGTATAACTTTGTAGTATTTATTTGTTCAAATTGTTTTCGTTGAATAAATACTTATTCTACCTTTAAATATTTGATATTCACCAAATTATAACCGTCAGGCAACGTCTCGCCGCTTGAAAGCTGCATAAGCAGAACCTTGTCGGTTGACTTGATTCCGTCGACGCTTAATGCGCTGTCTTTCATCTTTTGGAGCTTTTTGTTGTCCTTATCGGTCGCGGCGGCCGCATCGTTCGCCTTGCTTTGGCATTGCGACATGACTTCTCCGCCTTGCAAAATAATGTTGTAGAACTCATTGCTCTTGTCGCCGAGTTTTGAAATCTGTCCCGATGCCGCCGTGAAATCAGTGTTCGCACTATTGTAAATCGAGTTGACGGCTTTTTTCATCTCGATAATCTCATTGTTTCTGGCAACAAGTTCAGAAATACTCTTTTTCGAGCCGTCTGCGCCAATTATCGAAATGGCTTTGTAAACCTTGCCGTCGTTGCCTTTGAAATACGCTTTAGAAATCTTGAGGTTTTTATCCGTATGGGCAATCATCTCATTGGTTTTTGCCCGCATCTCGGTGATGTCTTCGAGATATTTGTCCACTTGCTTGTTTCCGCTTCTCTTGTTGGCATCCCATGCAGACAAGTTGTTTTTTATCTTTGTATGCTGATAATCTGATATAATCACTTCAACTTTCGGCTCAGGTTTCGGCTCTGCTTTTGCCTCAGGCTTCACTTCCGGCTGCGGTTCTTCAACTTCTTCATCGATTATTATAATTGTCTCCACTTTTTCGGGCTCGACATTTTCGGAAACGGTGGTCTCGACAGCTTCGGCAACAACTGTTTCGGCAACAGCTTCGACAACGGTTTCGGGAGCTTTCTCAACTGTTTTTTCAATAACTTCTGGCTTCGCATCAGTTTTGTTTGTCACGATTTTGGTGTCTTTCAAAGGCTTTTTGTCGAGGGTGATGTCGTAGATGACATATTGTCCCGAGCGCACGGCACCGCATTTCAGCCAGAACATCAGCTGCTCGCATTTGTTGATAGGCACGGTGAACGTCGTCGGCTTCATGTCGTCGGTCAACTCGATGTCGGCCACCTGATGCTGGTCGGCGATGACGTATAAAGTCACAGGGTCGGCTTTCTTGTCGCCCCACATCTCAACGAAGGGGTCGACGTAAACCGATTTGTTTGCCACCGTAAACGTGCAGGTCTCGTATTCTTTGTACGGGTTGAACGCCGCGCACGACGACTGGTGTCCGTCGTCATCGCAAAGGGCGAGGTCCATTCCCGCCACGTATGTCGGGGTGAACATCAGGCACAAAGCCCTCGAAAACGTCATGTCTTCCAAGCCCGTCGGCACGTTGGTTTCAAGCATGATGCCTTTGTAAATCCTCGTGCCGTCTTTCATCTGGAAATACTCTTTTTGCGAGCCGCCGTTTTTGAAGCAGTCGTTGAAGTCGAAATTGGTGAGCGTGCTCAGATAACGTCCAACGAAATGGAAATACGGGTTCTTGCAAAGGTCAATCAAATCGACAGTCTCAGGGCATTCTGGCTTCTCATGCACGAAAAGATTGTTCGGCACGACTTCGCCTCTGTACAAAACAACGTCGCCGATGCCGAAATACACCTGCTTCGACTGTCCGGTTCCGGGTTTCTCGAAACGCAAGACCCTGCATTTGTTAAGCGGAAGCTTGAAATGCTGATTCGGCCATGTGGCGTGGATGACAGTGTCGAGGATGCAATTTTTGTCGGCGTAGACGCGAATTCTGTCGTCGTCGAGGACGCGGTGCTTGGTGAGACATCCCGCCGTGAAAGTTACCCAGTCGAACTCGCCGGCTATGTCGAAATATGCGAATGCGTTGACGTTGTCGTCAAAAAACGTAGTTCCGGTCGTGAGGATGAATCCTTCGCTGAACTGCTCGCCTCCCATCGAGAAATGATAGTGTTTTGTGGCTCCGTCGAAATATGTGTTTTGATGTTTTGCCACGCCTCTCACGCTGTAAGGCGGTATCTTTGAAACAAGTTTGCATACGTCTGGAAGCTTTGAAATCCATTCTTTCGACGGGTTCGCGATACCTGCTTTGGGCACAGTGGTGTCGCCTTCAGGATAGGCGTAGATGTCTACGACACCGTAAACAATCTGACCGCCAAACTCATGGTCTTCGTCGATGGCATGGAATGAAAGCTGGTTCACACCTTTAACATCGATGACGACCTGCTCGCTGAGGTCGGTCTGCCTGATGAGTTTCTCGTAAACGATTTTATCGTCAGCCTTGACGGTGAGCCATGCCGTGGAAAGCGAGCTCTGGTTGTCGCGCGGACCGACGATAAACGACACCTTGTCGTATCTTTTGTTGAGCCAGAAATACACCCTTCCGACAGAGTTTCCGATAAGTTGCTGAATCTCGTCAAACTGAATGCCGTATTCGTATTCTTTTCTTGTGATGCTGATTGAATGAACAGTGTTTGTGTAGACTTTGAGTTCTGCGTTTTTGTCAATCCTCGCTGCATAAGAGCCTCTGTAATAATAATCCAGGTTCTCGACCAGTCTGATTTTCCCATCAGGAACATTTGCAAACTGATTTTCTGGCGGCAAAAGCTCTTCTCCCGCTTTATAAACTCTCACATTTCCGAATGCAAGGTCTGTGTCTCCATGTAAAAGGCTGAATTTCAATTTGTTAACACCTTTTATATCAAGGGTGAACTCTCTCGGAGCGTCGGGATTTTTAATGACTTCGTCCAAGATTGTCTCGCCGTCGCCGGTGACAAGCAAAACGACTGAGCCGTCGATGCCGCCCTGCTGATTTGACGTGCCGACGACAAAATTCATCTTTTCATATTCACCGTTGAGGTCGAAAACTGCGTAACCAGGGTTGCCTTCAGCAATGAGACCATGTTCGCCAGTTGCCAAGGTGAAACCACATTTGTAATAGTAGTTGGCGACTCTTACCGGATCGTCTTTTGATGTGTAAGCACTGTATCTTCTGCGTTCTGACACATCCATCACGTCGTTTAGGAATGCTTGCGCCATGATGTCGCTTAACGCGAAAAGGCATAATGCTAAGGTAATGATCTGTTTTTTCATAATGTATTATTTTTTAGAATTCTACTATTAATTTTAGATTTAATTGCCTGTTAGTCAAATAGTTAGGTACTGCATACTGAATGTTGTAGACATCAGTCACCCACATGTACGAACTGACATTATTCACGCCTAAAAGATTGAAAACCTCAAGGCTCAGCCAGCAGTTTCTTATGTGTTTCAACGGGTTTCTTGGATTTCTGAACGATGTCTTGTCGCCTATCAGCTGTTTGCTGAATCCCAAATCGACGCGACGATACGGCGACATCCTGTTTTTCTGTTGGTAACGCTGGCCTTCCGAAGGACCGAACGGCAGTCCTGTGCCGAAAATGAGTTTCAGGTTCACCTTGAACGAAGGAATCATCGGGAGGTAATCCTGGAAGAAGATGGCGAAGTTGATGCGCTGGTCGGAAGGGCGGGGGATGCCTGAAATGACGGTGTCGCGCACATAGTCAGCACCGTTGTTGACATCCGTTTGCGAAAGGATATTGCCTTGAGCGTCAATGAAATACTGAATGTTTTCGGCTGTCTTCATGATTGACATCGAAGCCCAGCTCTCGATGCCTTTCACAAATTCTCCGTTGATTTTCATGTCAAGACCAGTGGCGTAACCTGTCGCTTTCTGGTCGGCGTAATACCTGATTCTGATGTTGTCGACTTCGTAAGGGATGATGTCTTTGAGATATTTGTAATACAATTCCGTTGTCAGCACAAACGGGCGGTCCCACGCCATGAAGTTGTATTCGTGACCCAAAACCACCTGATACGATTTCTGCACCGCCGCCTTGTCTTTGTCGACGAGACTTCCGTCAAACATTCGCAATTCCCTGTAAAATGGCGGCTGCACATACACTCCGCCCGACAGCCTGAATGTCATGTTCGGGTGTTTTTCGGGCTTGAAAGCTATTCCGACACGCGGACTGATGTTGACGGAGCCGTTGTAACCCCAATAATTCGCTCTTAAACCCGCCGTCAAGACCCAGATGTTGCCTTTCTCGTTTTCAAACTGCCATGAGTTTTGCAAATATCCGTCTAAATTGTTGACAAGCAATTCATTATGCCCTTTTGCGACGTTTTTCAACTCCAACGGCGTCTGCATCGGGTTGTTCGGATTCAGGATGGAGTCGACGGTGTGAGGCTGGGTGTAGCCAGCCGAGTCGACCATGTCCCACTCGTTGATGATGTCGTCGAAAAGCTGATGCTGGTAACGGAGACCCCATTTCAAGGTATTGTCATTGTAGGTGTAGGCACCTTTGTGGTCGAGGTTGAAGACGCGCGAGTAAAACGAGTTTCTTGCATGTTCGATATATGTTCCAACTCCTTGATTTGCAATGACATCTCCCTGCTCTTCGCTTCCAGGGTTCGTTTCAAGAAGTCCAATCCAATATTGTCCCTGGATGTCGTAAGTCTCCGATTCCACGGCAGAATATGCCGAGCCTGTGAGTTTGAGGTTCAAGTCTTCATTCGGGCTGAAATTCAATGAGATAGCGCCTAAGCCTGTTGTGTATTTGCTCAGTTCCTGCCCGTCGAAATAGATTTTCAGGCGGTATGAAGCCTGCAGGTTTCCGAAGTCGGTCTCGCGTGTCGTCGGGACCATCAGATAGCTGTTTCTTGAATAGTATCCGAGGGCTGTTATCTCGAGCCGCGCCGACACATTATATGTCAAAAGTCCTTGAACGTCAGTGAAGTTAGGTTTGTAGTCGCCTTTTGTGTCCATGTTTCCAAGGAGATACTGGGTGTTTTTGTAACGTGCTCCGATGAGATAGCTCATTCTGCCTTTTGCGGCGCGTCCTTCGGCGTGAGCCTCGGCACCTAACAGGCTGAGTGTCAATGAGCCAGCCGTTATCGTGGGCTTTTTGTAAGTGATGTCGAGCACTGATGAGAGCTTGTCGCCGTATTCTGTTGAGAAGCCGCCCGCCGAGAAGTCGATGTTGGAGACGAGGCGCGAGTTGATGAAGCTGAGACCTTCCTGTTGTCCCGAGCCCACCAGAAACGGCTTGTAAATCTCTATCCCGTTGACGTAGATGAGGTTTTCGTCGAAGTTGCCGCCGCGCACGTTGTATTGTGAACTGAGTTCGTTGGTGGAGCTTACTCCCGCGAGGGTTTTCACCATGTCTTCCACTCCGCCTGCGCCCGCTGTGGGGAGCAGCACCGTCTCTCGCGCGTCGAGTCTCGATATCGTCGAGGTTTTTATGGCTTGGTCATGAACGACGGTCTCGGGCAGCATCGTGGAACTGACGTTCATCACTACGTCATGTTTGCGTTTCTCTCCGTTTTTCAGCTTCACTTCAAGCCTCACTTCTTCATATCCGATGAAGGAGTACACTATATTAATTAAGGTGTCGGAAGGCAGGGCGAGGTTATAGCTGCCGCGCGAGTCGGAGACGACGCCGTAAGGTGTGTTTTGAACCGCCACATTGACGAATTCGATGGCTTTGCCGCTTTCGTCGGTGATTTTTCCATACAAAACACCTTCGTTCTTTTGCGCGAAGACAAAAGAGGGGAGGAGTATCAGTATGAAAAACAACCAACGTTTCATTCTTACAATAACGTCATTTCGAACGCTTTATTACAAAAAAAAGCCGCCTTGATGCAGACGGCTTCTTTTTATTATAGTCATATCTTACCAGCGGTTGAGATTACCATCTTTCGCTGCGTCAACCATTGCCTGATAAACGCCCTTCTTGTCGATGGTGCGCAAACCTGCTGCAGAAACCTTCAAAACCACCCATTCATCCCACTCTGGAACATAGAATCTCTTGATTTTCAAGTTAGGTTGGAATGTTCTCTTGGTCTTTTTGTTTGAGTGTGAAACGTTGTTTCCACTGATGACCTTCTTACCTGTAATCTGACAAATTCTTGACATTTTTCTATTATTTTATTGTTCTTATTTTCTTTTACGAAACGGAGTGCAAAAATACTACTTTTTTTTACTCGCCCAACATTTTTATAAAAAATTTTTTAATGAAAAAAACTTTTTTTTATTTTTGCATCTTTAAAATTAAAACTATGATGAAGATTCCAATGGTTGACCTCGTTGGTCAATACAACAAAATCAAAGTTGAGGTGGATGCCTCCATCCAGCAGATCCTTTCGACTGGCGGTTTTATCGGCGGTCCTTTCGTACAGAAATTTCAAGAAGACTTACAGGAATATCTCAATGTGAAGCATGTGATTCCTTGCGCCAACGGCACCGACGCGTTGCAGGTTGCCATGATGGGACTTGGCTTGAAGCCCGGCGATGAGGTCATCACCACGTCGTTCACCTTCATCGCCACAGCTGAAGTGGTCGCTTTGCTGCGTCTCACTCCGGTTGTCGTTGATGTCGATATGGAAACCTATTGCATTGACCCAGAAGCGGTTGAAAAAGCCATCACACCTCGCACAAAGGCGATAGTGCCGGTGCATCTGTTCGGTCAGTGCGCCAACATGGACGCAATAATGGACATCGCGAAACGTCATAATCTTTATGTGGTTGAAGATAACGCACAGGCAATCGGTGCGCATTACACCTTCAAAGACGGCACCGTGAAGAAGTCGGGAACGATCGGCAACATCGGCTGCACCTCGTTCTTCCCTTCAAAGAACCTCGGATGCTATGGCGACGGCGGCGCAATCTTCACCAACGACGACGCTCTCGCCGATATGATGCGCGTGGTTGTCAATCACGGCATGAAAGTGCGCTATTATCACGACTATATTGGAGTTAACTCACGTCTCGACGCCATTCAGGCGGCAGTGCTCGACATAAAGCTGAAACATCTCGACGAATATATCAAGGCACGTCAGTATGCGGCGGCATATTACAACAAGGCATTCTCTCAGACGGATAAAATCATCACACCGAAGACAGCTCCGTTCACCGACCATGTCTATCATCAGTATGTGGTGGTGTTGAAGGACCTCGACCGCGCCAAGGTGATGGAGCATCTGCAGTCGAAAGGCATCGCATGCGCCATCTACTATCCAGTGGCTCTTCACATGCAGAAAGCCTACGCCGACCCGCGCTACAAGAAAGGCGACTTCCCGGTCTGCGAATACCTCTGCGACCACGTGATGGCATTGCCAATCCACACCGAATTCACCGACGAGCAGCTGAAATATGTGACTGACGCGGTGCTGGAGATGTGTTAGAAGAATTAGCGGAACAAATCGTTAAGTGTTAATTGTTGATTGACATCTTTTGAATGAATGCCATTCGACAAACCATTGGTTGTAACCATCACGAGTTGCACAGAGTGTGTCTTGGTATGCTGTTTGCTGGCAATGAAAGCGTCAATTTTATCAGCTAACTCGCCCTCATATTTTTTGTCAATCACAAACTCGTGCTCACTAAATTTCATCTCACAGAGATAGTCGGTTCGCTCGCCTTTCCATTCCAGTACAAGGTCGATTTGCGATGTATGTCCATTTGGTCCAACGCCTCGCCAGCAATAATTTCTGTTGATAGTGGCAATGCGCAAAACGTCTTTTATCTGTGCCAAATGCTCAATGCACAACATTTCGAAAGTATTACCAGCCCAGGTGTAGAACGTTGATGTGCGCTGCAGTGTTCGCCAGTTGCCAGCATTGGTACCCTTGCCATAGATAAAGTGCAGATAGAAAAGTGAGAAGAAATCCTTCAGTTGGTAAACAGTCTCAACTCGCTCCTTGCCATAACGTGGATATTCACGAGTGATGCCTGACTCACGCAGATTGTCCATTATCTTGCTGAATGTGCCTCCAAGTTCTATGCCCACAGCCTTCGCCAGTTCGCGGCGTGTCATGCCGTAGAACTGAGTTCCAAGAGCTTTCACTATATCGACATATCTTTCAGATGTGGAATACAAGCCGGTATAAACATCTTTAAACTCCTGATTTATTTTATCGTCTTTGAAAAAGTAAGGAATATTTTCAAAATTGCAGAAAAAAGTCAGCCGTTTTTAGAATTTTTTTTGAAAAGGGCTGACTTTTTTTAAAAACATCGCCAATCCACACCGAGTTCACCGACGAGCAGCTGAAATATGTGACTGACGCGGTGCTGGAGATGTGCTAATAGTAAAGAACAAAAGGATGACAAAAACGTCATCCTTTTTTAACTAATCTCTTTTTCCTTCCATCTTGTCGATCAACTTTTCATAAACAAGTTGATAAGCTTCTTGCGGATTGAAAACAGTTCCTGGTTTCAGCAACTTGTTTACATCTATCAAAAACTCCCTGTCTTCCATCTTTTCCTGCATATTCTGTACATACTCCTTATACGATGGAGCACGCTCAACTACAAACTCCATGTATTTCTTGTAGCACTGCAACACCTTTTTAATATCACAGTCTCGTGATGTCAATCCTTTATGCATATCAAACAAATCACGTCCTTTCTTGCGTTGATATAAAGCACGCAATTTAGTTCCCATCAATTCTTCAAAGTGATATGTTGTCAATTCTGCTTCTCCCGAAAACCATCCGTTTTTCATTACAAATGGTACCTTTACCAATCCTAGCACATTGAAATGCTCAAAGCAGTTAATTTCAATTTTCAAACGCAAATGTTCCACAGGAGGCATTTCCGAATCAAATTTAAAATACATCTTGTTGCTGTGTTTCTTCTGTGCAGTACTTCTGTTTGGCAACCAATCCAAAACTTCACCTAATCTGTACAATATAGGTTTTATTGGTCCTGGCGTAATCTGCACCAAATCAATATCCTCACTATATCTTGGTTGAGGCTGCAAATAAAGCTTATGCAATGCAGTTCCGCCACGGAAAGCCAACTGTGAAGCTAAAAACTCGTCGCTGAAAATGCTTATCAATGCACGGCAAATGATCAAATCCTGCTCAACCATTGCATCTGTATCCCACGGCACATTTTCATGCCATTCCTGAATAAAAAACTGCGGTATCATATCTCGTCAATTTCAATTTTATAGTTCTCAATAATCTTCCATCTCTTATTTATTAGCATATTGTCAGTTACTGGAACTGATTGCTTCAACGGAATTTTGCGTGTCGTTTTTCCAGTCTTCTCCAGCAAATTATATAGTTGGTCGGATTGGTTGTTGGCTTCTATCTGTTCCAAAAGATAACCTAATCTCTGAATTGTGCTGCTGCAGAAATACTTCAGCAAAGGCAGTTTGTTTTCATTCCACTGACTCGTTTCGCACAGTTCAACAAGTAATTCCGCGGCTCTGCTTAAACCTCCAATCTTGTCTTCTTCGGCTACAATGTCAAGGGCTGTCAGCTCAGGTCCGGCCACTGTCATATATCCCGATTGGGTCTTTATTTTATTGGTAAAGTCCAATGGCAAATTCTGTCTTAATGTAAACTCAATTTGTGTCCCGTTCTTTATACCTGAATGAATGGGATTACCATTCACGGTCACTTGGAAAACCATCGCTTTTTGGTGTGTCGCGCCATTTAATGCGGCTGCCGTCAGCAGCGAAACATAGTAGTCGCGCCCCAAGAACTTCATAAGTCTGTCAATATAAAATGAAGGTGGAACTATTCCCTTCAGTTTATATTCGGTTGGAATCGTCACATAAAAATTATGCCATGGCGACATTATGATTCCTCTCTCTGTCAATCGGTTCAAACTATTCAATATCGCCTGATCCGAAATAGGCAAACCAAGACTCTTCACATCTTCCTTTGTAAAGATGTAACGCCCTCTTATCATTTCTCCGACGACCCATTCTTGCAAATTATTTACTTCGGCCATTGTAGTTGTTTTTGCATTCGAAAAGCAAAAATAATCATTTTCTGATTATTTTCGTTAATCAGTTGCAAAAATACAATATTTTTTATTTGGAATAAAAAATAAATGAAAATTATTATGATGGCACTCCCAATCCACACCGAATTCACCGACGAGCAGCTGAAATATGTGACTGACGCTGTGCTGGAGATGTGCTAAATTGTTTTTATCTGAATAAATCGATAATAAAAATCACAATAAGGATAATAGGCGATAGTGCTGTCACGACGCTTAAGCCACAAATTGTGCCTTTGACAAACGGTTTCAGAGACAGTTGGTCGGTTATGGGTTTTGAGTATGTTATGGCTGATAATTAAATCCGATACCCTACATAAGCATGTAACGCGCGGTCATATTTCAAAAGAATATATTCATCGCCATCGTTATGTTCTCCAATACATGAAATTATAACAGAGAATAAAAACACTGCAATCAATAGCAAAATTATCATAAGTGTCAGCCAAACGATAAACAGTTTTGCTAAAACTGATATAAGAATATGCATAAATTCACCTTCGTTATGAACTATCGACATGATTGATGTTCCGACGAAACAAAGACTTGCGATAACTACGCACACAATCTGAGCGTTATTCAGCGGATGGTCAAAGCCCCAGCACCATGCAATGAATATGGCTATAGGGCAGGCAATTAGCATAGCCATATCCCATCCGTTGGCAGTAAGGACCAAATCGCCTCGGTTTGACTTCACTTTGGCAATGATGTAGAAAACGAGCAGAGTTAGGAAAATGATTCCAGCAACGATAAGGTTTGTGTTAGGCATATTCTTTAATTTATTCAATATTGTTCAACCCAATGAATTTCATAATCAACGACGCTTCCTCCGCCGAATGTTCCACCAATTCCAATCACTTCTAATCCATTAACAACAGCCGAAAATTTACGCCATGCATCGGAGTAACTTGTCCTGAACAAACCACCTACAAATAATGGTACATCAGTATTGTTTTTAATCTTTAGGCAATCGACTCCGCCCCAACCATCATCGCCTATTTTTGTACTTATGCAATTATCGTATCTTCCTGTTTTGACAACATCCACACCTTTACTTTGGACCATACTTATCACCCATCTATTGTTAGTCTTTGTGTAATCAACTTGTACTGTCGCTTTGTATTTTATGGGTCGTGTAACAGCTTTTAAAATCATTTCAACATAGAATGTGCAATAATCCGTATCAACTACTTGGTTTAATATTTTAAAATCTAAGATCTCACCATTTTCAATTGTCCAGACCCAATCATTGTCGAAGTAGCCATTATCCCGACATTCAGTTATTTTACGACCTATTAAATCGTTGGCGATGATGGTTTCATTTGGAATAATACCCGAACCAATTTGAGGGTCTTTCCCCTTAGCATTATTATCACCAGATGTTTGATGTATTTGGTCGGAAGTCACATCCTGTTTTCTATCATATTTATTACCATCATGTCTGTGACTATTGTTAGAACATGAGAGTATTGTCAAAATGAATAAAATAATAATAGTTTGTTTCATATTGTTACTTTATTTGTTTTTCATTTCTTTTACCTTCTTGTCAACGAGTTCGAAGAACTCTTGTCTTTGTTCCCTTGTTTCGCTGTACTTTTCTATCATTTTGTTGGCGTATTCAATGTATTCTTGAGAATACTGCTCATACTCCTTTTTTGACATTGGTTTGCCATATAAGTTGGAACGGTCTCCCATACGTTTTTGTACTTGTTCTAGTTCAATAACACGTTTTGCCATTTTTGTTGCATCCCTGTCCATGGATGATGAGCACCCTATCATAATCGCGACCAAAACAAACATTAATGATGATAACAATAGTTTTTTCATAACAGTAAGCATTTTAGTTTAAAAAGTATTATATGTATTTCTTATTATGTTAAAGCACATACCTCTATTGTAATCCCAATATTTTGCCCCAGGATATGCTCCTTGCCAATCAAGATTAAGCCACCAGTTTTCTCCATCGTTTTTGTGCCATAATTCATTGTATCCATAACGAGCTTTCAGATAGTTTTCGACAGCCTTGCGATCTGTAGTACCAATATTAACTTCTGTAAAAGCATGACCAGTATTGTCATTATATGCAAAACTAATTCTTGCTTCTCCTCCTATTGATATAATCATGGAGCACATTAATATTGCAAAATCATCGCAATCTCCATTTAATCCGTTTAGTATTGTTTCAGAGGATTTGGCAAAATATTCAGATGACAAAGGATCGTTAACATAACTCCAATTCTGATAACAGAAATCAAAAATATCGCAAATTTGCCCAAGATTAAATTGACCAGGAGATATTGAAACTAATGCTACGGCATTATTCCTTACGGTTGGATTATCATAATCACATGCAAAGATTAAATCTTTCATGGATTCATTCAAATTAAAGTTTTCAATGTATTGTTCCCTTGTGTAAAGATATGATGGCTTTTGAAACTCTATTTTAGGAGGATATGGCAAATTATCTTTATGAACAACAGGTTTCATAGTTTTACTTGAAGGGATAATTATATCACTATTATTGTGCTTAACTAATTTGTTGTTTGGCTGCATTGGTACAACCATAATTATTGTGTCGTGTATGATTTGTGGTGGTGTTGGGATCTTTTGCTTCGGTGTTCTAGGAATGACAGTATTATTGTTGTTAGACTGATTGTGGCTCCGCTTATTATTTGTATTTCTTTTTTTCGAATGTGTTTTTTCAGTAGCAGTTCTCCTAGAGCGTGCTCTTTGAGATGATTTTGACCTTCCCGTACAACCAGTCATCAATACGGATATTAATAATAAAACTATGAATTTTTTCATAACAAAACTATTTATCAATAACTCCTGGTTTAGGAATAATATGTATTACAAATCTTTGATTTGCATTGTTTCCCGGAACATCTGGTTCAACACGAAATCTACTAGATTGACCACTGCCTGATATAATAGTTTCGCAGTTTTTTAATTTGTCAATGGGAATTGTATGATACAGCCAATATTTATACAAAGACAAAGCTCTCTGATAACTTAATTCGTAATTGTAAACATAATCATCTTTGGATGATTGCCCTTCTAATATAAGCATATATCTCGCTTCTGGAAGTTCTTTTTCTGCTTTTGACATAAAAGCGACTATTGATCTACCAGCCTTTAATAGTTTTACTCTATCAATGTCGGACAAATCTAAAATATCAGAACTTCCATTTCGAAAAGAAACATTGATATCATTTAAGGTATGTCTTTTAAAAACATTATCATATTGAAAATAGTTATTATCAATGTTTTCTGTTGCACTTTGAATCTCTGTAATTTTATCAAGTTGAGATTGCGTTGCTCTGCGTTCCCCTTCAATGTCTATCATTTTGTTATGCAGAAGTACTATAACAATGACGAACAAAACAAGCATGACAAAAAACAGAGATGTCATTAAGTCGGAATAACTAGTCCAGAAAAATGATTCTTTTTTGTTTTTACCCATGCCGTTTCATCAATTAAAATCGAAAACAATATGTAATGAAATCATAAATAACAGACCAGTTAGCTACGATTAATGCTGCCATTAAAGTAGAAATGCAACCTATTAATATTTTTCTACCAATATGTTTTGGTTTGTCTTCTTCCGTTTGTTTTTCTTTGTCAGCCAACTGTTTTTTCACTTCAGCAAGGTCTTTTATGGCATTTGACAACTGTGTTATTTTAGAGTTTTGTTCATGGAGTTCATTAGAAAACACTGAGAAATTCTTTTTTAAATCACCGAGATTATTAAGTTCTCTAACAATGACCTCAATTTCTTCAGCTTTCTGCCTAATAACATCCTGATTCTTTAATGATGTATTTTGTAATTCCGCAAATTCTTTGTCGATATTATCTTTCAATTTATCCAATGCTTGCTTAAGATAATCATCAACTGTGCCCACGGCTCTACTCATCAAACCGCGTCGTTCTTCTATTTGATCAGCCTCTGTTTTGAAAAACACTCCTACATCTTCCATTATTTGAGTGCGTTTTTCTTGAAGGCTTAGATTCTCGTTTAAAGCTTTTACATTTGCAAGATATTCATTGCTGTACTTCAGATACCCTCCTAAATTTTCAATCTCTTGAGCACTGTTTGTGAGAGCGTTAAACAACTGTAAATTTTTGACAGACAAGTCTTTGTCGGCGATTTTTTGTATCGCAGTCATTATTTCAGTTTGTTGCTTGTATGACTCATTCACTTTTGACAGAGCATAATCCAATCCTTTCACATTATTAGCAAACGTTTCATTGAATTCTGAAAGATTATGAGTCATTTCTCTAATGGAATCAACGACATTGTCGGATAATTTTGGTAATAGGTTTTCTTGTATCCAACTATAGAAAAGATTTTTATCCCGATCAAATGCTGTTTTTGCTGATTTAAAGCTGTTCGAAGCTAATGTTGTCAAAACGATTCCCAGAATGCTGGAAATCATAGCCAATGCCACACCTCCAAGTAAAGCTTCAATACCGTTCGCTCCATTACCGGAGCCATTGCCAGAATTAAGCAAATCAGCTAATCCTCCGCTTAACCATAAGAAAAGAATGCCGACAAGGATTCCTGCCATTGTGCCGACAAGACCGAGATATAAAGGAATTGGAGTCTGTGTGTTTATTTCATCTTCCTTTGAATCACAATTTCTATCAACAATATCTTTCATCAAATGATAATCGTTGACAGATTTGTTGTTCTCCATATAGGTATTAATCGAATTGATAATATTTTGGAATGTTGGATTATTGTGATTTGGATTAATACCTTCAACATTTTTTGATATGCTATGCACCAAATCACGAATTGCAATGTCTCTTTTCAACACAAACTCTTCCGCTCCTTGATTGTTGAGCCTGACAATCAAATAGTTATATATATCAAATCCTCCTGATTCAAGCATTTTTTTCAATTCGTCGTCATTAGCTTTTTTAACAGCTTTAATCAAGGATTCTTTTTTCAGAGTGTAAACAGGTTTACTAGGAAATATAGAATAATAATCATTGATTTTACGTATTGTGCTCGAAAAAACCTTTAATTGTATAATTACAATTACTCCAATAATCAATAAAATAATGAAAAAGTGTGTACTCATAATAACGCTACTTAATAATCACTTTTAAATTGTTAATAATTTTCCATTTACCATCCATTTGGATTTGTGCTGTGCCTTTTTCTTCAACAATAACCTCGCTGTCGCCAATGATTTGTTTTTCACATCCATCAAGATATGCTGGATTTGCAATGATTCTTCTTTTTGCGCCAGAATAGATGATGAAATCTGCAGTATTACTACTTGTGTGAAGTTCAAACACGGTGTCTTCATCAGGTTTTTCGGTAACATTGTTGAAAAAACTATCGACAATACAATCTGCATACATAACAGAATTATTATTAGTCGGTTTTTCAGTTACTTGATCAACAACTTTAATCTCAACCTTTTTAATATCACTAGTTTTAGGGGCTGTCGCTTTGGTGGTTGACTGTTTTTTAAGACTTTTATATTTATTTACCAACTCCTTATAGTTGTCCCAAAGCTGATTATAATCTTTAGCTAATTGATTATATTTGTTTACAAGATTTTTGTGTTTGTTTTTGTAATTGTCTTTTTCTTCAAGCAGTTGATTATATTTTATCGTGAGTTTTTTTAACTCTTTACTATCGGGATTGCTTTGTGGCTGTTTCTTGGATTTGTCATTTATATGTAATTTGATGATTTTAAAATATCCCAAGATATAACTGCCAAATGTAACAATGAAAGCAAAAGCAAGCCACCAACCAATATTGTTGAATCTGGTTTTCAATGTAATAGTATCTTCCGCATTACCAACTTTGGCTTTTATTTTGACTCTCCCTTTTTTTAGAAATTTTATGAAACAATGGTTGCTACTATCATTGGATAATTCTATGATCTTACTTGTTGTTGTGTCGCAACATTCCCATTTTAATTGTTGCCCGTCAAGTTTAGCGCCCTTTGGTTTTAATACGCGCAATTTGATTTCATAAATTGCATTAACATCGAACTTGTTTTGTGAAGTTTCAATTTTAATTTTTTCAATAGTATTTAGGCCGTTCTGTTTGTCGCCTTTACAGGCAACAAACAGAACGCTCATTACGATAATAAACAAAATCCTTTTTAACATAGATTATCTAATCTCAATCATTGGAGCTTTTATCAATCTCCATTTCCCATTATCAGCATCTTTTTCAGCAATGCCTTTTCTTTCAACACGAACATTTGAATTGCCGACAATCTGTTTCTCACAGCCATCAATAAAAGCTGGATTGGCTATGATACGGCGATGCGCCCCTTGATAAACATCAACCGAAGCCATGTTCATATTCTCATCATCCAAGACCAGCTCAAACACAGTATCTTCATCAGGTCTCTCGGAAACCCTGTTGAAATATCCGTCAATAATACAGTCGGAATACATACTCACAATTCGTGGTGGTTCTGGTGTTGGAGGATTATTGTCAATTACAGGTTGGTTTTCAACAATTTCCTGATTTGTTGTGGATTGTACTTTGGAAGAGTTTTTTTGAAGATGCATAATTTCCATCTTCAAAGAATCATTTTCTTTTTTGAACTTGTCTATCTCACCTTCAAGTTCCTTTAAACGTTTTTCTTTGATGCTCTTATCAGAATGTTTGTCATTCAATTGCCTTCTGAGTCCATAGGTTTCTTTTTCGGCATCTTTTAAATCATCAGAGAATGTCTTATTAAGTTTTTTGTACAACAAGATCAATACAACAAAAGCGATTATTAGAGTGCCGATAATACTGAATATTATGGCGTATTTTATTCTTTTTTTAAGGTTCTCAATTTCATATTCATATGTTTTTTCTAAACCATCATACTTCAATTGTAATTCTGCCAAAGCTTTATGGCATATTGTACTATCAGACTTTAATGATGTAATCCGTTGATGTAATTGGGTTATCTTATTTTGTGAATCATCAGATTGCCTTTGTTGATTGGATGTTTCCTTTGCAGTTGGCGATTTGCCTGTTTGTTCTGTTGTTTCTACAACTTGTTTAATTGTTATCGTATATTTTGTCTGTTCATCAATTTTAATGGTAACTTTAATATTGCCCCCCGCCTGTTCTGCTTTTAAATGATATATATTTCCTTCTTTGGATTTAATACTAACTTTTTGGGGTTGTTCGCTAACGACTTCTGCTGTTATTGGAGTATCATTATTAAGAATCTTTAAATCTACACCCGTACCACCAATTGTCATCTTATTGATGGTATTATTAGCTTCTTTAGATTGTTTCCATTTATCTTTATTATTGGGAACTTCATTAATCCAAACGACATAATTATTCTCTTGTATTGTGGCGGGTGGAGTATTCTGTTGTACAATTTTTTTAATAGTCAAAGTCTGATCCTCTAATCCTTCCGCTTTAAAAGTTATTTGCACTTGACGATTACTTGACTCTTGTAAAGCAGTAATTTTGAATCCAGTAGAAGTCTTTTCAACTTTAATTAGAGTATTAGAATCATCATAAAGAGGATTTATATCTGGCATTATAGCATTTTCTGGTGTGACTTTAATAGAAATCTCTTTAGAATCGCCGGCTTTCATTTCGTCAATTGAAAGTGGTTCTAAAGTAAATCCTATCGCTTTAACAACAGAATCATCAGCTGTTGTATTGTCACAGAAAACAATTTCTTTTTCTGACAATGCAAGTTTAGCTTCCGCTGTTAAAGCGGAAGCTAAAACCAATATCATTGTTGATATTATCAAAAAAAATCTTTTCATAAAAATAACTATTGCATCTTGTTACTAATCTTTAACGCAAGGTCGTGAAGCAATCCTACCAGAGGATAGAAGAACAATGTGTCTTCCAACTGCTTGCCCTTGTCATTGTTAACCTCTTCAAGTTTCTTCTTGAATCCTTTCGACATTGAATCTTCAAGAATTTGTTTGCCTTCAGAACCAAGGCAGAATTCTTGTACTTTAGAGTAAATGGCTCCGTCGGCACCGAGCTTGGCAGTTAAGAAATCCTTGTTGTCGCTATGCATTTTGAAAAGGAACGTAAAGAAGTTTTCTACGGTGTCAACAACATTCTTTCGTAATTCTTCAGATATGTCACCATATCTTAACTGACGGTCAATGTTGTTCTCAAGATTGTCACCGACAACGATTTCTTTGATGTCGTCAACATCATCATATGTCTTCAATTTCTCGGTATCCTTGCCATAAACACATTGTATGCCGCCTTTACATGTGGCTATCTTTGGATTGCTTTCCATCTTGACTTCTATAGTTCCGTCATTGTTTCCATAAACTGTATCAAAGATAAGTTTTATGTAACGTGATATCATGGTTGTGTCAATAGAAAGAATACTTAAAGTACGAGCTCCATTACCGCTGAAAGCTACAGTTATTGGTTTCCTAAGACCTTTAGCTTTCATCGTCTTTGCAATGAAATAAATTATTGATGAATAGAATATGATGAACACATATCTCATTTTGTCATCCTTTTGTAATTTTTTCAAGAAATTAAGCTCGTCATTGTTCTTTACCTTTTCTCCTTGTAATGAGAAGAGGAATGTTAAGATATCTGATGACTTGTTTGAGTCTTTGATTTGATTCAATGACTGGGTAAGTTCAAGCAGATTGTTCGTATTCATTATATTTTCAAATGAATTCAGATATGTATTGACGAATCCGTTTTGTCTTGGGTTGCTGTTATAACTGTCGCCAAAAATCGCATTTGATGCATATCGGAATGACATAAGCATCCTTGGCTCGGCATCCTGAACTACAAGTACGTCTGTCGTACCTCCACCAACATCTATAGTAACAGTCTCTTGCTTCGCATTTTCAGTTTTGATGAAATGACAATAAGGCGCAACTGATTCAGAGATACTGATGACGTTTGCTGTGTTTGGTCCAAAATATTTATTATATGCTTCATTCCAGAATCCTTTGAATTTTATGACTTTATCTTCTGTCATACTGGCAGGATAGAACCAAACAATCTTTGTGTCAGGAAGGCTCCCGTTGTTTAATACGACCTTATTCCTCAACAAAATGAAAATCGTTTCGATATGAAGCTTGAGCAAACCATCTGGCACACCGCCCCATTTCATTTCGGTTTTTACTTTATTCCATTTCGGAATAAACCTCTTCTCATATAAGAAAGGAATACGTCCATCAGCCAAAGCAACAGGATTAGTGTCAAGGTTTATTGACACATTTGGAGCGAATACTGTTCGCATTGGGAATGAAAAATCTTTGTTGCCGATGCTGTCCGGAATAAAATCTTCAATGAATCCAGCGTTGATATCAGGGTCGGTGTATCTTTTATGCAATTTGCGCAACTGAACCTCATCTTCCTTGATTTCAAACATCTTTGGTGTTTTGCTGTCATCAGTACAATACTCAATATGAGTATTTGTTGTTCCGTAGTCAACAGCAAACGTGTACACGCCCTGTTTGCTCTCTGCCTGTTTGAATCGTGGAATTATATAGCCTTTGACACTATCACTGACTTCGACTTTAATACGATCGAAATTATCCTCAACCACATAGGTTTCATGGCTGCACAAATTCAATTCAGTGTCTTTTTTGCAACTAACAACATCTTTTGAGGAAACAATATCGTCGTCCATGAAGACAAGTCTAACATTGTTGGCTTTAGTCTTGTCGTAAAATGCTACACGATAATGCTTATCGACATTCTCGGGGAATTTGACAAAAGGAATGATACCAAGACCAATTTTATTGTCTGATATAACACCATTGTTTGTTGTTTTGGTTTCATCAACAGTAACGCCTCTCAAGAAATATGTTCTGCGATACTCGATATAGTTTCTTCTAATAGGAATACGAAGGACAACAGTTACACCAGCGACATTGTTTAACAATTCAAGCATTTTCTTGCCATCACTCATCGTTCTGGATTTCAAATCATCAACAGTGAAAAACTTAAAAAATATGTCTGTTAAAGGTAAAAGATAACTATAACCTTCAGGTTTGTCGATATTGCCGTCATAATAATTGACATTGTCAATTTCGTAAGGCATTCTTACTATAGTGTCAGTCAAAAAGTCGCTTATTGTAAGATACGGATATTTGGTGCCATCGTCCGGCAATACACGTTCTTTAGCAGGTGTGCTATTATAATAAGGAACTTTTGTGTTACTATTCCAAGGACAACCTTCTTGTGCATAAATAGTGTTTAAAGTGTATGTGTCAACAGGAAGAACCAAAGGTTTTTTACCATCTATTGTAGTGTCTGACATTATCACAAATCCACTGACATCACCAATTTTTGCGGTGTTTGGTCTTCTTGTCCTGTATTCCATGTCGTTCAATATGAAAATGGCGTTTCCGGCATTGTTGTTGACAGCGATAGAGTTATAGTTGTTAACGTAATCTGATGCTGTCATGGCATTGATTTTGCTTTTTGTGCTCGGGCTCATCAATTTCATGCTTTCAACCATGTATTTTTCCACTTCTGGAAATAGTGTCGCGAAGCCTGTTGTTGATTTTCTTAAAGAATATAAGAATAACTGGAAATCCTCGTCTCTTCTGTATAATGGCCTGTAATCGTCGTCGAAAAACACATCTGTGCCACTGCCAAATTTGCAATAAGTCAAATCATTGGCAGGGGTGAAGAACAGTGTGGCTGGAGATGTGGCGCCTAATATATTGATTTCGCCGGGACCTTCTTTGTAATTAAGGATATATATTCTATCAGCCTTGTCAAAATTATATACCGCACCATCTTGTTTGATATATGTATCAAAGACATCTCCTAATTGTTTATGGGAATCAAATGGTGAATTTAACAACTCGCTAATACAATTATTTTTCTCCCAAACTATTATTTCGATTTTATCCTTGAATTTTTCATATTCAAAAAATATCTGAGCCACATCAAGCGCATCAGATACCATTTTATGGTTAATGGTTTTGCCCTCGACATTTTGCTCGGCCACTTTTTTGAATGCTGTTTTAACCAAATCTATTCTTGCGAAAGGCGATGGTATTGATGTGATTTCCTTTCTTGCCGTTTCACCGTTTGGATCTTTCATCTGTTCTATAACAGCCGATCCGTATTTCTGAGAACTGCCCCAATCTGTTATTGTGTTGAGACCAGCATCATGTAATCTGAATATATAACTCATAATATTATAATCTAAATTTATCTTTTACCAAATCATTTATTGCTGTATAGAACAGTTCGACGAACATGTTCTCTTTTGATGAACCGTGGTTTATTTTGCCTTGTTTTTTATTAAGGTAATCGTCAAACAACGCATAATTTGAACTAAAGCTGAATACTTTTGCTGGTACTACACCTTTAATTAATGCAAAAACATCATTTTTCTTCTCGCGCAAATCAAAAGGAGTAAAAGCCCTGCTGTTATCTGCCATTTCTTCAAGCCACTGGATATATGCCGTTTCAATGTCTTTCAATAAAGCTCCATAAAAATGACTTCTGACAAAATTTGTATCAAATTTCAAATCTTTTGACCAAGGTTGTTTGCCTACAGAATCGGCCAACTGTTCTTTCATATATTTACAGAACATGGTAAACATTACCAATGGTTTCTTTATGTTAAGATTTGTATAATTATCCAAATTGCCAAACAAAATCTCGTCCACTTCATCTCTTATACCAAATTCTTTATATTGCACCTTTGAAGGCTTTCCTTCTGTTGTTTCAAGGTCTGATTGACGCGCAAAATCAACAATGGCTAGTGCTGATGCTAATTCGATGAAATGAGCCCTGTTTTGTTGGGTTGCTCCTCCCTCCGAATTTTCATATTGCTTTTTTTGTTTGTCACCAATGTAATAAATCATGTTGGCTTCTGTCATATTACGGTCATAATAACTAAGCGCAGCTTTTGTTTTTGACATGAACGTTGAAGAATCAATTTCGCTATCTTCGGCAGGCTTTACATCAAAATAAGGTAGTACTGTTATTGCACCTATAATAGAATCCTTAATGTTTTTGCAACCGGGAAGTTTTTCGTCAACAGAACGGATTTTCTTTAACAAAAGAGGAAATCCACTTGCGCCGGTTCCTCCGAAAATTGAAGAAATAACGAAAATCCTATCGTCTTGTCCAAATGATGCTACTAAATCTGTCCATTGTTTTGTTAGAGCGAATTGGTTGAGTACAACACTTCCAATATTTGGGTTACCCTTGAAACCGACCTCCATTTTTGCATCCAAATTCTTCTGAGAGAACAATGTTGATACAAGTGCAAAATTAGCGTTTGGTAAATTGTCGATGTCTCTCATGTAAGGCAAGCCAATATAATCTTTGAAATCAACGTCAAGAGTATTTTCCAAAGGAAGTCTGACTTCGGGAATAATCTCCATATTTATTTTGGTTCCAAAGAACTTGTTTTGATTACTGCTGTTGTGATCAAGTGTATTATAAACCTTGCTGTAATCTTTCATGAGTTTGACAGTTCGTGTCAAGTCAGCTGCTGCATGGTCGGGGTCGATAATGACGGGGATAATTTCGTATGATCTTTGCTTGTCATCTTCAACACGTACTCCTGCTGCCATAAGCATTGTGAGTGATTTTAGCACTCTCGAACCGGTTCCTCCGATTCCTATTACATATAATTTAGCCATAATTAAAACATTTTCATTGGTTTAAAATCAGAATGGTGAGCGTTTACAGCTTGAACTACCCCATTTTATTATTAATGAGATAATAATAAAGAACGCAACAGACACAAATAAATTAGCTAATCCGAACATCCAACAGTCCGCAGTTTTAACACTGTTCAAATATAATTCATTGCCATCTTGTGCAATCTCATCAAGACATCTGTCAATTTCACCTGAATTTAATCTTGATATTATGACACCAGCACCAATAAAAAGATTAACAAGCCCGGTAATAAGTAACATAGTGAGCCAAGACCAGATCTTATTGAAATGTGCACTATTAATAATATAATAGTAAACTACGGCAATAAAAAGTGCAATACCTAAGGCTATAAAGCCAAACATAACATAATGATTTGCTTCCCATACCGGATCTCCCTCAGCATTTACCATACGAGTAAATCCAATAAGATAATCATCAAGGTCAACTCCATACAATGAAGAAAACCATCCATAAATAGTGTTGAACATAGTAATAGTTATTTAGTAATTAATTTATTGAATTTTTATTATTATTTCATTATAATATTTCTGTACATCCTTCATGTCTTTGGTAAAAGCTTCATATAAACCATCTATTTGATACTTTAATCCGTATGTCTTACCCTCCAGAGGGCTTCCTCCATAATTATCATTAGACGATTCAGCCCATTTTGGCTCTTCCATTTTTAGCTTTATAGACATTACTCCAGGATGAGGTTTTCCATCTTTCGATGCAAACTTTAGTTTATGAGTATATTTAGGATTATTATCTAGCTTTTGGATTTCAAGAGAATAATTATTCAAATTATAGAAATAATTATCGGGATTCAGCAAATAAGAATCGTCAACTAAAACCCCTGACAAATCAACCTTTACAGCAAATCTGACTTTTCCTGATTTATCTTTTGTAAGTCCTTCGACGACATACTTGTTACCTTTATTCTTTTTATGAACTCCATAATTGTCATCAACAATATATCTTGTTTGATTTGTTACTTCAGAAATCATAAAAATCTCTTCAGGCTCAGTGTTAAACTTATTCTTAGGTACTTTATTCAATAATTCTGTCAAATTCTCAGTACTTCCTACGACCCAAATATAATAAGGCCTCAAACCTCTATACGGTATTTTTGTGTCAGTTTTATCATAATAAATACCTTCAAATTGAGATTCCATTTTATACAATATAACGGCAGCATTTTTTATTTTATTCATTAGTGTAGAGAATGTTCCCATCAAACCAATTTTTTGAGCTGCTACATATTCATTAGCATCTCTTCCTTTTCCTGGTGAAAAAATACCATCAGTAATTAAAATTGATATAACATTCTCATCTGTAGTACTGATTATCGATCTCAACAAATCATCAATATCTGATGTTCCTCTTGAGTTCTCACCCGGAACAGTTCCTTTAAGTCTAAACGAATTTGGATCTAATCTTTCAACAAAATATTTAAGTACTTCCAAGTTATCATCTGTAACTGTTCCTTGAGGGAATATTCTGCTATTTAGATAGAAAAGATTCAAACTGTCGCAAACGTTCTGAATTTTAATATACTGCAAGAAGCTATAAACTGTTGTTTTGAAATCAGCAGTACCTTGGACATAACCATCCATGCTAGCTGAATTCTCTATGTAAACATTGACAATAGGTTTAACTCTTTCTTTGTTCTTTAACAAAGTGTCATCATTCAAGACCTGTTCTGGCTCTCCGCTATTGGAACGAATACGTCTGCTGGTGGCATTTCCTCTATCAGTACAACAGATTATACATAGTATGCACAAAAAAAGTAAAGGTTTTCTTATCATAATTATAAATAATTAGTTAATCAGTATAATATGCTGCATTAGCACACTGCAAATTTAGACCATAATAATTAAAAATCAAAGCCTTACGCTACTACTTAAATTATCGGAAAATATGAAAATAATTATAGGAAAAATAGCAAATTAATTTTGTTTTGGTTTTTGTGGGTAATAAAATTATTCAGCGGCAAACACACAAAACAAGTCGTTCACCGCTGAATAAAACATGTTTTCAAACTGATATAATCTATTTTGTATTCAGCAGCCATTTCCATACCGGCACAACCTCAATGCTAATGCCATCCTCTGTAATTTGGCGCTCGGTGTCCCATGTGATTATAATCCCATGATAGTTCTTGAAGGCTTTGAGAAACTTGATTAATCCGCCAACCTCTCTGTCGTAGGTATCAATGTCATCTATTTTGTATGACACTTGTATGGCAAGTTCTATTTCCGGAATGCAAAAATCGACTTCAACACCTTTGTTATAATAAAACAGCCTGGTTTCGTCCTCTGTATTGTGGTATATTTTGTTAAGCTGTATCGCCACAATGTTTTCAAGCAACTTTGTCTCACCATTGATAAAGAAATTGTTCAGAATACCATTATCGGCAAAATAGCGCTTCATAATGGTCTGCTGCTCGGTTAGAGGCGATGTGAGGTTTGGTATGGAAAAAATGAGATAGGCATCTTCCATATATCCTAAATAGTCCTTCAACACAGTTTGGCTGATGCTGTCACCAGTTGATTTTATGATGTTTTCCAAACGTTTCAGCGTTGTAGGTTGCATCACGCTTTCTGCCAGTTTCCTTGCTAATAATCTCAGGACGCGCGGATTTCTGATTTTGTTTCGCTCAACAATGTCGCCAAGCAAAATCTTCTGATATAATGATGTCAGCCATTCGCGTTTGTTTTGCTGTTCGAAACTTTCAGCAAAACCTCCATGATAAAAATATTCATTGAAATGACGGATGACGGAGAGACGTTGTTCTGGGTTATATTCCCAATTTTTGTCAAGTTTCACATTATAGTATTGCAGATATTCCTCAAATGAAAAAGGATAAATGTCGCGAGGAATATAACTGCCGCCAAGTGTTGTTGTGATTTCCTTGCTTAACATTTTGGCATTGCTGCCAGTTATCATGACATGGTGTTTCGATTCAGCTAATCTTCTGGCAAATTTTTCCCATCCGGTGATATTCTGAATCTCGTCAAGATATATGTATGGATGCTTTTGGTCATACATTTCCCAATACGCGTCCAAAATTAATCCCAATTCAGACGCTTCTATTGATGCGATACGCTCATCTTCAAAATGGATATAAAGAAAATCTTCAACCTGAGCCATGCCTGACGACATCTTGTTCAGCATATCCTGATATAGTGTGTATGACTTTCCAGCGCGTCGAATTCCTGTTAGGACATATCGTGATTTACTGTCAAAGATTTCGCCTCGTTGTAATAGCCTTACTTCTTTGATTTCCTGTTGTTTTTCACCGATGATGGTTTTGATAACTTGCTTGTCCATAAAATTATCTTAAAGTATACTTTGCAAAAATACTAAAATATTTCAAACTATACTTTAAAATAATTTATTTTTTTAAAATATTTTAAAAATATAGAGATGCCACACACATCTTCTTGGGTGCGTACTGATGTATGTGCACCATTTGGTAATAGGCTGCTGGCAATAGCAGCGGAAAATGCTTGTATTATTTCGGGATATATCGCTGCCAATACATTGACCATCAATGTGTTGTCGATTTCGCACTGAGCCATCGCCAATGCCTTCACTGTGTCATTAGCCGTTATTGTTGATTCTATTCTGGGATTACATTTGTAAAAATCAAACACATACTTTTGGCTGTCGTGGTTTTGTGCGTTGCTATTATATGTAATTGCAGCGGAATGAAAAGCAGCCAACTGACGGAATAAAAATTACAAAAATATTTGGAAATCAATTAAAAAGTATTATTTTTACTCCATCTAAATTTTGTTTGTTATGAATGTTGGCGTTACATATAAAAATAGAATTGCAGACAAGATCGTGACAAAAATGGATTGGAATGTGATGCTGTAGTGCATTTAAGGAATGGTAGCTATGGTCTTATAGAAATAAAATTGGGCGGAGAAACCCTTATTGATGAAGGAGCCGTGACACTAAAGAAACTTGCAGATAAAATAGACACTACCAAAATGAAATATCCGTCTTTCTTGATGGTGTTGACTGCTGTAGGAGGGTACGCATATATGAGATCGGATGGCGTTTATGTGGTTCCAGTCGGCTGTCTGAAAGACTGAGATTGAAACCACTCCGAGCACTCCTTGAAAAAGTCGTAATCCAAAGCCTTGCTTATCTCAAAAAGCAACGGCATCGTAATCCATTGCTGGTTGAAGACTTTGTAAAGGTTCTCTGGCGTGCAGTTCACTTGCTTCGCAAGCCAGACTGCTGTGCGACCTTGGTTGGCAAGCACCTGTTTTATGATTCTGCCGATATGGAAGTCGTTTGGTGTGGTTTTGCATTTCATGTCGCCCGCCTTTCCGAACCCCTTGTCTTGCAAGCAACAAAAAAGGCGTTCCCTGTTTGTCGCTTATCCCTATTGAAGGCGTCTGGAAAGCCTACGTGTAAATAAGTGCGTAACAGTTCACGCCATGCGACGTGAACCTCGCCTCCTTATTCTCACACGAATTAGTTTTCCAGACTTCTCAATAGGAGAACAAGAGCGTTAAGTTCTGTTTTATTTTATAACTTTAATCTTTTATATTATACTTTGCAAAGATACAAAAAAAATAACAATGACGTTAAAAAAAGTAGAGACGCCATATTATGGCATCTCTACAATCCTGTTAATCTTGTTAATCCTGTCTGAAAAACAGCCGGATCTTGTCTCTTAGAAGAACATCACTCCGTTGTTCTCAACCTTTGCGTTGTCGAGCAATGCCGAGTACGGATTGCCGTTCAGGATGGAGTTGTTGAACTTCGAGACATACTCTCTGCGGATGGCGTCGAAGTCTGTCTTGCCTGCAGGTGTCGTGCCTGTGACCTTCAACACCACGTATGCGTTGCCGCCCTCGATAGGTGCTGAATAAACGCCTTCCTTCATGCCGAGTGCTGTGCCGCCAACCTTGTCCTCAACACCGAGGCTGCCAACACCACGACCCTCAAATGTGATGTTGTCAACGGTGAGCTTCTCGCCCTTCAACTCGTCAATCATCTTCTGGTAGTCTGTGCCGTATTTCTTTGCCTTCTCAGCAATCATCTCGCCCTTCTTCACCTTCTTGATTTGTACGGCGTTGCGTGTGATGAGGTCGTCGTAAGGGATGTAACCCTCTGGAACGATCTTGGTGAGAACTGCCACAACGTACATGTTTTCAAGCTCGAACACGTTTGAAACGTCGCCAATCTCGGTGTCATCCTTGAATGCCCAACGCACGATCTCACGCGGGTTGTTGATGCCGGCGATGCGGTTGGTGTTCTGTCTGATGGTCTGGAATGTGCGCTTGTTCAAACCCTGTGCCTCAATGGCGTTGTTGAACTGCTCCGCTGTCTTGTTCTCTGTGACGAACTTGTTGACTTCGGCGAACACTGCCTGGTCTGTTGCGGTGCTGGCTGTGATTTCGTGTGAGATGACAGCGACTTTTGCCATAGGCTGTACCTTGTTGCGGTCGGTGACCTTGATGAGGTGGAATCCGAATGGAGTCTCGACAACACCCATTGTTCCGACTTTGTTCTTCTGAACGAACTCATTGAAAGCGTAAACCATAGCGCCGTCGTTGAACCAGCCGAGGTCGCCGTTGTTTGTCTTTGCGCTCGGGTCGTCTGAGAAGCTGACAACACTCTCAATCTTGCCTGACTTCTTCACTGAGTTGTAAAGGCTGTCGGCGAGTTTCTGTGCCTGCTCCTTGCTGCGTGTGGCTGATGAGCGGAGAGCACCTTTGTAGGCGATGAGCACGTGCGTTGCCTTCAATGAGTCGGAACGGCTTTCTTTTGCCATGATTCTTGCAACGTTGAATGCGCCGTCGCTCTCGTAAGGTCCGTAAACGAAACCTACATTGTTTTCAGCCACAACGTTCTCGAGTTCCACTGGAAGGTCTGATGATTTCTTCCATGTGCTGTCGTAAGGCATGTCAGAGTTGTAAGCCACGAAGTTAGCGACGTTTGTTGAGGTCTTCAAACCTTCTTTCACGTCGTTGACAAAGTTCTTTGCTGACTCTCTGTCGGCTTCTGACGGTTTCACTTCGAAAACGACATAGTCGATGCCGCGTGTTGCGTCGGTAGGATATTTTGTTCTGTAGGTGTCGTAATATTTCTTGTTGTCCTGGTCTGTCACAACGACTGTTGAGTCTGGGATAGAGACGTAACGAACAGCATAAACCTCAGCTGATTTCTTAAGGTTCTTGTTCTCGTTGTAA
Source organism: Bacteroidales bacterium (assembly GCA_017427985.1). Classification (GTDB taxonomy): domain Bacteria; phylum Bacteroidota; class Bacteroidia; order Bacteroidales; family F082; genus Limimorpha. Next base: position 33,767 of record JAFRRS010000015.1, on the reverse strand, counting down.
CGGTCGGCGAGTTTCTTGGGAAGATAGAAACCGTGTTTGAGAAGGCTCTCGTACTTGGTGTTCAGTCTGTCTTCTCTGATGAACTCCTCGAAGTTAACCCATTCATTCTGGGCCTCTGGGGTGAAGTTGTCGAAATTGCTGTAGTAGTTGTTCAAAAACTCTCTGTCGAATTTGCCGTCCTGGCCGGTGAAGTTTTGTACAACATATTTGTTAGGGTTCTCGCCGAAGAACTGGTCGTTGAGCTCTTCCTCTGTCACTGTGAGACCGAGCGCCTTGAACTCTTTATTCATGATGATTTCTCTGATCATCTGGTCGAGAGTTTGGCTACGGAGTGAGAAAGACTCGTCGTTTGTGATGGAACCTCTGCTTCTTTTCTGAGCTTGAATAGTTTGGTCAGCTCTGTTTGCGTAGTCCTGATAGGAGATTTTCTCGCCGTTGACTATCGCCACGTCGTTCCGTCTTCTTGTGTTTGTGCTTTTTAACAAGTCACCCAAAACAAATGCTAATAGAGCCAGACCGATGATAACCACTAAAATGCCATAGTGTTGTCTGATTTTTCCAATTGCTGCCATAATTCAATTTTCTAATTATTATTTTCTATACTAATTTTAAGCCTGCAAATTTACAAAAAATGTCAATATATCCAACATTTTTATAAAAAAATGCTAACTCATTGATTGTTTTTGATTTCCACTTCCTCGAGTTTGGTTTCGGAGGCTTTGATAATCTTAAAAAGATAATTCCCGATGACGATTTCCTCTCCTGTTTGCGGAATACTCTCGTGATAATGGATGATATATCCCGCCAGTGTCTCGTAGTCGTCCGATTCAGGGAAATCGTATTTGTACGTCTTGTTGAGGTAGTCAATTTCTAATCTCGCCGAGAAGATTCTGTCGTTTTCGTCAATTGTCTTCTCGATGTCGTCTTCCACGTCGTATTCGTCTTCAATCTCTCCGAAAATCTCTTCCACAAGGTCTTCCGTGGTGATGATTCCCGCCGTTCCACCGAACTCGTCGACGACCACCGCAATGCTCTGGCGTTTTTTCGACAGTCTCTGCAGGAGATTCTGGGCGCCGTAGGTCTCGGGATAAAACTCAATCTGACGCACTTTCTGCTTGATGCTGCCAACCTTGTGCAGAAGGTCGTTGATATGGATATAACCGACAATGTTGTCGATATTGTCTTCATACACAATGAGTTTGGAGTGTTTGGTCTCCTCAAAGACGCGTTTCACCTCTTCGATTGAGTCGTTAATCTCCACCGCCTGTATTTCATTTCGCGGCTGCATACATTCGCGCAGCTTAACTGTCTGAAACTCAATGGCGTTTTGGAAAAGCTCGATGCCTTGCTGAATGTCTTCGTTTTCCTCGTTGGGGTCGGCGTATTCTTTGAGATAGTCGTTGAGGTCGACGGTGCTCAGTTTATAGTCTTCAGGCGTGATTTCTACTCTGAAAATATACTTTATGATAAGCTCCGATATTCCTATGTAAATGAAAATCAACGGGTAAAGGATGATGTACAATATCATCATCGGGAGTGCGGTCACGTTCATCAGCCTGTTTGGATTAATGCGGGAGAGCGTTTTCGGGATGAACTCCCCGACGATGAGCACCAGAATCGTGGAGATGATTGTCTGGCATAGCAAAATCGTGAATTCGTTGATTATCACATCTGGCAACACGCTGATTATCACTGGCTTCAGAAGTCTCGCCATGGCGATTCCGTAGATGACATTGGCGATGTTGTTGCCAATCAGTATACAGCCCATGAACTGCGACTGATGCTTTACGAAATTGTTTATCAGTTTCGCGGAGAAGCTGTTTTTCTTCAGGTCGAGCTCAAGTTTAAGCCTGTTGGAACTCAGGAATGATATTTCAACGCCAGAGAAAAACGCTGACGTAAGCAATGATATTATGACAACCATCCAGTTACTCATCTTCGTCAATCTCCATTGTTGCCCTGATGCCGAAAATCTCTCTTCGCGAGAAGCTCTCGTTTGCTGTCAGGCTGTCGCCGAAAATAATCTTGTCTGGACTTGTTATCTTGACAAGATTCCTTGTGTAAATCTTCTTTTTCCGTTGGTTCCAGTACAGCGTCTCTGTCTCCAGTTTCTCGTTTGTCTTGATGTTTTCGACCACCACGTTGTGTTTTGCGAACACCAGTTCTTTTCTCTCGTAGTTCACGCCGTAGTCGCCGCTGATTTTCGAAGTGGGGGCGGTGTCGCCGTTTTCATACATGAAGGCGACGAAGCCTTTCGGGAATTCGAGGACGGAGCTGTCCTGGTTGTCGACGCTGCGCATGACGGGGGCGGTGAGTTTTGCGACAAGCATGCCCGAGTCACTGCGTTCGATTACAACGTCGTAGGCCATCAGTCCGGTGATGGTGTCGCAGTCGATGAACTGCTTGACTTTCTCCATCGAGTTCTCACAAGAAAACAACATCATAACAACATGTGCTATGATGTTGATTCCCAATATTATATGTATCAGTCTTTTCAATTATTTGAAAATCTTGCCTTTGTGGTCTCGTTTATCCAGCATTCCACCTGGTAGGTGTCGCCTTCAAAAACGTTGTAGAAGAACGCGTCTTCGCTGGTAGGGAAGAGCTTGGAGTATTCCCTGATCATCTCGTTGGCTTTTGATGCCAATGACGGGTCAACTTCCTTGGCTCTCTGGAACTTGTCGACTGCAGCCCAGTAAACGGCTTTTGCGTGGAGAGGGTTGCTGTTGCATTCCTTGCCGCTTGAAGCATAGAGGTAGCCGATAATCATGTAAGGCTCGCCGTCGGTCTTGTCGAGGTCGATGGCTTTTTTCGCGTAGGTGCGTCCCTGCTCGAATTTGCTTTCCTTGAGCATGATCTGGGCGAGGTATTTGTAAGCCTGCTGTGCCGACTTGTTGTCGCTTGATTTCGTTGCTTCAATGAGGTAGCTTGTGGCTTTGCTGTATTCCTGGTCAGCAAGGAATCTCTTGCCGATGAAGTATGCCGACTCCGGTGAAGGGTTGAGTTTGTGCAACTTGACGGCGACAGCGAGATAGAGGTCTGTCTTGTCGCAGTTTCTATTTGCAAGGGTTGTTGCGATTTTGTTGAGGAGCTCCACGTTGTCAGGTTCGGCGTCAAACTTCTTCTGGAAAATGCGGACGAGGTCTTCGCAGTTGGCGTATGGCTGCACGCCGCCTTCGAGGTTGCCCTTTGTGGCTGTGTAGCTGTTCAGAAGCTTCTCGTTGCCTTCCTCGGTGTATCTCTTGATGTTGAATTCAACGATGTCCATGAGGCTGCTGTATGCGTCGAGGATTGCCGACTCGTCGAGTTTGCCGGCTTTCACCATGTTGATTGTCGATGAGAACAATGCGTCGATGAAGGCGTAGTTGCTGTTGTTTCCGTCAATCTCGATGGCTTCTTTCAAGGCGTTGTATGCCTGTTCCATACGTGAAGGGAATGCCATGAGGTCGAGACCCATACGTCCCTTGATGTTGCCGATGCCGCTCTTCGGGAAGTACTGGATACGGGCTTCATAAACCATCACCAATGTGTCGATGTATTTCTCTTTCAACGCAGCGTCCTTGGTGCTTCTGATGAGTGCGTTGTTGACGATTTTGGTACCGTCGGTGAGAGTTCTTTCCTTTGCGCTCGGGCAGTTCAGGAAGACTTTTCTCCAGTTTGAAATCATGATAGGATTGGCTGTTGAAGCTTTTCCGTCCCATTGTTTAAACGCCTCTCTATAGATAGAGATTTCTGTTTCGCAATCCACGTCTTGTGCAAATGAGATTGATGACATGCACAAAATTGCTCCGATGAATAAAAACTTTCTTAACTTCATAGTTGTTGTATTTTTAATTATTTGTATCTTCTTTTCACAAACCACCTGTCGCGTATGGATATTCCCAAGGAAATGTTGAAATATGACTCTTCAATCAGGTCGTTTTTGATTGTTCCCATCTTTCCGAATTCGAATGCGAGGTTCAGTGATGACATGGCGCGAGGGACAGGCAGGCCCACACCGAGCGACACTCCGTATTTGTTGATGGAGATGCCGTAGATGTTGAAGAATGTCTGGTCGTAATGGAAACCTGCGCGGTATGTCACGCGTCGCATGTAGCTCGACACCGATGTGTATCGCGGGGTGTAGCAGCCGCCCACGGCGACGCTCCAGGCGTTTTGCAGCGAGTCGTTGGAGCCGTTCATCTTAAACGATTTCCAGTTGTCCCAGTTGAAGTCCACGCCGATGAGCCATCTCTCGCCTTTTCTTAAGGTGATGCCGCCTCCGAAGCCTTGCGGGTAGACGATGCCAACCTTTTCGCCACTTTTGTAAAGAATGGTGTCGCGGGCCGTCTCGGTGTTTGAGCCGTAACCCTTGAACATGGTGCGTATATATGTGTTACGGTGTCCGCCCATATCAGATTGCAGCGAATAGGTGAGACCGACGGCGAGCTGATAGTCTTTATTGAAGTTTTGTTTGTAAATCAAGCCGAAATCGAACAAAACATCGCTGATGCTCAGGTTGATGGTGCGTCTTTCGTTGTGGAAATTGGCATAATCAGGGAAATAGAGTGTCGTTTCATCAGTGACGTTGCCGAAGACGTAGTTCATTTTCACGCCGAGTGACAGCCCTTTGAATACTTTGAATCCGTTAGCCCAATAAATCTTGTTCAAGCCTCCAGAGCCTTCATAATCAATGCTATACGGATATTGGAAGTCGAAGTCGGCGGTCGATGAGTATTCACGGTTGCTGTAAGGTGTGACGCCCGCGCCCATTTTCCACCATTTTGTGATGCCGAATCCGATGTCGAAGTAGTCGAATGATGCGTTGGAGCCTTTTTCCGTTGCCGAGGCGTTTTTATATGTGATGTATTTCATATAGAAACCGGCGTCGAAGAGGAATGTGAGGGTGTCCATTTCCGCAAGTGAGGCGGGGTTGGAGTTGTTGAGCAGGTACATCCCGTCGACGGCGTTGTTGATACCGCCCATGCCCTGAAGAATGGTGTTTGTCTTGTTCTGGCTCATAGTTCCCAAGCCGAATCTCGAGTATGGAGAAGAGACGTCAGATTGGGCAAAAACGCCACTTGCCATCACGAAAATGATGGCAGTTAAAAAGGCTGTTTTATGTAAGTTATTGAATTTCATTGTATTCCATGATAAATCTTAAACCATTGAACAAGAAATTTGAATTTGCAAAGATGCAATTTTTTAACTTATTTTCCAAAAAAATATTGTCACCTCCCGAGATAAAAACGTTTAAGTTATTGAATATCAAAGAGTAATGCTCGATAAATTCTTTTATTTCGTATGTCACGCCGAGTTGCACGCCGCTTCTGAGGCATTCTTCGGTGTCGTCGCAGATGAGGTTCATCTCGTCGTGTGACGGCTCGCAGAGGGGTAGGAGGGCAGTATGTTCGTGCATCGCCTTGAAGCGCAGTTTCATGCCGGGGCTGATGGGTCCGCCAAGATGGCGGTCGTCGCTTGTGAGGATGTCGTAGGTGATGCATGTCCCGATGTCGATGACGAGGCTGTTTTGGTGAGGCTTCTCGTCGAAAGCGGCAGCCACGAGGGCGAGGCGGTCGGCTCCGATTTTCGATTTGTCCTTGTACGTCAGGGCGAAAGGCAGTTTTGTCTCGTTAGAGAGGACGATTGTCGGGATGTCTTCGAGCTGTTCGAGGCATTCGTTGACGTATCCTCCGACTGACGATATTATACCTTTATTAATATACGGATGGCGATTCAGAAGATGCCAGAGGTCGTTGGAAACGGGGTTGAAGACGTCGGTTTCCACGATATTTTTGTCGTGGAATACGGCGTATTTCGCCTTGGTGTTGCCGATATCGATGGTAAGAAAGTTGTTCATTACGATGAAATTCAGGGTGCAAAAATACAAAAAATCATCAGTAGTCGCCATTCTTTAGCTGCTTATTTTTTCAAAAATAAAAGGCTAATGAATTGACGACTATTGACTCTTGTTGTCGTAAGTCTTTAATCATCATTTTTCGGCTGCCACCTCTCTTCGAGAGCTGAAGGCCTTCAAAATTGATGATTAAAGACCTTAAAAAAATTTTTCAAAAAAAGTTGTGTGTATTAAAAAAAGTTGTATTTTTGCACCGCGAAACTAAAGGGGTACCATAGCTCAGTTGGTAGAGCAACGGACTGAAAATCCGTGTGTCGCTGGTTCAACTCCCGCTGGTACCACGAAGCAAAATGCTAATCGAAAGAAAATCAATCGGTTAGCATTTTTTATTTTGTGTTTTTGTCTACGAAACACAGAAACTACCAAATATCATCATCGCCAAGAATACAAGGAGAGCTATTGTAATTATCGCCAATATACTCCCCAGGCAGCCCCAGTTTCTATCTCCATCAGGCAACTTATCCGACAGTAAACATATAATCAAACCTATAAATGGCGTAAATAGAATCGATAAAAAGAACGTCCAGCCAAATCCGATTCTCCTTCTTGCACCAACCAATCCAACCAATGCAGCAAGAAAGGTGTCGCTCAGTAATCCGAAAATCAAAAGTGTTATGCCCATAATGTGATATTTTTTGCAAAGATAGTAATAATCACAAATCTTTTTTATCTTTGCAGTGAAATAATCCGATAATGGCGATAACGAGTGATAGACTTAGACAAACGTTCAGCGAAGGCGGCGCACAGGAGATTTACCAAGAGATTAAATCCAGTGGCGATTTCCTTGGCTTTACGAAACAATATGCTTTCGATTCAGATTACCGTGTCGCTAGAAGTGCTTTGTGGGGATTGACCAAGGCTACCGATAAAGAATTGTCACAACTTCAGGTTTTGCTCGACGAACTCATAAATCAAGCCATGCACACCGAGAATTCATCTGTACGGCGGTTGACTTTGAGCATTATCGAGCGTTTGGAGTTGACAGAAGACAACCTACGGACTGACTTTCTCGACTTCTGCTTGGATCACATGGTGGCCGGTGACGAATTGCCTGGCATTCAAACACTTAGCATGAAACTCGCTTACAGTATGTGTAACTTCTATCCCGAGCTGAAGGAAGAGTTCAAAAGGATTATCGAAGCAATGGAAATCTCATATTACAAACCAGCCGTGAAAGGATTAAGAACAAAAATCCTCAGCGGGAAATATCAATAAACAATGAACTGGACAATAATAATCATCGAAACAATAATCTTAACGGCGGCTTTTACAGCAATGATTCTGATTCCGCTGGTAAAGAATCCTGTGTGGTGGATTGCAGACTACCCGGAGGACATTCAGGAAGAGTATTTTAAAACCCACGAGCGTATTCCATCAAAGTTCTTCACGCCGACGGTTTTGCTGAAGAAGGGAATGGCTTTGGTTATCGCACTCATTCTGTTACTCGTGGTGGTTAAGTTGGCTGGTGCTTACAATTTCTGGTCGGCATTGTGGGTGGGCTATGGTATTTGGCTCTTCATCGACTGGTACGACTGCTTTTTCTTGGACTGGGTGTTGTTTGCGAATATGAAAAAAGTACGTCTTCCCGGCACTGAGCACATGGACGAAGCCTATCACCAAAAGAAATACCACTTCATTCAATCCTGTTGGGGTATGCTCATAGGACTGATACCTTGCCTTGTCGGAGCAGGAATTTATGCTTGGTTAATGTGTTGATGAAAAATAAATAAAAGATTTATGTTGAGAAACATTCTTATTGTCGGTGCTGGAAGTTTCATTGGAGGAGCATTGAGATACGTTTTTTCACTGCTGCTTAAATATACAGGTGGATTTCCCTGGGCAACTTTATCGTCAATCTTCTCGGATGCTTGATAATTGGTTTGCTTTGGGGGTTGTTTACCAGATTTACCAATGTTTCACAGCAACTTGTCCTATTCCTTAGTGTCGGTTTTTGTGGTGGCTTCACGACTTTCTCCACGTTTTCCAAAGAAAGCTTTCAACTTATTCAATCTGGCAACTGGTTATATTTTTCACTATACGTCGCAGGCAGCATTGTCTTAGGAATTCTGTTGGTTGCTTCTGGATATCAAATCGCTAAATAAATAAAAACTATAATATGATTATCGACTTCAAAAACATCGAACAATCCGTAATGCCTAATTTCAAAGGCGGTGATGGAGATACAAAGTCCAGAATCTATTTCGACGGACTCAACAAAATAATGCTTGGCCATCTTGACGTGGGCTGCTCAATCGGATATCACAAGCACGAAACCAACAGCGAGGTTTTCTATATCCTGTCTGGTGTCGCACGCTGCCTTTACGATGATGGAGAAGAAAAACTCGTCGTCGGAGATTGCCATTATTGTCCCAAAGGTCATTCGCATAGCTTGATAAACGCCAGCAAAACCGAACCATTAGAATATTTTGCAATAGTACCTGAACAACCATGATTGAACTGTACGCTTCATTTTTTGTGATTGCGGTTTTCTACATTGCCTATTTCACCAAGGCCGCACTTCAATCCAGGCAAGGTGTCAAAACCATGATTCTCGGTAAAGGCAACAAACCAGCTGAACAACGCCGTATTGAAACGTCTTTGAAGATAACAACTTTCATCATTCCATTTGTTGAAGCTGCAAGTATAGTTTGGGATTTGATGAAGATGCCGCAATATGTAAAATGGATAGGAATCGTTGTCGCCGCTATTGGTGTTACATGTTTCATTTCAGGTATGATGACGATGCGTGACAGTTGGCGAGCCGGTATCCCTGATCAAAAGGAAACCACTCTCGTAACCAAAGGCATTTATCGCATCAGCCGCAACCCTGCATTCCTAGGTTTTGACCTGATTTATCTTGGCATTCTAATCGCTTATCCTAATGCATGGCACGCAGCTGTCGTAGCCATCGCCACATTCCTTTTCCACAAGCAAATAAAGAGCGAGGAAGCATTTATGGAAAACGCTTTTGGACAAGATTACCTCGATTATAAAAAGAAAGTCAGAAGATATTTATGAAAAAACTATTATTAATTGCCATGTTAATCACTGCATTAACTGGCTGCAGTGAGAAAACTATGAATAACGAGCTTAAACCATTCAACGTACAGAAGGAATTTGCTGATAACGGCTTCACTTTCTTCACAAAAAACCTCATTCTCTGCTCAGGCGACACAACTGAAAACAACGCTATGACAATCGGATGGGGTGGAATCGGAAACTATCTCGGCCATGATCGTCCAGCCGTAACAGTGTATGTTGCCCCAGCCCGATACACATGGGAGTTTATGGAGCGTCACAACCGTTTTACAATTATGGAGTTTGAAGATCCTGCGGTTTGGAAATATATGGGACGTAACAGTGGCCGGGATGGTGACAAGGCCGCTGCACTAGGACTTCACACCTCATACACTCCCGACGGCACACCTTATTACGAGGAGGCTAAGTTGGTGATTGAGTGTGAGATAATGACCTCTTGGCATCAGAATGAAAACGACTTCCGCAACAACACTCCTAAAGACTGGTACGCTGATTTCGATGCAGGTATTCACACTGTTTACATCGGTGAAGTCATAGGAGCGTGGAAGAGATAAACGCAGTTCTTAGATAATTTGATAAAAACCATATGATAGTAGTACTAAAAGTTCTTAAAAAAGTTATTTTTAGTACTACTATCGATGATTTATTGGCTTAGTCGAACAAACTTTCCATGTCTATAGAACTCTGAATCATGCCATAAAAAGCATTCTTTTTAAGTCCATAAGTAGTAATAAAAGTGAGATGCAATGCTTTGGATGTACGTGTCTGTTTTCTGAATGATTCACGACGTTCCTGAATACGTTGCATATAGTCTTTTGTTAATTCATATTCAGATGTTGAATACTTGATTTCACATAAATTGATAATTTGGTCTTTTCTGTCTATTACCAAATCTATCTGGCCACCTTCATTCTCATCTGTACTTCTCCATGAATACACATTGGTCTGTACACTTCTAATACCCAAAGCATCTTTGATTTGAGGGATGTGATTCATGCAAACAAGTTCGTAGGCAAATCCACTCCAAGCTGTGTGTGCTGGTGTATAAAATGTATTGCTCCAATAATGCTCGTCAGGTAAAGAGTTGGGTTTGATATGATGAAGATAAAACAGGGTGTACATGTCAATTAACTGATATGTAACATCTCGTTTTCTGTTGCCAAAAGAATTGTATTTTCTTAAGAAATCGCAATTGCATAGATTTTCAAGGCATTCAGTCATATTGCCGCTCATTTCTATTTTCAATTTGTCACAAATTTCCTTTCTTGTAAGCCCTCTGGTCTCTTTGGACAGAAGCTCTACAACTCTTTGGTAGATGGTGGAATTTTTGAATAATGACCTGAACAAGAAACTGTATTCTTCTCTGAGTTCTGCGTTTTTGCTAAAGAAAATGTTGTCTATGTTTTGTGAAAGACTCAAGTCTTTCTGCAATTTGCTTTGATAGTATGGCGTACCTCCAAGTATCATATAGCACTCCACTATCTGATATCTGTTCCATACTATTCCTTTACTCAGAAGATATTCTTCTGTCTCTTTGAGTGTGAACGGAGCCAAATGTATGCTTTGAGTAACCCTGTTATGAAGGCCTCCTTTGTCGCCAAGCAGTTTGTTTGTCATCCATGTGGTGGCCGAACCGCAAACAATAAGTTTCAAATCAGGTTGGTCAGAAGCCCATTCGTTCCAGAAAAGCTCCAAAGCTCTCGTAAAATTGGATTTTGGCGTGTCAAGCCAAGGCAATTCATCAAGAAATACTATCTTTCGTTCTTTTGTTAGATTCGAAAGATATTGTCGCAGCTGGTCAAATGCTTCAAACCAGTCTGTCGGTTTTTTGAATTTCTTCCCGGAATAATTCCTTAATTGTCTTTGAAAATTACTTAATTGCTCTTTTTTTGAGCATTCGTAGATTCCAGTTATGTAGAAATCGAAATTATCTTTAAAGAAGCGTTTGACGAGATATGTCTTCCCTATGCGTCGTCTGCCAAACACTGCCACAAACTCTGCTTTTTCAGAATCCACACATCTTTGAAGTATCTCTTGTTCTTCTTTTCTGCCAATTAAAACCTGATCTGCCATAACTAATTTTTTGCAAAAATAATAAAAATATTGAGATAGTAGTACTAAAAGTGTAAATAAAAATTAGTTTTAGTACCGATATCTGTTGTTTTTTTTACTCAAGCGTATTGAACTTATCCATTGCTTCACGTCTAACTCTGTCTTCAGCATCGATGTATGGTTTCATGGTATTGTAACTCTTATGACCAGTTATTTTCATAATAACGACAGGATTGATGCCAAGACGTATTGCTGTGCAGACAAAGGTTTTTCTAGCCGTGTGCGTAGTAATTAGCTTGTATTTCGGTATTATTTCAGAAACACGCTCGCCTTTCTTAAAATGAATAATCTCAACCTTTGAGTTGATTTCGCAAGCCTCGGCCATTTCTTTCAAAGCTTCGTTCATTTTTTGAATTGGCAAGACGGGGAGGGCTTTGTTGTTGTTAAATTTGCAACCACTATATTTGTCAAGAATTGCACGCGCCACATCATTTAGTTCTATAGTAAGTTTGTCGTCGGTTTTTATTGTGGTGAAATGAATCCTGTCGTCATATATGTTTTCCTTTTTCAGATTCTCAACGTCAGAATATCTTAATCCGGTGTAGCAGCAGAAAATATATACGTCTCTGATTCTGTCCATTCTGGGATTGTCAGAGAAATCATGAATCTTGACCTTTTTAAGTTCGTCCGCAGTCAAGAAAATAACTTTCGTTTCCTGAGTCGGAATCCCGGTGGAGAACTTTTCAAAATCATTGTTTTTAGTGATATCCATTTTGACCGCCCATCTCAAGAACCATTTTAGATACACAATATGCTTCTTTACTGTGCTGTCGATAAGCCCGAGTGTATTCTGCTCAAATGTAACAAAATCAGCAAGTTTTTCTACAGTGATATCTTCAAATGTAATGCTATTGTCGAAGTTTACCAGGTGATTTTTTAAAGTGGTAAATTTCTGATTTGTGCTGTATGCCCAATGCTTAGTCGGTGTTTGCGCAAGCTGACCTTCCATTTTTACGAACTGATCAAACGCATCATAGAAACCCATGGCGGATATGTCGGTTTTTCGTGTATCAGGATCCAGGTACTCTTTGATTACCGCTTCAAGCCACTCTTTGTCTATAGTTACTTTATTTTGGTCTTCTTCAAATCTGGTATTGATATTGTATCGCAGACCTTCGACCAGTTCGTTTGTTTTTGTAACGACTTTCTGTTCATCTTTGTTGGTCATACGAGATACTGATTTGACTCTACCAAACACATCATCCCAGTGTTTGACTTTGATATAAATTCCTGTTTTTGCTCTTAACTGCATATTACGTCCACCAGTAAAGCGAACGTAAATCTCGCTCCTACCTGTTTTCTTATCAATCTTTGACGATAAAGTAAAAATAGTCTTCATAAATATCCCCTCATTTTCATACAATGCAAAGATACTAATTTTTTGCAATCGGTAGACAAAAATTTTCATTTTTGTCTACCAAAATGAGTAATATTGACTAAAGATGACTAAGTAGCAAAAAGTCAAGAAATACAAAAAGTACTGATTTTCAGTGGTTTACTTGGTCAAACTTAGTCAACGGTTGTCAAGGTTAATCAAATCGTTAAGTACCGCTGGTACCACGAAGCAAAATGCTAATCGAAAGAAAATCAATCGGTTAGCATTTTTTATTTTTAAACCATGTCCGCAACCGTGTCCGCAAATTGATTTTTCGTCTGTAATTGGTATTATGGAAGCATTACGAGATGAAAAATTTTTATCTTTGTAAATTTTTTTTAGACATGATGAATCTTCAGAGCATTATTAAGGATTTGAGTAAAGTCGTCGCCGATAATATGGCGTTTGAAGAGAAATGGGCTGTTTTACAAAATACGTATAAAACAATAAAAGAAGACCTAAATCTGTTTCTGGGAGTCTTTGATAAGGAAATAGAGAACTGGAGCGTTGAAGATAGCCTATCTGTAAACTCTGACATGATGACGATAATGTCAACCAAGAAGGTGTTTAAAAGAATTTGCGCTTATTTTGATGAACAAAATAAAAAACATGATGAGGCAAATCAGAGGTATGATATTTACATCAAATTGAGAAAGAGTACTTCTGTAATGGTAAGTGTGCTTCAAAAAGCGATAGCTTTAAACGTGCTGTATATTGACGATTTTTCAGAAGAGTCCAAAGGTATTGTACACAAGCTAAACTCATGTAATGCGCATCCGATGGAGTTCAATACAATATTGAGTATTTGTGATTTATTTGTAAGTCTCCGCAATGATGGATTGCTCGATAATGATAATCTTCCAAGGCAATCAACTTGTTGTCATCAGGTGTTGATAATTCAAGTTTTGCCGCAATTCCATCAATACCCATTTTATATAAATTGATAAATTGATTTGGATTGTTATTGAGGTCATCTAATAAATTGAAATCATCAGGTTTTTCCATGCTTTTGTATTTAATTTTGCAAATATAACAAAATTTTTATTATGGTCTTTAGTTTTTATGATCGTATATTATGGATACTTACAACGGCGGCGACAACTTCAACCAGACCGAGGACGAAGAAGATATTGCTCATTGCGTTAAAGCCCCACACTCACCATTCCAGCACTATCCACAGCATGAGAATAATGCCGCTAATCAATCCACATCATCAAAGCGCCGCCGACAGCACCGATAGCTATGAAGATGGTTAATGTTTTTTGGAGGGTTTTCATTCTTCGTATCCCAATTGACCTGGCAGACGTAATTTCTCTTTTGCCGGGAATGTGGATTCATAGGCTTCGAAAGCTTCAGGGTTCTCGTCGGCCACAAAATATCCTTTAGGTGGGCAATAAGTGCCTTCTCGATCGCCCCAATATCCAGGAATCAGCTCTTGGGCAAGGAAATATGGAACTTCGGAATCGCGTGGCTCGGCGTGATAATGAATCTTGAGTTTACAGGCGAGGTCGAATCCTGCATGACGGTAGAAGTCGATGTTACCTTCCATACAAAGCAGTCCGACGCCCATATTCTTTGCTTTTTCCAGTGCATATTTTAGCAGCTTCAGACCATAGCCTTTGCGTTTGTAGTCGGGATGGATGCTTATTGGCCCGAATGTCCATGATGGGAATGTTGTGCCGTCGTCAAGTGTGATTCCTGCTTTCGAGAACATCACATGGCCGATAATTTGATCATTTTCCTCCATTACCAAATCCAATTCAGGGATGAAATCGGGGTTGTTTCTATATTGGTTAAGCACGTAATGTTCAGTGCATCCGGGACGATATACATTCCAGAACGCCTCGCGAGTGAGGTTTTCTACTTCTCGCCAATCATTGGGTTGTTCAAGTCTTATATTCATAATAAATCACAAATATTATCTTCTCTGATATACGCCGTCCTCGTCAAACAGCTTCTTCTGCAAATGGGAGCACATATTGGTGGTGTCGATTGTCATATTATCCAACATATTTTAATCCAACGATAGAAAGAATCAGCGTTGTCAGGAAAAATATCCTCCAAAACGTTGCCGGCTCATGAAAAATAAAGATGCCGATAATGACAGCCCCGACGGCTCCGATGCCAGTCCAAACAGGGTAAGCGATACCTATTGGGATGGTTTGAGTGGCTTTCGCCAAAAGCACTGCACTTAAAACATAGAAGAATGCGAAGCCCACTATCCAAGCCCAGAATTCAGTTCCGTCAACAAGTTTAGTTTTACCGAGGCAGAAAGCAAAAGCAGTTTCGCAGAGGCCGGCGATTATAAGGATGAGCCAGTTCATAGCAGTATATTAACAATCTTTTCCAATGATGTAAAATCGACGAAATCAACTTTCTGGCCGTATGTTTCAAGCATGGCTTTTGCTTCGGCATTGAGTTCCGATTCCGGCATCTTTGAGACTTTGGAATGGAGCAGCGACATCATAACCTTGTGTTTTAAACCAAGCTGACTGTAGTCTATGGCACCGCGGAAATGAAAGATTTTGCTCTCATCGTAATACTCTGAAGGAATCTGAGTTTTAATGGAATTCCTGATATTGATGGCATTTTCAGAATCGGTTGGATCAGCGAGCCCAACAGTAACAATAATCAGCTCTTGGTTAGAAGACAATCTGCCTACAGTTTTCTTTAAGCCAGTAACTCCACCGGCGTAGAGAGCTCCAAGATAGATGATTTTGCCGTAGTCGTTGATGTTTTTAGCATCTTTGTAATCGACTGCTTCAATGCCGGTCATCTCAGCCAAACGTTCGGCATAGCGTTTAGTTGAACCGTATTGTGAGCCGTAAATTATCAATGTTTTCATGGTTGCTCAGGTACAGTTCATTTTACTTGGAATTTTTTAACTCATATTGCAGAGCTTTTGATGGGCATTGGTCGATGATGGCTGCTATATCTTTTGCTGAAGCCTGTGAGAGGTCAATCCAAGGGCGACGTCCTACTTCGAACACTTTGCTGTTACCACGAACACATCTGCCGACATGCTGGCATATTTTCGGATTCCAGAACACTTTGATGTTTTCGTTTTCGTAGGTGATGTAACCTTTTTTCAGGATTTCTTCTTTTGTTACCATAACAAAATCGATTTGATAATTTATGCAAAGATAGGAAAAAATCGGGAAGCGACAGCAGTATTAAAATTTTTCACCTTTTTTTTGAATTTTTGAATGACAATCATTTTTTTCTCGCAGATTTCACAGATTACACGGATTTTGACTTCCACAGTTCTTCCACAAGGGATTTAGGCTCGTTGACACTCGCAGGATTTCGCAGATCTGAGCACTAAGAGAACTCGGTTTTGTCCTGCATTAGCTTTACATCAAAAATAGGGACGAGTCAAGTGTTTTTTGGAAAAATTTTGATTTCAACTTGCAATCGCTGAAGGAACCTTGCCGCGTGGCAGCCATCCATCTGAATATGGTGGAACTGGAATGAGATAGGCAAGGTCGTTTTTAGCCAGCCTTTGTGGTAGCGACCCCACATCACCATGGGCGACGACATCCACAGACGGAATGCCTCCGCACGGCTGCTTTCTTGGGGGGATATTTCTCTCTTCATACCGGCGGCCTCGTTATCCTGAAAGTACAACGATCACCTCCTCTGAGAATCGTATTCTCAATCCGGACATCGAACTGGCTGTCAGGTTCAAGTTGCGACAAAATATATAAAATAACCCGACCCTGATACGACTTGCTGTTGTACCCTTCCGAGTAGATCCTGTCGAAATCCCCATCATACTTGGCATAGATTTGCTTATGTAACGGGAGGACATGATTCTTAACGCATGCTATAGCCTCTTCTCTGTAACCCATATAATAACGCTCTTTTCATTATTTACTATACGATTTGTCATCCAGCTGGCGAGTGCATCCCCAACTCTTGGCAAAGACTTGAAAGTCCATATCAATTCGGTTGCAAAATTAGTGTATTGTTCGTTCCGAAACAAAAACTGGACATGGACAAAAATGTGGACATTGAGAAAACCAATTGGAAAGTTGCGGATTTCATGTTGTCAGTCTCTCAATTTGTGTGGCTGACGTAGCTGAAATTCCGTATTTCTATCGGATGGGCGTTTGATACGAGAATCATACCGTCATAGAGTTCCGTTGGCGAGTCCCAAACGCGGTAGGCCATGGGCAGGACAGCCATGAGTGGGGAATACATTTCGCCTATAGACCCCATCCATGTATAGCCTGTAATCGATGGCTTGAGAGGGGAGTCGTCTGGTACGATGGAGAAATCGAACCAACTCGTTTCGTAGCCGCATTTCTTAGAGGCTTTCGCTAAAGGGTCGTGGGAAAAGAAAGTATGGATGCTACGTTTGCGGTCTTTGCCTTTCGGCAAGTTGACACGTGCTTTGTAGAAATCGGTACCGATGGCGAAATATCCCATGCCCAGCTCGTCAGCGAGCAGATTGCCTAACCCCTTTCCTGTGGTCCCATAATGGTTGCGCCGCTGAATATGACCGTTGTGGGCTGAAACAAAAATTCGCTCATTGCCGCGTGCCCGCTCTTGTTCCATAATCCAGCACACATTGTCGGCCATAAGCTTGTCGCGCAGAACGTTCCCCGCAGTTGCATCGTTGATGACTTTTCCAATAGAGATGTTTTGAAGCAGCACATCCGCATGATGCACTGATTTTGCAGTAAGTGAGTCGTTCAGCAGGATCAGTTCCTGCTTCACGGTTTCAAAGATTTCCGCATTCTCGTCAGTTCGATAGGCATCCGAGAAGTCGTCTTTTTCTTCATCCCAGATTTTTTCCAAATCTTTCGTATCCACCCCAAATTCCTTAGCGGCTTCAAGCAGATACTTATAGTTGTGCTCATAGCTCTGCATGTCGAAACCATAGAAGTTGAGCTGGTCTTCCTCGTTTGCCGTTGCGTTGTAGTCGCGCATCCACGAGACGAGTTGCTCCATCTGCTCGGTTCTGTAGATGGCGAAGCCGATGGCTTCCACTGCTTCTTGTGCCGTGCCATCGCCACCATGAATGTAACGATCCACCGTCTCGCAGCCTCCAAAGTCTCCTTCAAGGGCTAAGGCTCGCACACCATACTTTTCAACCATCACCTTGAAAACGTCCAACTTGAGTTGTTGGAACTCGGCATTGCCGTGTGTGGCCTCTCCCAAGGCGACAACACGGGCTTGTACGGGAATGGAAATCTCCGAAACGCCGCGGGCGTATTTCGCAAATTCCGCTGTGTCGGCGCATTGACCCGTACCAAAACCTCCAAAGTAAGAGAATAGGCAGCCGACCACTATGGCAACTGCAAGCAACGCAAGCAATATCTTGCGAAAGGAATGTTTTTTGTTCATAGTTGTTTCTGTTTAAATCTCATATACATTTGCCATGCTTCCCGAACATCCTCAACGCCATAATCGCCCTCGAAAAACGCTACTTGACAATCTTCTTTGAACGGTGACCAATTGCCGCAGACGATGCCGTCGTGGGTGATGATGGGCTGGAAGATGCCGCTGTTGTTGTGGGCATGGTGACGGTGTTCAGGCGGCAACACAAGATCGCGACTTTTGTAGCAGTCTTCAGCGGTCACCAGTTGCCAGGTGCCTCGCATCAGGTGTAGCCGGATGATGCGCCCGCTGTCGTAAGCCTCCTTGAAAGCCTTCGTCGACGGCTTCTTGGTGCGCATCGCTACCGCTCACCGCATCATGCGGTACTCCTGCGCCTGCATCGCACCCATATGGCCGACCACATTAGCAGGGTCGCTGAACTGAGGAGCAACCAACTGTTGGTTAAGAAGACGTATGGCGACGGGGTTCATTTTGAATTGGTGTTTTTTATCTCATTCTGCAATAACTGAAGGAATCTGGCGGCGTGTCCACCATCCATCTGGACATGGTGAAATTGGAAGGAAACAGGAAGAGTGGTTTTTAGTAGCCCTTTGCGATACTTGCCCCACATCACCATCGGATTGCTGAACTTGTCGTTGTATTGGTTAACGATGCAGTCGAGTTCCGTCTGTATCATAGCGGACGTGCCAATGACCATGTGGTCTTCTAGAAAAGAGCTCTTACACTCTTTCGCCGCCGTAGTGGTCAGTTCCATATAGTCACGGTTGAACTGCTGCAAGTCGTCAGTGAAAGGAATGTCGCAAGAGTTGATACCGCCTTTGCAGTTCTCCACAATGACATTGACGGCAAGTTTGTCATATCTGAACAGTTTGCCGTTTTCCGGCAGTATATAAAACTCCTCTATCTGACTTGCAGCTTTGCCGATGCACAAACACATCAGCGTCGTGAACTTGATGTCGCTCTTTTTGCTTGCTTTTACTAAACGACTAACATCCAGTGTTTTCACCAGCGTAACCATCGGCATAGGCGACGACATCCACAGACGGAATGCATCCGTACGGCTGCTTTCTTGGGGGGATATTTCTCTCTTCATACTTTTCTCGTTATCCTGAAAGTACAACGATCACCTCCTCTGAGAATCGTATTCTCAATCCGGACATCGAACTGGCTATCAGGTTCAAGTTGCGACAAAATAAAAAAATCCCCATCATACTTGGCATAGATTTGCTTATGTAACGGGAGGACATGATCCTTAACGCATTCTATGGCCTCTTCTTTATAACCCATATTTATTTTATTTTTCAACAAACGATCCTATTTCTATGAGGTTCCCATCAGGGTCGGCAACGTAGCAAGTGCGCTGTCCCCAAGGTTCGGTAGTTGGAGGAAGTACGGATTTTGCACCATAGTGAAGAGCATTCTGATACTCTTTATCAACATCGGCAAAAGACGGTACATCGAGGCTCAACTCCATTGTGCCGTTAAAACCTTCAGGATACTGGAATTTCTTGGAGACCATTTGCTCAAAGGCATCTCGAGGAAAGAGTATGATTCTGTTACCGTCGAGGAACATTTCTACGTTTGGCTGTACGCCATCCCATGATGTGGTAAAGCCAAAGGCCTTCGTATAGAACTCAACAGTAGCCTTATTGTCGTTAGTAAACAATCCAACAGTGTTGAACTTAAATCGCGGCTGTGCCTCCAACGGCATCATAACACCACATTGGTAGTCTGGCGACTCGATGTCTGTGCCCCGATACCACTCCATGCAACAGGAATTCGGTACCCATTTAAACTCTGGATGTGCAGGCACCCATTCCTTATGGAACTTCATATATTGCTCTTGAAAGGCTTTCATACCTCCCTCGAAATGCATCTTCAGCCATCTGCCGCTATGAATGGGGAAGAGCTGCATCCCTTGCGGCACATCGCCACCTTTATAAATACCGCCAATAACGTATGTAAAAGTGTTATTTTTGCAAGCACCTAAGTTTGCTTCCCAACAGGTAGCACAATTGTGGTTGGGAATATCGCAGGTACATAACCCGAACTCACCAACGCCATTGTCGAATGCCGCCTTTTGGAAGGTATTGGGTGCTTGTTTCTCAAACACTACAGGCTTGATAATCTTTTCCACATACTCGCCCCAGAACTTGGGACATTCTTCTTTCGCCTCATTGAAGGCAATCTTCTTGGCCATGCCAATAATTTGCACATCGTGCAATTCAATAATCTCGTGTTTCATATTTTTAATCATTTATCACTATACGGTTTGTAATTCAGCGGTCGCGTGCAGCCCCAATCCTTGGCGAACTGCTCAAACTCTCCGTTGACTTTCTTCAAAAACAACAAGCTCACCATTTTGCGCACCAGCCAAGGATATTGCTTGGGACCGGCGAACTTCTTTACCTCCGGGCTGAGGAAGTTGCCGTTTTGCGCAAACAGATGTCCCATCTTCTCGAATGGCGCGATAATCTTAGCTTTGATAGCAGGTTCTCTGGTGCGGATGCTGAAACTGCCCCCTCGAATCAACGTGCCGCCGTAGCTGCATCCGAACTGTGAGGGCAATCCTTGCAAAACACGTTCGCAGAAGCGGAACTCAAATCCTTCGTCCATGCCTCCGTGGAGGAGGAAAGAAAGCTCACCAGGATGTTGGCGCTCTTTGGGTAGCGTCTCCAGGAACTCGAGCATCAGGCTTGGAATGCACTCCACATAGAGCGGGAAGGCGATAAGTGTGCGCTCGTGGGTAAGAAAGGCCTCGCGCGCGGCATCCCATTCGTTACGGTTGGAGAGGTTGTGCAGCTCCCAAGTGATGCCGGCCTCTTCCATACCCTTGGCGAACGAACGGATGATTTTGTCCGTATTGCTGAACTTTTCCACTCGAGGGCTGCCGTTGATGATAACTAGATGCTTAAGTTTAGAGTTGAGAGTTGAGAGTTTAGAGTTGAAGGGTTGATCAAAAGTACTTGGCAGAGCGATAGCTCCGAGTGATTGTCCACCTATGTTCGCGGCGGTACGCTTGCACCAATCCTCCATCATCGCGTGGTCCGCATCGCCTTGGTACAGAAGTCCGATATTCAACGCATGATAACGCAGCTCATGACGCATCCAGCCGTCGCGGAAGCCGACAGTCATGTTCAGTAAGGGCACGATGCGGTCCATCACGCGCTTGCCTTTATAATTGAGGAAACCGAAATGTGTGTCGGAAACAAGCCAAAGGTTGTCGGCTTGCACCAGTTTTTTGAGGATGCTCTCGTAATCATCCTTGATAGCGCACACGCCAGGCGTTTTGAGCCAGCACTGGTTGCAACCCATGCAATGGGCAATTTTCATGTCGGAGGTGTTGATGATTTCCACCTCTTTTTTATTTGGAATCAAGGAGCAAATCATATCGTTATCGACGCTTGCCCCTATTGTATTCAACACTAAGTTCATTGTTTGTCCATTCTAATTTGGCTGCAAAATTAGTGTAAAATATGTTCCGAAATGAAAATTGGACATGGACAAAAATGTGGACATTGCGGAAAACCAACACAAACGCATTTGATTTTTAACTATTTTTGCGGTCAATAATAACGGAACAATCGTTTGATTATGGCGCGACCAATAAGCGTAACAAGAGAAAAAATCCTCACCGCCGCCATTGATGTGGTGAGGAAAGACGGAGCCTCCAGCCTCACTGCCCGCAGTCTCGCGTCAGCGTTGGGCTGCGGTGCCAATGCCATTTTCTCGGCTTACGGGTCAATGGAGGGCATCTTAGAGGCAGTTCGAGCCGAAGCCCGCAGATTGTTCAGCGAACGCATCAGCGAAGGGTTTTCTCTGAATCCGCCTTTCAAGGGCTTCGGTCTGGCACTCCTGTGGTTCGCCATGGACGAGCCTCAACTTTATAGAATAGTAATGGAAGAAAAGGCTTCAATGGCGTCTATTGAGGATTACATTGACACGCATATTGGCTTCAAGGAGGAATCGGTTGCAGCCATTGAGCAGTCCTTCTGTCTGCAAGCAGAGGATGCCGAAATGCTTTACTATCAGATGGTTATTGTGGCGCTTGGAATAGCCCATATTTGTGTCGAAGGTGGCGTTCCCTTGAGCATAACGCAGGCTTCCGAAATCTTTGGCAAAAATATGCGTGCTTTCCTGATGGTCATTCACGCCGGTGTCGATGCGCGTGAATCTTTCATACCTCAAAAAGGCCCAGGACCGGAAGGCGACGTTGATTCCTATCTTCTGATGCACACCCTGACTAGCCAAAACCACCTGCTACAAGAGCTTCACGCCGAGCCTCGATACATTCAGGACGACGAATGGGCTGAATTGGAACGGGTGTTCCGAAATAGTTGCTCGCTCACCCCTGAATCTCTTCGGGAGAAACATCCCCGTCTTACTCGTGGCGACATCCGCATCTTCATCCTTTCATATCTGCATTTCGCCGTTGCCGAGCAGGCACTACTATTGGGCATATCACCCGCCTCCGTCACCAAAGCCCGTCAGCGACTTAAGAGTAAGATAGACGAAAGCACTAATGCCGACCAGAAATCGTGGGTTTTGAAGTATTCTTCACCAGCGGAATCAGGATCATCGCCGTGAAAGCTGCCGTTAGAATTATTGTTTCTATGATGATTATTGTCCAGTTCATATCTACATCCATTCGAAATTATCTTTGCCTGCGCCGATTTCGAAATGACACTTTGCGATGCCGAGGTCTATTGGGGCGTAGCTGTTGAACATTGTGAATCGGGTTTTTGCCTCGACTTTGTTGCCGTCGTGGAGGATGAACTCGAATCTCTGCTGGTTGATTGCTGTTGGTGCCAATAGAGCAGCCTTCATTCCTTTCACAAACCAATCAGGAAATGCCTCTTGGGAACTTCTGCCGTCTTTGCAAAATTCTTCAAAGCCCTTTTTCTGGGAATGTTGAACGCCTTGGTTTGATCCGTAACCGATAGAAATGACGCAAATCAGCTTTTCATCAGGCCGCACTTCGTATTTGTCGGGTTGCTTGCGGAAAGTCAGGCCAACCCAGCAAGTGTTCAGTCCGAGAGTTTGGGCAAGCAGCACAACCTTCTCGCCGTAATATCCGAGATTCACGTCGTCGCCTTTCTTGCAAATCATGGCGATATAGTTGCTTATGCCTGAGAATTTGCCGTATTTAGCGAGTCCACCAGCGAAGGCGTTAGGCTCATTGGTTACGAGTTGGATATGCAGATTTCCTTGACGGTTGCATTCGTCGATTAGATCTTGAAGCTGTTGGATCTTCTCTGCTTCAATGGGTTTGTCGATGTATTGTCTCACACTATGGCGAGCGATGATGGCTTCTTCGAGTGTCATTTTTTATTATTCTTTTGTTAACCTCTCAATCAGTTCTTTGTGCTGCGGATAAAGCTGAAGGAGATTTGATTTCTTTGCCAATTCAAAGTTTTCAAAGCTGAAAGCGGGACCGACAGCACAACCGACAAGGCAAAATCCCTTTTTCGATGGGATGTCAGCAGCAAACCATTGTTCCGGCATGATGACAACCTGCATTTCATGATCTGTTGAAAGCTTATGTATGCTGAGTTTGCCATCTTCATCAATCACATAAATATTAAGTGGCTCGCCGTCATGATAATACCAGATTTCAACCACGCCATGAAGTCTGTGAAAGGCTGAGATATCGTTGGCGGTAAGCATATAATAAATGGTTGAAATGTCCTTCTTCCCTGTTGCATCGTTGCCGTAAAGCTGACGATAATAACCACCTTCGGGATGAGGAAGAAGCCCAAGTTTTTCGATATAGTTGTTAATTGTCATTTATATTGATATTTTCCGCCGAGGATTTTTGCTCTTAATCCTTTCACGGCTGGTTTGTAATAAGAGATTTCCATTGCTTCGATAATCCGTTTAAACTCTTCCTTCAGCTCGGGATAGAAGTTGCACATGCGGTAAGCGAGTTTCATGCTAAGAGTTTGAATACCTGGTAACTCATCTCCAGCTACCATGTGATCCAAGCAGAAGTCGAGAAAATCAGTCCGCAGGTTATCTTCAGTCAACTCCAAACGCTCGATAATGCTCAAAGTCAACCGCCGTACAGATGAATTCTCGGTGTGCATGGCTTGATTTATGAGTTCGTCGAGCAAAACCTGAAGTTGTGACAGTTCTTTATCGGTAGCCTTGGTCAATCCCCACAAAGCACTTCTAGCGACACGGTAATCTGAATCGAAAGCATATTGTTTCGTAAAGCCAAGGAAATCGCCGCTAGATTTAATTTCATGGTAAATCTCCTGTGCGCCGCCTTCGCTGAACGTTTGTCTCAG
Organism: Bacteroidales bacterium; assembly: GCA_017427985.1. GTDB lineage: Bacteria > Bacteroidota > Bacteroidia > Bacteroidales > F082 > Limimorpha. The sequence continues at coordinate 9,709 of JAFRRS010000015.1, read as the reverse complement.
TCTATCGTTTGTTATCGCCATTCCTAGATTATTTTCCTGCAAAGATAATAAAAAAATCATCCCATTACAACATCTAAAATCATCATTAATACAAAACCTATAGCGAAGCCTATTGTTGAGAGGTTGCTATGCTCGCCGGAAGAGGCTTCTGGAATCAGCTCTTCGACTACCACGTAGCACATTGCGCCAGCGGCGAATGAGAGCATGTAGGGCAGGATAGGGGTGAGCCAAGCAGCTAAAAGTACCACGGCAAGACCTCCAAGCGGCTCGACAATGCCGCTCAACGAGCCAATGAGGAACGAACGAGTTTTGCTGTTACCTTCGGCGCACATCGGCATGGAGATGATGGCTCCTTCGGGAATGTTTTGTATTGCGATACCGAGCGAGACGGCTATCGCGCTGGCTACCGTGACGTCGCCGACACCCTGCGAGGCGGCAGCGAACACCACGCCGACAGCCATGCCTTCCGGCAGGTTGTGAATGGTGACAGCCAATGCCAACATCGCTGTGCGAGAAAGTTTCGAACGCGGTCCTTCGGGAGTGTTGGCTCCAAGATGCAAGTGCGGCGTGAGCTCATCCAAAAGCAGCAGAAACCCTACGCCTGCAAGGAATCCTATCGCCGCAGGAAACACCGACCACGCTCCTCGTCCGGCTTCCATCTCAATTGACGGAATCAGCAGCGACCACACCGAGGCGGCAACCATCACGCCGGAAGCGAAGCCCAGCAACGACTTCTGCAGCCTTGGCGACATGTCTTTCTTCATGAAAAACACGAACGCCGCACCGAGCATGGTGCCAAGAAGAGGAATCAAAAGACCTATTGTGATGCCCATAATTATATGATGTTTATTTCAACATCTTTTCAATATCATCCTCCATCATGTCAGGTGAGACCATCGGCTCGAAGCGGATGATGGTTTTGCCGTCTTTGGACACGAGGAACTTTCCGAAATTCCATTTGATGGCGTCGCCTTGGTCGAATCCGGTTCCGGTCTTTTGGTGAATCTGAGTGAGCATGTCGCCGAACTCCTCCGTGCCTTCAGGATAGCCTACAAACGGAGCCTGTGCCTTCAGGTAAGTGTAGAGTGGGCTTTCGTTCTCACCGTTGACGTCGATTTTGTCAAAAATAGGGAAGGTCACGTTGTAAGTCAGCGAGCAGAAGCTCTGAATCTCGTCGTTGGTGCCAGGTTCCTGACCCAAAAACTGGTTGCATGGGAACGCCAGAATTTCCAATCCTTGGTCTTTATATTTCTGATATAATGCTTCAAGACCTTCGTATTGCGGAGTGAGACCGCATTTGCTTGCCACGTTGACAATCAGCAGCACTTTGCCTTTGTATTTGGCCATTGACACTTCTTTCCCATCGATATCCTTCACGGAGAAGTCATAGATGCTTTGTTTTTTGCTGCAGCCTGCAAAAATCAGCATCGCGAGGGCTGAGAAGAAGAATAGTTTTTTCATTGTGGATTTATTTTTCTGCAAAGATAATAAAAAGGTTGATAAAATTATTTCTCTTGTTTAAAAAGATTTGTATCTTTGCAGTTGATAATTATGAACAAACAGCAAGACATATCGTATTTCGTGTCATTTTGTATTGAACAATACAAAAATAGCAAACATCTCACCGGCGATGAAGCAATGCGGCAACTCGACAGTTATGGTGTTCTCGACTATTTGGCAGATAATTATGAAACGCTGCACACACAAGGTCATCAATGGATTTTGGAAGATATTGAAGAGTTTATAAAAATAAGACAAAAGTCATGATAGTTTACCACGGAAGTCTTGAAAAGATTAAACAACCCGAAATAAGAGAGCCAAATCGCAATTTAGATTATGGCGGTGGTTTTTATGCCACAACTTCCGAAGCGCAGGCTACCGATTGGGTTCGCCGTCGCATGACAGAAAAACAGGCCAAAGAAGGCTTCGTAAACGAGTATGTTTTAGATGAAAAAATCCTTAAAACGCTGAATTGTCTTATTTTTACATCTCCTACAGAAGAATGGCTTGATTTTGTGATGAACAACCGCACCGACAGACATTTTACACATAATTATGATGTGGTCTATGGGCCAGTGGCAAACGACCGTGTATATGCCGCTTTCGCGCTATATGAAGGCGGACTGATGACAAAACAGAACTTGATTGCCGAGTTGAAAACTTACAAATTGGTTGACCAATACCTGTTTCATACGCCGAAATCGCTTCAAGCAATAAAGTTTCACGACGCAAAACAAATAAAACTATGACACCGATAACTCAAGATAATTTATATTTGCTGTTGCCATCTAAAGTCAGTTGGCTCGCTGAGATGTTGTCGGAAGACAGGAACTTGAGCGTTGTCGATGCTATCCGCAAAATATATTCTTCCGACCTATATCGCCGTCTGGAAATCGAGGAAAATAAACTTTGGCATGCCGGTCCTGTGGAGCTTTATAACGAGATGAGTGTTTAGGTTTTCCTATATTAATTCATTTACCAACATCTCACAAATCTTATCTTCTCTTATGACTTTTGGAGCTGATTTTCCTGCCAAAACCAGCACCTTCTTCCCATTCCGATAAATATGAAGCTGTCGGGATCTAACCACAGCAGTCAGTTCCGGGTCGTCTTGCATAGCTACCCAAAGATGATGATAAACGCCGTCCTCGTCAAACAGCTTCTTCTGCAAATGGGAGCACATATTGGTGGTGTCGATTGTCATATTATCCAACATATTTTAATCCAACGATAGAAAGAATCAGCGTTGTCAAAAAGAATATCCTCCAAAACGTTGCCGGCTCAGTTTTTTCAAGTATACAAAAAATCTCCAAATCCGAATTTTGGGCTGAGATGAGGATTTCTATCCTAAAATCTGTTGATAAATCTCTTTGTCAACATCTTTAAACACATTGAAAACCAATTGTTTAATACTGCTATCGTAGTGTGTAGTCAAGTAGTCTTTAATAGTTTGCACCGCGATTTCCGCAGCCAACCCGTTCGGGAAATGGAACTCGCCGGTCGAGATGCAGCAGAAAGCAACGCTTTCAAGATGGTTTTCGTCGGCGCAAGCCATGATGTTTCGGTAACACGAAGCCAACTGTTCACTCTGTAACTCCGTTGGGATGCCGTTAGGAATGATTGGTCCGACGGTGTGGATGACGTGTTTGCAGGGCAGATTATAGGCCTTCGTGATTTTAGCCTGGCCCGTCGGCTCCTCGTGACCTTGTTGGAGCATCAGTCGGTGGCATTCCTCGCGCAATTGCACACCCGCTGCGGAATGGATGGCATTGTCGATGCACTTATGCAAAGGATGGAAACAGCCTAACATCTGGCTGTTGGCGGCGTTGACGATGGCGTCAACCTTTAATCGGGTAATATCCCCTTGCCAAATGATATAGTTTAGAGTTGAGGGTTTAGAGTTTAGAGTAGTTGAAAGTGGAGAGTTTATAGTTGATAGTTTAGTTAGGTCAACAATGCCTTTTTCCTGCAATTGAATCTGCAATTCCTCATCCTGCAAATCCAGAAACTCATCGCTGATAGGTTTCGGCCAACGCACATTGCGCAAGGCACGAAACAGGTCACGTTTGCCTTGAAAATCCGATGGAATCTCCATTTCGGAATATTGCGGATTTTCTTTTAGAAGGTAGTCAATCAAATAGTCCAGACGATTCATCATCAACAATTAAACGATTAAACAATCAACACTTCAACAATTCCTCTAATACTTCTCCAATATCCCCGTCAATCACAATCGACCTGTTTTTGATTTGTTCCACAGTGAACGCCTCACCAAGGTTGATGGTGGCGTAGGTCGCCTCTGGGTTTTTGTAGGTCATCTGCATAAAAGGCAGTTTGATGATGGTCGGGGTGTTGCTTCCTATTCCGAGGTCCCAATACAGGATTTTGCCGTGTTGGTGGCCGTTCACGAAATCGAGGTAACGCTGTGCAGCCTTGTGCCAGCCTTCGTCCTCTACAAAGGTGTCATCGGAACGCAGGTTGACCTTCATCTTTTCACCGCAAACGGGGCATCTCGGAATCAGCTCCGATGGGATGCGTAAATTCTCCTGTTCGGCTACCATCCTCATCACCACATCCTCGTTGTCGTAGGTCTTTTGGTGACAAGGTTTCGCACATTGGAACAGACCGTAATCGCCTTGGGTGTAGAACAGACGTTTTTTGTCGAATCCAGCCTTCTGAAACTGATGGTCCACGTTGGTGGTTATCACGAAATAATCTTTGTCTTTCACCAATTTAAGAAGATTGTCATACACTGGTTTCGGTGCGGGAACATACCTATTATAAAAGATATGTCGGCTCCAGTAGGCCCAGTGTTCCTCCTCCGTCGGGAAGTGATGGAAGCCCGCCATGTACATGTCAGTGAAGCCATATTTCCCGATGAAATCTACGAAATATTTCTCAAACCGCTCGCCGGAATAGGTGAATCCTGCCGCCGTTGAGAGTCCAGCTCCAGCCCCGACTATGATGGCATCGGCAGATTGAAGGGTATCAAATAGTTTTTTTATGTTTTCCATGTCTTTGAGTGGTTTATGCTTTGTAGATACCATACCGTTCTCCAGCGAAACCGCCTTCTACGGTATCGGCGTTGCTGTCATAATGAAGCACCACTGGCGGCGTGGGACGCAGGTCGAAGTATTCCAGATGCTCAACAGGCATACGGAAGTACACCAACTTGTCGTAGGACGTGTAAAGTCGCGGCAGCACGGGGTTGTTGTCGTAAATCCAACGGCAAGTAGCATCGTCCACATCGAAAAAAGCCGTACCCGAGCAACGCACGCTGACCTTGCCTTGCAGCACCATAAACTCGATGTTAGGGTTGGCTTGCAGTTGTCGGAACACCTCTTTCTGCGGTGCGGTGGCGAAGTAGAGCGTTTCACCTTCTTGCTTCATAATCTGGAAGGCCCGCAGGCAAGGCTTGCTCTCGCTAATCGTTGCCAACACCCCCTCGTTGTGCTCTCGAAGAAAATCCCATGCTTTTTGTATCATTTGAAGTCGTTTTTGATGGCTGCAAAACTACAAAAAATTCCGCAACCCAAGCCTTCGCCTGAGTTGCGGAATTTCATATCTGCATATTTTACAAAATCAAATTGAACAGCCAACCGCTGAGGATGATGAACAGTGTCACCGTGCCGAAAAACACGCCGATGAGCTTCCACGTCATCGCTTTTTTCAGCATGGTGGCCTCGGGTATTGAAAGGCCCACTACGGCCATCATAAAGGCTATAGAAGTGCCTAACGCCACGCCTTTCTGCACAAACACCTCGATGACAGGGATGATGCCAGCGGCGTTGCTGTACATCGGTACAGCCAACACAACGGCCAACGGCACCTCCCACCAGTGACCGCCCGAAAGATGCTCCTGGAAGAAGCCCTCCGGCACATAACCATGCATGGCGGCACCTATTCCGATGCCAATGAAGACGTAAATAAGCACGCCTTTCACGATGCCCCAAGAGTCCTTGATGATACCAGGCAACCTTTTCCAAAAGCTGACTTTTTCAGCCTCCCATTTTTCCGTCTCGGCCATGCTTTGCTTCTGAAGTTCCAGCACCCACGGACTGAGCCAACGCTCCAAGCGGAAACGGCTCAAAACAACACCGCCAATGACACCCAGGAGGATGCCTGAAGCTACATATATCAGCGTCACCTTCAAGCCGAAAGTCCCAAGGAACATCGCTACCGCCACCTCGTTGACCAACGGCGAGGTGATGAGAAACGAGAAGGTCACGCCCAAGGGAATGCCACCCTTCACGAAGCCGATAAACAGCGGGATGCTGCTGCACGAGCAAAACGGCGTAATGGCACCGAACACAGCCGCCAGAAGGTATTGCAAACCGAACATCTTGTGCGTCTGCAAATAGTTCCGCAGCCTGTCAATGGGCAGATAGGCGTTGATGACACCCATGACTGCACTGATGAGAAACAGCAACAGCAGGATCTTGATGCTGTCATAGACGAAGAAATTGAGCGCGCTGCCCAAACGCGAGGCACTGTCAAGCCCGATGAGGCTGTAGATGAGCCAATCCGCAAATTGTTGAATCATAATGACCTGTGTGTTTGATTAAAAGAAAACGATGATGCAATAATAGAGACCAATAGCCACGAACAGCCCGCCTACAATCCAGTTGAACCACTTTTGGATAGTGTTCATCTTGTTGTAGAACCGTCCGATGCTGTTGGTGCTGAACGCCAGAATCCAAGCCACGATGATGACGGGCAAGGCCGTGGCAATGGCAAAGACAACAGTGAGAAGCCATCCTGCGGTAGTCGATGCCGCCAAGGGGATGAGCATCCCGAAGTAGAAGATGGCGCTGGAGGGGCAGAACGCCATGGCGAAGAGCAGTCCCAACAGCAGGGCACCCCAACCGCCTTTCTTCGCCAAGCCCTCGCCGTTGCCCTTGAAGCCAAACGAAGGCAAGTTGAGGCGGTTGCCAAACAGCAAATAAAGGCCAAAGAACAAGAGGATGGGGCCAATGAGCATCTCGCCGTATTTGCCGATGAACTTCTGAATGCCGAACAAACTACTGCCACCTTTGAGGATGGCAAGTAGGATGATACCCAGTACGGTATAGGCAATAATACGTCCCAAGGTGTAAAGCAAGCCCTTCACGAAAATGCGTTTCCGGCTTTCAATGTCTTTGCTGATATAGCCGATGGCGGCGATGTTGGTTGCCAAGGGGCAGGGACTGATGGCGGTAATCAAGCCGAGCAGGAAAGCAGTGACGATGGGCAGACTGCTGTTGTCGAGAAGCTGTTGCAGGAATTCCATTACTCAAGCAATTTGTCGATTTCAGTCTTCAGGTTCGCCTTGAAAGTCTCAGGCTCCGAGTGCGCATAGCGGAAAGCCATGTCGGTAAGGTTCACGACGGTGCCGTCCTTGTCGAGCAGCAGCGAAGAGAACGCGACCTCATAACTGTCGGCGATGGCTTCGCCTTCGGATTCCGAGAAGTCGATGGGGCAGAACTTCACCTTGCCATCCTGTTGCGCCTGGACGTAGGCCTCCTGAAGCAATTCCTTGGTCTTTTCCTCGATCGCGACACAAGTGGCACATCGTTGCGCTCCGTGAAAATACAGCACTTTCACCACGCCTTTTTCGTCTTGCGCTTCGGACTTTTCAACCTTTGCCTTGTTGTTGGTCGATGGTCCACAGGCGGCAAAAGCCACCGCCATGACGGCCAAAGCCGCCAAAAACAATAATGCTTTCTTCATGATGCTTAAGTGTTTGAGTTACATCGCCTTTTGAATTGCTTCGCGTACTTGATTGGCGTTCATGGACCCTTTGGCCACCACCTTTTCGTCGATGACGAGAGCGGGAAGGGTCATCACATTGTACTTCATGATCTCCATCATGTCCTCCTGTTTGACCACTTCGGCCTCAACACCCATCTCTTCAACAACCTGCTGCACCGTCGAGTACAGCGATTTGCATTTGGAACATCCTGTTCCCAGAACTGTGATTTTCATTTTTTTTCTTGTGTTTAAGTTTGACATATACTATCTGTTTAATGTTCGTAAAACTACGAACACAAAAGGCAAAAAAAAGCGTTGTTATCCACAGCATCTTTTTTTCTTGCAGATGCACTGCCCGAAGAACTCGCCGAAGAGCAGCCTGGCCTCTTCCCAGTTTTCCTCGTTGATGCAATACTTGACCTTGGGTGGGATGATTTCACCTTGGATAAGCCCTGCTTCCTTCAACTCCGAAAGGTGCTGCGAGGCTGTGGCCTTGGCAATTGGCAGTTGCTCATGGATTTCACCAAAGAAACAGGTCTCTTGCTTCGCCAAAAACTCCATGATAGCCATACGCGCTGGATTGCCCAATGCCTTGGCATAACGCGCCAGGCGAACCTGTTTTTCAGTGTATTCCTGCTTTTCCATTACTTGTTTCTTAATTGATTTCGGCTGCAAAAATACACATTATTTTTATATGTTCGTAATTTTACGAATAATTTTGCAAAAACAATCCGCAACCCAAGCCATCGCCCGAGTTGCGGAATTGTCTGTCTAACGCTGTTGAATCGAATTTCAGATGGAAGTCATCTCGGCAGCATATGCCTTCGCCCAGTCGATAAGGGATTTAATGTGGGGCATCAAGCTTTTGCCCGTCTCGGTGAGCCCATACTCCACGCGGGGCGGCACCTCAGGATAGAGCCTGCGGCTGATTAGGTACAATTGCTCTAACCGTTTAAGCGTCTGCGACAGCATCTTTTGCGAGCAGTCGGCCATGTCGCGATGGATGCTGTTGAAACGCATAGTGCCATGAACATCAAGGTGATACAACACCAAAAGCGACCATTTGTCGCCAAACTTCTCAATCACGTTGCGGATCGGGCACTCCAGATAGTTGGGGTCAACCGGTTTTTTTATCTTTCTCATATTAACTTAAAAATGACCTGCAAAAGTACAAAAATTCCCGAAAGAAACTTAGTATTTAAAAAAAATAAAATTTTTTTGAGTGACAATTGTCAGAAAAACAGGCAATACACACTTTTTTGAAACCAGCCCACTTTTCCGTGCCCTCTTGCGTAAGTTACCGAAAGTAACTACTTTTGCAGTCGAAAACATAACAATATTGTCAAACAAAATACATTAAAAAAATGAAAAACGTTGTATTGATTGGAGCTACAGGCTTCGTGGGCAGTGCCCTTTTGAACGAGTTGGTGATGCGCGGTCACAAAGTGACAGCCATTGTGCGCAATTTGGAAAGCGCCAAGGTGAAGAACCCTCTTATTGAATATGTTGTGGCTGACGCTACAAATCCGGCAGAGTTGGCTCAGATTGCCAAAGGCAAGGACGCTGTCATCAGCGCTTACAATCCGGGATGGGCAAATCCTCGCCAGTATGAGGACACTTTGGAAAACTATCCTAAGATTGTTGAAGGCACAAAGCAGGCAGGTGTGCGCCGTCTTTTGATTGTAGGTGGTGCCGGCACTTTGTTCGTGAAACCTGGTGTTCGCTTGGTTGATACAGGCACTCTGCCAGAGGCATGGTTACCGGGCGTAAAGAGCCTTGGAGAGTTTTATCTTAACACTCTGATGAAAGAAAACGACATCGACTGGATTTTCTTCTCACCTGCAGGCAACCTCGGCAACATGACAACTGGTGTCCGCACAGGAAAATATCGTTTGGGCAAAGACGACATGCTCTTCGACGATAAGGGCGAGAGTTTCATCTCCGTCGAAGATTACGCTGTTGCGATGATCGACGAGCTCGAGCAGGAAAACCACCACAAAGAGCGCTTCACCGCCGCGTACTAATCTTTCTTGAACTATGACATAACCAAAAACCGCAACCCAGGTGGCACTTGGGTTGCGGTTTTTCTGTTTCTGCTTAGTCACATTTAAGTGATTACAGCGTATCGAACTTCATGCCGCCTTGTTGCTGCTCGTCGATGTAGAGCTCGCGAGGCAGGATGTTGGGGTACTGGTGCCACTGACGGATGCTCATGCAGCCACATCCTCCTGTGAGTTCGCGCACACTGCCGTCGTTGGCCACGAAGCGTCCCTCAACATCTTTGTAGGTGATGGTGGCCACTGGGTTGTCCGGCACCTTGAAAGTCACGCCCCAAGGCGAGACGTTGGCGGCCTTGGCCACCATCTCGTAGGTGCCGTCTTCGGTCTTGATGAGGACGCGATACGTGCTGGGAATGAACCCATCGACTTCGCGGACAAAGACCCAATCCTCGTGGATGAACTCCAACTCGGTCACGTCG
>JAFRRS010000014.1 GCA_017427985.1 Bacteroidales bacterium | reverse complement strand
ATTCGATACCATTAATAATCACTGTTCCAACAGAAGTGAACTTGTCACAAGCTATTCCAGACGCAACAGATTCTATCCTATAGAATCGCGTGTAATACCATTCTGCTCCCACAGGAGCGAACTCGTAGTTTTGAGAGAACGTTTCTGTCGATGCAAAAAACATTAAAAACAATAATAAAAGCATTTTGTTTTTCAATGTAGACTTTTTCATAATCAATCAATTTTTTCTATACATAATAATTCATAATAATCATGACGTAATTCCATGGTGGATGGTTGTGATACCGTGTTCTTGAGTGAAACGCGTGCGTGTGTTTTTGCATTTGTTCGATATTCAGACGGAACAGATGCTTTGGTAATTACTATCGTGTCATAGAAACGCCCTTCCGCATTGTCCAATACAAAAAAAGCATTCACATCCAACATGGTTTCTGAGTTTGGCCATTTTGGTATTTTTACTTTATTTTTTGAATAATGGAACTCTCCGGTTACATTAAGTTCACCGCTAACCATCTCACACCCGCTTTTTTTTGTGCAATTAGTGTGCCCCACTACAAGCATTGCTGCAATTATTAAAGCTGACATTCTGACCGTATTCATATTAATTAATGTTTAGTTGCCCTTTATAAATACCATCACTTGTTGCAATGGTTAAAACATAACTTCCTGGTACTGAAATAGTTAACTCGACATATTCTGGAGTGCTCGGACAATAAGCTGATGCCGCTGTAGCTCCTGCGGCAGTTTCAACAGTGATGTCGGCGGCTCCACAATCAGAACCGAATGTAATCTCTATGGTGTTTCCTTCCAATTCCACTGAAATGTCAGTTACCATCGGTCTGGAATTGCCCATACTATCCGTTCTTTTGATTTGGATTGGTGTACCACCAACCGCAAACTGTTGTGATAACAACAGCCCAAAGAGTAAAAGAAACAATACTTTTTTCATATTTTATTTGCGTTAAAATTTTTTCAAAAATATGCTAAAAATTTTCAACTTTTCAAAGTTTTCTATTACAAATTATTACACGTTTTTGCGGATTCAGTTGAAAACACTGGGGTTCTGTGATGAAAATTCCATTATGTTTGTGACGAAATCCATTATTTTGTGACGAAATAATATCCGAAATACTGTAAAAAGGGTTGCTTTTGCGTGAATTTTTTTGTTATTTTTGCAACATGAAGATAAAAACTGTCATATTTTACGCTTTGTTGACACTTTTGTGCCTCCTGACACAATCTTGCAAACGTTTTTCTTTGTATTCCGAAAAAGATACTCCTCTTCATTATTCTGCACTGAAAGCAATAACCGATACGATGACCTGTTGTCCCAATGCGGCACTTGGCATATTAATAAATGTTTCCGACACTGTTGACGAGTCGAAACTTTCAAAACCTGATTATTATGAACATCAGATTCTTATTGCGGAGGCTCTCTTTAAAAACGACCTTATGCAGACTAACGGCTTCGCTGTTTTTGGAGCGGTGAGTTATTATGATAGTCTTGCTAAAAAATATCCTAAAAATGTGGATGTGCTATTCCAAAAATCACGTGCACATTACTATAATGCTGTGGGTGAAATCGAAAAAAACGACATTAAAAAAGCATGCGCTGAATATCTAATGTCTTTAAAAACTATGAATCATATAAAGGGAAAAGACAGAACCCAATATATGGATTATTTTAATGGATTGATATATAATAGATTATCCGAAATATATTATAATTTTACCTGTGATTTGGCTTTTCAAATATACAAAAAAGCCAATGATGAATTTATAAAATGCCGTGCAAATTATCCTATTGCTATCAATTTCAGTAAAATGGCAAAATTATTAGCGACAGACAATAGATATGATGAATCAGAGATGTATCTTGCGATGGCGGATTCATTGTTGTGTAATGACTTAATCATTGACGAATGTGACAAAGACAGATTAAGAGACGCTATGTTAATGACAAAAGCTCTTAATTTATGTGATGCTGAAAACAGGCATTACGAGGCTCTGTGTATTATGAAAAGATGTTATAATCATGATGATGGATCAAAAATTATCAAGAGTGTGGTTCTTGCAGAAATGTATTATCAAAATAGCATTATTGATTCCGCCTTGTATTATTACGAAATGGCAGTCGAAAACAATCATCCCGCAAAAATGACAGCCATAAGCCGTATTGTTGATATTTGTAAAATACTAGGCGACAATGAAAAAGCAGCATATTACGCCCCACTTCTTGCCGAAGAAACCAACAATGAGCTTGAGCTTGCTCCACTGAAAGCCGAACTTGTGGCAATGTATAATCAATATGAGACAGACAGGCATAAGGCGGAAATAAGAGGTTTGTGGCTAAGAATAATCATGGCGTTTACTGTGGGGGTAATTATCATTGTGTTTGTGTTTTGTGTCGTGTCTATAACAAGAAAAAAAAGACACAAAAACGAAATCAACAAGAAAAACCGGTATATCAGCACGCTTCACGGTAAGATTAAAAAGATGAAAGCTGAAAACAAAAGCGCAAAAGAAAATATCAAATCGCTTGAAAATAAATTAGTTGGACTAAATGATGCAAAAAATCGCAAGCCGGTTTCTTTTGATGATGGGATGCGGAAAGTCAAGACCGACGAGTTGTGTAAAAAATTGTTCGCGATAACTCAAATGCACATAAAAACAACGGCAAAATATCCCGAGCTTTTGCTGAACAGCGATGAACGACTGCATATTGTGAATTTGTTCGACAAAGAATTAAACGGAGCTTTGCATGCGATAATAAGCAAACACTCTCGCCTGAGAAAGTCGGATGAACTTCTTTTTTGCCTTTATCTTCTTGGTCTTGACGACAAACACGTAGCCGCTGTCACTGGAAAATCATATCAAAATGTTTTCATACGGTCGCAGAAATGCCTTGAAATCCTTGGCGGTGATGATTTGCAAAAATCAATAGTTTCATTTATGAGGTAGAGAGGTCGCGCTTGGAATGACGATGTTACTCTGGAATCTTCAGCGAATCAGCTCCTAATCGTTCCATCTCGCGATTGAACCGTCTGCGGTTTCGCTGCATTTTACGTTTCAAAACTTCTCTTTTGTTGAACCTGTTGTAAATCAACGATATTGGATTGTTTCCGTATGCTTTGGGATTTCTCTCAGGTTTCTTGTAAATGATTTTTTCGTCTCCTTCTTTCGAAACGCCAGGCACAAAAAATGGCTTCAGTGGCGGCATTTTCACAATGTCATTTATGAAATCCCTGTAATCAGGCAAAGGATAAATCACCACTGAGTCGGTGACAATCCTTTTGGTTATCGTATCATTCTCCTGCGCTTTGATTCCAACAACGCAAAGCATCAAAACCGTTAGCAAGAGAGATTTTTTCATAAAAAAATAACGATGTAACAATCAATTTATTACATCGTTAATTGAAATGAGGTTCCTCGCACTTCGTGCTCGGAATGACAAATGGTTTGGGAAGTAGAAACAAGGTTGTGATTGTCATTCCGAACCCCTTTAGGGGCGAGGAACCTCAACTGACTAACTGAACAACTGATTAACTGACTAACTTTATATCACCGTCACTCTCTTCGTCTCCACACCCTTTTCCGTCTCCACTTTTATAAAATAAACTCCGTCCTCATTTTCGCTGAAATCATATTCAAAAACATCGCCGTTGGCTTCATTTTCAAAGATAACATGTCCTAAACCATTGAAAATGCTGACGTTTTTAATGCCTTCAGCCTCGATTTTCACTACACCTTTAGTCGGATTCGGATAAACCGCTGAAATGATATTTTCAACTTCCGAAACCGCTGATGGCTCTGCTTCAATAAATTCATAAAAACCGTTCAATCCAATCGGGTCGTACCAATTCGAGTTCTTATAAGCCTCGGCGCATCCGTAAGGAACGGTTAGGACTTGAGTTCCAAATTGCTCAAACACAACGCAGTTCCATCCTGGCTCGTTGCCAAGCTCGGGAGGCACGGTTGCCAATGAGACAGCTCCTGTAAAGCCTCCGCACTGTCTGAACGCATAGTCGCCGATAAATTTAACCGACTCGCCAATTGTTAGCACTCCGTCAAAGCCCGAGCACTGGAAAAACGCGCCGGCACCAATGGTTTCCACTGAATTGGGAATCACCAAATCGCCAGTCAAATCAAAGCAAAACGAAAAAGCGCCAGCCCCGATTGAAGTTATTGATTCAGGAATGTCGATCCTAACCAGTCCTGTAAGACCGCAAAACGCGTTTTCACCAATCGAAGTGACTGATGTCGGAATCACAGTGTTTACACATCCCAACACCAGCTCGTTTGTGCTTGTACGGACGATGGCGTTGCAGTTGTCTCTCGAATCGAAAATAGGGTTGGCTGGATCGACTGTCATGCCGCTGAATGTGCAATATCTGAAAGCGTCGATGCCAATTGTTGTCACGTTGCTCGGGATGTTCAGAACGCCATGCATGCCGTTGCAATCGTCAAAAGCATATTCGCCGATGGTTGTGACAGAATTGCCAATCACCAAATCTCCATCAAAGCTGTAGCAGGTGAAGAATGCGCTTGGTCCGATGGTGACCACTGAATTAGGGATTACCAAATCGCCTGTAAAACCTGAGCAATACGCAAATGCACCATCCTCAATTGTGACAACTGAATTCGGAAGTGTCAAGCTTGTCAGATAAAAATAATACAAAAATGCGCTGTTGCCGATGGTTGTCACGGTATAGTCGTTGCCTTCGTAGCTCACCGATTCCGGGATGATTAATTCACCTGTTGCGTTGTACCCGTCAACATGGCCAGTAAGCGTCACTGATACGCCATCATCGTTAACCTGATAATTCAAATCACCGGCAGTAAAAGTTGTTTGTGCCATTCCAGTCAAAGCAAAACAGATAAGAACGACTGAAACGAAAGTTCTTTTTAATAAAGATTTTTTCATTTTATTAGATAAAATTTAAATGGTTTAAAATAAAATTTTCGGGCGCAAAAATAAAATTTTTTTAAATGTGTTACTCCCTCTGGTCGTAAAAATTTGGTCGCTTTGCTCCAATGTGTAAAAATGTGTAGCCTTCGGCTAATCTAGCGAAAGCTACACATTTTTCACATTCTGCGAAGCAGCAAATTCCGCGTTAGCGGCAAATTATTCCGCTAATTTATTATTGCTTCCCAGCACGTTCACAATCTTGTGCATATAAAGCTCTTTCATGTGGTCGCGAGCCGGTCCGAGGTATTTACGAGGGTCGAACTCTGCCGGTTTCTCGGCAAATGCCTTGCGCACTGCCGCTGTCATGGCGAGACGGCTGTCGGAGTCGATGTTGATCTTGCAGACTGCCGACTTCGCTGCCTTGCGGAGCTGCTCCTCTGGGATTCCGACTGCTGCCTTCAGCGCGCCACCGTATTTATTGATGGTATCGACATCGTCCTGTGGCACCGATGACGAGCCGTGAAGCACGATAGGGAAGCCTGGAAGCTCTTTCTCGATGGCCTCGAGCACGTCGAAAGCGAGCGGTGGAGGTACCAAGCGGCCTGTCTTCGGGTCGATGGTGCACTGCTCAGGAGTGAATTTGTATGCTCCGTGTGATGTTCCGATTGAAATTGCGAGTGAATCGACACCAGTCTTGGTCACGAAATCAACCACCTCTTCTGGTTTTGTGTAGTGACTTGCCTCAGCTGAGACCTCGTCTTCCACGCCTGCCAAAACTCCGAGTTCGCCTTCAACGGTAACGTCGTATTGATGCGCGTAGTCGACGACTTTGCGTGTCAGTGCCACGTTTTCGTCGTATGGAAGTGCCGAGCCGTCGATCATCACCGATGAGAATCCCATCTCGATGCAGTTTTTGCAGAGCTCGAATGAGTCGCCGTGGTCGAGGTGAAGAACTATTTCAGGATGAGCGCAACCGAGTTCCTTGGCGTATGCCACAGCGCCTTCCGCCATGTAACGGAGAAGAGTCTGGTTTGCATACTGGCGAGCGCCCTTTGAAATCTGAAGAATCACTGGCGATTTCGTCTCCACAGCCGCCATGATGATGGCCTGCAGCTGTTCCATATTGTTGAAGTTGAATGCTGGGATGGCATAGCCGCCATCGACAGCCTTAGCGAACATTTCACGGGTGTTCACCAACCCTAAATCCTTGTAGTTTACCATATTATAAAAATTTAACCTATTTTGTCATTTCGAACGCAGTGAGGAATCTCATTATTATAGCGAGGAACCTCACCGCAAAATTACAAATTTTCGGAATAATTGTCAAAAATAATTTTAAAATTGTTATCTTTGCATCGTAATGAGAAAACTTCTTTTCTATATCGCCCTGGGTTTGACATCTTATCTCGGTTTCAAGATGACCGAGCCATATCTTTGTGAAGATGTTCAGTTGCAGGGCTATTTTGTTGATTCTCATAATGCTCAAGTCGAGACGTTTCTCTCGGCAAGCAAAGGCGATATGGCTTTACCTCATCTGGTGAACTCCATTTCTGTGCCGGTATTACATTTCACTACAACAAGAAAAATTCAAAAAACATCGAATATCTCATTGATATTCAAATGTTTTCAAGCTAAAGCCAAACTTATCGGATTTAAGACATCTCTGCAGTTACTATGCTGCTTTTCGTCTCCCAACGATCTCTTCGTAGTCCTTTTTAGACGTTTGATTATTTGATTTCGGTTCGTCATTTCGAACGTAGTGAGAAATCTTTGGTGAAAGATTTCTCGACCCCACTTTGTTTCGCTCGAAATGACGCAGTTGGGATACTCCCACGTCGCTTTGCGGTGGCCCGCGCAAGAAATCGCCTTTTATGGCAAAATCAACTTAATTCAAATAATCATGAAAACAAAAATATCAGACAACATAAACACCTGCAAACTTCCGGGTCTGCAGAAAAAAACAAACAAATCTTCAATCATCATCAGCATGGTTTTTCTGGTTTTCGCCGCCACTATGTTTTACATGCCTCACCTAAAACAAAACGATACGGCAACTTCGACAGAGGTGTTTTTGGGTATAGTTGCAATTTGCGTGGCGGCTTATTTGCTTGATTTTCAACGTATAAAGATTGTCAATACGGAAACTGGTTCTGTCGTGTCCAAAGACTATATCTTTTACGACGCTAATAATTTGTCTGGGATTAAGGCGGCTCTTGAGGAAGAGAATTTCGAGGTTTTTAAGAGCTTCCGACGCCAGCATGAAGGCAACGTCCAGACGATTTTCTACTTCGCTGATGACCATAAATACATAGCAATTCAGGTTTTCAAATACGAACCGTTTGAGTATAAACCACAATCCGACATTTACATTTTTAAAGATGTTCAGGCAATGAAATTGATTGAAAAAATCAAGTAAACGATGGTAATCACAGCTGGAAATTTCCTTTTATTAGCTGCTGTTATCTTGATTTTCAGCATCTTAATAACAAAAGCGGGATACAAAATGGGAGTCCCGACGTTGTTGGTGTTCCTTGTCGTGGGCATGATTTTCGGTGAAGACGGAGTCGGAATACACTTCAGCAACTATGAAATAGCGCAGTTTATCGGCATGATAGCGCTTTCCATCATCTTGTTCACCGGTGGAATGGACACACGGTTTGAATCAATCCGACCTGTCATAGGCCCCGGATTGGTTCTGGCGACGTTGGGAGTACTGCTAACCACTGTGTTTACTGGCTTTTTCATATTCGGCGTTGGTTTCGTCTTCGAGAAAGCGTTGTCGGTTCCTCTTGCAATCGCCCTTTTGCTCGCCGCCACGATGTCGTCAACCGATTCGGCATCTGTTTACAGCATTTTGAGGTCGCAGAAACTCAGATTGAGGCATAATCTGCGACCTCTTCTGGAGCTTGAAAGCGGTAGTAACGACCCGATGGCGTTCATGCTAACCATCGTGATGATTCAGGTGGTGCAAAGTGACGGCGGCGTCAATATCAGCGCGTTTCATATAGTGTTCACGTTCCTGCTCCAGTTTGTGGTCGGACTTCTTGTCGGGTTCTTGTTCGGGCGCGTCTATGTGTGGATTCACAATAAACTGAAACTCGAAAACAAGTCGTTGTACCAGATTCTCATCATCGGCTTTATTTTCCTTACGTTTGCCGTTACTGACATGCTTGGCGGAAATGGCTATCTTGCGGTCTACATCGCGGGAATCGTGGTCGGGAATGCCGGGCTCGTTGATGGTAAAATCAAGGTTTTCGGCATGATTCACAGCGTTTTCGGGAGTAACAGAATCATAGAACGTCGCAGCATCGACAAACTTCTCGATGGTTTGGTGTGGATGGTACAAATCGTCATGTTCCTCATGCTTGGACTTCTCGTCACTCCGCACAATATGCTGAGAATGGCAGTGCCAGCTATCATTATCGGCGTTTTCATCATCTTAATCGGGCGACCTCTTGCTGTGTGGCTCAGTTTGCTTCCTTTCAGAAAAATCGGGTTCAAAGACAAAGTTTTTGTGTCGTGGGTGGGGTTGCGAGGTGCCGCGCCCATCATTTTCGCCACTTATCCTTTCGTGAACGGTGTCAAAGGTGGCGAAATCATCTTTAACGTGGTGTTTTTCATCACATTATTGTCGCTGATTTTCCAAGGCACCACTATTCCGTTTATGGCGAAACATCTGCATCTTGGCGAAAAAGATACCAGTGGACCAGATAACTTCGGAGTTGAAATTCCAGAAGAGTTGAATACCGCAATGGAGATGCAACTCGTTGAAAACGAAGCGTTTCTGAAAGATTACCCGCTTCCGAAAGGCACTCTTGTGATGCTCGTGAAGCGAGACCACAAATACATCGTCCCGAATGGGAAACTCTATCTTAAAAAAGGTGATAAATTGTTGCTGATATCAGAAAATGACTAAAACTTTTTGCTATCTTTGCAAAAAATATTTTATGGCAAAGAGAAAAGTACCGCATACTTTTGTTATCGTTTTTTTCATAATCGTCATCGCCGCCGTGATGACGTGGATTATCCGTCCGGGTAAGTATATCGACGGCACCTTTTATTATGAAAACGAGTTGCCCGTTGAGTATCAGCAGGATTTCCAGCCTGAAGCTCAGACGTGGCAGGTGTTTTCGGCGCTTTTCAACGGCTTCGTGCAGCAGTCGAAAATCATCATCTTCATCCTGATGATTGGCGGCGCGTTCTGGATCATGAACAAAAGCCGCGCCATCGATATGGGAATTTTTTCTTTCCTGAAATTCACGCAACGACTTGAAAATCATAAGTTTATACGGTTTTTAGGCATCGACAATATCATCATCGTGCTGATAATGCTGCTGTTCAGCTTGTTTGGTGCGATATTCGGGATGAGCGAGGAGTGTATCGCCTTTGTGATAATCATCATACCGCTCGCAATATCAATGGGTTACGACAGCATTGTGGGTCTTTGCATGGTATATGTGGCAGCGCATATCGGCTTCGCAGGTGCGATTCTGAACCCGTTTACGATAGGAATAGCGCAAGGCATCGCGGGAGTACCGTTGTTTTCTGGCATCGGCTACCGTATCTTCTGTTGGGTGATTATCAACATCTTCGGCATCGCTTTTGTGTTGCATTACGCCCACAAGGTGAAGAAAAATCCTACGAGTTCGATAATGTATGACGATGACGCTTACTGGCGCAAAAACCAGACTGTAGACGCTCAAAATTTTGAACTTTATGTTCCAAAATCAGCATGGTTTGTGTATGCTTTCCTGCTCGTCGCGATGGTGGTTTTCTCGTTTTTAAACCCCAAAACGACCCTTTTAATCGGCTCGAGTTCCTTCACCATGCCAATCATCCCGATTCTGACGAGCATTTTTGCCATTTTAGGCTTTTTCTCCTTACGGAAAACGGTGCACAACTTCATCTTGCTGCTGCTTCTTTACACAATCATCTACCTCATCGTGGGCGTGATGGGCTACGGATGGTATGTGATGGAAATCGCGTCGCTGTTTCTTGCCATGGGTATCTGCAGCGGCGTGGCTATCGGCAAGAGTGCCAGCGACATAGCTCGTTTTTTCATCGAGGGAATGCAAGATATTTTGTCGGCTGCTGTTGTTGTCGGACTCGCTGGCGGCATTGTGATAATTTTGCAGGACGGCGGCATCATCGACACGATTTTGTATGGTCTGTCGAAATCAATGTCCGACTTCGGAAAGGTGGCGTCGGTGGAGATAATGTATGGTATTCAGACACTTATCAACATCGTCATCCCGTCGGGTTCGGCGAAAGCAGCCATTACCATGCCGATTATGGCGCCGTTCAGCGACCTCATCGGGGTGTGCCGTCAAGCCACAGTGATGGCGTTCCAGTTCGGCGACGGCTTCACCAACATGATAACACCAACATCCGGAGTTCTGATTGGAGCCCTCGGCGTGGCAAAAATACCATATCAGAAATGGTTCAAATGGGTGTGGAAATTCATTTTGATGATGATTATAATTGGAGGAATATTGTTGATTCCAACGGTTTTAATGCCATTGGAAGGATTTTAGGGCAAGGCATGCCTTGCCCGTACGGGATGAAAAAACGTATCCCGTAGGTCGAACGCATGCGTTCGACAATGAAAACGAAATAAAAAATGAGCACGTTGTTAAAAATTGATAATCTGCACGTTTCTTTCCTTCGCGACGGCGAATGGAACGAGGCGGTGCATGGTGTCAGTTTCGAGGTGCCGAAAGGCAAAACCCTTGGAATCGTTGGAGAATCAGGTTCCGGAAAATCGGTGAGCAACCTCGCACTGATGCGGCTTCTTAACGAGAAGCAGTCAAGGATAACGGCGGACGAAATCACCCTCGACGGAAAGGATGTTTTGCATCTCACTGAAAATCAGATGCACGACATTCGCGGCAAGCGCATCGCCATGATATTTCAGGAGCCGATGACGTCGCTCAACCCCGTGTTCCAATGTGGCTTCCAGGTCACGGAAGCCATCCTTGCCCATGAAAACGTCACCGAAGAACAGGCGAAGTCCCGCGTGATATCACTCTTCAAAAAAGTGATGCTGCCACGCCCTGAAGCCATCTACAAGAGCTACCCGCATGAGCTTTCGGGCGGACAAAAACAGCGCGTGATGATTGCCATGGCGCTGGCGTGCAATCCCGAGATTCTCATCGCAGATGAGCCCACCACCGCTCTCGATGTCACGGTGCAAAAAGAGATTCTGAAATTGTTGAAGCATCTTCAAAAGGGTGATGGTTTGTCAATGATTTTCATCTCGCATGATTTGGGCGTCGTCTCCGAGGTCTCCGATTACATCTTAGTCATGCACAACGGTCGCGTTGTCGAATACGGCGAATCCTCTAAAGTTCTTAACGCCCCTCAAGACCCATACACTAAAGGCCTCCTCGCTTGCCGTCCGCCGATGGATTACCGACTGAAACGTCTTCCAATCGTGAAAGAGTTCCTCGACGGCACTTGGGGCGATGATGCCGATTTTAAGAAGCAACTCATTGTCACTCAACAAGAAAGAGAAAATCATCTTAAAGAAATATACAGCCGTGAACCGATTTTAAAAGTCGAGCATCTGAAGACGTGGTTCTCACTGAAAAAAGGCGTTTTCAACCGTGTTTATGACCATGTGAAAGCCGTCGATGACGTGACATTTGAGGTCTATCCTGGTGAAACGCTTGGTCTCGTGGGCGAGTCCGGATGCGGAAAAACGACGCTTGGACGCTCTATTTTACGTCTCGTGGAGCCATCCGAAGGCAAAATCATCTTCGAAGGCAAGGATGTCATGTCGCTGAAAGGCAACGACTTACGCGAGTACCGCAAACACGCGCAGATAGTGTTTCAGGACCCGTATTCGTCGCTGAACCCTAAGATGCGCATCGGCGACGCGATAGCGGAGCCGATGATGGTGCACGGACTCGAACCTGACCCGAAAAAACGTCGCGACAAGGTGTGCGAGCTGCTTACAGAGGTCGGACTGCAACCCGAGCATTATCAGCGTTATCCGCATGAGTTCTCTGGCGGTCAACGGCAGCGTATCTGCATCGCGAGGGCGCTGGCAGTGCGTCCGAAGCTCATCATCTGCGACGAGTCCGTCTCTGCTCTCGACGTGTCGGTGCAGGCGCAGGTCCTGAACCTCCTCAACCGTCTCAAAAAAGACTTCGGTTTCACCTATATCTTTATCTCTCATGACCTTAGCGTCGTGCGCTTCATGTCCGACCGCATCCTCGTGATGTACAACGGCCGTCCTGTCGAACTCGGCGACGCCGATGAGATCTTCAACAACCCGAAAAATGATTATACTAAAAAATTGATAAACGCAATTCCAAAAATATGAAAACAATAAAAGAAATCTACCGCATCGGTCACGGTCCTTCATCAAGTCACACTATGGCTCCCCGCTTTGCCGCTGAGCAGTTCCTCGAACGTCATCCTGAAGCTGCCTCGTTTGAGGTCACGCTTTACGGAAGCCTCGCCGCCACTGGCAAAGGTCACTTCACCGACGTCGCTATCATTGAGGTTATGCAGCCTAACGCTCCAGTGAACATCGTATGGCAGCCGAAAATATTCCTGCCGTATCATCCTAACGGAATGACATTCAAAGCTTTGGATAAAGAAAACAAAGTCATCGACGAGTGGACGGTCTACAGCGTGGGCGGCGGTGCCCTCGAAGAGGAAGGCAAGCCGTCTATTCTACCCGACCTCTACACCATGACCACCATGACGGAAATCATGCGCTGGTGCGAGAAAAACGGCAAGACCTATTGGGAATATGTGCTCGATAGCGAGAACGACAAAGGTCTGACTGAGCATCTCAAAAACGTATGGCAGACCATGAAAGATGCCGTGGAGCGCGGGCTTCGCACCGAAGGGCGTCTGCCGGGACCGTTGAACCTGCCTCGCAAAGCCGCTCAATACAACATCAAGGCGATGGGATACCAGCATACGCTTCGCAGCCGAGGACTCGTGTTCTCGTATGCCCTCGCCGTCGCTGAAGAGAACGCTTCGGGCGGTCTCATCGTCACTGCCCCGACATGCGGCTCTTGTGGCGTGTTGCCAGCGGTTTTGTATCATCTTTGGAAGAGTTATAACTTTGACGAAGTGCGCATCTGTCGCGCCTTGATAACAGCAGGATTGATTGGTAACATAGTGAAAACCAACGCCTCCATCTCTGGCGCCGAGGTCGGATGTCAGGGCGAGGTAGGAGTGGCGTGCGCTATGGCGGCTGGTGCGGCTTGTCAGCTCTTCGGCGGCAGCGTGGCACAGATAGAATACGCCTGCGAGATGGCTCTCGAACATCACCTCGGCATGACATGCGACCCAGTCTGCGGTCTCGTCCAGATTCCGTGCATCGAACGTAACGCCTTCGCCGCAGCACGTGCCATGGATGCCAATATCTATTCGACTTTCACCGATGGTCGCCACCGTGTCTCATTCGACAAAGTCGTAGCCACCATGAACAAAACCGGTCGCGACATCCCTTATTTGTATCGTGAAACCTCCGAAGGGGGCTTGGCCGAAGATTATCAGCAAATGTGATGTAGAGACGCACGGCCGTACGTCTCTACGGATACAATAATGTTAAATAATGAAACGACTTTTTTTAGCAATTCCAATAGTAACCGAAAACAACGGCTTTAAACCGCTGATTGATGGCTTGCGCCGTAGCTTGTCGCACGAAAAAATGATAAACTGGGTGCGTCCGACAAATATACATTTGACCTTGAAGTTCATTGGCGAGACGCCGCCACAAGATGAGCCGAAAATTATAGAAGCGGTCTCGAAAGTCATTGAAAATCATCATAGTTTTACGATGGACTTCAACCGGACGGGCATCTTCGGCAGCCGTTACGCTCCTCGTGTGCTTTGGCTCGGCATGCAACAGACACCCGAAGAGCTTCTCAACCTCGAAGAAGACGTTTTGACAGCCTTCGACAATATTGGTTATCAACGCGATAGACAGAATTTTGTGCCACATCTCACTTTGGGAAGGATTAAAGACCTTTGCGAAAAACAGTACTTCCAAAAAGTGGTTCAAGCCATCGAACAGAAGTCGTACATCCACCAGAAAGTAAATGAAGTCATTCTGTTTCAGAGCATTTTAAGACCCGACGGCGCAGTTTACAAAGTGGTTAAGAAATGGTCATTATTCGAAGCGACACATTAAAAAATTTTGATTTGTAAAGATTTTTTTATATCTTTGCCCCATTAATTGTTAAGATATGAAAAGGTTTTTATTGTTATTTTTTACGTTATCCCTAATATTTACTGGGTTTTCGCAGGAAAACACGTCGCCATTGGTGGTGAATGAGTTTTTGCTTAAAACTAATGGTATCATGGACATTGAACAGGTGCCGAAAAACGCCCGTACCGACTATGACAGCAATCCGGTTTGTATGATTCAGGTTAAAGCCGTTGGCTTCGACGAGAATCTGATGCAGAAGTTCATTTTCGCGTCAAACGGAATTGATATTATGCACAAAAATATCAAGGATGGTATGGTGTTGTTGTATGTCTCTTCCAACAAAATTGGCGATATCATCATAAAACACATGGGCGATTGTACCTTTACGCTTCCATATAAACTTGAAAAAAACAAGATTTACACTCTCACTTTAGGAATGGAATCTGCCACGTTGATAATTCGTGCCGTGCCAAATACAGCAGAGATTTATATTGATAATGAGAAAGTTGGCACAGGTTATGCGAGCAAGGCGGTCTCGATAAGGGCAGAGCATCCCTACAAAGTGCAATGCGATGGCTATTGGCCGGTGGAAGATGTGGCTTATTTTGAAAAAAGAGACAAAAAAGAGCTTGATATCAAGCTTGTGCCAAATTTCAGCTACATCACAATAAAAACTGACCCTGCAGGAGCTGATGTCACTATAGATGGTGAAAAAGTTGGCATCACTCCATATATGTCGGAGAGAATTCCTTTCGGGCAGCATCGTATTGAACTTAATAAAGAAGGCTATGAGAAATTTGTGGAAGTGTTGGAGATAAAGCCTGATGAGCTTGAAAACACACAGCTTGCTAATGTGAAACTCACAAAAATTTACGTTCCACAACAGCAGACAACCACCACTACTCAAACCACTGTCAGACAACCCGTGACAACACCGAGCAAACCTGTCGTCAGGACTTACACGGTGGGCAACGTATCTTTCGAAATGATATCTGTGAAAGGCGGCACATTCACCATGGGTGGAACATCTGAACAGGGTGCCGTGGATGATGACGAAAAGCCTACTCATAGCGTCACTGTAAGCGATTATTACATCGGGAAATACGAGGTGACACAGGCTCTTTGGAAGGCGGTGATGGGTAACAGACCGTCGACGTGGAAGGGCGAAAACCTGCCCGTTGAAAGCGTGAGCTGGAAAGATGTTCGGGATTTTATCAAAAAACTGAATCAGAAGACAGGAGAGAACTTCAGGCTGCCTACCGAAGCTGAATGGGAATACGCCGCACGTGGCGGAAACAAGAGCAAAGGTTATAGATTCAGCGGAAGCAACAACATCGGAGATGTCGCATGGCAAGAAGATAATAGTGGTAAAAAGACTCATCCTGTCGGAATGAAATCGCCAAACGAGCTTGGAATTTACGATATGAGCGGAAATGTTTGGGAGTGGTGCGAGGACAAGTATGGAAAATACAGCAGCGAAAGCCAGACGAATCCCACGGGTTCGACAAAAGGCTCTCAACGTGTGCTTCGCGGCGGCAGTTGGAGTAATTTTGCTAATATTTGTCATATTTCAAATAGAGGTAAAGACAGTGCGGGCGAGAAATTCGGCAATTATGGTTTCCGCCTCGTCATAGTTCCTTAAAAAATAGTGCGATGTTGCTTACAGCTGTCATAATCACAAAAAACGAAGAACTCAACATTCGCCGATGCCTTGAGTCAATTCGCGACGTGGCGGATGAAATCGTCGTGGTCGACTCACTCTCAACCGACAGCACCGAAGAAATTTGTAAATCATTCAACGTCAAATTTGTACAGCAAGAATGGCTCGGCTATTCGGAGCAGAAAAACTTCGCCAACAGCCTCGCCTCCAACGACTGGATTTTCAGCATCGATGCTGATGAAGAGCTTTCCGATGAACTGAAAAAATCGATTTTAGAGCTAAAAAACAAAGACATTTCCGATGATAACGTGTTCAGTATGAACCGTTTGACAAATTATTGCGGTCACTGGATCCGTCATTGTGGCTGGTATCCCGACAGAAAGATTCGCATCTGGAACCGAAAAGTCGGGAAATGGCAGGGCGAGGTTCATGAAACGATACATTTTTCAACGGAAATAAAAGAAAATCTGCTTGCTGGTGACCTGTTGCATTATTCGTTTGCGACGGTGCAAGGCTTTGAACATCAGATGTTTAAGTTCGCTGAGATGCGCGGAAAACATTATTTTGAAAAAGGCAAGAAACACGCCTCGTTTTATATGGTCGTGTCCCCGATTTTCGCCTTCATGCAGCATTATTTCTTCCAACTCGGTTTCCTCGACGGCGTCGACGGATTACATATCTGCCACATCACCGCAAAAGCGACAAGATACAAGTATCAGATACTTAAAAATTTGATAGACAATAAGTTATGATAAGTTTTGAGAAATATAAACGTGCCCCGAAAAAGGATTATTGCTTCACTTTCATTATCCCGACTTGGAATAATCTCAAATATCTTGAGCTTTGTGTGAACAGCATCCGCAAGAACTCGGCTTACGAACATCAGATTATCATCGCTATCAACGAAGGTGTGGATGGAACTCTGCAATGGATTGAGAATCAGGAACTTGACTATATCTATGCAAAGGAAAACATTGGCATCTGCTACGCTTTGAACGCTTGCCGCAGCCTCATCGACACCAAGTTTGTGTTTTACGCCAATGACGACATGTATTTCCTGCCGAATTGGGATGTCCCGATTCTTGAACGTATCAACCAACTGACTAACAATCAAAAAGATACGCATAAATATTTTATGATTTCCAGCACTCTCATCGAGCCGACTGGAAACAATCCGTGCGTGGTTCATAAAGACTTTGGAACCGATATTGAGTCGTTCCGTGAGGCGGAATTGCTGAAAGAGCAGGAACAACTTGTCCGCAATGACTGGCGTGGAAGCACTTGGCCGCCCAATGTCATGCCTCTCGACTGCTGGGATCTCGTTGGCGGAATGAGTATAGAATTTCACCCGGGTTGGTATTCCGACCCCGACATCTCGCGCAAGCTCTGGCACGCTGGAGTGCGTGATTTTATTGGCGTTGGCAACAGTCTCATATATCATTTTGGAAGCAAATCCACCAAAAGGATGCTCAAAAACCCAGGAAAGAAAATGTTCCAACTGAAATGGGGGATAAGTTCGGGCACTTTCACCCAGAAATACCTTCGCCGCGGCGATACTGATTTCACGGAAGTGGAGGAGGGAAAACTGCCTAAACCAAACAGTATCAAACAGTTAATAAAAAGAATTTTCGCTTGTTTTGGAAATTAAATAAATCATTTACAAACATAAAATTTAACATTATGACAAACATCGATCAAGTTAATTTCTCTGGCAAACGCGTCATCGTTCGCGTTGATTTCAATGTGCCATTAGATGAAAATTTCAACATCACTGACGACACCCGTATGCGTGCGGCAATGCCGACTTTGCGTAAAGTGTTGAATGACAATGGCATGCTTATCATCATGTCGCACCTCGGCCGTCCGAAAAAGAACCCAGACCCGAAGAATTCTCTCAAACCGATAGTGAATCATCTTGAAGAACTCATCGGCAAAAAAGTCATCTTCGCTGACGACTGCATGAAGGCTGCCGACGCTGTCAAAGCCATGAAACCGGGCGACGTGATGCTTCTTGAAAACCTCCGTTTCTACGCTGAGGAAGAGGGCAAACCACGCGGCGTTGAGAAAGGTGAGCCAGGCTACGACGAGGCAAAGAAAGAGGTGAAAACAGCTCAGAAAGAGTTCACCAAGACCCTCGCTTCATACGCTGAATATTATATCAACGACGCTTTCGGAACAGCACACCGCGCCCACGCTTCAACAGCTCTTATCGCCGACTATTTCGACGCTGACCACAAGATGTACGGCTATCTCATGGGCAAGGAAGTGGCTGCTGTCGACAAGGTGATGAACGACATCAAACACCCGTTCACCGCTATCATGGGCGGCTCAAAGGTTTCTACAAAGATCGAAATCATTGAGAATCTGCTCACAAAAGTCGACAACCTCATCCTCTGCGGCGGCATGACATACACCTTCAAGAAGGCTCTCGGTGGCAAAGTCGGCAACTCAATTTGTGAAGATGACAAGCTCGACCTCGCTCTTGAAATCTTGGCAAAAGCAAAGGAAAAAGGCGTTAACCTCGTCCTTTCAATTGATACTTTAGCCGGTAACAAATTCTCTAACGACGCTGATACACAAGTGGTTGACCCGATGAATATTCCAGAAGGCTGGGAAGGCATGGATATCGGTCCTAAGACTCGCGAGCTCTTCGCCAACGTTATCAAAGGCTCGAAGACTATCCTCTGGAACGGTCCAAGCGGCGTGTTTGAGTTCGACACCTTCGCACAAGGTTCAAAAGCTATCGCTCTCGCAATCGCAGAAGCTACAAAGAATGGTGCGTTCTCACTCATCGGCGGCGGCGACTCAGTGGCTTGCATCAACAAGTTCGGTCTTGCCGACCAGGTGTCATACGTGTCAACTGGTGGCGGCGCATTGCTCGAAGCCATTGAAGGTAAAGAATTACCAGGTATCGCAGCAATTAAGAAGTAATGTGTTGCTTCGCAAAATGTTTTAAATTTGTTAAAATGTGTTTTATGAAAAAAATAATTTTAACAATAGCGTTAATCGCCGGAATTTTTCCGGCGATTAACGCTCAATGGGTTAGCCCTGGCGAAGGCATCACTTACACTTTCGCTGACCTTGTTGAGGTGACTGACGGAGTGGTAACTGTTGGTGAAAATGGCTTCGTAGTCAACGCCGACCTGACAATTTCAGCAGGCGACGTGCTGGTAATCAACGATCAAACATCAAGAGTGGACTTTGCCGAGGTGCTCGTAACTGTCAATGGCTCCATGGTTTGCACTAATACAAATACCAGAGCCAAGTTTTACGGACTGAACGAGATACAGCATTTCAGCATGCGCTTTGAAAATGCCACTGGATGCTTGATTAAGAAAATGTATTTCTCCGACGGCGCAGGCATCAAAGTCATTGAATCGGATGTGACTTTCGATGATGTGAAATTCGTTTATTTCACAAGAGGTTACAGCAATTCGGTTATCAATATTTTAAACTGCAACCCGACTATTAGGGACTGCTACTTCATGCTGAATGAGAGTTCTGCCATCGGTTCGCCGCTTAACGGACAAGCTTCGCCTCAGATTCTGAATTGCGAGTTTGACACCAATGTCAACGGCATCAATGCTCCGCAGATCAACCTCGGACCTGGTGCTGAAGACACGATTCGTATCGTCGGCAACGAGATTTACACCATCATGGCTCAATGGTACGTGGGCGGTATCTCCATCGCCGACCTTATGGGGATGGAATCGACAAAGGTGCTCTTAAAAGACAATATCATTCGTGACGGGCGTTACGGCTATAACCAGCAGGGAGAGAGAATCTCGTCGGTTATCGTTGGAAATCAGTTTATTAACAACAACCACGAGGAAAACCCGATGAATGGCGGCAGTGGCATCTCGATTTACGGCACTTCGATTACCGACAAGGCTTTTTTGCGTAATAACTTGATTACAGGTAACTTATGGGGTATCACTGCGATTGATCAGCACGATATTGATATGGGAACCGAAGACGATTGGGGTTATAATGAGATTCATGACAACGGCAACGGCGGCGTGATTTATGACTTGTACAACAACTCTGCCTGCAACATCATGGCGGTCGGCAACGATTGGGGCACAGTCGAAGAGGATGTTATTGAAAGTCATATTGTTCACCAAAATGATGACCCGGGTCTCGGTCTGGTCACCTACATCCCATACGTCGGCGGTGACGATGCTATCGGCGAGGTTTTTGAGAATAATTTATTGAAAGACAACCTCATCTACACCGTTGAAGGACGCTGTCTGGGAACAGAATTACCTGAAAATTATCGGGGTGTTTATATCCGAAACGGGAGGAAATTTGTAAAATAATTTGCCGCTTTGCGAAATGTGTTGAAATGTGCCGCTTTTGCGAAGCAACACATTAGCCGAAGGCTACACATTGTCGCGTAGCGACCACATTATTCTGAATAGATAACTTTCATCACCACATTTCCCACCATCTGCAAGGTTTTTATGTCGATTTGTTCGATGTTGTCCTGCATAGTGTGCCAATAAGGGTAGAAACACGATGTGCGGTCTTCTTCGTCGTTGAGGTGTATCATGTCGATTGTCGGGATGCCGGCGTAATGAATCATGTAAATATGGTCATCGTTGATGGGGTCGCCGATTTCGTTGAGAAAATAATCGTCATATCCCATGTCGCGAGCGGTGCGCCACACCTTGTTCAGCACCCATGACGCGTCACGCTGCGAATAATATTCTTTCGGAAAACGAGGATTCGATGCTCCTACCATGTCGAGCAGAATGCCATAATATGCCGAATAATTGCTGACATGCTGTTTCTTTGACCAATATTGCGAGCCGAGACCCCAGGCGAGGTCGTTGTGAAGGCTCTCTTCAGCCCATTTTGGTGCTCCGTAGTCTTCCAAGTCGAAGAAAATCAAGTCGATGCCGATGTTGTCGGCGATGCGGTGTGTTTTCATCACGCGTGCCATCTCCATCATCACGCCACAGCCCGAAGCGCCGTCGTTGGCACCGTCAATAGGCGTTTTCCAGTTCTTTTCATCGGGGTCATTGTCGGCGTAAGGTCTTGAGTCCCAATGTCCTGCGATGATGATACGTTTTCTTGCGTTTGGATTGAACGCTGCGATGATGTTTTTGCCGTCAAACACTTTTCCGTCGTAGACGCGTGTCTTGAAATCCTGAACGAAGACGGTGTCGGCATATCCTTTTAGCGTCTCCACCATCCATTGGGCGCACTGCTGATGCGCTTTCGAGCCAGGGACACGCGGACCGAAATCACATTGCATTTTCACAAAATAATAAGCCGAATCGCCGTTGAAAGCAGGAACTTTCACGGTTTTCTTCTCGGCTTTCTGCGTAGTTTGCTGCGGTTTCTTGTCACTTTCGCATGCCACAAACGTAATAATAATCCCTAATATTAAAAATATTTTTTTCATAAACACATTTAACATATTTCAACACTTTCTGCCGACGGCAGCAAATTATTTCCCGCCTCCCATATTCATTTCGCCTCCAGTGTCCTCGCCACCTTCGCGCGCACGTCTCTCAAGCTCCATCTTTCCGAATCTGAACGTCACGCCTGCACTGATGGAACGGCTGTTGAACTTATACGAGCTGTATGAAATGTAATACGGGTTGTATGTGTTGCTGTCCCATTTGTTCCAGTTGAAGATGTCGTTCACGTTCAAATGCACCGACATTTTCTTGTCGAAGAAATCGGCTCTCAAACCGCAGTTGATTGAATATGAAGGTCTTCTCTCTGAATAAAGAGATTGCGTCGCTGAGCGGTAATGCCCTGAAGCATGAACCTCGAGCTTGTTCCAAAGCTTCGCCCAGACATTCAGTCTGAAGCTGTACGACCACATGTCACTCGACACCTTTTGACCGTTGAACATTGTAGAATAGTACGAGTCATACACGTTGGCGTAGAGTCGCATGTTGAAAAATCCCGAAGGACGGTACATCACATTGGCTTCAAAACCTAAATTGTAGCTGTTGTCAACGTTGTAAGGCTTGGTGGCACGCACCCATCGGTTGAAGAACACGCTGTCGAAAACGTTTTCCGTCACGCTGTTGATGCTGCCGTTGGAGTCTCTGTAATATGTTGATAATCCAACACTTCCGAATTTGTTAAAATATTTTGTCCAACCGGCTTCAAGTGAATTTGTGTAAACGGATTTAAGATTCATGTTACCCAAATCAAGGCTTTCCAACTCATATTCTACGAAATTGGTGAGGTAACGCGCGTCAGGGTTGCTGATACGTCTCGAATAGTTGAACTTGAAGTTGTGCATCGACTTCGTTCTGTACGACATGTGAATCGACGGACGCCAGTTGACGTATGATTTCGATTGATGGTCAATCATATAGCCATCCATGTTGCAATGCACGTCAGCATATTCCATTCTGATGCCAGGTTTCACCACGAAATTGCCGAATTTATGCTGAATGGTCAGGTAAGCGTCGAAGCCGTCGGTCCAGCTGACACGGTCAAGGGTGCGAAGATGGTCATTGGTGTAGTTCGTCGCGTCAATCAAGGTATCAAAAACAATATGATAGTTGTCGGGGTCGTGCGAGTACGACACGCCAAGTCCGATTTCGCCGTTTTTGATATATGGAAGGTTGTAGTCGATGCTGGCGTCGTAGTTGAAATCGCCATAATTGTATTTGTTGCGGTATCCGGTGATTCTTTGAACGCTGTCATTCGGGAAATAATATGTCCTCGCGTTGGTGCTGTTGTTGCCGCCACCCCAGTAGCCTCCGTTGAGGCTGAAGGTGATGTTATGTCCTTCTTTGTTGAAGAGATGCTGGTATTCCGCACCTCCGTTTAAGCCAGCGAAGTTGCCGGAGGCGTCGCTGTCGGTGTAATAGTGGTTCTTCTCGATGCCGCTTGTGCGATATTCGTTTCGGTAATAGTCCTGCCAACTTGTGCTGTTGCTCCAGTTAGGCCAGCCGCCCATCCAAACCGACACGTTGTTCATGGTGTCGATATTGTACTGGAAATTCATGAAGAAACCGCCGCCGTAGCTGTTGTCTTCGCCCTTGCCCTCATATCTTGTGGTGGTCGTGGTGTCGAGAACGCCAGGATTATCACTGTCTCTGAACGAGTAGCTGTAGCCGTTCTGGTCGTTTTTGTTGTGTCTGTAATTGCCGTTGAGATAAAGGTTGAACGACAGTTTGTCGTTAGCGTAAACGTATGACACCAAAGGCGAAATGTCCGGTCGTGACGAGCCTCTCGCGCCGAAGCTGATAAACTGGTTTTTCTGCACCTTGGCGTTTGTCACGATGTTGATGATGCCGCCGTCGCTCTTCGAGGCGTAGCGCGCTGAAGGGTTTGTGATGACTTCTATAGTCTTGATGGCATTTGCTGGCAATTGCTGGATGTAAGTCTTGAGATTCTCCTCGTTGAGATGTGATGGCTTTCCGTTAATCCAGATCTCTACCGACGACACGCCGCGGAGCGTGATGTTGCCTTCCACGTCGACTTCCACGCCTGGAGCGTTCTGCAAGGCGTCGGATGCCGTTCCGGTCTGAATCGACGGGTCTTCACTCACGTTGTAAAGCGTTTTCTCGCCCTCGTTCGCGAAAAGCGGTTTTTTCTCGGTTATCACCACCTCGTCAAGTCGCACCGAGCCTTCGTACATCCTGATGATGCCCAAATCAATGTCGTCAGCAACGTCAAGAATGTTCTTGTAATTCTCATATCCGATGGCTGTTACTTGCAGTATATACTGACCGTTTCGCACGTTTTCGAACTTGAAGAATCCTTTGTCATCGGATGCCGTTCCACTGATGTAAACGGTGTCGGTGGCACGTATCAGACCAATGTTGGCAAATAACAGGTTTTCGTTAGTCTTGTCGTCGACTAATGTTCCGGAGATGGTGTTTTGTGCTAATAAAGCACTGATATTCAATAGAATAATGGTTAATAATAATGCTGCTCGTTTCATTTTGTTGTTATAATTGTCTAATTATACACTCGTTTTTTAAATAGCTTACAAAAATACAAAAAATTATGCCAAACTTTTACATTCGGCATAAAAATTCAAAGTATGAAAAAAAGATTATTTGTTTTTTATGATATCAACATCGCCATACTTGACATTGATGTCGAGCAAACCGCGTTCCCCATCGCCGTAATGTCCTCTGCCTTCAATGCTTTTCGTGTCGAAGAAACCCTTGAATTTAATGTCGCCGTACGATGAAGCGAGCTTGTAGTCGAACGAAGAATCCTCATTGAGGAATAACGCCACATCGGAATAAGCTCCCTGGATTTCGACGTTTGGCGTCAACGATGTCACTGTGGCGCTCAAATCGGAATATTTCATATTGACAGATAATCTGTCAGTGACATTTCTCACTTTTATGTCGGAATAAGCTGTGTTTACGAATAATACCTTGTTTGCTTTATCGATTCTGGCATCTGAATATTTGATCTCCAACATGCAATGATTCATATCTGTGACAAATATCTTGCTGTATTTAAGCGTTCCGTCGATGTAGTCGCAGGTGTTGATCTTGGCGTCGCCGTATTCCAGCCACAAGGCCATCTGTTTGACATTGTCGATGTTGATGTTTCCATATTTCACCTCGATGGCGTTTTTAGTGATATCGTCAATAAGGATGTTGTCTGCTTTTAAATCACCATACTTCAATTCGACTTTAAGTTTCTCGCGTACTTCGTCGAGAGTGATGTCGCCGTATCTTGTCTTCAAGTCCATCAGTACGTCCTTCGGCACCTTGACATAATACTTAATCGACATCGAGGCATTGAACGATTTGTTCATCTTGTTGGTGAATACAGTCTTTGCTGTTACGGTGTTGCATTCCTGGGTCAGTTCCACGCTGATAATGCTCATCAGCTGCTTTACCGTACTTTCCTTGTCGCTCTTCACCGAGATTTT
>JAFRRS010000003.1 GCA_017427985.1 Bacteroidales bacterium | reverse complement strand
TTGATGATAGGCTCACAACCTGATGGGAAAGCCGGTTTACTTGCTTGCCATGGCAAAACTACACATTTCACCCTATCATAATACTCATTATTTGTTATATCGCATTGCCGTTTATTGTCTATAATGAATACTTGATGGAAAGAACCAAAGATCAAGCGCAAAAATAAGCTCGAACCGCACTTTTTGCGCGGACCACCGCACCGCGAAGCGAACTAGGGGAGATGCCTGCGGCATTATTTCCCATATAATGTTTGAGTTTCCGCAGCCATAGGACAGCTTTCTGATGCTAAATCATATGAATTTAAGACGGTTATTACATCTTCATTTAGAGCAACTGAAATAAGAGCCAGAGTTTTCAAAGTGAAATTGTGAGTGCCACCGAGCCAGCGAGAAACTTCAGCTTCGGTTTTGCCTGTTTTTCGTGCCAAATCACGTTGTGTCATGCCTCTCTTTTGAAGCATCCTGTCGAGTTTTTCAGCAATGGCATCTGAAAAACGGAGCTGTGTTTTCAGCTCAATTGGA
Source organism: Bacteroidales bacterium (assembly GCA_017427985.1). Classification (GTDB taxonomy): domain Bacteria; phylum Bacteroidota; class Bacteroidia; order Bacteroidales; family F082; genus Limimorpha. Next base: position 16,813 of record JAFRRS010000003.1, on the reverse strand, counting down.
GTTTCATCTACAATTTGATGAAACAGTTTTTGTCCTTCCAAGTCTTGTTTCATAAGGTTTTGCGGAACCTTTGTCATATCTAACTTTTTTACGTTGCAAAAATAATAAAATTTCTTAAATGTTTACTTTATAAAGTAAGTTTTTTTAATCATATAATTACTATCTACCGCCTCTTGTTTCAGTTTTGATTGATTCATAATGAGTTGGTAAGTTTTTCAAGGTGAAAATTTTGCACCTTGAAAGTTGGGTGTCGTAAATCGATAAACCGTTGTTTTCCATAGTTTTTTCTTTTTTTTACACAATAAAAATTCCTTTCGCCATCATGCGAACTCCCAATCCCATTAGTATTTTGTTTTACGATGCTCTTTAGTTATGGTTCAATAACTGGTGCAAAGATACGAAAGATTTTTGGTTTTGGCAAAAATCTTCTATGATACTTTTCTCTTGATAGAAAAGTATCCAAAAGATCAAGCGCCATCCGAAGCTCGAACCGCCGTATGGCGCGGGCCACCGCACCGCGAAGCGACGTGGGGGAAATGCCTTCGGCATTATTCTTAATACTTTAAAACTAATGAAAAATCACTTGACAAAAAAGAAAATTTGTCGTATTTTTGCAAAGTCAAATCAAAGCTTGACGTGAAAACATCGAGAGAAACAAGGGTGTACGACTTCCATCCTCGATGTTATCGTCAAGCGTGATGCTTACGCCGTTGCGATTATTTCGGGAAGGTTGATGATCCCACAAAGCAGCGGCTTTTTTTATTCCAATTGTGTAAGCGTTCGGGTTGGGATAAGTGTAACAATAGTTTTGTTAATTGATTCTTTATCAAGGTGTTTTATAGATTTAAGTTTAGCAACAACTAGTTTGATCCATTCATTGAATGCGATGATAACAGATGTGTGGCCGAGTTTTGAGAGTGACCAGAGCGTGAGACCTATGCTGCTGTATTTGTAATCACGAAAAACGATATGGCCTTGGAGGTTGCGGACAAAATAGAAATGCCAATTCAACTCGTTGTTTATGACCCAACGGAGGGATGCAGATGCCTCTTCTTCAGTGATTGTGCGGTCGGTTTTTGCTGAGATATATGCAAGTTGGAATGGCGTTAGCCTTTCTTTGGGAAGTGGATAGTTTTTATCTTCACAGACTTTGATTAGTAATTGCGGATAAGCCACGTCGTCGATGACACCATCGCTATAGCTTTCAAGTTCGTTGATTTTTTCTTTCATATACTCAATGGAATCGAACTGGAGGATGACTTTCAGAAGCTTGTAGTTTTCAATGTCTTCTTCCCAATAGCGTTTGACGATGTCGAGGTATTTGTCTTTCCAAAACAGCTGGCCGACTACATCAAATGCTTGATCCTGATAAATGACGGTGTCGGCATAATTTTTGACGAAGTATTTAGAGCACCACACGACATCGGTTTTTGTGCCTTTTTTCATGAAAGTTTCGATGATATACTCTTGGTCGGAATACGACTGGTCGTCGAAACGTTTTTGGAGCTCACGACGTGTTGCCTGCAAATGTTTACCTCGGCTATTTGTAAGCTCATTGAGTAGCTGTTGGAGCGGAGCGTTTACGTGCTTGACAGTATCTTTTTTAGGCTTGGGATTTATCAAGTTATTTGTATAAATCCACAAATCTTCATTGGTGGTGTTGTCGCGAATTTCGATTAACTGATCTTGTGGCAATGCATTGACCAGGTGCTTCAGAATGTCGAAGCTTGAGCTGGGGTTGTCGAGGAGGTATTGTGTAATTTCCATGTTAAAAACAGTTTAACATTGCAAAAATAGAATAGGCTTCCGCAAAAAGAATGTGGAAGCCTAAAAATCGTTCAATAATGTTTCAATGTGTTCGGCCTTTATCTGTTGTTCAGTTGGACATCCGTTTCCTTGGAAACGAGCATGAAGAATCACAGTTCCAATCAACTCACCAGAATAATCGTTTTGTCTGATTATCCGTTCGTTATTTTTAATTCCAATTATTTTATAGACTAAACCACAAGGCAGTTTGCCAACTATTTCAGTGTTATAACCCATCCAAGTGTATTTTGGATTCAAGCCTAAGTAGGCTCCAGCAGCTTTGTTTGCCAGAACAATTACTTTAGGTTTTAGATAATTTTCTAAAAATTGCTGTGTAAACCAGAGATGATCTGCTAAAAAATGCAGAGCGGGGTTGTCTTCTCTGTCAGTTCCAATGCTGCGTAAAAAATCTTGTGGTGTTTTTCTTATTGCAAATAAATCAAGGTGTTCTTTTTTAAAATTTATAGATACGCCTTCAAGAATCTTTTTTACAGTTTTCCAGTATGAAATATCAGGATTACTTAATATTTGTTCAAATGACGGAAATGGTTGCGATATGGGTTCGTTGTCGGTGCATGATGGATTTATTCCCATCCATAGCAAATCAACATTGTTTTGGTAGGAGTTGGCTATGCCAATACCCATATTTAGTGTGTCTTTCAAAACAGACTCATTTGCATAATTTGCCCATAAAGACTGTAACGCTTGTCTATAGTCATTGTAGTTTGCAATTTCCTTCATAATAGATGTTTAATTTATGTGGCAAAAATAAAAACGACTCATGCAAAGATGATGTGGAAGCAATATTTATTTGTAAATTTTTCTCATCTTTTCGATTTCGTTTTGGATGTCGAGTCGGAATGAGGCTGGCTCGAGAACTTCGATGTTGCTCATGTAGGATAGGACTTTCTGTTTGAAATCGAGGGTTGGGCAAATGTAGTAGGAAAAGACCGTGTAATCGGTATCGTCTGAGACAATCTTTTGTGAATGGTGTAGCGGCAAGGTTTTCAAGTACTGGGCTTGGAAATGGTTTGACTTCAGTATAACTCGTTGGATTGGTGTTTCGTCTTTTATGATGCCATAGCAACCGTTGAAGAAATCTGTGATGGAGAAATCGGATGGCATCTTAAATTTAACGTCGTTTTTCTTCAAACAGGTGATGCGGTCGAGGGCGAAGGTGTGGAGCGTGCCGTTTTCGGGATTGCGAGCCAGCACATACCAGCGACGCTGGAAGATTTGAACTCCGTAAGGCTCCATATTATGATACAGCGTTTTCTCTTCGGAATAGAATTTCTGGTATTCCATATCGAAGGTGCAGCTGTTGTTCATCAGATCGATGATGTCGATGAGTGCGTCCTGACCTGCAGGTATATCCTCGAGACCGATACGGTTTTTCAGGCTTTTGCTTTGGCCGATGATATTGTTGAGATTGAAGGTGTTAATGAGCCAAAGCAAAACGAGATTCTGATTGCGAAGTTCCTCACGGTCGTTGATGTAGTAGCGGTTGGTTTTGCGGTCGCAGCAAATTACGACGTTGAAGGTTTCCTGGATTTCTTCTTTGTGTTGCTCGAATGTTCGCTTAGGGTAACGCTCGCCTTCAGACAAGAGGTCGTAGCGTTGCCATTTCTCGTTGATTTCATCGAAGGTAATGCCTGTTTCGCCTGCACGATAGATTGTATCGAGAAGCCAGACGTAGCGTTTTATTTTATCGACTATCATGGTTGAAGTTTTTGCGAGGTAAAATTAGTAATTTTTTAGCTTGTGCAAGAATTTTGTGGAAGAAAAACTTTACTCCTCAAGAATCTTACATCATTATCTCACTCCCAAGATAAACCGAATTTGCAATTTCCATTCCGTCTTCAGAGATGAAGCCGAGATATAGTTGAATGGTGTCACCAAGCCAATTGGAGGGGAGTGGTAAAGCTATAAATTAATAACAAGTTCGAATGAAACTGGAGTAATTGGTTCCAACTTGGTACGATATATGGCTTATATTCAATGAGTTACGTGTAAATGTTAAAATTTATTAACATTTAATAAAGTCAAACCTCTAAAAATAAGTTTGTAAATAACTGAAATACAATTATTTAGAACGATGTTGAAAACTTAGTCGTTTTTCGTACGACTAATTCGTTTGAAGGGTCGTATATTTGGCGCTTTATTATTATAAATCTTTTACGAATATGACACAGATGCCAGATTATATCGAAACAAATTTGCAGGGGACAAATTTATGGTTTAGAATTCCAACAAATCCTATTAAAGAGATTCGTGGCGAGAGACGCAAAATAATTAAAGACGCCTACAAAGCTTTGCTATCAAAATTAAACGGCAATAACTTTATAAGAAATGATTTTCTTGGTGAAAATATCTATATAATTTGGAAAGAAAGCTTTCAGAAAGCATCAAATAATGCGACACGATACTGGCAAACGACTTATGCGGTGCTAAAATTACCTGATGTTTTGAAATATGCAAAACCATTTGATGAGAATTACAGGAGCTTCGACATAGAAGACGGCAATCAAAAGAAAAACCGCTATGTTGAGCTTATAAAACTGAGATATACATTCAACAGTAAAACGGAAGATTACAAGAATTTCACTATTGAAGTGGTTATAGGTAAGAAAAGCGACGGTCGAAACGTGCAATACAGCCTCGAGTACATAAAAAAAGCGTGTAGTTAATCCTTGCATAAGCCGATCTACACGTTTTTAGTTGTAAAAATGCAGTTAATCCATGCAAAAGCCGATCTGCGATTTTTTACGCTGCAAAAATACATAAAAATGCATTACGACAATGCAAAAATCTCAAAAAATTGCACAATCATAGTGCATTTTTAAGATATGATGACTAAAGTCTAAGGTCTAATGACTAAGGTCTTTTATCCTTGATGCGTCTCCCTCAATAAATCATTAACTGTTTTCACTGGGTTGAACGTCAGAATCGGGACTTCGACGAAGATGGTGATCCAGTCGGCCATGGCGCCGTTCCAGAGGCCAGGGAGCTCCATAGCTTTCAGGTCTCTGCCGTCTTTCGACTTCATTGAGATGAAGCCAGTTTCTGGGTCGACGTAATCCGGAAGGTTGAACGAATTGCCCTTGAAATCCTGGGTGGCGCAAACCAAATCCACTGGGTTGAAGTGGGTTGAGGAGCGGAACATCGCCTCCTGCTTCTCGTTTTTATGGTCGATTTGCGACGACTCGACAATCTGAAGCGAGATCTCGTCGCTGCTGTTGCGGGTGAAATAAGGACCTCCGCCAGGCTCGCCCTCGTTTTTCACCATGCCGCACACACGCATCGGGCGGTTGAGCTTGCTGTAGAGGAAGTCGATTTTCTCGATTTCGTTGTAGGTGCTGAAGAAATCGGGGATGTCGATCATCAGCTTGTCTTTTGCAAAAGCGGTGATTTCGTTGAGTTCCTCATTGGTGACATTGCCGTCGTCTAGCATTTCAAGGTATTCGAATTGCTTCTGCTGTAGGCGGAAGAGGTAGCCTCCAAGCACCTTTTTATATTCGTAGGTGGTCGCCTTGAAACGGTCGGGAACCACGTTGTCGATGTTCTTGATGAATATGATTTCCTTGTGTAAGTCGTTGAGATTCTGTATTAAAGCGCCGTGACCGCCAGGACGGAACACCAGCTTGCCGTCTTTGTCGCGGAACGGCTCGTTGTTCATATCGACGGCGATGGTGTCGGTTGATGGTTTCTGCACCGAGAAACCAATCTCGTACTTGATTCCGAACTGTTTCTCGTATTTCGGCAGCACGTAATTCACAATCTTCTTGAAGATGTCGAGATGTTCCTGCGACACAGTGAAATGCAGCTTCGCCACCTCGCCGTTGTTGCTGTATTCAGCGGCTTCCACGAGATGCTCCTCCATTGCGAGACGGGCGGAATCGCCGTATTTGTGGAACTTCAGCAAAGCTTTCGGAAGGTTGCCGTAGTTCATGCCGTCGGCGTTGAGAAGAGTGTTGATAATCTCTTGATACTCTTTGTTTTCCAGCATCTTTTCGATGTCTTTGCCTTTAGCCTGAAGCTGGCATTTCAGGTCATTGAAGAATGCAAAATCATGGATTCCTTTGATGAAAGTCTCGACCGCATCGGGTTTCATCGCATAAAGGTCCTTGAACATTCGGCTCGCGGCGCCAGAAGCAGGCACGAATTTTATGATGTCGTAATGCTTTTTATCCTCATCGAACTGCCAGACAAGGTCTTTTATTTCATTTTCATTGAAACGTACGATGCCTTTTTCGATTGTGGCAGGTGCAATCAGATTACTGAAAGCGAATCCTTTTTTAAATTGATTCAATTGATTATCAACCTGTTGCGCTGAAATTCCCAAAGCTTCGAGTTGCTGCTTATCGGCAGAAGAGAGTGTTGTCATAATGCAAAATTTTTATCCTTACAAAGTTAAATCATTTTTTTAGAAAAAAGAAAAATTTTTTGAAAAATGTTGACAAAGTTCGAAAATAGGTGTAATTTTGCGTATCAAAATGAAGTTTAACTTTAAAAATTAATGATATGAACAAGAAGATTGAAGACGCAATCAATGCGCAGATTAATGCTGAGTTATGGTCGGCATACCTTTATTTGTCAATGGGAACCAACTTCCGCGCGAAGGGTTTGGACGGCATCGCCAACTGGTTTGAGGTTCAGTTCAAGGAGGAGCAGGACCACGCCATGATTTTCTACAAATACATGCAGAGCCGTGGCGCACGCGTGGTTTTGAAGCCTATCGCTAAGGTGCAGACCGACTGGAAATCGCCGGTTGAGGCATTTGAAGACACACTCGCTCACGAGAAAAAAGTGACCGAAATGATTCACAAAATCAATGAGTTAGCTATCAAGGAAAAAGATTACGCAACCCAGAACCGTATGGTGTGGTTTGTCGATGAGCAGGTTGAAGAAGAGGAAGAGGCTGGCAAGAACCTCGAGGCTTTGAAGGCTATCGGCGACAATGCCCTCGGACTGTTTATGTTCGATAAGGAACTCGGCGCCCGCCAGTATCATCAGGCATCAGCGCTGAAATAAAATGTGATGCTCCCCGCGGTCGCAATGTGATATGCTAACGCACAATGTGTGCTTGCAGCAAATGTGCAGCCTTCGGCTGATGTGGTGACACATTAACCGAAGGCTTACATTTTGCGACCGTAGGGAGCAACACATACCGCGAAGCGGCACATTGACCTCTGGTCATCACATCCGCTGAAGGCGCACATTATCTTTCCCGTAAAATAATACGATTCAATTCCAATCCCAACGGCTCGAGCGGATTGCAGCGTTCCGTTTGGTCGAGGGTGATATAATTATATCCTTCTTTTATTAATAAGGTGCCGAAATAGGATGTTTGCAGCATGCGATCCACGCCGGGAAGCACACGTGTGGTTGAGACTCCATTGCAGGTGAGAGTGTATTCTTTGGCATCGTTTTCGGGTTTATAAACGATGAAAACATCGTATTCGCCTGATGTTTGGGAATCGAGTTGCCATGAGAGCCAAGAATTGGGCTGCACGCTCATGTAGCCGATGCCGTCGATGGCAGCGTGAGGCTTGCAATCTTGAGGTGTCAGAGTGGGGATGTGACCGTCTTTGCCGACGCCGATGATGCAGTCGATAGGGCAGGGCTGCAGATGCTCTAAAGTGTCGGGATGCTCTCTCAGGAAATCGCCGATTCCATTCAGCACATCTTTCTCATAATCAATCACTTTGCCGGTTCCATCAGGACCGATGTTGAGCAGGAAGTTGCCGCCGTTGACGACGGTTGTCAGAAGGCGTTGTGTTTGAGTCTCAATCTGTTGGTTAAGTTCCGAGCGCTCAATCCATGATTTGTAACCCCATGAGTTATAAAGCGATGCAGGGTTGTCCCAATAGATGTCGCCGTACGACGAGATATTGCCGTTGTCGGGCAGTGTCATGTAATCGCCCATGTTGTTCATGATGCGGCCATTGATAAGGCATTGAGGCTGAATGTTTTTCACCGTCTCGCGTAAGCGGCGGCTCTGTTCGGGAGTGACGAGCCCCATGTCGAACCACATAGTGTATATCTCGCCGTAGTTTGTGAGCAGTTCAGTGATCTGAGCCACGATATAGTCCTCAAGTTCGGGCGTGATAATCTCCAAAGGCGAGTAAACCTGGTTCACGTATTCGTTGCAATTGGTTGTTGAATCCGGCTCGAGGCGCGGAATCCCGTGAGGAAAATGCCAGTCGGGGAGGGAGTAGTAAAAACCGAGTTTCATCCCGTGGCGATGGCAGGCGTCGGCGAGCTCTTTCACGATGTCCTTGCCGTAAGGCGTGAAGTCAACTATATCATAATCAGTTGTTTGCGTGTCGAACATGCAGAACCCGTCGTGATGTTTTGTGGTGAAAACGATGTATTTCATGCCGGAGTTTTTGGCTAGCATCACAATCTCGTCAGCGTTGAAATCGATGGGGTTGAATTCCCTCGCCACCGCCTCATATTCAGGCACCGTAATCCTCGCATGGTTCATTATCTGCTCGGCGTAATAAGGAATTTTCTCGCCTTTCCAAACACCACCTAATTTCGAATAAACACCGAAATGGATGAACATCCCGAAATGATCGTTGCGGAATTCTTTCAATGCGATTTCGGTGGTTTCATCAATATTATTATTTGATGATTTATTACCACACGATGCTAAAAACAACGATAGGATTATTGTGATTATTAAGGCCGTTTTTTTCATAATTAAATCAATTATTTTTTCCTTTTCGGTTTCTGAATTGCCAATTCCTTGCAGGTTGTTTTAACCAGTTCTGACATGTAGTCGCGATCGTCGATATCTTCAATGAAGAAATAATCTTTCGCTCCGTCGTAGGGTGGGCGCATATCTACAATGCGAAGCATGGCCCTGCCGGCTTCTGTCGGTTTCAGATAGAAACAGTTGTCGCAAATTAGGCCGAAGATGACACCGTTGCAATAGATGCCGTAGTCGCCAAACATCTTTTTGACCATTATTTCGCCTGCCCCTGCGCACTGGTCTGCGATATATTGTACAAAATTGGGATTGCTTGCCATATTAAGAAAAATTATTTATGAGGAAAGATTTTTATATTCTTTGTAACTCATTGTTCGATTACATCCTTTCTTATCATCTTTATAATTTGTACACCCCAAGAATGCTACGTTGTTTCCACTTTTTACATCCTTACCAACTTTTACAATCAAATAGCCGTCACGACATTGGTCGCATTTGATAATTGATATATCATCACCGTTGAGATCATTTGTCATAAAATCACAAATCTCAGGCTCATTTGAACATATCCATAATTTTAGTCCATAAGCCTTTTTATATCGTTGCTGCAATGGATAACCACATATTGGACAATGTTTGATATTTGTATTGTTGTCTTGTTGTTTATCCAATTGACCCCTCAACACTACATTAGGATAATCTGAAAGCAATTCTCGTACAAATTCGGAAGGACGTTGCTGTGGTGTAACTATATAAACACGATTCTTGGTACGGGTTAATGCCACATAAAACAAACGGCGTTCCTCAGCATATTCAATGGAATGGTCTGTTTTGACAACGTATTTTAATACAGGGTCATCTTGAATTTTTGAAGGGAAACCATATGTTGAGTCCATCGCATTGATAATGATCACATTATCATATCCCAACCCTTTGGCTCTATGTACAGTCATGAACTCCATTTCTATGTCTGCAAAAGTCTTTGATGTAACATTGCCAGTCTTTTCCCAGTATTCAAAATCAGCCGACTTCGTAAGATTATACCCATCAAATCCATACCTGCCGAGTAACAAGATTGATGATTTTGGATTCTCGGCAAGTATTTCTTTCATGATTTTTTCCACAGTTTCACCGACAAGATAGTATTTGCCACCTTTACCTTCTGTAGTCTTTCTGTCAACTTCCTCAGTATAAGTGTGGATAATAACCGGATTTGTTATATGCTTCGGTGAAATCAGCGCTTTTTGTATTTGACAAGTGTTTTTCTGAATAAAACCGCCAGCAATGTCAATTATTTCTTGTGCGTTACGATATGTCTTCGTTATTCGAAGCTCCTGACCGTATCCAAATGTTTCCTTAAAATGAGTAAACAAAGTAATGTCCGAACCAGCATAAGCGTAAATAGATTGCCAATCATCGCCGACCGCAATAATCTTAGCGTCACACAATTTGCTAAGCTCTTTTGTTAAATTGAAACGCTGGCGAGATATGTCTTGATACTCATCAACTATAATGTATTTGAAATCTAATTTTTCGCCTTTTTGCTCCTTTTCCTGTAAAATACGTGCAGAGTCATTTATCATATCCTCAAAGTCAATTGCTTGTTTCTCCTTGAGGCATTTTGTATATTCATGATAACACTGTTCGCAAATTGTGAGGAACAACTTTGTGCGTTCGTTGTTAGAAGAAGATCTGAAACGTGAAAAGTCGTTTATAGTGTAGCCGTTAGTTTTGAAGTTCTGTATAAAAGTGCAGATAAGATTTACCAAACGTGAAATATATCGGTTTTCCTCGGTATTTATTATCTTTTTAAAGACTTCTTGAGACGGGCGTGGGTTAAGGATAAAACCATGTTCCAATAGTTCTTCTCTCAAATGTTCCAACAAATCACGATTGTCGTTATATCCTGAAAAAGTATAAATCAAATCCGTTCCATGTTCCTTGTGTAACTTGACTTTATCATTGACTTCCTGTTTATACTTATTTAACTGTTCCTTTTCATATCGATTATTCTTGCCATCCTGAGTAATTCCGAAATGTTCCAAATAAACAACTTTATCTCCTTGTGTGAGTGTAAAATCAGGTGTGTAAGGTTTATGTGAACGCAGAATATTATATGGATATGGCTTTTCATAAGTATAATCGATGCCATTAAGATATAAAAAATTAGTGATACGAACTTCTTGTGCAGAACGCAATGTTTCTCGCGCTATTGTTAAACACTTTCCGGTTCGCTCGTTGATAATCTTTTCGGTATATTCATCAATATTTCCTCGAATTGTTGAGAAATCAGCCTTACTTATATAATTGAAAAAATCATTCAAATCGTCACCCTCATAGGGCGCATCAAAATAACTGCCAAAAAACAGAATTAGTTTATCCACCAATTCCGGATTTTCAAGAATATTGTTTTTGAGGTAATTGTTGATTACATAAAACATAAAACCTTGGTCAACAATGGTTTTAAGATTGGCGTCTTGGCGGCGCAAAATGGCATATCCTGTTTTATGGAATGTTGTTACGGGACAATTAATGCCCAAATCTTTATTGATTTTATCGCGCAATTCGCCAACAGCTTTGTTTGTAAAAGAGATAACCAAGATTTGTTCAGGGGATATGCATTTTTTCTCTACAAGATACTTGACTTTTGCCGACACAGTCGTTGTTTTACCAGCACCTGCGCCTGCAATAACTAATGTATAATCCTCATCTGACAAGACAACACGTCGCTGCTCTTCATCCAATCTAATTTTTGAATCAACAGGTAAAAGAATCTTGTCCAAATAGTCTTTATCTTCTTTTAAATGACGTGATATATAAGCCTCATTGTGTTGTGATATAACAATAGACTCTTTATTCAAACATAAATCTTTATAATCTGAAAGAAAACTCTTTACATCGCGTTTTGTGATAGCATTGTTTTTACAATAATAATCCAGTGTGTTGCCTCGTAATGCATTGTCGAAAAAGGTATATGTTGCTGCATATTTATCACGCATATCTGCGTAATCAGATTTCGCAATATAACAGTCAGTATCATCCAACGAAGACAAATGTTTCCTGAAATCTAAAAGAGACGCTATTTCAGGTGTAACAACTTTAGGCTCTTCGTTTTGCGATTTAAAAACACTTATTATTTTGTCAAATAAAGACATTCTAAAAATGTTGTTGATAACGATGCGGATGCAAATTTATGAAATAATCTAAATAATCTAACAAATTGTTTAAATTTATCAATAAATTCTTGACAAATACGCCAATTTTTCGTATCTTTGTCCCCGATTTTGAACCATAACTAAAGAGCATCGTAAAACAAAATACTAATGGGATTGGGAGTTCGCAGGATTGCGAAAGGAATTTTTATTGTTTAATGTTTAAAAATTAGATGTATGACGGAAAAAGAGTTTTACGAGAAAAATGGCATAAATAAAACGAATAAAAAATTCATCCCTCAACGAGGAGATTATAGAAACCTCAGGGTTTATCAACTTGGAAACTGCATTTATGCGCTAACATACGCGTTTGCGCATCGGCATCTGGAATATGGCGATCGAACAAAAGACCAGATGATTCAGGCGGCACGCAGCGGAAAACAAAACATCGCCGAAGGCAGTGTTGATGGAGCATCATCAGCTGAAATGGAAATCAAACTGACGATTGTCGCGAAAGGCAGTATGCACGAGCTTCGAATAGATTATGAAGATTTTTTGCTTGCTCGCGGTCTTAAAAAATGGTCAATTGATGACCCGAGGACACGGCAAGTGAGAATTTATTGTAAAAAGCATATGGATCCTGAAGAATATCGGTTGGCGGTGGAGACGCGCTCGGCGGAAACGATTGCAAATATTGCGATAACAATGCTGCATCAGTTTGATGTGATGATAACAAGTTTGATAGAATCGCAAAAGAGGCGGTTTTTGCAAGAGGGCGGAATTAAGGAGCAGATGTATAAGGCGAGGGTGGAGAAGAGGAGCTAATCAGAGTTCTCGGAGTGATCGGAGAACTCTGAGTGCTCTGAGAACTCCGAGCTAGAAAAACGCAGAGCCGCGCTACAGGGTGCCCCTACTTCCAACTATTCACATCATCATACTCCTTCTTCTCAAACTGCCTTACCACATACGAGCAAACCGCATGAATTTTGAGACCGTTTTCACGGGCGTAGGCGACAGCGGCATCGAGGAGCGCTTTGGCGATGCCTTTGCCTTGAAATGCCGGTTCGACAACAGTGTGCATGATGGCAAAAACGGACTCGTTCATCCATTCGTATGAAATGTATCCCATCCGCTTGCCGTTTTCCTCGGCGATGAAAAATCCGTCTTTAGAATTGTTTTTATGCGTGATTTCCATAATGAAATTTTTCTGCAAATATATAAAAAATGTAGAGACGCCATAATATGACGTCTCTACTAAGGTCTAAAAACTAAAGACTAAGGTCTAATGACTAACGTCTAAAGTCTTATTTTCCGCCTTTTTCCTCTTTCTCGAGGTTTTCTTTCAATGTTGCGAGGACATCGAGGTCGCCGAGAGTTGTGCGCTCAACGTTGTCGTTGATCTGCTTCACGGCACGCTTGGTGTTCTTTGCAGCCTTCTCCTTCTCAGCGGTCTCAACTTCGGCAGCAGCATTCTGCTTGTCTTCCCAAATGCGTGAGTGTGAGAGGATGATCTTCTTGTTTTCCTTCGAGAACTCGATGACCTTGAAATCCAAAGTCTCGTCAACCTTAGCGGTTGTGCCGTCTTCTTTCTTCAGATGACGGTTCGGGCAGAAACCTTCAACACCGTATGGCAATGAGACGATGACGCCCTTGTCGCTTGTGCTGATGATTGTTCCCTGCTGGATTGAACCGACTGTGAAGATGCTTTCGAACACATCCCATGGGTTCTCTTCAAGCTGCTTGTGGCCGAGGCTCAAGCGGCGGATCTCCTGGTCAACGTCGAGGACCACGACATCGATCTTGTCACCGATCTTGGTGAACTCTGCCGGATGTTTGATCTTCTTCGACCAGCTGAGGTCTGAAATGTGAATCATACCGTCAACGCCTTCTTCAAGTTCGACGAAGATGCCGAAGTTAGTGAAGTTGCGCACTGTGGCGGTGTGTTTCGAACCCTTTGGATAACGCTCCTGGATGTTCTCCCATGGATCCGGAACGAGCTGCTTCATACCGAGGCTCATCTTGCGCTCTTCGCGGTCAAGTGTGAGAACCTTAGCTTCAACTTCGTCGCCAATCTTCAGGAAGTCCTGAGCTGTGCGGAGGTGCTGTGACCATGACATTTCTGAAACATGGATCAAACCTTCAACGCCTGGAGCAATCTCGATGAACGCGCCGTAGTCGGCCAAGACAACGACTTTACCCTTAACGACGTCACCAACTTTGAGGTTCGGGTCGAGAGCATCCCATGGATGTGGGGTGAGCTGCTTGAGACCGAGGGCGATGCGTTTCTTGCTGTCGTCGAAGTCGAGGATAACGACCTTGATCTGCTGGTCGAGTTGGACAATCTCCTTAGGATCGTTGATGCGGCCCCATGAGAGGTCGGTGATGTGGATAAGACCGTCAACACCGCCGAGGTCGATGAACACGCCGTAGTTGGTGATGTTCTTGACAACGCCTTCGAGAACCTGACCTTTTTCAAGCTTGCTGATGATTTCGCTCTTCTGCTGCTCGATTTCGTCTTCGATGAGGGCTTTGTGTGAAACAACCACGTTCTTGTACTCCTGGTTGATCTTGACAACCTTGAATTCCATTGTGCTGTTGACGAATACGTCGTAATCGCGGATAGGTTTGACATCGATCTGTGAACCTGGCAAGAATGCCTCGATGCCGAACACGTCGACGATCAAGCCGCCTTTTGTACGGCTCTTGACGAAGCCGCGGACGATCTCCTGGCTGTCGTAAGCCTCGTTGACGCGGTCCCATGACTTGAGAAGGCGAGCCTTCTTGTGTGAAAGGACGAGCTGGCCGTTGATGCCTTCCTGGTTCTCCACGTAAACTTCGATTTTGTCACCCACCTTAAGGTCTGGGTTGTGACGGAATTCTGAAATCGGAATAACACCATCTGACTTGAATCCGATGTTGACGACGACTTCGCGTGAAGTCTTTGCGACAACTGTTCCTTCGATAACTTCGTGGTCGCCGATCTGACTCATGGTCTTCTCGTACATTTCTTCCATGCGGGCGCGGTCTTCAGCTTTGTAGCTGTCGTGTTTCTTAGCGTCGCTGCTCCAGTCGAAGTCTTCTGATGGAACCGGTTTCACTTTCTGGATTTTTTCGGTGTTTTCTAATTCGCTCATTATTTTTTTTGTAAAAATTGTACCCGACGGCTCTTCCGAATTAGGCAATCGAGGATTGTTAAACTTTAATTTTCCATTTCAAGTCATTGATTTTCAATTACAAAAACCAATTTCGGAATAAGGCTCGAAAATGGACTGCAAAGATAGGAAAAATATTAATATAAATATGTATTTGCGAAAAATTAATTTTTAAAAAGGAGATACAAACGAAAAATCGCGATGACAATTGTTGATAACTTTTTTAATTTTGAGGCTGAAGATGAGGAAATTTGATATAACTTTGCATCAAAGAATTTTAAAAATTAAAAGGTATGAAACAAATTGATAAAATATCTTCAGATTCGTTTAGTTTTGAAAGACTTGCAAATAGCATTATTAATGTTCAGAAAACGTTGATGTCACAAGCAGTTCATGCTGTGAATCTTTTTATGACTTCCCGGAATTGGATTGTCGGACTTTATATTGTTGAATACGAACAACATGGGTCTGATAGGGCACAATATGGCGACGCTTTGCTCAAACGGCTTGCTAAAAGGATAAATATGAAAGGTTTTGGCGAACGACGATTATACGAGTTTCGTCAGATGTATTTGGTTTACCCGAATTTGGGCGGTGAAATAGTTAGCTATTTGCAACATAATAATTGTGAGGAGATTTTGCGGTTGCCGACCGCAATTTCTGATAACATGATGTCGTTGGGTGAGATTTTGCGGTTGCCGACCGCAATTTCTTCGAATGATGTTGAGACATTGCAAACACCGACAAATAAACTCTTTAACAACCTTTCAGCAACGCATTTGATTTGTTTGTCAAATATAAAAGATCCATTACAACGTTATTTTTACGAACAGGAATCAATGCGTGGCTGTTGGACGGTTAAAGAACTCGACAGGCAGATGTCTTCGTTATATTTTGAACGTATGGGGCTTTCTAAAAACAAGAAGGCACTACAAGATTATACTAACAGTCAAGCGTCACAAATACAGCCATCAGATATTATCCATGATCCTGTTACAGTTGAATTCTTGGGAATTCCTTCAAATTCAATGTTTACGGAAACTGAATTCGAGTCGTCGATTCTTGATCATATCCAACAGTTTCTTCTTGAAATGGGTAATGGATTTTGTTTTGAAGCAAGGCAGAAACGTCTGCTGATTGATCGGGATTATTTCAAGGCTGACCTTATTTTTTATCATCGGATTTTAAAATGTCATGTAATAGTTGAGCTGAAAACCGACCGATTTAGACATGAATATGCTTCGCAATTAAACATGTATCTTAATTATTTCCGTCATGAAGTCATGCAACCTGATGATAATCCGCCAATTGGTTTGTTGTTATGCACTGATTATGGGGAGACGACAGTTAGATATGCGACAGAGGGCTTATCACAAAATTTGTTTGTGAGCAAATACAAACTGCAACTGCCAACTGAAGGCGAAATTAAAGATTTTTTAGTGAAATATATATCTGAAAAATAAAAAACAAGCGGTGACAAATCGTCACCATTTGAAAAACTAAAATTATGTCCCGAAAAAACGAATTCTTCAAAGCCTGCAAACCTGATAACCATTATATTTTTGAGCATTCCGAAGCGGAATACGATTGGGATGACATTGTGAACGCTTTTATCGCATGAGGTCTTTATGCCGATGAACACCCAAGAATCAAATGGCAGAAACTTGATGATGAAACATTGAACAACCTGCTGAACTACCAGCATTATCTCGTGTATAGCGAAGATAACGACGAATATTCAGTAGAGGATGGCCTGACGATAAAAATGTATTATTTTGAGAAGAAGTTCTCGCATGTGAAGCAGATTGAAGGACTGAATTCCCTTTAAAATTAGCACTTTTGTTCCTTTTCCCTTCTATATAACAAAGCACTACGCACACAAAACCAAGCTACAGTATCATGCTTTTTTCTTGCTCTAGACGTTCTAACTTGGATTTTAAGCGAGTAATACTTCTTTCTATTGTTACACGTCGATGTTTCGCGTACAC
>JAFRRS010000013.1 GCA_017427985.1 Bacteroidales bacterium | reverse complement strand
GAGCTTGTCCAAATAATCGTTGAAGAAGTCGACAAAATTCTGCGTTCCCTTCAGCCCAGAAGCTGTGACGAGATAGATGGATTGGAAATCGTTGAAGCCCTCGCCAAACCATTGGAAATCGCCACCGAAGCCAATCCAGTTGTGTCCGATTTCGTGGGCAAAGGTCTGTTCCCGCTCATGGTTCAGGATGGTGTCAGCTTGGGCACTATAGCGGGCGCAGAAGCCGCCATCCATCCCCAATCCCGTAACCTCAAAGGGTATCTTGGCAAAGGGATAGACGATGAGCGTATAAGGGCTGTCGGGAGTCTGTTCCCAAAAACGCAAGGCAGAGGCATAAAAAAGCCGCAAGAATTCCTTCAACGACGCATCGTTGTATTCGGCTGACTGTCGCGGAGCGGTCACCACATAGTTGGTCACCCCCGAATAATTGACCGTATCGATGTGCAGTCCTCGGTCGCCCACGATGACCGTGTTGACGAAATCCGCAGTCTCGCCTTCGTAATTCTCCAAGCCTTTGCCTGCATTGTAGAGGCAGAACACTGGAAAATCGGGCTTGTTACCCCAGCGCACCTGCATCGGATAGGAAATCTCGCCTTGCGTGTCGGGCAGGAAGAAGAAATGCACACCCAACCCGTAGAGCATATCATTAGTCATGTTGGGACGGAACACTTCCGAAGGGCAATTGATACCTGTGTCGGCCAGTGACTGCTCTATGCGATAGGTCAGCGATATGGGCTGTTTTTTGAAGTCAATGAGCTGAATCTTGAAATGGGCACTGTCAGGAATTAGGGTGCAGCCATCGGCTTGCAGGTTCTTCACACAGGTGAAGATGTCTTTCTGTCCGCCCCATGAGTCATCACAATAATACAATGTCATCGTGTCCGTCTCGGGATGGGTAAGGGTCAGACTGACATCAAGCCCTGCATCATTCCAGTCGAGATGGTAGGCGAAATTGGTGTTATCCGTTGAGGTTTCGTTTCTGCCACAGCCAGTCAACAAAAGGATGACGGTAAGGAAGGTTAAAATGCGAGTGTTCATGGTGTTGCTTTTTTTGACGGTGCAAAGGTAAAAAAAATTCCGCAACCCAAGCCTTCGCCTGAGTTGCGGATTGTTTAGTTAGTTGAAACAAACCCTTATTTCAATCCTTTCAACCACTTCTCCACCTTGGCTCTGCCGGTGCGGACTTCGTGGCCATAGATGGAAAACTCGCCTGTGACCTTGGCCTTCGGGAAGGCTTTCTTGACATCTTTTACGCAGGAGGCGAGGCCGCTACCTTCATGGGTGGTGAACGGGATGACAGTCTTGCCGTCGAGGTTGATGTCCTTGAAGAGGGTGAACATCACCTGCGGATAGGTGCCCCACCACACGGGACCGCCGATGAAGACGGTATCGTACTGGCTAAGGTCGGGTGCCGCGCCCTCGTAGGGCGGCAGCTCGCCGCGATTTGCCTCTTCCTGTGCCAACTTGATAAGCGGCGTATAGGCCATGCCGTCGTACTTGTGGGTGACAATTTCAAACTGGTCGGCACCCGCGATTTCGCTGATATAGTCGGCCACAATCTTGGTGTTGCCGACCTCGATGTTGCCCACGCTATAGTTGTCGCCCGCATGGGAGAAGAAAATGACTATTGATTTGCTCATGGTATTTTGTTTTTCTTGTTTGACTTCCTGTTTGCTTTGTCCGTTGCAGCCTGTGGCCAGCACTAAGGCGAGGGTTGTGAGGATGATGCTCTTAACTTTCATATTCTTTCTTTTTTAACCTTGTAGCTTGAACATTCCCGTGCGGATGGAGGCAATAACACCGCCGTCGATGAGCAGGTCGATGCCGTTGATGAACGAGGCAGAATTACAAAAAAGTCGTTTACTGGAATTTCTTTCCCGAACCCCAAGCTTGTCCAACGACATCGCCGATGGCACGATAGCACATTCCGGCGGCATCGAAGACTATAGGTTTGAGCTTGGCGAGGTCGATTTTTCCGTCGGTGAGGATGCTCTCGTCGGCGCTTTGGTTGACGACTTCACCGATGAGCATTCCGTCCTCGAAGCTCACGACTTTGCATTCCAGAGTGAGCGGATATTCATTGATGATAGGTGCATCGACGTTAGGACTTGGCGTGACGGTGAAACCTGTGCGAGCCACTTTGTCGGGCACCTGGTTAGCGCTCACCAGACCAAAATAATCCGACTCGGCAACAGTGCGCTCGTCGGCGAAGCTGATGGTGAAAGCACCTGTAAGCTCAAGGTTTTCAGTTGTTTTATGCTTGCTCAAGCTGATGACAACCTGGTTGTAATCTAGTTGTCCTGCCCAAGCCGCCATCATCACGTCGGGGTTGTGGTCTTTGTCCCAAGTTGCAATCATCACGCACGGCTGCGGCGTGGTCATCAGGGCGTGTTTGTCGCCGAAGTTTTTGCGCCCCGCGACTTCTTTAGGTGTTTCTTTCTTCATATTTTCATTCGCGTTTTTAATGTTGTTTTCGTTTGAATTACAAGCTGTTAAAGCTAAAATTGCCAAAACTACGATAATGATGTTTTTTGCTTTCATATTTAAAATTTTATTTGTTAAAGATGCAAATATAACAATAATAGTTAAAACTGCACATATTAATATAAAGGCAAATTTTTCAAATTTTCTTTGAAGAACTGTTCCAACTTGTCGAATGGAATGTAGTTGCCTTCGCCACCGTCGTAGAGGTCGCAATGCGATGCGCCGGGGATGATGAGCAACTGCTTGTTCTCGGGCACAGGGTTAGGTTGTCCGATGAAGTTATATCCTTCTGCCTTTCCGTCCACCATATAGTGGTAGGCGGCCTCACCGAAGTAGCGTGAATGTGCTTTCTCGCCGTGCATAATCATTACTGCAGAGCGTATCTCGTTGATATAGTATAGGAAACGGGTGTTAGCGTAGGCCTGTGTACCGATGACACGCCAGCCGTCGTTGCTGTTGCCACTGCGGACGTGGTAGCCACGTGGGGTCTTGTAGTAGGCGTGATAATCCTTCACAAACTGCGGAGCATCTTCAGGGAGCGGGTCGATGACACCTCCGGCCATTGCCAGCGGGTCGGAGAGGCGCTGGTGGGCCATCGCCTCACGAGCCGCGTGACGTGACTCTTCTTTGTCCTCGCTATCGTAGTAACCGTTGCCACTTACACGCGACATATCGTACATGGTGCTTGCCACCGTAGCCTTAATACGAGGGTCGGCGGCGGCAGCGTTGAGGGCTATGCCACCCCAGCCGCAGATGCCGATGATGCCGATGCGGTCGGCATCCACATTCTCCAGCTGCGAGAGATAATCTACAGCGGCCATAAAGTCCTCGGTGTTGATGTCGGGTGAAGCTGTGCGACGGGGTTCTCCGCTGCTCTCACCGGTGTAGGAGGGGTCGAATGCCAATGTAACAAAACCATGTTCTGCCATACGCATAGCATAAAGTCCGCTCGACTGTTCCTTTGTGGCGCCGAACGGTCCGCTGACGGCAATGGCAGCCAGTTTGCCTTCCGCCTCTTTGGGAGTGTAAAGGTCAGCGGCGAGTGTCAAGCCGTACTGGTTTTCGAACGTTACTTTGCTGTGGTTTACTTTCTCGCTCAGTGGGAACACCTTGTCCCACTCTTGGGTTAATGTCAGTTGCTGTTTCATCGTGTCTTGTTTTACTTGTTTAGGGCAGCAGCCCGATGCCAAAAGCACAGCTAAGGCTGCGATGATTGCTAATCTTTTCATAAATTTAATCTTTTAAACTATCAAGCTACTAAGCTATATCTCACTGCAAAAATACAAAAAAATTATTAAAATGGCAATTATCAATTTGGAGGTAAATTTTTCAAATTTTGCGGTAAATTTAGAATCACCACCGCCGCCAGAATCAGCAGCACACCGAGTCCCGACATAAGGGTCAAGGGTTCGGAGAAGACCAATATTCCGAACAGTGTGGCGACCATCGGCTCGATTGTGGCGAGGATTCCCGCTTTGCTGGCTTCAACACTGCGCAGGCCGAGCGTATAGGCGAGGAACGGAATCACTGCCGTCACCAATGCGGTAAGCAAACTGAAGCCCAACAGTCCAGAAAAAGATGATGCGGCAGAGATTTTCTCAACCATATCGGCAGGATGGCTTATAAAAATCGAGCCAATGGCCGCAATGATAAACGTCCAGGTGGTGACGGTGTAGGGCGAATAACGCCGCAGGGCGACGGTGCCGAGGATGCTGTAAAGTCCGTAACCGATGCCGGAGCCGAGTCCGACAAGGAGTCCCACCAGAGTCAGTCCGCCGCCCGAGATGCCCGACACCAGAACGCAGCCGCCAAAGGCTAAAATAAGGGCAATGACTTTTCGTCCGGTCAGCTTCTCGTGGAAAAACAGCAACGACATCAGCATAATCCATATTGGCGAGGTGTAGAGCAGGATGGCCGCCGTGGAGAGCGTCATCATCGAGATGGCGGTGAAATAGCACACCGTGAAGAAGAGTATGCTGCCGAGTCCGAGGCCCAGGAAGAGCGGTATGTCGCGCAGAGCGATGTGGAAGCCCTTGGGGTCGATGATGAGCTGTATCACGCAAAACAGCAGTGCGGCAAGCACCACACGGATACAGACGATCTGGATTGGTGTGAAGCCATATTCGGCCAGATGCCGCACGAAAATTCCCATGCTGCCCCAAAATATCCCGGCAAGGATGATGAGAGCCGGACCGAGAGCAGCAGATGACTTGATGATTTTTTTTGTTTTCATGACGATTAGTTGATAAACTCCATAATCACGCTCACTTCATTGCCCAAAGCCATTGAAATGATGATACCGCCGTCGAGTCGATCCACATCTCCGAGCAGTCCTGCATCATCTGCAGTGCCGAATACAGTTTCAGCCGTCCCTCGCTGTCGCAGGTGCTTGTGGTTACTTTATATTTTAGGCTGTACATCTTCTTCTATTAAGCTATCACCTGATAAAATTCGTGTAAACAGTCTCTTCCTTCTCCGGCAAGCCGTTCTTTTCCTTTTCGGCAGCGATGGCCTTTACGAGAAATGCAATGTTGCGACCGAGGATACGGAGGTTCTGTGCGCCTTCAGCATCAGCCATCACGTCTTCAGGTGTGTAACCATGCACCATGTTCCAATAACGTCCTGCCGCTATAGGCATCTCACTGATAGTGAAATACTTGTTCATCTGGTCGAAAGTGGCGGTGGTGCCTGCGCGACGTGCCGAGCAGACAGCGGCGCCGACTTTCATGCGTTTCTCGAATGGTGTGCTGAAGAAGAATCGGTCGAGGAATGAGTTCATGGTACCGGCCATTCCGGCGTAATACACCGGGGAGCCGATGACCAAAGCGTCAGCTTGTTCGAACTTCGGAGCCAGCTCGTTGACCATGTCGTCGAACACGCAGCGACCTGTTTGCTGGCATTTGAAACAGGCTATGCAGCCGCGGATGTTTTTATTACCTACATGAACGATTTCTGTTTCAATGCCGTTGTTTTCCAGTTCTTTTGCCACTATGTCCAATGCTGTAGCGGTGCAGCCGTTTGCATGTGGACTTCCGTTAATAAGTAATGCTTTCATAGTAATTTTCTTCCAAAACTTCAAACTTAAACCTGTACGGATAAGGCAGCCTTATCCGTACTATCTAATAACTGAATTATATTGCGTGTCATCAACCTCTTCCAGCCATTCCGTGCTGTTTCCCGGCTTTGCGTCGGCGTGATATGTCAAGTGCTGCATCCATGAGTCGGTGGCGGCACCGTGCCAGTGTTTCACGCCTTCGGGGATGGCTATGACAACGCCAGGTTTCAGCTCGACAGGCTCCTTGCCCCACTCCTGATACCATCCGCGACCGCTCACACACATCAGCACCTGCACCGCTCCGTGATGGATGTGCCAGTTGTTGCGGCAACCAGGCTCGAATGTGACGTTGCACAAACCAACCGACGGGTCGAGGACAGCAAGATAGCTGTTGCCGATGAAATATTTCTCAAACATTGTATTCGGCTCACCAATAGGCCACTCCGATTGTGAACAAACGACATCGGTTTTTCCGTCAACAGCAGCGGCGATAGCTGATTCACAACGCAATGCTTCTGATGTTAAGCCATTGGCTTTCAATGCCACAGGAATGTTTCTAAGCTGCTCTTCAGTGACTCCCATGTTCAACGCTCCGCGCACATGTGCCTGAAGCTGCGGCATCACGTTTTCCAATCCGCTCAAAGCACTCACAGTGATGAGTTCACGGTCGGCATAGGTGAGGTTGTCGCGGGCGAAGATGTCACCAAAAAGATGTGCTTTCAGATAGTAATCTTCAGCCGGACAGAAAGCATAGTCGAAGGCACGGCCGCTGACTTTGGTCTGCACCTCGGTGCCGACTTTCAAAGCGTCGAAATCTTTTGGCAATGGCGAGGCATCTACGCCTTGGATGGTGGTTTTGCCTTCGTTTTTGTGCTGCTCAAGCACCTTCTGCAAGGTGCCGAGAGCGTTCAAAGAGCGTGGAAATCCTGTGTAAGCGTAAAGATGGCTCAGAGCCTCCTTCACCTGACTGACTGTCAAACCGGCGTCGAGTCCGCCGTTGATGGCATCTGCTAAAGCAATATAGTCAGCTTTTGCTTCGTTGCAGGCGATTGCTGACATAAAAGCGGCCTGCTCAGCGTTGAAAGTGAGAGTATCCATAGGTTTTTCGTTTTCTTTAATGGATTTAGTTCCACAAGCGGCCAGCATCAGCATCGCTAATGCGAATAATGCTAATTTTTTCATATCCTATCCTTATCAATTATCAACTTTCAATTATCAATTGTCAATTTACTAACCGTAAGTCTCAATCAAATACTTCACAAAATTAATATCGCTGAAGTTGATGGCGCCGGTGTCCATCTGGTTCATCGTGGCGATTTGCTTCATATCTTCTGCTGTGAGCTCGAAGTCGAAGATGTCGAGATTCTGCTGCATTCTTTCTTTATGTGTTGATTTCGGAATTGCCACGATGCCGCGCTGTGTGAGCCAGCGTAGTGCCACCTGCGATGCGGTCTTGCCGTATTTTGCGCCGATGCCGCCTAACAATTCGCTCTTGATGATGCCGTCCACGCCCTGACCGCCGAGCGGTCCCCATGCCATCATCTTGGTGTCGAACTCGTTGAGCGTAGGCTCGATGCCGGTTTGCTGTATCATGGCATTGCACTGCAGCTGATTGACCATTGGCTTCATATCCACGTAATGCGTAAAGTCGAAGAAACGTGCCTGCTGGAAGTTGCTCACACCTATTGCGCGGAGCTTGCCGTCGCGGTAGGCGTCTTCCATGGCTCTCCAGGTGCCGAATACGTCGCCGTAGGCCTGATGGATGAGCAAAAGGTCGATATAGTCGGTCTTCAGCTTGCGAAGGCTCTCGTCGATGCTTTTAGCCGCCTTCTCTTCGCCGTTGTTGCTGATCCACACCTTCGTCACAATGAAAATGTCCTCGCGTTTGATGCCGCTTTTCGCGACAGCCTCGCCCACGCCTTCTTCGTTGGCATAAGCCTGAGCTGTATCGATAAGTCTATAACCCACTGACAATGCGTCGCTTACGCATCTTTCCGCCTCTTGTGGCGGCACCTGAAACACTCCGTAACCCAAAACCGGCATCTCAACGCCGTTCGATAATCTGATATTCTGCATATTCTTAAATCTTTAAATTTTAAATGTTTAATTTGACAATGCAAAATTACCACCATAAATTAATATGGCCGTTACACATTTTGAGGTAAAATTTTCAAATTTTGCGGTTATTCTCTAAACGAACTCGGCGACGCTCCTAAATTGTTCTGCACGAATCTGGAGAAATGCGACAGCGACGAGAAGCCGAAAATGTCGGAAATGTCTGTCAATGAAAGGGTTCTGTCTTTTAAAAGATGGGAGATCTCGATGGCGGCGTAGCGGTTGATCCAGTAGTTGGCCGAATAGCCGCTCACTTTTTTGCACACCTCGGAGAGGTACTTCGGACTGACGCAGAGCTCCGACGCGAAATATGCCACCTCGCGCGATTTCTTGTAGTCGCCGTTGTCGAGCATATCGACGAAACGGTTCATCACCGAGGTGGTCTGCGCCGAGAGGTCGACGTCGCCGTATATTCTGGAATGGAACTCGAAAAAGTCAATGAAAAGCAGCTGAAGCGCCACCGACATCTCGTCGCCATGGAAATATTTGTGCGGATGCTCCACGCGATGGAAAACATCGTCGAAGTCGCGCTCACAGCGACGTTGCTCGTCATCGTTGAGCCGCATAATCGGGTCGATGTAAAGCGACAAGCCTCCGCGCGTGCCGTAGTTGGAATGCGGAGCGCACACCTGCAGGAATCCCATCTCCACATAAATCACTTTAACCTGAAAATCGGGCGAAGGAACGACCTTTGTAACAGACCGGTTCGCCACGATAATCATGCTGTCGCCCTTGTGGAGGTTGAAACACGCGTCGTTGTACCATATCTCGCATATGCCTGCCGAACAATAGGCATGAGTGATGTAATCGCCCATCGCCGGCTCGGTCAAGCGGTCGAGGCTATTGTCTATTATGACATAGTTATCACAAAATTCCATGCCGCAAAGATAATAAAAATCTTTACAGCATCGCCTTGATGTCGTCCTCCATCTCTTCAGGTTTTGTTGTCGGAGCGAAACGTTTGATTACGCTGCCGTCTTTTGAGATGAGGAATTTGGTGAAGTTCCAGCGGATTTCGCCCGGCTTGCGGCCGTCGGCCTTGCTTATGCTGTCGACGAGTTTCATAGTGGCCTTGTCTTTCAGTCCGTGGACCTCTTCATCAGGAACCTGGGTGGTGAGATATTTGAAGATAGGGTCGGCGTTCTCGCCAAACACGTCGATTTTCTTCATCAGAGGGAATGTGACGCCGTGGTTGATGCGGCAGAATTCTGCGATTTCCTCGTCGGTACCCGGTTCCTGGTGTTTGAACTGGTCGCATGGGAAGCCGAGAATGACGAATCCCTGGTCTTTATATTTCTGATAAAGAGCCTCCAAACCGTCGTATTGCGGGGTGAAGCCGCACTTCGAGGCGGTGTTGACAATCATCAGGACCTGACCTTTATACTGGGCCATATCCACTTCCCGGCCTCTGTTTGAGAGGGCTTTGAAATCATAAATCGTAGTCATTTTTCCATTGTTTTGAACGCATGACGCCAGAGCCAAAAGCAGACCGACGGCCATGCAGATTATACCTTTTTTCATTTTGTTTTAAGCTTTGCGATTATGTCGTCCAACATCTTGAACAGCTCGGGAGCGGTCTCAGTATTGACGCTTTCGCAGATGACGGCGTTGCCCATTGCTGTTGGGACATCAACGAGTTCAACCTGAAGATCCCAGCCTTTCTTGGTCAATCGGACAATCATCTGACGGGCATCTTTCTCGCCTTTAGAACGCGTGACGATGCCTTCCTTTTCCATACGTTGGATGAGCGGCGTCACCGTGTTGGTCTCCAGATAAAGACGTTTGGCGATGTCGTTCACCGGCTGGGCGTCCTTCTCCCACAGCACCAGCAGCACCAGGTACTGCGGGTAAGTCAATCCGTGTTCAGAAAGCAGCGGATGATAGGCCTGTGTGAGAAGGCGCGAAGCGGTATAGAGCCTAAAACAGAGCTGGTTTTCCAAAAGGAACTCGGGTCTCATTTCAGCATTTCTTGATTACAGCTGCTTGATGAGCCAGTTCTGGTAGCCGATTTTCTCGATAAGCTCGAGTTGTTCCTCACTCCAATACTGGTCTTCCTCTTCGTCGAGCAAGTAGGCTTTCAGCATGTCGTAAGTCGTTGGGTCGTCTGCCACTGTTGCCATGCATTTGCGTAGGATTTCCACGCCTTGCACTTGGATGGCGAGGTCAGCCTTGACGTATTCCAGAGGATCGCAAATCAGCTCGCGAGCGTCGTGTTTCTCAACTTTCGGGCAGCCGCCGAGGTCGATGATGCGGTCGATGAATTTCTCAACCCATTCCATCTCCTCATTGTAGTGGCCGATGTATTTCTCGCCGAGTTTGTTGAAGTTTTCCGAGTTGAAAATCTGTCCCTGTACTTTGTGTACGAAAGCGCCTTCCGAGAGGCCTGTCACGAAGAACTGCAATGCTTCGATTGATTTCTGTTTGTCCATAATTATAAATTTTAATTGTTAATATTGATTTGAATTATATCGTTCACGATGCAAAATTACAAAATATTTTTATATCGTGTACGATATTTTTAAAAAAATTTTTAAAAAAATTCAAATAGCGCCATTTTACTGCGGTTTATGACTGCAAAGATAACAAAAAAAGGGGACAAAAATCACTTTGTCCCCCAAAAATCTTTATGTATTAAGTCTTAAATGAGGTACTCTTTCAGTGAGTTGACGTAGTTTTCGAAGGCTGCGAGTCCTGCCTGTGTGATTTTGCAGGTCGTGCAAGGCACCTTGCCCTTGAAGCCTTTCTCGACGCTGATGTAGCCCGCCGCGCTGAGCTTGTCAAGCTGCACGCTGAGGTTGCCCGACGTGGCGCCGGTCTGCTTCTTGATGTAGCTGAACTCGGCACTGTCGACACCAGCCAGGATTGACATCACCGCCAGCCTCAGCTCGGAATGCAATATTGGGTCAAGTTTCGGAAACATGGCTTATTTGTATTGGGATTTGACAATCAAGCCAGTGGCGACAAGGATAATTCCACCGACTGTAAATATCAGCAATTGCTCTGCAGAGAAAAGCATCGCCGCAGCTACGGCACCGCCGACACCGAGGATGAAGCCGCTGATGATAATCGCCCAGTTTTTCAAAAGTATTCCTGAGATACATTCGGCAAAGCCAAAGGCGATTACAATAACGAGTGTGATGGGCATCGGGACAGCCAGCATCGCGATAATGCTGATCGTAAGCGCGAAAATACAGTAGGCGAGCCATATCGCACCGATTTGCCTGTTGAGGTAGCTCTGTGGAACATCTGAATTTTTCCTTTCGAGGATTCGTACGACAGGGAAGCCTATCGCAGGCATTGCAAACCACAGGCAGTTCCACGCCGGGTTGCCGGTGATGTGCCAAAGCTCGTAGTTGACGATTGAGACCACGATAAGCAGCACTCCCCAAAGGATAAAGTGCTTGCCGCTGTCTTGAAGGATCGATTTGCGGCTGTTGTTCATCATCTCGGTGATGATTCCGAGGCTCTGCTGAGCTGTCATTTCTTTGTTTTCAATGTTGTTTTCCATAGTTTTAAATTTTAAATTGTTAGTTTTAATTGTAAATTTGAATCTTTGAATTTTAAATTTTTAAATCATCAAATAATTTTAAGTGCACTTTATGTCTTAAACGACGCTGCAAAGATAAACAAGTTTATAATATAAACTACAAAAAAGTTGAGATTTTTTTAAAAAATTTTTAATATTTATTGCAATGTATTGAAAAGCAACAATTTACAAAAGAAATAATTTTTTATAAATAAAAATCCCCTAAAATAATGACTCCTAAACCTCAAAATACCTAAAAATGGTGACCCTGGCACTTTTTGATGTGAACTATTTTCGCATCGTGAATTAAAAGGTTATTTTTTAGGAAATGAAAAGGTTTTTATTATCATTTTTCGCTCTGACGGCTTTGATTTCCTTCTCCTTGACGGAAGATGCAAAAGCTGCTGAAAACGACACAATCTCTACTGAAAATCAAAAAGTTACAAAGTCAAAATTAACAATTGGAGGCTACGGCGAGGCTGTTTATACCCGCAATTTTTATAGCGATAACATCTTCCGCTACTCGCATCCCGACCGTTACAAAGACTCTCCAGGTCATGGTAGAGTCGACCTGCCGCATGTTGTTATTAATATAGGTTATGACTTCGGTCATGGCTGGACGATGGGCAGCGAGATTGAGTTTGAGCATGGCGGCAACGAGGTGGCGGTGGAGATGGAAGCCGAAGAGACTGGCGAATTCGAACACGAAATCGAGCGTGGCGGCGAGGTGGCTCTCGAACAGTTCTGGATTCAGAAATCATTCTGTTTGTGATGCTGATGTTCGGCACAATGGCTAACGCTCAGGAACTCAAGACTTTACCGAAAGATGTCGCTGCCGAATTGGGTGACATTTACATCTACAACGTCTGGTCAAAATACAACTACGTGGCGTATGGCTCATTGTTCTTTGGATTGGTGTTCTTCGTTTTGTATTGCGTTTTCACGGCTATTGGAAAAAACATGCCAAAATCGCTTGCAAATATCTCATTATCAATAAATTGGATAATCTTTGCATTTTTGACATTTTTAATAATCCTGCGCTGGATAGTTGCCGGTCACATTCCGCTTGCCAGCAGCGCCGAGACACAGCATTTCATGGCATGGGTGTCGCTGCTAATCGCCGGCATAATGGCTTTGAAGAAAGACGGCAGGGTCAACATTGTCGCCACTGGATTGATTGTCAGCGGATTGATGATGCTCGTCGCGGTGATGAGTTCGGCAAACCCGAAAATCACTCCGTTGATGCCGGTGCTCTCGTCGCCATTGCTCGGTCTGCATGTCGCGATAATTATGGTTGCCTACGCCTTGCTCGCCTTTATGTTAATCAACGGCTTGGCTGCTGTGATTGTCAGGATTTGCAACAAAAACTCGATGTTTGAAATAGAGCGTATGGCAAAAGTGTCGCGTCAGCTGCATTATCCAGGTGTGATGTGCCTCGCTTTCGGAATCATGATTGGTTCGGTGTGGGCTAACATTTCATGGGGTAATTACTGGTCGTGGGACCCGAAGGAGACCTGGTCGCTGATAACGCTGATAGTTTATGCGATTCCGTTGCACAGAGGCAAGATAAGATTCTTGCAGAAACCTCTTAACTATCACATTTTCAACATCTTCGCATTTCTTTTTGTGCTGATGACCTACTTCGGTGTCAATCTCCTTGGCGGAATGCACGCGTATTAAATATTAAAACTCTTTTATCTCACCTTCGGGCGAGCGGAAGACATAACGTCGGGGCGAATCATCATTTGCCTTGGCATTGTCGACAATGTTTAAATAAGTGCAGTAATCGTTGATTTCCACCTCGTTGACGCTTATCAGATAGTCGCCTGTGACCGACATCACTGTGCGTCCCATGTCGATGATGCGGTCGATGCCGCCGCAGCACGCCCGCTATCACCGCCAGCACGAGCGCGATGCCGATTTGGGCGGTAAGGGAAAGTTTTTTCTTTTCTGTAATTTTCTGATAAGCTAAACGTTCGTCGCCTCGAAAACCTCCAACAGTCTGTCGCCGTCAGCCGGCAATGACACTTTGCGAATAGTGCGGTTTGTTTTGAAATCGTCAGTCTTTGACATGGGATAGAGTGTTTGTCGGTGCAAAGATAACGATATTTTTTATCTGAAAAATAATTATCTGAAATATGATATCTGACGAGAAAAATATTTGTACCTTTGCAGCCGCTTTGGAAAAGGGAATGCCGTGGGAATCGGCAACAGTACCCGCTGCTGTAAGTCCGGCGTAAAGGTCTGTCAATCAAGCCACTGTCGAAAGATGGGAAGGCGGCAGACTCGGGCGAGTCAGAAGACCTTGCCAAGCGATATTGTTAAATTTATTTCGGGATTAAAATTAAATTAAAATGAAAAAGTGTTTCTTTTTAGCACTGTCGCTTCTTTTTGCGACAATCGTAAATGCCCAATTGTCAGGCACTTACACCATCAACAGCAATTCTTCACAAAACCCCAACTACACCTCGCTCAGCGCGGCGGCCTCGGCGTTGTCGGCAGGCGTGTCGGGTCAGGTGATTTTTGAAATCGCCCCGGGGACTTATGAAGAATACGTGACAATCAACCAAATCAACGGCGCATCGGCTACCAACCGCGTGGTTTTCAGAGGCATGGGCGCCGACAACCAGCAAGTCGTGGTGACAAGCAACGCCGGCTACACCGACAACAGCACACTCAAACTCAGTGGCGCCGACTACGTCACTTTCGAAAACATGACGCTGACAACGACATCGACGTCAAAGGCAAGACTGCTGGTGTTTGACGGACAATGCGACTATGACCGCTTTGAAAACGTGCGCTTCGTGGGCGTCGAAGTGCCTACAAATTCAAGCGATAACGACAAAAACCTCGTCCACATGAACAACGGCGACGGCATCATCAACCACGACACACAGTTCGTGGGCTGCCAGTTCATCAACGGCTGCATCGCGCTTTACGTCCAAGGTAAGAACATGAGCCAGTTCAACGAAGGTCTGCTCATCGAAAACTGCTACTTCGAAAACCAACAGTTCAAGTCGATTTACCCTACTTTTTACCATAATATTATCATTCGTGGCAACACCATTGTCAACGCCAACGATTTCAAGACGGATTACAGGGCTATTGACGTTTTCCAATGCTACAACAGCGCTGTTTTTGAGAAAAACATTATGAACGTCACCCGCACGACGAGCTATTCCACTGTTTTCGCGATTCGTCCTTGCGTTGGAACAGCCGACAACCACGTGATTATCAGAAACAACATCATCAATTTGAACTCTAACGCGAGCAGCAACAGTTATGCTTTCTCCATCGACTACAACGACTGCGCTTATGTCGATTTTGCGCATAACACCATCAAATGCAGCGGAACAGGTAACAATGGAAACATTTTCGTTCAGAAAAACGGAACAAACTTCAATTTTTACAACAATTTGCTTGTAAACACTTCATCAAACGGCTATGTTTTCCGCTTCAACAACAACGTCGAAAGCCGCATGAGCGACTACAACCGCATCCAGTTTTCGGGAAGCAATATTGGGTATTTCGCTTCCACAAACTGCGCCACATTGGGCGACTGGACAACGGCTACCGGTTTCGACACGCATTCAAGTCTCTGCACGCCTAACTTCGTGGGTGCCAGCGACTTACATGTCACTTCAGCTGATGGCTTGACAGTCGCGAACCCGCTTTCATACGTTCCGAAAGACATCGACGAGCAGAACCGTTCAGCTTCAACACCTTGTGCCGGTGCCGACGAATACGCTTCAGGAACAAACCTTCCGCCAGTCGTGGCAAACCCAATCAGCAACATCACTTTCAACACATATCCGGCAAGCCAGACCGTCAACCTGACCAACACTTTCAACGACCCTGACGACCCGAACAACAACATCGTTATCACCGTCGCTTCAAACAGCAACCCGACACTCGTTTCAACGACTTTGAACAATAAGGTTTTAACCGTCACACGTCTCGCAAGCACTGGCGGAACAGCTACAATCACGCTCAATGCCGAAAGCGCAGGACAATCGGTGCAGACAAGCTTCTCGGTGGAATGCGTCGCCGAGGATTTGCCGCCTGTCGTTGCAAACCAGCTCGCTCCAATCAACTTCACGAGCTATCCGGAGAGTCTGAATTTCGACCTCAGCGACACTTTCGACGACCCCGACAACAACAACGCTTTCATCGTCATCACGGTGCAGAGCTGCCCGTCGGAAATCACCGCCTCAATCGACGATGACGACATGCTTACGGTGACAAGAAACACCGCTAACGCGTTCACAAACAAGACGTTGGTTATCCGTGCCACAAGCAACGGCAAGCACGTCGACATGAACGTCAGCGTGTCGGGCGTTGAAGTCGTGGTGACAGTCGGGACCGCCTCATTTGAAGATGTCGAGATTGGCACAAGCGGCTACTGGATTGGCAGTGAAGGCGAGAACGAGATGTTCAGCGGCGGCTGGATCTTCACGAATTATTACTCTTCATATTTCTGGGGCGGATTCACCGCTTCAAACCACACTGATTTGACGCAGACAGGCATGGATGCACAATACACCGCGGTGACTGCCGGCGGTCACAACAGCACGGCACAATACGGTGTCGCTTACACATTCGGCGCACAGACCGATGTCTATGCCTCTGACGGTCAGGCACATGCCATCACTGGATGTTATGTCACCAACAACCTTTGGGCTTATCAGAGCGTCGTCGAGGGAGACGCGTCTTCAACACCATTTGGCGGCACTACAGGCAACGACCCTGACTGGTTCAAGCTTACCGCGACAGGCAAAAACGCAAGCGGCCAAGTCGTTGGAACACTTGATTTTTACTTGGCGGATTATCGTTTTGACAACAACGATGAAGATTACGTCGTCGACACATGGGAGTGGTTTGACCTCAGCCAGCTCGGTGCCGTTCACACCATCTCATTCAGCCTCTCATCAACTAAAGGAAACGCCTACGGAATGTTGACTCCGGCTTATTTCTGCATCGACGACTTCAACGGGACAGCTCCTGGCGTGCCTCAGGATTTGCCGCCATATATTGTGAATCCTGTGGAAAACGTGGTCTTCAGCGAGTTCCCGCAGACAATTGAAGTCAATCTCGAAGGCGTGGCATCCGACCCTGACGACCCAGACGAGGCAATCGTTTACAGCATCGTCTCAAATTCCAACGAGAACGCGCTCGAGGCGAATATGGACGGCAAGGCTCTCAATATGACACGTCTTACAAATGAAAGTGGCAGTGCACACCTCGTTATGCGCGCCACCAGCGACGGACAACATGTCGATTTCGAGTTCGATGTCACAATGAATTTCGTCCCTGATGGCATTGCAGAAAACGGCGATGTGACGATTTCGGTTTACCCGAACCCAGCCCATGATATCATATTCGTAGGGTCAAATCATCATTTGCCCATAGAGACGCAGAATTTTGCGTCTCAACAACGCATTGAAATTTACGACATTACAGGTCGCAAGGTTCTGACATCAACCGAAACGGAAATCAATGTTTCAGAATTGAATCCTGGAATGTATATTATTCGCGTCAATTATGATGGCAGAGACACAAAATCTTGCGTCTTTACAGAACGTTTAATCATTAAATAGTAGATTATCATCATGAGGAAACAATATCAAGCAGTTTCAGCGGCTGATGCCGTGAAAGTCATAAAATCGGGCGACCATGTTCACATCAGTTCGGTGTCGAGTGTGCCGCAGTGTCTGGTGAAGGCTCTCTGTGACCGCGGAAGGGCAGGAGAGTTGAAAAACGTTTATATCCACCACCTTCACACCGAGGGCGCGGCCCCATACGTCAATCCGGAGTTTGAGGGTATCTTCCAGCACAACGCCTTCTTCGTCGGCGCCAACGTCCGCGAGAGCGTGCAGAAAGGTCTTGCAGACTACATCCCGGTGTTTCTTGGCGAGACCTCGAAACTCTATCGCGAGAAATATATCAAATGCAACGTCGCTATGATTCAGGTGTGTCCGCCCGACAAGTTCGGCTATGTGTCGTTAGGTTCTTCCGTCGACGCGACCTTGGCGGCAATGGAGAGTGCCGAGTTCGTCATCGCGGTTGTCAACAAACACGTGCCGCGCACTTTCGGCGACGCGCTCGTCCACATCAGCAGAATCAATGTTTTCGTTGAAGACGACACCCCGTTGCTCACTGTCGATATGCCTGAGCCGAACGAAGTGGAGAAGACCATAGGGCGTTATTGCGCTGAGCTCATCGAGGACGGCGCCTGCCTCCAGATGGGTATCGGTAGCATCCCTAACGCCATCCTTTCGTGTCTTCATAACCACAAGAACATCGGAATCCATACCGAGATGTTCTCCGACGGCATCTTGCCTTTGGTGAAAGAAGGCGTCATCACCGGTGACAACAAGAAGCTCGACAAAGGCAAAATCGTCTCCACCTTCGTGATGGGCTCGCAGAAGATTTATAACTTCATCGACGGCAACCACGAGGTCTTGCTGAAAGACGTGGAATACACCAACGACCCGTTTGTCATTGCGCAGCAGCCAAAGATGACGTCTATCAACTCGGCAATCCAGATCGACCTTTCAGGGCAGGTGTGCGCCGACTCGCTGGGTGACAAGATTTACTCAGGTGTGGGCGGTCAGATCGACTACGTTTACGGCTCGTCGCGCGCCCAAGGCGGCAAGGCTATCATAGCGATGCCTTCGACAACCAAAAAAGGTATCAACAAGATCGTGCCTGCTCTCGATTTGGGCTCCGGCGCTGTCACCACACGCAACCATATCCATTGGTTTATCACAGAATACGGCGCAGTGAACCTCTACGGACGCTCGCTGCAGGAACGCGCACGGCTCATCATCTCAGTAGCCCACCCGAAATATCAGGAGGAACTCGATGAAGCCGCATTCAAACGCTTCGGCCCGCATTATCACTATATCTGCAGAAACATGTAATAACCCCGTCATTTCGACCGATCGTAGGGAGCGGAGAAATCTCATGTGTTTGCAGGAGATTTCTCCATTCCGCTACGCTTCAGTCGAAATGACGAAAACGAAACAAGTATAAAAATGAACATCAACTTCGTAGAAATATTCGGTGCTTTCTTCGTGATGGCAGCCATCATCGACATCTTCGGCTCCATCCCGATTTTTGTTAGCATGAGGGAACAGGACAAGGTTATCAAGGCGGGGCAGGCCTGTCTGGTGGCTCTGGGCTTGTTTCTGGCGTTTTTCTTCGCGGGCGACGGCTTGCTGAGGCTGTTCGGCATCGACTCGGCGTCGTTTGCGGTGGCTGGCTCGTTCGTGCTTTTCGTCCTCGCCGTGGAAATGATTCTCGGACGTGAGATTATAAAAAACGAGAACAACAACGGAGGAGCGAGCATAGTGCCTGTGGCGTTCCCGCTGATAGCCGGTCCCGGTGCCTTGACCGGTCTGCTGTCGCTGCGCGCCGACTACGCCATCGTCAACATCTTGATAGGCTTGCTCCTGAATATCGCCCTCGATTACATCGTGATTCGCTATCTTGACAAAATACAGAAACTCTTGGGCCAGAATCTCATCTTTATACTTCGCAAGTTCTTCGGCGTGATTTTACTGGCGATTGCAGTCAATATGTTTGTCAACAACATCAGGATGATATAGTTTTTTAAAACAAAACTTGTTTTATTCGAAAAATTCCGTAAATTTGCAGTCAGGCAAACAACTAAATCTGTAATTATGGCTGACAAAAGAATGGAAGAGTATCGTGCGTATTACGACGCAAGGGTTGAACGGTACGCCAACAATCCCAAGAAGAAACATTCGTTCGAGGCTGAGTCGAATCTCAGGGATTTGATGTATAAATACGACAGCTTCGAGGAAATCAAGGACAACCTGGGCTCACTCAACATCGACTGTGCCTTCGCCGCATGGCAGGACCAGTACGAGATGGAAAGCGAATACTATAAAGAGGTGGATGATCCGGTGCGCAAAAAATGTGCCGACAAGATTCTCGACGAGATTGAAAAATACCCAAAAACCGGACTTTCAAACTCATCGGTCATCGATATGGGGACTAAGATTACCGAGTTGACAAACCAGAACAACAACGAGATTTATTACGACGAAGCTGGAGGAAAGGCTCTTCTCGACGAATGGAACCATCTCGACGAAATCGATGTCTACACCAACGCCGTGGTGCCTGGAAAATATAAGTATTACATGCAGAAATTCGTTGTCGACATTAAAAAGGAGATGCAGGAGCGCAACGAAAGAAACGAGAAATACTTCAAGGCCTGGTCAAAAGGAAGACGCATCGACCCTAATCTTGTCAGGGAAAACAGATACCGCCGCCTCATGCCTTACAGCGACGAGGACATTGAGAAGCAGCTGAAAAAATATAAGGAAATCATCAACATCAAAGGATAAAAGGAGGAACAGGTTATGATGGAAAAACAAATGGCTGAATCGATCAAGCAAGGCTACAAGAATATCCTTGATGACATGAAAAACCGTAATATTACTGGAAAATATTACGACGAAGCGGAAAAATACTATAACAGGCTTCTCGAACTCATGGAGACGTCGCCCGATGTCAACACTTTCTATGCGAAGATGAACGACGAGAACATAGCCGTGAAAATCTCCGACGCTTATTCTCGCGCACTTACCGAGCAAGCGGAAAGCGCGAACAATGGTGGCGGGATTTATGACGACGACACTCTCATGAAGATGTATGTCAAGACTTTGCACGACAGCGTGAAGGCGATGCGCGAGAGCTTCGAGAAAGTGTTGAAAGAGGCTTCTGATGCCGACCGCCAGAGAATCATGGTCGACAACAACCCCGAGGAGCTGATAAAAGGCGTCGAAGAACTGATTGCGCTGTCGGAAGAGCCTGGAATGACATATCCTAACTTCCTGCGCCTGCAAATCGAGCGCGGACTCGATGACTTCAACGCGAGCTCAATAACGAGAAAAGTTCTTGAAACACAACTCGATTGCTACAAATGCACCATCAGCCAGGACTTGGAAATCAAGGTTCTTGAAGAGAAACTCGAGGCTTACGACCAACTGGCTAGGATGAACAAGTTCGGAAAAGTCGACGCGCACGTGTGGGAGTTCGTGGAGAAGAAAATAGAATGGAAATACGCGCCCGAGATAAAGAAACGCGACCAGATTTACCATATTTTCAAAAACATCCTCGATGATTTGGACTTGTGGGAGATGGCACATTGTCCTTTCGCGATGAATGTGGAGCCGTGGGCTATGATTTTCGATGTCGAAAAGAGGAAACAGGCCATTGAGAGAGACAAAAACATCATGCCTGGCGTCATCTGGGAATACGAGAAACTGCTTCTTCACTATTTCGGATTGAAGCTTAAGGACATCATCCACGACCAGTCGTTCATCCATGAGATAAAGGCTTATACGATGATTCATTCGCAGGAGATTGTGGAGCATCTTCTGTTGGAAGTCTATCCTGTTTGCAAGCCGTTTAACCAGTTTCCGCAGAGTTTTATTAGCAAAAGGACAGAGATTCAAAATGCGAAGAGGGAGGAAAACCCTGACCAGGACAAGCCTTTCTACATTTTGAAGGCGTACTACGATGCGCGTTACGGCGAGGAATATATGGAGAAAATCTCAAAAGGAATGAAGCCGAAAAAGACTTCGGCGGCGAAGCCTTGGAATTTGGAGGAGTTTTTGAACAACGTGGAGGGGAAAATCGGGGAGCATAACCTCGATGAGGTCTTTGAGGACCAGTCGCCATCGGTGATCGACAAGGCAAAAGGCGCTGTTGACGTCGTGAAGGAGAAATCAAGGAAAGGCTTCTCGCTGTTCAAGAAAGCGTCCGATTTGATTTATCAGATTAAAAGGTTTTTACCATAAAAAAGAAAGGCTTTGAGTTCATCAAAGCCTTTTCTTATTTTGAGATTGTTTCTTTCTGAATGGGGTTCCCTTAGAATCCGGTCCAGAATCTCTCCCAGAATTTGTGTTCCATTTCCTTCCATGTTTCTGCTGTTGCAGCCTCGAAGTCGGCGGTGTAACGGTTCAGTTCTTTCGCTGCCTCGTCTTTTTTGCCATCTTTGAGGAGACTTTCAACTCTTTTCTCGAGTTCAGGCATCTCAATCATCGCCTTGTCTTCATAACGCTGTATGTTGCTGTACATCAAGTCTTTGCACAATCCCCAGTTGACTTGGGCGAGCTTGTTGGCTTTTCTGTAGCGCCACAAAACGGTGCTCTCGTCGAAATGGTCGTGACCGCATCTGTTGAAGCATGAAGGCATCTCGGTGCTGCCGCTGTAAACAGGGATTCTCGGGCTTTGTCCCGGGTTCTCGACGCCCATCCAGCAGATGCCGCCGATTTCGTCAGGCATCCAGCCGCGGAGCTGAGCCACGAAAGAATACGAGCACCACGACATCGCTACGCCGCGTTTAAATTCAATAGTTCCGGGTTTCAGCATATTGTAAACCTTCTGCTCGTTGCCGCCCATCCACGGGTTGGCGGTAGGGGAGACGATGGTGTCGCCGTTGCGGCTCACGATTTTGAGGTTGCGCGTGAGGTCCATGTCGGTGCCTTCGTAGTAGCTGCGGAGGAGCCTCATCACGTCGCGCACGTCGACTTTGTTTTCCGGCTTCACTGAGAACGGGATGTCCTGTGCGTCTCTGTCGAGGTTCAACGACGGAGCCAGCTCGTTGAAGATGAACCACTCACGCTCGCGGAAGTTCTTGCCGTTGGAGTAGCTGCTTGCAAAAGCCTTGTACCATATAAACTCTTCCTTGCCGTCCCAGAGGCCGTATTTCTTCGCCACCTTCTCGACGTTGTCGGAGCACATGAAATAGTCTTTGTTGTCTCTGTCCAAGTATTTTATTCTCGGGATGTTGGCAGAGACGCTGACTTCGCCGTCAGGCACTCTCTGCGCCGCCCAGATGCCGCCGATTTTCTTCGGGCCCTCGCCCATGATTTCCATCAGCCACACCTCTTTGGTGTCAGCGATGGTTATTGCCTCGCCGCCGTCGCCGTATCCGTATTCCTTGATGAGCTCGCCGATGAGTCTTATGGCGTCGCGGGCGTTGTCACAACGCTGCAGCGCCACGCGCTCGAGTTCCTCAATCATGAACATTCCGTTATTGTTCACGAGAGTGTCAGGACCTGAGAATGTGGTCTCGCCGATGGCAAGCTGTTTCTCGTTGAAGCATGGATAAGCAGTGTTGAGGTAGGCGAAGGTGTGCGCTGCCTGCGGAATCTCGCCTGCTTCCTTCACCCCGCGGCTGTCGTATGGGTCGGCGGTGTGCATGGTGCCTTTGTAGACCTTCATCGTCGCGCCTTTCTCGTTGTTGGTGGCTTTCTCCCAGCGCATCCAGGTGCGGTAACGGCTGTCGCATGTGTGCGATGTCATCACCGAGCCGTCGGTGGAGGCGTCCTTGCCCACCATGATGCTGGTGCAGTTCGCGCCTTCAAATTCGTATTCGTCAACATTGACCTGAGCGTTAATGCTCATCGTCATCGCGATTATCACCAAAGTGATTAAAGTTTTAATGGTTACTTTCATATCTTAAACTTTTAAATTACTTAACTATCAACACTACACTCTAAACTAAAAAAAGTAAAATTAACCTTCCCATATTTTCTATGGTCATAATAATTCGGATGCCCCGAGAAATCAATAGTCCTGTCGTGCTCCACAACGAAGATGCCGTCTTCTTTCAGAAGCTCATTCTGGAAAACCAAATCGACAAGCAGGTCATAATGCTTGCAGTCGTATGGCGGGTCGGCGAAAATCAAGTCGTATTTCGCCTTGTGCATCGGCAGAAACCTGAAAACGTCCGATTTCACAACCGATAACTCGTTCATATTCAGCTTGCTGGCAGTCTCTCTGATGAATTTCACGCAGTTGCTGTTCTCATCGACGGCAGTGACATGCGGGCAGCCTCTCGAAACGAGTTCGTAAGAGATGTTTCCCGTGCCCGCAAACAAGTCGAGAGCCGTTGTCTCTTCTATATCTATTTGATTTTCAAGGATGTTAAACAGACTCTCCTTCGCCATGTCGGTGGTAGGGCGTGTTGGCAGGTTGTCGGGCGCCACAATCTGTCGTCTCTGGTGTCTTCCTCTTATTATTCGCATTTTATCTCTTTTTTGAAACGGATGTCGCGCACGTAACGCGAGGTGAATTCCACAAGCTTCGAGTCTTCCTCAATCATGCCGAGAAAATATACCGGCACCGACTCGGCTTCAAGATGCAGCTGCTCTATCGAGAAAAGCAGGAAATAAAGGAAATCTTCTTTCGTCTTGAAACGGAAAGTGTTGTAAAACAACAACTTGGTTCCTTTCAAAACTATCATCTCGAACTGCTGGTCTTTGATGTTCAGATAGATGCGGGCGTCGTCGGTGCGCTCTTTGTTTTCCTTTATCAGATTCTCCAAAAGTATGCTTGTGGGATGACGAAACTCCTTCTTTTCTGGAAGGCAGTACACGTTGTACGCATCTGCTGCTTCAATGTAATCGGTGCATACGACGCAGCCTTCTTTCATAAGTCCGAGAAAGTCGAGATATTTCTCTTTTAAATCTTCCTGATAAAGGGCGGCTGGCACCAAAACATACGAAAAACCATCCAACGAATGCTGGATGGTTGTTTCTTGTTTGTTCACGTTTGCGGTCTCCGGAGACATATTATTCCCAGTTACCGTTTAATGAGGCCTCGTCCATCGAACCGACTTTCAGACCTGCGTATTTTTCAAGGTCTTCCTGCTCGGCTCTCAGGTTGTTGACTCTCTGCTGGTCGAGATCCCAAAGATAAGTGTTGAAAGGTGTCTTTGCCTCGAACACAGCCACTTTCAAACCGCCGCGGGTGATGTAACCTGCCTGGAGTTCGAAGATATCGTTTTGTGAATAAGGGACAACTTTGATGCTGTTGATGTCGAAGTTTTCTCTTTTCTTGAACAATGAGTCATAAACTGAGATGTAACCCACTGTGTCGTTGATGGTCTTCGTGAAAGTTGTATCGTTAGGGTCAGCGATGATATTTACGACTGGAAGTTCGCCAGTCTGGATATAGTTGATGAGAGAATCGAAGTCGGCGGTGAACCTGTTGTAAGTCTGTTTGAACAGGGTTTGTGTGCTTCTGATGTCCTTGAGGCTCTGCACAACTTTTACTTCTCTTTCTTTACGTGTGTTTTCAAAAACTACAGGCTCGCTGATGCTTTTGTAAATCAAGTAGACTAACACGCACGAGACGAGTGCCAATGCGATGTTGATGATAGTCAGTTTCTTATTATTCATGATGATTAACTTTTATTTACATTTTTTGCGTTGCAAATTTAGCAATTTTTTTAATAGGAACTAAAATTTTTAAAAATATTTTATGAATAATATTCCACGTTGAAACCCAATGATTTAACTCTTTCGGCTATGCTGCTCATCTCTTCTTTTGAAAGCTTCTCGAGGTTTTTCTCGGGAGTCTCTCTGTCGATGACGTAAATCATTGTTTTTCTTGGTTTTATCTTTTTAAGATGGTCGAGCCAGAGGTTGATTTCCTCTTCCGTCGTGTTGTCGATTATCTCGCCATTGTGCTCTCCGCGTAGGAAAAGCGTTTGTATAACCACTTGACCGTCAAAGCGTTGCAGGTCTTCGATGTATTGCTCGAGATTGATTTTTACGTTTGGAAGATTCACCTTATTAATTGTGTCGATGGTGCCGCCGTCTAGTTTGCAGATGTTGTTGTCGACTTTATGCAGTGCCTTGAAGATTTTCTCGTCGTGAATCCTCGTGCCGTTCGTCAGCACGCTGATGACGGCTTTCGGAACGTATCTGTCTCGTAGTCTTACGGTTATGTCGATGATTTCCGGAAAATCAGGATGCAGTGTCGGCTCGCCGTTGCCTGAAAACGTGATGCTGTCGGGTTCTTTTGTCGTCCCGACGAGTTCTTTCAGCGCATTCTCCAGTGTTTGCTCATATTCCTGCGGTGTCGCCAGATGCGGGCGCTCGTTTCTTTTCTCCGGATTCCAGCCGCATTCGCAATAAACACAGTTAAAGGTGCAAATCTTTCCAATCACCGGCATCAAATTGACACCCAGCGAGTTACCCAACCTGCGACTATGAATCGGCCCGAAAACCAGATTTTCAAATAATATTGCCATTTTCAAAAATTTTTGCAAAAATACAGAAAATTTAACCTATCTTTGCAAAAAATTATACGTTATGAAGACGAAACAGGAAATCACGGAAAACTGGCTGCCACGCTACACTGGACAAGCGCTGGACAAGTTTGGGGAATATATTCTTTTGACGAATTTCTCTCATTATCTGGAGCTTTTTGCATTCTGGAACCACGTCTCGATAGTGAGCCGCGACCGCTCGATGCCTTGCGCCACGGCAGGCGACATCACGATGATCAACTTCGGAATGGGAAGCGCCAACGCTGCCACAATCATGGATTTGCTGAGCGCTGTTCATCCGAAAGCCGTGCTTTTCCTGGGAAAATGCGGCGGTGTGAAGAAGAAAAACCAGGTCGGTGACCTCATCCTGCCTATCGCTGCAATCCGTGGCGAAGGAACGTCGAACAACTATCTCTTGCCTGAAGTTCCTGCGCTGCCGGCCTTCTCGCTGCAGAAAGCTATCTCGACAACCATCCGCGACCACGGTCACGACTACTGGACAGGTACCGTCTATACAACAAATAGACGCGTGTGGGAATACGATGAAGAATTTAAGGAATATCTGCACAAGACACGTTGCATGGCGGTCGATATGGAGACTGCTACCATCTTTGCCGCCGGCTTTGCCAATGAGATTCCAACAGGCGCATTGCTCCTCGTTTCCGACCAGCCGATGATTCCTGAAGGCGTGAAAACTGAGGCAAGCGACAAGAAAGTGAGCTCGATGTTCGTTGACGAGCACATCAAGATAGGCATCGACGCATTACATCAGATTATAGAAAACAAACTGACAGTCAAACACTTGCAGTTCTGATGACCTACGAGCAGATTCTTTCGGACATCAAAAACAAGATTTACCATCCGGTGTATTTTCTGATGGGTGAGGAGCCGTATTTCATCGACTCAATCAGCGACGCCATCGAGAGCACCGTGCTGGATGAAGCCGACAAGGCTTTCAACCAGATTATCCTTTACGGAAAGGACGTCAATGTGCACGACATCGTGACGCAGGCGCGCAACTTCCCGATGATGGGTAACTACTTGGTAATCATTGTAAAAGAAGCTCAAGACGTGAAAAATATCGAGTCGATGGAACCGTTTTTGGAGATGATTCCTGAGACCACGATTTTAGTTTTAAACTACAAATACAAAAAGCTCGACAAGCGTCTGAAGTTCGCGAAAACATTAGACAAAGACTATGTTTTGTT
The DNA here is from genome assembly GCA_017427985.1 of Bacteroidales bacterium. Classification (GTDB taxonomy): domain Bacteria; phylum Bacteroidota; class Bacteroidia; order Bacteroidales; family F082; genus Limimorpha. The sequence continues at coordinate 45,216 of JAFRRS010000013.1, read as the reverse complement.
CGAGTCGAAGAAGCTATACGACCGCGACATCCCGAAATGGATTGTCAATTATCTCAGCGGGCGCAACTATAAGATTCAGCACAAAGCCTGCCAGATGCTCGCCGACTATCTCGGCACCGACCTGCTGAAGGTGCGCAACGAGTTGGAAAAGCTGATGGTTGCGGTGCCTCAGAAAAAAGAAATCGACGATTTCGACGTGGAGTACAACATCGGAATCTCCAAGGATTTCAATGTGTTTGAGCTTCAGAAAGCCATCAGCTATGGCGACTTCCCCAAGGCGGTTCAAATCATCAATTATTTCGGCGACAACACAAAAGAAAATCCGCTAATCGCCACAGTGATAATGCTTTACGCCTATTACTGCAAGCTCCTGAAGCTGCATTACGCCACCGACAAATCGAAAAACAACGTTGCAAGTGTTTTAGGTGTAAGTCCCTTCTTTGTCGACGATTACTTCGAGGCCGCCCGACGTTACAATATCAAAAAATGCGTTGAAAACATTGCCGTTTTAAGGGAATTTGATTTGAAATCAAAAGGATACAACGTCGGCGATATAAGTCAAAAGGATTTGTATCGGGAGATGATATATAAGCTGATGAGATAAAAAAACAGAAAAAACTTGACGAAATTGTAATTATTTTGTATTTTTGCAAAATCAACAATAATACAATGAGTATACATACACTGGAAATGACCGATTTAATTGCCAATTATTTCAAAACACAACCTGTTTTGAAAGCATGGCTGTTTGGTTCGTTTTCAAGAGGGGAGGAGACTTCTGAAAGTGATGTGGATATTCTTGTCAGATATGATAAAAATGCAAGGATTTCATTGATGACGATTTCTCACATGATGGGAATGCTTGAAAAGGTGTTAAATCGTCGCGTTGACCTTGTTGAGGAAGGATGTTTGATACCGAGTGCAGCTGAGAGTGCAAATAGAGATAAGATTTTGATTTATGAGAGAGAAAATTAGGGATAAGGAAAGGTTAGAGCACATATTGAACTCTATAAATGTAATACTTTCATCAAAAGAAAAGCATACATTTGAAGAGGTTTCAACTGATCCTATTGTGTTTTATGGATTTGTTAAACAAGTTGAAATTATTGGTGAAGCAGTTTACATGCTGACAAAAGAATTTCGCATTGAACATAATGAACTTCCTTGGGATGACATTGAGCGAATGCGTCATGTTTTGGTTCATGGGTATTATAAAATTCGTCCAGACCAATTATGGGAAACTATACAAAATGATATCCCGACAATGAAACCTTTTATTGAAAAAATGATTTCAGAAATGGAGTAAATCTGTTGAGTCCAAAGCGTGCTGAAGGCACGCCATCCTATTAGCCCCAGGCAACGCCTGGGGCGATTTGTGATAGGATGTGATATATATCAAAATGGTGAGGCGCGCCGTTCCGGCGCGCCTCACCATTATTGTTTGGTTTTTCTCTGCGAGGCCCCCACACTGCGCTGCGCTTGTGCGGGGTAAATAAGGTGTCGTGCCTCCGGCACTAATTTAAACGAAATTCTTATTCTGTGATTTTAGTATTGTTGTTAATTATCAAATCGTTATTTGTTGTTTGATTCGGTAAATAATCATAATTGCGATAAACGTCGTTTTCCCTACCAGAATTTGTCATGATTTTAATAAAAGCCATATAACTTCCTACTACACCTACTATACCGATAACAAGATTAGGAATATTCATTGGTTCTCCCTGACCAGCCGTTACTGCTATTGCTAACGATATGGCGGCAGCTCCTACGCATATTAGGCTGTTCGGAAGATTTCTATTATGGTTTTTATAATCTAAGGCGAATGGGACCTTTACATCAGAATTTGGAGATTTTGCCAATAGATAATGTGAATAAGGTTTTCTTTCCAAAGTAATATTTGCTTGCCCTGTTTTATCAATAACAGCAATATCTTCGTTGTTTGAATTAGAAATAACTGTACCTGGAGTGCCATGAACAATAAAAGTTTGCGTGCTGCACGATGACAGCATTGCTATTGTTAGCAAAAGTGCTATTATTTTAAATATTTGCTTTTTCATGATTATTTGTAATTAATAAAAGATTTTGTTTCTGAATAAAAATTATTGCCCCTATATTCTTGTGGCCATTCGAAATAATTGTTGCTATCACCAGCTTTTGATTCGAAAAACAATAAATACCATGATTCTGACAACGCATCGTTTTTATAGGTATAAATTCTTCTCAATGCATCGTTAACTTTGCCAGTTGTCCTAACTTTGCTGACCAATAGACTGTTTGCATAGATGTCTGTTACTATAGTTTCAAATGTTTCATTGTCTGTCGAATATGAAACACATAAGTTGACGGATGCGTAAGTCTGTTTTGGTGTAAAAGAATTATTAACATCTTGAGATGTGGAATTAATAGCTTGGCTAAGGAATCCTTTTCCAATGCCTGAGATTTGAAAAACCCTTCCCAAAGAAGATAAACCATGAGGAGGTATGTGTATTTGTGGTTGATCAATAACATAAGTGGTGTTAGTGTTAGTTGTGGCAGTGCTGTTAGCACCACCAACGGTAACACCGCTTAGTGCAGTGCCTAAAGCACCGCCTACACCAACAGCTCCGGCAATGGCACCAAGATTAACACTGCCTCCTGTTGTATTACCCTGTGTTACAGATTGTGAGTTTGCTATGATGGTCGGGTCATAGTAAGTAATCGAATTGCCAGTTCCATCGCTAAAAAAAGTTTTAGTCCGGTCAATGGTCATAACCTTGTCAGTGTTGTTCAAAATTGTTACATCAAACAAACCTGAAGCATCTATATTGCAATAAACCACAATAGATACATCTGATGGAATCTCTTTCGTGTCGGCATAATTTTCCGAGCGAATTGATTGATACGCTACCCCTTTGACGTCAAGATAAGTGGCACATGAAGATAGTAACAATGCCGTTGTTATAAACAGCATTATTATTTTTGATTTTATCATAAAACCTCCTTTATGCGTTACTCCCCAAACGCTAATTAAAAGATTACTTTGGAAACATATAAAAAAGAAGCGCGGGAGTCAGAACTATTGCTCATCCCGAAAACAAGGCTCTCGCATTGCCCACCGTCTGAGAATAAGCAATGCTGAAGCCCACGCTGTTAGAATATACAATAAGGAATGTATAAGCAACTAATGGGCGTTAGCTTTGCCTTATCGTGCAGACGGTTTGAATTTGCGAGATTCTGTTTTCCGCAGATAAAGCGTAGTACAACGCCTTTTCTTAATATGTTTGTTGTTAACAACTTAGCTAACAACGGTACAAAGATAAGAATAAAAATGAAATACAAATCAATTTGGAAGAAAAAAAAGTTAAAAAGTTGCTTTTTTTAAATATTTTTTGTATTTTTGTAACATGAAACTCAAACGATAAGTTGATATTATCGTTTTATTTTTGTTTAACTATGTAATTTAAAATTTATGGAATCTTTAATGATTACACAAGATTATTTGCAGGCGGTGAAAGCCTTGAAAGATGCCATAACGCAGAGCCGTTATCGCGCGATTCAACATGTCAACAAAGAGGTTTTGTACCTTAATTACGCTATCGGGCGGTTCATTTCCATCAACAGCCGTTCGGCGAAGTGGGGTAGTAATGCCATAAAAATCATTTCCGAACTTTTGCAAAAGGAGTTGCCGGGATTAAGGGGATATTCAGAATCAAATATTAAGTTGATGAGAACTTTTTATGAGAGCTGGAAAGATGTGTTTGAAAATCGCCAGTTGTCAACTGGCGATTTTAATAGTATAATAGTCAAAGAGTTAGAAATTCGTCAGTTGTCAACTGACGAATTTACCGACGACGATTTGAATGCTTTTTTAAATGTTAGTTTTACGAATCATAATGTAATATTATCGAAAACTAAATCATTTAAAGAGCGATTGTTTTATATCAGAAGATGTGCATCTGAGTTCTGGGATGTTGATACAACAAGATACCACATCAACGAAAACCTTTACGAGAAAGAAGGCAAAATTCATCAGACTAATTTTGGGACGACGCTTGCTGAACCGAAGTTTAAACAAAAGGCACTGCAGTCATTTAAAGATAACTATGTGATTGATTTTGTTGATGTTGAAAATGATGATGTAGTTGATGAACGTGTTATTGAAAACGAGATCATCAGAAATATCAAGAATTTTATAATGGCTTTTGGCTCCGATTTCGCTTACATCGGCAATCAGTTCCGAGTGGAAGTGGCAGGAAAGGAATATTTCGTCGATCTGCTTTTTTATTCGCGTAAGCTGAGAAGCTTGGTGGCTTTTGAATTAAAAAGAGGTGAGTTTAAGCCTGAATATACTGGGAAACTCAATTTTTATCTTGCAGCATTGGATAAATATGTGAAACTCCCAGATGAGAATCCGTCAATTGGGATAATTTTGTGTAAATCGAAAAATGAAGAGATTGTACAACTATCGTTTTCAGATACCTCGAAACCAATGGGTGTCGCGACTTATCGTACATCAAAAGAACTTCCGGCAAGACTTCGGGAAGCCTTGCCGGATATGGAGGATTTGAAGAAGTTGATGTAACTACTTCTTATTTTTCTTTATCCATTCCCTCGCATTCACAAACGCCTCAATCCATGGTGCTATCTCGTCGTTTTTGCGGTCGTCTGGATAGTACGCCCACTGCCATGGTAAGAAAGCTCTTTCGAGGTGAGGCATCATCGCGAGATGACGGCCGTCGGCGGAGGTGATGGCCGCTGCCGACCATGGCGAACCGTTAGGATTGGCTGGGTATCCGCTGTAGCTGTAACGCATCGCGATGTCGTATTTCTCTTCGCCGTAAGGGAAGTTGAACTTGCCCTCGCCGTGAGCAATCCACACACCGAGACGGCGTCCTTTGAGCGTCGAGAGCATGATGCTGTTGCTGTCCTCGATGTTTACGTTCACGAATCCAGACTCGAACTTGTGTGAGTCGTTGTGAATCATGTGCGGATGCTTGTCGTGGTCAGGGTAAATGAGGTTGAGCTCGGTCATGAGCTGGCAGCCGTTGCAGACGCCGAGACTCATGGTGTCAGGACGTTTGTAGAAGTTCTCGAGAGCTTTGCGAGCTTTCTCGTTGAAGAGGAATGCTCCTGCCCAGCCCTTAGCCGAACCGAGAACGTCGGAGTTGCTGAAACCGCCAACAAACACTATCATGTTCACGTCGCTGAGGTCTTCGCGTCCGCTTACGAGGTCGGTCATGTGCACGTCCTTGACGTCGAATCCGGCGGTGTAGAGCGCATAAGCCATTTCGCGGTCACATTGGCAGCCTTTTTCACGGATGATGGCGGCTTTTATGCCCGAAGGAGTGCGACGGTGCATGTCGATGCCCAAATCTTTGGCCTTGCCTGTGAAACTGCCGAAATCGAACTTAAGTGCTTGATTCTTATAGTTTTCGAAACGTTCTTTTGCCTTCGCTTCGCCGCTCTGTTTTCTGTCGAGGAGATATGAACTCTTATACCAGAGGTCGCGTAAAGCATTGATATCCAATTCGTAAGCTTCTTTATCTTTCTTCAACGAAATACTGCGCTTGCTGTTTGGCTTGCCGATGACGGCATATTTAACGCCTTCTTTGTCGAGTAACTCCTTGACTTTCTTATCTCTAACTTGGATAACGACAGCCGGTTGCTCGCTGAATGCCACGCTGATGAGGTCGTTGCCTGCGAAAGCGCTGAGGTCGATGTCCATACCGCCTTCGTTGTTGGCGAACGTCATCTCAAGCAAAGTGGTGATCAAGCCGCCTGCCGACACGTCGTGACCTGCAAGGACGAGTTTCTGCTCAAGGAGCTTCTGTAAGGTGTTGAAACACTTCTTAAAGTATTCAGTATCAACGATGTCTGGAGTATTTTCGCCGACTCTGTTGATAATCTGTGCGAAGCTGCTGCCGCCGAGTTTGAATGCGTCTTTCGAGAAGTCGATGTACAGAATCTCAGTGTCTTTGTCGTTGACAATCACTGGCTTAACGGCTTTACGGATGTCGGTGACTTCGCCTGCTGCCGTCACGATGACGGTGCCAGGAGCGAGGACCTTCTGACCGTTCTTGTATTTCTGCGTCATCGACAAGGAGTCTTTACCTGTCGGGACGTTGATGCCGAGAGCTAACACAAAGTCGCTCAACGCTTTAACAGCGCGATAGAGTCGTGCGTTCTCGCCCGGGTTCTTGGCTGGCCACATCCAGTTGGCACTCAATGAAACGCCTTTGAGGTTTTCCTCAATCGGTGCCCACACCAAGTTGGTAAGTGACTCAGCAACAGACAATCTCGAGCCTGCTTCAGGGCTTATCAAAGCCGCTGCAGGAGCGTGACCGAGGGCTGTTCCGATACCTCTAACACCTTGATAGTCAAGTGCCATAATGCCGAGGTCGGTGAGTGGAAGCTGCACCTCGCCGGCGCACTGCTGCAAGGCGACGCGACCTGTAACCGAGCGGTCAACCTTGTTGGTGAGCCAGTCTTTGCAAGCCACGCCTTCGAGTTGAAGCACCTTCTTGAGGTAATCTTCGAACTTATTATTCTGATATTCTATTTTCTTGAATTTGTAATCGACGTCGTTGTCGGTCAGGACGGTCTTTGGAGCGCTTCCGAAGAAGTCGGAGAGGCTCAAATCGATAGGATTGACGCCGTTTTTGCGGACAAATCTCAGGCGCTGGTCGTCGGTCGATTCGCCAACCATATAATAAGGTGCGCGTTCGCGTTCGGCTGTCTGACGGATGATCTCCGTATCTTGTTTATTTACAAGTAGTCCCATGCGTTCCTGCGACTCGTTTCCGATGATTTCCTTGTCGGAAAGGGTAGGGTCGCCGACCGGGAGGTTATCGACATAGACCGTGCCGCCGCTCTTGTCGATGAGCTCGCTGAGGCAGTTGAGGTGACCGCCGGCGCCGTGGTCGTGGATCGAACGCACAGGGTTGCTGTCGTTTTCCACCATGGCGCGGATGACGTTAGCCACACGTTTCTGCATCTCCGGGTTGGCACGCTGCACGGCGTTGAGCTCGATGGCGTTGGAATATTGTCCGGTACCCACGCTCGAGACCGCGGCGCCGCCCATACCGATGCGGTAGTTGTCGCCGCCCAAAACGATGATGAGGTCGCCCGGCTCTGGGTCTTCCTTCATGCTGTCGTCGGCTGGAGCGAATCCGATACCGCCTGCGAGCATGATGACCTTGTCGTAGCCATAGTCGTTGGTTTTATTGTCGTTTTCGCTATGTTCGAAGGTAAGGAGCGAGCCGTTGATGAGCGGCTGCCCGAACTTGTTTCCGAAGTCTGATGCGCCGTTCGATGCCTTGATGAGCAGCTCTTCAGGAGTCTGATAGAGCCACGGACGTGCTTTGAAGTTGTCTTCCCACTCGCGGCTCTCGTCGTTACGAGGGTAGCAAGTCATGTAAACGGCTGTTCCTGCTAACGGGATAGAGCCTCTACCGCCAGCGAGACGGTCACGGATCTCACCGCCGGTGCCTGTTGCGGCTCCGTTGAACGGCTCGACGGTCGTCGGGAAGTTATGTGTCTCTGCCTTGACAGAGATAACGGTGTCTATATCTTTGATTTTGAAGAAGTCGGCTTTGTGCTGTGTTGCCGGCGCGAACTGCTCGACCTTCGGTCCGAGGATGAAGGCGACGTTGTCTTTGTATGCCGAAACGAGGCGGTTGGTGTTGGTCTTCGAGGTCTTCTTGATGAGTGCGAAGAGCGTGTCGGGCATCTCCTTGCCATTAATAATAAAGGTGCCGTTGAAAATCTTATGGCGGCAGTGCTCCGAGTTGACCTGTGCGAAGCCGTAGACCTCCGAGTCGGTGAGGGCGCGGCCTATCTTCTTGCTTATACCTTTCAGATAATCAATCTCTTCCTGGCTGAGTGCGAGTCCTTCCTCGTTGTTGTATGCGTCGATGTCGGTGATATATTTCAGCGGCTCAGGCTTGCGGTCGATGAAAAACACGTTCTGGTCGAGGTCGTGGTATTTGTTTTGCAGCATCGGGTCGAAGCTGTTGTCGTTTTCCTCGACGGGATGGAATTCCTCGATACGAGAAACGCCGCGAATGCCCATGTTTTGAGTTATTTCGACGGCGTTGGTGCTCCAAGGTGTTATCATCTCGCGGCGCGGTCCGAAGAAGAAGCCTTTGACGACATTTTCTTCGATTTTTGTGGCGTCGCCGAAGAGCCAGTTAAACTTCTTGATGTCGTTATCATTGTGATTTTCAACGCTTTCAACAGCGATGACAGTGTTCTGACGGGTTTTGAAAAAGATTATCATGATATGAAATTTTCAAGGCGCAAAATTAATAAATTCTCACGCAGAAACAACAGAAAAAGCAGAAAAAATTTCTTCTGACAGGATTGATTTTTTAGACAGGATTAACAAGATTAACAGGATTGCACTTCCAGCCGTCATTTCGACTAAAGCAATATTTTCAACTCGTCATTTCGACCGCAGCGAAGCGGAGAAATCTCCGACAAACAAATTGAGATTCCTCGCTGCGCTCGGAATGACAGGTATAATGGTGGTATCATTAAGGCGCGGCTTGATGGTTCCTTTGAATTAGCGGGTTCTCGCATGCCGCGCCACAGAATTAATTAATAATGATTTGTCATTCCGAGCACGAAGTGCGAGGAATCTCAACAATTTTCAAAAATAGCCTTGTTTTGTTCAAAAAAAATCCCTATCTTTGCGCTTGAATTAGAATCGAAACTAAAATAGCATCGTAAAACAGATTGAATGGGATGAGGATTCGCATGATTGCGATAGTATATTTTATTGTTTAATAATTAAAAAATAAAAAAGTATGGCAAAAAATGAGTTTTACGAAAAGAAAGATGTTTCGTTATTAAACATCAAAGAAACAACGGATTACATCAACGACATCAGTAACATTTTGCACGCTGCACGAAAATACGTGGCAAGCAGTGTAAATACTGCTATGGTTCAGGCTTATTGGCTGATAGGGAAACGAATTGTGATGCAGGAACAGAATGGTAGTGGTCGTGCTGAATATGGCAAACAAATTATTGAGAAATTATCTGTTGCTTTAACAAAAGAGTTTGGTAAAGGATTTGGAATAACTAACTTGAAGTATATCAGGCAGTTTTATATGATGTTTCCAATTGGTCACGCACTGCGTGGCGAATTGAGTTGGACACATTATCGCCTTTTGCTTCGTGTTGAAGATGAAAAAGTTAGAACGTTTTATCTAAAAGAGGCTGCAGATAACGGCTGGAGTTCGCGACAACTTGAAAGACAAATAAACTCATTTTATTATCAGCGACTGCTTGCAAGCCATAACAAGGATGTTGTCAAACACGAAGCAGAAAAGAATAATGTCAATGTATCTCCTTCAAAACTTTTGAAAGACCCTTATGTTCTTGAATTTCTTGATATTAAAGAGAATTCCGATTATCTGGAAGCCGATTTGGAGAAGGCTTTGATAAGCAAGCTTCAGGATTTCCTGCTTGAACTTGGCAAAGGATTTGCTTTTGTAGCTCGACAGCAGAGAATAACGACCGAAGCAGGAAAGCATTACTACGTTGATTTGGTTTTATACAATTATATTTTGAAATGCTTTGTTTTGATTGATTTGAAAACTGGTGTTTTGACGCCTCAGGATGTCGGCCAGATGGATATGTATGTGCGACTTTATGAGAAACAGAAACGAACAGAAACCGACAATCCAACTATTGGTATTATATTATGTTCGCAAAATGACAAGACAGTTGTCGAGTATTCAATGCTTTCAGAAAGCAAACAGCTTTTCTCTTCTCAATACAAATTATATATGCCAACCGAGGAGGAACTAAAAAGGATTGTCCAAGGCTGATGAGTTGTGAAGACAACGTGTAATGCTGGTATCTCATCACATTTTGTGATGACATCACTCAAATTGGAGGGCAACAAACTCCATTGCCTGAAATAGGATATAATGCCATTCGGAAACGGAGAGATAACGGAGAATATTAGTGTGGTGATATAAAAGAGAAACCGCCTTTGTAGTTTGCTAACCCGATTACGGTGCTACTCTACTAAAAAGGCGGTTGGATTTTGTTTTTTCGAATTGTCAGCCACTTTTTCAAAAATATTTTTGTTTTGTTCAAAAAAATCCCTATCTTTGCAGGGTTAAATCTAAAAAGAATAATAAGAAACAGAAAAAAGTAAAAGAATTTAAAGACATATAAAAAGGCGTTTTCGCTTTCTTGTTGAAACTGAAATCGGCAAATTTTAGTTCTTTACTACTTCAAGAAAGGAGAAACGCTCACGATTACCGTGGGCTTTCTTGTTCAGTAGTAAAGGTTTTGCCGAACCTCAGTTTCAGAACAAAAAGTTTCACGGTTTTTTTTATTGTCAAAACTAAGGTAACAATCAAATTAATGTTTAACTAAAAAATTAAATCAAATGAAAAACACACTAATTTCTAAAAACATGATCATGCTATTTGTAGCATTAATAATGTTAATCGCTTTGGCTTCATGTAATTCTACTGAACGAAGAATGAAAAAACTATTTAAGAACTATATCTTTGAAGAAGAAAACACAGAGATTACTAATATTGAAATAAATAAAATAGAACCGGTGTATATAAATGACTACACAGAAGATCCAGAATATCAAAAAATTGAAGAGGACTACAATTCTTTTGTGGATTACGTAGATTATTACTATAATAAATTAACAAAATGGCGTTCGTCGAGTTCTGAGGAGGAAATAGAAAAAGCTTATGAAATGTATTATAAATGCGTGGAGGCAAGAGATGGTTGTATACATAAAGCAAACGATTTCAAAAATAATTTTGAACCATATATGTTAGGTTATAAGGCATTATTAAGATGCAAGGCAAAGACATTTTATGGTGAAGGCTATGTTAAAGTCGAAGTTATTTTTAATCCAGATATAACGGAAGTGATTTCATCGAGAGGTATAGAATAATATATTATCGGAGTGTCCGAAAAGCCGATATTAAAGTGAGTAGGGTATTTAATAATTTATATTATGGGTTTATTTAAAGTATTATTAAAAAGTGTGGTTAATTCAAACGGAGTGAAGCTGTCACCAGGAGCGTCGGTTGAGATTGACGACACATTTGGCAATTTGTTTAACACGAACGAAGGTAAACAGAAAGTATTTGATGCCTTTAAAAACAAGTATGGTCAAGATTTGTCCAAAACATGCGTTAACAAAGCTTGGTTTGATGTTTCGAAAAAATAAGCATCAACTAAATGTTAATTTAGAAGTGTAAACCAAACTGTGCCATTCTACAAAACTGTTAGTGTGGCACAGTTTTTTTATGCATGTGGCCAGAGATTTTCCAATCACTGCGTGGAAAATCTTGTTTTGGCAAAAATTTTTCAAGAAATTCTTTTCATGATATTATTTTTTATATCTTTGCATCGTTAATTTAATGGGTGGATTGATATTTTGATATATTTTATGGAAACAATTAAAGTTAATATCGAATGGATTGAGAAGAACTTCTGTGCGGCATTGGGCGATAATGTGCCAGGTTCTGTTGTTGTTACCGCTCATGACATCAATGAGTTGAAAAAGGAGATTTCCGACACGCTCCGTTTTCATATAGACGGCATGCTTCAAGACGGCGATTTCGTTCCACAATGGCTAGTCACAGGCGATTATACTTTTGATTATAATTATGTTGATGTGGCGTCGCTGCTTCATGCTTGTGAGCCGTATGCAAAAATGGCTGCATTGAGCCGTGTTACTGGTATAAACCAACGGCTTTTATCTCATTATGCCAACGGCTTGCGCAATCCGCGTCCAGCGCAACGTCAGCGTATTGTCGATGGCGTTCATGAAATAGGACGAGAATTGTTGTCGGTTTGTTAATTGATTGATTCTTATGCAAAATCATCGCATTCTTTTTATTTGCCATGGCAATATCTGCCGGAGCCCGATGGCGGAGTTTATTTTCAAAGATATGGTCGAGAAGGCTGGAAGGGCAGGGGAGTTTGAGATTGCGTCGGCGGCGACATCGACCGAGGAAATCGGGAATGACATCTATCCGCCGGCGAAGAGGATTTTGACTCAAAAAGGCATAAAATTCAACTCACGGCAGGCGAGGCAAATTACCAGAAAAGACTATGATTATTACGATTACATCATCGCAATGGATGAGAATAATTTAAGAAATTTGAAGAGAATGCTTGGTGAGGACACTGAACATAAAATTTCGCTCATGATGAGCTACGCAGGCAAGCATCGCGATGTGGCAGACCCGTGGTACACTGGGGATTTTGAGACAACGTTTAGAGATATAACAGAAGGGTGTCGTGCGTTTTTGAAGTTGTTCAGTTAGTCAGTTAGTTTTTCTGAAACTGTGTGGGCGTCACGCCAGTAATTTCCAGAAACACTCGCTGGAAGTGGGAACGGCTGATGCCGCAGTGGTCGGCGACGGCCTCGTTTGACCATTCGGGATGCGCGCTGATGGTGTTTTTCGCCTCTTCAACGCGTAATGTGGTGATCCATTTTGAATAAGAGGCGTAGCCTTGCGCCTTGATCCATGCCGACAACAGGTATTGCGGCAGCTTCATCTCCTGTGCCGCCATAGGCTTGGTGGTGCCGCTGTGCAGATGTCCGCCCGCCGCCGTCCATTTTTCCACGGCTTTTTCAACTCTTTGCAGCGATTCAGCTGTCGCGGATATCTCGTGTTGCTCCTGCTCGGCGCTCTGCTCAGCTTCCTGCAGATGACTCGACGCGCCTGAGACGACGTAGCGCACGAAGCAGAACCACATGTAAAATATTCCGATGAAGAGAACGAGGGCGAAGCTCGTCAAAAGCCAGTCTTGGCTGAAAATCATGAGAGGCACCATCACTGTGGTGAGCGACAGGTTCACTATGGTGAGCTTCATCCACCACAGCAGTCCGCGGCGACCGTCGTCGTAATATTCGTCGAGCATGAACTCGAGGCGCGACATCTCGTGAAGCTGTATGTAGCTGTAGTAAATCTGCATGATTCCGTAAATCACGCTCGCCGCCACAAGCGATTTGCAGAGCACAAGCACCGTCGCCACGACCCATGTCGCCGCGCCGATTATCCATTCGATGCGTTTGATGCGCCCCTGGCGTTCCAGGTTGATGACGTTGAGCGACATCAGCACTGCGGCGGGGATGAAATGCACCAGATTCACCATCACGGCATGCGTCATATTTGAGGTGCGCATGCCGCTGAGATATTGGATGAGGAACTGCACTCCAATCAGCACGAGACCGCCTGTCATGAGCCAGCGCGAGCGATTTGCCACACGGTCTTCATGGACCTTGGTCGGTAACATGAAAACCAGCGCCAACGCCATCAGCGTCGTCATCACCACTGCCGAAAACTGCATTTCCTTCATTATTCCTTTTAGTATTTGAGGGCGCAAAAATAATAAAATTATTGTCTCAATTCTAAAAATTAAAACACCTTGTACACGTAAAATAAAATGTTATACATCGAGAATAAAATCCCCGATGTTTTTTTGGTATATTTTTGCGACCTCAAAAAAATCAAGATAAATAGTAAAAATTATACATGAAAAAAACTTTTACTTTCAAGCAGATCATTTCAACGATAATGATTATGGCGGCTGTCGCTTTTGGACAGACTGTCTGGGCTCAGACCTTCACCATTGAGGCATCGCACAACGGCAGCACCCACAAAACCACGTTCACCATCACGCGTAGCGGCAGCAGTCTGCCGGAGCAGACCATCAAATACCGCACGGTGAACCTCTCGGCTTATGCCGGACAGCACTACACTGCAGTGAGCAACGACTACACCTTCCCTGAAGGCATTACTACCAAGATAGTGGAAGTTACTGAAAGTGCGGCGGGTACCGAGGCTTTCAAATATCAGAGCACCAGTCAGCGTTCCTATCGCTTCGAGGTGCTCGACGTCAACGGATTCCAGCTGGCTTATTACGACCGCTCCTTCACCAACGGCACCAGTGTTCCCACGTCTGGCGTCTTCGCTGAGAAAACGGTCACCATCCAATCGAGCGCCTATTTGGTCACCGACGATGGCTATTTAGACAACGGATACAAGTACGCACTCAGCAGCAACTATTTCAACAATGCCGCACCCAAGGCCTATTTCCAAGCCATCGGTGCCCAGTTGCGCATGACGCTATCCTTCGATGCCAAGGAGTCAGACGACGGCTACCAGTACCTGCAGATACTGTTTGACAACACCGTTAGCTGCGACAGCCGCCCTGGCACCTCCCTCAACCCCCAAAACGGTAATCCCGGCACTCCAAGCCTCTCGCGCTACACGGCAGGATTTGAGATGAATACCGGAAGCATCGACGATACCTACCGAAACTACTCGTTCCCCGTCACCACTGTAGGCAGCAATGAAGGCGCTACCAACCCCTGGGGATACGGAACGACCCACCCCCTCACAAAACAATTGTTCAAGTCGAATTATCGTGCTGGCGACGGCCGTCTCATCGTGCCCACGACATTTGACACCATTGTGATTCGCCTCAACGCCTCGGGTTCGGGAGACGACGACTGGTATGCCAAGAACGTCAAGGCTCACATCCAAGCTGTCGATATAGCATTGCCGACGCTCTTTAACAACAGCACATCATACATCACCGTATCAGCTGGTCCATACGTCAAAGGCAACACTTTCTATATCAGCGTGCCGTTCAGCGAGATTGTGCATGTCTCGGGAGCGTACAGAAAGTTGAATACAACATGGGGCGATGTGGAATATGTCGCAGGCGACTACACCAACGTCATCACCTACAAGGGCATCATCAACGCTTCGGCGGGTACCACCTTGGCGATTACAGGCATCAACAACAGTCTCTTCAACGACCTTTCGGGTAACTATTATCAAGGCAGCAACAGTAGTTTCAACAAGACTTTTACAGGTGTCACCTGCACAGCCACTTACACTCTTGCCGCCACCAATACCTCTTTCGCTGGGTTGGCAAACGAATATGTGGTGAACACCACTGCCATCGAGCCGCATCCGACGGTGTATTTCTATAAAGGTATCATGGATAACTCTAACCGTGTGCAACTCACTGAGGCCACTAACTACACCTTAGCATGGGCTAACAACACCTCGGCTGGCAACGGCACTGTCACCGCCACTGGCACTGGCAGCTACACCGGCTCACTCAGCACCACTTTCCCAATTCGCTGGAGCACCTACACCTTCCGATTCAATGGGAATGGAAGTGTTGTCTTCCCTGTTACAGGGACGATGAGCGATCAGGTCTTCGAATATGGCGTGGCGCAGAATCTCACCGCCAATGCTTTCAGTCGCGAGGGATTCAGCTTTGCAGGATGGAACACCCAGCCTGGCGGAAACGGCGATAGCTACAGTAACAGCCAGGAAGTCTTAGGTCTCACCACCGAGGACGGAACCATCATCGATCTTTACGCGCAATGGACTACCATCCCTTGGACAGGCAGCGGCGACAGTGAGGAAGACCCATACGTCATTATGTATCCTTCTCAACTCGACCTGCTGGCATCCAACGTGAACGGAGGCAATGAATACAACAACAAGTTCTTCAAGCTGGGCGCCGACATCACCTATGGCTATGAAGGCCTCGACGAGAATGAGAGCAACTATACTCCCATCGGCACTGGCAGCTATAAATTCCACGGCACATTCGACGGCGACAACAAGACCATCAGCGGCATCCGAATCTACACTACCAACGATTCCCAAGGTGTATTCAAAAGTGTCGGTATCAATGGCACGGTGAAGAACGTCGTCCTTGCTAACAGCATATTTAAAGGCAAAACTAATGTCGGTGGCATCGCAGGTCGGAATAATGGTATCTTGACGAATTGCCGCATAGAAGGTTCTGTTGAAATATTACCGAAAGACTATATTTCTCTTTATCATGGAGGCATCGTTGGTGAGAACATAGGTACTGTCTCCGGCTGCATCAGCGCGGCCATCGTCGACAGAAATGATATGCCTAACGTCCGCTATTATGGTGGCATCGTTGGTGCTAACGCCTCTTCCGGTACCGTCAAGGACTGTATATATATTGGAAGCACCGTCGATGCATATAATTACTACGGTGCCATTGCAGGAACAAACGCAGGCATCCTTACCAACAACTACTACACCACAGAGGGTATTTGGGGCGTTGGCGTTGGCATAGCAAACCCCAGCGGCAACGACTGTGACGGTGCCCGTCGTGCCCGTGTCATCACCTTGGATGAGAACATAGCCATCGCAGGTGACCAGGCAGCGTACAGCTTGAGTGGTCTCACCGCCATTGGCACCACGGCCCTCAGCTACAACGACGGCACCACCACCACTCTTTACAGCGGAGCCACACAGAACGTCAAGCTGAGATACACTGGTGTGCCAGCTTTGGGTTACGGATGCACCGGTTTTACTGCCACAAATAACGCCACTGTCAATGGCAACACTCTAACCATGCCTGACAATAACGTCAGTGTGAGCGCCATCGTCTCCGACGTGTGGGGTGTCACCAACACACCAGCTGCCGACGGCACTGAGGAGCATCCATATATTATTACTAACACCACAGGTCTCGACTTATTGGCCAAGAATGTGAACGGCATCGATGGCTACACCTCCAACAGCTTCAATGGAAAGCATTTCAAATTGGGTGCCGACATCACATACAGCTATGAAGGTCTGGGCGCAAACGAGAGCAACTACACCGCTATCGGCCTTAATAAATACTTCTGCGGCAACTTCGACGGCAACAACAAAACTATAAGCGGCATTCGTATCCGTACTGACAAAAGATATCAAGGTATATTCGGAGAAGTTAGTCATGGTACGGTTAAGAACGTCATACTTGCCAATAGCATTATTGTCGGCGCTCAAAATGTGGGTGGTATCATTGGAGAAACTAATCATTGTACCGTGACAAATTGCCGTGTGGAAAACGATGTGACCATTCGCCTTTGTAAAGATGGTGTGTCTTATCATGGCGGCATCGTGGGAAAACAGTCTTATGGTACTATAAGTGGCTGTGTCAGTGCAGCCACCCTCACTGATGGTATCGGATCTAACTTCGGCGGAATTGCGGGAAACACTTATCAAGGCACTATAAAAGACTGCATCTTTATTGGTACTATACATAATGGTGGAAGTAGGGGATCCATTGTCGGCACTAATAATGGGGGTACCCTGACAAACAACTACTACACCTCCAGCATTGGCGGTGTGAACCAAAGCGACTGCAACGGTGCCCGTCGTGCACGAGTCATCACATTGGAAGAAAACATCGCCTTGGCGGGAAACCAGACGGTTTACAGCTTGAGTGGCCTCACCGCCATAGGCAACAAGGCTATCAGCTACAATAACGGCACCACTACCACTATCTACAGCGGTGCCACGCAGAACGTCGCACTAAGCTATACTGGCACTATTAACACCGGATATAACTTAGCTTACTCATACGACGACGGCAGCATCCATGCCATCAGCGGCAACAGTTTTGAAATGCCAGCATCTGATGTTACTGTCAGCGCCACATTCACCGACGTGTGGGGTATCGCTGACGGCGCCGACGGCAGTGAGGAGCATCCATATATCATCACCACCACTACCGGTCTCAACCTATTGGCCAAGAACGTGAACGGCACCGATAGCTACACAGCCAACACTTTCTATAAAAAGCATTTTAAGTTGGGCAACGATATCACTTATTCATACACTACAAACTGGGACGATGCCACAAGTGTTGAGAACAACTACACTTCCATTGGCAATTTAAACAATGTATTCCATGGTAGTTTAGATGGTTGTGGCTACACCGTTAGAGGTATCCGCATTTACAACACTTTAAATGACGATATTGGTTTAATTGGCTATTTGGGCAATGGAACTATTAAGAATCTAACCCTTTCCGACACTCGCATTAACGGTAGAATCAGAACAGGTGGCATCGCCGGCAGAAACTACTATGGCACACTGCAAAACTGTCACGTTACGGGCACCGTCAATATCCATGGATCTTATTGCGATAATCACGGAGGCATTGCAGGTTTAAATTCAAATGCAGGAATCATTACGGATTGCACATGTTCAGCAAGTATTACCTATGGTGGTTCTGATCATAATGGTTATGGTGGTATTGTAGGCTATAATTATGGAGAAATCAAGAATTGTCTTGTGTTGGAAGCAAGTATTCCGGAAGTGGGTAAATATGTAGGAGCAATCGTTGGTCATAATCGAAACTACCTAAGCCAAAACTACTACTACAACTGCACCGTGGCAGGCACAGCAAATGCCTCAAATGTAGGTGTGGGCAGCGAGAACGGCGGCTCAAGCGCTTCGAGCGACCAGGATGGTGCTCGTCAGGTTTACACCATCACACTCGGCGATGACATAACCGCCACCGCCACCGCGGTTGCCAGCTTCAACGACGTTTCATACTACACAACTGGTACCGAGGTCACATTGAGCTACACAGGCACTGTTCCTGATGAAGAGCGCGCGCTGTTTTTAGTTAACGGCAATTACATCACCGGCAACACTTTTGTTGTGGCTGACGAAGATGCCATTGTCACAGTGGAAGTCTTGGCGCGCTACACCTACGACAGCACCACCGGAGCGCTTTCGCTCAACTGGGGTGAGTTTAACTCTGAAAACAAATGGGGCGACGACGTCGTGACAACGGAGGTTACAAGTGTTACCGCCACCGGCAATGTCAGTTTCACAGGCAGTTGTTTTAGATTGTTCTATTTTATGAAAAACTGCACGAGCATTGACCTTCACAATGTTAACACCGACAATATGACAAGTTGTCATATGATGTTCGTCAGCAATTTCAACCTTACCACAATTAATGTATCGGGATGGAACACCGCAAATGTTACAACAATGGAGCAAATGTTCTTCGGTTGCGATGAACTGACCACAATTACGGGTGTCTCTGAATGGAATACATCCAAAGTGGTCGACATGAGTAATATGTTCACTGGCTGCTCAAGTCTGACCACATTAGATCTCTCTGGATGGGATACCTCCAAAGCCACTGATTTAGATGGATTGTTTTCCCACTGCACGGCACTGTTCTCATTAAACATCTCCAGGTGGAACACGTCGGCAGTACAAGATATGTCATATTTATTCAGCGAATGCCATCAACTTACCACATTAGACCTTTCTGGGTGGAACACATCGGAAGTACGAAATATGGCATGCATGTTCCTCTATTGCTACGACCTCACCACTATTTATGTCAGCACATTATGGAACACTGACAAAGTGTATATTGATGATAGTGAGGGAATGTTTTATGCATGTCAAAGTTTGAAGGGCGGCATGGATACATCATATGATTGGAATAACAATGATGTTAGATATGCACACATTGATGGCGGTTATAGCGATCCAGGGTATCTCACCGCAGCCCCGAATACAGTCACCTTGTCAAAAGACATCGTGGGTTATGGCGCTGACAACAACGTGAAAACCGGCTGGTACCTTATCGCTTCTCCTTTGGCAGGAAAAACCTGGGTTACGAATGTGAATAATCTCACCAGCAACACCTACGACCTTTACCGTTTCAACCAATCGGCCGTTGCGGAATGGGAAAACTACAAATCCCATCAAAATGACAATGAGAATCCATTCCATGCTTTGGAAAATGGTCAAGGCTACCTCTACGCCAATAGCGACGATGTGACTCTCAACTTTGTAGGCGCACCTTACAGCGGCGACGGCGAGGTCACGCTCACCAAGACCGATAATGTTGATTTTGAAGGCTGGAACCTTGTGGGTAACCCGTGGGGTGAGAATGCCACTGTCGATAAAGATTTTTATTGTATGAATGCAGAAGGTTCGGAGATTATTCCTGCAATGAGCACCACCGTTAACGCGATGGAAGGCATCTTCGTTCATGCAGATGCTGACGGCGATGTTGTGACATTCACTCCAAGTTCGAAAAACGTAAAAGGCAACCGTGGCGATGATGCCTCGTTGGTGATTAACCTCGGCAAAGGAAACGGCGGCAGTGTCATCGACCGCGCCATCGTGCGTTTCGACAGCGACCGCACCATGACGAAATTGCAGATCTTCGACGGCAACACCAAATTGTATATCCCGCAAGACGGCAGAGATTACGCTATTGTCGGTTCAGAACGCCAAGGCGAGATGCCGTTGAATTTCAAGGCAAAAGAAATGGGGAAATATACCATCTCTGTAGAGACGTGCCATGGCGCGTCTCTACCGGACGTAAAATTATTCGATAAAATAGAAGATGTTGTTGTTGATTTAACCGAAAACAACAGATACACATTTATCGGTTCACCAACCGATAGACAATCAAGGTTTACAATTGTGTTTGCAGAGACGCAAAATTTTGCGTCTCTGCAGGGCCATTTTGCCTATCAATCAGGCACCGACCTCATCATCAACGGCGAAGGCGAATTGCAAGTTTTCGACGTGATGGGCCGCATGATAATACAGAAACACGTCAACGGTGCAGAGACGATGTGCACATCGTCTCTGCAAACCGGCGTTTACATTCTGAAATTAAACGAAAACGTACAGAAAATAATCATTAAATAGGAGAGATTCCTCCCTTCGGTCGGAATGACAAGGGTGTTTGGTTAGCAAAGACTGTTGTCATTCCGAACCCTGAAAGGGTGAGGAAACTAATAAAAAAGAGAATAACAATTAAAAATTAAATAAATGAAAAAGTTCTTTTTAACAATTGCAGTTTTAATGTTTATGGGATTCTGCGGAAAAGCCCAGAGCGACATGTTTTTCAAATGGTCTGATGTCGATAACGATTTGTATCGCACTAACACATACGATAATGTGGAGTTCGGGTTGCCGACAGCCCATGGTTTAAACAACGATAACGGTGCCGAAGCTCCTCTCGGCAGCGGTCTCCTAATCCTTGGAGTATTAGGCGCAGGTTACGCGATGAAAAAAAAAGGAAGTTAGATGAAGACTTTATACACAAGAGTTTTTGCAGCGTTGCTGCTTGTGATGGCAGTCGCTTTTGGGCAGATAGCACAAGCTACTACCAAAACCGTGATTTACAGAATCAGCAGTGCGAACTACAACCAAAACTACCACTGCTATGAAGTTGGCTTCTCCCGCGCCGATGGCAGCGACATGCCATTTGACGGCTATGAGAACTTATACTGGATGAATATCGACGAGAGTTCGCTCAATAACGGGGGAGGGAGCAATGGTGCAGGCGACTACACTGTCAGCTTCAGCGACGGCTTCACCCTGCGTTTACAGTGGGAGGCAGGCAGCAATGCAATAATCAGCAATCAAGGTGGCATCAACATCAATGCCCCGAGTATAGACAAATACATCACCTACACCGTTACCGGCGGCAGTGGACGTTATTTTGTCACTAAAATCGAGATGTTGAACAACGAAGGCAATACCGGCATGAGCGACATTAACCACCATCCCATGAATCCGTCATTCGACTACGCCTACCAGTTGCAGGAGAGTTTCAATTCGAGGAGCTCGTTTGGCAGGATTGCAATTACCTACACCGATTTGGCGCCTATTACCCTGCTCACCAGTCCGAGTGCCAACACTTATAACATCACGTCGAAGCGCGACCTCGCCGTGCTCGCCTCATACGTCAATATCGGTAATAACGACTGTGAAAACCTCTCTTTCTTGCAGACACAGGACATCAATTGTGATGACACGTACGTCCCTATCGGCTATTACAATAACGAAAATGACTTTGCCTGTTTCTCTGGCACCTACGATGGTCAGGGACGCTACATCCGCAATATCACTGTCAACCGTACTGGAAACACCGATGCCGACAGTAGTGTCGGTCTCTTCGGATGCATTTCTGCCGGCACTGTGCGAAACGTTATCCTTGCCAGCAGCACCTTCACGGGATATAATTATGTTGGCGGTATCGTTGGTTTCTCCAATGGAAATGCAAGTGGTTTCACCACAGTGCAGAACTGCCGCGTGAATAACAGCGTTGTCATCCATGCCGGACACAGTAATGCTTTGTACCACGGTGGAATAGTTGGTTATAATTATACCAGCGATGCCAAAGTCATCGGCTGCTTCAGCGGCGCTGCTGTCAGCAATAATGGCAAGAGTGGCTGCGAGTACTTCGGTGGCATAGTGGGCAAAAACGACGAAGGCACTATAGAGAATTGCCTCTATACCGGTTCCATTGTCACCGGCGACGACAAAATCGGCTCTATCACGGGTTATAATGCAGGCTCTAATCTCACCAACAACTATTATAACAACATCAACCTCGGCGGCGTCAACAGCAGCGACGTGGACGGCGCGCGCCGTGCCCGTACCGTCAATCTTGGCGAGGATGTCGTCATTGTGGGCGACCCGACCGTTTACAATGTCAGTGCTATCATCGCAATCGGCACAGGCAACTACGCCATGCGTCGTAGCAACAACCCTATCTTCAGCGGCGCCACACAGACGCTAACCCTCGATTACACCGGCACTGCACCCGATGACTACGCATTTGCCGGTTTCAGCGTGAAAGATTCAAACAACAACGATGTCGCTGTAACCGAAACTGCCGGCGTTTACACCTTCGACATGCCCGACAAGGATGTCACCGTTACAGCCATCATCGAAATTGCCCCATGGAGCGGTGATGGTACCGCTGAAAGCCCCTTCCTGATAAGAACAACCCTTGATTTGGATAGGCTGGCAACCAAGGTCAATGAAGGCAACGATTACAGCGACAAGTTCTTCCTCCAGACAGTCGACCTGGTTTATGACGGCACAGAAAACAACTACGTCCCAATCGGACGCCAATTAGCAAACACTTTCAATGGCGTTTATGACGGCGGCGGCCACACCATAAGCGGCATCTGGGTTAACTGGAACGACGAAAATGTCGGTCTTTTCGGCCGTATTGGTTATGATACCGATAACACTACGGCTACCGTTAGGAACGTTGCCCTCACCGACTGTACCTTCGCTGGGAGAGCTAGTGTTGGCGGCATCGTGGGTCTCAACACAGGGATCATTTATAACTGCCGCGTGGAGAATA
This sequence comes from Bacteroidales bacterium, assembly GCA_017427985.1. Classification (GTDB taxonomy): domain Bacteria; phylum Bacteroidota; class Bacteroidia; order Bacteroidales; family F082; genus Limimorpha. The sequence continues at coordinate 22,239 of JAFRRS010000013.1, read as the reverse complement.
GCGTCAACATCTATGCCGGTGGTGACGTTTCACCTCGCCACGCCGGCATCGCGGGCTATAACCTGGGCTCAGTGGTCGGATGTGTCAGTGGCGCTACCGTCATCGAAAACAGAGTGGAGTCAACGGCTAGCCGTTTGTATGGCGGCATCGTAGGCAACAACACGGAACTCTATAACAACGATTGCTATACCATCGTCTGTAACTGCCTTTACACCGGCACTGCCGTCATCTCCGATGAGAGTAGTGGCGCAATAATTGGCGGTAACATGTATCAGTGCTTTTACACCAACAACTACTACAACACCACCAGTGCCATAGTGCCTGGCGGTGTAAGGGGCAACGACATTGACGGCGCTCGCCGCGCCCGCACCATCACTCTCGGCGAGGGCGTCATCCTCAAAGGCGAGGAAACCATCTACAACGTGAGCGGCATTACCGCCATCGGCTTTGGCAACCATGCCATTAAATATAACGACGGCAATACCACCTACATCTATAGCAGTGTCGGATATACCGTCACGCTGGGCGCACAAGAAGGCTATAAGCTCACCTCAGCCACCCTCTCTTACGGCGGCAACGACTACAACATCGAGCCTGACAACGGCGTTTTTTCCTTCGTGATGCCCGATGCCAACGTGACTGTCAGTGCCACTGTGGAGCCTGGCACTCCAACTGGTGACCATTATGAACTATTCAGCGGAGACCTTGTTGAAGGCGACTATCTGATTGTAAAAGATGGCGCTGCCATGAGCAGCATGTTAATGAACCGTGTATTCCAATATACGAATGTTACTGCGATTGATGACGTGATTACTACAGACCAAACAGACATTGTTTGGCACATCGCCCCAAATGACGACCGTTGGACTATCTACAGCGCTGAAGCCCAAAAATACGCAGCATATTATTTTTGCTACAAGGTTGATTTAGTTGAAAATGCAAATGACCATAACGATGGCTTTGGTCTCTGGACGGTGGAGGGGACATCCGTTTACGATTTCAGGTGCGGTGGAAGCTATCCTTATCTTAGATATCACAATACTTACGGACAGATCATAGGTTTCGATTGCTCTACAACAAATACTGGCGGATCGTTTTCGCTTTACAAGAAAGTTGAATCCCAACAAACAGTCACTCTCGACATAGCACATTACACTCCCGATGGCAATGACGGCTGGAACCTCATCGCTTCGCCTTTGGCTAATGACGTCTTCCCAACAGATGTGAATGGCCTCACCAAAAACACCTACGACCTATACCGCTTCAACCAAGCCGCCGATGCGGAATGGGAAAACTGGAAGGCAGATGAATCCGACCACTATCATTTCGACCTTGAGCAGGGAAGAGGCTATCTCTATGCCAACAGCGAAGATGTGACGCTCACCTTCAACGGCGAGCATTACAGCGGTGATGGTACGGTCACCCTCACCAAGACACCGGGTGCTGAAATGGAAGGCTGGAACCTCGTGGGCAACCCGTTTGCTGAAACGGCTTACATCGACCGCGATTTCTATGTTATGAACGACGACGGCAGCGAAATTGTACTCGCTGAACGCGCTGATTACCATGTTGAAGCTATGGAAGGCATCTTCGTTCACGCGGACGAAGACGGTGAGACGCTGACATTCACCACCGAAGCGCCAGGCAAAGGCAGCGGTCAAAAATCTGAATCAGGACAGGTAGTCATCAACCTCAGCAAAGGAAACCGTGGCAGCGTCATCGACCGCGCAATAGTGCGTTTCGACAGCAAGAAAACAATGGAGAAATTGCAGGTCTTCGACGGCAGCACAAAATTATACGTCCCGCAAGACGGCAAGGATTACGCTATGGTTTCTAGCAGCCGCCAGGGCGAGATTCCGCTGAATTTCAAGGCGAAAGAAATGGGACAATATACCATTTCCGTAGAGACGTTTCCTGAAACGTCTTATTTTTCGCGTTTGGGTGAGACGTTTCAGGAAACGTCTCTACCGGACATAAAATTAATCGATAGATTAGAAGATGTTGTTGTTGATTTAACCGAAAACAACCGCTACACCTTCATCGGTTCGCCAACCGATAGACAAGAAAGGTTTATAATCGTGTTTGCAGAGACGCAAAATTTTGCGTCTCTGCAGGGGCATTTTGCCTATCAAAATGGTGCTGAAATAATTATCACAGGCGAAGGCGAGCTGCAAATCTTCGATGTGATGGGGCGCATGATTGCAAGCAGGCGCGTAAATGGGGTGGAGACGTTTCCTGAAACGTCTTTACAAACTGGCGTATACATTTTGAAATTAAACGAACAAACACAAAAAATTGTGGTGAGATAAATTAATTTCAGAAAATTGTTGCGTGTATTAATAAAAGTTGTATTTTTGCAGTCCGAAAAATTTGAAAAAATATAAATACAAATTAATGTACGCAATCGTAGAAATAGCAGGGCAGCAGTTCAAGGTGAGCAAGGGAGACGAAATCTTCTGCAACCGCTTGAATGGCGATGTCGACAGCGCTATCAGCTTCGACAAGGTGTTGTTGATCGACAATGACGGCAGCACAAGGGTAGGCACCCCCGTCCTCGAAGGTGCCAAGGTAGATGCTAAGATCATCCAGCATCTGAGAGCAGACAAGGTTCTTGTTTTCAAGAAGAAAAGAAGAAAAGGTTACCAGACTCTCAACGGCCACCGTCAGGATCTGAGCAAGGTGCGCATTGAAAACATCACTGAATAATAAACCGAAAAAATTTAAAGAATTATGGCACACAAGAAAGGCGTTGGTAGTTCCGAAAACGGTCGTGAATCACACAGCAAGCGACTCGGAGTTAAGGTTTTCGGTGGACAGGCAGTCATCGCGGGCAACATCATCGTTCGCCAGCGCGGTACTAAACACAATCCAGGTGACAATGTCGGCATGGGCAAGGACCACACTTTGTTCGCATTGACAGACGGCATCGTGGAATTCCGTAAGAAGAGAGAAAACCGTTCTTACGTTTCAGTTATCCCGGTAAGCGCCGAGGTGACAGAGTAAGCGTAGGGGCGAATCATATTCGCCCAATTGGAAACGAACAGAAAAATAGGCCGATGAGGAAACTCGTCGGCTTTTTTTGGTGTTTTGATGTTAAGAAAAAAATGTACAAATTGTATACTTTATTTGAAAAATAATTTTTATATTTGCAAATTAAGGGATATAGTAAATCTGTTTTGATATGAAAAACGCTAACTATAAGAGTAATAATAAGTTGTCTTCTGTTGAAAAGGGAAAACAGTTGGCGTTTCGTACGGTAATAGATCTATTTGCGGGTTGTGGAGGTTTGTCTTTGGGGCTTTATCAATCGGGATGGCATGGCTTGTTCGCTATTGAGAAAAACGCATTTGCTTTTGAAACATTAAAATACAACCTTATTGATAACAAGAACCACTTTGATTGGCCGGAATGGCTGCCTAAAACCGAACACGACATCAACGAGGTATTGGAAAAGTATTCGGAGCAACTGAAATCTTTGCGTGGGAACGTGGACTTAGTGGCTGGCGGACCGCCTTGCCAAGGTTTTTCTATGGCTGGCAAACGTGTTGAAGAAGATGTAAGAAACCAGTTGGTGTTTTCATATATAAAATTCATCGACTTAGTTAGACCTAAAATGATCCTTTTTGAGAATGTGAAAGGCTTCACTTATGCTTTCGACAAAGGGAAATCGGCTTCTTCCGAGAATGAACCCTATTCCCTCAAAGTGATTCGTGGGTTGGGAGATTTGGGTTACAATGTGAAACCACATGTGATTGATTTTTCAGAGTATGGTGTCCCTCAACGTCGCAAGCGTTTTATTCTTGTTGGAATTCGAAAAGAGTTAGGAACGCCTGATTGTTTCGAAGGTTTGTTAAAAGCCAATCGAGATGCGTTTCTGGCGCAAAAAGGCTTAAAGTCCACCAACACTTTGCAGGACGCAATTTCTGACTTGCTTCGATCCAACGGAGAAGAACCCACACCAGATCGCAAAGGCTTTTATTCCGGAAAATATGGCAAGAAGAAACCGACGGCATACCAAAAGTTGATGCGAGGCGACTATCCAGAAACGCATGGAATAGCAGATAGCCACAGTTTTGCCAAACAAACACCAGATAAAATCAATTGCTACAAACGCTTGCTATCTGAATATCCGCAACGTGGCAAACGAATTGACGGAGAGACACGTGAGCAATGGGGCATCAAGCAGCGTGGCATCACCATTTTGGATTCCAATGTGGTCTCTCCGACCATTACCGGCAGTCCAGATGACTATTTGCACTATTCAGAACCTCGCATCATGACCGTTCGTGAATGTGCCCGTATCCAATCGTTTCCCGATTGGTATGAGATTAAAAAGAAATATACCACTGGCGGCAAGATGCGCAAGTTGGAAGTACCCCGTTACACCCAAATTGGGAATGCCATTCCGCCTTTATTTGCGGAATTGGCGGGGGAAGTTTTATTAAATATGCTACAACATGGAACAGCTGCAGTTTAAAATTAGTTCGGCTTTAAAAGATCTTGTTGGTAAAGATTTAATTATCAATGATAATGTGGCCATATTTGAGTTGGTGAAAAATGCCTATGATGCTTACGCAAAAAAAGTGGAAATAGAATTCCTTGACGACAAAATTATTATTGCAGATAATGGCAAGGGAATGTCTTTAAAAGATATAAAAAAGAAATGGCTTTTTTTAGGGTACTCAGCTAAGAAGGATGGTACTGAAGATAACGATTCAGATGACAAACAAACATCATATAGAGATAAAATCAGGCGTCATTATGCGGGAGCCAAAGGTATTGGGCGTTTTTCATGTGATCGATTGGGCAAAGAATTATTACTAAAGACAAAAAGTGTTTCTTCAAACACGCTTGAAATTATTCAAGTTGATTGGACCGATTTCGAAATTGACCAGAATTTAGAATTTGCTAATGTTAATGTAGGACACGATACCTTAACTACTTCTAATGCGATTTTTCCTGAAAAAGAGACACACGGAACTATTCTTGAGATTAAAAGGCTGAATGATGAAAAAATGCCTTGGAACAGGAAACGTTTATTGGATCTCAAGCATTCTCTTGAAAAATTAATCAATCCTTTTGCGGAAACGAGTGATTTCGGCATCGAAATAAAGTGCAATAGAGAGCTCGCTGAGGATAAGAGTTGTATTGAGAAAGGCAAACACGAAAGAGAGTTGGTCAATGGGATTTTAAAAAATAGTATAACAAGCATTCTTGATCTAAAAACGACCCAGATAGATGTGAAATTGTCTCCCGATCACATTACCACAACACTTACCGATCGCGGGGTCGAGATGTACACTATTCATGAGAAAAACAATTCTTTTGACAAACTGAAGGATGTTAGTATCAATCTCTATTTCCTAAACCGTTCTGCAAAAAATAATTTTACCAGATTAATGGGCATTGAACCTGTTAATTATGGTTCGGTTTTTTTATTCAGAAATGGATTTAGGATAATGCCATTTGGCAATACCGGAGATGACAGCTGGGGGCTCGATTACCGTGCACAACAAGGACATAATCGTTTTCTTGGAACACGTGATTTGTTTGGCAGGGTTGATGTCTTGACAGATAATGTTGAGGAACTGAAGGAGGTGTCAAGTCGCGATGGAGGATTGATTGAAACCCAAACTTCACAACAACTTTTTAATCTTTTCGAAGTTGCTCATAGAAGATTGGAGAGATATGTTTCTGGTGTGCTTTGGGGCGAAGCTTTTTTGAAAAAAGAATATTTTAAAGATGCCAATGAAGCTCTGGAAAGAAGAAAAGAACTACTCGAAAATGATAAGGAGAACGACAATCCCAATTATTTGATTAATTCAAGCATTGGAAGTAAGATAGATTTTATTCAACTCATAAAAACCCTTACTCGTGATAAAAATGTTGAAATCGTCTCTTACAACAAAGATCTTGCAAATATTCTGTCTGATCCAGAAGAGATTGACAACATAAAACCTCAATTTCTCAACGATCTTGAGAAAATCGCTGAAAGCACAAATGATGAAAATATGCTTCTGAGCATCGACGAAGCAAAACAACATATAAGAAAACTCAGAAAAGAAAAAGAGGAAGCTGAACAAAGAGCCATCGAAGCGGAGAAAAAGAGAGAGGAATCTGAACGCAAAGCCCAAGAAGAAACAATTAAAAGAATAGAGGCAGAGAGGAAAAAAGAGGAAGAAGCCGAGGCAAAACGAAAAGCAGAATTGCAAGCAAAAGAAGCAGAGCTTAAAAGACGGGAAGAAGAATTGCTTCGTAAAGAAGCTGAACAGAAAAGAAAAGAGGAAGAAGAAAAGAGAAAAAAAGCAGAGAAAAAACTTGATCAAAAAACAAAACAAAATCTTTTCCTGCAATCGGTAGATAATCTCGATAAAGATAGAATTATCAAGTATCATCACGATATCAGATTGAATGCGCATACGATCCAGAATTCTTTGGACAGTATCATCAAACAGTTGTATAAGGGTACAATAGATAAAGGTAATCTCACTAAAGCGTTGGAGCGTATTTCCAAGGCAAATAGAAAGGTGCTGTCCATTTCAAGATTTGCCACAAAAGCCAATTTTAACGTGGAAGGAGAATCTTTGGACGCAGATATTGTGGAGTTTGTAAATCAGTATTTGACATCCGTGCTTCCGGATTATTACGAAGAAATTAATCTCATTTGTAAAACAAACAATTGCAAACGCATTATGAAGTTTCGTCCTTTAGAGTTAAACCTATTAATTGACAATCTTCTTTCTAATTCCATCAAAGCCGGAGCTCGTCATTTCAATGTTGTGTTTTCTCAAAAGGGCAGTCAAATTGAAATGAGCATTTTTGATGATGGACATGGCATTGCAAATAGTTTAGAAAATCAACAGGATATTTTCGAGAAAGGAGTAACTACAACGTCAGGATCTGGGTTGGGGTTGTTTAATGCTAAAATGTTTGTTGAAAAAGAATTGAAAGGCTCTATTTCTATTGATACGGCCTATCGTTCTCAAAACAATAACAAAGGAAAAGGGTTAAAATTAGATATAATATTCTGAATATGAGATTAAAATATCAGATACTTTGGGTTGAAAATGATTCGGATTGGGCTGAATCCATAGAAGACGATCTTAAAGAGATTGTTGAAGGAGACTATGGTTTGGTATTAAATTGGGATTTGTATTCCAAACAAGATGATACAATCCAATATAATAACTACGATCTCATTTTAATGGATTTAAACCTTGAAACCGAACCTTCGGGAGATTTACTGATAAAAAATATCCGAGACAAAGAAATTTATACGGATGTTGTGTTCTATTCTGCCGATGGGCTTCAAAAGATCAAACAAAAAGCTCAAGCTTTGGATTTGGAAGGTGTCTATTTTTCGGGGCGAGATAAAGACTTGTTTTTAAACAAGATAAAAGTAGTTATTCAGACAACCATTCGAAAAGTTCAAGATTTGAATAATTTACGTGGGCTCGTGATGGCTGAAGTGAGCGAATTAGATGGTATAATGTTAGATTTGATAAACAAATATTATGTCCAGAATGAGACAGACATTCTAATAAAAACTTTTCACGATCATATAACAAGAAAACAAGAAGAAAGAATAAAGAATGCTTTGGATGGATGTGGTAAAAAGGAGAAGGTTTGCTATCACAAATGGAAAAGCATACCGATACAAGAAGTAATACCTAATATGGAATCAGCCCAAATGGCGAAAGCTGTTAACTATATAATCCCAAAAGAATTATATTCTCCTACTCGCGCGAACTTCTTTGAAGACTATATGGCAGAAATTGTTGAAATCAGGAATCAATTGGCACATTGTGTAAGTAAAGTAGTGGAAGGGAAGGAAGTTCTTATAACGAAAAAAGGAGATAAAACTTTTAATGATGAAGATATCAAGGAGATCAGAAAGAATATTCTTAAGTATTCAGACGTTTTCTCCAAATTACTGAAATAGAAGTTGTGATACAACAATTTAAAGTTAGCAAAAAAGGCAAATAATTATGTCCAAGAAAAAATATAAAATTGCATCCCTTTTTTCCGGTTGCGGGGGTCTTGATTTAGGCTTTGCAGGAGGTTTTTCCTTTTTAGGGAAAGATTATAAACGATTGAATACAAAAATTGTGTTTGCAAACGACTTTGATATTGATGCGTGTAAGTGTTATAATGCAAATCCTTTATTAGTGAACGATGGCGCAAAGTGTCTGTTGGAAGACATTCGAAATGTGGATGCAAAACAAATTCCAGATTTTGATATTTTGCTTGCAGGATTCCCTTGCCAACCATTTTCTAATGCAGGAAGCAGAAAAGGCGTTAATGATGCCAATGGGAGAGGAACCTTGTTTGAAGAATGTGAACGAATTATACGAGCCAAGGCGGATGAAAATAAACGCCCTAAGGCATTTTTGTTTGAAAATGTCAGAGGTATTCTCTCTTCGAAAATGCCAGACGGGGAAAGGACAGTCCCACAGGAAATCCAAAACAGAATGGAAGCGTTGGGCTACGATGTAAGCATAAAACTCGTCTGCTCAAGTGATTATGGCGTTCCACAACAAAGATACAGAGTTCTCATAATTGGCATTGATAAGCAATTGAATTTGAAGCCATTCGATTTCAATTTATTATTAAAAGTGGTTCAAAAGAACAATGTTCCGTCAACATTAACAGGGAAAGACGAAGAACTTCTTTTGGGTCGGATATTACAGGGGGTTCATGAACAAAATGACGATGTCGTCTGGGAATATAGTGTTACTACTCAAAATACTGTTGAATTAATTGGCGGCTGCAAACATGGACAAAAGGCTATGGAATTGTTTCATGAAGGGTATTCCAAAAATGAATTACCTTCTGTTGTTTTTGAAGGACGTTCGTGGAAGGATATTCCATACGAAAAACTATCACCTCGTTTTAAGAAAATAGCGGATGATCCCAAGAAATATCATGCACCGAAATTTTTCAGACGTTTTGCTTTTGGTGAAATAAATGGTACCATCACAGCTTCTGCACAGCCAGAAAATTGTGGCATTACACATCCTGTAGAAAACAGGCGTTACTCGGTACGAGAATGTGCAAGAATTCAATCTTTCCCAGATAATTTTAGATTTAATGCAATACCTCTACAATCACAATATAAAGTAATAGGGAATGCCGTTCCTCCCGTTATGGCATGGGTCGTTGCAATGGCTTTATTGAATCATATACAAGTTAAAAAGAAATAGTTATGGCATATTTGGCAAAATCAACAGTATTACATGCTTATAAGTTGCTTTCTGGCATAGATTCTGAAAAACAGCAAGGACTTACACAAAAAGTCAGTGCCTTAAAATACGCATCGGCTCTGGACTTATTTTATAAAAATCACAGCCAGAATTGCGATTTGAAACTATCCGCCAATAGAGATGAATTTGCATCACATGTCGGAGAGATAGTGAAAATTAATGAAGACTACTGCACAAAAGACTTTTTCTTGAGTATTTCTCAAAATGGGAGAGACTTTGATTGTGGCAGCAATTTCTATTCCCAATCATCTGTAAAAGATTCAAAAACAAACCCATACAATACTTTTTTATACCCCAAACGTTCAGGGTGGAAGCCTGTCATGGACATTCAAGACCAAGTGTTAATATATCGGGGTGATTACCTAAATGATTGCTTTTCTTTTTATTTGGGTTCTTCTGAGTTAAGATTGGCTTTTATTGTTTGGCTTCTTCGATTTAAACAGATTCCTGAAGAGAATATGGACGGTATAAAAAGTGCGCTGAATACATTATTTACTTCAGATTATTGTGATGCGATTTATACTAATGATGTTAACCAAGCGGACACATCTTATGTTGAGTTTGATGAAGATGTATGCCAATTAATTAATGTCGATATTCATTCTCTATTTAACACTATTAACAATCCATCTATCATGAAAACAACAAAGATAGATTCTCCTCTCCAGCAAATCTTCTTCGGTGCCCCAGGCACAGGCAAAAGCCACGAAGTAAAGAAACAAACAGGGGAACTATTAGACAGTGGTGAAGAAAGAGATTTGCCCAATGTTTTCCGTACAACTTTCCATCCGGATACGGATTATGCTTCTTTTGTGGGATGCTACAAGCCTACCATGAAACCGACGTCCAAAGAGGAAAAGACCTTGACCGGCAAAGATGAGGAGATTGTGTATGAATTCGTTCCGCAAGCCTTTACAGACGCCTACATTTATGCTTACACCCATTCAACAGAGCAAACCTATCTCGTCATTGAAGAAATCAACCGCGGGAACTGCGCACAAATCTTCGGCGACTTATTCCAACTGTTGGACAGAAAAGGTGGAGTTTCTGAATACAAAATCAAAGCAGACAAAGACTTGGCAAACTATCTCATAGACAAATTGGGAGAGGATTCAGAAGGCATTAAAGACGGAAAACTCTGCTTGCCCGCTAACCTGAATATTCTCGCCACCATGAATACCTCCGATCAAAGCCTGTTTCCCATGGACAGCGCGTTTAAACGCCGTTGGGAATGGGAGTATGTCCCTATTAACTATGCTACTGATATCAAGTCAGGCACATTTGAAATAACCATCGGAGACAAGGCTTATCCCTGGGTTGACTTTATAAAAGAAGCCAACAAGAGGATTTTTGACCTCACCCAGAGCGAGGACAAACAATTGGGAAACTTCTTTATCAAGCACTCTGTGGATGAAAAGGAATTCAAGAGCAAGGTGATGTTCTATCTTTGGTATGAAGTGCTGCGTGACGAAACGGAGAACAACAAATACTTCTTCTACAAGAAAACAACCATTGACGACAAAGAGCAGACAAGCAAATTCATATTCAAAGACTTGTATGAAGAAGCAGCAACGCAGACCTTACAACAATTCATGGATTACTTGGGCGTTTCCTCTAAATGAAGATACTGATAGAGCAATACGGCTATGATAAAGACAGGTTGAGCATCATACTCGACCCGCACTATTTCACGGAGATGCGCGATGGGAAAGCCAAGATACCCTATGTCGGTTATTTCCTTTCGCGCAAAATCCCTGATACGGTGTTTATTCTGCCGAAAGTGTTTATCATTTACGGGAAAGCCTTCGGCGAATATGAACTGGAAGAGATAATCGATTTTGACAATCTCAAACAGGAGCACAAGGCCAACGTCTTCAGTCTTTCCGTGTGGATATATCGAGCCATTAAACTCTATTTTCAACGCAAGGACAAGGCAAGTGACGAAGCGGAGATCATGCAAAACGTGGTTTCCCACCAAGGTCCGAGTAATGAAACGATGATAGACATTGTCCTTTCACTCTTGAAATTCGACAAGGAACACAAGAGCCTATTTACTTATATTACCCGTCTCAAGCACTCCGGACAAAACAAGATACACTGGCAGAAAACCATCTCAAAGACCAAGGCACTGATTCAAAACGGAGTTCCAGTGTATCTCAATCCGCACACCAAACAAAAAGACATCAATTTTGATGAAGAACTGATAGTGCTATTTTACTCGGTATTGAACTATTTGGCACAAGAATTCAAGTTCAATGTCCGTCCTGCTTTTGGGTATGAGCTGCTCAAACCCGAAAATATCCAATCCATGATAGAAAGTGGCAAAGGTGTACGTGTCCTCAGGCAGAACCGACGTAAGTATTTCACGGATGAGATGGTGCAGCTTTGGAACTTGCTCTTTACGTTTTTCGAGCAATCCCAATACGTCCAAAGCAAAGACAATCAGGATGAACAGGCGATGCTTGTTCGTGAGTTCAACCTTGTGTTCGAGGACATGATCGACTCGCTCATCGGCGACAACAATCTGGATCATAGACTTAAGAAACATAAAGACGGCAAGATCATCGACCATATCTATCGTGACAATTCATTGATTGAAGACAAAAAGCAAATCTATTTCATCGGTGACAGCAAATACTATAAGGATGACAATGATATTGGTCCGGACTCCATTTACAAACAATTCACGTACGCCAAGAACGTAATCCAATACAATATCGATTTCTTTAATCAGGATCCAGAAGCGTTTGAGCGGACAAACCTGCAATACCGGGACAACACGACCGAAGGCTACAACATCACGCCCAATTTCTTTATTCGCGGACATCTGCAAGCCGAGCAACTGAACAACTACAGCAATGCCAATTTACAACTGGAGAAGATGATTGATGGTAAGAGCCACAGGATTTCGTACCATTTTGAGAATCGACTCTTTGACCGTGACACACTAATCCTTCAGACGTATAATATCAATTTCCTTTTCGTGCTTGCATGTTACGTACTGGGAGCCGGTGAGCGCACACAAGAAATCAGAAAGATATTTCGAGAAAACATCAAAAAAGTTCTCCAAGAGCAGTATGATTTCTATGCCATGACACCACGTGAAGAAATCAATGCGGAGGAATTCATAAAAGATAATTTCCAACAATTGTTGGGAAAGGTTTACACTCCTTATGATATTCCAGATACACAACAGTATTTTGCACTCGCACTCGACAAAGACAAAAAATACAATGATGAGAACGAGTATATTCTAAATCTGGTTGATACAGGCTTTTATTGCAAACAATGTTCGTTAGGACAAGACCCTCGAACTGTTTTGCCAACCGTTGTTCAACCTGAAAGAGCAATACAACCTGTGTCACTGCTCACCACTCACCATATTCAACGCTATCCAACCCAGCATTTCCTCATTGGCTGCTACCATTCGAAGGAACAACTGGATTGGATTATGGGCAAAAACGACAAAGGAACCAACCTTTACAATGTCCGCTTGAAGAAACGCGGAAGCGATGTTCGTGACGGTGCTTTATCACCCACTTATCTGGCAAGTTTGGATGTTAAATTCGTAATCCTTTATGAATATAATGCTGAAAACAAAGGATATCGCGTTTTTCATGTTCATCATCATGCTACATTGGATGAAGAAAGAATGAAAAAAGCATTATATCCAAATCCTCAAGGCAATTATTTATGTTACGTCTTTGATGAAGAGGTACAGCTTTCGACAAGAATTAGTCTTCATGACATAATTACGGACGCCAAATTATTACCTGATTACATAGATGGAACACCTATCTTCGAAACAGGAGACGAGTTGATGAAATACATTGTATAATGACCGACAAAATGACCCCCACCCAACGCCACCTATGCATGTCGCACATCCATTCTCGCGACACGAAGCCGGAATTGCTTGTTCGCAAATGGCTGTGGCAACACGGATACCGCTATCGCCTTAATGTTAAAGGAGTTCCAGGAAAACCTGATATCGTGATGAGACGCTACCGCACGGCGATTTTCGTCAACGGATGCTTCTGGCACGGACACGATGTCGAGTTAGAAGTTAGGAATGAGAAGTTGGAAGTTGTGAACTCGGATTGCTGTAAGATTCCGAATACTAACCGCGAGTTTTGGATTAATAAAATACGCAGAAACCAGGAGCGGGACAGACAAAATTATCAGGTTTTGCAGGACAACGGCTGGCAGGTGATTGTCATCTGGGAATGCCGGCTCACTCCTTCAAAAATCGAATCTACAATGCAGAAAGTCGAGATACAACTGCATGATTATTTCCTCAAAACCTGCTCCAAGACACCAAAAACATACGTCCTTCCGAACGAGGACGACTTCCTAATCGCTGCCGAGGAACAAGCCGATTACGGATTCTGAAGTCTTTTTCATCAAAAACTTCACCAACTTTCTAAACTATTTTTTATTTTTGCATTCTAAATGTTATTGAAAAATATTCAATCATGAAAAAACTCTGTACGTTACTGATAATCACCATTTTGTCGAACATCGCATTCGGGCAGATGAAGCAGAAGGAGGTGGAGGCAATAAAGAATGACACCACGCTGTTTTATGGAATCAGCAATATTTGCAGCTCTTCCGACGAAGCGACGGAGAAGGCAATGGACGGTCTTTATGAAAATATCGCCAAAAACTGCGACTCGCATGCCATATATCTCCCAGGAAACGGCGACAACCAACTCGAAAACATCGTCAAGACGTTCAAGGAGAGACTGGCGGAGAAATCGAGCCAAAAAGCTGTCGTCGAAGACGAGGATGACGAACAGTATCAATACCTTATATGTGTAAAACGCTCGGATTTCAGGTCGATGTGCAACGACAGGAAAAATGATATTAGAAATTATATCAACAAGGCTGTCAAGATGGAGGAGGAGGCTTGCCTGGAAGACGCGCTGAAGTCGTATTACTGGAGCCTGATGCTTTGCTACGCGCATCCTCAAGGTAAAAAACTCCGTTTCGATGTGAAGGACAATGATGGTAATATTCTTGTTCAAAATATTGATTATGAATGGCTTATAAATAAGATAAGCGGCAATGACGGCATCTTGAAGTCGTTTAATTTCATCGTTCCAAAAGAAAATGGAATCGAGAGCTCGGGCGAAGACATCATCGTGAAACTGAGGGTGAAAAACACCGTCGGGAAAGACGTGGTGAACCTGCGCTGCGAGTGCCACGACGGCAGGAAATACATGCCGAACACGGTGCGTGACGGCAAGCTGATTGTGACGCTTCACGACAAAAACCTCAAGAGCTTCAAAATAAAAGTCAACTACGACTTCAAGGAGGACGCCAAGAAGATGAACATCGCGGTGTCCAATGCCATAGAACTCATCAAAGTGCCGCGTTTTTCGAATAATATCTACACCGTCGACCTTGAAAAGACGATGAATGTGAAAAAAGAGGAGGAGACGCCTTCGTGGCGCAAGGTGGAGAAAAACCGCAGCGTCGCCGAGAACGTTTATCTTGAAAAGATGTCGTTGATAGAGAACGCTTTACGTTGCGGCGACATCACACGGGTGCGCGACTGCTTCTCAACAGAAGGCTACAACATGCTCGACACCTTGTCGCATTACGGAAAGATGACGGTGATAGGCAAACCTGAGTATAAGTTGCTGAAATACAAGGACGAAGTGCTCTGCCGCAGCATCACGGTGCAGTTCGATTTCAAAAACACTGTCGGTTTCTCGCAGGATGTGGTGTTCCGCTTCGACACTATAAACAAAGTCGTGACCTCGCTGGCATTCAGGCTCTCCGACCAAGCCGAATACGACATCGTTTCGAAGACGAAATGGCCCGAGGAGTCGAGGCTTATCCTCATAAATTTCCTTGAGGACTACCAGACGGCATACGCGCTGAAACGCCATCGTTACCTTGAAAGCATCTACTCCGACGACGCCCTGATTATCGTGGGACGATTGGTGAAAAAGACCGAGATTCCCGACAGGCTGACGCTGAAACTCACCAAGGAAGAGGCGGAGCTGACTAAATACGACAAGGACACTTACATGAAAAACCTCGCGATGTGCTTCGGCAACAACGAATACATCAGGCTGAGATTCACCGAGACGGCGTTCACGAGAGCCAACAACACCAACGATGTCTACGGAATCCGTGTCAGACAGGAATATTTCTCGTCGTCGTACGGCGATGTGGGATATCTTTTCCTGCTTGTCGATTTGCGCGGTGCACAGCCTCTGATTCACGTGCGCGCCTGGCAGCCCGACAAGGTGGACCTCGACAAGCTGATGACCATGGGAGACGTGAGATTTAATTAGTTAGAAGTTAGGAGTTTTTAGTTAGAAGTTTAAAAATTTTTATTATTTTTGCGAGTTAAATTTTTTAGATATGTTAACGATACCTTATATTAGAGAACATAAAGAAGAATGCATCAACCGTCTGAGTATCAAGAACTTCATGCGGTTTGAGCTTCTTGACGAGATTTTGGCTCTTGACGATGAGCGCCGTAAGACACAACAGGAAAACGACGAGGCTTTGGCTGAGGCTAACACCATCGCGCGTCAGGTGGGTGATTTATGCAAGCAGGGAAAGGCGGCTGAGGCTGCTCCGTTGAAGGCGCGTGTTGCCGAACTGAAGGAGTTTACCAAGGTTAAAAGTGTCCGTCTTGAAGAGCTTAAAGACTTGATTCAGAAGAAGTTGGTAGAGATTCCTAACACTCCGCATCCTATGGTGCCGAGAGGCAAGACAGCAGCCGACAACCTCGTGGTGAGCGAGGAAGGCAAGATGCCTGAGCTGCCGAAAAACGCTCTTCCGCACTGGGAGCTTCTCAACAAATACAAACTTGCTGACTTTGAACTCGGCAACAAGGTGACAGGTGCCGGATTCCCGTTCTACACAGGCAAAGGCGCACGTCTGCAACGCGCCCTCATCAATTTCTTCCTCGACGAGGCTGTGAAAGACGGATATTACGAGGTGCAGCCGCCTATCGTCGTCAACGAGGCGTCGGCCTACGCCACCGGTCAGCTGCCGGACAAAGAGGCTCAGATGTACGCGGTGCCGCTCGATAAGATGTACATGATTCCTACCGCCGAAGTGCCGGTGACGAACATCTTCCGCGATGTCATAGTGCAGGAAAACGAACTCCCAATCAAACGCGTCGCCTACTCCAACTGCTTCCGCCGCGAGGCTGGCTCATGGGGAAAGAACGTGCGCGGATTGAACCGTCTGCACCAGTTCGACAAGGTGGAAATCGTGGAGATTGCACATCCTGACAACTCTTACGAACGCCTTGAGGCGATGAAGGAACACGTGGCGGGACTGCTTCGCAAACTCGAACTGCCGTTCCATGTGCTGCGTCTCTGCGGCGGCGACATGAGCTGGACATCAGCAATGACTTACGACTACGAAGTGTGGTCGGCAGCACAGCAGCTCTGGCTCGAAGTGAGCTCGGTGTCATGCTTCGAGACGTTCCAGTCGAACCGTATGAAGCTGAGATTCAAAGACAAAGACGGCAATATCCGTTTGGCACACACCCTCAACGGCAGCGCTCTCGCCCTCCCGAGAATCGTGGCGGCGTTGCTCGAAAACAACCAGACAGAAGACGGTATTTTGATTCCAAAAGCACTTCAACCATACACAGGCTTTGAAATTATTAAGTAAAATATTGACAATCAGTGGTTTGATTCTGATGGTGGCTTGCAATTCCAAGTCACCGTCAGGACAAATCAAGTTGATGCAGAAACGCGTGGATGTCGTGGAGCGTCAAGTGGAAGTGCTTTATAATCAGGACTTTGACTATCTTGTGAAGGCTTATAAGGCACTCGACACTACAGTGGCAAGAACCAGAGACATTAGAGAAGAGATGCAGCTTCTGCAGGCTTATCTGCAACAGTTTGAAACGCAGAGTGAAGAGATAAAGGATAACGTGAAGTTTTCAAGAAAACAGCTCTCCGATTTGGACGATGACATCAAAAACAAGATTCTCGACGAGCAGACAGCATGGCAATACACCCGTGAAGAGGAGAAGGTGCTTGACGTGATGGAGGCTCAAATCAGATATTTTCAGGAAAAGTTTGACGCACAGAAGGAAGTCGTGAACCAACTGAGGAAGGAGTGACGCCATGAAATCGCTGCGTTTCCCTTTGTTTCTGACAATAGCATTTTCCTTCATTTTCATGTTTTCTTTTTTGCAAAACATTGACGCTCAGTCGGTTGACGAGAACAGGAGATTTGATGAGGCGTTGGCGCGTGAGTATTACATGAAGAAAAACTACGAGGAGGCACGCGATATTTATTATGCTCTTTACAACAAATACGGACAGGCTCAATATTTTAGCCAATACGCTGATTGTCTTATACTTACAGGCGAATATGAGACGGCGGAGAAGGCTTTTAAGTCGTTTTTGAAGAAAAATCCGAAAAACTGGAAGTCGCACGTCGACTTGGCTTACGTCTATTCCCAGCAGGGCGATAATGAAAAGGCGATAAAATACCTGAACAAGTTCATAAAAGACGTTCCTGACACGAGAAATTCAATTATTGAAGTTGCTAATTTGTTGAGATTCAAGGGATTTAATGAAACAGCGATAGTATTATACAATAGAGGGGCGAAAAATTCAAATATCAACTACAAATTCAATCTGGAAAAAGCGTATGCCTACAACTCGATGCTCGACTTTGAGAATGCCACCGAGTGCTATCTGCTGTATTTGAAGGAAAAACCCGAACAATATGATATGATAAAGAACCGTTTGCGGGTGATGCTGATGTATGACCTTGATGGGAATGTTGACGATGTGATTAGGATGGCACTGCTGCGAAAAACGCAGGAAGAGCCTGAGAATGAGGAGTTTGCGTCCCTGCTGATGTGGTTTTCGCTGCAACAGAAAGACTATGAAATGGCATTGACGCAGCTCAAAGCTCTCGACCGCCGCGGAAAAGGCGACTACGAAAACGATATGATTTATGTGGCGCAGATTGCGCACGACAACCGCCAATATGACGTGGCTATCGATGCTTACGATTATATTGAAAAGAAGTCTGACGCGGGCGTTTTTTATCTTCAGGCGGTGGCTGGGCGCATCATGACGGAATACGACAAGGCGGTCGCCAACGGCGTTCACGACAAGGCTTTTTTTGAAAGGCTCTCAAAGGAAATTGACAATGCGTTAAAGCAGAATGGTTTTGCAAAGGAGCTGCAGCCTCTCGTGGCAGTGCAGGCTGACATCCTGGCTTTTGAGCTGAATCGCAGCGATGATGCCAAAGTGCTGCTAACCAATGCTTTGGATATGAATATGTCATCCTTGAACAAGGCGGCGATAAAGATGAAACTTGCCGACATTTATCTCCTCACCGACGACGTTTGGGAGGCGACACTGCTTTATTCACAGATTGAAAAAGCCTTGAAAAACGAGCCGATAGCTCACGAGGCGAGGTTTAAAAACGCGCAGCTGCGTTATTTTATCGGTGAATTCGAGTGGGCTAACGCTGCGTTGAAGATATTGACGTCCGCCACCTCGAAGCTTGTCGCCAACGACGCCATGACGCTCTCGCTTACTATCAGCGACAATCTGGAATATGATACTATTGGATTGATAAGGCTCGCAAAAGCTGATTATAACATTTACAAACACAATAATAATATCGCAAATCAAATACTTGATTCGATTGTGATGTACAATCCTAATGAGGTGAGCCTGCCGAATGTGTTTTACAGAAAGGCGAAAATTGCAGTGAGTGAGGGCGATTACGAGCTTGCCGACAGTCTTTACAGGCGCGTTTATGATGGTTATGCCGACAGCTACATCGCCGACGAGGCTTTGGTTGAAAATGCGATATTGCTTGAAAATCAATTGAATAGGAAAGAAGACGCGATGGAGTGCTATGCGAAACTCTTCGATTATTACACCGCGAGCGTTTATGTGGCGCAGGCGCGAAAGAGCTACCGCCGTTTGCGTGACGAATTAAAAAAATGACTATGGGAAACTACACAAATAACGATTTGGTGAGGCCGAAAAAAGCCCTCGGACAGCATTTTCTTGTCGATTTGAACATCGCGCGTAAGATTGTCGACTCGCTTTCCGATGACCACGACGTGGTGATTGAAGTGGGTGCCGGAATGGGAGTGCTTACACAGTATCTCATTGAAAACCAATTGGAAAAGCTGCAGGTGGTGGAGATTGACAAGGAGTCTGTGGAGTTTCTGAAGAAACGTTTTCCCGAACTGGAAGGACATTTGACACTTGGCGATTTTTTAAAATACGATATGCCTGACGTCAATATCGCTGTCATTGGCAACTTCCCATACAACATCAGTTCGCAGATATTTTTCCAGATTTTGAAATACCGCAACAGCGTTTCAGAATGCGTCGGGATGATTCAGAAAGAGGTGGCGGAGCGCATTGCGGCGGGACCAGGTAGCAAGACCTACGGCATCTTGAGCGTGCTTCTGCAGGCGTGGTACGACATAGAGTATCTGTTTACGGTAAACGAGAATGTGTTCAACCCGCCGCCCAAGGTGAAGTCTGCCGTTATCAGACTCAAACGCAACAATGTCAAGGAGTTGGGATGCGACGAGAACCTCTTTGTGGCGGTGGTGAAGCAGGCGTTCAACCAGCGCAGGAAAACGTTGCTGAACTCTTTGCGCCCGATGATTCCTGCGGATATTATTGAAAATGAGGTGTTCGACAAACGCCCGGAGCAGCTTTCTGTGTCGGAATTCGTAGAACTCGTGAGGTCGCTCGAAACGAAACAATAGTTTACAACGTCTTTTTTCTGATTTCGCTTTTGCTCTTGTTGACGGTATGTACTGTCAGCCCGAGAATATCGCCTATTTCGGCGTTGGTGAGGTCGGTACAAGATAGGAACAACACCTTCGATTCCGTTTCATTCAAATTGGGGTGTTTATTCAGTATGGCGGAGTACATTCCGGGATAGACACGTTCAATAATGACCGCCGCCGCCTCAAACATGCTGTTTTTCTCGTTGTTTATCTTGTAGAGAAGTGGACTCCATTCCTTTCTGAAGTCGTTGGCGCGCATGGCGATACGGTTGGCGCTTATTATGAGACGCAGCTGTCGCGAAATCTCATCCGCAATAATCTCTGGTTTTATTGATTTTTGCAGCTCTTCTTTCATTTCGTCAAGTTCTTTGCGAATCCTTTCATCTTCTTTGCGAATCTTTTTCTGTCGTGCCAGCAAGCCTATCACCACTATCGACACCAAAAGCAGAATGAAACTGATTGTCAATATTATGCGCTGTTTCTGGATGATTTTCTGATTCATCTGGTTTTGCAAAGCCTCGTAATCATATCTTCTCTCTATGTTGTAAAGGTTTTTCTTTTCTTTTTCTTTTTGAATATTGTATTGCAAAACAGTATATGTTTCATGATATTCAAGAGATTCCTGATACCTGCCTTGTTTTTTGGCAATGTAATACAATGAGAAATAGATTGAAACCTCAGTTTCTGGTTTTATTTTAACGGATTTTGACAAATCAAAAGCTTTTTGAATGTAGAAAGCAGCAGAGTCATATTGACTGCTGTAAATATAGGTTGTTCCTGTGTTTATATAAAACATAAGCATCTTGTTGTTGTCTGTTTCATATTTATTTTGTCTGAGGCAATTTATTGAATTGTCATAATCACCTTGGTTGCGGTAAAACACGGAATAATTATTCATAATCATCCATTGGGCTCTGGAAGAATGTCCTGATTTGGCATGTTCAAGTGCTTGGTTAAGGTATGATTCTGCGCTATTGTAGTCCTTTTGCAAGATATATGATGTGGCTAAAAGATTATAAATAAATGCTCGTTCATCGTTGTGACATCCAAAATTATTGTCAGCCATGGAGGTGACAGCCAATATATCTTTGTATGCTCTTTCTTCAAGAAGCAATCTTGCAATATTGAATTGGGCGCGGGCGGTTGTTAGTGAATCACCTGAAATGTTTCCATAGTGTTCGGCGTCTTTTAATGATTTCATGGCTGAAATCTTGTCATGGTTTTCCAGTAGTGTGTATCCGTAATAGAGATAAGCCTTGGCGGCTTTTTCGAAGTTTTTTCTTTTAACAAAGGAAACTGCTGCGTCTTTTAATTGCAATGATATTTCCAAAGTGTCTGTCTCTTTGCCTTCATGTCGCTCGCCATTGGGATGCTGGTAGATGGTTTCTGCTTTTTGTAGTGCGGCATTCATCGCCTCGGAATCCTTGTCTTTGGTATCACAAGCAAACAATGTTAATAGTAAAACCATTCCAAAAATATTCAAACACTTCATAACACTAATAATTTCTCCGCAAATTTAAAAAAAATATCACGGATAGCATTTTTTTTGCGCTGATTTTTATTTGTAGTAGCGTAAAAAAATTGTAAAGTACCCCAAAATGGTTTGTAATCTGAAAAAATCAAACAATTATAAATCAATAACATACAAAAAATTTTAAAAAAAAGTTTGTAATCACCATAAATTCGGTTTGTAAATGCTTTTTCAGCTGAAATTGTTGAAATAATTTTGCCATGTCGATAAAGGCCTGAAACGACGACAACTAAAATGGTTAAAAACAAATTTTTTAAAAATGAGAGTAAAAATTATTACATTATTTCTTTTAAGCTTTTTCAGCTTATGTACAATGCAAGCTTTGTCAAAATCAAATTTTGACCTTCCTGAACAAATCGAAAAATCGGACATACCACCTGGTATGACAGAAATAAATATGGAAGGTACTTTGATTTACTACAATCCTGGTCAGTATTCCGTTGAGGCATTCCTATGCCGGAGCTATGTGCAAGTGAACTTCCACCAGAATTTCGGATATGTTAACCTTACACTAATAGGTGATACAGGCGATTTGGTTTACAGCGGGAATGTCAACACCGCGGTGCAGCAGACAGTCTACATCCCAATAGCCGGAATCCCAAGCGGTAATTACACGCTGGTGCTTGACAACGCCAACGGCGAAGCTGAAGGAGATTTTGCGAAACAATAAACCT
>JAFRRS010000012.1 GCA_017427985.1 Bacteroidales bacterium | reverse complement strand
CGTATGAAAATTAATTGTATTTTTGCGGTGTTAAACCTTTTAAAAATAAACAGTTATGTCAAGACCAATCAAAGAGACGCCGATTCTGTACGGGAAGGATGCCCGCAGATTCCTGGCAAGGATGAAGGAAAAACGGACGGAGACGCCCGAACAGAGAGCACAAAGAATTGCCGATTACGAAATGGCGATGCGAATGTTTAGAGACAAATAGAATGCTTATGGAAACCAAAACAAATGAAACCTTAGAAAAGAAGTTTTTTATCGAACAATTGGATGACTCCGACAGAGTCGAGTCATTCGATTGTGGCGATGCCGACTTGAATAATTTCATTCTTAACGAAGCTTCATTATACAATAAGAAAAGATTGGCGGTAAATTATGTTTTAAAAGCCAATGAAAACGAGAAAGAAATCGCAGCTTTCTTCAGCCTTTCAAACGACAAGATTGCAATAACGGACTTTGAGAACAAAAACAAATACAATCGTTTCAGTAGAAGATTCAACAACAGGAAGCGCTTGAAAAGTTATCCTGCTGTGAAAATCGGCCGTCTTGGAGTATCTAATCTAATGAAAGGGAAACGTTTGGGCTCTTTCATCATAAATTTCATAAAAAGCTATTTCATCTTTAACAACAAAGCGGGTTGCCGGTTCCTTACCGTAGACGCTTATTCTGATGCGATGCCGTTTTACCAGAAAAACGGCTTCGTGCCGCTGAATGAGGACGATGCCCACGATAAGACGAGGCTGCTTTATTTCGATTTGAATGATGTGAGCAGTTGAAAGAAGTGATAATAAAGACAAAGGGGATTGGTTTCAAGTGGAGGTTCTTTCTTTTTTTGGTTTGTTTTTGAATAATCAGCGGTGTTAAAGCTTTTGAAGTCATTAAAGTTCTTAAAGTCATTAAAGTTCTTGAAGCAGTTGCCGTCAGCAGTTTTCATTATTGTAAAGTTATGTTAAAAAAATTTAACATAAAATTTTCATCGAGAATGGCTGCAGGTATGGGAAATTTTGTAATTTTGCAGATGATAATTAAATATATTTAATATGGCAACAACAATAAAAGCGATTCCAACGTTGAATGGCAAAGATGCCGAAACATTTCTGCGAAATGCGGAAAATGCCGAACGCAATTTCAATTGCTTTGGCAATAAGGACGAGCATCCATTTTGCCAGATGGCGAAGGAAATACTTGGCAAAGCAGGGATGCTTTAAGATTAGAGAAACTGAAATTTTGTGAAACTATTTATTATTTGATTTTAAAATGGCATTTCTTATTGAACAATGCAGTTTTTGCGAACTGACTGAAGATGTAATTAATTCATGTTTGCTTTTCTCATGTGGTAACGACGACCTTGATGACTTTTTTAGAAACGATGCCACGCGATATGCTCATTTTTTAATGGGTAAAACTTATTGCTTCCGATTGAATTCCAATCCGTCGATAATAGTTTGCGCATTTACAATTTCAAACGATAGCATCAGGATTTACGACCTCCCTCGAAGTAGAAAGGATTATATGAAAAGCCTTACTAATCATGAAAAGCCATTGAAGCGTTATCCTGGCGTTTTGATAGGAAGATTGGGAGTGAACATTGGTTTTGCCAGACAAGGTATTGGCAGCGAAGTTCTCGATTTCATAAAAGGATGGTTCTTCTCGAGTAATAATAAAACCGGATGTCGTTTTGTGATTGTGGATGCAGTTAACGCACCAGAAGTAATATCTTTTTATCAAAAAAACGACTTCCGGATGCTTTTTTCGTCAGAAAAGCAGGAAATAACATATACTGTTGGAGAAAAAGATGTCCCGACAACGCTTGACACTCGCTTGATGTATTTCGATTTGCTTAACATGCGCGGATAAGATACTTTCAACCAAGGGCAACAGGATGATCGTTCCTATAGTTACTCTGTGCGATTAGCCTTTGATAATACAGTAAAGTAAAAATCAGAGTAATAGATTTTTTAGATTTTGATAAAGACAAAGAGAAAGATCTTCAAGTAGGGACTCTTTCTTTTTTGTTTTTAAATCATCAGCGGCGTTAAAGCTTTTGAAGTCATTAAAGTTCTTATAGTTCTTTAAAGTCACCGGCTGTTGGCAGTTTTCATGATGGGAAAATCATGTAAAAAATTGCCTACTTCGCGACTTTTATCTGTTATTTCTGTAAAAAAGAAGTGAACCTGAAAATATCAAGTTCACTTCATGGTTTATTGTAAATTACAATTTTTTTATGCAGTAATCTTCTCCAGCCATTTAAGCATTCCTATCATAATACCCATTGAAATAAGGCAGAAGAGGGCAAACACTCCCCATGTCATCCATTGATGCGGGAATGAGTTGAGCATCTTGACACCGAGGAAAATGAACAGGTTGCCGATAGCTGTCGCGCTGAGCCACAAGCCCTGGCAGATACCAACCATGTGACGCGGAGCAATCTTTGATACGAATGAGAGTCCAAGAGGTGATATAAGCAGTTCTGCCACCGTGAGGAAGAAATATGTCACGATAAGAACCATCGGACTTGCCTTCATGCTCGCTTTCACGCCTTCTTCAAAGCCTTTGAACACATCACCTGAAGGATAATTGTGGATTGATGCCACCACGATAAGGAAAATATAAGCACATGCGGCAATGAACATACCGATTGCAATCTTGCGAGGTGTAGATACTTCACGGCCTTTCGTTGCCAGACGTGCGAAGAGAAGCATGATGATAGGGGTGAGAACAATCACGAAGAACGGGTTGATGCACTGCAGGATCTCAGGCGCGATGGCGCTTGTGTCAACGAAGTCACGGGCGAAGATTGAGAGTGACTGCGCGTTCTGATGGAATGAGAACCAGAAAAACACGGCGATTCCGAGAACTGCGTAGAGAGCGTACATGCGCTGTTTGATTTCCTTTGCCATCGACTGGCGCTCCTCAAGGCTGTAGTCCTGAACCTGCGCTTTCTCCTTGCGGACAGGGTTCGGAAGACGGTTCTTGACGGCGAGGAATATCAACAGTGAAATCACCATTGCAGCGACTGATGCGATGAAAGAGTAATGAACACCAGTGTTATAGACTTCAAGATAGTTTGAACAATAGCCAGACAACTGGTCGGCTCCGACACCTGAAGTGAGTTTTTCGAGGTTCGACAAGTCATTGCCTTCCATGGTGCCTTGGACGAACTTGTGGCAGAGACGCGGAAGATCGGCGTTGTAGAACAATCCGCGTGTCTTCAGATACCATGAGCGGAACAACGGAGCCACAAACGGTGCGATGACGCCGCCGATGTTGATGAACACGTAGAAAATCTGGAAACCGCTGTCGCGACGGCTCTTCGCCTCAGCCAATGCCTCTGGACCTTTCTTTGCTGCCTCAGCTTCGAAGTCGTCGTACAACTGACCAACGATAGCCTGCAAGTTGCCTTTGAAAAGACCGTTACCGCAAGCGATGAGAACCAATGCCACGATGGCAAGAACCAAAGCTATTGTCATGCTGTTGTTAACTGCGAACACCGGTATTGAGAGAACGCCATAACCCAAAGCCATCACGATGATACCCCAGATTATGGTCTTCTTGTAGTTCTGTGTGCGGTCGGCAATGATACCGCCTGGCAACGCCAAGACGTAAATCAAGAAATAGAAAACAGCGAAAATAATGCCGGAAACATCATCCTTGATGCCGAATTTTGAGCAGATGAAAAGCACTAAAACGGCATTCATGATGTAGTAGCCGAAACGCTCGCCCATGTTGCTTAAGGCCGCAGCAATCAATCCCTTCGGATGGTACTTCTTCGCTTGAATCAGGTAGTAAACCATGAACGGAATTACTATAATCAGCACGCAAATCAAAACAAATAATGTTCGATTCGTTTGCCACATACTTGAAATTGATAATAATGACATAAACTTAAAATTTTAATTATACATAGAATTATTTCTCGTTTTCATTCAAAAATCGTACAAAAATAATAAAAAAGTTTTAATGCAAACAAGAAAAAATCGTAATTTTGCGGTTCAAAATGAAAAATATGGAATTATCAAGCAAATACAGTCCGCAAGCGACCGAGGAGAAATGGTACGAACACTGGATCGAGAAGAATTATTTTCATTCAACGCCTGACGAGCGTGAACCTTACACCATCGTGATTCCGCCTCCGAATGTGACAGGCGTGCTTCACATGGGGCACATGCTCAACAACACGATTCAGGATGTCCTCGTGCGCCGCGCACGTATGCAGGGCAAAAACGCCTGCTGGGTGCCTGGCACCGACCATGCTTCAATTGCGACAGAAGCTAAAGTGGTGAACAAACTGGCTCAGCAAGGAATCAAGAAGACCGACATCGGACGTGATGAGTTCCTCAAACATGCTTGGGACTGGACACACGAGCACGGCGGCATAATCTTGAAACAGCTCCGCAAACTCGGCGCTTCATGCGACTGGGAACGCACCTCGTTTACAATGGACGAGATCCGCTCGAAAAGCGTTATCCGCGTGTTCTGCGACCTTTATAAAAAAGGCTTGATTTACCGTGGCGTGCGTATGGTCAACTGGGACCCGAAGGCTCTCACGGCTTTGAGCGATGAGGAAGTCGTTTATAAAGAGGAACATAGCAAGCTTTATTACCTCAGATATAAAATAGAAGGCGAAAACGGCTACGCTGTCGTGGCGACAACCCGTCCTGAGACAATCATGGGCGATACTGCCATGTGTATCAACCCGAATGACCCTAAAAACCAGCATCTTAAGGGCAAGAAAGTCATTGTCCCACTGGTGAATCGCGTTATTCCAGTCATCGAAGACGAATATGTCGATATCGAGTTCGGTACAGGCTGCTTGAAAGTCACTCCTGCGCACGACGTGAACGACTATATGCTCGGTGAGAAACATAACCTCCAGAGTATCAATATTTTCAACGACGATGCAACAATCAGCGAGGCTGCCGGAATGTACGTCGGGATGGATCGTGAAGCTGTGCGTAAACAAATCGTCATTGACCTCAAAGAAGCCGACTTGCTTGAAAAAGTTGAAGACTATAATAATAAGGTGGGATATTCTGAGCGTACCAACGTCCCGATTGAGCCGAAGCTATCAATGCAGTGGTTCCTCAAGATGGAACATCTTGCTCAGATCGCGCTGAAGCCTGTTGAGGACGGCGATATCCAGTTCTATCCAGCAAAATACGTCAACCTTTATCGCCATTGGCTCGAGAACATCAAGGATTGGTGCATAAGCCGTCAGTTGTGGTGGGGACACCAGATCCCTGCCTATTATCTGCCACAGGGCGGATTTGTGGTTGCTGAAACACCTGAGGAAGCATTGGTTTTGGCAAAAGAGAAGACTGGCAACAACAACCTGACAATTAACGATTTGCGTCAGGATGACGATGCTTTGGACACATGGTTCAGCTCATGGCTGTGGCCTCTCTCATTGTTCAACGGAATCCTTGACCCGAACAATGCTGAGTTCAAGTATTATTATCCGACTAACGACCTCATCACCGCTCCTGATATCATTTTCTTCTGGGTTGCCAGAATGATTATGGCAGGTGAGGAGTACGAGGCGAAAGTGCCGTTCCACAACGTGTATTTCACTGGTATCGTGCGCGACAAGCTTGGTCGTAAGATGTCGAAATCTTTAGGAAACTCTCCTGATCCGATTGAACTTATCGAGACTTACGGTGCTGACGGTGTTCGTATGGGAATGTTGCTCTCGGCTCCTGCCGGAAACGATATCTTGTTCGACGTGGCGTTGTGCGAGCAGGGACGTAACTTCTGTAACAAGATTTGGAACGCTCTCCGTCTTGTGAAAGGCTGGACTGTCGATGAGAAAGCCGCTCAACCTGACACGGCGAAGATGGCAATGAAGTGGTTCGACGCGCGTTACAACCAGGTTTTGGCTGAGATGAACGACAACTTTGAGAAATATCGTCTCTCCGATGCCTTGATGGGCGTTTACAAACTCACTTGGGACGATTTCTGCTCGTGGTATCTCGAGATGGTTAAAGCACCTATGGGTCAGGCTGTCGATGGCGTAACTTACAGAGCTACAGTGATTTTCTTTGAAAATTTGATGAAGCTTCTGCATCCGTTCATGCCGTTCATCACAGAGGAAATCTATCATAACCTTGAAGAACGTAAAGACGGCGATGATATCATCATTGCTCAGCAGCCAAAAGAGCAGGTTGTTGACAATCAGGTGCTTGCACAATTCGATTTCACGATGGATGTCATCAACAACATCCGTAAGATTCGCGCTGAGAAAAATATCTCGTTCAAAGAGGCTTTGGATTTGGTTGTTATCGACAATGGCAGCGCAAACAGAGACTTTGACTGCATTATTGAGAAGTTAACTAATGTAAAATCAATAACATACACTACTGAGAAACCAGCTGATGCATTTGGATTCATTGTGCGCTCAAAGGAATATTTCATTCCTGTGACTGATTCTGTCGACACTGAGGCGGAGCTGAAGAAACTCGAAGAGGAGTTGAAATACGCCCAAGGGTTCTTGAAATCGGTGGAGGCTAAACTCTCGAACGAGAAATTCGTTAACGGAGCTCCTGCAGCCGTCGTCGACAAGGAACGCAAGAAAAAATCTGACGCTGAAGCTAAGATTGCAGTTCTTGAACAACAGATCAAGGGTTTGAAAAAATGAAATCAGGTCTTTTTGACATCAAATTGCGCCTCGGATGGGTGATTCTGATAGTTGCCGTAATCGTTGCGGCTGCTGTGATTTTGACGATAAAATTGTCGAAAAAAGAAACGGTTTTGGAAAACCATGTTTACTCTTTGGAGAAACAGAAGTCGATGATTGAAAAAGCCGATGATTTTATCACCGCCTATTACGACAAGATTCTTAAGGAATCCATTGATAATCATGAGAATGTGGAAAAAGCGATTTCCAAAATATCATTCGAGGTGCTTGACAAAAAACGTGATGAGATGGCATCGGCGTATGTTGTTGATAGCCCTGAATATCAAAGCTTTATAAAACAGTTTGACCAGTTGGTTCACAAATATTTCCTGGAGTTCAAGGATGTTTTTAATGAATATGGCAGGTCGAATGAGGGGAAATGATATTATTCTTCCTCAACCAAGAACAACGCAATCTGTTTAATACCTTGTGCGCCGATAACTAATTGATTGTCAATCTCGGTGCTTTTGCTTGCTCCGTTGATAAACACTGTCTCAGTCGGTCTGTGGTTTTGGTATTTGTCTTTCAAAAGTTTTATTGCGTCTTTCATGCTTGCCACAATCTGATTTGGCGAAGCGTAAACCAGCAACACGTCGGCGTTGGAATATGCCACTCGTGAGCCTGCGCATTTGTCGGTCACGACCACGCTGCCTGTGTGCGCCACGAGGCATTCACAGTCGGTGATGCTCACGGTCTTTTTGCGTTTTGTGGTGTAGTCACGGCAAAGTTCAATGCCGGAATCCTTGAAAATGTTTTCCATTTTCATGCTCGTGCTGCATAACGGCTCCCATTGATTTTCAACGACGAACTGTTTCATTGCCTCAATGAAATCCTGCTGGCTCTCGAAATATATGAATATTCCTCCGTTGTCTTTGAAACGCTCCACGAAAGTGAAGTCGGCGCCGTCCTCTTCCTTGAACGGCGTCCATGTGTCCGCCTGCATGTTCACGTCAGAGAAAATGTTCTCGTCCTTTGCCATCACTGCTTCACGCACCTTTGCAAGGATCTGCTCCTTGTTGGTGCGCTCACTGAGATTTCCGAACGAGAATATTTTCATGGTTTATGCTATTGAAGTGTTTTCCGGATTAAAAGTTTGTTCGCTGTTCTCCTCGGGCTTTTCCTCGTTGCGTCTTTTGAAATTTCTCTCTTCGCGTTTCCAAGGACGTTCGCCGAAGATGGTGACGAGGTCGTCGGTGAAGATGACTTCTTTGTCGATGAGTTTCTCGGCAAGCTTTGTGAGCCCGTCTTTATGCTCGTTGAGGATGCGCAATGCCTCCTGATAAGCCCCTTCGATGAGTTTGCTCACCTCTTCGTCAATCTTCTCGGCCGTCTTCTCACTGAAAGGCTTTGTGAATGCGTAATCTTGCTGACCTGTTGAGTCATAATAGCTTACGTTGCCGATTTTCTCGTCAAGACCATAGTACATCACCATGGCGTGAGCTTGTTTCGACACCTTTTCGAGGTCGTTCAAAGCGCCTGTTGATATTTTTCCGAAGATGATTTGTTCTGCGGCGCGGCCGCCTAATGTCGCAATCATCTCGTGATACATCTGCTCTTTTGTTGTTATCTGCCTCTCGTCAGGCAGGTACCATGCCGCGCCGAGTGCCTTGCCTCTTGGCACGATGGTCACTTTCACCAATGGATGAGCGTGTTCGAGCATCCAGCTCGTGGTGGCGTGCCCCGCTTCATGGAAGGCGATGACTTTCTTTTCGGAAGGCGTTATCACCGAGTTTTTCTTCTCCAAGCCGCCCACAATACGGTCGATGGCGTCGAGGAAGTCTTGTTTTTCAATGTTCTCCTTGTTACGGCGTGCCGCGATGAGAGCCGCCTCGTTGCAGACGTTGGCGATGTCGGCGCCTGAGAATCCTGGAGTCTGTTTTGCTAAAAACTCTTTGTCGACATCTTTGCCCAGCTTCAAGCCGCGCATGTGCACCTCGAAAATCTCACGACGACCGTTCAGGTCGGGTAACTCGACGTAAATCTGACGGTCGAAACGTCCGGCGCGCATCAGAGCCTTGTCGAGTATGTCGGCACGGTTGGTGGCTGCCAGCACTATCACGCCTGAGTTGGTGCCGAAGCCGTCCATTTCTGTAAGCAGCTGATTCAGAGTGCTTTCGCGCTCGTCGTTGCCGCCGCTGACGATGTTTTTACCCCTTGCGCGTCCGATGGCATCGATTTCATCTATGAAAATTATACAAGGTGATTTTGCTTTAGCCTGACTGAAAAGGTCGCGCACGCGTGATGCACCCACGCCAACGAACATCTCGACGAAGTCGGAGCCTGAGATGCTGAAAAACGGCACGTTAGCCTCGCCAGCCACCGATTTTGCCAATAATGTCTTACCTGTTCCTGGAGGTCCCACGAGCAGAACGCCCTTCGGAATCTTTCCGCCCAAACGTGTGTATCTGTTAGGATTCTTTAGGAAATCCACAATCTCCATCACTTCCTCCTTGGCTTCTTCAAGACCTGCCACGTCCTTGAATGTGGTCTTGGTGTCTTTCTCCTGATCATACAGCTGTGCCTTCGACTTCCCGATGCTGAAAATCTGTCCGCCACCCATGCCTGAGCCGCCGTTCATACGGCGCATGATGAGAATCCAGAAGCCCACGAGCAACAATAACGGCAATACCCAACTGACAATTTCTCCCACCCAGTTGTGACGTTCCACGGGAATTACTTCGATAGGGTTGGAAAGCCCTTGCTGCGCCTCGTCGACCTTGGTGTAAAGACGGTCTTCCGATACGTTGAGGACATAGTTTGGCGATTTTCCGAACATCTGAGGTTTTTCGTTTGGAAAATATTTTCTGATACCTTGCTCGTTCAAGTAAATCTCAGCGGTCTTGCCGTTCACAAGCTCAATCTTTTCGACATCGCCGTCACGGAGCATCTTGCTGAGCTCCGCCATATTTGTTGTCTTTGTCGAATTTGAAGTGCCGCTGTACACTATCGAGCCGAGGAAAAACGCTATCAGAATGATGTAAACCCAATAAAAACCTAACTTTTTCTTCGGTTTATTGTTGTCCCCATTGAAATTTTGAAATGGATTCTTGTTTTCTGCCATTGTTTGTGAAATTAATCTTCGTAAACTTTCATCTCTGCGTCAGCCCACAAGTCTTCCAGTCTGTAGAAATCGCGCTTCTCCTGTAGGAAGATGTGAACCACCACGTCAATATAATCCAACAAAATCCATTCCGAATTTTCAAAGCCCTCCTCATGATACACATGAACGTGAAGCTTGTTGCGCAAGTTGTCGATGATTTTCTCCGCAATGGCGTTCACCTGTGTCTTCGACTGGGCATGGCATATCACGAAATAATCTGTTACAGCTGACTGTAACTCTCTCATATCCAATGATGTAACTCCGCTTGCTTTGCTCTCCAACATTGTCTCGACTATCGTTGCCAAGACTTCTTCCGTATTGTCGTTTTCGTGTCTTATTCTCATTTAAAAATTTTTTGCAAAGATACTCATAAAATTTGAAGCTTTATTAAATAAAAATTATTTATTTTTGTTTTTTTAATGAATAAGTTAAATTTTTTCAAAAATGGCGCTGAAAATTTTACATTTTGATGAGCTGGATTCGACGAATGTCTATCTTTATGACAAAATTTCCGAAAAAAATGACATCGCGGATATGGTTGTGGTGGCTTCTCATCAGACTGCGGGGCGTGGGATGGACAAAAACCGTTGGGAGAGCGAGGCTGGGAAGAATCTTTTGTTCAGTATCGCATTGAATGTCAATTTCTTGGATGCTGAAAACCAGTTTGAAATCTCGCAAGCCGTTTCAGTTGCCATTACTGAAACTTTAAGCGAAATCATTGATAATCGGCGGGTTTTTATAAAATGGCCTAATGATATTTATTTCGATGACAAAAAACTTGCCGGAATGTTGATTCAAAACACGATTGAAGGCAAAAAAATGGGTGTTTCGATAATCGGTATCGGATTGAATGTCAATCAGATAGAATTTTCAAAAGATATTCCGAACCCAATTTCTTTGAAAATGATAACTGGGGAGGACTACGATCTTGAAAATCTTCTTAACAGATTGATTGTCAAGATAAAAGAAGCTGTCGAAAGTCTTCGTCTGGAAGAAAAATGTGAAGAAATCAGGGAGAAATATATCTCAAAGTCGTATCGTTTTGGCAAATGGGCTGAATATTTTTATCAAAACCAAGTTAAGGAAATGATTATCAATGGTTTTGATAAATACGGACGACTCCTTCTTCGCGATAAAGAAGGAGCCGAAATCGTTTGTGACGTTAAAGAGTTGCAGTTTTTCCCGCCATCATGTCGACGAGATTCTGAAGCGGACGTTTAGCCATCATCGCCATGAGCGGGTTAAGCTCGGCGTCGATTTCGTACATCACGCGGCAGTTGTTACCAAGTCCCGCTATTTTGATGCTTAAAACGAATGGGAACGGCGTTTTCCCGACAGGCATCAATTGCACTAAACTGTATGTTATTCTTTGACTTACGCGTAATGCGATGCTGCCCATTCCCTGCACGGTGAACGAGAGGTTGTCCTCGTTAGCCTGCACGTTGATAACCTGTTCTGGCAGCAGCGCTGGAATGTTGCGCATGTCGCTTACAATGGCGAAAAATTCCTGTTCGCTTCTGCTGTTGTCTACGTATTGTGATTGAATTAGCATGTCTGATGTGCCTCCGACCACGCCTGTGGGCTTTTTCTCCATTCCATCAGCGACTGCATCTGGTCGTCGCTCACGTAATTTTCCTCAACGGCTTTTTGTATCAATGCCTCGTAATTGCTGATTGTCACGAGGTCGCATCCGGCTTTCTTGAACGCCTCTGCTGCAGCGTCGAGCTGGTAGGTGAAAATCGCCATCATGCCTTTCACGTTAGCGCCTTTCTCGCGCAGTGCCTCAACGGCAGCAAGGCTTGATTTTCCTGTGGACACGAGGTCTTCGACAACCACCACTGACGCGCCCTGCGGCACAACGCCTTCAACCTGGTTGTTGAGTCCGTGCGACTTGGCTTCTGAGCGCACGTAGCAGAACGGGAGACCCAGTTCCTGAGCCACCAAAGCACCTTGCGGTATGCCGCCGGTAGCCACGCCCGCGATGAGGTCGGGCTTGCCAAAGTTGGCGACGCACATCTTCACGAACGCCTCGCGGATAAATGTTCTGATCTGCGGATACGACAGCGTGACGCGGTTGTCACAATAAATCGGGGATTTCAATCCGCTCGCCCATGTAAAAGGACTTGCAGGATTCAATTTTATTGCTTTAATTTGCAGCAGGAAATTCGCTAATGCTAAAGCGGTCTCTTTTTCGTTCATAGTTGAATAAATTTTTGTGCAAATGTACAGACTTTTTTGTAATAATCGGACGTTGACGGCAAATAATTTTTGCGAAAAATTGTTATCTGTTGATAATAAATGTATTAAAAATTGCGACGATTTGGTCGGAAAAATAAGCGATTGGCTTGATGACGAGACCGTCGGACTCCTTGATTTGGGCGATGTCGACGGCGAGGATATGGCTTTCGCAATAAAAAATATTTTCCGTCAGGCTCCTGCTGCAGGAGGCGTGGTAATCATTGACAATCAATTTGTTGCAATCCAACGGCATGACATACCTGACCTTCCCAAAGGACATATTGAAAAAGGAGAGAGCCCCGAAGTGGCGGCACTGCGCGAAGTGGAGGAGGAGACAGGCATCACCGACCTCGAGATAATTAAGGAACTTCCGTCAACGTGGCATTGCTATCTTCTTGACAACCAATGGACTATAAAAAAGACAAGCTGGTTCTTGATGCGGACAAAATCAGGAATGAAAAACGTGCCTCAAACAGAAGAAGGGATTTCAAAGGTTTATCTTGTTGATAAAGAAAGAGTTGGAGACTTCAAAAAGAATACGTTCGAATCTTTAAAAACGCTTGTGCCGGAAATAACAATTTTTTTGTAAATTTGCACGTTATTAATTAGGTGTAAATTCTGACACATGAAAATTGGAGTTTTTGCAGGTTCGTTCGACCCGATAACGCGAGGTCATGAGGATATTGTGATGAAGGCAATGCCTCTTTTCGATGAGATTTTTATCGCGATAGGTGTAAATATCGATAAGAAATATCAGTTTCCGCTGGAAGACAGAATCAAGTGGATTGAAAATACTTTTGCCGAGTTTCCGAAAGTGAAAGTCATTAGCTATGAGGGACTTACTGTTGATTTGTGTAAAAGACTGAACGCCGGTTTCATTATCCGCGGACTGAGAAACACAACCGATTTCGAGTACGAGAGCATCGTTGCCGAGGCTAACAAGAAACTCAATCCGGAAGTCGAAATGCTGTTTTTCCTCTCAGACCCGAATCTGCGCTGCATTTCGTCGACAGTGGTGCGCGACCTCGTGAAAAACGGTGTCGATTTGAAAGGTTTTGTGCCAGAAAAATCAGGATTTTATGAAAAATAAGGCCTTGGTTTTCCTGCTTGCGCTTTGCCCGATTTTTGTGTTCGGACAAAATGTGTTCGTTTCGGGGACTGCTAATAAACCGAATGCCTTGATAAGGCTGTTCGCCTATAGCGACATGCTTACTAACGAACAGATAAAACTCGCTGAGACTCAATCAGATAAGGATGGAAAATTTTCGCTTACAGCGAATGTGAAGGAGATTACTCCAGCGCAGATTGCAGTCAATCTCGAACGTGTGGATTTCATTTTGAGTCCCAATGGCAAGTATGATGTGGAAATTGTGATTCCGGAACCCAAAGATGACGCATCTTTTTTTGAAAAAGAGCATCCGGTTTTGAAGATAAACAAGGCTGATGACGGCGGTCTGTATTCGCAATACGTCGCCGCGCAGGCTTACGTCGACGATTTTCTTTATGAGAATTTCAACCAGATTTACAAAGGTAGAAAAGTGTATCTTCTCGACACCCTTGACAATCAGCTGGAAAGAAGGTTCGGGAAAGCGGAATTTGACTATGTGAAAGACTATGTGAAGTATCGCAAGGCGTCGGTTCTTATGACTTTCAATAAAAAGAAAACTCTCGACGAATATTTTGATAATCAAAAGGTTCTGTATTTGCAAGCGTCATATATGAACGTGTTTTTGGAGTTGTTTAAAAGCTGTTTCAACACACGGGAATACGTCCAGTTTGAACTGAAAAACAAGTTTTACGAAGGATATGACAGTTTTATGACGTATGTCTGC
Source organism: Bacteroidales bacterium (assembly GCA_017427985.1). Lineage (GTDB taxonomy): Bacteria > Bacteroidota > Bacteroidia > Bacteroidales > F082 > Limimorpha. The sequence goes on along the minus strand of JAFRRS010000012.1, from coordinate 34,228 downwards.
AAAAATGACTTTTTGTCACGAAACAGACAGGTGGCAGAGCTTGTCACGATAATTGAATTTCGAAGGTTTTATTATGAGAATTTTGTTGATAGAAATAAGATAATTGAATATCTGAATACCATAAAATACACTTCCAAGTATTTGAAAAACAGAGAGGTGGCATCGAATATGGCAAACAAACTGCTTGATTTGTCGTACGATTCCGACGCTCCTCAGTTTTCGCTGAAAGATAAGGATGGAAAGACTGTAAAACTCACTGATTATCAAAATGATATGGTGCTTTTGCAGTTCGTCAACAGGGTGTCGCCGATGATTGACCGTGAGTTTGGTGTCTTGAATGAGCTTCAAAACCAGTGGAACGACACCATTCAGGTGGTCACGATAGCCTCTTCCGAAACGTTTGATAATTATGTGCAACTCTTTGAAAAACAAGGATATAAATGGACTCTTCTGAACCTGGAAAACAACATTCTTTTGTTGGAAGATTACCATGTGAAGACCTATCCGGCGTATGTCATTTTGAAGAGAAAAAACAAGATTGGGATGGCACCTGCACCCGCACCTGAACAATATCTCGATTTTCATGTCAGAAGAATCAGTAAATATTAATAAATTTCTTATTTTTGCATAATTTTTGATAGAGACAAATTTTTAAAATAATTATTGACAAATACATAAAAACATGGGCTTTTTAGCAAGACTTTTTGGAAATAAATCGGAGCACGACAACAAGGCATTGAGACCTTTGTTGCAGAAAACGCTTGACGCATACGAGAAAATCAAGGATCTTGACATTGACAGTCTTCGTCATAAGACGGTGGAATTCAAGGAATACGTCCAGAACAAGATAGCTGATGAGGAAGCGAAAATAGCGGAACTGAAGGCGAGTGTGGAGAACAATCCTGACATGGACCTTGAGGAGAAAAACGAGGTCTACAGTCAGGTCGACAAACTTGAAAAACTGGTTCTTGACAAGATTGAAGAGGCATTGAACGAAATCATGCCTGAGGCTTTCGCCGTGATGAAGGAAGCAGCCAAACGATTCAAAGACAATGAAGTGTTGGAGGCTACTGCCACTGATTTGGACCGCGAACTTGCCGCGAAATACGACCACATCAACATTGAAGGCGACAAAGTTTATTACAACAACAGCTGGATGGCGGGCGGCAACATGGTGAAATGGGACATGGTGCATTACGACGTGCAGATTATCGGCGGTATCGTGCTGCATCAGGGAAAGATCGCGGAGATGGCTACTGGTGAAGGTAAGACTTTAGTCGCGACCCTGCCTGTTTACCTCAACGCTCTCGCAGGACGCGGCGTGCATGTCGTGACCGTCAACGATTACTTGGCAAAACGTGACTCCGAGTGGATGGGTACGCTTTACAATTTCTTGGGTCTGACATGCGACTGCATCGACAAACACCAGCCGAACAGCCCTGAGAGACGCGCGGCTTACAACTCTGACATCACTTACGGAACAAACAACGAGTTCGGTTTCGACTATCTTCGTGACAACATGGCGGGCAACCCAGAGGAACTCGTACAGCGCAAGCATCATTACGCCATCGTCGACGAGGTCGACTCCGTTTTGATTGACGATGCGCGTACCCCTCTTATCATCAGCGGACCTACACCACGCGGTGACGACCAGGAGTTTAACCAGCTGAAACCTGACGTTGTGAATCTTTATGAGGCTCAGAAACGCCTTGTGACACAATGTCTTGCGGAAGCGAAGAAGATTCTCACGAATCCTAACGCCACCGAAGAGGAGAAATCACATGGCGCCGACCAGCTCTTCCGCGCATTCCACGGACTGCCGAAGAACAACGCTCTCATTAAATTCCTTTCGGAAGAGGGAATGAAGTCGCTGCTGCTCAAGACAGAAGGCTTCTATATGCAGGAGCAGAGCAAAAACATGCACATCATCGATGATGAGCTTTATTTCGTAATTGATGAGAAACTGAACACCGTGGTTCTCACCGACAAAGGTAATGAACAGCTTGCCAAAGCTTACAACGATCCGTCGTTCTTCATCATCCCAGACGTTGGTTCGGAAATCGCAGACCTTGAGAAATCGAATCTCAGCGATGACGAGAAGGTTCTTAAGAAATCTGAGCTTTTGCGTGTGTTTTCTGAGAAATCGGAGCGTCTGCACACTGTGCAGCAGCTGTTGAAGGCGTACACTTTGTTTGAAAAAGATGTCGACTACGTCATCATCGACAACAAAGTGAAAATTGTTGACGAGCAGACAGGTCGTATCATGGAAGGTCGTCGTTGGTCTGACGGATTGCATCAGGCGGTGGAGGCAAAGGAAAACGTTGATGTTGAAGCAGCGACGCAGACTTACGCCACCATCACTTTGCAGAACTACTTCCGTATGTATCACAAACTCGCTGGTATGACGGGTACCGCCGTGGACGAGGCGAAAGAGTTTGATGACATCTACAAACTTGATGTGGTTGTGATTCCGACAAACAAGCCTATTGCGCGTGACGACCGCGAGGACTTGATTTACAAGACAAAACGCGAGAAGTATAATGCCGTCATCGAAAATATTGAGGAGCTGGTTAATGAAGGCAGACCTGTTTTGGTTGGTACCACTTCGGTTGAGATTTCGGAGTTGCTGAGCAGAATGCTGACACGTAAGAATATCAGGCACAATGTGTTGAATGCGAAGCTGCACTTCAAGGAGGCTCAGATTGTCAAGGATGCAGGTTATGCTGGCACGGTGACAATTGCGACAAACATGGCAGGTCGTGGTACCGATATCAAGTTGGGACCTGGCGTGAAAGAAGCGGGCGGTCTCGCCATCATAGGCACCGAGCGTCATGAGTCGCGTCGTGTCGACCGTCAGCTGCGCGGTCGTGCCGGTCGTCAGGGTGACCCGGGTAGCTCACAGTTCTTCGTGTCGTTGGAAGACAACCTCATGCGAATGTTCGGCTCAGAACGTATTGCACCGCTGATGGACCGTCTCGGCATGAAGGAAGGCGAGGTGATTCAACATCCGATGATTACCAAGCAGATAGAAAAGGCACAGAAAAAAGTTGAGGAGAACCATTTCGGAGTGCGTAAACATCTGTTGGAATACGACGATGTGATGAACTTGCAGCGTGAGGCGATTTATGAGAAACGCCGCCACGCCTTGTTCGGAGAACGTCTGCAGATTGACATCAACAACATGATGTATGACCTTGGCGAGTCGCTAATCGAGCAGTGCAAAGCCACTGACGACTATGAAAGTCTCAAACTTGACGTGCTTTCGAACATGGGAGTCGAGCTTCCGTTTGATGAAGAGGAATTCAAACACGGCAAGCTTGATGATCTCGCCGACAAGCTGTTTGAAAAGGCTGTCGAGTCGTACAACAAGAAGACGCAGCTGGTTGGCGAGAAGACGCTGCCGCTCATCAAGCACATCTACGATACACAGCCGGGTTACAAGAACATCATCATCCCGTTCACCGACGGCAAGAAAGGCATTAACGTGGTGGTGAATATCGAGAAAGCTGTTCAAAACGGTGCGCGTGAGATTTCGCTTTCGCTTGAGAAGAGCATCACTCTCGGCATGATCGACGACGCATGGAAAGAGCATCTGCGCGAACTCGACGACTTGAAACAGTCGGTGCAAAACGCACAGTATGAGCAGAAAGACCCGTTGCTGATATATAAATTCGAGTCGTTCAACCTCTTCAAGGAGATGGTTTTGAAGATAAACCGCGAGGTCATCTCGTTCCTGATGAAGTCAGACCTGCCGCCACAAGATCCGAGCAAGGTGCGCGAGCATCACGCCAAGCCTGTCGACAGGAGCAAAATCAAGGAACAACGTACTGACATGCTTTCGCAGGCCAACAGCAACACCCAGGAAAACCAGGTGACGCAACCGATCCGCGTGGAAAAGAAGGTGGGAAGAAACGACCCGTGCCCTTGTGGCTCTGGTAAGAAATACAAGAATTGCCACGGAAGATTAGAATAATCATTATAAAAAATGAAACGTTATGTCATATTGATATGTTTGTTTGTGATGTCGTTAACAGCATCATCACAAGCTTCTGTTGATACGATAAAACATGTTTCTAATCGTCCGAAAGTCGGTGTGGTTCTGAGTGGCGGCGGTGCCAAAGGTTTCGCCCACATCGGGGCGTTGAGAGTGATAGAAGAAGCGGGCATACCAATCGATTACATCGCTGGAACGAGCATGGGCTCCATAATCGGAGGACTTTACGCCGTGGGCTACGACCCCGACATGATGCAGAAACTTTGCACCGAGCAGAACTGGGACTTGATTATCAAAGACCAGATTCCGCGTAAGTTCATCCCACTCGAAAAACGCATCAACGAACGCCATTATCTGATTTCGTTGCCTTATAAGGACGGCAAGTTTAAGATTAAAAGGTCAATTGTCGACGGCATGTATGTCAACATGCTGCTCACACGACTGATGATGCCTGCATATAAAGAACGCGACTTCAGCAAGTTGCCGGTGCCGTTTCTTTGTATCGGAACCGATATGATTACCGCCGACCCGATAGAATTCAGAAGCGGCTCGTTAGCGCAGTCGATTCGCTCCTCCATGTCGATACCGTTTCTTTTTGAACCTGTTGATTATAACGGGCACCTGCTTTGCGACGGCGGTCTCACAAACAACTTTCCTGTCAGAAACGTGCGCGAGCAAGGTGCAGACATCATCATCGGCGTAGACTTGGAAATAGTGAAATCCGACCCCGAGGTGCTTGACAACTCCTTGAAAGTTCTCGAGCGACTGATTTCCGTGGTGTCACAAGACGAGAGCAACAAAGCGCGTAAGGAGTGCAATATCTTGATAAGGCCTGATATCGGTAAGGCTAACATGATGTCGTTCAACGACTTCAGCCCGATTATAAAATGTGGAGAGGATGGCGCTCGTGAGAAATTCCCTGAATTAAAACGTCTCGCCGACTCGCTTCAGGCAATCGCCCCGTTTGAGGTGGAACGTCATCATACTCAGCCTGTTGACAGTGTGACAATTGCAGGTGTGGAGGTCGAAGGTCTCGACGATTACAATGCCGAGCTGCTCAAATCGGAGTTCGGTGACGAGTTTCCGAAGGAGTTTCCAATTGAAGATATTGAGACGATTATAGTGAAGATTTATTCACAAGGCTATTATTCCAATGTCTGGTATGAATTGATTGACTCACCTGATGGAAGTATCATCAGGTTGCATTGCAAAAACAGGTCTTCGCTCAATTTATCAGTTGCCGGACATTACGACAACGAGTATGGAATTGGGATGTTGCTGAATATGAACGCCCGTACCAAGCATTTTACATATAATGTGGATTTGAATGTAGCCGACAATCCGTATTTCAGAGCTGGCATCACACATCGTTACACAAGGATGTTGAGCGGTACGGCCGAGGTATTGGCTATGAATCTTAAGGCAAACATGTACAATCATAACGGCGGAATCCAACATTCGGTAAGATTGCAGTATAATGCGATTGATTTGTATTTCCAGATAGCTCCATCGGTGACACAAGCGATTAAAATAGGTTTCAGGACTAACTATTCGCTGGCGCAGGATTTGCAGTATAATGGAAGTGGCAAGAATGAAGAGAGCCGATTAGACCAGCATCAATTCAATCCGAAAGCATATTTGCATTATTTCTTCAACAACGAGGATCAGACTGATTTTCCGCGTAAGGGATGGAATATCAATATGGTAGCTAAATGTATCTTGTACGACGGAGTGTTTAAGGATGACGAAAGCAGACCGATGTACAGCTTGCAGGCGGATTTCAGAAAGTCATTTCCTATAGGAAATCGTCATGCGTTAAGATTGGGAGCCGCAGGTGCCACTCGTCTTGGTGAAACTATATTAATGTTTGATGATGATTTGTTTTTTGTTGGCGGTCAGTCGAGGATGTATTACATGGATAACATTATGAGTTTCACTGGATTGCCGTTCGTGTCGGTTTATACTGAATTTGCAGCTTACGCAAAAGTGGCATGGCAGTGGAACTTCTACAAAAACTTCTATGCAATAGCCAGTTGTGACGCGGGTTACATGAAAAACTACATGCCGCTCATGGAAAAGAGTATGCAGTTGGATGCTATAGACATGAATAATCCGTCGGAAGAGGATTTGTTGAAGCTATTTGAGTTTTTATACGATTTCTATGAGTCGACTTCAACACGGCTTGACACTTGGTTTATTCCAAAGAATTTTGTCATGGGTGCCGGTTTGACTCTTGGTTATAAGACGTTGTTCGGTCCAATAGAAATCGAATTGTCAAAATCGAATATTGTAGACAAATGGAGTCTTTTTGTTAATGTCGGATATTGGTTTTAATAATTGATTATGAAAAAGATAGAGATGGATTTCAAAATGATTGTGCTGATGTTTCTAATCAGCGTTTTCTCTATTGGAAATGTTGAAGCTCAGTCGGTTAAGAATGCTGGCGCGAAACGTCCGAAGGTTGGCGTGGTGCTTTGCGGCGGCGGTGCCAAGGGCTTTGCACAGATTAGGATTTTGAAAGCCATCGACGAGGCGGGAATCCCTGTTGACTATATCGGCGGAACGAGTATAGGCTCCATCATCGGGTCGTTGTACGCTGTTGGTTACGACCCGGACGTCATTGAGGAGCTGGTGCGCAAACAGGATTGGAATTCAATTATTTACGACAAGATACCGCCAGAGTTCATCCCTATCGACAAAAAAATAGAAACCCGAAAATATCTCGCCACGTTTCCAATTTCAAACGGCAAGATAAAAGTTAAGTCGTCGCTTGTTGACGGCGTGTACGTCAACATGTTGCTGTCGCGGCTTATGCTTCCAGCCGACATGACTCACGATTACAGGAAACTGCCGGTGCCGTTTTATTGTATTGCGACCGATGTGGAACATGCGCGCCAGTACGAGATGACAAAAGGAAACCTTGCGCGCTCGGTAAGAGCAAGTATGTCGATTCCGTTTTTGTTCCGTCCTGTCTCGCTCGATGGTAAACTCCTCATTGACGGCGGAATGGTGAACAACTTTCCGGTCAGAAACATGAAAGAACGCGGCGTTGATATCATAATAGGTATTGACCTTGAAGACGAATCGATACCGGCATCGAAAATCGATAACTCGTTGGAGTTGCTGATAAGCCTCATGAACCTGTCGTCGCTGGAGGAGAGCATGTACGCCCGCAAGCATTGCAATATTTACATAAAACCCGACTTGCACGGACGCAACATGTTGTCGTTCAATGACTTCGATTCTATAATCCAGTTCGGACAAGAGGCGGCGGACAGGTTTATGCCTGAGTTTAGAAAACTCGCCGATTCCTTGCATAAGATCAAGTCTTTTGAGGTGAAACGCCCGCATGTACAACCCGTTGACACATTGATTATCAAGGAAATACAGGTTGAAGGCGTGTCTGATAACCATAAAGATGTGGTTGTCAGGGAGTTCGGAAGCAGTTTTCCGAAAAAAATGTCCATCGACCAGATTGAGGATGTGATTATAAAGCTAAGAGCCTCAGGATATTATGAAAACCTGTGGTATAACATTGAAAAGAAGGGCGATGGTTGTGTCTTCAAGCTTCATTGCGATGAGATTGAAGATATGTCGCTGGCGGTGGCTATACATTACGACAACAACTACGGCATCGGAGCGCTTGTCAATATGACAATTAAAAACGTTTTCAAAAACATCAACCGCTCGACTTTGAGTTTTGACCTGAATATTGCTGAAAATCCGTATCTTAAAGTGAAATTCAACAAGCATCATCGCAAGATGTTCAGGTTTGGCGTCGATTTCAGCGTTTATTCACTCACGATGCGCCAGTATGACGACAGTCAGATTACCAATTCCTACAGTATTCAGGACAACAAACTCGACTTGTACATGACGCTGGTGCCGAATCTTAAAAACCAGATTCGTTTAGGTGCTGTGGGTGATTTGGTCCACATGAAGGATTTTGTCGGAAACAATGGAATTTCAAGCAATTACAACCTTTATTCGTACATGTATCTCAACTATCATTATGAAAATCTTGATGCTCCGACTTTTGCACGCCGCGGCTGGAGTATTGATATGTTGGGAAAAATGGTGTTTTTTGAAGGTGCCGCCGACAATGTCACGATGTCTGGTTTGAGCAATCAGGGAATGCAGAGCTCATTTATTGCACACGTCGATATTTTGAAAACCATACCGATTGGCTCTAAAAACGCAATAAAATTTGAACTTGAAGGAGGCATGAAGATAGGTGAGGCGGAGACACCTCTGTTTTATCAGTTCTTTGTCGGAGGACAGTCGCGGATGAAGTATTTTGACAACATTCTCGCTTTCACGGGACTTAATTTCACTGATAGAATGGTTGACCATATCGCGGTGAATAAAATAGCTTGGCAGTGGAATTTCTACAAGTCGCTGTACAGCACGCTGCATGTCGACTACGGTTATATGAACGACACTTACGACACATGGTTTGATCCAAACAGTTTTGTCATGGGTTGTGGTTTGTCGCTCGGAGCCGACACCGTCATCGGACCTGTTGAAATCAGCTTGATGGGCTCGAATATCAACTCGTCGCTCGTGGGATTCATTAATTTCGGATATTGGTTCTAAACAATTGAATAACAATAAATTATAGAAATATGAAATACAAAAGAGTATTACTTAAGCTCAGTGGTGAAGCTTTAATGGGAAATCAACAATATGGTATTGATCCTGAAAGACTTAACGATTATGCCGAGGAGATTGCGGCGGCAGTGAAAGCGGGTGCGCAGATCGCTATCGTTATAGGAGGCGGCAACATCTTCCGCGGCCTTCAAGGTGCCAGCAAAGGCATGGACCGAATACAAGGCGATTACATGGGCATGCTGGCAACCGTCATCAACAGCATGGCAATCCAGTCGACACTTCAGTCAAAAGGCGTGAAAGCCGCTTTGTTGTCGGGACTTTACATCGACCGTATCGCCGACTCGATGAGTAGCGCCAAGGCAATAAAACTCCTTGAAGAAGGTTACGTCGTCGTCATCGGTGGCGGCACCGGCAACCCGTTCTTCACAACGGACACCGGCTCGGCACTACGCGCTGTCGAAATCAAAGCTGACATCATCCTTAAAGGCACTCGCGTCGACGGCATCTACACCGCCGACCCTGAGAAAGACCCGACGGCAACAAAATATGAGTCAATTACTTACGACGAGGCTTACAATAAAAACCTCAAAGTGATGGACCTCACAGCGTTCACCATGTGCAAGGAAAACAACATGCCGATGCTCGTGTTCGACATGAACACCAAAGGCAACCTCACCAAAGTGCTCAACGGTGAGAATATCGGTACAATTGTTACAAAATGACATTTGACAAAACAAAGGAGCTGACACGTTATGACAAGATTATCTTGTTGATAATCATTGTCGTGGCTGCAGTTTTGCGTCTCTGGCAGCTTTATGATGTCCCGTTTATGCACGACGAGTTCAGCGCATTGTCGAGGACGCGATACGACAACTTGCGCGACCTAATTCACGAGGGCGTGATGATGGGCGACTCACATCCTGCCGGCGTGCAAGTGTTCCTTTATATTCTCGTCAATATCTTTGGATGGAGCGAGTTCTGGCTGAAACTGCCGTTTGCGCTGATGGGCGTAGGCTCGGTGTACTTGACGTTTGTAATTGCCAATCAATGGTTTAACAAAAACGTCGGTCTGGTGTCGGCAGCGTTCGTCACCGTGAGCGAGCTGTTCGTTTTCTACAGTCAGCTGGCGCGTCCTTATTCCCCGGGCTTGTTTTTCATTCTGCTTCTGGTATATTTCTGGAACAGAATCCTCATTGACAAACGAAATATCACGTTTTGGACGTGCGCTGGCTTCGCTTTGTCAGCGTTTTTTGCCGCTGAGACCCAGATGTTTTCCATGGCGCAGGCAGGTCTCATTGCGCTAACCGGTCTGTTTTTCTTCAAGAACCTCGAAAAACAAAGACGAAAAGCCTACATCTGGAGTTGCGTGGCTGCCGTGGTATTATATCTGCCGTCATTGCCGATTTTCTACTATCAGCTTTTCGTTTACGGAAGCATAGGCGGATGGCTTGCAAAACCGACATCGGCGTTCTTCACCGACTTCCTGTCGTATTCGATGAATTACAGCAAGCTGTTCATTTTCAGCATGTTAATAATAGCATTGCTGCCATTTATAATAGGTGTGAAAAACCGTGGCGGAAAAATCGCGATTAAAATAATCTGCTTGGTTTGGTTCGTGGTGCCTTTTGCGCTCGCTTTCGCCTATTCCTTGCTTAAAGAGCCGATAATCCAGTTCAGCACCTTGATTTTCAGTTTCCCGTTCCTGATAATTGCAGTTTTTTCTTTCTTCAACGAAGAAATCAAGATAAAACCTTTGTGCGCTGTGGTGGGATGGATTCTGCTGATGGGTGTTGTGTCGTTAGTCGTTGATCGTCAATACTTTAAGCAAGTTTATCATCAGGGATTCGACCAAGTGGCGGTTGAGATGAAAAACGCCCAGGAACGTTTTGGTGACAGCATAAGTTTTGTTTCTTATTCCGACAGGACATTAACGACCGAGTTTTATCAGAAAAGGGCAGGAATCAACAAGGCGAAATACTTCTGCGAAGATGATGAACTTATTGATTATCAGCAATATCTGATGAATCTTGACGAAGATTACATTGGTGTCGGACTTACCGACCATGCAGATGTCCCATGGGAACTTTCGGCAGTGGCTGAATATCCGTATCTTGTCAATGAAAACACTTGGTTTACAACACGTTATCTGACTTTATCGAAGAAAGACAACGGCAAAAAACTGCTTCATATTCTTAAAGAAAATGTCGAGGTTCAAAAAGGCGAGGAGTGGGTTTGCGGTTACGATCTGCCTGCCGATGAAGTTTTACAATGTGAGCCGAAGCTTGAACGTATCGGTTTTATAGCTGATATTCAAGCAGTTGACACTCTGAATCGTTTAGCATTGATTGTCGAAATCATCGAGCCTGAGACGGAGGAGAAGCTGTTTTGGAAAGGCTATGAGATTAACAATCAGATGATTTTGCCTGGTCAGCGAGTGATGCTCACCAACGGATTTTTCATTCCGGATATTGATTTAAAAGGAAAGATTTTCAAGACCTATATTTGGAATTTTGATTTTAAAGCGTTGAATGTTAGCGGATTATCATATTATACAGTAAAAAAGAACGCATATTTTTATGGATTATATGAGCCGTTAAAATAAAAAGTATTATTTTTGTATCGAAAAATTTAAGGAATATGACAGAAGAATCTCAATTTATTTTGGAAGAAACGACCGAAACGATGGAAAGCACCATCAAGCATCTTGAGTCGGAGTTTCAGAAAATCAGAGCAGGCAAGGCGAGTCCGATGATGCTTCAGGGCGTGAAAGTCGAGTATTACGGAACCGTTGTCCCGATTGAGCAGACCGCCAACATCGGCACTCCTGACGCGCGTCAGATTATTGTGATGCCGTTCGACAAGAGCTCCATCAGTGCCATCGACAAGGCTATCCAGGCAGCGAATCTCGGCTTCAACCCGAAGAACGAGGGCGATTTCCTGAGGATTTTGGTCCCGCCGTTGACAGAGGAACGTCGCAAGGAGCTTGCAAAACGCGCCAAGACAGCCGCTGAAGAGGCAAAGGTGGGTATCAGAAACATCCGCCGCAACTCCAACGACGACGCCAAGAAACTTGAGAAAGAAGGTGTGTCTGAAGACGAAGTCAAACAGCTCCAGGAGGAAATCCAGAAGCTGACAGACAAATTCGTGAAGAAAATCGATGATCTTTACGAACTGAAACAGAAAGACATCCTGACCGTTTAGTCAAGAATATTCTCTAATGCCAAACCAAACAGCTTGTCGAGCGTGATGCCCATGCAGGCTGCTTGTTTTGGCATTATTGATGCCTCGGACATGCCTGGGACGATGTTTACCTCGATGAAAACCAGCTGTTTAGGTGTCATGATATAGTCGAAACGCGCGAAGCCCTTGCACTCGAACTTGTCGTAAAGCATCGCTGACGTAGCCTTGACCTCGATTTCTGAAACCTCATCAAGCTCTGCCGGCGTTATCTCGTCGGATTTGCCCGACGTATATTTCGCTTCATAGTCGAAGAAGTCGTTTTTGCTGACGATTTCAGTGATAGGGAACACCATAGTCTTTCCCTTGACTTGCATCACGGTGCATGCCAGCTCGCGTCCTTGCACGAATTTCTCGCACATCACTTGGTCGCCCGCCTTGAAAGCGTTTTCAACAGCCTTGTCGAAGTCTTCTTCGGTCTTGACCTTGCTCACGCCGACAGATGAGCCGTTGCGCGTAGGCTTGACAAACAAAGGCAATCCCAGCGTTTTCACGATTTTCTTTGCGTCGTAGCTCTCGCCCCTGTTGATGATGATGGAAGGCGAGACGTTGGCGCCTGCCGCTGCCGCAATCTTCTTGCAGAAGTCCTTGTGGAACGTCAGCGCCGAAGTGGTGAAATTAGATGAAGTGTAAGGAATTCCCAACATCTCGAAATATCCGAGCAGCTGCCCGTCCTCGCCCGGGACGCCGTGGATGGCGTTGAAAATAGCGTCGAAAACGACTTTTTTGCCTTTCACCATGATTGAGAAATCGTTTTTGTTGACATCCGAACGGGAACCGTCGTCTTCAAGATGATACCAGCTATCTTTTTGGATTACAATGATATAGGATTCGTATTTGCTTGCGTCGAGATGCTTCTTCACGACTTTTGCGCTGCTGATGGAGATTTCATATTCACCAGAGTAACCTCCACAAACTATTGCTATTTTTTTCATTACAAATGTGCTTAAATTCAATAAAAATCATTATCTTTGCGACTTCAAAATTACTAAAAACGACGTTATAAACGACGAAAAAAATAAAAAAATGAAAGCTTTTCGTTTTTTGAAAGATAAATGGTTCTATATCAGCTTGGCAATCATGGCTTTGCTGATTGTCGGGACGTTCGAGTTCACCTTCGGCTACCTCGGGAAATTCACCCGTCACGGCGAGGAAATAGTCGTTCCGGATATGGTCGGGATGAAATATGACGATGTTCTGGAGCAATATAACGATGAGTTCAATTTCCTTCTTCTCGACAGCGTTTATGTAAAGGATTTTCCTGAAGGCGCTGTGTATCAGCAGAATCCGAATTCTGGAGCGAAAGTCAAGAAGGGAAGAAACGTCTATATCATCAGAACTTCCATCGCTCCTGAGATTGTGACGATGCCCAATCTCCGCAACCTCTCTTTGCGTCAGGCGATGGTGCTGCTCAACTCGGTGGGGCTTAAAGTGGACAAGCTTGTTTTTGTCGATTATTTCGCGAGAAACGCTGTCGTGGAACAGAAAATCAAAGACCAGGTCGTAGAACCGAAAGATGACGTGGTGAAAGGCACCGCCGTGACCCTCGTTGTGGGTTATGGAAACGGCGACAGAGGCACGAATCTTCCAGATTTGATAGGCGTTAACATCGAGGACGTTAAGAATCAGATAAATAACGCTTCCTTGAATATCGGAACGGAGATTTTTATCGACGATGACGAGAAAGCAAACCTTTACGTCAGCAGGATGGATCCAGTCTACTCCATTGACACGAAAGTGCCGTTAGGCTCGACGGTCAATGTGTGGTATAAATCTATTAAAAACTTTGATTTTCAATGGTATAGATATGAAAAATTCCGTCGCGACTCTGTTGTGGAGCGCATGAGAATAAAAAAACTGCCGTCCGACACCATAAATTACGTGATTGACAGTTTTAATTATATCCTGAAACACCGCAGGTTCTCTTACGACTCCGTGCAGCGCGCGAGGGATATGGAGATGCGGTTTACAAAGAAAGTGGTCGTCGTCAAAGAAGAAATAAAGGTCGAAGACACTGACTATATGGATTTTATTGAAGATATTGATGATGAAATAGATACAACGTTTTTCTATGAAGAATAAAAGATTGCTGATATTGATATTGTTTGCCTTTGTTGGCATGACAAATGGCTTCGCACAGGAGTATCTCACAGGTTTTTATGGCGTGGAAACGGCCGAAGAATCGCAGAAATCGAGAGAGGTCACTGTTGCGACGCTGCCATTCTTTGACGATTTTACAAAACTCGGTTTTTATCCTGATGAGACAAAATGGCAGTCGAAATGCGTTTTTGTGAACTCTGGATTTCCTAAAATGCCAGTAAACTATAGGGCTGCCACATTTGACGTGCTCGACCAGTACGGTAAGGTCTATTCCAACGGAAGCAGCAACCCTTTCATCGCCGACTCACTGATTTCGGTGAGAATACGTCTCGACAGCGTTGGCGATCATGCGCTATCGCCTGCCGACTCGGTTTATTTCAGTTTCTACTATCAGGCTGGAGGCTATGGCGACTGTCCGGAACGCGACGACTCGCTCGTGCTGCAGTTCGGTTACAGACAAGATGACAAGATTGCCTGGAAACAGGTTTGGGCTGCCGAGGGCGGAGAATACACCGATTTCAATAAGGTGATGATTCCAATAGTTGACGAATGTTTATTTAGCGATGAGTTTTACATCCTTTTCTTCAACTATGGAACGCTGCCAACGACAATGTATCCTAACGACAGAAGCAACATGGACCAGTGGAATATCGATTTTGTTTATCTCGATATGAACAGAAGCGTTGTGAAAGATTTTTATCCTTCGGTGAATTTCACAAATGTGTCGCCATCGTTTTTAAATCGTTACAGGTCAATGCCTTATAAGCATTTTAAAGATAATCCGTTGTCGGCTATCAACAACGATTTCACAATGTTTCTCACCAATTTGGATGCTAATGCGCATGAGGTTAAATATTCGTGCGAGGTGACTGACAATAACACGGGTTGGAACTACACTTTTGAGAACAATCCGACGGTGATTCAGCAGTATTCGAATGTGGGTGTCGACAGTCTTTTTGTCAGAATGGACGACTTCATTTATCCTTATAACAGCCCGTTGGACACGACTTCGTTCACGATAAAGCATTACGTCGACGTTGTTGACGAGTACGGCGGTGTGGTGGCTGGCGACACGATGACGCATCATCAGGGATTTTACAATTATTTCGCCTACGACGACGGAACGCCTGAAATGGGCTACGGACTGGTTCCAGATGACACGTATTTTGCAGCGCAATTCAATATTACGCGGCTTGACACGCTCAGCGGTGTTCAGTTGCTTTTCAACCGCACTTTGAACGATGCAAACCTTAATTTCTTCGACATTGTTGTGTGGCGCGACAATAACGGGAAGCCTGGCGAAATCATCTACACTCTTGAAGATCAGCGTCCTTCGTGGGATGACAGCCTGATTTATAAATTTTCATATTATAAGTTTGACGAGGTTGTGAAAGTCAACAGCATTTTTTATGTGGGAATCAGGCAGCAGTATTCAAAAACAATAAATATCGGATTTGATTCGTCAGCCGACAACCATCAGTACAACTTTTATGATGCTGGCGAGGGCTGGAAAAACAGCTCTTTCCCAGGTTCTCTCATGATAAGACCAATTATGGGAAAGAAGGCGTATTTTGTCGGAGTTGATGAGAATCAGGAAGTTAACAATGAATTGGCTCTCTATCCGAATCCGGCTCAAAGCTTTGTCCGCATTGCAAATGTTGATGAAAATCTGTGTAAGGAGATTCTTATTTATGATATGACGGGCAGAGTTGTTAAGAATTATCCTTATTGTAATGAATTGAATGTCAGTGATTTGAATGATGGTGTTTATATGATGCGTGCTGTTAATGCTGACGGCTCGTGCAAGACATCCAAATTGTTGATTTCTAAATAAGAAAACCATGTCTGAAGATTTTGTCGGGATACTTGGAGACAGCAGGGAGGAGAGCACGGAGCTTTTTGAGCATTTCCGTATCGTCGCCGACAGGGGGCAGACTCTTGTGCGTGTCGACAAATTTCTGCAAAATCGTTTGGAAAACGTTTCAAGAAACAGGGTGCAGAACGCTGCGAAGGCTGGCAGCATTCTCGTAAACGACAAGCCGGTCAAGTCGAATTACAAGGTTAAGCCTAATGATGTCGTGACAGTGGTATTGGCGTATCCGCCGCGCGAAATCGTCATCACTCCAGAACACATACCTCTTGATGTTGTTTATGAAGATGATGATGTTATCGTTGTCAACAAACAGGCGGGCTTGGTGGTGCATCCCGGTCACGGAAACTTTGACGGCACTTTGCTCAACGCCCTGGCTTATCATTTCAAGGAGAACGGCTCAAAGGTCGAAAACGGCTTCGGTTATCTTGTGCATCGTATCGACAAGGACACTACAGGTCTGATGATTGTAGCGAAGAACGAGACGGCGCAGACCAACCTCGCGGCGCAGTTTTTCGAACACTCTATAACACGACGCTACCAGGCTCTTGTGTGGGGCGATTTCAATGAAGACGATGGCACTATCGAAGGCAATATCGGACGCTCGTTGCGCGACAGGGTCGCCATGGCGGTCTATCCTGACGGCGACCAAGGCAAGAGTGCGGTGACGCATTATAAGGTGCTTGAACGTTTTAACTATGTCTCGTTGGTGGAATGCCGTCTTGAGACAGGACGCACCCACCAGATTCGCGTGCACATGCAATACATCGGGCATCCGTTGTTTAACGACGTGCTGTACGGCGGCGACAGGATATTAAAAGGTACCACTTTCTCAAAATACCGCCAGTTTATCGACAACTGTTTCAGTGAGATTCCACGACACTGCCTGCACGCCAAAGTGCTCGGTTTCGTACATCCCACGACAGGAAAAGAGCTGCTTTTCGACTCGGAGCTGCCATCCGACATGAAAGCGGTGATTGAGAAATGGAGAAATTATTTAAAGACAAGAATAGAAGATAATCAATAAGTTATATCATGATAGTTATCACAGGCGCAGCCGGTTTCATAGCAAGTGTTGTGGCGGGATGCCTCAACCAACAGGGCAGGGAAGACCTCGTCCTCGTGGATGATTTCTCAAAGAAACAGAAGGAAAGAAACTTCATCAACAAGAAATACCAGCTTCTTCTCGACAGGAAAGAGTTGCATCAGTGGCTCGAGTCGAATCACGAAAAAGTGGATTTTGTGGTGCATCTCGGTGCCCGTACCGACACGACGGAATTTGACTGGAATGTGTTTGTGGAGCTTAACGTGAACTATACCGAAAAACTTTGGAATCTCTGCACCGAATATCAGATTCCGCTCGTATATGCCTCATCAGCAGCCACTTATGGTGGTGGAGAGCTCGGTTACAACGACAGCCACGACGTGGTGGAGAAGCTGCAGCCGTTGAATCCTTATGGACGTTCGAAGAATGAGATTGACAAATGGATTCTGAAACAGGAGAAATGCCCTCCTTTCTGGGCGGGGTTGAAGTTCTTCAACGTGTACGGTCCTAACGAATACCACAAGGGGCGCATGGCGTCGGTGATTCTCCATTCGTTCCATCAGATTCAGGAAACCGGCGAGGTCAAATTGTTCCGTTCACATCGTCCTGACTTCAAAGACGGTCAGCAACTTAGGGATTTTATTTATGTGAAAGACATCGCTTCGGTTATTCTTTTCCTCATAGAGAAACGTCCTGAGAGCGGACTTTACAACCTCGGCACTGGTCATGCGCGCTCGTTCTACGACCTCGCGTCGAACACTTTCAAGGCAATGGGAAAGGACGTGAACATCAAGTTCATCGACACGCCTCTCGACATCCGCGACAAATACCAATATTTCACCGAGGCAAATATGGAGAAGCTGCGTAAAGCGGGCTACGACAAGCCGTTCACCAGCCTCGAAGACGGTGTTTGGGATTATGTTACGAATTATTTATTGAAGGATAAGACGTTTTAATATCCAGTAGGGACAAGGCTGCCTTGTCCCTACATGTTTTTCTGTTTCTCTGCCAGCTGTTGGTCCAAATCAACAAGAAACTCTCTGGTGTGGGTGAGTGTCCGCATCAGGGTGGCGTTCTCCTCGAGTTTGTCGAATTTGGTTTTCATGGCGTCTTTTGCCCCTTGGATGGTGTATCCTTTAACCTTCACAAGCTGGTAGATAATCTGGAGATAGCGCATGTCGCGTTCCGTGAAAAGCCTGTTGCCTTTGGTGCTCTTGCGCGGACGAAGCACATCAAACTCGCTTTCCCAATAACGTATCGTCGAGGTGTTCACATTGAACATCTCCGCCACTTCGCCGATTCGATAATATAGCTTCTTGACTTCCATGATTAATCCATTGTCATTGAGGGTTTCTCCGACAACTCCAGAATCTTGTCGTATTCTTCAGGAGTGAGGTCGTTGAAGAAGAAGTTGACAGGATTTATGGTCTTGTTGCTCTTTATCACTTCATAATGCAGATGCGGTGCCGTCGACTTTCCGCTGTTGCCCACGAGAGCAATCTTCTCGCCTCTCTTGACTTTCTGTCCTACTCTCACAAGTGACGCGTCAAGGTGTGCGTAACGTGTCTTATAGCCGAAGCCGTGGTTCACAACCACATTGTTGCCGTAGCCGTTGTTGCCAATCGTCACACGCTCCACAACGCCGTCTCCGGTGCAGTAGATAGGAGTACCAATAGGAGCGCTGAAGTCCATGCCGCCATGGAATTTCTGAACCTTGTAAAACGGGTCGGTTCTGTATCCGAAGCTTGACGAAATCCTGTAGATGTCCATGTTTTTGACCGGCATGATGGCGGGGATGCAGCTTAACATGTCGGCTTTTCTTGTCGCCATGTTGTAAACGTCGTCAAATGACTTCGACTGCACGTACAGTTGACTCTCGATAATATCTATTTTCTTTGCCGTTTCTTTTACGACTTCCGAATTCTCATATCCGTTCAGCGCCTCGTAACGGTTGGTTCCGCCATAACCCGCCTTTCTTATCGACGACGGGATAGGCTCCGCCTCGAAAATCATACGGTAGATGTTATCGTCACGATCCTGCATCTCGCCCAAAAGAGCGTCGATGTTGCTGATTTTGTCGTTTAAGATGTCATATTGGAGCTGCAAAAACTCAATTTCTCGTGCCTGCATGTGTTCTTTTGGCGAGCCGATGGTTTTCTCGATAAGAGCCACAACAGAAAAACCTAAGATGCCGGCAGTGAAAATATATAGCAAAAACCTGCCCAAACGCTTTCCGCCCGAGAGCTTATATTCTTCATAATCAAGCGTTTGAGGGTTATATATAAACTTTCTTTTTGCCATTATTCCCTTTTTTCCTATTACGAAAAATTTTATTTATGTTTTTGATGCGCAAAATTACTAAAATTTGTTAAATTTGCAAACTTTTTTGTTGAAAATTAAAAGAAAAATTAAAAATAGAGATGAAAGCAAACGAAATTCGCAAGAGTTTTTTGGAATTTTTTCAGTCAAAACAGCATCTGATTGTGCCTTCAGCACCGATTGTTGTGAAAAATGACCCGACTTTGATGTTCACCAACGCCGGCATGAACCAGTTCAAAGATGTCTTCTTGGGAAACAACCCGCGCAAGGCTCCTCGCGTCACCGATATACAGAAATGCCTGAGGGTTTCGGGCAAGCACAACGACCTCGAGGAAGTGGGCCGCGACACCTATCATCACACCATGTTCGAGATGATGGGCAACTGGTCGTTCGGCGATTATTTCAAGAAAGAGGCTATCGCATGGGGTTGGGAGTTCCTTACGGAAGTGATGAATATTGACAAGGACAAACTCTATGTCACGGTGTTTGGCGGCGATGAGAAAGACGGCATGGCTCCAGATAATGAGGCATACGAATTTTGGAAAGAACATGTCGATGAATCGAGAATCATCTACGGCTCAAAGAAAGACAATTTCTGGGAGATGGGTGAGACCGGACCTTGCGGACCTTGCTCAGAAATCCATATCGACATCCGTGACGACGAGGCGCGCAAGAAAATCAACGGCCGCGACCTCGTAAATAAAGACGACCCGGAAGTGATTGAGATTTGGAACCTCGTGTTCATGCAATACAACCGTCTCGCCAACGGCACCCTTGTTGACCTGCCAGCGAAACATGTAGATACTGGAATGGGTTTCGAGCGTCTCGTCCGCGTGATGCAGGGCAAGAAATCGAACTACGACACCGATGTTTTTACGCCGATAATCAATGAGATTTCACGTCTTTCGGGTATCGAATACGGTAAGAATGAACAGGCTGACGTTGCAATGCGTGTCGTCGCCGACCATCTGCGTGCTGTCAGCTTCGCCATCACCGACGGACAACTGCCGTCGAACAATGGCGCGGGCTATGTGATACGCCGTATCTTGCGCCGTGCAGTGCGTTACGGATATACATTCCTCAAATTTACCGAGCCGTTCGTGTATAATCTTCTTCCAGTCCTCGTGAACGAGATGGGCGAGCAGTATCCTGAGATAAAAGCCCAGCAGACCCTTGTGTCAAAGGTGATTTATGAGGAGGAGGCTTCATTCTTAAGAACTTTGTCATTGGGAATCAAACGTTTTGAGAATTACGTAGAGCAAAACAAAGGCGCAAAACTCATCGACGGCGCTTTCGCTTTCGAACTTTTTGACACATACGGTTTCCCTGTCGACTTGACAAACCTCATGGCGGAAGAGAAAGGTCTTGAAGTGGATATGAACGGATTCAACGCCAATCTTGAAGAACAGAAAAACCGCTCGCGCAAAGCTGCCGAGAAGATGTCGGGCGATTGGGTTGAGCTCGTGCATGAAGACAAACCTACTTGTTTCGTCGGCTACGATATGATGGAGTGCGAGTCTAAGATATTGAAATTCAGAGAGGTTGTGGCGAAAGGCAAGAAGCATTTCGAAATCGTTCTCGACAAGACGCCGTTCTATGCCGAGATGGGCGGACAGGTCGGTGACAAGGGCGTGTTGGTGTCGGAAAACGAGACTATTCACGTCGTCAATACCGTTAAGGAAAACGACCTCAGCATCCATATCACTGACATGCTACCACAACAGCCAGAGGCGGTGTTTACGGCGAAAGTTGACGCTGAACGTCGTATTAAAATCGAGGCTAACCACACCGCGACCCATTTGATGCATGCTGCCCTTCGTCAGGTTCTCGGAACCCATGTCGAGCAGAAGGGCTCAATGGTCGATGACGAGCGTCTGCGTTTCGACTTCAGCCATTTCGCCAAAATGAGCGATGAGGAGATTCGTAAGGTCGAAACGATTGTGAACCAGAAGATTAGGGAAGATTTGAAGAACGAGACCGCTGTCGACGTGCCTATTGACGAGGCACGTAATTTGGGTGCGATGGCGTTGTTCGGCGAGAAATACGGCGACAAGGTGCGCGTCGTGAAATTCGGTGAAGGCTACTCGTGCGAGCTCTGCGGCGGCACACATATCCCGTCGACAGGACGTATAGGTGCGTTCAAGATATTGACCGAAAGCGCTATCGCAGCAGGAGTGCGCCGCATCGAAGCCATAACGGGCGAGGCTGTCATCAATTATCTTGACAATCAGATCGATACACTCAATAAGATAAAAGGTCTCGTGAAGTCTTCCGGCGACGTGGTGAAAGCTGTTGAGACACTTGCTGCACAAAACAGCATGCTTCAAAAGAAGATAGAGGCTATGATGATGGCACAGGCAGTGTCCGACGCTAAAAACGCATACAGCAACGCTGCTGAGTGGAAAGGCCACAAATTAGTGGTAGCCCGCATTGACGCCGACATGAACCAGATGCGTAACATCGCTTCCGCTTTGAAAGACATCGACGCTGAAGCCATCGCGGTTCTCGGCGGCGTGTTTGAAGACAAACCTGCACTGTGCGTGATGCTTCCTCAGAGTCTCGTCGATGCGAAGAAGATGGACGCTGGTGCCATGGTGCGTGAGGCTGCCAAGGAGATTCAAGGCGGCGGCGGTGGACAGAAGACCCTCGCCACAGCAGGCGGCAAAAACGCCAACGGCATCGACAAGGCGGTCGAGATTTTGAAAAATTATTTTAAATAATATCATGCGAGGCGATAAATCCGGTTTGTTATGTCTCGTGCTGCTGATTGTCATTCTGTCATTTCCTGGATGTAAGAAAGACAACCATGACACGATTGTCGCTCTCGGCAGCGAGAGTTACATGAAGACTATCGACCGGATTTATCCTAAAAAATACAGGAATCTGTGGCCACAATTGGCTCCTGAACACGAAATACCTGTATATGACGGTTTGTTTCCTCCGGATATCACTGGCGAATATCTCATCAATGGCAAGTTCGGCGGCGGTAATGAATGGATTAGCGTCTACGGCGAAGAAAAACCTTATCCTTACGATGACGATATTATGGTTCAAAACAAATTTATCTTCATCAGTATTAAAGACCAGAAAAACGGTATCGCAAGAGTGCTATATAGCATGTGTAATGATACCACCCCTAACAGCTACAAGCCGAGATACGTCACCGATACCGCATATATCTATGGCGATGGCGCAACAGGTGATTTCACATTGTGTTTCGACGTGACAGAGCCATCTGGCGATATTGGCGTTGAGTATTATTACGGCAATTTTATTACAGGGACGTTGTGCCAACCTGATGAGAATCATCCTGAGGGTGGAATCGCAAACATCAGAAGATGGAGCTTAATAAAAGGCAGAAAAGATGTCGAAGGTGTGGATTATTATCTGCTTGTCGACGGTCAAAGGTTTTATTATGATAAGGATGGGGTCGCCGATAGGGTTCATTGGGGCTGGGATTTCTAAAAGAATGATATGAAAAGGCTGATACTCATATTGTTCTTTTTGCTGATGGCAGCTTGTCAATTGGACGCTCAATGGAATTATGGCTTTGGATACAAGCCACGTCGTCATTCAACGGTTCCTGCCGTAGTCGGAATAAAGGGCGGGCTCACATCATATAACATGGTGTTCTCAAATGAACAATACAACAAGCTTCCAGGCGAGAGTGTTTCCAATCCGGGTTTCGGTGTCTTCTTTGAATATCCGATAGCTTATTTTCCGTGTCTTTCCGTTGGGGCAGAGTTGATGATGATAGAGAGAGGTATGCGAAAGACTTTCGATTATAGAGGCTACATAAAGGAAATTGACGAGATTGATGCGAAGTATTTCGATTTGAGAATCCCGGTGACTTATTATTTTTATGATTATCACCTGATAAATCCGTATGTTTTCGTTGCGGCGGATATGGCATTTAGTTACGGCGGCTTTATTTCCAAAACCTTTCCTGACGGTCAGCTGCCAGACCATTCTGTGGACATATCAAAATCTGATGCTGTTATCGCGTCTCTTGATATCAGCGTGCTTGCAGGCCTTGGTCTTAGATGTAAAATCAGGACTACAACGTATGACTTTTTTGTGAAAATTGACGGCGGTTATAACTTCGGATTGCTGAATACTTTCAGTAAGAATAATGGCGTTCCCGTTGACGTTTATGCCTATTCGTTTGACAAAAACGATACGCGTAAGAACAGGGGATTAGAGTTTATGATTAGTTTCGGATTCCCGTTGAAATCCAAAATTGATAATGACCCCTGCAGAAGTTGGTTTTAAACTATCTGTTGAGTACGAATTTCTTTGTTACGACAAAGTCTTTTCCTGAAATTCTTATGAAATACAATCCGTTCGACAGTCCATTTGTCGAATATTGTGTGATGTCGCTGTTGGTGTAAAACTCGTCGAGCAAATCGCCGCTATAGCTGTAAATGCTGATGGTTGCTGGAGATGACAGTAGTTTCTTGTATCCGATATACAAATCCCCGTCTGTCGGGTTGGGGAATATGCTTATCATGTTTTCCTCACTGTTTTCATCCACCGATTCTCCGTCTTGCCAACCTTCAGTGTATATGAACTTGCTTGTCGTGATGGTGCCGCATATCGTCGTGATGGTGCATTTCAGGAGTGCGTTGCCTTCTTCATTAACATAGACAAGCGCTCTGTTTTTGTTGTTCTGGTCTGGATGAACAAACCACGATGACTCATAATTATCCTCAATTTCCGGATACAGACGGTTCGGTGTTTTGTAGAAACTGAAAACCTCCCAAGTATAATCGGCGGGATGGTCGCTCTCAACGCCTGCGCCGTAAAGGTCCTGAATGTTATACTCGTAGATGTATGGCATATAACCGACACCTGGAATCACAAGTCCTTCGCCGTCAAGGTTGCTGTTAACATGCGGATGACTATACAACCTGATGAACAGATGCCCGATACTGTCGCATCCTTGCGCGGAAGCGCCTACAAACAATGAATCGTATCTCGAGCCGTTGATAGTGTCACCGTAATAAACCTTTTTACCTGCTTCTCCACCCCAAAGGAAGTATCCGGAACTGTTTTTGCATGTGTCGAGAGTTTGTTGCGGTATCGGTCCGTCGATCTCGAAGCTGAGGTTGTGTTCGTCAAGATGAAGCGTCACAATGCTGTCGCATCCGTTAACAGAAGAGAAAGTCCAAGGATAATCTCCATGAGTGTCGTATGTGATGCCATTTGTCCATGTGTATGAGTAACAATGCGGTTCCGGATAGTCGTCGGAGACGTATTCCCCTTCATAATCCTCGTCGTAAACGTTGTTCCTTGTGAAATAAATGGTGATATGCTTCTGGCAGTCGCCAAATGGATAAACAGAGTCAAACACACATGTGTTTTCAAGCGTTTTTATCACAACTCCATTATCTACAAAAGTATAAGGCTCGTTGCAACGTTCTATTGTCATCACATTTTCAACAATGTCGTTTATGGTGAGATACAATATCACGTTAACGTTGCATCCATATTGGTTCTGCACTGTCTTGTGCCAACCGCTTGCACCTGTCTCTTCAAAGAATTCCTCTGTGGTGCCGTCGGGTAGCTCGAGGATATAAGGAAGCTCGCTCGGGCATACCGATATCGTATGTATCTCGTCCTGCGCAGGATTCACCGTGAGGTTGACTTGTGGTCTTACTGTCGTTTGTCCGTCGCTGACAGTGCATACAAAGGTTGTTGATGTCAGCGGATGAACAGCGGTTGTCGCCGCATGAGGATTGTCGACCGCTGAGGCAGGTTCCCACGAATACGTGTAAGAACTGGCTCCATTGCCACCGACGGCGTTTGCCGATACAGTTGTGGAGTTGCCTTCGCAAATCTCGTCTTCGGCTATCGTCGCCGTGGCGGTCATGGCATCACCAACGTAAACCGTGACCTGGTCTTGGCTCGAACAGCCGTTCTTTGTCACGGTCAAAGTGAATGTCGTGGACTCGGTCAACGGCTCGGTGATAACAGTCTGATTGCTGGGATTGCCGCTGATTTTCTCTGCAGGCTGCCACATGTAACTCGCTCCGTTTACCGTCGTAGCCGTCAGCGTTGCCTGATTCTGGAAGTTTATGTTGATGTCGTTGCCGGCGTCAGCGTTTGGCAGGTCGTTGACCGTTACTGTCTTTGTTTTTACGTCTTCGCAAATAGCTCCAGACTGGTTCTCGGCTTTTATTGTGTATGTCACCGTATATGTGCCTGCAGTGTTGTATGTATGCGTTACATTGGCTCCCGAAACTGTTGGTGTTCCGTCACCGAAGTCCCAAACACGTTCCGTTATGCTGTTGTTATGTCCCGCAGGAGTTGTCGTCTCAGTGCCAGTGAAACTGGTTCCAACACCTACACATATATTGTTGTCGTTGGAGAAATTGGCGTTTAGCGATGGCAGAATGTCTATTATGATACTCATCGGATCGCTGGCTTGTCCTCCCACTGTGATGGAACATGAATACGTCCCCGAATTGCTGAAGGTCACGTTTGGTATCGAAGGGTTGCCCTGCGTGGAAGTGAATCCATTAGGACCATTCCAGGAATATGTCGCACCGGTTATCTCCTGTGCGTTTAACTGCATCGTGCCGCCGTAACATGCGTTGTCATACCATAAAACTGGTGGCATGATGGAACAGTCGGTGGTTCCGGTACCTCCCGTCTTGCTGAAGGAAATGTTGCACTCGGCATTAGAATAATTGGTTATAACCAATATATAATACTCACCAGTCATGGATGTCTGCGGAATCAGACAGTTTTCCTCGAAACTTGATGAATAGCTGCAACTGACGACCTTGTTCGCGGTTAGTCCGGTGGGACAAGGCTCTACAGGGTCGGTGAACGGACCCCAGCAACAGAAGTCGATGTCTTTGTTTGGATCACTTGACATGTGAATCGTTATGGAACCGGGATTACCTATTCTCATGTAGTACCACGCGGGGTTTGGTGTGGAACTCAAACAATCGTAATTGGGTCCTGATTCTCCGCTGCCTGCATCAACACCTGCAGGAAACATGTATTGCCCGTTGTCGGTGCAAAACGGGTCGGCATTGGCGCATAAATTGTTTTGCCGGCTCTTTGCGTAGATGTCCATCATCAGAGATGTGACGTATGATTCCGGCAAGGCTGATTTCCATTCATTGAAAAGAAAGCCCGATTCCTCTTTCGACATGCTGTTAAATACAGCATACTCCTCATCGCAAAATGAATTGAAACCATCAATAAAACTTGTTTTATCCTGATTATTACTCTGGCTTATTGTGAAAACACCTTCTTCGCTACTTGTCGAAACATCAAAACGCTCGTCGAAAGTCAAAGTGTAGATGAAATGAACCCTGTGCTCAAAAAGCTGTATTTTTGTTATATCGAGTTCAATATTGTTATTCTTTATATTATATGAGAACAAACCGTCGAAATGCTGGGCGTTGACAGCAGTTGACATTATAATTGATAATAATATAATAATAACTTTCTTCATTTTTTCATAGGATGGGGAATAATCTTGCAAAGATAGTAAAAATCAGGACTTGTTAGTCAAAAAATTTAAAAATTCCGCCAATTTAGCAACGGCTTTACCTCTGTGTGATATTTTGTTCTTTATTTCCATTGGCATCTCCGCGAAAGTTTCGACATATCCGTCAGGTTGGAATATCGGGTCGTAACCGAATCCGCCGATGCCGTGTTCCTCTTCAAGTATTCTGCCATTGACAATTCCCTCAAAAAGGTGTTGCTCACCGTTAATGTTCAATGCTATGACAGTTCTGAATCTTGCTTTGCGGTTAGTCAGACCTTTCATGGCATCTAAAAGCTTTACCACATTGTCATGATATGAGCATCCTTCGCCTGCGTATCGTGCCGAATAAACACCGGGTGCGCCGTCTAAAGCTTCCACTTCAAGTCCTGTGTCGTCGGCAAAACAGTTCAAATTATAGTTGACGGTGACATAATTCGCCTTAATCTTGGCATTGCCCTCCAAGTCGTCGGCGTCTTCAATAATATCTGTTTCACATCCTATATCACGTAATCCGACAACATCCCAATCTTTCAAAATGTTTCTTATTTCTTCTAATTTATTCTTATTATGCGTAGCAAAAACTAACTTTTCCATAACTGATTAACTGACTAACTGACTAACTTCTAACTAATAATCGCTTCCCACCTAATCGGTTCTATATTATTATTAATAAGGTATTCGTTTGTTTTCGAGAAATGCCTGCATCCGAAGAATCCACGGCTTGCCGAGAGAGGGGAGGGGTGTACGGTTTTGAGTATCAGATGCTTGCTGTGGTCGATGAGATTCTCTTTGGCTATGGCGTAGTTGCCCCAAAGCAGAAATACCAGATGTGTTTTCTTCTCCGACAACGCTCTTATTGCCGCGTCGGTGAACTGCTGCCAGCCGATACGCGCATGCGAGGCAGCCATATTCGCCCTCACAGTCAGAGAGGCGTTCAACAGCAGCACTCCTTCGTCGGCCCATTTCTCAAGATTGCCGTTGGCTGGGATGGGCATCCCGATGTCGGTATGCAGCTCCTTGAATATGTTTTGCAGACTCGGAGGCGGCTGTATCCCGTCGGGAACGGAGAACGCCAAGCCGTGCGCCTGACCCACATTGTGATAAGGATCCTGTCCGAGTATCACCACCTTCACCTTGTCGAATGGTGTGCGGTTGAAGGCGTTGAAGATGAGTTTTGACGGCGGATAAACGACATATTGGCGCTTTTCCTCAATTAAGAATGTCTTGATTCCTGCGAAATACGATGAGCTGAATTCTTGCTTTAACACCTCATACCAACCGTTTTCTATTTCGGGTTTTTTAATCTCAACCATGGCGAAAAAAAATTTGAAAAATTTGTACAAAATTAAAAAAAAAATCGTTTCTTTGTAGTGTGAAATTAATAGTAATAATTATATGAAAAAAATAGCGGTAATATTGGTATTGGTGTTTGTCTTGGGGGTGCTGTTTTCGTCGTGCCGACACTCGTCGATGTGCCCGGCGTATGGCGAATACAGGCAGTTTCAGAAAGAAAGGGTATATTGATTTTTTTTTGTTTTTATAAAAATAAAGAAGGCATCCAATCGGATGCCTTCTTTATTTGATTTCTATCGTTATTAGTATACTAAGAACTTACCGCTGTTTTCTTTGTCACCGGCTTTCACGCGGATGATGTATGAACCGCTTTCGAGGTTCTCAGCGCTAATGTTCAAGGTGTGCTCGCCCTGGCTGTAGAATCCGAGGGTGTTGCTCATAACCATGCGGCCTGAGAGGTCGTAAATCTGGTAGCTGACGTTTGCTCTTGTGTCAAGAGTGATGTTCACGTTGACCATGTCTTTCACCGGGTTAGGATAGACATTCAAAGCAATGTTGCTTCCGCTGATTTCGTTCTCATCAACACCGAAGTCTGAACCGACTTTGTATGTGTCGCAAGCGATGATACCATTGCCGTATGTTGCAGCGAAAATCATACCTTCGTTGTCAACACCTGGATAGATGATGTATGTAGGAACACCCATCTCATCGTAAAGTACGTCGATCTTATCATCACGGTTCTCTGCAACTGCCTGTTTGATGTCCATAACTGGAGCTGAGAAGTTTCCTGACTTGCTCCATGATGAGCCGTTTGATGATGTGTAGATACCTTTTTCAGTTCCGATGATGTACAAACCTGTTTCTTTTTCGATGATGCTTGAGTAAACCGGGAAGTTGCCGAAGTTGGCTGATGTGAATGAGTCGCCGCCGTTTGTTGACTTGAACACATAGTCACTGTTGCCGTAGTTGCCTAATGTCACGATAACGTTGTTGTTGTTTCTCGGGTCGAATGCGATACTTGTAACTGCCTGGTTGTTGAAGTTGTTAATCGAATCAATTGTGATTACACAAGCTGCTGAATCTGTGCAGGCCTGAGCTACTGTGTAAGCGTCTTTGAGACCTGTCAGCTTGTAAAGTGTACCATTTGCTGTTCCAACCATTGCGACATTACCGTCTCCGCTGATTGATACTGCTGTTGGAAGGCCATTGATTGCGCTGACCTTTGCCCATTCAGCTTCCTTGTTGAAGATGAGAGCGTCTCTTGTCATGAGGATTCTGCCTTTGACAGCTGCCAAATAGATTGCGCTGAGCGGATCGTGGATGTTTTTGATTGTATCACCTGGAATCCAAACATATTCACCAAACTCATCCATGTGTTCTGCATCATGGATTGGCTCTTCTGTGATGACGTGGTCAACAGGGAAACCTGCCTGATGGCTGTAAGCGTAAACTGTCTCGCCAACATGTTTCACGGTTCTGATAGGAGCCTCAAGATCGTTGTAAGGGTTGTTTGCATCGTTGTAGAATTCGTGCAAAGCTATAGGTGTTCTGAATGACTTCTTGTTCAATGAGTCTGTGTAGAAGTTGTTGAGGTCATAGTCTTCACCGTCAGTCTGTGATCTGTGAATTGCTGTTGAGAGAGCACCTGTTCCTGTAACAAAGATGATGTTCGGGTCGATTGTTGACACAGCGCATGGACCGCCTGAGTAATCCTTGGTATAGTAACCGAATGCGTTGTTTGTTGCAGTCGGGTTCGGGAATATGGCTTTACCAGTTGTGATATTGTTCATATCCTCGTTGCGTTCAATCTTGAGAGTTCCGTGATCGAGGCAGCCGCCGATAACCTTTGATGTGCCGCCAACGCCAACGCTCATCATACGAGTCACTGAAGTGTGGTTGTCATCGGTGAGATAGTAACGGTTGCTGTTTGAGTATGAATACAGACCTGCAGAAAACATGCCTTTGTAAACACCACCTACTGTTCCAACATAGAAACTGTTCTCATTTGACGGGTCAAAAACAATGTTTTGAATGCCGCGGTGGAGGTAGATGTAACGGTTGTATGCTATTGCTGTGTATTCTGAGCAGTTGCTTTCAGAAATCATCATAGGTCTGTAGCTGTTGACACCAGAACCTGTTTCGTCCTCTACTAACCATAAGTTTTCTGAACCGATGAGGAGCTTGCGAGGATTGTTTGGATAAACAGCGATGAAACCGTTGTAATTTGCATCTTCACCGAAAATATTGTACATGGTTGTTGCTGCCACTGCAATATCCCAGTTCTCGCCACCGTCATTTGTGAAATAAATGTTGCCGGTGCTATAGCTGCTTGAGTAGTTGAGGAATGCAATGTACATGTAGTTGGCGTCTGATGGTGACATTGCAATAACCTTCTCGTATGAGTTTGCTGGAAGATTTGCAGTCACGTTGGTATATTCGCCACCGTCTTTTGAGAGGTAGACATCAACGTCTGTTGCTGCGAGAACGTCACCGTTGTTGTTGACCTTGACGCTTCTTACAATGCCATCCATAACTTTTGTCCATGTCTCACCGTTGTCAGTGCTGCGCATGAGACCATCATTTGTTGCAGCATAAATCTTGCTGCCGGTGATTGCCATCTCATTGACGAAAGCCCAATTGCTTGTGCTCTCAAGCAAAACCAACTCTGTTGAGCCTGATGCCATCTTGTAGACACCATTTCCGACAAAGCTTGTCTCGTATCCCACGTAGCTTAAGCCGTTGTACAGATGTGCTTCACGACCGTCACCTGTTCCGACGAAGATGTCGCCGTTGTTGTTGATGACCATGCTGCTGATTGGGAGATTCAAGTTGGTGATTCTCTTGAATGTGATGCCACCGTTGGTAGTTCTGAAAATGTCACCACCCATTGTTCCGATCACAACATTGCCGTTCTTGTCGTAAACAATGGCTCTTGTGAGGCCGCCGAAGTTGTCCGGTCCTGTTTCAAACCAGTTCAATTCGCCGTCTTTTGTTGTCGATTGATCGGCTTTCTGTGCTGCAATTAATAATGCAGGATCAATCAAACCGGTCTCTTGATTTGCGCGAATGCTCTTCATAAATGAAGAAAACGTAGCTTCTGTGCTCGTCCTTGGAGTGTATTTTCCTTGGATTCCGGCAGCGTTAGCCACTAAACTTGCTTGAGCTAACACCATGGTTATCAAAAGCATACTTAACGGTAAAAATCTTTTTTTCATATCACGTAATTTAGACATTAATTCATTTGATATACTAACTACATTTTAAGGGTTCAAAAATACAACAAATTTTTGAACCCCACAAGATATTTTAGGAAAAAATTAAATATTTTTTCTCCTAAAGAAATAATCTACTGATATTTAATACTTTATGGTTGATGATGAAGGAAGCCATCCCACGCTGCCGTCGGCAATTCTTATCTTGTCCCAATTGTCCGCTTTGTCCATTATCTCGACCTTAGCTCCTTCGTGCAAAACAAACAAGTCAACGCCCGATGACGATGGCGAACTCTTCACTGTGATGGTCGGTGTCATGACAATTGCCTCGTCGCGCTGGTTGAGATAATTGTACCTTTGCGCTGCGAAAATGATGCTGCAGACAAATATCAGAACCAAAAACAGACTGGTGAAAAACATCGCTTTTTTCATCCCTGCCGTGCGTGTCGTGAAGTATATGAACAATGCGAGAAGAAGCGCCGCGAATAATATAATGCTTATCGTCGCCCATCCGTTCGCAGAGAATTTGTTGCCGATATTTTTCCACCATTTTGTCATGAAAAACTCTGGAAGTGGCTCGATTCTATCGGTGATGAGAGCGTTTGCAATGGTGAGATTCTGCTTAATTTCTTCGTTGTCAGGGTCGAGTTTGAGGGATTTTTCATAATAGAGAATCGCCATCGGATAGTTTCTCATCTTGAAATAGGTGTTACCTATATTATATAATAAAGGTGCGGAGACAAATCCCTCGTCGAGAATCTTCTCGTAGACCATAAGCGCGGTGTCGTATTTGCTCTCATTATAATAGTAATTTGCCCTCGCAAACTCCTGATCCTGAATGGTTTGAGCTTTAATTCCAACCGCCGTGACCATCAAAAACATCAAAATATATAATCTTTTCATCTTTAAACTGATTAACTGATTAACTGATTAACTGATTAACTGAACAACTGACTAACTAATTTAGATTTTTCTCCGCTTTGGTAATAACTTCAATTCCTTTCTGATACAAATCATCCATTTTCTTGTCAGGATCGCCTGGCGCGAATCTTGCGAACTCGCAATTATTGAGCAAGTCAATGAATTGATTGACAATGTCATCTGGCACATTCTTGTCGCTCATCATCTCTTTGACGGTGTCCATCGAGAGCTGCGAGCGCGAGATGTTGAGCTTGTCGGAGATGTAACCCCACAAAGCCTGTGAAAACTCCTCGTAGAAACGGTTTTGGTCTTTCGTTTTGAGGTAGTTGTAGGCGTTGCGCAGACGTTTCTTCGCCGTCTTCGTGGCTTTTTTGTTTCTAACCAGCACCTGATTCTGATTGAATTTGTTGACTCTTTTGTAAATGACAAGTGCTGCCGCAAAAATCAAGACAAGCGAAGCCAGAATGATAAAGTAGAGTGGGGAACCGAACAACAAAACGCCGTTTTTCCTGAGCTCGCCCTTTGTCATGATATGGCGTATGTCGCTGCCAACGACCTTGATGGCTTCCTGTCCGCCCGCGTATATGATGCCGCTGCTGCCTTCGTTGGCGCTTCTTTCGACATTAATAACGTATTCATCCGATTTCAGCGTCACATATTTGTTCTTCGACGGGTCGAAATATGAAAACTCCGTAGGTGTCAGGGTGAAATTGCCTGAAACTCTTGGAATCACAACGTATTCGGCTTTTTTAGTACCGCTAATCCCGAAAGTGTTGTTTTTCGTGTTTGTCGTGATTTTCGGGTCATAAACCTCGAAATCAGGAGGGAAATTTGGTTTCGGGAGATCAAGAAGCTCGATGTTGCCCTTGCCTGAAACGGTGTAAGTCACGGTGAAAGCGTCGTTGGACTTCATCTCGGTCTTGTCGATTTTAGACGTGAACGTGAACTGTCCCACCGCGCCTTTGAAGTCTTTTGGCTTGTCTTGTGCAGGCAACGGATTTATCTCAATGTCAATGGGTTGCGATTTTATCTCTTTCTTGACATTGGTGTACGACGACCCCATGATGTCGCCGAAGAAGTTTTCAAACGGGTCATAGCCTCTCTGCGTCTGGCGTTCCTGCCTGATTTGTGCGATGCAGCTTATATCAAGCGGGTCGATGGTGAGAATGCCAGTCTTCTGCGGAATGAGCACTATCTCCTGAATCGTGGCGACATGGTATTCCTGCCCGTTTTTCACTATCGACGACTGCTGCAGAGTGCCGTTGTTGTCGGTGATGTCCTTGGTCCAAAAGCCAGAATAAGAAGGGGCTTTTGAAATCGAGAGCTGTGAGATTGGTATAGTGTAATAAATCTTGTAGGTCAAGGTTATCTGTTCGCCGAGGTATGCGATTCGTTTGCTCGGGACTGCTTCGAGAAGCACGTCTTTTGTGTTTTCGTATGAAGTGGTTGAATTTCCTTTGGCCCCTGAAACCACGCTGTTGTCTTTCACGACCTCGATTTCAAAGGTCTCGCTCTTCACCTTTTGCTTATTGACGGTGATGGTGGCGGCAGGAATGGTGTATTTCCCTTCCTTGATGGCTCTGAGATAAAAAGAATAGGTGTGTGTGTTCGACTTCGTCACCGAGCCGTTGATGATTTGCACGCTTGAACTTGAGGAAGAGAATGGTCCTCCAATCAACTCGAAATTGTCGAAATTTGGAGACTCGAAATTCTTTCCGTCACCGCTCAGCTCGTAGGAAACCTGAAACTGTTCCCCAACGACGACCTGTTTCTTGCATTTTATCTTGAAACTGACGTCATCCTGGGCATTCAACGCGAATGCCGTCATCAAAAATAAAACTATAAAACCTATCCTTTTCATATTAAAACACATTTTCTTATAATTATCACATTTTCACACATTCTGCGAAGCAGCACATTCCGCATCAGCGGCACATTCTGCGAAGCAGCACATTTTACCAATCCTTTTGTATTTTCCGTTTCTGCATCTTCGCAGCCTTCGCCTCGTTCATCTTATCCATTGTCTCTTTCTCCTGATTCTCAAGGGCTTGCAACATTCTTTCCGCGTCTTCCTTCGACATCTGCTGTTGCTGCTCTTGCTGTTGTTGTTGCTGTTGTT
>JAFRRS010000011.1 GCA_017427985.1 Bacteroidales bacterium | reverse complement strand
CTATCGGATAAATCATCACATCCCGTTGGGACAAGGCACGCCTTGTCCAATAATAAAACCAGCGCCGAGTCAGCATCGTGTTGCATCAGGCTGTCGATGCGCAAAAGGTTTCCGTCGAAGGAAAACGGCAGTGGCTGCGGCACCACAACGGGCTCGGGCTGCTTCACACAGGAGAGAAGCAACCCGCTGAAAGCTATTATCGTGATGAAAACCCTTCTCATATTGTATGGTAGGGGCGAATCATCATTCGCCCCTACAACAACATTTTTACAAATTATCTTTAAAATACTGTGTAATCTTCATAATCAAATGCGCTCTGTCAGGACCGTAAACGTTATGGTCGTGGCCAGGGTACACAAAGTAATCCATGAGTTTTCCGTTGTGGATGGCGTTCTCAACAAAACTCAGGCTGTGCTGCCATACCACAGTCGGGTCGGTGGTGCAGTGTATTATGAGAAGTTTGCCTTCGAGCTTGTCGGTCTTGTTGTCGAGAGCCGTCAGCTCATAGCCTTCAGGGTTCTCGTCAGGAGTGTCCATATAACGCTCGCCGTACATGATTTCGTAGTATTTCCAGTTGATGACAGGACCGCCTGCCACGCTCACCTTGAACGTCTCAGGATAATTGATTTTCAATGATGTCGACATGAATCCGCCGTAGCTCCAGCCGTCGCTGCCGATGCGTTCGGGGTCGACGTATGGCTTGGTCTTGAGGTATTCGATACCTGCCATCTGGTCGTGCATCTCCATCTGTCCGCACTGACGGTGAATGACCTGTTCGAAAGCCTCGCCACGGTCAGCCGAACCTCTGTTGTCGACGGTGAAAACGATGAATCCCTCCTGTGCGAGGTAGTTGAGGTAGATACCTGCTCCAGCAAGCCATGAATCGGTGATAAGCTGTGCGTGCGGACCTCCGTAAACGTAAACAATCACTGGATATTTCTTGCTCGCATCGAAGTTGTAAGGCTTGATGATACGTGTGTAAAGTGCCTGTCCGTCCTCCGACTTGATGGTGTCGAGTTCCGTCACACCGAGATTATAGTCTTTCAAAGGGTTTTCAGCTAAATAAAGCGGTGCGAAGAATCTGCCTTTTTCGTCTTGTATGTCAACGGCTCTCGGCACGTCGGTGCTTGAATAGAAGTCGAGGAAGTAATGGCCGGTCTTGCTCGGAATCACGCTGTGTGTGCCGTGTTTCCTGGTGATACGGGTCTTCTTGCCGTTTTTCAGGTTCACCTTATAGAAATGACGCTGCAGCGGGCTCACCTCGGTCGAGGTGTAATATGCGTTGCCGTTACCGTCGAAGCCGTCGAATGATGTCACGACGTAATTGCCTTTTTCAATCTGTCTTGCCTTCAAAGTCTTGGTGTTATGCAGCCAAAGATGATAATAGCCGTCGCGTTGTGCAAGCCATACAAACTCGGTGGTGCTGCCTGGCAGGAAATGTGCAGGTCCCTGTGGCTCGACATATTGCGCGTCCTCGTCATGGAAGATGGTCTTGTTGAAGTCGCCGTTCAAGGCGTTGTATTCGTTGAAGTTGAGCGTGTCCTGACCGCGGTTCAGTATGCCGATGTAAATCTTCTCGTTGTCGTTGTTCCATGTGATGGCGGTGAGGTAATGCTCTTCAGGCTCGCCTGTCTTCATCACCACGTCGCTGCCTGCCGCGATGTCGTAAACGTGAAGTTTCACTATGTGCGAGGTCATTCCTGCCATAGGATATTTTATCGGTTTCTCGGTGGCGATGCGTGTCGTGATGTCGACGAGCGGATAGTCTGTCACCATGCTCTCATCCATCAGATAATAGGCGAGTTTGTTGCCGTCAGGCGACCAGAAGATGCCGCCGTCGATGGCGAACTCGTTGCGGTGTACCGACTGTCCTGCTATGACATGCTCGGGATTCTCGGTCAGTCTTAATGTCCTGTCGCCGTCGGCGATGTAAAGGTCGTTGCCGATGGTGTAGGCGACCCTCATCGAAGCCTCGTTAAGGCTGATGTTCTCTGCGTTTGCCGGAAACGCCGTGACTTTCTTGACGGCTTTCCCGCTGACATTCAATTTATAAAGGACGATGTTGCTGTCGTCACTCATCTTGTAGAAATAACCGTTGTCAACATCCATCCACGTGATGTTTGGCAGTCTCTTGAAATCACCGATTCCGTTGTCTTTTGCGATACCGTTGGCTTGGTCTAATGTGAGAAGCGAATGCGACGATTTCTCGCCCGGCGACTGGTATCTCAGCTCGTCGCCTTCCGTGAAGACATATTTGTCGGTGCTGCCCAACCATTTGTAACTCTTTCCTACCGGATAAACGCTGCGGTTGTTGTACGAAGCGTCTTCAGGTGTCAACATTTTCTTTTCCTGTGCAAATGATGTGAAAACCAACATCAATGCAATGATTGTGATAATTGATTTTTTCATATTTTTGATAATTATATTTGTTTCGTATTAATCGCAACGCATGCGTTGCAATCTACAGGATCATTTCATCCCGTTGAGGCAAGGCATGCCTTGCCTTTATGCGTCATGTATTGCCTCCGCAAACCTCATCAGCATCTCGGGCTCCTTCTCAAACGCCGTCCCGATGACGATGATGTCGGCCCCGGCTTTGACAGCGTCAGCTGCCATCTCCGGCGTTTTTATGCCTCCTCCCACGATGAGCGGAATGGAAATCATCTGTCTTACCTTCGAAATCATGCTTGTCGAGACTTGTATTTCCGCGCCTGAACCTGCTTCAAGGTATATCAGCTTCAGCCCGAGCATCTCGCCGGCGAGCGCGGTGCACATCGCGATGTCGTCCTTGTCGTGTGGTATCGGCGTCGTGTCGCTCATGTATGAAACCGACGTCGCCTTGCCGCTGTCGATGAGCATGTAACCTGTCGGGATGATTTCATTGCCGTATAATTTCAGGTACGGCGCCGCGATGACATGCCGCCCGATGAGCATCTCCGGATTCCTCCCAGAAATCAAGGAGAGAAGCAGAAACCCGTCGCAATACTTGCTGATTTGCAACGAGTTGCCTGGAAATATCAAAACGGGAATGTCCGAGTTCGCCTTTATCACCTTGATGCAGTGTTCCAGACTGTCGGTGGTCAATAGGCTGCCTCCAACAAAAAAGAAATCCACCTCGGCAGCGTTCGCGCTGTCGACAATCGACTTGATTTGCACGTCGGTCGGCTTGTCGGGATCTATCAGCACCGCTAACTTTTTGCGTGTTTTATCTTGAAACTTGTCGTATAATGCCATGATGATTATTTTGAACCACGAAATTACAACATTTTATTTTATTAAAGCCCTGATTCACGAATTATTTTTTCAGCACGATTCTGAGTGTGGTGCCTTGCCCGATGACGCTGTTCTTCACGAAAATCTTGCCTTTGTGGTAGTTCTCGACGATGCGTTTTGCCAACGAAAGTCCTAAGCCCCAGCCGCGTTTCTTCGAGGTGTAGCCAGGCTTGAAAATTTGTGTGTACATCGAGCGCGGAAGTCCTTTGCCGGTGTCGGTGATGTCGATGAAGACATTGGTCGCGTCTTCCGTCAGCTCCACCGTCAGCTTGCCCTTGTCCGTCATGGCGTCGATGGCGTTTTTCGTAAGGTTCTCCAAAACCCAGCTGAACAACGCCGCATTCAATGGTATAACTATCTCTCTTACAGGGAGTTGTATGTCAAATTCAAATTTCGATGAGAATCTGTGCTGCAGGTATTTCATGGTCTTGTCGACCGCCGCAACCACATCTGTCGGCTCCAAAGTCGGGATTGAGCCAATCTTTGAGAAACGCTCCGTGATGGTGTTAAGTCTGTCGATGTCGTATTCCATCTCCGATGTCCCAATGAACGGTTTTTCTTCCATTTTAAGCAACTCCACCCATCCCATCAGCGAGCTGAGCGGCGTCCCTATCTGATGCGCTGTCTCCTTCGCCATGCCAGCCCACACCTGGTTCTGCTCCGAACGCCGCATGTAACTGAACAAAAGATACGCCAATAGTGCAAACAAAGCAAAAATCAATATCTGGACGATAGGGTAGAATCTCATCTGCAAAAGCAAATCCGAACTTCTGTAATAAATGTAAACTTTGTTGTTGTCGATGTAGTTCACCTTTATCGGGAAATTCTCTTCTTGCATTATATGTATTTGATTGTCAACAAATTGCTTGTCCTGCATCTTTGTCGAGTCAAGATTTCCGTAAGCCAGAATCCTGTTGTCGGTGCTGTCGACGATGATGACAGGCGCTCCGACAGCGTTGTCGGTAACGTCGTTGATGAAAAGCTTGAACAAATCGTCAAGAACGCCCTTTAACTCTGTGTAAATCAACGACTCGTTGTAAATCAGCCACTCGGTTTTCCCGAAAAGGTCGATTTTTATCGGCTGGTAAACGTTGAACTCCTTCTGCATCTCTTCGTCGAAGTTTTTTTTGTCTTTCAGATGCTCCGGCATGTTGATTGACAGGTCGATTTTTCTGTTGTTGTCAATAATCACAACAGGAATGCTGATGTTGCTCTGGATGATGTCAAGGTAGATGGAGGTGTTCTCGTTGGGTCCGGCTTCAAGAAATCTTTCGTACGCTTTTGCCAGCAATTGCACGCGTTTCTGCTCCTGCTCACTTACTTCGTTGAAGAATTTTTTCGTGTAATTCATCAGCTCGGCATGGCTCTGCACCGCCTCAGCCCACATCTCAATCTGTTTTGATTCCTGCTCGGCGAAGCGTTTTACCAAAAAGTTTGTGTAATATATTGAAATACTGATGATTACGATGGCTAATATCGCCAAAGCGATTTTCCATCTCTTTTTTTGTATGTAAATGTTCGTTTTCATCACCACAAAAATACAAAATTTTTAATTAATAAAGGTGTGTAGCGAAAAATGTTGTAATTTTACGCGTTTTTTTAAACGGGAAAATTTTAGATTTATTATGGAATATAATTTTGAAGAAATCGAGAAAAAATGGCAGGAATACTGGCGTGAAAACAAGGTGTATCAGGTTGAGATAGACCACAATAAGCCGAAGTTTTATGTTTTGGATATGTTTCCTTATCCTTCAGGCGCGGGGCTTCATGTCGGTCATCCTCTTGGATATATCGCATCGGATATCTACGCCCGCTACAAGCGTTTGAAAGGCTTCAACGTGCTTCACCCGATGGGTTACGATGCCTACGGACTTCCGGCTGAACAGTATGCCATCCAGACAGGCACGCATCCGGCAATCACGACGGAGAAAAACATCAACCGCTACCGCGAGCAGATGGATAAAATCGGTTTCTGCTACGACTGGAACCGTGAGGTGCGCACCAGCGACCCTCATTATTACAAATGGACGCAATGGACGTTCATCCAGCTTTTCAATTCGTACTATTGCAACCAGGCGAAACAGGCGCGTCCTATAGCCGAACTCGTCGATGTCTTTAGCAAACAAGGCACAGAAGACCTTGACGTGGCTTGCACTAAGCCATTGAGCTTCACTGCAGCCGAATGGAACGCGATGAGTGAGAAGGAACAGCAGGAAACGCTGATGAACTACCGTTTGGCATATCTCGCCGACACTATGGTCAACTGGTGTCCTGAACTTGGCACAGTGCTCGCCAACGACGAGGTTCAAGACGGTCTTTCCGTGCGCGGTGGCTATCCCGTCATCCGTAAGTCGATGAAACAGTGGCTGCTGCGTATCACCGCATACGCTGAACGCCTCCTCCAAGGTCTCGAGACCCTCGACTGGACCGAGTCAATAAAAGACGTGCAGCGCAACTGGATAGGCAAGTCGATGGGTGCATCCGTTTTCTTCACAGTCGCTGATAAAGATATTTATTTTGAGGTCTTTACAACACGTGCCGACACATTATTCGGTGTCACTTTCATGGTGCTTGCTCCTGAACATGAGATGATAGACCAGCTCACCACCGACGAACAGCGCGCCGCCGTTAAGGAATACGTCACCTGGGCGAAAAACCGCTCAGAACGTGAGCGTATGTCGGAAGTGAAGAAGGTGAGCGGCGTGTTCACAGGCTCTTACGCCGTCAACCCGTTCAACGGCACCCGCATCCCGATTTGGATTTCAGACTATGTCCTCATGGGCTACGGCACCGGTGCCATCATGGCAGTGCCGGCTCACGATAGCCGCGACTTTGCCTTCGCGCGTCATTTCAACCTCCCAATCATTCAGGTGGTTGCAAAACCTGGCGAGGAGCCATCCGACCCTGCCACGTGGAGCGAGTCGTTCGACGCGAAAGAGGGCGTGCTCGTGAATTCGGAGTTCCTCAACGGCCTCACAGTGAAACAGGCTATCTTAAAAATGATTGAGGAGCTTGAAAAACGTGGCATCGGCAAGGGCAAGACAAATTATCGTCTTCGTGACGCCATCTTCAGCCGTCAGCGCTACTGGGGCGAGCCGTTCCCGATTTATTACAAGGACGGCATGCCTTACGCAATGGATGTCAATAAGTTACCTCTCGAACTGCCTTCCATCGACGCGTACAAGCCGACCGAGACTGGTGAGCCGCCGCTGGCACGCGCAAAGAATTGGGTAACAGAGGATGGTTATCCTATCGAGACTAACACAATGCCAGGTTTCGCAGGCTCAAGCGGTTACTATCTCCGCTACATGGACCCGCATAACGAGAACGAGTATTTCTCCAAAGAAGCCAATGATTACTGGCAGAACGTCGACCTTTACATTGGCGGCGCGGAACACGCTACAGGTCACCTGATTTACAGCCGTTTCTGGAACAAGTTCCTGTTCGACCTCGGAATAGCCTGCAAAGAAGAGCCGTTCCAGAAGATGGTGAACCAGGGAATGATTCAGGGACGTTCAAGCATCGCATATCGCGTCAATATGGAGAAGATGTGCGAGGATATCGTTTGGAAGTTGTTGAAAGACAAACAAATGGGCGTTGAGTTCGTCCGCGACCACAAAGACGGTCACCGTCGTTTCGACTTCTTCTGCCCTGAAAAAGGTCTGCTTATCGAAATCAACAGGATGGATAGTTTGGAGAAAGTTGCCGAGCCGTGGCGTCAGTTCGCCGATGAGAAAGGCTACAAGCTACTCATGATTCCAATCGTTGATGTCGTTAACGACTTCGAGCAGGGAACCGACTATGTCGAACAGCGTATCAAAGACTTCATCGCTGGTAAGGATATGCCTGCATTTATTGATGGTGTGGCGTATAGCAGAGGTCCGATGTTCATTTCCAAGAACTGCAAGGACCGCGAGCTGTTCAGCAACCCGATTCTGGTGGATATCAACATCGTTCACAACGATATCCTTGATACTGAAGCGTTTAAAGCTTGGCGCGATGACCTCAAAGACGCTCAGTTTATCTTTGAAAAAGACAAAGACGGCAACGACATTTTCGTCTGTGACTGGATGATTGAAAAGATGTCGAAATCGAAGTTCAATGTCCAGAATCCTGACGATTTGGTTGCAAAATACGGTGCCGATACACTGCGTCTCTATGAGATGTTCCTCGGTCCTCTCGAGCAGTCGAAGCCATGGGATACCCAAGGAATTGAAGGCACTTTCCGCTTCCTGAAGAAGTTCTGGAAACTGTATTCGGAGATTAGTGACGAGCCTGCTACAAAAGAAGAGCTGAAGGTTTTGCACAAGCTCATTAAGAAAGAGGAGGAAGACATTGAGCGCATCTCTTTCAACACAGTTGTCTCAGCTTTCATGATTTGCGTCAACGAGCTGACCGACATGAAGTGCAACAAACGCGAGATTTTGGAGCCAATGGCAATCATGATTTCGCCTTACGCACCTCATATCGCCGAAGAGCTGTGGCATCAGTTGGGTCACAACGACAGCGTCGTCAACCAGAAGTTCCCTGAGTTTGATGAGAAAAACGTGGTCGAGAACACGTTCCTATATCCGGTCTCGTTCAATGGAAAGAAACGTTTTGACCTTGAGCTGCCTCTCGACATAAAACAGGACGGAGTGCAAAATGCGGTCGTCAACGCGCCGGAAGCAAAGAAATGGCTCGAGGGTGTCACCATCCGCAAGGTCATCTTCATCCCGAAAAAAATCATCAACATCGTTGTCGGATGAGAAAATTGTTAATCGCAATATTATTAATAATAGGTGTTTCAACCTACGCTCAGGACCTTACACAACCTGAGACCGACCCTGTCATCACAAACCGTATCACGCAATGGCAGGATCTGAAGTTCGGTTTCATGATGCACTGGGGCATGTATTCCCAGTGGGGCGTGGTCGAGTCATGGTCTATATGCAACGAGGACTGGATTGACCGCAAAGGTGCTAATTATATCCAGTATAAAAATGATTATCAGGCACTTAATACCACGTTCAATCCTACAAAGTTCAATCCCGACGAGTGGGCTAAACTCGCCAAAGAAGCAGGAATGAAATACGTGGTCTTCACCACAAAGCATCACGACGGCTTCTGCATGTACAATACCAAGGAAACGACATATTCAACCGTCGATTCTTCATGCCCTTTCTCGAAAAATGAAAAAGCCGACATCACTGGTGCTATCGTGGAAGCCTTTAGAAATCAAGGCTTTTGGACAGGATTGTATTTCTCTAAAGCCGACTGGCATCATCCTGACTACTGGGCTGAACAATGGGCGACTCCTGACC
The DNA here is from genome assembly GCA_017427985.1 of Bacteroidales bacterium. Classification (GTDB taxonomy): domain Bacteria; phylum Bacteroidota; class Bacteroidia; order Bacteroidales; family F082; genus Limimorpha. The sequence goes on along the minus strand of JAFRRS010000011.1, from coordinate 179,349 downwards.
GCAATGTCAACTACGACCCGCAGAAATATCCTGAGCGTTGGCAAAGATTCTGTGATTTTACCTATAATCAGATTCATGAACTGACACACAACTACGGCGACATCGACATTCTTTGGCTCGACGGCGGCTGGGTGCGTCCGGAATACAGTCTCAACGACGAATATCGCGAATGGCTCGGCTGCAAAGGCTATATCCAAGATATTGACATGCCGAAAATAGCAGCGATGGCCCGCGAAAACAACCCCGACCTCATCATCGTCGACCGTACCGTGCACGGGAAATACGAGAACTATCAGACTCCTGAACAGCAGGTGCCAGACTCATTGCTTCCGTTCCCTTGGGAGACCTGCATGTCGATGGGCGATTCGTGGTCGTATGTCGAAACCGATAACTACAAGAGTACCAATAAGATAATCCATCTATTGGTTGACATCGTGGCAAAAGGTGGCAACTACCTGCTTAACGTTGGCCCTTCACCAGAAGGCGAGCTGCCTCCAACAGCGGTCGAACGTATGCATGAAATCGGCAAATGGATGAAAGTCAACGGAGAAGCAATTTACGGAACACGTCCGTTTTATCCATATTGCGATGGAAAAGTGCGCTTCACACAGAAAAACGGAAAAGTTTATGCAATTTACATGCTTGACGAAGGCGAGAAGTTGCCTAACTTAATCAAAATCAATGCAAAATTAGATAAAAACAAGGTAAAAATCCTCGGCAGCAAGGCAAAAGCCAAGCTTACTAAGACCGCCGACGGACACCTTATTAATATTAATGGCGATGTAAACCTCGAACACGCTGTCGTTTTTGAATTAGAATAAAATTGGAAATATGAAAGAAGAACTCAAAAGAATGGACCTTCCTTACCTCATCGCTGACACGAGTCTGGCGGAGTGGGGAAGAAAAGACATTGAAATTTCAGAACACGAAATGCCTGGCTTGATGGCGCTTCGTAAGAAATACGGCGAGAGCAAGCCTCTCAAAGGCGCACGCATCAGTGGCTCGCTACACATGACGGTTCAGACAGCTTGTCTCATCGAGACATTGAAAGCTCTCGGCGCAGAAGTGCGCTGGGCAAGCTGCAACATCTTCTCGACACAAGACCACGCCGCAGCAGGTATCGTGGCAGGCGGAACTCCTGTGTTCGCTTGGAAAGGCGAGACCCTCGACGACTACTGGTGGTGCACCATGCGCGCCCTCACATTCCCTGACGGCAACGGTCCAGACCTCATCGTCGACGACGGTGGCGACGCTACATTGCTGATTCACAAAGGCTACGAGTGCGAAAACGACCCGAAACTCCTTGAAGTGGAACCGACAAACGCCGAAGAAAAAGCCTTGATGGGCGTCATCAAAGAAACGTACAAGATGGATACGAAGCATTGGCACAAGGTCGTCGCCAACTGGAAAGGTGTGTCTGAAGAGACAACGACAGGCGTTCACCGTCTCTACCAGATGAAAGAAGCCGGAAAACTTCTGGTCCCTGCCATCAATGTGAACGACAGCGTCACAAAGAGCAAGTTCGACAACATGTACGGCTGCCGTGAGTCATTGGCTGACGGCATCAAACGCGCTACCGACGTGATGCTCGCTGGAAAAGTCATCGTGGTTCTCGGCTACGGCGATGTGGGTAAAGGCTGCGCCCAGTCGATGCGTTCGTATGGCGCTCGCGTTCTCGTTACCGAAATCGACCCTATCTGCGCTTTGCAGGCTGCGATGGAAGGCTATGAAGTCACCACGATGGAAGAGGCAGTTAAGGAAGGCAACATCTTCGTCACATGCACAGGCAACTGCGACGTCATCACTCTCGAGCACATGCTCCAGATGAAAGACCAGGCTATCGTCTGCAACATCGGTCACTTCGACAACGAGATTCAGGTCAATGCATTGGAAAACTACAAAGGTGTCAAGAAAATCAACATAAAACCGCAGGTCGACAAGTTTGTGAAACCGGACGGAAAGGCGATATTTATCCTCGCAGAAGGCCGCTTGGTTAACCTTGGTTGCGCCACTGGTCACGCCAGCTTCGTGATGAGTAACTCATTCACCAACCAGACACTGGCTCAGATGGACCTTTGGGAGAAACGCGGAACATATCCGATTGACGTCTACTGTCTCCCGAAATACCTCGACGAGGAGGTGGCACGCTTGCATCTCGAAAAAATCGGTGTAAAACTGACGAAACTGACACAAAAACAAGCCGATTACATCGGTGTCCCTATCAACGGACCATTCAAATCAGACATTTACAAGTATTAAAAAAACGCGGTTTAAACCGCGTTTTTTTTAATTATACACCCTCAATGCCGATCCGTCAAATTCCGTGAAATATTGTATTAGCGGGTACCCGTTGCCCTCAATGATGCTGCCGTCGAGAATCGAATACTTATAGTTGCTGCACGAGTCAAGGACGTAAGGCAGGTCGACGTACAGGCGGTTGTTAGGGCAGGCGTAAGGGTTGTTCGGAGCAAGGCGTTCGTAAGCCCTGAATTCGTCAATATTGTATCGGTAGATTATGATACCGTAGCTTGGCAGTTGTGACGTGACGTACATCCATCCTCCTACGGTGTTAAGTTCTTGATATTCAAGAGAGTTTGGGTATATTGTAAAGTTTATGCTTATTTCAGGCTCGTTGGGATTTTCCGGTTTGCTGTTGCACGAAACGGTAAAAATCGCTGCTAAAGCGACAAAAAATAACGCTGAAACTTTAAAAATTTTCATCATTTCAAAATATTTTGGTGCAAAATTAATAATTTTTCTAACAGGACAAGGGTCAAAGTGTTGTAAAAAATCTTTCCTAAAACCCAAAATTTTGATTTTTTTCGAAAAATCTACCCCAAATAAAATGTTTATAAAATGTTTATTTTTAACATGTTACAAAACACTAACGTTATTTGTTGAAAAATATTTTTACTAAATTGAATTAATTTGCTTGTGGGGTTAAAAAAAATGTTGTATTTTTGAACCCTAAAAATTGTGTGCAAAAGAAAAATTATTTGAGTAGTATAACATAAAAATTCAAGGTATGTTAAAAAAATTACTATTTTTACTCTGCATTGTGCTGACGTCGTGGTCGTTGGCGCTTGCACAACAAGGTCGTCTTAAGGGTGTCATTAAGGACAAAGAGACCGGCGAGCCTATTCCATTTGCCAACGTTGTTTTGGAAAACGGCGGTACACAGGTGGGTGGTGCCAGTTCGGATTTCGATGGAAACTATGACATCAACCCTATCCCTCCGGGAACTTATGACCTTAAAGCCACTTATGTGGGTTACAACACTTTCCTTATGAAAGGCGTTGTGATTTCAGGTAACAAGATTACCTTCCAGGACGTCTCGATGAGTATGCAGTCGGAAATGCTGGATGCTGTTGAGATTGTCGACTACAAGGTGCCTTTGATCTCAAAGGACCAGACTTCAGCTGGTGCTACCATCACCGCCGAGGAAATCGCGAAGATGCCTAACCGTTCAGCAGAAGCTGTTGCTGCTACTGTCGGTGGCGTGTTCTCAGCCGACGGTGAAGTAGGTAACATGCGTGGTGCACGTTCTGAAGGTACTGTTTATTACATCGATGGTGTCCGCGTCATCGGTAGCCACTCGGTTCCACAATCAGCTATCGACCAGGTTGAGGTTATGCTTTCCGGTACTCCTGCTATGTACGGCGACGTTACCGGTGGTATCATCAACATGACAACGAAGGGCCCTTCAAGAACCTTCGGCGCAGGTTTGGAAGTCGAGCAGTCAATTGACGGCTACGGTCACACCAGAGTCGGTATCAACGCCCAGGGTCCTCTCATCAAAGGTAAGAAGTCAGAGACAGCTCTCCTCGGATTCTTCGTGTCAGGCGAGTTCACCCGTAACAAAGACGGCGCGATCTCAGCAATCGGTCACTACAAAGCTACCGACAGCTGGCTCGATTATATTAAGGAGCACCCTCTCCGCCTCGCAAGCTCTGGCGACGGTGTCTATCCTAACGGTGAGTTCACCAGAATGGGTTCGATGGAATATGTGAAGAACTCACAAAACACATCAAACTGGACAATAAACACAACAGGAAGTATCAGCATCCGCACAACTGAGACAATCAACCTCTCAATCGGTGGTGCCTATATGAAACAGAAAGCTAACGGATTCAGCCGCAACCAGGAATACTTCAACTTCGACAAGAACTACATTTCTGACTATCAGAACTGGCGTGTCTACGGTCGTTTCACACAGAGATTCCCAACGGCTCCTGAAAGCACTTCTTTGATTAAGAACTTCTACTACAGCTTGCAGGTCGACTACTCACGCGTCAATAGTTCAAACTATGACCCAGACCACAAGAAAGATATTTGGAAATATGGTTATCTCGGTAAGTATTCCATCTTTAAGACCCCTTCATACGTGATGGATACAGCTATCACAGTTGATGGTCATACTTATACAAACGTTTGGCACACAGCATCATGGGACTATGATACTCTTGTAACTTTCCATGCATCAGACTATAACCCGTTGCTCGCCAAATACACTTCGATGGTTTATGATTTGTACAGCGATCCAACAGGTCACTACACAAACTTCGACGATATCCAGCTTAGCCAAGGTCTTCTCAACTCAGGCTCACCATCAGCATTCTATGGCTTGTATGCAGCTCCTGGTACAATCCAGTCAAACTATGCTTATGCTGAAAACGACCAGTTCAGCGTGAACCTCGCAACAGCTATGACTCTTGGAAACCACGAAATCAAATTCGGTCTCCAGTATGAGCAGAGAAACAACAGATCATACAGCATCGCTGGCCGTAGCTTGTGGTACCTCATGAGAAACCTCGCCAACTTCCACATCGACCAGTTGGATGTTAACAATCCTGAGATCGTTTCTTACAACGGATTCGTTGATACAATCAAGTTCTACAGAAACTACAATGCCGCTGACCAGTATCAGTTCGACAAGAACCTCCGTAACGCCCTCGGTCTTAGCGAGACAGGCGTCGACTGGATCAACACTGACTCATACGACTTCAACGACAACTCAATCGAGTATTATGACAGAGAAGGCGTTATGCACAAGGCATATCTCAACGATGGCTTCGACATCAGCATGTTCACTCCAGACGAGTTGACACAGGACGGTAACTCATACGTTTCATATCAGGGTTATGACTACCTCGGTAAGAAACTCAGCAAGCAGCCAAGCTTCGAAGACTTCTTCACAGAAAAAGACGAATATGGTAACTACACACGTCCGGTAGGTTCATTCAGACCAATCTACATGGCAGGTTACATCCAGGATAAGTTCGCTTTCAAAGACCTTATCTTCAACGTCGGTGTCCGTGTCGACCGTTTCGATGCTAACCAGAAAGTGTTGAAGGATCCTTACATCCTCTATGACTACTATACAGTAGGTGACAAGATGAGCGATGGCAAGATTGTTCTTCCTAACGGAACAACAGCCAACCTGCCAAGCAACATCGGTGAGGATTACGCGATCTACGTCAATAATATAAAGGATATTACACAAGTCATGGGTTATCGTTATGAAAACACATGGTATGATGCAGAAGGTGCTGAAATCAGCGACCCTACAACATTGAACGCCGGTAGCGGTGTCACTGCATGGGTTAAGGATAAAGACCAGCAGCACGTCGACATCAAGTCATTCAAGGACTATAGCCCACAATGGACAGTGATGCCACGTATCTCATTCTCATTCCCGATTTCAGATGACGCTTTGTTCTTCGCTCACTACGACGTTATGACACAGCGTCCTTCAAACATCAACATCAATATCTACGACTACTACTATTTCGCACAGAGTAGCGGTACTCTCAACAACCCTGCTTTGAAACCAACACAGACTATCGACTATGAGCTCGGTTTCACACAGAAGTTGACCAACTCGTCATCAATGACAATCACAGCTTATTATAAGGAGTTGCGTAACATGATCCAGATGTACCGTTACACTGGTGCATATCCAAAGGATTACACATCATACAGCAACTTGGACTTCGGTACTGTCAAGGGTATCACAGCATCATACGACTTGCGTAGAACAAAGAACGTACGTCTCCGTGCATCATACACATTGCAGTACACCAACGCTACTGGTGCATCAACAACCACAATGAGCGCTTTGATTGCAGCTGGTGTTCCTAACTTGCGTTCAACATTCGCAATGCCTTGGGACCGCCGTCACCAGTTCAACGTCACTTTGGACTATCGTTTTGCATCAGGCAAGGACTACAACGGTCCTGTCTCAAAACGCGAGAAATCAGGCAAGAAGCCTATCCAATGGCTGGCTAACACTGGTCTTGCACTCACAATGCAGGGTGGTTCAGGTACTCCATACACAGCACAGAGCAATATCAACTCACCTATTTCACAGGGCACCAACTTGTTGAAGGGTTCATACTACGGCTCACGCCTCCCATGGGCATTCCGTTTCGACCTCCGTCTCGACAAGGATATCGACCTGAAACTCGGCAAGAAAGACAACGAGAACAAACGTCCGGCTTACCTCAACGTTTATCTCCAGGTTCTTAACGTGCTGAATTCAAAGAATATCATTGATGTCTACTCATCAACTGGTAACCCTGATGACGATGGCTATCTTACAGCTCCTGAATGGCAGCGTGAAATCGCCAACCAGACAAATGCTGATGCTTATGCAGAATTGTACAGACTGTATGTCAACAGCATGTACAACTACTCATCACCTCGTCAGATTCGTATTGGTATGATCTTTAACTTCTAAACAGAAAAATAAATACTGGTAATATGAAGACTATAATTCGTTTATTAACTGTTGCATTTCTTATTGCAAGTGTAACTGAAGTAAGAGCCGAGAAGGTCAAGATGAACGGACCTCAAACTCGGAATCTGAAACAAACCACTGCTGGATGTACGCCATCATCAACTTTCGCATGGTTGAACATCAACAACGCGAAGGTGCGTGTCAACGCTGGTGGTGATATGTGGTGGGATCTTCCAGGCGGTTCAGGTGCAAAGTATTACATCCCTGCCAACGGTTCCGCAACTTCATTGTATGCAGGATCTCTCTGGATTGCAGGTATGGACATCAACAACCAGTTGAAGTGCGCCGCTATCCGTTTCCGTCAGGTCGGTAACGACTTCTGGACTGGTCCTCTTACAATTGATGGTACTGCTGCTATCGATGCCGCAACATGTATGGAATACGACAAGATGTACAACATCACACGTGCTGAAGTCGACGATTTCCTCGCTAACTGCGACGATAACGGTATTCCTGTTGCAGGTTATGAGATTCCAGCAAACATCCTTAACTGGCCAGCTCACGGCGACCCGGCAAGAGGAATGAGCTACTACCTCGCCCCATTCTATGATAAAGACGGCGACGGCGTGTATGACCCAACACAAGGTGACTATCCTTACTATGACATCACCAACGAACTCTGCCACACACAGACTCCTACAATGGAAGAGATGTACGGCGGCACAATTCACGGCTCAATCCTTTCTGACCAAGTCATCAAAGGTGACCAGACAATCTGGTGGGTGTTCAATGATAAAGGTAACTCACACACTGAAACAGGTGGTTCCGCTATAGGTATGGAAATCAGAGCTCAAGCATTTGCTTTCTCAACAAATGATGAGATCAACAACATGACATTCTATAGCTACGAAATCATCAACCGTTCAACTTATAAACTGACCAACACATACTTCTCACCTTGGACAGACGTTGACCTTGGCTATGCAAAGGACGACTATGTAGGTTGCGACGTTGCACGTGGTCTTGGTTACGGTTACAACGGTGCCAACGTTGATGGTAATGGTGAAACTGAAGCATACGGTCCTAACCCTCCAGCGGTTGGTGTCGACTTCTTCCAGGGACCATACCTCGATGCTGATGGTATCGACAACCCTAAATATGATGCTGACGGCAACCAGCTCTGCGACGAGAGTATCAACGGTGTCAACTTCGGTAACGGCATCGTCGATGACGAACGTTTCGGTATGCGCCGCTTCGTGTATCACGACAACACCAATAACTCAATCAACGGTGACCCTGATGTCGCTGCTGAATACTACCTTCTCCTTAGAGGTATTTGGAAAAATGGTGCTAAGATGGAATATGGTGGAACAGCTGTTCCTGGCGCAGCCGGTACAGTGGGTCCTGCTTGCGACTTCATGTTCCCATACGACTCTGACCCGTGCAACTGGGGTACAGGCGGTTTGACTCCTGGTGGCGGTTTCAACCAAAACGGCTTCTACTGGAGCGAAGAGACAGGTAACAACGGTTCTCCGAACCCTGTCAACGACCGTCGTTTCATGCAGTCAGCTGGTCCTTTCACCTTGGAAGCAGGTGCTGTCAACTACATCACATTTGGTGTGCCGTGGGCACGTGCTACATCAGGTAAGGCTTGGGCTTCAGTTGAGTTGCTCCGTAAGGTCGATGACAAGTGCCAGTCTATGTTCGATAACTGCTTCAAAGTTCTCGACGGACCATGGGCACCGGATTTGACAATCCGCGAACTTGACAGACAACTCATCATCTATTTGTCAAATTCAGACATTTCAAACAACGCTAATGAAGATTACATCGAGTTGGATCCTAACATTCCTGAAAAAGACACCCTCGGAAACGATAATGACAGATATTTCCGCTTCGAAGGATATAAGATCTATCAGCTCGCCAATGCCGAAGTCAGTGTTGACCAAATCAATGACGACACCAAGGCACGTCTTATCTATCAGTGCGATATCAAGAACAATGTGAGCAGAATCATCAACTTTGTGTTTGATGAGAATCTGGGTTACAGCGTTCCTACACTCATGGTTGACGGTGCTGACAATGGTATTTACCATTCATTCGTTGTGACACAAGACCAGTTCACAAAGAACAACGACCCGAGCTTGGTGAACCACCATACCTATTACTTCATGGCAATTGCATACGCATACAATAACTATATGACATACGATCCTGAAACAACAGAGGGTATGGGCCAGAAGGAGCCATATCTCGCAGGTCGTAAGAACATCAAATTGTATTCAGCAATTCCTCATAAGATTGTAAACGGTACAGTTATCAATTCATCATACGGTGACCAGCCAGTCATTTCACGCTGGACAGGTGTTGGAAACGGTGGAAACCATATTGAACTCTCAGACGCTGATGTTGAGACATTGCTGAGTCGTGAACCAGCCAGCGCTACAAATCTTTTCGGTAGTGCAGGTTATCCGGTGATTTACCATCCAACATACAAGAGAGGATATGGTCCTGTCAGTATTGAAATTGTAGACCCGTTGAATGTGGTTCCTACAGACTATGCCATCTGGTTCCATGACTTTGCTGAAGTAGAGCTCCAAAACGTTACAAGCGATCTGACTGTTGTTGGCAACAGCGCACCTAAGAAAGCCTTCTGGTGGACTTTGAAGGATCTTGAAACAGGTGAGGAATTTGTATCAGATACAACAACTGAGAATCATACCGAGAAGCTGTTCCTCGAAAGAGGTATTGCTGTTAAGATTGAGCAGCCATGGAAACATGGTCCTATCAAGATTGGCAAACAGGGACATGGAAGCGATGCAACGACTGTCTATGCTTGTCTGTCACCAAAGAATGGTGTGATATACTCAGCAGTTACATACGCCGACAGTTCTAACCGTTGGCTCTCCGGTATCAAGGATAGCGATGCTGTCGCATCAAATCCATTGAACTGGATACGTTCTGGTACCTATGCTGACCAGGATGATAAGTCGAACAACGACTACAAGGTGGCTTCAACAACAAGTGCAACGACTGAGCCTTACGACCCGAATGAGAACTTTGAGAAGATTGCTGACGGTACATGGGCACCATATATATTGACTACTCACGCATTCACTGGTCCTCAGCGTTCAAAATATCCTGGACCTATGTATGACGTCAATGACCATGTCGACTCAATATTTTTTGATAAACTCGGTTCAATAGATATTGTTCTTACATCAGACAAGTCAAAATGGACACGTTGTCCTGTCGTTGAAACAGGCTTAGACTATAATCTCACTGAGAATAATACTAAGCCGTATGGTCTCCGTCGTCATGCTTCTGTTGACAAGAACGGCAACTATGCTGCTACAACATACGAAGAGGCCTTGGCAATGGAGGCAAGTGACGATCCAAATTCACCTGCATATATCAGTGCATGGGGCATGGGATGGTTCCCGGGCTATGCTATTGACATTGAGACAGGCACACGTTTGAATATCATATTTGGTGAGGATTCATTCTATGCAGACCTTAACGGACGTGACATGCTGCTCAACCCACCAGCGTTGAGAGAATCATCAGTAAGCGGTTCACAACTTGGCGATCCTGTTGTCTTTGACCAGCTTAGCCAGACTCCAATCTTCGGTGCCAAGCACTTTGTTTATATTTTCCCAATGATTAACACAACAGGTCCAAATGATCCTAGTGAATACAAATTACCTGCTTATGATGCTGGTAAATGGTTTGCTGATTTCTTGAAGTCTGTTGATGGTGTAAATGAAGGTAACCCTAAAAAGATCAAGTTCTGGGCACATCCAACATGGGTGGGTATGCCAATGGCAGTTGAAGGAAGAGAATGGTTACCGGAAGGCAATCCTGTAAAGATTTCTATTCGTATAACCAAACCATATACTTTAGGTTATGGAGGATATCCTCTTGAAGTGATTAATCCTGATGTCGTAGACTATGAAAACCATGAGGGTTACATGCCATACTACACCTTCTCAACGAAGGGCTATGGTCCGACACTCAAAGACGTGGCCAAGGGCAAATCAGACCTTGATTTAATCCATGTTGTTCCTAACCCATACTATGCGTATTCAAACTACGAGCCAAATGCTCTTACACACAAAGTGAAGATCACCAACCTTCCTGACCAGTGCGTCGTGACAATTTACTCAGTAAACGGCACGAAGATCCGCCAGTTCAAGAAAGACTCGTCAGTGACATCAATAGATTGGGATTTGACCAACCATGCCAACACACCTATCGCGAGTGGAATTTACATCATCCATGTGAAGGACAACGTGAACGGTGGTGAACAAACAGTTAAGTTCTATTGCGCAATGCGTCAGGTTGACTTAAATACATTCTAATATTATTTTGCGAACAAATTAAAAGTACACGATCATGAAAAAGTTATTTAGAACTATCGTAATAGCAAGCTTGACAATCATTATTGGATTTACGAGCACAGAAGCATTCGCAGGTAATAAGGACAGAGCAGGTCAGGCTGGAGCAAATGAGCTGTTGGTTAACCCATGGGCTGCATCATCAGGATGGGGCAATGCCGGTATGGCATGCGTCAAAGGTGTTGACGCCATGTGGAGCAACGTTGCAGGTATTTCATTTGCAAACTCACTTGAACTCAACTTCTCATACACCAACTGGTTGGCAGGTTCTGGAACAGATGTAGTGGCATTCGGTATGCTGACACGTCTTTCGGAGTCAATCGTTGGAGGTTTGTCGGTTATGTCAATGGGATTCGGTGAGATTCAGAGAACCACCACAGAGAACCCTGACGGCGGTATTGGCACATACAAGCCGAGCTTGATGAACATCAACATCGCTATTGCAAAATCGTTCTCTAACAGTATCCACGGCGGTTTCGTCTTGAAGATCATAAGCGAGTCAATTGCAGATATGACAGGAACAGGTGTCGCAATGGACGCTGGTATCCAGTATGTTACAGGTATTACCGATAACATCCACTTCGGTATCGCCTTGAAGAACATTGGACCTACCATGAAGTTCAGCGGTGACGGTCTTGCATACTCAGTGTTGTTCGACGGTATGTCGTCAAACATCACAGTGGTGCAACGCGCTGATGAGTTTGAGCTTCCAACACAGTTGAACATCGCTGCTGCTTACGACTTCAACTTCGCAAACAACAGCCGTTTGACCTTGGCATTCAACTTCAACTCGAACGCGTTCTCTAAAGACCAGTTCATCGGCGGTGTCGAGGGTTCATTCCGTGACATCCTCCTCCTCAGAGCCGCTTATACCTACGAAGACGGTGTTACAAAGAATATCGAAGACGCTGACTGCACCAACGTCAACAAAGGTTTGTCACTCGGTGCAACAGTCCAGGCTCCTCTCAACAAGAAGGGTTTGAAGGTCTGTATCGACTATTCATACCGTAACACGGCACACTGGAATGGAACACATTCAGTGGGTGCAAGAATTTTATTCTAAAAAAATCTTGCATATCAAAAAAAAGTTGTATCTTTGCATACAATTTTACGACAAAAAGGGCCCTTATTTCGGTAAGGGTCTCTTTTTTACAATATTAAAAATTAATAGACATGGCAGACGTAGAATACTTTACCCAAGCGGGGCTACAGAAACTGAAGGACGAATTGGAGAATCTCTGTGTTAACGAGCGTCCGAAAATCGCGGCAGCAATAGCAGAAGCGCGCGACAAGGGAGACTTGTCGGAAAACGCCGAGTATGATGCGGCAAAAGAAGCGCAGCAGCTTCTTGAGATGAAGATAGTGAAGCTTCAGCTTACAATCGCCAACGCACGCGTTATCGATGAGTCGAAAATGGACACATCAAAAGTTTTGATTCTTTCGACAGTGAAGATTAAAAACCTGAAGACAAAACAATTGATGACATATACCGTCGTTCCTGAGAAGGAAGCGAACCTGAAGGCTGGAAAGATTTCCATAACATCGCCTATTGCCAAAGGACTTCTTGGCAAATCGGTGGGCGAGCAGGTGGAGATTCAGGTGCCGGCTGGCAAGCTTATGTTTGAAATAGTAGAAATCACAAGAGAATAATATCATGGCATCGATTTTTTCAAGAATAGTGGCAGGTGAGATTCCTTGCTACAAAATTGCCGAAAACGACAAATTCTTTGCTTTTTTCGACATCAGTCCGCTCGCTCCGGGTCATACTTTGGTGATTCCTAAGAAAGAAGAGGATTATATCTTTGATATTTCTGATGCTGACCTCGCCGAGATGATTGTCTTCGCAAAGAAGATTGCTGTTGCTCAGAAAAAAGCCATCCCATGCAAGAAAGTGGGAGTGGCTGTGATTGGTCTTGAGGTGCCGCACGCACACATCCACCTCGTGCCGATGCAGAAAGAGGGCGACCTCGACTTCAAACGCGAGAAGATGCATCCTACAGAGGAGCAGTTCAAGGAATGGCAAAAGAGAATCGTTGAGAATCTGTAAAAATGGAAGATTCCTTTAAGATGATTGCCAAGACCATGGCAGGATTGGAGCCTGTCCTGGCTGAGGAGTTGACTTCAATGGGAGCTGAAAACGTGCAGGTTTTGAACCGCGCCGTCAGCTTTGAAGGCGACAAGGCGTTGATGTACAAGGCGAATTACTGCTGCCGCACGGCTTTGAGGATTTTGAAGCCGATCATGAGTTTTGTGGCACGTAACGAGCTCATGCTGTATAACAACATCTTCAAAATCAAATGGCATGAGATTTTCAACATCAATGAGACTTTTGCCATTGACGCTGTGGTAAGTGGCAATTATTTCACACATTCGCAATATGCGGCTTTGAAGGTGAAAGACGCCATCGCTGACGAGTTCCGTGAGCATTTCGGGGCACGTCCGTCGGTGGATGTCGAGAATCCGGATTTGAGGATTAGCGTGCATATTGAGAATGAGAAAGTCACGCTTCTGTTTGACAGCTCCGGCGAATCATTGCATAAAAGAGGTTACAGGAAAGCTGTCGACAAGGCACCGATGAACGAGGTGCTGGCGGCAGGTCTGATAAAGCTCACTGGCTGGAAATGCGACTGCAACTTCGTTGACTGCATGTGCGGTTCAGGTACGCTTCCGATAGAGGCTGCGATGTTGGCGATGGGCATTCCGGCAGGGTTCTTTAGAAAGAAATGGGGCTTTATGACATGGCACGACTACGACGAGAAGCTTTGGTTAAAAGTTGTTCAGGATGCTGATGCCGAGATGGAAGAATTTGATTACGAGATACTTGCATCAGACCATTCGGCGAAAGCGGTGGAGATAGCGAGAGCCAACATCACCAATGCGCACCTTCAGTATGACATCAAGCTCAGCAAGCAAGACATGTTTGAGATGATTCCACCAGCGGGCGGAGGCATCATGATAATCAACCCGCCATACGGTGAGCGTTTGGAGGAGAAAGACATCATAAACCTTTACAGAGGCATCGGGGATGCTTTGAAGAAGAATTTCAAGGGTTTCGAGGCGTGGATCATCAGCTCGAACAAGGACGTGCTGAAGCTTATAGGACTGAAGCCGTCGAAGAAAATCGATGTTTATAACGGACCGCTCGAGTGTAAGTTTGAGAAGTTTGAGATTTTTGAGGGGAGTTATAAAGATATGAAAAAATCTGCAGGCTGCGCCTGAATGTGGCTTCCTGCGGTCGCAATGTGATAGCCTTCGGCTAATGTGCGCGAAGCGCATCACATTTTAAAAATAATTCGTTTTTTTCTTGCATTTATTAAAACACCTTGTTAATTTTGCAATTCTTTTTAGGAATAATTTGCAAAATTGAAAGGTATGTACAAAATAACCAAACATCCTATCCTGGACATCGCCGAGGGCGAGTCAGTAGAGTTTATTTATAACGGTCAGAAAGTGGTTGGCAAGAAGGGCTACACCATTGCTGCCGCTTTGCATCAGGCAGGTTTTCCTGTTCACAGCCACAGTCTTGACGGACGCAACAGAAGCTTGAACTGCGGCATCGGAAAATGCGGTGCCTGCGAGATGCTCGTTGACGGAAAAATCCGCCGTATCTGCATCACTTTGGTTGATGGAGTGAAAGAAGTAAAGCCTATCAACAATGAGGCGAATGTTCTCCCTGAAGCCAAGGATCTGCAACCACGCGAGGTGAAAGTTTACAAGACCCAGGTCGCCATTATCGGAGCAGGTCCTGCAGGATTGGCTTGCCGCGAGCAGTTGAACAAACTTGGAATCAGCAATGTTGTTGTTGACAGCAACGCAAAGATTGGCGGTCAGTTCAACATGCAGACACACCAGTTTTTCTTCTTTGAGAAGGAGCAGAAATTCGGCGGAATGCGTGGTTTTGACATCGCGAAGACTCTTGCAGGCGACAACCACGAAGGAATTCTGTTGAATAATGTCGTTTGGGATTTGCTTGAAGGCAAACGCATCGCTATAAAGAACATCGTGACAGGTGAGGTGGCGTATGTCGATGCTGAGCATCTTGTGGTTGCCACTGGTGCTGTGCCGTTTATGCCGACATTTGAAAACGACGACCTTCCAGGCGTTTACACCGCTGCTGTGTTCCAGAAGATGATGAACCAGGAGCACACGCTTCTTGGAAAGAAAGTTCTGACGGTAGGTGCAGGAAACATTGGTTATTTGACATCATATCAGGGAATGCAGGCAGGTGCCACCATCAAGGCGATTATCGAGGGAATGGACCATGAAGGCGGCTTCCCGGTGCAGGCCAACCGTGTACGCAGACTTGGCATCCCGATTATGACATCGCACATTCTCTTGAAGGCGATTCCAAATGAAGACCATACAGGCGTTGTGGGCGCAGTCATAGCGAAATGCGAGAACTTCAAGCCGATTCCAGGAACAGAACAAGTTATTGACGACATCGACATTATCAATATCTGCACGGGTTTGATACCTGACAGCCAGCTGTTGGTGAAGGGACGCGAGGTGTTTGGCTTGAACACTTACGGCGCAGGTGACGCAATCCGTATCGGTGAAGGCACGAGTGCTGTGTTGAGAGGCAAGCAAGTGGCTTTCGAGGTGGCACAAAACATGGGATTGAGATTCAACTACGACGAATATCTTGAGGTTTCGAAACAGTATATCGAGTCGCAGCAGCACCCGATCAGGGTTTTGCAGGAGCCTAACATGCCGACAGCAGAAAGAATGGTCGCAAAGCCATTTGTCATCGCCGACTGCGTTTACGGGTTCGCTTGCAACCCGTGCTCGTTCAGCTGTCCTCAGGGCGCCATCACGAAGTCGAGTACGAACACGGTGCCGGTCATTGATTACGACAAGTGCATCGGTTGTATGAACTGTGTGAACCACTGCCCGGGATTGGCAATTTTCGGCTACGACATGAAGAAAAACACGCTGTTCCTGCCAGTGGAATACGAAGTAAATGAAGGCGTTGAGGTGTTCCTCGTTGACGACAACGGCAAGAAAGTGGGCGAGGGCGTTGTTGAGAAGGTTTTGAAGAAGAACAATAAGACCAATGTTGCCCGCGTGCATGCCGTAGAGACGTGCCATGGCGCGTCTCTACAATTGACGGAGGCGAGAGGATTCATCGTAAAGGAAAATTATCCAAAGCCGATAGAATTCAAGCCATTGAAAGAAGTCGAGTCAGAGACATACGTCTGCCACTGCGAAGATATCAAATTAGATAAGGTGCTGAGCGTCATTGGCGACCGCAAGACCATTTCTGTTGACGAGTTGAAGCACATCACGCGAATGGGTATGGGGCCGTGCCGTGGAAAACGTTGTATCCCACGCGCACGTCAGATCTTGCGTTCATACGGCATTGAGTTGGTTGGCGACGCCACACCGCGTGCTCCGTTGTCGAACCAAGTGAGTTTGGACGATTTGTACAATCCGAAGACCAAGGAAACGTTTGTGTTCCCGAAGATGAACGACGTGAAGAAAGAGCAGGTCGAGGTGTTTATTGCCGGTGGCGGTATCGCGGGAAGTGCTTTGTTCCGTTACTTCTCTGAAGCCGGCAAGAAGCCTGTGATGATTAACTACAGCCGTGGTGCTTCATGGCGTTGCATCGGTGGCGGTCGTCCAGCGTTCTCGAATCCGGATATTGCTGACATCGCGGTGCACAACCACGAGATTTTCAAGAACATGCAGAAGGAGCACAACATCAACTACCACTTGACACATTACGTCAACTTGGTGCATGATGAGGCTACCTACAAGTCGCTCGACGCTTCACGCGCATGGAGCGATGCATATATGATTGACCGCAAGGACTTCAAGAAGGAGATTTCGCCGTTGTGGGACGATAAAAAAGACACATACAGCCATGCTTTGATTACACGCGACTGCTGGCAGGCGACACCTGGTAGGGTTATCGACTATATCAGAGGCATCGGCGTGCAAAACGGCGGTCGTTACTTTGAAGACTGTGAGCTGTTGCACGTGCAGAAGGTCGGAGGACACTATGTGACCTTGGTGCGCACTCACGAAGGTAAATACGTTGAATACACCTGCGACCACTTCGTCAACGCGATGGGATGGGGCGCCGAGAAGTTCAACGACATGCTCGGATTAGACACCGGTTTGTATCCTGTCAAGCACCAGGCGTTTATTACTCGCCGTCTGCCGATGATGGGACCAAATGGAGGTCCATTGGACATGATTATCGACCGTCGTCATTACAAAGGCTTCAGCGCTGTTTACGGACAGCAGTGGGCGCACACTGGTCAGATTATCGGTTGCGCAAGCCCTGACACCGACGCATACGAGGCACGTCAGAACATCAAGTACAACAGCAAGGAATTCTTGGAGATTGTATCAGAAGTTTTCGCTGAATGGATACCAAACCTCGGCGAAGTGAGTTTCCTGGCATGTTGGGCGGGACGTTACACCGAACCGCGTTACATTGTCGACCCGGAGGTCGGTCTGTTGACAGGTTTGCGCGGTCACGGCTTCATGCTCGGTCAGTATCTCGCGAAGATTTACGTCGACAAATATCTCGGCAAGCCGGTTCCAGGTTACATGGAAGACCTGAAGATTACAGGTAAGGGATTGAGCGAGAATGCGTTTAAGTAGAATATGAAAAAGTACTTTGTCGTAGTTTTTGCCTTAACATTGGTGTTTCTTTTGATGAGTTGCAAAGATTCAAAAAAAGAAACACCACCAGGTTTTGTGTACATTGAGGATGGGGTTTTCAAGATTGACAGCACTGTGTTTTTCCCGTTGATGATAAACTACAAGGTCGAAGTTCGTCAAATTGGGGATGATGTGGTAATATCAGCGGCTGGATATTATGAGAATGGCACTGAAAAATACACCAAAGAAGAGATAAACAATCAGTTTTCTAATCATGTTGAGTTAATTAATGAGTTGGGATTCAATTCAATGAGGATTTGTTTGGATGTTATCATGTGTGATGAGATTGGGTATTATTACAAGTCATTGGATGATAAGATTTATTTAAATGATGAATGTGACAAGATAATTGATGGTATTGCGGATATGGTGGAAATTGCAGCTTCACATAATATAAAAGTTATGCTTTTGTTGAAACCTGCTTTTGATGAAGAGTTGATGATGTTTACATCAAAGGTCATGAGGCGATTTGCAGACAACCCTGCTATTTTTGCATATGACTTGATGAATGAGCCGTTGTATTTTGATCCAGAGCCAAAGCGCAAGAAGATGGATGCTTTTAGAATTGTGTCGAGATGGAGAGATGCGGTGAGAGAAAATGCCCCGAATCATCTTTTCACTATAGGTTTTGCCGAGCCAATAGAAGTTTTTGAATGGGATGCCTCGATACTTCCCGTTGATTTTGTCCAAATACACACGTATCATCCTTTGAGGATTCCCAATGAGATATGGTGGTATAGCCATTATATTGGGAAACCGTGGATGATAGGGGAGACATCATTGCCATCAGACAATGATTCTGTCAGCTATGAGTTGCAGTGTCGTTTTGTTGAGGAAGTATATCAACACACGATCAATTGTGGAGGAATAGGTTTTGGTTGGTGGGAGTTTCAAGATGTGTTGAGCGAGCATGTCAATTTTGAGGCTAATTATGCGGGATTGTTAAGCCAAGAAGGCGTTACATATACAAAAAGCGGAAAAGAAATAAAAGGAAGTTTGAAGCCTGCTGCATACGAGTTTAAAAACCTTTGTGAACTAAAGCCTCAAAAACCTGTCAAACCTGTCAATTATTATAACATGCTCGGCTATGAGAATTATATTATTAAAGGTAGGATAGTGTACAGGAAAAAACCTGTTGAAGGCGCAGTTGTGAGGGGATGGAATAAGTATTGGAGAGTCGGGATGAATACCTATACAGATGAAAATGGTGAGTTCACACTTTATAGTAATGACAGTTGCATATATTTTGAAATATCGGCACCTGGAAAGAATAAATTGAAATTTGACAGTGATGGGCTGAATTTGAAATACAGAAGTGTTGACGGAAGTAATAACAGTTATACTGATTTAAAGAATGTCAATCTTGAATATCAGAATATTTCCTATTTCCCGTTTTTGAAAAACGACACGATGTTGTTTGAGTTCAAACATGAAATGTTTGACAAGGCAAGATTTATTACAGATATGGGAGTGTTGAAACTGAAAAGAATCAAATAGAATGACTTTGAGTAATTAAATCATAGATTTTTTTCGCAGGTATCGAGAGTATCAAGACTTCAATCAGAAACAGCAACGCTAACGCCAAAGTAATCAGCGGATGGTTATATTTTTCCGCTAACACTACAAATTGCCAGCGGAAAAGTCCGTGGATGGCAAACAACACCATTGAATACTTTCCGAAAATCAATAATGTGTTTTTGACATAATTTAGTTTTAACTTATTGTTAGTAATTAATATGGATAAATAAACAAAAACATAAGTTATGCTAATAAATGTCAGGGGATATAACGCGAGATGGAAATTGCCAAGAGAGAAAGCAATAAGAGATAGGATAAAACCCCAAATGTTTCCTGCTATATCTTTGTTTTTCGCAATAAGTATTCCGAGGCAAAATTCAGGGAAATGCCCGATTGAATTTTGCATAATGTAAATGTTGTCTGGCATTTTGAATAGATATAAGCTTGAATAAATGGTTGCGTAAGAAATTGCGGCAATAGCTGCGAACGCTGTCAAACCGTGTTTTTCAATGATTTTATAAAGGATTGGAAAGAAAATGTAAAGTTGAATAATTAAACCAAAAAACCACCAAGGTCCGTCTAAACTCATACCTTCATTAGGAATAAAAGTGTGTATAAACAAGAGTTTATACAACATGCTATATAGCTCCGTCTTATTCGGTAATGTGTAGTAAAGTGATATCCTTGTGAAAAAGTAATAAATAAAGGCAATTATGAGAAGAGGATATATCTTCATGAGCCGGTGTTTCATAAAGATTCCCCAGTGTCTTGGTGTTTTACTGAACGATTTTGCCAATCCGTAGCCGCTGATGAAAATGAAGATATCCACGCCATAATGACCTAAATAACTGAATATGATATTAATAAATTCTAAAGGATGATCAGTAAGATTGCTTAAAAACAAGTTTACATAGTCTGAACAAAAAGCGAATTCGTTTTCTGAGCTTTTCATGGGATTAATCCAATGAAACAAGTTGTGGAGCATAATACAAAGGATAGCGAACCCTTTGATAATCTGCGTCTGATTTTTTGAATAAGAATCGGTGTAAATAGTGCTTTTCATCCAACAATTTTTTTGTCAAAGCAAAAATAAGTAAAAAAATGAAACATCATGTTTTTTTATGTAATTTTGCAAATAAAATACAAAAAATGAGTGATAGAGAGAAGATATTGTCATGGTTGCAGCCATATGTAATAAACATAATGGTTTTGGTGGGCCTGATTTTTTTGTTAAAAGCTTTTTTGGGATTTGTTCAGCATGATTCCAATGATATTACTGTTGCTGTTGTCGGAGTCTCCATTATCGACGCTGTGTTGGCAACAGGGTTTTTGTCGCTCATTATTTTCCCTGTTTACGTTTTGGTGAGATTGGTTTCCAGCAAAGCTTCGGTTATTGTGACTTCGTTTATCTGTGCTTTTATATTGCTGTTGGAGATTTCGCTAACTGTTTTCACCATGAAAAGCGGCGCACTGATGGATAATGAGATATTCCTCCGACCTTTTAATGAGGTTGTGGAAACCATGCAGAGTGGTGTTTCAAATCTCTGGCTGATTCTTGTTGGATTTGTCATTTTCATGGTGTTATATTGTTGGCTGATGAATCTAATGGTGAAATGCCTGGGTTTTCGTAAGAAACTATCAATTTTTATTATTGTGATGGTCATCTTGACTTCTTCTTTTATTTGGTTGATACCAAAAATGGAAGATACGACAGATCCGAACAAGAGGAATTTCATAGCAGATAAAACATGGTATTTAATAAGGTCAACGATGTCTTCGGATGATTTGGCTTGTGCTTATGTGGAGTACGATGAATCAAAAATAAAAGAGTATATAAGCATGCATTCGGGACGTAATTATCCTGATTTGCAGCATCCCATGGAGTTTGTTGACAATACAAAAGACAATCTTTCACGTTTTTTCAGAGATTCTGATGATAAGCCGAATATAGTTCTCTTGATTGTGGAGTCACTTGGAAACGAATGGATGGGTACAAAAAACACGGTGGCTCCGATTATGCCTTTTGTCGATTCGCTGTCGAGGCACTCTCTTTATTGGGAGAATTGTCTTTCTACTACGCCGCGTAGTTTTGGGGCTGTTCCCGCTTTGACAGGCTCGGTTACTTGCGGAATAAGAGGGTATCAATTTGGAAATATGCCCAAGACAAACACCCTTATTGGAATCTTGAAGTCAAATGGTTATGCAACCAACGCTTTTTATTCTGGTCAGTTTTATTTTGATTGTATAGCCGAGTATCTTATTTCTCAAAAAATCGACTATATGTCTGATTTTTACAAGGATTATGAGGCTGACAAAGATAAAAACAAAGGTTGTTTCTGGGGCTATCATGATGAGTTTTTGTTTGACAAATCTATAAAGGTACTTGAAGACAAGAAAGGTCCTATGTTTAACATGTTTGTCACAATTTCCACACACGACGAGATAAGCAAAGACAATCCTGTTTTTGCGAAAGCAGTGGAGAAGGCGGATAAAATTGTAGAAAAAACCAGAGAAGTGAAAAAAGTCACAAATAGTGAACATAACAAGGCGATAACATTTGCTTACACCGACGATTGCTTGAAAAAATTCTTCGTGGACTATTCAAAGCGCGATGATTTTGAAAACACGATATTTATAATTACAGGCGATCATGGAAGCGGGTATTTCATGAAATCAGACCTCTCGCGCTACCATGTTCCGCTGATTATTTATTCGCCATTGCTGAAAGAGTCTGAAAAGTTTAAAAATGTCGTGACGCATAATGATTTGGTGCCGTCGCTTGTTATGTTAATGAAAAACAACTACCATCTCGACACTCCTGAAAAAGAGAGTTGGGCTGGCAGTTGTCTTGGCGTTGACGAAGATGGTTCTGGTTCTGAAATGCTGTTTGTGGAATATGCCAAAGGAGTCACAAAAATATTGTCGGATGGGTTGATTTATAAGAAAGAAGACGACAAAACATATAAAATCACCGATGACATGACCCTTTCTGATGCGTCTGACGATCCGCGTCATGAGATGTTGAGAAGAAAAATGGAGGTTTATAAATACGTGAACGATTATGTTTATCTTAACGACAAGCTCGTGTCGGAATGTATATTTAAAAGCGATAAATACAATGAGGTTCTTAAGTATAATCATTCTGATGTAATTGAATGTCATACATCTGCCGATAAGCATTGGGTGAATTATTTTTTGCTGCCTGATACTAAGATCAAAGGTCAATGGGAGAAAATAAAGATAAGTTTTTCGGCTGATGTTTCATTCCTTGATGAACTTGATGCAGACCAATACATGGATTTGTATTTCTATTGCTCGGGCAATAATCATAATTATCCTGATTATTATACCGATAAAATAGTGAAATTCTTCCCGGTTGATAAAATCGAGGTCGGGGAATGGTATAAGCTTAATGTTGATAAAGAGTTTGTTGTGAAAGACGCGACAGATTTGAAGTGTTATATCTATACTTATTATTCAAAATGGATGGAGAGCAACAGGGCTTTGTTTAAGAACATTAAAATAGAGATTTCCGGAGTGTAATTGACAAACCAATTTCATATTAATTTCTTGGGTTTAAAAAAAATGACTATTTTTGCATGATTTTTCAAAAATCACTAAACAAACTAAATTATTAACAATCAAATCATTCGATGAGAGAAGATTTCGTAGAAGAATTGCGCTGGCGCGGCATGTTGAACAACATGACCCCAGGCACAGAAGAACAGTTAAAGAAGGAAATGACAACGGCTTACCTCGGTATTGACCCGACCGCCGACTCATTGCACATCGGACACCTCTGCGGTATCATGATGCTTCGCCATTTTCAGGCTGCCGGTCACAAGCCGTTGGCATTGCTTGGCGGTGCAACAGGCATGATTGGCGACCCGTCAGGAAAGTCAGCTGAGCGTAACCTGTTGAACGATGAGACGTTGCAGCACAACCAAGCATGCATAAAGAAGCAGCTCGCCAAGTTCCTCGATTTCGACAGTGACGCTCCAAATCGTGCCGAGCTCGTCAACAACTACGAATGGATGAAGGACTACACCTTCCTGCATTTCATCCGCGACATCGGCAAGCACATCACCGTCAACTACATGATGGCGAAGGACTCGGTGAAGAAACGTTTTAATGGCGAAGGCGAAGGCATGTCGTTCACGGAGTTCAGCTACCAGCTCGTTCAGGGATACGATTTCCTCTATCTCTTCGAGCATAAAAACTGCAAGCTGCAGATGGGCGGCTCCGACCAGTGGGGCAATATCACCACGGGAACAGAGCTCATCCGCCGCAAACTCGGTGCCGACAAAGAGGCGTTTGCTTTGACTTGCAACCTCATCACCAAGGCTGACGGCGGCAAGTTCGGCAAGACAGAGAAGGGCAATATCTGGCTCGACCCTGAGAAGACGTCGCCGTACGCGTTCTACCAGTTCTGGATGAACTGCACCGACGAGGACGCGGCACGTTACATCAAGATTTTCACCTTGTTGAAGAAAGATGAAATCGACGCTTTGATAGCGCGTCACACTGCCGAGCCACATCTTCGCGAGCTGCAGCGCACATTGGCACGCGAGTTGACGTTGGTCGTTCACTCGAAGGAAGACCTTGAGATGGCGGAAGAGGCGACACAGATATTGTTTGGCAAAGGCACTGCAGAAGCTTTGCACAAATTCAATGAAGCCACATTGTTGAGCATCTTCGACGGCGTTCCGCAGTCCAAGTTCTCAAAAGACGCTCTCAGTGCAGGTGTCGGTATTGTCGACTTCCTCGTTCAGACCAACGTGTTTCCGTCAAAAGGCGAGGCGCGTAAGATGGTGCAGGGTAACGGCGTGTCGGTCAACAAAGACAAAGTGACTGAGCAGAAAACCGTCGGCACAGATGACCTTCTCAACGGCAAATACATCCTCGTGCAGAAAGGCAAGAAGAACTATTACTTAGTTGTTTGCGAATAATGTACTGGTTATTCTTGGTTCCCACGTTGTTTCTCGTCCTGTTGGCAGTTGCTGCGATAGGAATCAAGAGCATTGTCAAGAAAAACGGAAAATTTGAGCGGAAATGCGCTCATTCGTTAGACCCGGATGCGAAATGCGTGTGCAGTGGCAACGGTGATTGTCCCAACGTAAAGACGAATGAAAATCCGTCTCAATGATTGACCCATTCCGTTTTTATCATCCCTTCTTCAACATAAATGAAATACGCCTCGACACCTTGGTTTTCAATAAGTTTCGAGGCTTTTTCTTTGCCAACGAGCATGCAGATGGTGGCGAGACAGTCAGCCCATGAAGCGTTGTAGGCGATGACGGTGGCGCTCAAAAGATTGTGCTCGACAGGATATCCCGTCTTCGGGTCGATGCTGTGCGAATAGCGGATGCCGTCTTTTTCGATGTATTTCCTGTAGTTTCCGGAAGTCACGATGCCCTTGTCTTTGAGGTTTATCTTGATTTGAACTGAACGCTCCGAATCGTAATTCTCGGCAGGCTTTTCAATGCCGATGGTCCAAAGTTCGCCGTTGGGTTTCGTGCCTTTTGCAAAAATCTCGCCTCCGACATCCACCAAATAGTTTTCTATTCCTTTGGTTTCTAAAAACTTTCCAATCAAATCCGTGGTATATCCTTGTGCCACCGCGTTGAAGTCCAAAGTCATGTTTGGATTTGCTTTCACAACTTTGTCGTCAATGATTTGAATCTTTTTATAATCAACGAGTTGGCGAATGGAATCAACCATTTCGGGAGTCATCTCGAGTTCTTTTTTATAATGGAAGCCCCACGCTGAAACCAACGGTCCGATAGTCGCGTCGAAAGCGCCGTCAGAAAATTCCGATGCTTTCTGTGCCAACTCAAAATTATCCTTAAATATATGATTTACAACGATATCTTCGTTTCTGTTCACCTTTCTTATTAGCGAGTTTTCATTCCAGAGCGACACTGCATTGTCCACTTCCCTGAAAATCGAGTCTATCTCAGCTTCAAACTCACGGTTTTTCTCATCATAATAAGAAATTGAGAAATATGAACCTTGCACGATTCCGGAATAATTGATTCTCCGCGGTTTACTCGTGCAGGAAACCAACAAAACTCCTAATAGTATAAAAATTGTTCTTTTCATTGTTTAATACTTTTTTAAATCCCGACTCGCTTCGCGGTGCGGGGGGCTGCGCCAGACGGCGGTCCGAGCATCGGCTGGCGCTTGATCTTTTCGGTTCCTTTTCTATCAAGAGAAAAGGAACAAAAAAAACCGCCCATGAGGGCGAAAGAGTCTAATGTGACTTTATAACCGTATAACCAATCAACTTATCGTAATTCTCAATCGGATCGAACAAATACACAAAAATGTGGTACATGTTGTTCGTTTCCCAGAAATCACCGTTTATCGGCGCGAGTGACGATGTGCCCGAGGCGTTGTCTTTCACAAGATACATGTAATCGTAATAGCCTTGTTTTAAAAGCAACGACTTCTTGTAACCGCGTCTGTCGGGGTCATATTCCATCTTTGCGTTTTCATCCAAACGCCAGTCCGTGATGGCTCCAGTGATATAGACATCCTTCCCAACCATATATTGAGGCCAATTCAAGAAAAAATCGACATAGGCGTAATCGGCTTCCCGAGTGGCATCAAAATCCTCGCGCTCAAGATATATGTATTTCTCGCCAAACAAGTCTTCGTCTTGAAGATATGTGTGCGTGTTGCGCTTCGTGTCCTCATAAAGCGTCACCACATAGCAATCCTTTTCTCTGACAACGGTTCTCGTCTTTTCAGGACGATTGTCAAAATTACTTGTATTTATCCTAAGATATTGATTGCCAGACTCGAACACTGTTTTTGGATTGTTAATATAAGAAATCTTGTCAGGATAGACATAAGTCGGTTTCAGTCCTGAAACGGCATTGTCCCAACGCCCGTTCTGCTGGATGGTGACATTCGAATATTGGTCGGCTCGCGAGTTAAACATATCAGGATAAACCACTTGAATATCAATCTCTTGCTTGTTACTGCCAAGATTCAAATCGTATGGATATCGAGGAATCGAGGCGGAAATGTTAGCCTTTTCTTCAACAATATAAAATCTTCTTGTAAAATAAATGTCATTCGGGTCCTCGCCAGTCACGACAATCAGATAATTTCCCGAAATCTTTGGAATCATGTTACTTGTCGGAAACAAAAGGTCGAAATGAACGTAGTTTATAAAAGTGTTTAATGAAAAGGTGAAATTGCTTATTTCTTCTTGGAAAAACCCGTTGATATAGTCGTTTTTAGGCAAATCTGTCGGCTGCCAGTCGTTGTTGCAATGCACCAAAGTGTAATAAAGGTAAGGCGCATCGTATGCAAACACGTCAAACTGAAGATGCAGCTGCTCAATCATGTTGTCAAGGTAAATCACTGGCTTGTCAAGGTCGAAACCCGTAGGATGAAGCAGCACAGTATGCACCTCGTCTTTGTAATTTATGTCGCCAACCGTCTTCGGATTCTGCGCCGGGAGATTTATTGATATGGATAATAATATGATTATCAATGATTTAAATTTCATAAGATAAAGATGTTTTATTTTTCAAAAATAATAAAAATTTACGAAATAAAATATTAATTTTGTATCCCGTAGGGATAACGCATGCATTATCCTCTTAAAGAATGGACAGAAAAACATTATTCGTAAACATCATTCTGCCGTTGCCGGTTCCTGGCACGTTCTCTTACCGTGTGCCGTTGGAATTGAACGACAGCGTGAAGGTCGGACAGCGCGCCGTAGTGCAGTTCGGCAAGACGAAAATAATGTCTGGGCTGATAAGCGAAGTGACGGAGCAAGTTCCTGAGCATGAACAGGTTAAATACATTCTCGGTCTCCTTGACGAGAATCCTGTTGTCAACGCCGTCCAGTTGAAATTCTGGCAATGGATTTGCGATTATTATCTCTGTTACGAGGGCGAGGTGATGCAGGCGGCTCTGCCTTCAGCCATGAAACTTTCAAGCGAGTCGAAGATTAAGCTTTCCGATGGGTTTGAACTTGACACATTGACACTCAACGATTTCGAATATCTCATTGTCGAGGCTTTGCAGGTGCAGCCGAAGCTCACGATTAGCGAGGTGAGCAAGATAATCGGCTATAAAAAGGTGATGCCGCTAATAAAAACGATGATTGACAAGAAAATCGTGGTGATGGAGGAGGAGCTTGACGCTAAATTCAAGGCGAAGTATGAGCGTTTTGTGGCACTTGCGGAGGAATACCGCAGCGATGAGAAGATGCATGAGCTGATGGACGAGCTGACAAAACGCGCCTACAAACAGCTTGAAGTGATTATGTCATTCTTCGTACTTGGCGGGAATGCTGAAAACGATATCCTCGCTTCCGATTTGCTGGCTAAGTCCAACGCCAACAGCACCGTTTTGAAGGCTCTTATTAATAAAGGTGTGTTCACGACATACCAGAAACGCGTAAGCCGACTGAAGAGCTTCAACGCCTTGACTGATGTTGACTCGATACAACTAACTGAAAAACAGCGACTTGCATTTGATGAGATTCATAAAGGTTTTTCCGATAACAAACCGGTTTTGCTTCATGGTGTCACTTCTTCGGGCAAGACGGAGATTTATATCAAGCTGATTCAGGAAGCCTTGAATAAAGGGAAGCAGGTGCTTTATCTCCTTCCGGAAATTGCACTTACAGAGCAGATTATCAATAGGTTGAAGAAATATTTCGGCGACCAGGTCGGTGTGTATCATTCGCGTTACAGCGACATGGAACGTGTGGAGATTTGGGAGCAGGTCTTTGACTTTGAGAAAACGAAAAGCCCTAAATATCAAGTGATTATCGGCTCACGTTCCTCTATTTTGCTTCCGTTTTCCGATTTGGGTCTCATCATCGTCGATGAGGAACATGACACTTCGTTTAAGCAAATTGACCCTGCCCCGCGTTATAATTCCCGCGACCTCAGCATGATTCTGGCACGCTTTCATGGTGCTGATGTGCTCCTCGGTTCCGCCACGCCATCGTTTGAGAGTTATTATAACGCCAGACAAGGACGTTATCATCTTGTGCAACTCACCGAGCGTTATGGCGGGATGGAGATGCCAGAAATCATTGTCGACGACATGCGCGTTGAACGGAAACGCAAGCTCATGCAGGCCAACTTCGGCAGCGTACTCGTCGATGCGATACGCAACACGTTGAACGATAAAAATCAGGTTATTTTGTTCCAAAACCGTCGTGGTTTCTCGCTCCGTCTCGAATGTGGAGTATGCCATTGGGTGCCGCAGTGCATCAACTGCGATGTCTCGATGACGTATCATAAGGCGCAGAACATCATGAAATGCCATTACTGCGGCTACACCATGTCGGTGCCGTCGGAGTGTCCGTCGTGTCACAGCACCGATTTGAAGATGCACGGTTTCGGTACCGAGAGGATTGAGGAGGACTTGACCGCCGTCATTCCCGAGGCTCGCTGCGCTCGCCTCGACCTCGACACCACGCGCTCGAAAAACTCATATCAGTTTATCCTCGACCAATTCAAAAACCGGGAGACGGATGTGCTTGTTGGCACTCAGATGGTTACAAAAGGTCTCGACTTCGACCATGTGAAGACCGTGGGCGTCCTCGACGCCGATAACATGCTCTCGTTCCCTGACTTCAGAGCGCATGAACGCAGTTTCCAGCTAATGGAGCAGGTGAGTGGACGCGCTGGCAGGAAAGGCGAGAAGGGTAAGGTCATCATACAGACGTATCAACCAACGCATCCTGTGATTCTTAACGTAGTCAACCACGATTACGTGCGATTTTTCGAGGAGCAGATGCCGATACGTCGCCAGTTCTGCTATCCACCATATTATCGCATGATAATGATAAAGTTGCGTCACACCGACTACAACAAACTCAATGCCGCTGCAGAATTTTTCGCAAGGCAGCTGCGTCCAGTCTTCAAACATAACATCCTCGGTCCGGAATATCCTATCGTCTCAAGGATTAAGAACCAATACATCAAACAGATTCTTGTTAAATTCGACAGGAACGACAACTCAATGAGAATCAAGGAAATCATAAAATCGGAAATGGATTCCTTCAAACGCAACAGCGATTACAAATCAATCACAATCTCCATTGATGTCGACCCTATATAAAACATGTAGGGGCGAATAATCATTCGCCCCTACAACAAATCGTTTTAGGATAACGTTTAACCGTTTATTCTCCTTTACGTACTGAGTAGTTAATACGGAATGCACCGCATTTTCTGAGTTCCTGCTTCACGTCGGTGACCAGACCCATTCTCACTTCCTCATGAATCTTGAGTGATGTGGTGAGGAGTGGACGGTCGGCCTCGGCGCGGTCCAAACGTTCCTGCTCAATGAACGGGATAACGTCTTCGATACGTGCATACTGGTCGTTAAGCTGGATACGTGCCTCTGTACCATAGAGTTTTGTGTTCGTCGGAGGTCCGATGTAGATGTAACTCACGAGAGATTTTTTCTCGAGTTTCTGGACTTCCGTCGCTGCTGGTAATTTCATCTTGACTTTCAATGTGGTCTCACGCATAGAGGTTGTAACCATGAAGAAGAAAATCAACATGAAGATAATGTCAGGCATTGAACCGGTTGAAATTGCCGGAACCTCTTTTGATCCACCTTTTCTGAATTTTGCCATAATTTTCTCTCCTATTATTTGATTTCTTCAGGTTCAGCCTCGCTAACACGCACCGGCACCGCTTTGTTCACCGCGTCGATCTTGTCTTTGTCGGTGAGGTCGCTGTAACTGGTCTTGAAATAGCGTCTTGAGACCTCTTCTTTAAGTTCGTTGAAAGCCTTTGCCAATTCATTTTGAACTGCGATGTACATCATGTATGAAGTACCACGGTCATTCTTAAGTGATACAACTCCCTTGTTGGTCATGAATTCGCCGATAAGTTCTATTTCCTTCATCTCAATCTCAGGTGCCTTCTCATCATTCGGTTTAGGAGTGATGAATTCCTTGGTCTTATCCTTCAATTCTGAAATGTCGCATGGCTTACCGTTAACCATCAGTTTGTCGTACTTATTGATCATGACGTTCAAAATGTTTCTTTCTTTCACTTTGACATCCATGTCTGGGTTTTCTACTGGTGGAGGAAGACGACGGGTGATACCGCTGTCAGTGTCCATCGTAGTGGTAACGAGGAAGAATATCAACAGCAAGAAAGAGATATCAGCCATTGAACTGGCGTTGATTTCCGGTACTTTCTTTTTCTTACGGGCCATGATAATTTCCTTCCTTATTATTTATTAATGAGTTTCGATACTGCTGAATAGATTACAGCTGCGATTGTGCCACCAACGACAATGTAAGTGAATACCATGAAGAAGTCAACGAAAGACTCTGTGCCTTTTGTAACTTCCATTGATTCAAGATACTCAACAGGAAGTGTTGCGCCTTTTGATAACAGCAACGCAATGAGGGCGATGACTGCAACGATAGCAACAACGATACCAATTGTCTTTACGCTTTTTGGATTGATTACAATACCATAGATAGGTGCAAACAAAATCGCAACCACAGTCAATCCAAGCATGCAATATGCAAAGCCCATGAATGTTCCGACGCTGGCTTCACCACCTGCAATAGTGATAATGCCGAATACAACGTTGAGAACCATCAAGGCTATAAGCACATATTTGCAATATTTTGATAATTTATCGACCATGATTTTTCTTTTGTTAGATTAGTTGTTCTTTGAATAGTTGTGGAGCATGTCCATGAATGTGATTGATGAGTCTTCCATATCGTTCACAATGCCTTCAATCTTGTTGAGGATGAAGTTGTAGCAGATCTGGAGGATAACAGCAACGATAAGACCGAACACTGTTGTCAACAAAGCGACCTTCATACCGCCTGCAACAACTGTTGGGCTGATGTCACCTGCTGCCGCGATAGCGTCGAATGCAGCGATCATACCGATAACAGTACCCATAAATCCCAACATAGGTCCCAATGCGATGAACAATGAAATCCAGCTTGCACCGCTCTCAAGGTTACCTGTCATAACTGAACCGTATGAAACAATTGATTTCTCAACTTCTTCAAGACCTTCGTTGTAACGCATCAAACCCTGGTAGAAGATGCTGGCGATAGGACCGCGTGTGTCACGGCACAGATCTTTAGCCTTCTCAATGCCACCCTTGTTCAAAGTTTCCTCTAACTGGGCAAGAAGCTTCTTGGTGTTTGTTGTGCTTAATGTTAAATAAATGATTCTCTCAATTGACACTGCAAGACCGAGGACCAAGATTAACAAGATGATGCTCATGAATTCCCAGCCACCATCGATGAACTGTTTCTTCAAAACCTCATGGAATGTTGCATCTGTCTTAGGTGCTGCCAATGGGTTGGTCTGTGCTACAGTTTCAACAACCTGCTCTGTCTGTGCCGGCTGTTCTTGTTGAGTTTCTTCTTGTGCAAGAAGTGCGTTGCTGATTCCGAATGTCAGAAATCCCGCAACTGTCAGTAAAGCAATTAATTTTTTCATGATTTGAATTTTGAATTACTACTTTTTAATTTGTTAATTTAATTTGTTTCTATTTATTTTTTTGTCATTCCGAACGCAGTGAGGAATCTCGTTTATTACCGTCAATTCCCGCGGAGAGAGCGGGATTCGAACCCGCGGTACCCTTTTGAAGTACACACACTTTCCAGGCGTGCTCCTTAAACCACTCGGACATCTCTCCAAAGGATTTTTCCCTCCAAAAAATTCGTGTCAAAATTACGAAATTTTTCTTTTTGATTAACAAGAAATTTATAACATTATTTCATTTTTTTGACAAAATTATTTGATGCCTGTTTAAGATGTTTATTATCAATGTTTTATATGGTCATTTCTCCCCTTAACGGCGTCTGCAGGTACTTTTTCACGTCTTCGTGACTGTAGCCTTCACCAAGCAAATACATCATCTTTGCCAATGCCGACTCCGTCGTGATGTCATAACCGCTGATAACCCCAATCTTGTCGAGGTTCAAGCTCGTTTCATATCTTCCCATCTCCACCGAGCCCGACTTGCACTGAGTCACATTGTAAATGATGAGTCCTTTCTTGATGGCTTTGCTCAAATCTTCAATGAACCACTCCGTCGTCGGTGCGTTTCCTGAACCGAACGTCTCCATGATGATGCCTTTTAACCCTCGCGTTTCCAATGAATGTTTCACAAAATCATGTGTGATGCCTGGGAAAAGCTTCAAAATCCCGACATTGGGGTTGAATTTCTTATGGACAATCAGTTTTTCGCCACTTGGCTTTGCAATATATTCCCTGTTGTATTTTATCTTGATTCCGACATCGGCGAGAGTGGGGTAGTTGCCCGATGAAAAGGCGTTGAAGTTCTCTGCATTGAATTTTGTCGCTCGGTTTCCTCTAAGCAGTTGATTCTCAAAGAAAATACACACTTCTGGCGCTGAGGGGACTCCATTTGTCTTCGATGCTGCTATCTCGATGGAGGTGATGAAGTTCTCGCGTCCGTCGCTTCTCACCATGCCCATCGGAAGCTGTGAACCGGTGAAAACCACAGGCTTGGCAAGGTTTTCGAGCATGAAACTCAGTGCCGAGGCGCTGTATGCCATGGTGTCGGAGCCGTGAAGAACCACAAAACCCTCATAATCATTGTAACATTCCTCAATCTTTTCGGCAAGCTCAATCCAGAACTCTGGCGTCATGTTCGACGAGTCGATGAGATTCTTGAATGAATAGAAATCAATGTCGTAGTCGAGGTTGCGAAGCACCGGCAGATGCTCGTAGATGTTACCGAAATCGAAAGGCACCAGACTGCCAGTCTTCGGGTCTTTCATCATTCCTATCGTGCCCCCAGTGTAAAGCACTAAAATTGAAGGTTTCTTCATATTTTGAATAATTTTATCGCATTTTCACTTGTTATTCTACAAATTTCTTCTGTCGTCACATTATAAATTTCCGCTACTTTTTCTGCTGTTTTCACGATGTACGCTGGCTCGTTGCGCTGACCGCGATATGGAATCGGCGGCAGATAAGGGTCGTCGGTCTCCAAAACAATCCTTTCCACTGGGATGTCAGCCAAAAACTCCTTCACACCGCAGTTTTTATATGTTATGACACCGCCCAAACCGAGATGCATGCCGTATGAGATAGCTGTCTTTGCCTCGTCATAAGTGCCGTTGAAACAATGCATTACGCCCGAAAGCCGCCCGTCCTGCTCATGGTCAAGCACCTTGAATATCTCATGAAACGCATTCCTGGTGTGAATGGAAACAGGCAGTCCCAACTCCTTCGCCCAATGCAACTGCTCCCCCAAAACCTCTATCTGCTCCTTCTTAAATGTGTCGTCCCAATAAAAATCCAATCCAATTTCCCCAATTCCTATAATATCATCATTAATATTTTTTTCAATAATTTTTAATGATTCTTTATAGTCATTTCGTACTTCCTCCGGATGCAACCCCATCATAACCCTCGCATTATCACTATGTTTTTCGTAAAACTCCATCATCGGCTTGATGGTTTTTTCATCGCAATTCGGCAGCAAAAGCATCTCCACACCTGCCTCAAGCGCACGATGAAACACCTCTTCGCGGTCGTTGTCGAAGGCTTCATCGTAAATATGGCTGTGTGTGTTGATAATCATCGTGTTACGTCTTAATAAAGGAAGTTGTCATATGGATATCTGATGGCGTGCATGTCACGTATCTCTTTGTAAAGCAGGTCTCTAAACTCTTGATAATGAGTCTTTTCCGCTGCTGAGATAAAGATGCAGGGCTTGTCTTTTGCCATCCAGGTCTTTTTCCAGTCCTCCAAGGTATAGTTTTTCTTTGTAATCGGTGTCAGGTCATCGGCTTCTTTTTCTTCGTAGCTGTAAGCGTCTATCTTATTAAACACCATGATGACTTTTTTGTCGCCTGCTCCGATGTCGGTCAGGGTCTGGTTCACGGTCTCAATCTGCGACTCAAAGTCTGGATGCGAGATGTCGACAACATGCAGCAAAATATCGGATTCTCTCACCTCGTCGAGTGTCGACTTGAACGATTCTACAAGCTGTGTAGGCAGCTTCCTGATGAAACCGACGGTGTCCGACAACAAGAACGGCAAATTCTCGATTACGACCTTTCTCACGGTGGTGTCCAAAGTGGCGAAAAGCTTGTTCTCGGCAAACACGTCGCTCTTGCTTAACATGTTCATTATCGTCGACTTACCGACGTTGGTATATCCCACCAGAGCCACGCGCACCATCTGCTGGCGGTTCTTGCGCTGCACCGATTTCTGCATGTCGATCTCTTCAAGTTTCTCTTTCAGAGAAGCTATTTTGTTTCTGATAATCTTACGGTCTGTCTCAATCTGCGTCTCACCGGGACCTCTCATTCCGATACCGCCTCGTTGACGCTCCAAGTGTGTCCACATTCTTGTCAAACGTGGCAGCATGTATTGATATTGGGCAAGTTCCACCTGTGTCTTGGCGTATGCTGTCTTTGCGTTCTTTGCGAAAATGTCGAGGATGAGATTCGTCCTGTCAAGGATGCGGCATTCGAGCTCTTTTTCGAGGTTGCGAATCTGTGTGGCGCTCAACTCATCGTCGAAAATCGCCATGTCAATCTCTTCCGCCTTGATATATTGTTTCAATTCTTCGAGCTTGCCCGAACCTAAATATGTAACGCTGTTAGGGCGCTCCAACGGCTGGACAAAACGTCCCACGGCAATGCCGCCCGCTGTCTCCAAAAGAAACTCCAACTCGTCAAGGTATTCTTCGGTGCGCTCACGGTTCTGCTCATAGGTGCTCACTGCCACCAAAACCGCCCGTTCTTGCTTTTTTTCGTGCTCAATCATGCAAATATGCGATTTGTAAAGACGTACGGCCGTACGTTTCTACATTTAAAAAGGCTTAAACCCAATGATTTCTCTAACTTCTTTTATCGTCTTCCTTGCGCTCTCTCTCGCTTTTTCCGCTCCCATTCTCGCTACCTTATTAATATACTCGTCGTTGGCGTCGATTTCGCGGATGCGTTCACGAATTGGGGTGACGAACTGTATCATGTCTTCCGCCAACTGCTTCTTCATGTCGCCATAGCGGATGGTCATGTTGTTGTATGCGTCGTCGAAGAACTGCACGGTCTCCGGTTTCGACACGATGTTCATCAGCTGGAACAGGTTCGCTATCGGCTCCGGTTTCTCCTGGTTTATCTCGGTCGGACCGCTGTCTGTCTTTGCGCGCATCACTTTCTTTCTGATTGAGGCGTCGTCTTCTGCCAAGAAGATGGCGTTGCCTTCGCCCTCGCTCTTGCCCATCTTGCCGTTGCCGTCGAGTCCTGGCACCTTAACCAATTGATTGCCAAAGTTAAACGCCTGCGGAATAGGGAAGTACTCCACGCCGTAGATGTTGTTGAATCGTCCTGCGAAGTCGCGGGCTTTCTCAAGATTCTGCTCCTGGTCTTTGCCCACCGGCACATATTGTGACTTGTGAATCAAAATGTCGGCTGCCATCAGAGTGGGGTAGGTGAGAAGTCCTGCGTTGACGTTGTCAGGCTGCTTGCGCACCTTCTCCTTGAACGTCGTCACGCGCTCCAGCTCTCCGATGTAGGCGTTCATGTTGAGGAACAGATACAGCTCCACCACTTCCGGAACGTCGCTCTGCACATACAAAGTCGCCTTCTCAGGATCGACTCCCGCCGCGAGATACTCAACGAGAATCTGACGCACTCTTCCGTGAAGGTCGTCCGGATGCGGATGCGTTGTAAGTGAATGATAATCAGCTATAAAGAAATAACAATTGTAATTATCCTGAAGGCGGATGAAATTCTTCACCGCACCGAAATAGTTGCCAAGATGCAAGTTTCCTGTCGGTCTGATGCCGCTAAGTACGATTTCTTTCATAGAAGTATATTTAAACTTGCAAATATACAAAAAATTAGAAGTTAGTAGTGAGAAGTTAGAAGTTTTTTTCAACTTCTAACTCCTAACTTCTAACTCCTAACTATTAAAACGTGATATCATCCCCGTTCTTGTCAAGGAAATTGTATTGAAGCATGTGGAATGACTTCACTTCGTGGATGTGTATCGTCTTGTGATACTTCCATCTCCATTTCCTGATTATGGAGAAGAAACCTTTAGTTAAGTAGGCGTAGATGAAAGGATGTACCTGAAGCGTCACTTCTTTCTCGTTCTGGTCGAGGAGCAGATACTTGAGGCTGCTTTCTATCTCGTCGATGTAGATGAGCGATGGTCTTATCTTGCCCGTGCCGTCGCAAACGGGACATTTTTCTTGTACGGTGACTTCCGTTGCCGGGCGCACACGCTGGCGTGTGATCTGGATGAGCCCGAATTTTGTGGCTGGGAGGATGGTGTGCTTGGCACGGTCTTTCGCCATCTCTTCCTGTAACTTGTCAAACAGCTCCTTGCGATGCTTCGCTTCGTGCATGTCGATAAAGTCTACGATGATGATGCCGCCCAAGTCACGCAGACGCACTTGTCGCGCAATCTCCACTGCCGATTCCAGATTGACAGCCAATGCATTCTCTTCCTGAGATGCTTCCTTGTTCAACCGATGGCCGCTGTTCACGTCGATGACGTGCATGGCCTCGGTGTGTTCAATGATGAGGTAAACACCATTTCTGATTGTGACAATCCTGCCGAACGACCCTTTTATCTGGCGCGCCACACCGTAATACTCGAAAATGGGATCTTTGCCTTTGTAGAGCTTCACGATGTCAGCCTTCTGAGGGGCGATGGTGGTGATGTAGCTTTTGACTTCGTCAAAAAGAGACTGGTTGTCAACAGTTATCGTGTTAAAAGACTCATTGAGTAAGTCTCTGAGCATGGCAGACGTACGGTCAAGTTCGCTCACAAGCTTCGCTGGAGCCTTGCTTCCGTATAACGACTCGGTGATCTGCTCCCATTTTCCAAGCAGATACTTCATGTCGGCGTCAAGTTCTTCTACTTTTTTCCCTTCCGCCACTGTGCGGATGATGACGCCGAAATTGTTAGGTCTGATGCTCTGAATGAGTTTTTTAAGACGACCGCGCTCTTCGCCGCTGCGTATCTTCTGCGACACTGACACACGATTCGAGAACGGCACCAACACTATGTAACGTCCTGCAAACGAAATCTCTGCCGAGATGCGCGGACCTTTAGTGTTTATTGGCTCTTTCGCAATCTGTACCGGTATCTGGTCGCCAACCTGCAGGAAATCTGAAATCTTCCCCGTCTTGTCGATGTCACTGCTCAGATGGAACTTCTCCAAAACCGCCTGCGCCGTCTTGCCCTCATGAGCGAGCTTCGAATACTCGATAAGAGAGTTAATCTGTGGACCTAAGTCCAGATAATGGAGAAATGCGTCTTTTTGGTTGCCGATGTCGACAAATGCGGCGTTCAAGCCTGGCAGGATCTTGCGTATGCGACCGTAATACACATCGCCTACAGCGAAATTACTGTTGATTTGCTCTTTGTGGAATTCAACAAGCTGCTTGTCTTCCAACAAAACAATATTAACCTCTGAAACATCAGAACTGATGACAAGTTCTCTGTTGACTGTCGGAACTGTGGTTGTGTTGTCCATAATATTACAAAGGTTTGAAATTCAATTTAAAACAATAACACAACATCGTTTTTGCCAATGCTGTGTTATTGTAAATAAAGAAACTAATCTTTTAGATTATTTCTTTTTATGTCTATCCTTTCTGAGGCGTTTTTTGCGCTTGTGGGTAGACATTTTGTGTCTTTTGTGTTTTTTACCGTTTGGCATAATTACAAAAATTATTTGACCAATTACTTGAGGTCGTTGATGAATGATTTAGCTGGCTTAAATGCTGGGATGTTGTGTGCTGGGATGACGATCTTCTCACCCTTGCCACCATTGGCGCGGATGTTTCTTCCAACTTTCTCTTTTCTCATCTTGCTCTTGAAGCTGCCGAAACCTCTGAGATATACATCTTCATTGTTCTTAACTGCTTCTTTTACGATTTCCATGAAAGATTCAACCACAGCCTGTGCGTTGCCTTTCTCAACACCTGTTTTTTCAGCGATTTTCGCTACTATTTCAGCTTTTGTCATAACTCTTAAATTTATTTAATGATTGATAATTTTGATACTTTTATTCCGCTGCAAAAATAATAAGAAATTTTTTACGTGTTGCAAAAAAATTAATTTTTTTTCATTCATTTTCTTACAGATACGTTTTTTTTGATATTTTTGCATTATTAATTTATGTGTTATTGTGTAAAAATTTGAATCATGGCAAGTCTGAACAAAGTTATTTTGATAGGAAATTTGGGCAAGGACCCGGAAGTCATATCTTTTGATAACGGAACAAAGAAAATGACCGTATCTCTCGCTACCACAGAACGTTACCGCGACCGCGACGGCAACTGGCAGGAACAAACCGACTGGCATAACCTCGTCAGCTGGGGCGCTCTGGCACAAGATATCTTCGAAAAACGCCGTAACTACTCCAAGGGTGACCAGATGTACGTCGAGGGAAGAATAAAAACCCGCCAATATGTCGACAACCAGAATGTCACACGTTATATTACTGAAATCGTTGTCGACAAAATGATGAGCCTCAGCGGAAACCGCCAGCAGCAGCAACAAAACCCGAATGCGTCGTATAATGCTTATGCCGCACAGCCGCAGCAGCCTCAGCCGCAACCACAGTATCAGCAGCCTCCTGTTGAGACCCAGATGCCAAGCCAGGATTATTCGGGCGACGACCTTCCGTTCTAAACTATGATTTTGGCACTTATATTTAAAGGTATCACCTGGGTGACGGTGCTATGTCTCGTCATCCTGTGCGTGCTGTTGTTTTTCTCAGCCCTCGCATCGGCAAGCGAGACGGCGTTTTTTTCACTCCTTCCAAACGACATCAACGAGATGGAAAATTCTGACCGCCGCTCCGACAAATTGGTGCTCGAACTGCGTAACAAACCGAAACAGTTTCTTGCAACGATATTGATAACCAACAACTTGATAAATGTCACAATCACAATATTCTCCGCCTATATCATGGACAGATTGTTCTATTACGGAGATGACAAGTTGCTGGTTTTTATTATTGATGTGGTGGTTGTCACTTCTCTTTTGCTTATTTTCGGCGAGATGATTCCTAAAATAACGGCTGCTAAGAAAGCGCGCACGCTCACTACGAACCTCGCGCCCATGATAAAATTCTTCATGGTGGTGTTCAAGCCTCTGAGCTCGCTGCTTATCCATTCAACGGCTGTCATCGATAAACGTCTTGCGAAAAAGAATGTCAACTCATTGTCAATCAGTGATTTGACTACTGCCGTTGATATTACGACTGCGGAAGAGACTCCTATTGAGGAACGTTCAATGCTTCAAGGCATCGCGACTTTCGGCGAAAAAGAGGTCAGCGACATCATGCAGCCGCGCGTGCAGCTTTTCGCGGTGAAACTGACAACAGACTACAAACTGCTTGTCGACTTGATTATCGAACACGGCTTTTCAAGAATTCCGGTTTATGACGAGACAATAGACGAGATAAAAGGAATCTTGTATGTCAAAGACCTTCTGCCGCATATCGAGGAAACAGATTTCAAGTGGCAGGAACTACTGCGTCCGGCGTTTTTCGTGCCTGAAAACAAGAAAATCAATGACTTGTTCCAGGATTTCCGCGCCAAGAAGATTCATATCGCCATCGTCGTCGATGAATACGGCGGCACTTCAGGTCTCGTGACAATGGAAGACGTTCTCGAAGAGATTGTCGGCGACATCAGCGATGAGTTCGACACCGTGGTCGAGAACCAGAACTATAGGAAAATTGACGACAAGACATATGTTTTCCAAGCCCAGACGAGTCTTGTCGATTTCTGTAAGGTGTTTGATATCAATGACTTTTATTTTGAAGACATAAAAGGCGAGTCAGACACGCTGGCTGGCCTCATCCTCGAAATGGAGGGACGTATCCCGCAGGCTGGCTTCTCCACATCATACAAGGAATTCGTTTTCCAGGTCGAGAAAGCCGACAAACGCAGAATTATTGAAATTAAGGTGATTTTTAATGAGAAAACTGGCAATTAGTTTGGTCTCGCTGTTGGTTCTTTTTGCAACAGTTTCTTGTGGAGACAGAAATCCACAACCCAAACCGCGTGGCTATTTTCGCATAGATTTCCCTGAAAAACAATATGTTACGCTTGATACAATGAGCCACTACACGTTTGAATATCCAGCGTATGCAAAAATTACTCCCGACTACAACTCATTGGAGGAAACCGATTGGTCGAATGTGGTGTTTCCGGATTATAAAGGCACGATACATTTGTCATACAAAAACGTCGACGGCAATCTTTCAGGGTATCTTGAAGACGCTTACCTCATGATTACCAAGCATATAGCAAAAGCAACAGGCATCCGCGACAGCGTTGTT
Source organism: Bacteroidales bacterium (assembly GCA_017427985.1). Lineage (GTDB taxonomy): Bacteria > Bacteroidota > Bacteroidia > Bacteroidales > F082 > Limimorpha. The sequence goes on along the minus strand of JAFRRS010000011.1, from coordinate 138,684 downwards.
ATTAATAGGAATAAAAACGTGTACGGGCTTGTTTATTTCCTCGACGGGGAAGGTGTGGCATCGCCACTGCAGTTTTATCTCACCGACAGCACTGAGCATTTCCTGAGAGGCTCGCTATATTTTAATATGTATCCAAATAACGATTCTTTGCGTCCGGTGATTGATTTCATCACCTCCGACGTGAGGCATCTTATAAATACTTTGGAATGGAAATAATTGATTATAAATAAATTAAAAATTGTGATATGAAAAGACTTGTTACTGTTTTTATTATTGTTTTTGGCACTTTCATGGCAATAGGAGCCTTCGCACAAGAACAGAATTATGGAAATATGATTTCTCAAAAGGACGACGGCACATATTTCTATATGCGCAGCTCGCTTGAAATGGTGTATATCGAATCGGAAAAATTCCCTAACAAAGAGCTGGTTGACAATTCTTGGAACAATTACATGGATCCGGATAAGAACTTTCCGAACCAGTACAACAAACACGGTGCTGATATCGGAACTGTGAATATCGGCTCGACAGATGAAGTGTCCGACAAAGAGGTCGAGGCTCGACTGACTCGTTACTTGAATAATAATAAAATAGCTAACCGCTTGGTTATGAGGTGGTTTAACTATAACAAACATGGCAAGGTCAACTACGATATCGACTATCCTGAGAATCCTGATGCGAAAATCAACATGCAGACTGTTTTTGAGAGAGGCTTTTATACCGTGAATGCCGGCGATGAAAATGTGGCGATGACAGCACAAAAACGTGACATGGACGTTCAGATCAAAGACTTGTCAATGAAGCTGATTCCTTTTACTTTCATGACTTTCACGAAATTGAAGTTTTATGAGAACGAGCCGGTGGCGAGAGCCGTGAGAGACGCTGCAATTGCTGTGGCTAAAGTCGCTTATGACAACTCTATTAAAAACGGTATGGATCCGAAAGTGGCGAACTTCAAATATAACCTTGCTGAAATCGCGGCTTATAGCGTGTATAACGCCACAAAAGACGGTTACACATTGATATCTGATACATGGCTCTACAAACTTGTCTGGAATGAGGAAACGGAATGGTATTTCAACAACGAAGTTCTTAAAAACCCGAAACTTTTGGAGACAAGCGACAAGTTTAAGATGGAATATCTTGACCATCAATCCAATAAAAGTACGGTAATTGTTTCTGCCACAAGGTCGTTTGAGCAGATTATCAACCTGACAATGGTTAGAAATCTTAATAAGGTGTTCATCAAACTTCAAAACCGCAATGACGTGTTCAAAGTCTGGACTCCGCTGCTCGACTTTTACAGTCTTGTCAGCCCTGACGTGACCGCTCCGATAACTGTCAATGGAAAGATTATCACAGCTGAGATTGGAACAAAAGAAGGGCTTCGCGGCGGCGAGCAGTTCGCAGTCGTTGATGATGATGGCAACTTTTACGGCTATGCCATCGCCCAAAAAGGCAAGATTTGGGATAACGGCGGCGGCACTGGCGAGGACGCTCCAGAAATGTATGTGCCTCAAGTCGACAAGAAAGGTAATCCCGTGACCTGCACCACTTTTAAAGGCAAGAAACTCAAAAACGCGCGCACAGGACTTATGCTTGTCAACCCGACACCGCCAAAAAGAATGAGAGTGGCGGCACGTATCGGAACGAAAGAAGGTGTTGAAGATAAAGACAAATTCAATGTGTATCAATATGACGCCAAGTCAAAGAAACTAAAGAAAGCAGGCTCTGTAACTGTTGTTAAAGGCAAGGTGTGGGACAACATCTATTTCAACAACACCAACCTTGAATTGAAGACCAAGGAACAGAGAGCCAAGGAAAACGTCACTTTGAAGAAGAGGGACAAAGAAGGACTTCGCACTACTGAGACCTTGTTCAAGGGAAGCTGCAAAGTGCAACCCGGAATGTTTCTCCGTAAAGTGAAATAAATGTGCGTTATCAACACATTTTAGCATTTTTTTTTGTTGTTTTAACAAAAAACCGTATTTTTGCACGTTTTAAAAATTAATCGAATGTAGAATCTTAACATAAAGAAAGGGGGACCAGCATGATTGAGACATTGACAATCGGCTCGCTGAAATGGCGTCATGTGACGAATCCGGCGGAAGAAGACTTTAAGTTTTTGAAGGAAAAATTCCATTTCCACCCCTTGGACATCGAAGACTGCAAGTCAGTCAACCAGCGTCCGAAAATAGATATCTACGACGATTATTACTTCCTTATTCTCCAGTATCCTAATTTCGACCGCCAGAACAAGTTCATCAAGACAAAAGAGGTGAAGTTCTTCTGGGGCAAGGATTATATCATAACCATAGAGAAATCACCATGGTACGTGAGCCAGCTCTTCAACGAGTATCAGGAGCGCGACATGGAGGAACTGGAGAAAAACCTCAAGACTTCCGATATTCTTCTGTATCGAATCTTCGAGAAACTGATGATGGAGTCACTTTATCTCCTCAAAAAAGTGGGACTTGACCTTGAGTTGATAAACCGTGAGCTTTTCGGCTCGAAGCAGGTGAAAATCATCGAGAGAATCAGTGTGACAAGGAAGAACATCATCACTGTGAACACTATCTTCAAACCTCAGCTGCGAGTGTTCCATTCATTCGAAACAGGTCAGATTCAGGGCTTCGGCGATTTGGAGTACATGGAAGACTACTGGGGCAACATCCTCGACTACTACCAGAAGGTATGGGATATGACTGAGGATTATGAAGACTTGATAGAGGGTCTCTCCAAGACTTTCGACTCGATGCAGACAAATAAAACAAACGAAATCATGAAGATTCTCACTCTGATTTCGTCTATTATACTTCCGTTGACGTTTATCACCGGAATTTTCGGTATGAATGTCGTTTTTCCGTTTATTCCTGAAGGCTCCACCACGGCACTATGGATAATAGTTGGCGTGATGGTGGCAATGGGTGTCGGACTGACACTTTTCTTCAGGCATCGGAAATGGTGGTTCTAATCATAAATCAATATGTTGAAATGTGCAGCCTACGGCTGAATGTGTGCGCTTTGCGCATTAGGCGGAGCCTTCACATTCCGCGAAGCGGCAAATTTTTCACATTGCGACTGAAGGGAGCATTACTTTATTTCGAAAGAGTTGCACTCTATGTGATAAAAGACAATCGGCTCGCCGTTGTTTTCCTCTAATTTCTTGCGGAATGCTTTGATTTGGAGAAGTTGTGGATTGTCATCTCTTCCTTCTTCCACTTCGATTCCGGCAGCCTTGTTTTCTGTGCCGCAATGACTTTCCTCTTCTACAGCCTCGCCAGCGTTAATCTGGTCGTTAACTTCGTCTTCCCATTTGTTAAGATATTCTTCGTCAATGACTTGGGTTATTTTAACGATGCCGTTCACTGTGTAAGTCTTGCCAATTGTTTCCTTGTCGAAAGGCTTCATGTCCTTGTTAGTGAACACTGTAACCATTTCTTCTCCGCCGTTCGGTGACACGAGGAATAGTTTTCTTCCGCTGTGTGAGCAGATGTGGTTTGCCACTCCTGTGATGGTGACCTTCTTGTCGACGAGGTTCTTTGCCTGTGACTTGAAATTCTCAACTGTCACCTCGGTGGTTTTGTTGCATGATGCCATGATGAAAACCACGAACAGGGCAGCAGCCAATGATGCGATTAGTTTTTTCATCCCAATTGATTATTTGTTATTATTTAAAAATGTAGAGACGCGCCATGGCACGTCTCTACTGAATCTAATATCTAACGACTAATGTCTTATTTAACAACAACTTTAGTTGTCTTGCTGAAGCCGTTAGCTGTCACTGTGCAGAAGTAGACACCGCTTTCGAGGTCGAATCTGACTGTGTTTTCGCCAAGAACGAGGTTCTTGTTGAAGCTCTTCACTGTCTGGCCAGCGAGGTTGGTGAATGTAATTGTTGCATTTGCGCTCATAGCTGATTTCACAACGACATAGTCTGTTGCTGGGTTAGGATAGATGTTATAGACAACATCTTTTGCTTCTGTTTCAGCAATACCGTCGATGTCGCAGAAAATCTTAGCGACTGTGATGTCGTTCTGTGAGCCTTCTGTCTGTGTTGCGTTGCTGCCCCAGAAGAAACCGATGATTGGGTCAATCTGATATGAGAACCAGAACTCGCCATAGTTAACCGTGTTGTTAGCAGCGTTAACACCTGTACCTTCTGAATAGCTGTATTCGAAGTCATCCATGAGGTTGTCTTCATCTTGTCTCCAGTATCCGTCAGCAGCGCTATAGTAGCTTACGAATACGTTTCTGTAGTAGTATGAACCGTTGTTACGTGCAGCGTATGGTGTTGAGAATGCGCAAGCGAGGTTACCTGCAGGGTCGCATGAAAGTGCAGGAAGAGCTGATGCACCATAGAAAGCATAGAAGTAATCATGTTCGTTGTATAGCATATCGTTGTCCCACTCAAAGCCATCGAATGTTGGGATGAAGCCGATCCACTTTGTTGAATCTGCATCCATATGTAAGCCGTCACCTGCTGGCCACCAGAGTCTCAAAGCGTGGTGTGGGTTGCCGTCTTGTGACTGGATAGGAGCTGTTCTTGTGTCGTTCCAGTAGTAGATGCCATCAACAGCGCGGCCGTGAAATACTGTGTATGTTGTACCGAGTTCGAAGTGGCCGTATTCATAAACGTTGAGAGCAACGTGAGCTACGCCATTGTTGTCGATAACCAATGAAGCGTTCTGTGGTCCAAACAGAGTGTCTGTGTAGATTGAGCATGAGTCTGTTTCCCAGTCGCAGCCTGCGTATGGGTTTTCCCAAACGATAACTCTATCCCATGTGAGACCGTCATCTTCTGATTTGTACATAACAACGTGAGCCTCGAGGTCACCTGAGAAGATCATAGCAACTGTGTGGCCGTTTGCTGCGATAGCATAACCATCAGCAACATTCATGCGGTCGTCACCGTGGTCTTCCATTGGTGATGAGCTGATTGTCCAGTTTTCAGCGTCTTCTGAACGGAGGTAAACGAGGTAGTTGTCACCTGCAGCGTGCTGGATGCAACCAACGATGTGTGCGATGTTGTGGTTGTCGCCAGATGTTGCGAGTCTTGGCCATGATGCGTCATCGCCTGAACCTGCATATGGATAGTTAGCAGGAGTTAAAGGAAGTTCGCCTTTGAACTGCCATTCGCCTTCGCCGGCAACTTCTCTTATCCAGCAGCGCATTGGAGCGTGTGAAACGAGGATTTCACCTGTTGCACCCCACTGTGCGATTGAAGGCCAACCTGTTCTCATGCTTTCAACGCGTGTTTCTGGCTGATCGCCCCATTCACTGCCGTTGAAGAAGTTGTAACCTGTTCCACGGTCTGATGCTGTCTGGTTGTTCTCGTGTGACATTGTTGCTGTAACTGCAACTGTACCATTGTCAAACTGAACCATACGGTTGCTAAGATAACCATTTGACTGAAGGTCGTAGTAAGTCCACATTGTTGCGGCATACTCCAGATCGTCATATCTGTTTATGACAACGCTTTTTGCAGCTTGTGGAGTGAAGTCCGATGTTTCTGTGACCACTTCTGTGCCAACGATAGCTTTCTTGCTGTCAACAACAGTTGACCTACTGTCGTCCTTGATCACTTGTCTCTGTGCAAATGCACTTACGCCTAAAATGAGGCCGAGTGAAAGTAAAAATACTTTTTTCATTGTAAGTAATTTTTAGTTAATAATTAAGTTAATTTCATTCTAATGCATGAATTACCCATAGATAATTCGTTGCAAAGATAAAACTTTTTTAATCATGTTGTATGCATTTTTGTAAAAAAAATTATTTTTTTTGAAAAGATATTGAAAATTATGGTAATTTTATCGTGTCAAAAAATTACAAAAAATGAAGAGGATACCTATATTAATTACAGCCGTGTTTTTATTGGCGGCTTGTTCGAAGAAGCAGGAACCGGCAGCATACGTAGACACATTTATCGGTACGGGCGGTCACGGACACACCTATCCGGGAGCGACAGCGCCTTTCGGAATGGTGCAGCTCAGCCCTGACACGAGAATGGACGACTGGGACGGATGTTCCGGATACCATGTCTCTGACAATCATATACTTGGATTCAGCCATACTCATCTGAGCGGTACCGGATGCAACGATTACGGTGACTTCCGTTTCATGCCTATAACTGGTGAGAAGCACTATAAATCTGACGAGTATCGTTCCGCCTTCCGTCATGAAACGGAGACGGCGTGCCCTGGATTTTACAGCGTTTTTCTTGATGACTATAAAATTAATGTGGAACTCGCTTCCGGTGTGAGAGCGGCAATGCATCGCTACACATTCCCGGAAAGAGAGAACGCCACCGTGATTCTCGACCTGAAAGAGTCGACGTTGTCGAACGAGAAGATTTACGAGGCTTGGGCGAAAGTCGAAGGCGACAATGCCATCAGCGGATTCCGCCGCTCGGGATATTGGGCGAGAGACCAGTATCTGTATTTTTACGCTGAGTTTTCAAAACCGATAAAATCGTATGACAAAAACGCTGAAGGACTCGTTTATGCCTTTGATTTTGAGAACGATGGCACGCCTCTCCTGATGAGAATAGGCATCTCTGCCGTCGATGTGGAAGGCGCAAAGAAAAACCTTGAGTCGGAAATCAGCGATTTCGATTTGGATGCCTTGGCAAAGAAGACTTACGATTCATGGAACAAGGAACTGAGCCGTATTGAAGTGGAAAGCGTCAATGAAAAAGACAAAAAAGTGTTCTATACCGCTCTGTATCATTCGTTTATCGTTCCGAACCTATATTCCGACGTTGACGGGCGTTATCGCGGTCATGACCTGAAGGTTCACCAGTCGGACAAGCCGCGTTACACTGTTTTCTCGCAATGGGACACTTTCCGCACGGAAAACCCGCTTCTCAATATGGTGCAGACGGAACGCGCAGTCGATATTATCAACACTTTCATCGACAATTATGATACTGGCGGACTGCTTCCAACGTGGGAACTCGCTGCCAACGAGACTCATTGCATGATTGGCTACCATTCAATCCCAGTCATCGCCGACGCTTATATCAATGGAATCACCAGCTTTGACGCTGAAAAAGCTCTTGCTGCTATGGTTGACAGGGCAAACAAAGACTTTTTCGGTCTCGAATATTACAAAAAATACGGATATATTGCCGCTGATGTGGAAGGCGAATCGGTTTCAAAGACTTTGGAATATGCCTATGACGACTGGTGCATCGCCAGAATGGCAGAAAAGATGGGCAAAAAAGAGATAGCGGATGAGTTTTATCGTCGCGCACAATACTACAAAAACATTTATGACCCAGAGACGAAGTTTTTCAGAGGCCGTAAAAACGGTGGTTTTGTGTCGCCATTCGATCCGAAACAGGTCAATTTCATGCTGACGGAGGCAAACACTTGGCAGTATAACTTTTTTGTGCCACAAGATGTTAATGGACATATCGAGCTCATGGGCGGCAAAAAGGAATATGAGAAGAAACTCAGCCAGCTTTTCCAGACTTCTTCTGACCTCACCGGACGCCAGCAGGTTGATATCACAGGCTTGATTGGGCAGTACGCGCATGGCAACGAGCCGTCGCATCACATGGCGTATCTTTATAATTTCCTTGGCAATCCAACAAAAACACAGAGACTTGTCAATCAAATCATGAATGAGCTTTACACCGACCAGCCTGACGGACTTTGCGGCAACGAGGACTGCGGTCAGATGTCGGCATGGTATGTGATGAGCGCGATGGGATTCTTCCCTGTGACGCCGGCATGCGGTTATTATGTGATAGGTGTTCCTCATTTTGAAAAAATGACGGTGAAGTTTGAAAATGGCAATAATCTTCAGATTGTTGCAAAGAACCTTACGAGAGAGAATAGGTTTATTGAATCGGTGAAATTGAACGGAAAACCATTGAGCCGCAGCTACTTGTATTATGATGAGATTGTAAACGGCGGCAAGTTGGAGTTCACAATGACCGAGAAACGCAACACCACATGGGCAACTGCCGATGACGATTGTCCGGTGATGTATATTAAAGACAATCAAATCGTTACAGTACCAATCATCAATGTTGACAAATATGTTTTCTATGACAAACTTGATGTCAGCATCACTCATCCGAACAAAAATGCGAAAATAATTTACTCTTTGAATGGCGGTGAGGAAATGGAGTATACTGGTCCGTTTGTGATTGACAAAACTACTGAAATCAACGCTTATGCTGTTGTAGGCAAAGATGTCTCGACGGTATCAAATGGTTCGTTCAAGAAAATTAATGCAGGCAGAAACATCACGATAAAATATCCTTACAGCAACCAGTATGAGGCTGGTGGCGACATCGCACTTATTGATTTACAGCGCGGTAACGACAATTTCCGTGTCGGAATGTGGCAGGGTTATTATGGCGTTGACCTTGATGCTGTTGTTGATTTGGGTGAGATGACGGAGATTCATCGTCTTGCCGGAAGCTTCCTGCAAGATCAGAAATCATGGATTTTCATGCCTTCACAGGTTGAGTTTTTCGTTTCTGACGACGGCAAGAACTTCAAGCCTGTTGGCACTGTCGAGAACGAGATTTCCCAAGAGGAGGAAGACGCTGTCATTCAAGAACTTGAAATCAGGAAGAAACTCTATGCACGATATGTCAAGATGGTTGCAACCAATCCTGGTCCATGTCCGGAATGGCATGTGGGAGCAGGGGAGAAGTCGTGGATTTTTGCTGATGAAATAGTCATTGAATAATATGCAGCCTTCGGCTGAATAATAAAAATGTGCGCTTGAGGCGAATGTGTGCGCTTTGCGCATTAGGCGAAGCCTACACATTCTGCGAAGCAGCATATTCCGAACGAAGTGAGGACAAATTTTAGAAATCTCCTCCTTCGTCGGAGTCATTACGATTATTCTCTTCACCTCTTTGTTTCTTCTGCTGTTGGTTGATGCGGTAGTTGAAGTTGAGCGTGACGGTTGTCTTGCTCCATGAGCCTTTGCTGTATTTCCAGAAATCATCGCCCCATGACTCGCCACCGTGAGAACGTGTGCCGAAGAAGTCTCTGACGTTCAATGACAATGTGCCTTTACCGTTGAACACGTCACGAGAGGCGGCGAAGTCGAGCCAGTAGTTGGCGGCGCGGAATCCGAGAGGCTCGGTGCGAGGTCCCATAAAGTGCCCGGTGAACTGGAAGTTGCAGAATTTCTTGAAGTCGAATTTCATGACGAGACGACCGAACAAGCCATAAGAGTCTGTGGTGTAATGGGTTGTGATACCTGTTTTTTCGGATGTGTAGTCACCAACGGCACATGATTTGAAGAAATTGACATTTCCGTTGATGTTCCACCAGTCGAACACTTTTACCGAACCAACCACTTCAATGCCGTAGTTGTCGCTGATGCCGAAGTTATGAGGCATGCTAACAGAAACATCGCCTTCCACTTCTGTAAAATGACGTATGACATCTGTTCTGTGACGATAATAGCCTGTGACGTTGAGATTTCCACCTTCCCAGAATTTAAGGAATGAAAACTCGTAACTGTCAGTGTAAATAGGTCTTAGGGCAGGGTTCCCAACGCGGAAGTTGCGGTCGTCGTTGAAAGAACGGTATGGTGCCATCTGCCAGTAGCCAGGTCGGCGGATGCGTCGAGTGTAGCTCACCTGCAACTGGTTTTGTTCCGTGATTTTGTAGTTGACATGACCACTTGGAAAGATGTCGTGGTAGCTTTGTGTGTGCTTTCCGTCAATCTGGTTTTTGTAGTTAGCCATTGTGTAGGTGTACTCGTAACGTGCTCCTGCAAGAAATGAGAACAGTCCGAATTCGGTGCCGTAGCTCGCATATAGTGCCGCCACCTGTTGGTTGTAGTCGAATTCATGGCAATAAGCGGTGTACAAAGTGTCGCTTTGCATCACTATGGCGTCGTTGCTCGGCATCGCGTTGGTGTATTTTGCTCCTGCCTCGATGTTGTGAAGTCCGATATGATAGGCGAAATCGACCATACCCTGGAAACGGCGGTGTTTCTCAATGACATCGGTGTATTGTCTGATGACGGAAGTGTCAATCACGATATCGTTGTCCATGTCTTCCTGCGAGGCATAATGTCTGTCGTAAATGTCCGACCATTCCCTGTTTTCGTTTTGGAAATAACGGAGTGAAGTCTTCAAGTAGTTGTCTTTTGTATTGAAATACTTGTCGTAATCGAGGGTGAACTCGTTCATTGGGCGGCTGTTATGCCAGTCTTCGGAACGTTTTTTGTATTTTGTCATTCCGTCAAACGGGAAGTCGTCTATGTAGGTGACTGTAGGAGTGTTGTGACCGGTTGCACGGTTGTACAATGCCGAAAACGAAAGAATATCATTGTCGGAGATGTAATAGTCGAAGCCGCCGCGGATGTTATGACCTTGCGAATGTCGTCCGCGTTCGGTTGTTTGTTCCGAAATCTGAGTGGCGTCATAGTGGTTTTCAATGTCGGGGTCGTAAGGAGTGCCGCCGTTGAAATACTCCGTCTTGGTATATCCGTCGCTGATGTCGTCGCGGTAGTTGTAGTTGTAATTCGCGAAGATGTTGAATCGTCTGAGGCGGTAGTTGATGCTTGCCCCGATGCCTGCTTGGAACGGGAATGGTTCTGGATGTGCTTTGCCCCATTCAAATGGGAATCCGCCGAGCACGTCGATGCTGCCGTTGACACCCTTGCGTTTTTCTTTTTTCAACACTATATTAATAATGCCCGCTGTTCCTTCGGCATCGTATCTCGCTGACGGATTTGTCACCACCTCGATGCGTTCAATCATATCGGCTTGAAGGCTGCGGAGAGCGTCCTGGGTGCTAAGTCCTACGAGACCCGACACTTTTCCGTCGACGAGAATCTGCACGCCGTCGTCGCCGCGAAGACTGACGTTGCCTTCCACGTCGACAGTCACCGAAGGGATGTTTTCAAGCACCTCGATGGCGTTGCCTGCGGTGCTCGCGATGTCTTTTCCGACGTTGAAAACACGTTTGTCGAGAGACATGGTCATGGTGCTTTTCTCACCAATCACCTCCACTTCCTGCAGAAGCTTGCTGTCTTCCTGCAGATAAATCTTGCCAAGATTGACATCGTTATTTTTCGCATTGATGTTGATTGTCTTGGTTTTATATCCGACAAACTGTATCGAGATGAAATATTTCCCTTCGTTTACCTGAAGTGTAAAAGCGCCGTTGCTGTCGGTGATGACGCCGGTAACGAGAGTGGAGTCGGGCAGGTTGAAAAGGCTTACAGTGGCAAATTCCAAGGCTTCGCCAGTGCCTTCGTCAACGACTTTTCCTGTTATGCTCTTTGTTGGATTTGCTAACATATTGAAAGACAATAGTATGGCAAACAACAAAGTCGCTATGAATATATCTTTTTTCATAAGATTAAATTCAATGTAATTAGATATGCAAAAATAATAAAAAAATGAATAACATATCAAAAAAATGACAATTAAAATTTTACAAAAAATTTTGTCGAAAAGCGTAAAATGTTTTTGGGAAAAAACTCAAGTTTTGTAAAAAATGAGCTTGATTTTTTTTAAAAACTGTTTAATAATATAGTGAAAATCAATTAAATAAAAATTTTTAAAATTTTTTTAAGAAAAATGTTTCACATTTAAAAATAATATGTACTTTTGCACCCCGAAAACAGATGGTTAAAATCAGTTAAAAATTTAAAGATGGTAAGTGCAAAACAAGTTTGGGATTACGTAGCAACCAAGAAATTCTGGGTTGAATTCCTTATTATGACATTTGGCATGGTTTTGACAGCCATCTGTGTTCACTATTTTTTAGTGCCAAGTAAGCTCATCATCGGAACGATTTCCGGTCTTTCCATCGTTTTGGCGGAAGTGTCGCAGAAGTTGTTCGGTGTGCATCTTGAGGTGTCAATGATGATTTTTGTCATCAATGCGATTTTGCTTGTCTTGGCTTACTTTTTGATAGGCAAGGAGTTCGGTATCAAGACGGTTTACACCGCTTTGATATTAGGACCTTTCACGGCGTTGTTTGAGAAGTATCTGCCATACCAGATGGTGATTACCGAGCTGTATGGTGCTGAAAAGAGTGGCTTCTATTTTGACGAGGCAACTGGGAGTTGGTTAAGCAAGGTGGCAGAGAAGGGCACAGATTATGTTACATCGTTGATGGGCGACCCGTGGTTTGACCTCGTTTGCTTCGTGCTTATCCTTAGTTTTTCGCAAGCCACCTTGTTTAAGATCAATGCTTCGACGGGCGGTCTCGATATACTTGCAAAGATTGTCAACAAGTACATGCACTTTGACATCGGAGCGTCGGTGACGGTGGCAGGCACAGTTATCTGTTTGACGGCATTCGCCATCAACCCGTTCAACATCGTGGTAATCGGTTTGATTGGAACATGGATCAACGGTTTGGTTGTTGATTATTTCACGGCGGGTTTGAACAACAGAAAACGTGTCTGCATCATCAGTCCACAGTACAAGCACATCCAGGACTTCATCATCTGCGAGTTGCAGCGTGGTGTTACAATGTACGATGTGACAGGCGGTTACAGCAATCAGAAGAAGGTTGAGATTGAAGCCCTTCTGACAAAAGACGAATTCTCTAAGTTGATGAATCACATCAACGAAAACGGGATAAACGCGTTCATCACGGCCGGCAACGTCAGTGAGGTGTACGGTCTGTGGGCGAGTAAAAAGGAAAAAACAAAGCAAGAGAGAGTAAAGCTTTGATTTTCATAGGATTAAGTTTTAAATGGTTAATTTGGAAACGGCTTCCCTCCCCGGGAAGCTGTTTCTTTTTTTAGAAAAGACTTCCTTGGTCTGCTCCTTTGAAGATGCCGAGGTGTTTGTAGGCGAGGTCGGTGGCGACGCGGCCGCGCGGTGTGCGCATGAGGTAGCCTTCCTGGATGAGGAACGGCTCACAGACCTCTTCGATGGTGCCAGCCTCTTCGCCGACGGCGGTGGCGATGGTGTTCACGCCGACAGGTCCGCCCTTGAATTTCTCGATGATGGTCAGTAAGATGCGGTTGTCCATGTCGTCGAGACCGTGCTGGTCGACGTTGAGCGCCTTCAGACCGATTTTCGCGATGTCGATGGTGATACGGCCGTCTTTGTCGCCTTTGATTTGGGCGAAGTCACGTACACGGCGCAGCAGCAAGTTGGCGATACGAGGGGTGCCACGGCTTCTTCTGGCGATTTCAAAAGCAGCTTCGTCGTCGATAGGGACGCGAAGTATTGACGCTGAGCGTTTTATGATGTTTGAAAGCGTCTTCGAGTCATAGTATTCGAGGCGCATATTGATTCCGAAACGTGAGCGCAGAGGCGCTGTGAGAAGTCCCGAGCGCGTGGTGGCGCCTATCAGTGTGAATGGGTTGAGCGCAATCTGGACGCTGCGGGCGTTAGGTCCTGTCTCAATCATGATGTCGATGCGGAAGTCCTCCATGGCGGAGTAGAGATATTCTTCCACGACGGGACTGAGGCGGTGAATCTCGTCGATGAAAAGTACGTCGTTTTTCTCGAGGCTCGTGAGCAGCCCCGCGAGGTTGCCTGGCTTGTCGAGAACGGGACCTGAGGTCATTTTCATGTTGACTCCGAGCTCGTTGGCGATTATGTGCGACAATGTGGTCTTGCCCAATCCTGGAGGTCCGTGGAGCAAAACATGGTCGAGCGACTCGCCGCGCTGGGCAGCCGCCTTCACAAAAACCTTAAGATTTGCCACGACCTGCTCCTGCCCTGCGAAACTGGCGAAAGCGTCAGGTCTGATAACCTGCTCGATTTCCTTCTCCGCCTTGCTCATCGAGGTGCCGTATGCATCGAGATTTTCATTCATATTGAAAAAATTATTGACAAAATTACAAAAAATCACACACTAAATTGAAAACTTTTGCGTAATTTAGCAAAAAATTTTAGGTTTTGAGGAATAAATTATTGTTTCTGGCTTTAATGTGCTTATTATCAATAAGTTGTGCTGCACAGCGGGGTGTTTTGATTCTGAATCAGGACAGAAGAATCGATACTTTGATGATGAAACAGCGTCAGATTCATGACAATGACAGCACGATTGACGGATTCAGGGTGCAGATTTTCATGGAGTTAGGCAACGATGCCTTGAAACATGCCGACAGCGTGAAGACGGTTTTCAGCGAGAAATATCCTGACATTCCGGTTTATCTGATATTTGGACAGCCATATTATCGTCTCCGCATCGGCGATTTCCGCACAAGATTGGAGGCGGAAAACATGTATCAACAGCTGAAAAAGAAATACAAGAACGCTTTTGTCACAGCCGACCGCATCGAGCTGCCATATAATGCCCTTTGTGTAGGTGACATTAATCTTGAGGAACTGCTTGTTGATTCATTGAAGATACTTGACTCGTTAAAGAAGACAATCTTCATAGAAGACGATTTGTTTATCATTGATACTCTGTATCTTGACAGTCTTTATTACAACGACAGCATATATAATTCCAACGAGAGAATATATTATGATGAATAAAAAGCCGTTAATATAAAAAATGTTTTTATGGAAAACGATGATCTTAAAAAACAGGTTGACGAGCTGTTCAGGCTTTTCAAGAAGGTGATGGAGAAGTTTCCGCCTGACGATGTGCCTGGAATGGATAAAGCGCAGTATGAGCAGCTGAAGATGTATCTCACTCAATATGAACAGGTTAAAGACCAGTTTTCGATTGAGATGTTCAGCATGATGGATCCTGTGATGGCGAAAAGACTCATTTCTATGCTGACCGACAAGCTTCGCGAGCAACTTGGAGAAGACGCTTATCTGGAAGACGAGGAAGAGAATCATATTGCGGATGTGGAGGTTAAGGAAAAGGCTTTTGAATCATTGCAGACGGGAGAGAATTATCAAGCTCTTATCGATGCCATTGATTCCCAGCTGAAAAACCCTGAGCTTTCGGAAGACGAGATTGACACATTGCTTGACAAGCGTCAGAAACTGACGAGTAAAATGAATAATAACTAAAAGAATATCAACAAGTTAAAAGATGAAAAAACGAATTTTCCTGCTTTCAGCATTGTTTCTGATAACAATCATGGCAAACGCTCAGCTCATAAAAGACCGCACCAACGGCAAGATTACCATGGGCTTTGATTTGTATACCGACATCAATACCGGCAGCAAATATGAGAATTTCGATTTGCGTGCGATAAATCAGGGCTTCGGCGCATATATCACCTACAATCTCCCGATGTTGGAGTCGAAACACACGGTGTCGATTGGCTTGGGTGTGTCGTCTCACAATTACTATATGAAAAGTGCTTGGTTATCAGAGCCATACGCCCATACAATCACTTTTACACCTCTTTCATCATGCGATAAAAGCAAGCTTAATTTCAATTATATGGACATTCCATTTGAGTTGAATTTCCGCATTGCCGACAAGTTTAAGATTTCTTTTGGAGGAAAGGTCGGCTTCTTGATGAGCAGTAGGGCTAAGGTTATCGGTAAAATCAATGAGGCTGATGAAGTTAATCCTGACACGCACAACTGGGAAGTCAGATATAACAGCTTGAATGCGGTTGAAAGCATTGTTTATTCGGCTTTTGCAAGAGTCGGCTACAGATGCGTCAACTTGTTTGTGGGTTATCAGGTTACAGGTTCTTTCAAGAGTGACAGAGGTCCGGAGATTTTGCCGTTATCAATAGGTATTGGAATCAGGGCTTATTAGAGAAGGAAAAAGAAATACATTATAATCACTGTGGAAAATCCCATGGCGAAGCCTGTGTAAATCTGGGCGTTGCTGTGGGATTTCAATTTCAGTCGGGATGATGCAACTATGCCAGTGCAGATGATGCTTGCAATCAGGTAAGGCAGGTAAAGGCGCATGGCGGCTGTCGACATGATGAAAAGGCAAGCCACAAAGCTGCCCCAGCCGAGGGTGTGAAGGCTTATTTTCCAGAAAAAAGTCAGTATAAACGCCAAAATTGTCACTACAAGAATTGCGGTGAGATAAAAATTGAAGACCGAAAACAGCTCGATTTTGCTGAAAAACCTAATCGTGGCGTAGATGAACATTATCATGATAAAAAGAGGACCGAGGCGGTCTTCCCTTGAATCCATCTCTATTGACTTGATGATGTTCCATTTTTTCATTATAGCTATCATCACTGCAGGGATGAGGCAAGTCATTGAGAATGTGGCGGATAGGAAGAACCAGTCGTTGTCTGGCATGAAGCGTGTGAGGCCTGAAAGCAGCATTATCACCATCATCCAGGTTGGAAGGAAGATGGGGTGCCCGATTACTGATATTATTTTTGCTGTCTTCATAGCACTTTGCGCAGGCGTGCAACTGGGATTCCAAGCTGTTCGCGGTATTTCGCTATGGTGCGTCTGGCTATGGTGTAGCCTTTTTCCTTCAATATGGCGGTCAGCTCGTCGTCGGTGAGAGGGTTGGCTTTGTCTTCGTTTTCGACGCAGTCCTGAACGATTTTTTTGATTTCGCGTGTCGACACCTCTTCGCCTTCGTCGTTAAGAAGCCCTTCGCTGAAGAAATATTTGAGTTGGAAGGTGCCGTAGGCGGTTTGCACGTATTTGCTGTTGGCAACGCGTGAAATTGTAGAGATGTCAAGTCCGACTTTGTCTGATATGTCTTTGAGAATCATCGGCTTGAGTTTGCTCTCGTTGCCAGTGAGGAAGAAATCCCGCTGATAGTCCATGATGGCTTTCATGGTTACGTAGAGCGTGTTTTTGCGCTGTTTTATTGCGTCGATGAACCAGTTGGCAGATTCGATTTTACTTTTGATGAAGTTGATGGCTTCGCGTTTCTCGCGGTTGTCCTTTCCCTTGGAATAATAGTTCAGCATGCTGACGAAGTCCTTGCTGACATGGAGATCAGGGGTGTTACGACCGTTCAGCGACAACTCGAGCTCGCCGTCGTTGTTGATGATGGTGAAGTCAGGGATGATATAGTCGTTGTTTTGGCTTGTCGAGCCCATCGAGCCGCCTGGTTTGGGGTTGAGAGACAAGACGATGTTGAGCGCGTTTTTGAATTCCTCTTCCGTCATGCCGCTGCGAGACACGATTTTGTCGTAATGTTTTTTTGTGAACTCTTCAAAAAACTTGTCGACTATTGTTATGGCGTTAGTGTAGTTTTTGTCGGGGTTCTCGCGTTCGATGCGTCTCAACTGGATGAGAAGACATTCCTGGAGGTTCGTCGCGCCAACGCCAGCAGGGTCGAAGTCCTGGATTATTTCAAGCACTTCACGAATCTCGTCTTCGGTGGCGTCGATATTTTGAGTGAAGATGAGGTCGTCGGCAATGCCGGAAATCGGCCTTGAAAGATAACCGGCATCGTCAAGATTGCCAATGATGTAAGTCCCGATTTTGCGTTTCTTCTCGTCAAGTTTACGGAAACCGAGCTGTTCGATGAGAGTGTCCTGGAAAGATGTTTCGTTGGTTATCGGAGTCTCGTAATGCTTGTCGTCGGGGCTGCTGTTATTTGCGGCGTATTTGTAGGCAGCGTCGTCCTCGTCGTCATCTTTGAGATAATCGTCGAAGTCGTCGAGCGGGTCGTATTGTTCCTCTTCGGTTTGCTCGTCGTCGAAGGTGTCGACGGTCTCGTCTTCATAGTCGTGTTCTTCGCCTTCTTCGAGAGCCGGGTTTTGCATGATTTCCTCTTTGATGCGTGTGCTTAGCTCCATAGTTGGAATCTGCAGCAGTTTCATGATGAGAATCTGCTGTGGCGACAGCTTTTGGAGAAGCTTTTGCGTTTGAGTTAACCTCTGCGAACTCATATTTTCTTAGTACAGGCAGTTCTTTGGTGTACGTGGGAACGGGATGACGTCGCGGATGTTGCTCATGCCGGTTACGAACAATAAGAGGCGTTCGAAGCCGAGTCCGTAGCCTGAGTGCGGCACTGAGCCGAAGCGGCGTGAGTCGAGGTACCAGTTCATTGATTCCTCAGGAATTCCTACTTCATGCATACGTCTGAGCAGCTTGTTCAGGTCGGTCTCACGTTCTGAGCCGCCGATGATTTCGCCGATGCCAGGGAAGAGCACGTCCATAGCGCGTACTGTCTTGCCGTCGTCGTTCTGTTTCATATAGAACGCTTTGATTTCCATTGGGTAATCGGTCAAAATCACAGGTTTCTTGAAGTGTTTCTCGACGAGATAACGCTCATGTTCCGACTGCAGGTCGACACCCCAACCCGTGATAGGATACTGGAACTTGCCTTTCTTGTTGTAGTTGCAGTTTTTGAGGATGTCGATGGCCTCGGTGTATGTCAAGACCTGGAATGGATGTTCGAGCACGAAATGAAGCTTCTCGATGAGTTCCATCGATTTCTCTTCTTCTTTCTTGTTCTTTTCTTCTTCCTGGAGACGTTTGCTGAGGAAGATAAGGTCGTCCATGCAGTTATCTAACGCATACTGGATCAAATACTTAAGCATCTCTTCGGCGAGTTCCATGTTGTCGTGGATGTCGTAGAATGCCATTTCAGGCTCAATCATCCAGAACTCAGCGAGGTGACGTGTTGTATTTGAGTTTTCGGCACGGAAAGTAGGACCGAAAGTGTAAATCTTCGAAAGAGCTGTTGCTGCCAATTCGCCTTCAAGCTGACCTGAAACGGTGAGGTTTGTCGACTTTCCAAAGAAGTCCTGGCTGTAGTCGATTTTGCCTTCTTCTGTTCTTGGAAGGTTGTTGAGGTCGAGGGTTGTCACTTGGAACATCTCGCCAGCGCCTTCAGCGTCGGATGCTGTGATGAGCGGGGTGTGGATGTTGTAGAAACCCTTGCTGTTGAAGAAGTTATGAATTGCAAACACCATGGCGTGGCGGATGCGGAACACCGCTCCGAAGGTGTTGGTGCGGAAACGCAGATGAGCTATGTCGCGCAAAAACTCCAGCGAGTGTTTCTTAGGCTGCAGCGGGTAGAAATCCGGGTTTGCTGGTCCGAGAAGCTCTATCGAGCTGACAGCGAGCTCCACATTCTGACCGCTTCCGGCTGATTTCACGAGTTTCCCGATGGCTGAGACCGACGCGCCTGCGTGCATCAGGGCAAGGCTTTCCTCCGGAATCTTCTCCAAATCGATGACCAATTGCAGGTTGTTGATAGTCGAGCCGTCGTTCAAAGCGATGAAGGCGACGTTTTTGCTGCCACGTTTGTTGCGCACCCAGCCTTTCACATTTATTTCATTGTCAAGCTCTTGCATTGCGAGAGCAGCTTTAATCTCTGTACGTTTCACGATTTTTACATTTTAAAATTTCAAACTACAAAAATAACAAAAATTTGCTGAATCTTCACATTTAATTTTTATATTTGCAAAAAAATATTATGAAATGAGCGAAAGCTTTGACATAAGAAAATGGTTTCAAAAGCCTGACGAGTTATTGGTCATCAGCGGGCCGTGCAGCGTCGAGACGCGGGAGCAGCTGATGGATACGGCGGACGGTTTGAGCAAGATAGAGAGAGTCAAGGTGCTACGTGGCGGTATCTGGAAGCCTCGCACGCGTCCCGATGTGTTTGAAGGTGTGGGAGAAGTGGGGCTTCAGTGGATGAAAGAGGCGAAAGAAAAATTTGGATTCCTGACCATGACAGAAGTGGCTGTTCCTGAGCATGTGGAGCTTGCGTTGCGCTATGATATTGATATTCTGTGGCTTGGCGCGAGAACGGTGGTGAATCCGTTCTCGGTGCAGGAGCTTGCTGACTGTTTAAAAGGATGCGATGTGCCTGTGTTTGTGAAGAACCCGATAGCGCCCGACTTGAAGCTGTGGCTTGGTGCTATAGAGAGACTTAACGGAGCAGGATTGAAATACATCGGTGCCATTCACCGCGGTTTTTCGTCGGCGGAAGAGACACCTTACAGAAACGCCCCGGTGTGGAAGATTCCAGTCGAGCTGAAACGCTTACGTCCTGATATTCAGATGATTACGGATGTGAGCCATATCTGCGGATGCCGAGAACTGTTGCAGGTGACGGCGCAAAAGGCACTCGATTTCGGCACAAAAGGCTTCATGATAGAATCGCATTGCAACCCTGAACAAGCCTTGACAGACGCGAATCAGCAGATAACACCGGAGAGCCTGAAAAATGCTCTTAATAAATTGGTTATCAAGAAGATAAACGCCGACAAAGACGATGTGGTTCTGAAAAATCTCCGAAAGGAAATCGATGAAATTGATGACGAATTGCTGAATCTTATAGCAAAGAGAATGAATGTCTCAGAAAAGATAGGTGATTTCAAGAGAAAACATGACTTGACGGTGCTTCAGATGGACCGCTGGAAGAGCGTTTTGGAGGCTAATATTAATAAAGGTGTGAATCTTGGTTTGAACGCTGACTCGGTGAAGGAGATTTTTGAGATTATCCATAAGGATTCCATTGACAGACAGATGTAAAATATTTTAAATCAAATAAAATGAAGAGGTTTTTGACATTTTTGGTCTTTTTGATGAGTTTTGGCGCTGTTTTCGCCCAGTCGAGGGTGATTGTGGTGATGTCGGAAAAGTATGATGACGCGAATCTTGCGGTCAAGACGCGTAACATGACGAAGGCGCAGCGTCGTGATTTTGTGATTCAGGAAAGGATGGCGTTTTGCCAGGCTTCACAGCAAAATGTGATGGACTTTCTGAACGGTTTTAAAGGTGAGGTGAGCGGCATTGAGCAGTATTGGGCGTTCAACGGTTTTCGTTGCGACGCTTCTGATGAGGTTATCGCCTTGCTTGAAAAACGTTCTGATGTCGTCTACGTTTATCGTGATTATATACGTAAGATGGTGCCTGACATGGTCGAGGCAAAGGCTGCAGAGACAAGAGACATTGCTTGGCACGTCAGCAAAGTCAATGCGCCGGCGGTTTGGAGCTATAACGGCTCGACGGGATATAATGGTGACGGCGTTAACGTGGCAGTCGTAGACTCTGGCGTGGATTACAACCATGTTGATATTGCAGGTGCCATGTGGGACGGCGGTGAGAATTTCCCTCATCATGGATATGATGTTTGTCATGACGATGACGATCCAATGGACGACTACTGTCATGGCACTCATGTGGCTGGAATCGTGGCAGGACAAGGCAATGCTGGTACACAAACGGGTATCGCACCAGGTGCTAAGATTATGGCTGTCAAGGTGTTGGATGATACTGGATACGGTACTGATTCTGACCTCATCTCGGGAGTTCATTTTGCGATGAATCATGGTGCCGACATCATCAATTTGTCGCTTGGCGACCCTGAGATTGGCCCTTCGACAGTGTATCGTGACCTTTTTGTCACGGTAAAAGATGCCGGTATGGTCGCCTCTGTGGCGGCTGGCAACGTAGGAGACACGCAGTACACCTATCCTGTGCCTAACAATGTTGGATGTCCTGGCAACTGTCCTCCGCCATGGCTGCATCCTGACCAGGCGAACCTGATTTCAGGTGGCACTTCGGGTGTGATTTGCGTTGGTGCGACAGATGCAAACGACGCACATTGCAGTTTTTCTTCGGTCGGTCCGGTGAATTGGGAAGACTATCCATACCAAAACGGCGATGCTACACAACCTGGTTTGATTCGCCCAGATATTTCTGCTCCAGGTGCAAATGTCACTTCGTTGAACTTTCAGACGGGGACTGGCTATGTGGCATATGACGGCACTTCGATGGCAACGCCTTGTGTTTCAGGTGTTTTAGCGTTGTTGCTTGATGCAAATCCTGAGCTTATGCCAGCCGAATTGGATTCAATTATTGAGTTGACGGCATCGAATGCAGGAAACACCATAAAGAATAACATAACGGGTTCAGGACGCGTCGACGCATTGGCGGCTATAAACGCTCTGTATTACCATGGACCGACAAATCTCACAGCCGATTTCGACGGCAGTTATGTGGATTTGAACTGGGACGCGACTGCCGATGCCAGTTATTATGCCGTGTATCGTGATGATATGTGTATCGCAAATAATTTAACGTCAACGACTTACATGGATCATCTCACATACGCAAGCAAATACAAATATTATGTGAAAGCGCATTTGAATAATGATATCACCACACTGCCGTCAAATTATGTGATGGTTGAGAAAGTCATTGATATTCAAGCGGAAATCATCAACAATACAAAGGTGGCGTTGTCGTGGGACATGCCAAACTGCATCTATGACGGCTTTGAAACGGGCAATTTGTATCAAAACATGTGGATTAATGATGCGACATGCCCTTGGGAGGTGACGATGGAGAATCCGTATGAAGGCTCGTATTGTGTGAGGTCGACGAACAAGGCGATGTTTTCGACGAGTAAGATTTCGTTGGCGGTAAATATTCCAACTACTTGTATGGTGAGCTATTACGCAATGGTGGACTGCTTCCCGTTGAACGGCGGTGGTTTCTTCATCGACAACGTGCAGTATGGCGAGACTTTGAAAGACAAGGTGCCGTGGACGTTTTATTCGGTTTCGTTAAGTCCTGGAAATCACCTGCTTGAATGGAAATACGGCAACCAGCTCACTGAAGGCGACTATGAAAACGCGTTTTATGTCGACAAAATCACTGTGGGCAATGCGTTCAACGTTTATATAAAGGATTGTGATTCTGGAGAATACGGTTTGGTAGCGGAAAATGTCATAAATGCGCAATATATTGATGATGAATGGGTTAACCTGCCATCTGGATTATATAAATATGGTGTTAGCACTGACGACGGACATAACATTTACTGGTCGGAACCATTGGATAAGGATTATGATGCAGTGAATGAGATTGATGATGCGAAGATTACAATTTATCCAAATCCAGCAAAAGATGTTGTTAGAATTGACGTAGGGGCTAATAATGATTCACCCGTACAATGCGTGGATTTCTACGATGTTGCAGGTCAGATGGTGATTACATCTACCGAGACTGAAATAAATGTTTCTGGATTGGAATCGGGTATTTATTTTGTCAATATTTTGACTGACAAAGGTGTTGTCACAAAGAAAATCACGGTTTCTAGATAATCATTTGAAACGGTAGTAGAGGACGAGTTCGAGCACGTCGTTGAAGGCTCCAAATTGTCCGAAACGGTGAGTGCCGTAATCACTAAAGTTGCCCGCGTAAGCCGAGTTTATCGAGGTTATTACGCGGGCTCCTAATTGGAGCTTTTTCTTGTCGAGATTGAATTTTACGCCAAGTATTCCGTTGAAACACAAACCTTTCCATCGACTTGACGGCTCGTTTCCACCTAAGGTTCTCTGGTTGGTTTTTATAAGAACATCGACACTGGCACCGGCTTCAAATGTAATCCAGTCGAGATCATGGCCGTTGATGTTGAGAAATCCAAGGTTTGCAGAAGCAACGAGCGGAAGTTCCACATACTCAAGGTGAATCTTGAATTGATACGGGTCTTCGGCACTTGATTTCGCACCTTTTTGGATATACTTGATTTCAAATTGAGTTTCGAAGATATCTGAAAGTTCCAATCCGACGAAGAAACCGCCTGTGAAACCTATCTTGTGGAAGCCGTTGTTATGGTCGCCGTCAATCTGGGAAGTGGTGCCACCTATAGCGAAGCCGCCGTAGAAGGCCTGAGAGTGGGCGGTAACACACAAAAACAATATTGCCAGTAGGGACAAGGCATGCCTTGTCCTTACGGGATGAGATTTATAGTTTGGAGTTAGAAGTTTGGAGTTTAGAGTTGTCATTAGATGGTTCGTTTTATGCAGTAATACAATATATTTTTCAAGGCATCTTTTGCCTCGCAATCGGGAATGATATTTAATTGATTTTCAGCCTGTTGGGCAAAGAAATTCATTTTTTCTTCACAGTATTGAAGGCTGTTTTTATCATTTGCCTTTTTTATGATGTCGTTGATGGTTCTGTATTTCTTTCCACTAAGGCGTATCTTGCTGATTATCAATGTTCTTTCAATGGCAGAGCTATTTTTCAGTAGATGGATTAACGGCAATGTCATTTTGTGCTCCTTGATGTCGTTGCCGTAGCTTTTGCCTGAATGGTTAAACGGTTGATAATCAAAGATGTCGTCTCGAATTTGGAAGGCGATGCCGGCATTGATGCCAAATTTTTTCATCATATCGACCTGTTTGGGAGAAGCACCTGCCGAGACGGCACCGATAGCGCAGCAAGAAGCGATCATCGAGGCGGTTTTTTTCTCAATTATCTGGTAATAGTCATCTTCGGAAATGTCGAATTTCTTAGCTTTTTCGAGTTGGAAAATCTCTCCCTCACTCATGTTTCTTACCGTCTCCGAAATCATGTCAAGCATTTGATAATCACGGTTTTCGAGAGCTATCATCATGCCTTTCGAGAGAAGATAATCACCAGCCAAAACCGCAATTTTGTTTTTATACATCGCGTTGATGGAAGCGAAGCCGCGGCGTTCGGAAGCATCGTCGACAACATCGTCATGAATCAAAGTCGCGGAATGCAGAAGTTCAATGAAAGTGGCGGCTCTGTAAGTGCTCTCGTTGACTTCGCCGAAACATTTTGCAGAAAGGAAGACGAAGAGAGGACGAAGCTGTTTTCCCTTGTGTTTCAAGGTGTAACGCCCGATTTTGTCCAACAGGAAATTGTCGGAATGAAGTGCTTCTTTGTAAAACGCCTCAAACTGTTCAAGTTCGTTGGAGACCGCTGATTTTATGTCGTCGAGAGTCGTCATCTTTTAAATAAAGTGCAAAATTAATTAAAAATTTTGTTATTTGAATAAAAAGTTATAATTTTGAAGTTTGAAATAAAAGGCATATTTCTTTAAAGAGAAATTGTAAATAATTGAATATCAACTAAATATTTTTAACATGAAAAAAGACACAAAGGTTTTTAACCTTATCCGTAAGGAAAAACAGCGCCAGATGGGCGGCATTGAGCTTATCGCTTCAGAAAACTTCGTCAGCGACCAGGTGTTGAAAGCCATGGGCTCAGTGATGACAAACAAATACGCAGAAGGTTATCCTGGAAAGCGCTACTACGGCGGCTGCCAGATTGTTGACCAGACCGAGCAGATTGCTATCGACCGCGCTGGTGAACTCTTCCAGGCGAAATTCGTGAACGTGCAGCCACACTCAGGCGCACAGGCTAACATGGCAGTGTTGCTGGCTTGCTTGAAACCAGGCGACACATTCATGGGTCTTGACCTCTCACACGGCGGACACCTCTCACACGGTTCACCGGTCAACTCATCAGGTATCCTTTACAAACCAGTTGCATACGAAGTAAACAGAGAGACTGGTCATGTTGACTACGACGACATGGAGAAGAAAGTCGCTCAGTACAAGCCGAAACTCATCATCGCTGGTGCTTCAGCATATTCACGTGACTGGGACTATGCACGTATGCGTAAGGCAGCAGACTCAGTCGGTGCTATCTTGATGGCTGATATTTCCCATCCGGCAGGTTTGATCGCTCGCGGCATCCTCAACGACCCGTTGGAATACTGCCATATCGTGACAACAACCACACACAAGACCCTCCGTGGACCACGTGGCGGTATGATTATGATGCGTGAAGACTTCCCGAACCCATGGGGCTTGACAACACCTAAGGGTGAGATTAAGATGATGTCGGCATTGCTCAACAGCGCAGTGTTCCCAGGCGTCCAGGGCGGACCACTCGAGCACGTCATCGCTTCTAAAGCTGTCGCATTCGGCGAGGCATTGTCAGATGAATACTTCGAGTACATCCTCCAGGTGAAAAAGAACGCAGCAGCAATGGCAAAGGCATTCAGCGACAGAGGTTACAACATCATCAGCGGTGGCACAGACAACCACTTGATGCTCATCGACCTCCGTTCGAAATTCCCAGAGATTACTGGTAAGATGGTTGAAAACACCCTCGTTCAGGCTGACATCACAGTCAACAAGAACATGGTTCCGTTCGACAGCCGTTCACCATTCCAGACTTCAGGTTTGCGCGTCGGTACTCCAGCTATCACAACTCGTGGTTTGAAGGAAGACATGATGGAGCCAATCGTTGACATGATTGACGACGTCATCAGTCATATCGACGATGCCAAGAAGCTCGAGGCAGTGAAGGAAAAGGTCAATGCAATGATGGCTGAATATCCATTGTTTGCTTGGTAAAATTTGTGCGCTTCGCGCAATGTGATGGACTAACGTCCAATATGTTAAAATGTGCCGCTTCGCGAATTGACGTGAAGCGGCACACATTTTTACACATTGACCGAAGGTCACACATCACGCGAAGCGTGTCATATTAAAGATTTAACGAAATCACCTCGTCCATTTTGATGTCATTAGGTTCGGTGGGAACATCGTTGACGAGTTGGAAATCGAAGCATATTCCTATGCGTTTGACGTTCAGGTGCTTGCAGAGAAAGCGGTCGTAGTAGCCACGTCCGCGTCCGATGCGGTTTCCGTTGCGGTCGAAGGCGACGCCAGGAACCACGATGAGGTCGTAATCGCCTTTGTAAGGCTCGTTTTGAGGTTCGAGGATGTTGAAATCGCCGACGGCAAAGCCAGTGTTTTCAGCGAGTTCCACAGGGATGATGTCATCGCCGACAACAGTTGGCAGGATGATTTTCTTTTCATGACGCCATTTTTCGAGAAAAGCCTGAGTCTGCACTTCATCAGGCAAGGCGCTGTAAAGCATTACTATATGGGCGTTTTGAAAATCAGGATGCTGTTCTAGTTTCGATAAAATTATTTCCGACTGCTCGAGAAGCTGCTCTTTGGTATGCTGCTTTTTGAGAAGTTTTATCTGAGCCCGTAATTCTTTTTTATCCATAAGGCTATCTAAACCATCGTGTTAAATTTCCTCTTAAAAGAAGATAATAAATGGCTAATCCGACCCAGCTCGTGATAAGCACAAAAGCAATCACAAGGATTTTGCCGAGAAGGCTGATCGGCTCGCTTAGGATTTCAAGAACAGCCATCACGCCGAGGATTACGCCGACCACATAAATAATTGTTGCTGCCATAATTTCAAAATTTTTCGCAAAATTACAAAATATTGGCGAATTGTGGGGTTATTAAAGAAATTTATTATCTTTGCAAAAAAGAATTGCCATGAAAAAGTTATTGATTTTTGTCATCATCCTTGCCGTTTTGGCTTTGTTCATGAAAGTGACCGTTCCAGCTCCTGAAAAACATCATGAGATTGCGAAAGCTAAGCTCACCGAGCTGTTTAAGGAAAAGATATCAACCATGGAGGGCGTGAAGGAACTGATTAAAGGCTACCGCATGGAGGAGCATATGTTTGCCGAATTTCTTCTCCAAGGGCTTGAAATGGAAGATTATTTCGTTTGCAACGCAGGCTTCCTTGAATACGAAGGAGAGAAATACATGATCACTCTTGGCATGTTCAATCACGTCTTTGTCTCAACGGATTATATCGATGAGATTTCAAAGATAGCTGAGAAAGTGGAGGAGTACAAAGAGAAGTTTGACTAATTATTCAATCATCTCTGCGTCCCAGAACTTTTCAGCATCGGTGGTGACGACATAGCCTTCATCGATGCCGTATGGCGTATATCCTGATGGAATCAGGTTGACGTAGCTATTGCGGTCAACGTCTTCCACATTTCTGTCTTCCTGATAATATGAAAGAGTTCCCCAGCAAGAGAACCAATAGGTGTTTTTCGCCATATAGGCGTAATAATCTTTATCTTTTTGAGCTTTGCTGAAAGCAGGATAAATCAGCATCTTTTCGCCGGAGATATAATTCTCGCGCATCTCTTTGAGTGACAGAGGAGTGCCGTTTTTATCGGTGACATAATGTCCGCCCATATCGGTATCGACCATAGCCCATTTGTTGAGTTCCGGCAGCCACACTTCGTTGACGACATGACAATCCGGATCGTCTTTGTCTTCTGACATGCAGGTGATATATCTTGCTTTGATATCTGCCGAAAGGAATAATTCGAATGCGAAAATGCTATGCAGGCGGCAGTTGAAGGCTGGTTCAACTTCTTTGATATATTCCCATAATCCGATGGCGTTCACATCTTTGGGCCATTTTCTTTGGTTGGCGTGAGGGATGTTTGAAGAGACAAACTTGCCGATTGCGACGGTTTTCTCCCAAGTTGTGGCATTTTCAGAATAAAGAGTGTCTAGTTGGAAATAATCACGAATCTCTTGTGCTCTTTCTGGTTTTTGCACGATTTTCATTTCAAAAACATTGGTGTCGGCAGCATATTCGCCTGATGTGCGCAGCAATTCGACACGTTCGTCATTCAATCCGACATTGTTTTTCTCGATATAGTAATCGTAATTTGGAGAGATTATCCAAACGATAATCGCAGCAATAATACTGATTCCGCCAATAATGGCGAGGATGTTTCTGATAACGGAGTAAGCTTTTTTCATGGTTAAGTAACGTTAATTTATTCGAGAACGCAAAAATAGTGGTTTTGCTGCATGGAATGTTGTTTTTCCAACAATTAATTGAAAAATTGAAAATCTTGGGAATTTTATATTGAAAATCTTAGGAATTTTTTGTTGAAAATCTTAGGAATTTTTGTATTTTTGCAGCGTGAAATAAAAAAGATGCTATTATGTATGTTTCAAGATTAGTCGAAAAAGAGATTGAAAAAAAGCTTCGTACTTCTGGTGCAGTGGTTGTCGCGGGACCTAAATTTTGTGGTAAAACAACAACTTGCATGAGGTATCAGAAAAGTTTTGTAAAGTTGAATACAAGACAATCTATAGCATTGGCGAAGCTTGATCCGAAATCTGTTCTTGTTGGAGAGAATCCAAGGCTGATAGATGAATGGCAGACAGTTCCTGATATTTGGAATTGTGTGAAGGATAATCTTGATGAGGAATATCAGTTTGGAAAGTTTATCTTGACAGGCAGTTCTACTCCTGCTGAAAAGACAGATATCCATCATTCGGGTGCGGGGCGTATTACTCCGATAAAAATGAGGCCTATGTCGTTGTGGGAGTCTGGTGACTCAAACGGCAAAGTTTCGTTGCTGGATTTGTTTAATGGAGGCAAAGAATTTGTCACCGATTATAATGATAATTTTAACATAAACGATGTCGCTTTTTTGATATGTCGTGGCGGTTGGCCTATTTCGGTTCTTGCAGAGAAAGACTTTGCTATCGATGTTACAAAAAATTATTATAACGGGTTGTTTTCGTTTGAAGATAGTGACAACGAGCGTTTCCGTAACAAGAAACCTGAGGTTTTGCGAATGATATTAAGAAGTTATGCCCGTCATATATCAACAGAGGCTGCAGTATCAACGATAATAGATGATGTTAAGCAAAACAATGAACGCTCTATGGATACAAAAACATTTGCGGAATACATGGAAGCTCTTCAAGACTTATATATAATAGATGATTTGCAGGCATGGAATCCGAATATCAGGTCGAAAACATCGATTCGCACTACACCGACGCGGCATTTTGTTGACACATCTATAGCTTGCAGAGCATTGCAAATTGGGCCTGATGACTTGACTAATGATCTGGAGAGTTTCGGTTTGTTTTTTGAAGATTTCGCTGTCAGGGATTTGTCGATTTATGCCAATAGTCTAGATGGTGAAGTCCGTCATTATCGTGACAATGCTGGTCTTGAATGCGATGCAGTGATTCATCTTGAAGATGGGCGATGGGGTGCTGTCGAAATCAAACTCGGTGGTGACAAATTGGTTGAAGATGGCGCAAAATCTCTTAAGTTGTTGAAAAACAAGATACTTGACAAGAGCGACAACAAAGCCCCGTCATTTTTAATGGTTCTCACTGCTGTCGGACCGTCGTATTTAAGAGAAGATGGTGTTTATGTTGCGGCGATAAACCAGATTAGGCCATAAAGTGAGAGTGTAAATTAAGCTTTGTCGTTCAACTCTTTATTGTAGTCTGACACGGTTTAATTTACACTTTCTGTAATAAAAGAATTAATGCTTCACATTTAATAATCTCATTGTGCAGCCACCGATGTTGTTTTCCACAATTTTTGTGACAATAGTTTGCTCAAGATATATCATGTAACAATGATGCAGGCTTAAAATCATATCTTGCAAATGCTGGTCGTCTTCCATGTCGATGATATTCAAACCAACTGATTTGCATTTTTCTTTTGATATATGTCTGCTGTGAACTTTTGTGGTGGTGTTATTATTAAATGCTTTTAAAATCTCTTTCCTTTTGGTTTTGTCAGAAAAAGTTTTCGAAAGAATTTCGTCTGCCAAATCGTCTGATAGTTCAATTGCTTGCTCACATGTTACCAAAAATGTAGGATTGTATTTTGCAAACATAACTTGCCATAAACCGAGAGCATGTGGGTTTTGTTTAATATCTTCCTTTGCTTTTTCAAACTCTTTCAATACTGATTGACAAGCTACACCACCAATCTGGGGGTCGAATGGCCCCAAACATGACTGCTTGCCCATCATTATTTCCTTGCAAGATACTGCAATCATCGAACCTGCAGACATTGCCATTTGTGGAACTATGGCTCGGATATCACCATTAAATATTGAATGCAAGTAGTCAATGATTTTCTCTGTAGCCGCGATGTCGCCACCAGGTGTGTGTAGTATCAAATCAACACCTTTGGATTTGTCGAGTTTATACACTGCCTCCATAAAAGCATTCATGTCTTTGTCGTTGATAGACACATCGGCAGCTGTAGGTTTCTGCATCCAACCGGAATAGTAGGTGATAACATTACGACCTGTGCATCTTGATATTTCATCAAGATATTGCTTTTTTCTTTAACTAGGTAAGAGATTCGGTCGCTTTCTTTTGTTCTGTTAAAATTATTAAAGATTTCACTCCAACTTGGCATGGTTTTAATTATTTTAATTGAGAATTCCACTTATAGTGACGGCATTCTCATCATACACGGAATATTGTTCGTAATAATCGCCTTTTTTATTCCATGTTTGATTAAGAATAGGATTGTTGTTTTGATAGTCTTGCATAAGCATATCAAAATCCTTTGTCAAATTGATGTTTTTCTTTTGTTTTGATCCTTGTTTCATTTTGAAAACTAATGTTAATCACTGCAAAGATAATAAAAATTTTAAAAAAATGATTGTATATGTAAAAATTAATTGTATCTTTGTAGCATAAAATTGGAAACTAGCGGACAAGTCCGCATAAAGATAACAGTACCCGTTTTGCATACCGTAAGATCTGCTGGCGGGTCATTCTTTTTTAATTTTTATTGTTATGGATAAAAAACCAAAATCAATTGAAACACAAATTCAATTGCTGAAGTCAAGAGGAATGATTGTAAAAGATGATGATTATGCGAAGTATCATCTTGGTAGGATTAGCTATTTTCGATTAAAAGGTTATTGGTGGGATATGCAATCCGACCGAATAAACCATGTTTTCAAGCCAAATACGTGTTTTAAGGATGTTATAAGTATATACAATTTTGACAAAGACTTAAGACTGATTTTGTTTGATGCGATAGAGACCATAGAAATCACACTCAGGACAAAACTGATATATTATATGTCAATGAGTTATGGCGGATTATGGTATGTTAATGAAGAATTGTTTAATGACAAAGAAAAGCATCATAAGCACATTGGTGAATTATTGGATGAGTTTAATAGAAGTGGTGAAAATTTTGTCAAAGAATACAGAGCTAAACATAACATTACAGTCATTGATAGTAGTAATACAAATCTATTTCCTGAATCTTGGGTTATATTTGAGGTCGCTACGTTTGGAACACTATCTAAAATCTATAAAAACTTGAATCATCAGTTGCCGGGAAAGTCGATGATAGCTAAAGATTTTGGATTGAATATGCATAATGAATTGTCAAGTTGGCTTGAATCAATATCGCTGTTGAGAAATATTATTGCTCATCATTCAAGGATATGGGGGAGAACAATGGTTAAAAAACCAGCGTTTGGAAACAGCCAACGCAATGCATGGCTAAACAGCATCAGTAGTGTCCAGGAGAACCAACCTTATTTTGTAATTTCCACAATGCTGTATTTGTGTAATTCAATTAATGCTAACAATGCACTTAAGGCGAAGATATACAATCTTTTTGATGCTTATAAAACTATTCCAATATACAAAATCGGCTTTTTTAATCATTGGGAAACAGAACCGTTATGGCGGATATGAAAGCGTTCGCCTATGGAAAAATTGAAAATCTTGGGGATTTTTTGGTGAAAAATTTGTGATTTTTATTGCCGTATCGGAAAAATTTGTAATTTTACAATCGATTTCAAGGTGAAATCACGAAGCGTTATGCTATTTCTGTGAATAGAAACGTAGGAAATTTCTAAAGGGCACAGAAAAGTGTAATGGTTCACGTGATATAGCGTGGACTGTTCCTATTTCTATCGCCCAAGGTTTCCTACGACCTCTATTCGAAGAAGTGGTGTACAGTGCCACGCTTCTTTTTTAAGTTTCTCATTTTG
The DNA here is from genome assembly GCA_017427985.1 of Bacteroidales bacterium. Classification (GTDB taxonomy): domain Bacteria; phylum Bacteroidota; class Bacteroidia; order Bacteroidales; family F082; genus Limimorpha. Next base: position 106,444 of record JAFRRS010000011.1, on the reverse strand, counting down.
GCACGAGTGAGTTTAACTTAATACTAAAAATAGATGTATACAAACGGGTATCAAAATCAGCAAGTTGCACAAAAAACGCCGATTTTCCAAAACGGTTTTATTTGCAGCAAAAAGAAGGATTATTATTTAAGCACACGTATGTTTCTTTTAGTGATTATATTTATATTCGCATCTTCTTTCTTCTTAAACTCATGTACAAGTACAGCGTCTAAGATACAAGGCAAATGGGAGATTACTGAAATATATGACGGGAAAATCATGGAAGATAAGATTGAAGTTGAGTTTGTCGGAGATTCTTTGCAGATTATTACATATCCATATTATAAAGAAACAGATACTATAAGAATAAGAATAATAGATGACAAATGGTTGTGGTTAAGGCCATGGAAAAATGTATATGATACAATAGCAACGATAGAATTGCTCTCAAAAACCAAAATCGTATTGAACATAATAGATGAATTTGATGATGGGCATGTATTGAAGCATGAGTTTAATAGAATTACTCCAAAACAAGATTTTAGTAACGAAAAAGAAATATCAACAAAAAAATATGAAAAGAAAATAGTTGGAGAGTGGATGTTCGTGGAACGCAAAAATTGGCGTGGAGAATGGAAAGACTATGGTGAGCCTGTTGGCTGGCATATGATTTTTTCTAAAGATGGTAATGGATATCAGATAAGGGATGATGAAGTTGCAACATTTCAATGGCTTATGATGGCAAATGGGGGAAAAGTTATTCTCACTGGCTCAAAATATCCTGATAGTTTCGTTGTAATTAAAAGTATGACAAACAATACAATGCATTTTATACTGGATGATGAAGAATTTAAATTGATCAGACAACAATAAATAAACATTTTATGAACAAAGAATTAGAACAAAAAGCACATTATGCTGACATTAAACTCGTATTGAAGTTTATGAGCTCCAAATGTGAAGAGATGGAAAACAGATTAAAAGATAGCGAGATAATTGCAGATTATCAAAAAGAGCTACTTGTTGAAAATTCAAATGAAATGAAAAAGTATTTGGAGCAGTTGACATCTCTTCTCTAAATAGTACTATACTATTAATTAATGGGGGGTATAAAAAAGAGCCGTCACATTGTGGCGGCTCTACATTATTATCGAACTAGTTGAAGATTATTTCCCTTCACTCAGTTTCTTATATCCTTCATATCTCAGTTTAGCAAACTGTTCGGTCTTGGCGAACAATTCTTTTGCTTCTTCTGGGAAGGTCTTGAGAAGTGAGTTGTAACGGACTTCGCCCATGATGAAGTTCTGGAACTTGCTCCAGTCAGGCTCTTTCGAGTCGAGGTGGAAACCGTTCTGACCTGCTTCTTCCTCAGCTGGGTTGAAGCGCCAGAGGTGCCAGTAACCGCAGTCGACGGCGAGTTTCTCTTCCATCTGTGAGTGGCCCATACCAATCTTGATACCGTGGTTGATACATGGAGCGTAGCAGATGATGAGTGATGGTCCCGGATATGCTTCAGCTTCCTTGATTGCCTTGAAATACTGGGCCTGTGATGAACCCATTGCCACCTGTGCCACATAAACGTAGCCGTAGCTCTTGGCAATCATGCCGAGGTCTTTCTTACGAACCTTCTTACCTGATGCAGCGAACTTGGCGACAGCGCCGGCTGGTGTAGCCTTTGATGACTGACCGCCTGTGTTCGAGTAAACCTCAGTATCGAGGACGAGGACGTTGACGTCTTCGCCTGATGCCAAAACGTGGTCTAAACCGCCGAATCCGATATCGTATGCCCAACCGTCACCACCGAAGATCCACTGTGACTTCTTCACAAGATGATCTTTGAGGTCGAGAATCTGCATGCACTTGTCGCAGCCGCATTTCTCGCAACCGGCAACGATCTTGTCGGCCAACTCGGCTGTCTTGATGCCGTCTTCACGGTTGTCGATCCAAGCCTGGAACAGCTTCTTGAGGTCGTCGCTGCAGCACTTGCAGTTGGCGATAGCGTCTTTCATGATGAGCTCGATGCGGTCGCGGAGCTTACGTGTGGCTGTTGCCATACCGAGACCGAACTCAGCGTTGTCTTCGAACAATGAGTTAGCCCATGCTACGCCCTTGCCTGAACGGTTGTTCTTGCAGTAAGGTGTCGCAGGTGCCGAACCGCCGTAGATTGACGAGCAACCTGTTGCGTTGGCGACCAACATTCTCTCACCGAAGAGCTGTGTGATGGTCTTGATATAAGGTGTCTCACCGCAGCCTGCGCAGGCGCCCGAGAACTCAAACAATGGCTGTGCGAACTGGCTGTTCTTGGTGTTGGCGTATTTGTCGATGAGGTTGTCTTTGTAGGTGACTTTCTTCTGACCGTACTCCCAGTTCTTGGCTTCGTCGAGCTGGCTCTCGAACGGTTTCATCACCAATGCTTTCTCCTTAGCAGGGCAGACGTCGGCGCAGTTGCCGCAGCCTGTACAGTCTAACACTGAAACCTGCATTCTGAAGTGCATGCCTGCCAATTCCTTCGGCATCTTGACGTCGATGGCGTTCATGCCCTTTGGAGCCTTCTTCATCTCTGCATCTGTCATGACGACCGGGCGGATTGCTGCGTGAGGGCAGACCAAAGCGCACTGGTTGCACTGGATACAGTTGGCTGGGTTCCACTCAGGAACGACGGTGGCGACGCCACGTTTCTCGTAGGCTGTTGTACCTGCCGGGAATGTACCGTCGACGATGTCTTTGAATGCGCTCACTGGGAGGTCGTTACCGCACTGGGCGACCATCGGACGCATCACCTTGTTGATGAACTCAGGATCGTCGGCATTGTGCTCAAACACGAAGTCGGTTGTGCAGTCGAGTTTTGCCCATTCGGCCGGGATTTCAATCTTTGTGATTTCACCGCCGCGGTCGACAGCTGCGTAGTTCATGTTGACGATGTCTTCACCCTTCTTGCCGTAGCTCTTCACGATGAACTTCTTCATCTGCTGCACTGCGAGGTCGTAAGGGATAACGCCTGAAATCTTGAAGAATGCGCTCTGGAGGATGGTGTTGGTACGGTTACCAAGGCCGATCTCAGCTGCAATCTTAGTAGCGTCGATGATGTACATGTTGATGTTGTTGAGAGCGAGATATTTCTTCACATAGTCAGGAAGATGTTTCTTTGTCTCAGCAACGCTCCATGGTGAGTTGTAGAGGAATGTTCCGTTCTTCTTCAAGCCACGGAGGCAGTCGTATTTCTTAAGATATGACGGGACGTGCACTGCCACGAAGTCAGGTGTGCCGACGAGATAAGGAGCCAAGATTGGCTGGTCGCCGAAACGGAGGTGTGAGCAGGTGTAACCGCCTGATTTCTTTGAGTCGTAGTCGAAGTAAGCCTGGCTGTACTTGTTGGTGTTGTCGCCGATGATCTTGATAGAGTTCTTGTTAGCACCCACAGTACCGTCAGCGCCGAGGCCGTAGAACTTGGCTTCGAATGTGCCCTTTGGAAGGATTGAAATCTCTTTACCGACCTTGAGTGAACGGTGTGTCACGTCGTCGTTGATACCGACGGTGAACTGGTTCATTGGCTTGTTAGAAGCGAGGTTTTTGTAAACTGCCAAAATCTGAGCCGGTGTGGTGTCTTTTGATGACAAACCATAGCGACCGCCGATGATGAGAGGCTTGTTCTCAGCTGGGATGTCTTTGCAATTTGCAAATGCTTCGACGACGTCGAGGTACAGAGGATCGCCGTTTGCACCCGGTTCTTTAGTTCTGTCGAGGACGCAGATACGTTTCACTGTCTCAGGAAGGACAGCGCCGAGGTACTTCACGCTGAATGGACGATAGAGGTGAACTGTCACGAGGCCGAGTTTCTTGCCAGCTTTGTTCTCCTTGTCGATGACGGTCTTGATGACATCGTTGACTGAACCCATGGCGATGATGACGTCTGTTGCGTCTGGTGCACCGTAATATACGAATGGAGCATATTCACGACCGGTGATCTTGCTCAGCTGTTTCATATATTTTGCTACGATGTCAGGAAGAGCGTCGTAGTATTTGTTCTGCAACTCTCTTGTCTGGAAGTAGATGTCAGGGTTCTGTGCTGTACCGCGTGTCACAGGGTGCTCTGGGTTAAGAGCTCTGTCGCGATAAGCCTTCAAAGCCTTGTAGTTGACGAGTTTGCGGAGTTTCTCCATGTCGGCTGCTTCAACCTTCTGGATCTCGTGTGATGTACGGAATCCATCGAAGAAGTGCACGAACGGAACACGGCCTTCGATTGCTGCGAGGTGCGCAACAGGGGCGAGGTCCATGATTTCCTGCACTGAGCTTGTTGCCAACATTGCGAAACCTGTCTGGCGGGCGCTCATCACGTCGGCGTGGTCGCCGAAGATTGACAATGCCTGTGCTGCGAGAGCACGTGCCGAGACGTGGAATACGCCTGGGAGCAACTCACCGGCGATTTTGTACATGTTAGGGATCATCAGCAATAAGCCCTGTGATGCTGTGTAGGTGGTGGTCAAAGCACCAGCCTGCAATGAGCCGTGCACTGCGCCTGCAGCACCTGCTTCTGACTGCATCTCAACGACTTTCACTGTGTCGCCAAAGATATTTTTCTGACCTTTTGCTGCCCATTCGTCGATATACTCTGCCATCGGTGATGACGGGGTAATAGGATAAATGGCGGCAACTTCGCTGAACATGTAGGCAACATGGGCTGCAGCCTGGTTACCGTCGCATGTCATAAACTTTTTTTCTGCCATATTTCTTTAGTGATTTAGAATTGATTTCGATTATTTGTCACCGTGCTCGCAACCTTCATGCTGATGCTGGCATCCTTCGTGATTGCCTTCGCATTTGTGGCCTTCGCCATGTTTGCACTCGCCTTCATGATGTTTGCACTCGCCTTCGTGTTTCTTGCATTCTGGTTTCGGCATGTTGGCTTTCATTTCCTGCATTTTCTTTGCCATGTCGATGACTTCGGTTCTTTGGTTGTCATCGAGTTCGTCCCATTTGGCGACGCATTCGATAATCTTGTCCATGCAAACCATCATTTCCGGGCATGGAGCCTGCTCATGATGGTCGCACTCATGATGATGCTTGTCACACTCGTGCTGATGTTTGTCGCACTGCTCTTTCTTGTCTTTGCAGCACTCTTTGTTTTCGTTGTTTTCCTGTTTGTCGCAGCATGATGTCATCAAGAATGCCACGAGACCGATAGCTAATAAGTATTTTTTCATTTTTTATTGAGTTTAAATTGATTTTTCTTAAAACGTGCAAAGATATGAAATCTTTTCCAAATCCTTATAAAAATTTCATTATTTCTTATCCAGGATGTAAATGACCTCGTCGTCGCGTTTCATCATGTGTTCCTCACGCGCTACTTTCTCCAAAAGTGCCGAGTCTTTTTTCAAATCCCTGAGCGTTTGCTCCTGTTTCTGAATCTCATTGTCGTAATACTCGACTTGTTTTTTCACCTTGCGGAGCTTCCGGTAGCTCTTTCCCTGTTCAAAAAGGTTATATTGGTCGAAAAAGATTACCACCGCCGCGAAAACCAACGTGGCAATAATATATTTGTTGCTCAGTTTCTTCAAGATATCCCTAAAATTCATGGCTTTATTTTTTTTGCAAAAATAATGATTTTTTCCTGATTTTTTAATATCTTTGCAAAAAATATGCAATATGAAAAAATTGTTCTTCACATTGATAATGGCATTGATTTCGTTCGTCTCGTTCTCGCAAGATGATGAATATCAGAAGTTTATAGAATCGCAGAAGAAGCAGATGAATGAGAAGAAGGATGCTTATAATAATGGTGTCAACCAGATGAACAAGGAATATCAGACTTTTGTTGAGAAACAGAATGCCGAGTTTGCCGAGTTTGTCGCAAAGCAGTGGGAGCTTTTTGAGGAGTTTGCGAAAGAGAGCATGTCGTATACGCTGCCAAAGATAAAAACCGCTCCTGTCGCCACAAAAACCGACGATGCTGTGATTGTGTCGAAGGAAATCACTTACGCTGCTGAAGAGGAGCTTCCGAAAGTGACTCATGCTGTGGCAGTTGCCTACGAAGGCGACCAGAACAACAGTTACGAGGTGAAAACGCGCATCGGCGATAAGGGCGCTGAAGAACTCCCGACAAAGGACTTCGACAAATCGAAAAAATTTAAAATCGACCAGGGCACCGACCTCAAAATCAATTTCTACGGAAGGGAGATCCCGATTCATTTTGATAGGAATCTGAAGATAAAAAGCGTAGACATAGAGGAGAAAAACGTCGCCGACTACTTCACGAGAATCGCCAAATGCCAGAACGAGACCAAGGCTTTGTGGGCGGAGCTCACCGCCGTCGTCGACGAGTTCGGCTTGAACGAATGGGGCTATTTCTGCCTGCTGCGTTCCGTCTCCGAACAAGTGTTTGAAAACGTAAACGACCGCGTGCTGTTCTGTTTTTACATGCTCCGCAACGAAGGCGGCTTCAAGACACGTGTGGCACGCGGAAAGGACTCTGAAAAACTTACGCTTCTTATCGCGCTCGACAACAGCAAGGAGGTTTATTCATACACTTACTTCCGCTTCGCCGACGACGAGGAAGGCAAGAAAAAGGTGAAATATTACACCGTTTATGGCGGCGGCAAGGCTAACGAGGCGGTGTATTCCTACGACTTCTGCAAGCAGGATGCCGAGAAGAAACAGATGACCCTCGACTTCAAGAAGAACCTCAACATGGGCGCCTGCGACGTTGAAAGGACGCTCAAACTGACGAAGGAAAAAACGGTAAAACTGCCTTATAACAAGGCTCATATCGCATATCTCAACGACGTGCCGATGACGGTGTTCCCGATTTATTTTGTCAGCCCGATAGCCATTGAGGCTCAGCAGGTATTGCAAAAGAATTTCAATGAGATGAAGTCGCAGTACACCCCGACACAGTTTATCCAGATGCTGCTGCATTTCGTGCAGACGTCGTTTGACTACAAGACCGATGAGGAGCAGTTCGGATATGAGAAGTATTTCTATCCGGAAGAGGTTATCGGTTATCCTTACTGCGACTGCGAGGACAGGGCTGCCCTGTTTTCGTGGCTCGTGCAAAAGTACACCAACGCCAAGGTCATCGGGCTTCAATACGACGGACACATCGCGACCGCCGTTTATTTTGGCGACGATGCTAACGTTAACGGCGACGGATTCATGTACGGCGGCAAGAAATATTACGTCTGCGACCCGACATACATCAACGCGTCAATAGGAATGACGATGCCACAGTTCAAAGGCGTTACCCCGAAGGTGATAAAAATCAAAAAATAAATGAAAAAGAAATTTTGGACGATAATCATTATCATTTTAGCCACCGCAGGTGTGGCTGTAGCCGCATATTTCATTTGGTTTCACGACAACAAAGAATATGTGAATCCTGAAATCCTTGAACCGGAAGTGTTTCACGATATCGAGTTCGATGCCGACCTTTTGCCGGGTCTCTGGAAAGAAAATGAGGTGTATTACAGATACAACGAAGACGGCACCGCAGTCACTTGGGATCTTGCCGACGATGTGATGGAAGACGAGGGCACTGAGGTGGAGTGGACTCTTGAACATGACATTTTCACGCATCTTTACCACATGGAAATAGGCGGAATCATCCCGAAAGTGTATAATATGAAGTCTCTGGAACTCGATTTCATGGAATATGAGGATGATTACGGTGTGAACCATAAGTTCACCAAGGTGGAGGAGCTGCAGCTCATCAACTGATTATTCCGAAAAACGTTTCATCACCACGTAAGCTTCCTGGATGCCTAGTTCGCCGGCTTTGCTTAAGTCCTTGATAGCCTGAGCTTTATTGTTCAAATATAGCAGCGTGAGTGCCCTGTTGTAATATGCTTCCGCCAAGTTCGGCTCGTATTGGATTGCTTTGGTGTAATCGTCAATAGCATTGTTGAACTCCTGCATCTGGAGGTGGATGTTTCCTAGGTTGTATAAAGCGTAAGGATTCTTTTTGTTTTTGCTCAAAACTTTCGTAATAGTCTCCAAAGACTGTTGATAATCAGGCTTTTCCTGCGTTGTGTTGAAGTTGTTGCCGACTCTTTTCTGGGTGATGTAAATGGAGTTGTCATAGTTGTTGTCGGTCACTTGAAGCTCGGCTTTGGCGTTTTGAAGTGCCGACAGGTTTATGCCCGCGTAAAAGCCCAAAACTGGGTCGTCGAGGAGCGACATAAACAGGTTTTCTCCCTTCTGATAATTGAATACCTCAAAGTTGTACATTCCTTCAAAGAATGTTTTAAGCTGTCGGTTTTCAATGCTATTTATGAGATTATCGTTGATAAGTGACTTGTGGTTTTCGTCGAAAAGGTCGTTAGCCACAAACGCCATCTTGCCGTTGAAATTGTTGCTTTCGGAAATCTGGCTGAGCGTCGCGTCGATATATGATTTCGCGTTGTCGGTGAGGTTCACGATAAAGCTTCCGCGCGGTTTTATGTTGATGTCGGAAAACTGGATGAGCGTTTTCTGTCTGTTGCCGTCGATGAAATCTGACTCGAAATTGATGATTTTGTTGTAGTCCATCTTTGAGTAATGGCTGTAGAGCGAGTCGACGTTGGCTTCGTTTTCGCTAACAAACGCCATGATCTGCTTGGCGTGATACTGGTCCATCTCCGCGCCTTGGAGGTCGTTTTTCTCATATTTCACCACGGCTCTGTTGACCCAAGCGTCGATGAAATCGGGGAACAGCTCAATGACTTTTGTGAAGTCGTCTTCGGCGTCATCCCATTGTTTCATCTTGTAGAAAAGGATGCCTCTGTTGAAATATCCGTAGATGTTTTGCGGATTTATCTCAATCACCTTATTATATAAGGCGAGGGCGATGTCGTATTCTTCGCGTATTGAGTAGATGATGGCGCGGTTGAAATAGGTGAGGGCGTTCCGTTGGTCGAGGTTGTTCACTTTTTCATAGTCGCGCAAGGCTGCGATGGTGTCGCCGAGGTTCAAAAACGCCACTGCCCTGTTGAAATAGATGAGCGGGTTGTCCTTGTCCATGTGAAGCGCGTTGTTGAAGTCGTTCATGGCGGCCTGATAATCCTCGCGTTCGAGTTCTATCATGCCACGGCGCACCACTGCCTCGATGTTGAAGAAGTCGTTGTAAACGGCGCTATTCATGTCTTCGAGAGAGCCGTCAAGGTCGTTGAGATAGCGTTTGGCGATGCCGCGTGAGATGAAGGCGTTGGCGTTTTCGGGGTTGATGATGAGAGCGGTATCGAACTCCGCCACCGCATTTTTATAGTCGTTGAGGTGCATGAGTGTTGAGCCTGACGCCAGATGCAGCTCCTCGCTGAAGGGGTCGAGGCTGATGGCTTTCTTGTAGTCCGCCATGGCGTCGGCGTAGTTCGAAAGCCTGTCGTTGGCAACACCGCGGTAATGGTATGCCCTGACGTAAAGCGGATGTATCTCAAGGGTTCTCGTGAAGTCGTCGACGGCACCGCTGAAGTCGCCGAGGCTGTATTTTGCAATGCCACGGAGGAAATATGCCTCGAAATCGTTGGGCTTTGCTATTATTGCGATGTTGAAATTCTGAATCGCATCGGAATAGTTCTCTTTTGAAAGTTCCAGTTTGCCCATCAAGACATAATGCTTATGGTTGATTTGCGCGTGTGTCTCCGCAAAGGGAAGAAGCGTCAGCAGAAACAATATGACGAGAACTTTTTTCACCGCTTCTGGTATTTCATGAAGGCTTCCATCACCGCCTCTTGATAACTCTTTGACACTGTGATGTCTTTGATGCTCGTGGTGTCGAACTGAATTGTAAACTCCGTCTGGTCTTTTTTAAGCGATGTGACGTGGAGCATGTTTATCATATATGAGCGGTGGCAGCGTTGCAAAGGAGTGTCGCGAAGGTCTTCCGACAGTTTTTTGAGATTCGTGCGTAACAGGAAATCGACGATGGTGTCGTTGTTTATGTATTTGACAATCACATAGTTGTCCGCTGATTCCGCATAGAGAATATTTTCGATGTTGATGGAAAGGCGAATCTCACCTTTTTCATCTTTAAGATGGATGATATTGCTTTCGAAAGCTCTGTTTCCCAATTCTTTAAGCCTGTTTTTAGTGTATTGGTTATCAAGGAAAAGAAGGGAAATGGTGTAGGGGATGAGGAGCATCCAGACGGTGTTGGCGGTGGCTTTTCTGAAGATGTCGAAGATGGCTTCCCAGAGGCTCATGTCGGGGTTGTCTTTGAGGTAGTTGCCGACGAAACCGACTTTATAGGCGATGAACACGTAAAATATCGACAGCACCACGGCGTCGCTGATGAGCCAGATGATATAATCGGGGAATGTGAGCTGTACTTTTTTCACGATGTAGTTCATGATGACGCGGCTCAGCGAGATGACGACCATGCCCACGAGCACCATGATGGAGGAGTACATTATGTAGTTGGTGCTGCTGTTGTTCGGAATCCAAGTCTCGGAGTTGAAGGGCTTGAACACGTTTATGAACACCAGAGAATAAACAGTGGTGAAGAGAATCATCCTCACCACGTTGTTTTTTTCCAACAAGTAGCTTGGCAGCTCCTTGTTGCCGAATATTTTAATCTTGTATTTTTTTGTATCCACTACTGGAGTTTAAACACGATTGGCACCAGATACTGAACGCGCACCGGAGCTCCACGCTGTTTGCCAGGTTTGAATTTAGGCATGCTCTGCACCACGCGCACTGCTTCCTCGTCGCAACCGCCGCCGATACCGCGGATGGCTTCCACGTGTGAGATTGAGCCGTCAGGTTCAACGACGAACTGCACGTACACCTTGCCCTGGATGTCGCTTTCACGTGCCATCATAGGGTATTTCATGTTCTTCTGGATGTATTCGAGAAGTTTGGCAGGACCGCCAGGGAACTCAGGCATCTCTTCCACTACCTTGAACACCTCTGCTTCCTGGATTTCCTCTTCTTCGATTTCAGGAGCTTCGTAAACATATTCTTCAATCACTTCGTCCTGGTCGACTTCGGCGTTGATATCGATGTCTTCCACCTCAACGTCGTCTTCCACCACCTGGATCTGTGTCACCTGCGGTTTCGGAGCCTGGACAGGAGGTTTTGGCATTTCCTGTTTTGTGATTTCAACCATTTCTTCCTCAATGACTTCCACCTGTCTGGCGAATGTGTCAAGAGTCTGTTTGTCGTAGCTTCTGTATTCGAAGACACGCCATACAACAAATAATGAAACTACCAGTCCGATGAGGGTGAAGGTCAATTTCTTGCCGTCGAGATCAGCTTTTTGTGATTTTTTTATTTCCATAACGTTAAATTTTATACTAATCTAAAAACGCTGCGAAGTTAGCAAAAATTATTGAATATGCGACTATTTTTTTATCATTTTTTTTCGGAAAATGATTTTGAATATGAAAACGCCTAATATACAACCGATTACGTCGGCGAAGAAGTCATAGACGCTGCCATATCTGTAGACGAAGACATAGTATTGCAGAATCTCTGTCAGGCCGCCGTACAATATTGAAATTGCGAGCGTAATCCATTGGAGCTTAACGCGATTCGCTTTGTCTCCTTCAAGGTATTCCTTCCTGTAACCGACGATGATTGAGAACGACAGGGCTGCAAACATGAGAGAGTGCACAATCTTGTCGGGTCCCAGCCATTCCCAGAAAGTCCTGACAGTGGGAAAATAAGACCCCGGAAGACCGCATAGTACCATGATGACGGCACCGCAAATCACTCCGGGGTAGATATGTCTTGTCAGACGTTCCAAGGATTATCCGATGAGGGCTTTGTATCCTTCAGCGTCGAGCAAGTTGTTCATCTCGTCGGCGTTTGTCACCTCGACTTTGATGATCCAGCCCTCGCCGTATGGGTCGCTGTTGACTTTCTCAGGAGCGTCGGCGAGTTCCTCGTTGAATTCGATGACTTTGCCACAAACAGGCATGAACATCTCTGAAGATGTCTTAACAGCCTCGATTGTTCCGAAAGTCTCTTCTGCTTCGAGAGTCTCGTCAAGTGTGTCGACGTCGACGAAAACGATGTCGCCAAGTTCATGTTGTGCATAGTCGGTGATGCCGATGTATGCGTTGTCGCCTTCTAAACGGATCCATTCGTGATCCTTAGTGTACTTTAAGTTTGTAGGGATATTCATATCTTATTTTTAATAGTTTAAATTTCAAAAAATTACACTGCAAAAATACAATTTATTTTATCATGAAATAATAATTCTAAAAATATTTTTTTATTGTGTCAGACTGAAGCGTGCAGTGAGGCCGGCAAACACGTTTGTTGTCTTGTAGGCGTTGGCAATGAACGGGTTGTTCATGTCGTATTTGAAGAAGAGCTGCAGACTGAGACGCTGGCTGAGGTTATAGTCGCCGGTGAGATACACGTTGATTTTGTTCTGTCCGGATGAAATCTGGCTGTTTCTCTCGTCGATGCTTCTGAGCGTTGTCATGTCTCTTCTGAATCCGATGTCGAGTTTCACCTTGAGGTCGTTGCTGACCTTTCTGGAGTTGCTTCCGTCGAGTAGCGACAGGCTGAATCCCAAGTCTTTGAAGGTATATCCCATTCCTATCACAATCTCCCTGCCGTTGACCTCGGTGATTTGGTTGTTGCTGAATCCGAGGGTTATGGTTCTCGACTTCTTATATTCGATGGAAGGCGTGAGGCTGTTGTTGAACGCCATCGTGATTCCGATGAGAGGCGCGTACTGCTCGGTGAGAAGTATCTGCGAGATATCATATTGCGGAATCCTTGTGTTGGTGCCTGCAAAGACAGCCATCTGGTTGCTTTCGTCGTAGTTGACGTTGTTCGACCACGTCGAGATTGAGAACGCCGACTTGTAGGAATGTGTGATATTGAATGTCTTGAAAATCTTTTTGATGGCAGGAATCTTTGTGAGACCTGTGAAGTTGATGCTCCAGTTAGGCAAAGCAACTCTCTGGAACAGGCTGAGCGACACGCTCTCAGGGCTGTGTCCGCCGTAAGCCGCGAGGAATGCGTATGTCAGGACCTCTTGCGACGACATGCTGTATCCGTAAGGATATCTGATATTGCTTCCGGAATCTATGACGTAAGGCTCGTTCATGTCAATCCACGCCTGGTTTTGGTGTGCGAGGCGGTCGGCAATCTGCAGACGATAGTCACAAAGGTTGTTGAAGAGCTTGTCGCCGTCACGGAACGAGGTGTTTGTCATCATGTAGGAGATGCTGTAGTTTCCGCCCGTCGTCGGGGTGTAGAACTGGAAGATGCCGAAGGCGTCGGCGCGGAAATACTCTGAGAAGTTCTCGGCGTAGGTGCGTGTTCCCGTCACTTCAATCTTCAGGTCGGCGTAAGGCTCGACAGACACCTTGTAATTATATGTCTCGCTGAAACGCTCGGTATACGGCTGGTTGAAGGTCGAGTCGGTGCTCAGCCACCCTTTGTTGATGGCGGTGTTGAGGATGTTGTTGTTCTGGCCAACCACGAAGCCGAGTCCTGGAGCCCATGCGCTGTTCATGCCGAACACATTAGGTGTGTTCATGTAACCCGGCAACCCGACGCCGTTGTTCTGTGTGTATGAGAACGACACTTTCTTGACGCTGATGAGTAGGCGCAAGGCGTTGTCTGTTATGGATTTGCCAATGCCTTTGCCTTCTTTTTTCTTGATGGAGTCGTTCTTGTCGTTTTCAGGAACTCTGCTTCTGCCCCTGTTGTTTGTGGTACGTTTCGGAGCGGTGAGTTCCTTGAGATATTTCGATTTGTTGTAAAGCTTTGTCAGGTCGGCGTTCACCGAAATCTGGATGCTGTTGTCATTTTCAACGTTGTTTCCGAGGCGAGCCTGGGTTGTGCGTGAGTTGGCAATCCAGCGGTAGTTGCCCGTGTAGTTCGCCGTCGAACTGAGCCAGTCGCAGAATGGCAGTTTATTAATAGGTATCGTATAGCTGAGTTTCACCGACTGGTTGAATCGTGAGATGGAACCGAAGTTCATCAGTTCGTTTCGGATGGTGTCTTGGTTAGCTTTCCACTCGTCGCTGTCGCGCTCAGGGTTGCCTGCAGGCTCGTAGATGTAAGCCGTGGTCGATGCGTTGTATGTGAAGCTGAGAGCTTTTGTTATGTCGTAACGGAAGTCGTAGTTTCTCGTCCAGTCCCAGCTTTTTGCAGTGGTGGCTTTGGTGATGATGAGTCCCGACGATTTGTTACGCATCTTCTGCTCGTGTGTCTGGCGGTACATCTCGGTGTTGAAGGTGAAGCTCTTCGGCAGATAATATAGGTTGAAGTCTTTGAAGAGCTGCATGTATGACGATGACGCCCATTTTTTCTTTGCGAAAGGAGTCCAAGGCTTGGCGTTGGTGTTGTATGAATATCCGATGCCGCCTCGATATGATTTCTGGGTGTTGTATTCCATGTCAGGATTCGACTGCTCCTGGTTGGTGTAGGCGTATGAGGCGTTGAAGTTCTCCACATCCCAGAAATGCGGTTTCTTTGAGCCGACGCGGTTTTTGTGCAGATTGGTGATGTTGAAGTTGGTCTGTGTCGTCACGTCGCGCGACAGGCTGTTGAGGGAGTCGCGCCCTTTGCTGTCGAGGTCCTGCAGCGAGCGGCTGAGTTTCACGTCAGGGTCGAGAGGGTTGTATTCCGGCGTGAGGGTGGTGTTGTTATGGTCGATGTGGATTGGCACTGTCATGCCGCTCTTTTCAGGTGCCATGAACTTGCCGAGGTCGATGTCGGCTGACACGCTGTAGAATCTGTTGGCGGTCATGTCGTTGTTTGTCACCTTTGTCTCGAGAGAGCCGTAGCCGGCAGATTTGTAGGAGCCTGATACCGCCACACGGCCGAGGTCGGCGAGATAGGCCTCCACGCGTCCTGTCGCGGCATAACCACCGTTGCTGCTGAGGTCGGTCATTCTCAACTCATTGATCCACACGATGACGCTCTTGTCCTGCGTCACCTCGCCGTCGACTTTAGGATTTCTGATACCAATCATCATGGTGCGCACCTCGCTGATAGTAGGGTTACCAAGCACCTTGATGGTGTTCTTGCCGTCTCTCTCGCAGTATAACCTGTTGGTTCTCACTTCCTTGTTGCCGTTGGCGATGGCGGTGTTACGGTTCGATTTCACATTCACTACCTTGTCAAACTCAATGTCGAAGTTGTTCGACTCAGGCCAGATGCCGTATTCATCGGTGATGGATGTGCCCCATGGCGTCATCTTCAGCGGCACTTCGTATTCGTAGTAGTTGTCGGTGAGGTCGGTACCGAACCTTATGAAAGCCGTCACCTCGTTGTCGTAGACAGGGTTGTTCTGGTACATGCTCTCGGCGTGCACGAACATCTTCAGGCGTTTGTAGAAACGGAAGTCGAACTCGGTGGTCTTGTACACTCCGCGCGCGTCACCGTCCACAAGGTTCTTGACGGCGAGCTGTAGAGCCTGCTCGTTCTGGCGCACCGTTGAGGTGGCTCCAGTGTAAACCTCCTGCTCGATTCCTGGAGGGATGCAGTAAGGCACTGGATAACGTCCGCTGTTTTCCTCCACGTTGACTGCCGACATCTCAAAGATTGTGTGGTTGGTCTGGTCGCCAGGCTGGTATTCGCCAGGTGCCTGGATGGAGTTGGTGTATGTTCTCCATTCGCCTCTCACGAGGTCGAGGGTGGCAAAACGCAGCACGATGTCGTTTTTGAAGCCTTTGAGGAACATTCTCATGAACCTGATTGAGTTGTATCCTTCGATGTTGCCTATCACCCTGCTTGGCTCACGCACAGGGATGCGGAACTGCAACCATTTCACCCTTCTTGACGTTCCGTCGGCGACTTGCACGGTGGCTTCGCGGATGTCGGAGATGAAGTTCTGTCCTGATGTCTGCATCTTGTCAGGGTCGAGGTCGATGACATACTGGTAGTAGTTTTCAGATTCACTTAAAGTGTTGTCACCGTTGATGTCCTCCTGGTCAGGCAGAGTGCTGTTGTTTGTCGTGTAGTTTTCTGTGTATTGGGTCTCGGAAGGTGAGTTGCCTTCGTTGCCGTTGTATCTCTTGTAGCGTTCGAGGATGCTGCTGTATTTCGGGTCGCTGTCGAGGTCGCTGCCGCGGAAATAATGGTAGTCATCGGATGAAGGGTCAGCGTTGAGTTTGTTGAATGCCTCGGCGCTGAGCTTGTTTCTCATTATTTCAAGGAAATTGGAGTGGAATGAACGCTCATCGTCGTTGCCCAGACCATCATAACCGACGTCCTGATACTTACGTGAATCGGGGTCGGTGTTGAATGCGTTGACAAGTGCCTGAAGCGACGGCACGCGTCCCCATACCGTGGTGTCGACGTTTTCAACGGTAGCTGTCGTAGGAAGTCCGTGCTCGTAAGCCTTACGTCCGTCTCGGAGAATGTCTTCCGACACGTCGCCGAGGTTGAAATACAGCTGACCGACGTTGGTCTGGTCTTGTCCTTCATAGTAAGGGTCCATCATCCAGAACTCGATGTATTCCACGTTGGTGGAGTTGAAGTCCGACGACTCGATGGCTCTCATGATACCGCCCCATCGGTCTTCCGGATTGGTGAAAGTACCGTCGTTGTTGATGTTGTCGGTGTCGTAGTTGTATGGACCGCGGTCTTTTGGATAATATGCGAGGTTGAGAATCGACATGTTGGTCGACGTTCCTGCCTGGATGTCACGGTTCGGGTACAACTCGGTGAGAAGCACCTGACGCACGCGGTTGTCGGACAACTCCTGGTTGGTGATGTTGGAAGGCAGAAGGTTGCCGTATCTGTCGTAGAACACCGACTGGTCGATGGTGTACCATGCGAGTTTGGCGCGGTTTTTGCCGTTTTCAAGTCCTGCCACGCTACCTTCAGGGAACAGATGGCTTTGATGCTGTGGCGTGCTCGCCAGATGCCAGAAGTTCCACTGGTGCATGTCGATAGTCGACTTTGCGCCTTCAAAATCGTCGATATATGAGGTTCCGGTCTGTCCCGAGTCTTTGTTGATGCCTTGGATGAATCTCGCGAACTCTCCCGAGACCGTTATCCTCGACTTGGTCTTTGTCTCGTAAAGAGGCAGTTTGTCAAGAACATCGGTAAGCCATTGTGACTCGGTCTGATAGTTGATGTCAAATCCGTATATGGTGTTCGAAATCGGCTCGTCGTTGTAGTTCACTTTTGTGGTGTAGGCTCTTTCGCTGAGGTGCAGGATGGTACCGCCAATCAAGAAAGTCGGGTTGATTTCATGTTCGACGCGTGCGCCGAGGAATGTCTTTCGTATCGTCGACATCGCGGTGTTGTTTTCGAGCGACACGTTGATTGTGGTGCCTGAGTTGAGAAGCGCCTCGTTGAGGATGGTGACGCGTCCGAGGGTGTAGTCGACGGTGTAGTCGACGTTTTCGACGAGCGGTATGCCGCCTGCCGTCACCTTCACGGAGCCTGGCTGCACGTTGAGCGCGTTGAGGTTGATTTCGCTTCCAGACGAGGAGGTGTAACGTCCTTCGAGACGGTATTTGTTCTTGTCGGTATACTGCTGTGCCATGACTTTCGTCAAGGTGTACAGGGAGTCGAAGGCGTATTTGTCGGCAAGCGTCGGGTTGTCTTTGAAAATCTTGTTTCTGATATGGCTTCCGAAAGGCTCCAGAACAGTGAAGTAGATTCGTCCCGTCGCCGCGTTGATGGTACCGCCGTTGATGTTGGCTCCGTTGATGAAGTCGAACATTCCATCACCGCCTTCGATAGGGTTGTTCTGGCTGTTCAAGCGGTCCATGCCCATGAGGTTGAGCAGCGAGTTGCCCTTGATGTCGTCTGGAGCGTCGGCGAAATAGCCAGTGGCGACGCCGTTTTTGTTTCCGAGATAAAGGATGTTCATCGTGAAGTTCGTTGGTGACACCTGATACGCTCTGATGTTGTAGACGTTCTTCATCATAAGGTTCCACATAGGCATCTTTGTGTTCACCGTGGTGCTCTTCAACATCTTGGTTACGAGAAGGTTAGGCTCGCGGATGCCTTGGTCAGAAAACTCACCAACCTGGAAAACGCCTTCCTGTCCGATGATGGTGTATTGGTAGGCGACCGCCAAAGTTTGGTTTGAGTTGAGGGTGATATTCAAAGTGATGAAACCGAGTTTGCTGTTGACGGTGTATTCGTTTGCACTCAGTTTTCTCGCTTTCTGAATCTTGTCGAAGTCGCGGCCAGATGTGAAGCCTCTTCCAGTGAGATATGACGTCACCGTGTTGAGGTTGCGGATCTGTGTCGTGTCCATGTTCATGAGGAGGGTGTTGGAGCCGTTGTCGGGGAAGATATGTGATGCACCCGAAATCGGATTGACTTGCGTATGGTTATATATCCATTCGTCTTTGCCTTCGCCCAAGTCGGTGAATGCCACGATGTTACGGCAGTTCTCGTAGTTCGAGTTGGTGTTTGTCACCCACACCTCGATTTTGGTAATGTTGATGCTTGAGGTGACTGTTGGCAGTGTCGCCAAAGCGTCCTCGTATTGGTCGCGGAAGTACTGGCTGAGGAAGAAGTGTCGGTTTTCTTCGTAGTCGATACATTCCATCTCAAATTCCTGTGTCAGCGCGCCGCCGTTCACCGCTATGTTCTGCGTTTCGCTTTCCTGATATGAAGCGATGGCTGTGACGGTGGTCTTTCCGAATTTGAGTTTTGTCTTGAAACCGAAAAGCGACTGAGTGCCAGTGATTAAAGTGCTTTGCAGAGGCATGCTCACGTTACCTGCCTCGATGAGTTGCAGGATGTCGTCTTCGTCGCCTTCGTATTTCAGGGTGAATTTATTTTCAAAAGAGAACTGCGTCTTGGTGTTGTAGCTCATCTTAAACTGGATTTTCTCGCCGATTTTGGCGGAGGCGCTGAGCTGTATGTTCTCGTTGAAGTCGAAGTTGGTGGTTCGCTGCTGTGCCACGGTGAGCGACGGGTCTCTTCTGCGCTGGTATTTCACGCCGAAGGTCACGTCAGCGGAACCTTGCAGCTTGATGTCGATGGTGTTGCTGCCGAAAATCTTGTCGAAGACCTTGCCGCCGACGTAGATTGGAGGTATCAGGGAGTTGCCGTTGTTGTTGCCCATCGCCGACTCACGACGGTCTTTCCAGTAGTTCTTAATGGCTTGGTTCTTAACGTAATCGGAGTATTGCTCCTGGGTCAGGGCGCGAGGCTCTTCGTAGGTGAAGTCGCCGATTTTGCTCACAAAGATATACTGTCCTGTCACCGGGTTGTATTCGATGGTTCGGGTGATATTCGACGGCTCCTTGAGTTCAATGCCGTTTTGCGCGTTGGCGGTGAAGCCAAGGCATAGCAGCAATAATGTCAAAGTATATATTAACTTTCTGATAATCATATTTTTACATTTACAAAAGCCTCAATGATTCCTTGATAAGATCTTCAACTGTAGGGTTCTCCATCTGTTTAAGGAGCTTGTCCAACACCTTCTCAATGCTTGTCTTGTTGAAACCTAAGACCATTAATGCAGATAACGCTTCATCTTTCAATGTATTGTATCCGGCAGGTGATTTTTCGTCACCTCCGAAGTCGGCTTTGCCCACCTTGTCGTGGAGGTCGACTACGATGCGCTGTGCTGTCTTGGCGCCGATGCCTTTCACGCCCTGAATCATCCTCACGTTGTTGGTGGCGATGGCGTCGATAGTCTCTCTCACCGTCATTGACGAAAGGATGAGACGCGCCGTGTTGCATCCCACTCCCGACACCGTGATGAGCTGCAGGAAGAGCTGACGTTCCTGCTCGCTGTAGAATCCATAAAGCACATGGGCATCCTCACGGATGGCGAGATGCACGAAAAGCTTGACTTTTTCCTGCTCCCCAATGGCGGTGAAAGTGTTAAGCGTTATGTTTATCATGTAGCCAATGCCTTGATTGTCAATGACTACGTATGTTGGATTCTTCTCAACGACGGTTCCGGAAATGAAACTATACATGTCAAAAATGTGCGTTATTATTAAATTTGCAAAAATAGTAAAAAAATTGATATGGGAATTAAGGAATTTTTTAATAAATTTGCAGTGTTGTTTTAGTCAATACAAATAAAAATTTGCAAATATGAAATCAATAGTTATTCTCGCCGGCGGCGGTCCGGCACCAGGCATCAACACGGTGGTGAGCACTGTGGCAAAGACGTTTTTAAGCGACGGTTACCGTGTCATCGGTCTCCATGAGGGCTATAAAAACCTGTTCAAACCAAATCCGAGGACGGTTGAAATCGATTTCCTCTATGCCGACCAGATTATGAAGATGGGCGGCTCGGCGCTTCAGATGAGCCGTTACAAACCGAAAGACGAGGAGTTTAACGTTGATTTCTTCGTGAAAAACGACATCAACCTGCTCGTGACAATCGGCGGCGACGACACCGCCTCGACAGCGAACAGGATTTCAAAGTTCTTGTTAAAGAACAACGTACATGTTCAGAACATCCACGTGCCTAAGACCATCGACAACGACCTTCCGTTGCCTGAAGGCAGCCCTACCTTCGGATATTATTCAGCAAAAGAGGCGGGCGTGAGAATCTTGCAGACGGTTTATGAAGACGCGCGCACCAGCGGCAACTGGTTTGTGGTGTCGGCGATGGGACGTGAGGCTGGTCACCTGGCATTCGGAATGGGCTATGCATGCCATTACCCGATGATTATCATCCCGGAGATGTTCTACAAGACAGAAGTCACCTTCGACAAGATTTTGCGACTCATCATCAGCTCCATGATTAAACGTAAGATGCTGGGCATCGACTACGGCGTGGCGAGCGTCTCGGAAGGAGTGTTCCACTTCATGACGGATGAAGAGATTCATAACTCAGGTGTGAACTTCACCTATGACGAGCACGGACATCCAGAGCTTGGCAACGTCAGTAAGGCTCACATATTCAATATGTTACTGCAGCAGCGTTTGAAGATGTTAGGCTTGAACATCAAGAGCCGTCCTGTGGAAATCGGTTATGAAATCCGCTGCGTCGACCCATGTGGCTTCGACTTGCAATATTGCACAATTCTGGGATACGGTGTGAAGAAGCTGTTCGACATGGGCATCACTGGTGCCATGGTCACCGCTGACCCGAAGGGACAGGTCAGTCCGTTGTATCTGAAGGATGTCGAGGACGAAAACGGAAAGGTGAAACCGCGCTTGGTGAACATGAAGGGTGAGAAGGCGAAATTAGTGTTTAACCACTGCATGCAGTACATCACTCCAGCCGACTACGAAGGAGCGAAGAAATTCGTGGAGAAGCCGGAGGAATATGATTTCAGAAAGATTCTAAATTGGGCGGAATAACCATCCCAAAACAACCTATGTAGAGACGTTTCCTGAAACGTCTCCGGAACGTTCCCAAATGATTGATTTTTGAGACGTTTCGGGAAACGTCTCTACAATTTTAACAATCAAAAACATTTTAAATTATGGGACCTGTTAAAACAACATTTCATAATAAATTTCGTATCCCATCCGCACGCGCCGATTGGCACGATTACAATGGTGGTGCATATTTTGTGACGATTTGCACACAAAACCGCGAACATTTTTTCGGTGAAATTGAAAATGGGGAAATGGTTTTATCGGAAATTGGAAATTATGCAAATCAAAATATTTCCGAAATACCGCAACACAATCCATACGCAGAAATCCCATTATGGGTTGTGATGCCGGATCATGTTCATATGATTGTGATAATAAACCACAAAAAATTACCACACGAAAAACGTTCCATTGACACAAATCATGATTTGAACCATGTAGAGACGTTTCCAGAAACGTCTCAATCGAATCAAATTATTGGATGGAATGATAAATTTCAATATTTGTATTGTGAAGATACAATTAAAAATGTGAATGATTCGGATCAAAATATGAATGGTTTGGAGACGTTTCAGGAAACGTCTCTACAGAGGGGGAAACCGATTGTGAAGGCAACGCTGATGCAATCGTGGTTATCGGTTGTTATTCGCCAATTCAAACAATCCGTTACCCGTTTCGCCCGCACAACACAACCCTGTTTTGCATGGCAAACACGATATTATGACCGCATCATCCGCGATCAGAATGAAATGAACCGCATTGCGAATTATATCGAAAACAACATCGCGAAATGGATTGAAGGCTGTGAGGTTGATTATTAGTTTTTATTATTAAGTTTAGCTATCCCTTGTTTAATATCAGCCAACAATTGAACTATTGCACATAAAAAAGCTACAGAGACAATATATATTAGTCCGACGATAAACAATTCAACTGTTCTTAAATGAATACTAAATCCTATACTAATTAAAAACAAAACAGCAGAGACAATTAATACAAGATTTGAAAAAACGTACCAAGAACTCTTTTCAGAACCATCATCTTCATTTAGTTGTAAACCATCGTCATCATACATTGGGTTTTTTGTGCCACAAAAGGGGCATTTTTTGAATTCAGAAACATATTCTTTGTTACAATTTTTGTTTGAACATTTTACGGTTAAATCTTTCATGGCATTAACCCTTGTTTGTGTCGGGTGCAACTATAGTGTCTTTCCAGCACCATAAAAGACATTATGGAACAAGAAGCGTGGTGCTGATATACCACTTCTTAGAATGGAGGTCGTGAGAATAACCTTTGTAGGAAGATGTAGCAAACAGCCCACGCTATGGCGTGAACCATCATACTCTCTTGCCTACGAAAATTTCTCACGTTTCCATTCACAAGACGAGCATAACGCTTCGTTAATTCAATAAATGTTATGGTTTAACCTTAAACCAAGTGCAAATATACAATTTTTTTAAAAACAAAATAGAAAATGCAAAAAATATGTTAATAAACTTTTGTAGAGACGTTTCCTGAAACGTCTCTTAAATGTTCCCCCAAAAATTATTGTTTGAGACGTTTCGGGAAACGTCTCTACAGGGGTTACGATATCACTAATTGCAGCGTGCTTCTGCTTCTTTGTTCAACAAAAATCTGTTTGTCATTGATGAATTCTTTCTCGATGCCGTTTTTGTAATGGCGGATGGTGAAGAGTTGCAAGCCGTTGTTGTAGCGGATGATGAACGACTGTTCTAACGAGGCGATGAGTTGCTGCAGTTTGCGATCATTTTCGTCGAAGCAGATGGAGAGGTTCAATGCCGAGGTCTGAATCATGTTGGCGTGGATGTTCAGCTCGTTGAGCATCGCGAAAAGTATGCCGAGGTTCTGCTCGTTCATGAAAGAATAGTCGCGCGGCCTTATTGTCACAAGCGTCTGGTTGTCCTTAACGATGAACGACGGGATGTATTTTATGAATTCGTCGCTGCCGTCGACGATGGTTGGCTCCAATGAGGCATCGAGGAAACAGCGCACTTTCAGCGGGATGTTCTTGTTTTGCAAAGGCTTGGTGGTCTTCGGGTGCAACACAGTGGCACCGTAGAACGTCAGCTCGGTGGCTTCGGAGTAGGAGAGATGCGGAATCTTTACCGTGGTCGGGAATCGTTTCGGGTCGGCGTTGCGCACTCCGTCGACATCTTTCCAAACTGATAACTCTTTGGCGTTCAGCAGGTTGGCAAAGATGGCGCCGGTGTAGTCGGAGCCTTCGCGACCAAGGGTCGTTGTCAC
Organism: Bacteroidales bacterium; assembly: GCA_017427985.1. Taxonomy (GTDB): domain Bacteria; phylum Bacteroidota; class Bacteroidia; order Bacteroidales; family F082; genus Limimorpha. The sequence goes on along the minus strand of JAFRRS010000011.1, from coordinate 82,990 downwards.
CACAGGCTTCACTGACGAGCCGATGAAACCTTGCACGATGTACATGGTGCCGTCGTGCTCCTGCTGCAGCTTCTCGATTCTCAGACGGCTCTCGTCCCAGTCGACATTCGCTGCCCTGAAGTTGTGGTCGGTGATGATATAATTTCTGGCGTCAAGGAGTTGGTTTTTAATGCCGTTGTCGTTAAGATATGCCGAGATTATCGTCGTCGAAAGAATCTCGCCGAAGCTGATGGTCTGGTCGTACTGGTAATCGTAGTCGTAGCCCGTCTCCTGGAGGTTGAGATACAAATCCAGAAACAGATTCGTTACTGCTTCAAACACAGGATGTTCGGAGTTGTTATCAAAGAGTTCAAGCATGATGTTCTCATGGTATTCCATGATGTCTTTCAAAGCGCTTATCGGCAGATGTCCGTCGTTGTCGCGGAACTCCTTCAGCACTTTCTCGATGCCGTTGGTGGTCTTTCCCATGGCGCTGATGACGAGCATCAAGTCGCTACGGTCTTCATTCTCAATGATTTTCTTGAGGTTTCTGACAGCGTCGGTGTCTTTCACCGAGGCTCCACCGAACTTATAAACTCTTTTTATCATAATCGTTATTTTTTAAATGTGCGCTTTCAGCGAATATGCAGCCTTCGGCTGAATGTGAAAAATGTGTTGGCATTGCCAATTGGGCGAAGCACACACATTCTGCGAAGCAGCAAATTTTAAAATATTGCTGCTAATAGCACGTAGATCCAGTGGGCGGAGATTCCTGCCACGAGACCGCCGATGGTGTGGGCACCGATAGCCTTAGGGATGAGCTCGCGGTGTCCGAGTGAGTCGAGCATGGCGGTGTGGGTGCTGAGGAAGCCGCTCCAGCACATTCCGATGGCGGTGCACACTGCTATGGCGTTGTTGTTGACGATGCCTTCGGCTATGAACTTCGGCAGCAGACCGAGCGCGGCGCCTACGGCGCCAAGCGAGGTGATAGGGAACGCCACAAGCTCTGGGTTCTTGAAACCGAAGAGCCAGTCGAACACGAAGTCGATTTTACCAGCGAGGTAAGGCAACACAGGCACACCTTCGTATGCCACGCCGCTGTATTCGCCACCTACTGCAGGACCGAATGTCAGCATCATCACGACAGTCGAGATGATGAGCACGCCCGGGATGATGGCGAGGCCGATGGCGACTCCTTCCTTGCCGCCGTCGAGGATGGCATCGAGGAAACGCATGAACGCGTTGCCCTGCGACTTGAATGAAATCTTCTGCTCGTCGCCGCCTTCAGGCTCCTCTTCAGCGTCAAGTTCAGGATATGCTTTCAGGGTGAAACGCTGCATCAATCTCGTGGAAACGATACTTCCGATGATGGCACCGAGCAAACCGACCAAGGCTCCTTTCAGGAAACCGAGACCGAGCATGTAGAAAATCACCACCAATCCCATTCCGAAAGCTGTGCCGAAGTTAGTCAGCGAAGTAAGCTGGTATTTCTTGAAATAATGCGAGAAATGCTTGTCTTTCGAAAGGGTTATGATGGCTGGGTTATCTGATAAAAACGTGAGGATTCCGCCGAGAGCCGCCACGCCTGGGAGGTTGTAGATAGGCTTCATGAGAGGGCGCAGGATGTACTCGATGAGTCGCACCACGCCGAACTCGACCAGAAGCTTGCCGAGAGCACCTGAGACGACGCACACCGCCATCAGGAAGAAGACGGTCTCCAAAAGGAGATGATACGAGGTCTGCATGATGGTGTTAAGCATGTTTGCCGTGCCCATCCGCGTGCCGAGGAATCCGAAAAACAGAGCGAAAATGAGGAGGAAGATACCCGCCTCAAGACGTCTCTTACTTAAAAATTGCCATTGTCTTATTTTCATAATAAAGTGTTATTTGTCGATGAAATTCAATCTCCATGTGAGACCAATGCTGCCTTGATAAAGCATGTCTTCGCCTTTGGTGTCGTTGACAGCGAAGAATGTGTGGATACGTATGTCGTTTTTGCCTTTTATTGGGAAAAACTCGACTCCGCCGCCGTAGGCTTTCACGTCGGTGCCAGGTACGACATAGATGTTATATGCATTGGGTGACGTGTTCAATCCAAGATCCATCTCGTTGACGTCGTAGGTTGCTTTCAAGAAGAGATGAATCCTTTCTTCCAAGAAATTAACTCCGATTTGACCAATGAAAGTTATATCGTCACCAATGAAATTATTGTGTTGCTCAGATGTGCGATTGAAGAAATCGATATGACCGTCAACGGGACCGAATTTAAAAGTTGTTCCAAGAGCAATGACATTGAGAAATTCGCCTTTGTGATACTCGTACATGTTGACCGAGCAAACCGGAGCAAAGTGCTTGAAGTTGCCGCGCCAATGCACACTGTAGTTATACAAACCGCTGTAAAGCTCTTCGCTGAAAGGCGAATTGGTGAACTGCAGAGTGAAGGTGTGATTGCCGTTGTTGGTTGTGTATTGGAGATTCGTTCCGAACTGATAGCAGCTGAGATTCCACGAGAGAGATGCGAAATACACATCGATAGGAGCGAGGTCGTACTCAATGCCGCCCATCGCCACCACTTCCTTTCCTGCCGTCCATGAAATGTTCTTTGTGATACGCCATCCAAGGTAAAGATAATCAGTGGCATTAAAAAAACTACTGATGCTGTTGATTTTGTTCAAGCGCTGACGATATGCGTAGTATAAATGCTCGTTCAGGTCGCCTTTCAAAATAATGTTAAGATATTTGCCGGAAAAGCCCGACCAGGTGCTGTCGTGCTGGTTGAAGCAGTCGAAATCGCCCCTGACTTCAAACTTCAAAGCGTTGATTCCGTAGTCGTTATCCTTGGTCATCTGGGCGAAAGCCGTTGTGGCACACAGAGTAAAAGCTATTATTAAAAGATATTTTTTCATATAATAATTTCAAAATTCCGCTGCAAAATTAATAAAAAAATTCCTATCTTTGCAAATCATTAAAAATATAAAATCATGAATTTCAAATATTATAATTATACTGAGGAAGAGCTTCAGGCGAGAATCGACGCAATCATCAAGAAACAAAGCAAAAGCAGCGACAGACGCGAGTCGTTGAAGACCATTTTCCAGAGCATTGACTTCACTACTTTGGAGGCTTTTGACAACGCGAAGAAGATTGAGGATTTTTGCGCCAAAGCCATTGATTTCCAGAAAAATGACATAGGAATCTCCGTTCCTGCCATCTGTATCTACAGCCCGTTTGTGAAGCAGGCGAAGGGTCTCTTGAAAGGCACTGGAATTAAAGTCGCCACGGTAGCATGCTGCTTCCCGTCAGGTCAGATGTCGTTCGATTTGAAGAAGAAAGAGGTGCAGTATTGCGTTGAGCAGGGCGCCGATGAAGTCGATATGGTCATCTCGAGAGGCACGTTCCTCGAAGGCAATTACGACGAGGTTTACAATGAGATTCAGGCAATCCGTGAAATCTGCAAATTACCTGTTCATCTGAAGGTTATCCTTGAAACCGGTGAACTGAAAACTGTCGCTAACATCCGCAAAGCCAGTGAGTTGGCGATCCTCGCAGGTGCTGATTTCATCAAGACTTCAACAGGAAAAATCGCTGTAAATGCTACGCCTATGGCGGCTCTTATCATGTGCGACACCATTAAGGAATATTTTGAAGCGACAGGTCAGATGGTCGGATTCAAACCTGCAGGCGGCATGTCGACAATCGAGGACGCGCTCACCTATTATTATATAGTGAAAGACGTCCTCGGCGAGAAATGGCTCAATAAGAACTATTTCCGAGTCGGAACCAGCAGATTGGCGGGAAAGGTGATGGAGGAATTGGTTTAAACAATGTAGAGACACACGGCCGTGTGTCTCTACAATATAATAATCATTAATCGATTACGATTCGTTTTGTTTTCCCATTTATATTAATAAGGTACATCCCATTTTCCAAATCCCTCACGTCAACGACGTTGGCGTTTTCAATTGTTTTTATTAATTTTCCGTCAAGGGAATAAATGAAAATGGATTGAGGCTCAGTGTTTTCGATGTAAATGAAATCTGATGTCGGGTTAGGATAGATTTGGATTTCATTTGTTGGAATGTCGGAGATGCCGTCGAAGGTTGTGGAAAAGCTGTAATGCTGGCTCTCCATGACAGTGCCGTCGGCAAACTCGCAATACATATAATACAAATAGAATGTCTCTGGATTGAGGTCTTCGAGTATGACCTCGACATGGTCTGCTATTTCGACCTCTATCTCTATTTCATCCCCGTTGCCGTTTTCATTCCATTCGTTATAAACAAACACCGCTCTGACAAAATCGTCGTTGCCTTCGTGGATGTCGGCAGATATTTTCGCTGAATGATAAGTGATGTCAGTCGCATCCATAAGTTTGATATTGGCTAGGCTATGAATCGGGTAGCCATTGTTGGTGCCGTTGTCCATAATGAAAGTGCGGAAGCCGCCTGTCAGCAGGAAAAGGAAATCTTCAGTCTGCATCTCGGCGGATGTCTTGCTGGTGCCGTAATTCGTGGTGCCGCCGCAGGTGTTGAGGTAATAGCAGTTAAACACCTCAATGTCAGTTTCGTTTTTCGTTGGGTTTATCGGGCTGATCATGCCGAAGATGCCGCCTTTGGTACTGGCATTCACTGTTCCGACGTTGTAGCAATTCTTAACGGTGACGCTGTTTTCCTGCAAGGTGGCTCCCACAATACCTGCCGCCACATTTAGCATGAATGAGCTCGCAGTGATGTTGCCGGTGTTGTAACACGATAATATCGAGGTGTCGTCCATGGCGATGCCAACTATGCCGCCTGCGCCTGCCGCGCCAGTGAAGCCTCCATTGTTGGTTGCGGTGATGCTGCCGTGGAATGAGCACTCATAAATCTTGCTGTTTTGTGCCGCTGCCGCCACAATGCCACCTGCTCCACAATAAGAACCGCCGTTGCTCACGCTGATGGTGCCTGAGAAACTGCATTGATACACAAAGGCTTCGTTTGCCATTCCGCCCACGATGCCGCCTACGCCAGTGCCTGTTGAAGTGATGTTGCCGTTGGTAACGGAAAGATACCGAATCTCACCCCAGGTGTACTGTGAGCCGCCGGAGTCACCACCCAAACCTGCAAACAATCCGCAGACATCAGCATTCGACTGAATCTTCAGATGGTCGATGTTGTGATACCAACCGTCGAAAATGCCAGCGAAATAATAGCCTTGCATGTTCATGTTCACGTTGCCGATAGGGGTCCAGTTGATGTTGTTGAGGTCCAAATCGTCAGTGAGGAGGAAAAACTGTCCGGCAAAGACCGCCATGCCTTGTGCCTGATAGCCTTCGTTGACTTTCTCGGCGAGATAGGCGAGGTTTTCGGCTGTCTCGATGAGATATGGGTCGTTTGAAGTTCCGCTGCCGTTGGTCCAAGGGGAGGCGGTGCCGTCCCAGACATCCATAGCAAAAGTATTGATAGTCAATAATACAGCAAAGATTGTGGTAATGGCTTTTTTCATATTACATCAATTTTTTGTATCTAAACTTCTTAGGTTGTTGATTGCCAAGGCGTTTAATCTTATTTTCTTCGTATTCCGAATAGCTTCCCTCGAAGAAATAGACTTGCGAGTCGCCTTCGAATGCGAGGATATGTGTAGCGATTCTATCCAAGAACCATCTATCATGCGAGATGATGACGGCGCATCCGGCGAAGTTCTCCAAACCTTCTTCCAATGCGCGCAAGGTGTTGACATCGATGTCGTTAGTCGGCTCGTCGAGGAGCAAAACGTTAGCCTCTTGTTTGAGCGTCAACGCCAGGTGCATTCTGTTTCTCTCACCGCCTGAAAGCACGCCTGCTTTCTTTTGTTGTGCGTCGCCACCGAAATTGAACCTCGAGACGTATGCACGCGACGGCATGGTGCGCTTGCCAAGTTGAATCAGTTCGTTGCCACCAGAAATGACCTCCCATACGGTCTTTTCAGGGTCTATCTCGGCATGTTGCTGGTCGACGTAGCCTATTTTCACGGTCTCACCGACTTCGAAAGTGCCTGAATCTGGCTTTTCAAGTCCCATAATCATGCGGAACAACGTCGTCTTTCCGGCTCCGTTCGGTCCTATTACTCCCACGATACCCGCCGGTGGCAGACTGAAACTGAGGTTTTCAAACAAGACTTTGTCGCCGAATGCCTTTGACACGTTTTTGACCTCAATGACTTTGTTGCCGAGACGGTCGCCGTTCGGGATGTAGATTTCGAGTTTCTCTTCCTTTTCCTTCACGTCTTCGTTGAGCATCTTCTCATATGACTCGAGACGTGCCTTGCCTTTGGCGTGACGTGCCTTCGGCGCCATGCGCACCCACTCCAGCTCGCGTTCGAGGGTCTTGCGGCGTTTGCTCTCTGTCTTCTCTTCCATCGCCATGCGCGCGGTCTTCTGGTCGAGCCACGACGAGTAGTTGCCTTTCCACGGGATGCCTTCGCCGCGGTCGAGTTCGAGAATCCAGCCCGCCACGTGGTCGAGGAAGTAACGGTCGTGTGTCACCGCGATGACGGTGCCCTTGTACTGCTGCAGGTGGCTCTCCAGCCATTGTATGGCTTCTGCGTCGAGGTGGTTGGTGGGCTCGTCGAGGAGCAGGATGTCTGGTTCTTGCAATAATAATCTTACTAAAGCGACTCTGCGGCGTTCACCTCCCGATAAATTCTTAACTGGAGTGTCACCATCGGGACAGTTGAGTGCGTCCATGGCACGCTCGAGTTTGCTGTCGAGGTTCCAACCGTCATGCTGTTCGATGAGCTCGGTGAGCTCGCCCTGCCGTTCGATGAGTTTGTCGAAGTCGGCGTCAGGTTCAGCGAACTTATTGCTTATCTCTTCGTATTCTTTAAGCAGGTCCACGACTTCCTGCGCGCCTTCCTCCACGACTTCGCGCACAGTCTTGTTGTCGTCGAGTTGCGGCTCCTGGTCGAGCATCCCGACGGAATAGCCTGGCGAGAACACCACTTCTCCGTTATACGACTTCTCTTTTCCTGCTATGATACGCAGCAACGTGGATTTTCCGGCGCCGTTCAAGCCGATGATGCCGATTTTCGCGCCATAATAAAATGAGAGATAGATATCTTTTAAAATCTGTCGTGACGGCGGGATGATTTTGCTCACGCCTACCATCGAGAAAATGATTTTTTTGTCGTCGTTTTGTGCCATAATTATTTATTTACAACGGTTATCATTGCATCTTCCATTATCTTTGTCGCGGCGCCCCAGTCGTAGACTCGGTTCACGAAATTATATCCGTCTTCCGCTATCTCGGCGGCCTTGTCGGGATTACGCAGCATGAAAACGATGTCGGCGGCGAGGTCCGAGGAGTTGTCGTCGACAAGAATCTCCTTGCCGTTGACGGCGTGTAGCGAGCCGTTTGCCAACGATGTCGTGATGCAAGGTTTCTTCATCGACATGGCTTCGAGGAGTTTGTTCTGAAGTCCTGTGCCGATGCGCATCGGGGCGATGAAGATACGGCTCTGTGCGTATGCCTCGCGCATGTCGTCGACCCAGCCGCTCACGATGATGTTGTCGCACGCCACCTTCTTCACCCTCGGGTCGGGCTGTGCGCCGGCGATGTACATCTTCGCGTTCGGAACCTTCTCCCAAACCTTCGGTAAAATCTCGTATGCCAGATATTCCACCGCGTTGACATTCGGAGCATATCCCATGTTGCCCGTAAACACGATGTCGTATTTTATCTCACGCTCGATAGGCTTGTAATATTCGTGGTCAACACCGTTTGGCACGATGAGGATTTTGTTTCTGTCGGGATGGTCGATGTTGGCGCGGTCAGGCTCGCTGATGATGGTTTTCACGTCGAATTCATCGAAAACCTTGCGTTCGTATTTCTTCAGACGGTTGTATTCCATCTCAAAAAACGGTCTTGTGAAGAGACCTGCTATCTCCGCCCTGCGTTTCATTCCCATTGAGAAAACATCTTGATAGTCAATTGTTTTGGGGATGTTGACTTTGTGAAGATAAGGGGCTACGCGCAAAAGCTGTCCGAAGAGCATGTCAGGCTTGTGGTGCTCGATGAGCTTGTGGACTTTCTTTTTCGCCTTTGAGCTGTAAAAATATCCACATTGCATAGGCAATCCGAGGAGATACGACCTGAAGACATTGAAAAATATGCCGATTTTTGGCAAGTCGATGAAGTTTATTGAGGCGCAATAAGGTTGCATTGCCTGAAACGCCGCCTGTTTGTCGACTTTTTTGTCGTCGTTGAGCGCGCAGAGTATTATCTCATTGTTCTTTGCCAGCTGCTTGATCTGGTTGTAAGCCCTCAGCTTGTCGCCTTTTTCAAGCGGCCACGGAATCCTGGGTAATAAAACAAATATCTTCATTTAATTCAGTATCGTTATCTCTCTTTTAGATGTTATCTCGTTGTAAAACAGTTCCAATCTGTTGATAATCTTTTTGTTGTCGTATAATTCCTCCACCAGTCGGCGCGCGTTCAAGCCTATGGCTTCCGCCTCTTCAGGATGGTTGTAGAGTCTGCTGATGTTTTCAACCATCTTAGGGACGTTTTCCGCGATGATGATGTTCTCGAACTCGGAATATTGAATGCCTTCCGCGCCTACGAGTGTGGTTATCACGGTCTTGCCTAATGCCATCGACTCGATGATTTTGATGCGCATGCCGCTTCCCGAAAGCAAAGGAACCACCGCGACGTTGTGCTGGTTCACAAACTCATGTGCGTCAGGCACTTCTCCCACCACGACGACGTTTTTCTTTCTGGTTTTCTGGAGCCATTTAGGCATGTTTCTTCCCGCAAGATACAGCTTCGCCTCGGGTACGCGTTCCAGAATCTCGTCCCAAGCGTTGTTGAGGAACCATTTTATGCCTTCCTCGTTTGGCATCCAGTTCATGGAGCCGATATGATAAAATGTTGGAGCATTGCCGACTTCAAAAACAGGGTCGAATTTCTCGATATCCACTCCAAAAGGTATGTCGATGACCGGCGTGGCTGTCACGCGTCTGAAGAAGCTGGCGTCGGTGGTGGTGATGGCGGCGATGCCGTCGACCTTGTCGAGGATGCTCATCTCAAAAGTTCGCAGCGTGCGGATGAGATGCCTGAGGTACCATCTCTTGGCGAAGAAAAACGTCTTTTTCGCGATGCGTTCCCAAATCTTATGTTCCACGTTGTGCGCGCGCAGCACGATTTTTGCCTTGGAATGCTCCCTGATGGTGTCTATGTACGGCGCCATGTAAATCGTTTCAAGCTGCACGATGTCGAATCTGTCTTTCTTCAAAATCTTTTCCAACTTGTTTGTAAATTCCTTCGAGAGGAATCTCTTCACATGATACGACTCATCGGAAAAAAGATTTTTAAAAGCTTCTACTATCTTGATACTCAAATCGATATCCACAAAATCGATTTTTGTCTGCCTGCGATATTCCTGGGGTATGCTGTCTTTTTCGATATGATATTTGTTGCTGTTGAAAGCCAGGATTCTCACATTATGACCTGCTTCTAACAGCCCTGTTACGATACTGTTCATTGCCATTGGACCTCCCTCGCTTGGCGGGAACGGCGATTTGTTGCATAACATTAGAATATTCATATCGTTCAGCTTTTTTTGCGATTTTTAGTAAAGAATTTTTTCCATGACTCGGCATCGAGCAATGCGGCGTCGGTGGTGGCTTTGAAGGTGAGGAAGATTCCGATGGGGAACAGCACTATCGACGAGATCCATGCGCCGAGGAACACTGACATGTCGCCGTTGACCGCCACACGCTCGCCGATGATGGTGATGACGTAGTAGATGACGAAGAACGTCACGCTGACGACTACGGGCATGCCAAGACCACCTTTGCGGATGATGGCTCCCAGCGGAGCCCCGATGAAGAAGAAGAGCAGGCACGCCATGCTGAGCGTGAACTTCTGATTCAGCACCTGCTCGTGTTTCCTGATGTTTATGCGCGCGCGTTTCATGTCGTTGGCGGTGACGGTGAGGTTTTCCTTCATGTTGGTGGCGTTGTTGAACGCTATGCTTGCCACAGCCTTGCGCTCCTTTTCCGGAATGTTGCTCAGCAACGGCCAGACGAAGCCGTCGATGGTGTCTTGTTTGATGTTGTCGCCTTGTTTCTTTTCAAGCCTTTCGTCGGCTTTCACGAAGCTCGCCTCGTCGATATTCAGGTATTGGAACCTGTTTGTCAGCGACTTGCCGTAAGATGTCTTCCTTTCGGCGAAAGCGATGTTCAAGGAGTCGATGGCGAAGTTCAACTGTTTGATGTTCATCATCGTCTGATGCTTTTTGAAGGCGTCCTCGTTGATGTGTTTCATGTCGAACTGCGACATGTCGAAATCCACCAGCTGGCGTTTAAACGACATCTTCTGGAACGGACGGCGCGTGCGGTAGTCCTTGTCCTCAAACACCTCGCTGTAGTTGTAGCCGTCGTAGAGTGTGAAAATCATCTCGCGCTGGCTCGGTGTCATTGCCATGTAGCCTGAGTCGGCGACGGTGACTTTCACGTTGCCTTTGTCGTCGGTGTGGTCGTAAATCATGATGTCGTACATCCAGTTGCCGTCCTTGCTTTTCTTCGCGACTTTTATGACATATTTGTCGATGCCGCGGTAAAACACGCCTTCAGGAATCTCGAGGGTCATCTTTTTATGGCTCACGTCGTAAAGTGTCGACTGCATCTTGAGGTTGGCGATAGGCATGACGTTGTTTGAGAAGAAAAAGCCTAACACGCTCATCGTCAATGAGAAATAAAGCAGCGGACGCATCACTTTCCAGGTGGATATGCCGCTTGCCTTCATCGCGACGAGCTCATAATATTCGCCGAGGTTGCCGAAGCACATCAGTGAAGAAAGCAGAATCGCCAGCGGAAGCGCCATCGGGACGAAGGTGACGGAGGTGTAGAAAAGCAGCTTGAACATCACCGCAAACTCCACGCCCTTGCCGATGAACTCATCGACCCAAGTCCACAAAAACTGCATCAGCAGGATGAAAATGGCGACGAAGAATGTGAAGATGAACGTGCCAATATATTGCTTGATAATATAGATGTTAAGCTTTTTCAAGATACTACAAATAAATTGCAAATATAACGATTATTTCTTTATTTTTATATAAAAATATGTAAATTTGCAAAAATTAAATTTTCAAGGATATGATCAACGATTTTTTAAAAGAGATAAACGTCGCCGTGACCATCAGCGACAAGGACGGAAATGTTGTGTATCAGAACGATAGCTCGTGCGCTGTCAACGGTGACGTGCGCGGCAAAAACATGATGGGCTGCCACAACGAACGCTCGCAGCAGATTATCAGGCATTTGCTGAACGATGCCGCCACCAACGTGTATACGATTTCAAAAAAAGGCAAGAAAAAGCTGATTTACCAGACGCCATGGTATGAAAACGGCGAGGTCTGCGGCTTAGTGGAATTATCAATTATAATTCCTGAGGAGATGCCGCATTATGACAGGGGGTGATTAATTTTTAACCCATCTTCCAGATTCTGCGACCTTGCCATTGGCGATGACTTTCCAGAAATACATTCCCGCAGTCTTGTTGTCGGTATTGATTGTTGTAATGTCGCTCACAATCTCTTGGTTTACAATAGTTCTTCCAATCATGTCATAAACTTCGATTCGGGCATTTTGCAAATCGGTTTTTATATTAAGATTATTGCAACGTGGATTTGGATAGGCAAAAGCTTATTCTACATCGTTATTGGAATTGGGTAACCGCCGTTCACGCCTTCGGTATCTTCAACCCAAACGCATTCGCCCATTGAGCCTGTGTTATAGACGTTTTTCACCTGTCCGTTGGATGGTGGCGTGCTTGCTATTCCGCCAATTTGGACGAGAAGAGGATCCCCGGTGTTGAAAACCGCTGTCAAATTACCTCTATTATAGCAGTTTCTCAATATGAAATCACCCAGAGATGGAGAAGTGTACGGATTATTCAGGTGTCTGCGCTCCACAAATCATCGCGAGAGCAAAAATGACTGTCAAAAGTAGTTGTTTTTCATGGGACTAAGTTTTATGCAAAATTATAATAAAATTTCGCTGAAAAAGCAATAGGGCACAGTCAATCCACAAATTTTTAAAGTTGTGATTGTAAATCAAAGAGTTGTGAAATTTTAATCCACAAAAAAGTTGATAAATAGAAAAAAACTCAAGAAACAAACAAGTCGTCCATAGTTACTTGGCTCTGTATTTGTGAGGTGTATTTGCCATTGGCTAAGCCTTGTGAGGTAATCATCGTTAGATGCAGAGTTTTAGTGGTTCGCGTCTCTTTTTTAAACAAATCACGTCTTTCTTTAAGCCATTCGATGTAACTTTTTGTTAGTTCGTATATACCGTCGCTGTATTTCATCTCGCAAAGGTCGATGACATTATCGGTTCTGTTTATTATTAAATCAATCTGCGCACCTTTGTTACCACCTCGTGTGCTCCAAGAACAAACATCACTTGCAATACCTGATATTCCCAATGCTTTTTTTATTTGATTGATATGAAGTATACAAACTTGTTCAAAAGCATATCCTTGCCAAGTGTTACGCTTTTTATCGGGAATGTTCGACCAAGCATGGTCATTCATCCCATTGTATCCTTTTACAAATCTAAGATAGAATAAAGTGTACATATCGGTGAGCTGATAAATCACATCGCGTTGTTTTTTACCGAACGCCTGATAATGCCTAATGAAATCACATTTTTCAAGGTTTTCCAATATTTCTGAGAGATTTCCATTGTCGATGGCTTTTATGCCGTCCATTATTTCCAATCGAGTCAACCCTTTAAGTCTTCCAGATAATAGTTCGACAATTTTGCGATATGCTATGGCGTCGTTGAACAATGACCTAAAAAGTGTATCATATTCTGTTCTCATCGTAGCGTCACGACTAAAAAACAGTTCATCAACGTTCTGTCTCAGACTGAGTTTTGGTCTTAATAAGGATAAGTAAAAGGGCGTTCCTCCCAATGTCATATAAGTTTCCATTATTTCATTGTGAGACCAATCCATACCTTTACTATCAAGATACTGTTTGGTTTCGGCAAGTGTAAAAGGTGCAAGATGTATTGGGCGTGTAACTCTGTTATGCAGACCTCCTTTGTCTCCGATAAGTTTGTTTGTCATCCATGTCGTTGCGCTTCCGCAAACCACTAGTTTCAATCCTTTTCTGTCGGCCGCCCAACTGTTCCAAAAGACTTCCAAAGCACGTATGAAATTTGATTTTGGAGTGTCCATCCATGGCAATTCATCTATAAAAATAACTATGCGTTTTTTCTCAGCCAATGTTTCTATGTACCTTTGCAATTGGTCGAAAGCCTCGAACCAATCTTTTGGTTTTACTGTTTTTTCTCCACTGTGCTTTTGAAGTTGAATTTTCCAACGTTTTAATTGCTCTGTACGCGATACATTATAAACGCCAGTTGCATAGAAGTCAAACTTTTCTTCAAAAAATTGTTTTACGAGATAAGTTTTACCGATACGTCTACGTCCATATACGGCTATAAATTCCGCTTTAGTAGAATCAAGGCATTCCTGCAAAATCTCCTGTTCATGTTTCCTGCCTATTATTGACTTTTTATATTGCATGATATGTGATTTTATTCAGGAGCAAAAGTACAAAAAATTTCATATCCCGCAACAAAAAATATGCGATAATATGGCGGTAAGTCTTTTTTTTTAATGCTTGCCGCCACATAATAGTAGTGTTTTTACTTTTTTATCCATTTCCCACTTTCAACTTCCTTGCCATTTGACATCACCTTCCAGATATAGGTCCCAGAAGGCCAAGAGGTCGTATTTATCGGGGTGATATTGTCGGTGATTTGTTGTTTGTGAATGAGTTTGCCTGATAAGTCGTATATTTCCACGTGGGCGTTTTGCAATGTCGTGCGGATGTTCAGGACATCTTTGCCGGGATTAGGATAAGCGATGGCCACTTTCAGGCCGTTGTCGTGGGTTTCCTCAATGCCCTCAAAAGCCTCGGCAGGAAACTTAGTTATCGTAGTCCAACGTTGGTTTGTGTCATCAAGATTCTTTGATCTTGAAACCAGCAACACGCCACCGTCTCTTGCCGCTGTGATGCATTGGGCATGGCTGTTAATCCGTTTGTCAGGCTCAATGTCATAATAACAGGTCGTTATTGTATCCAAATCAGCATCAAGCCGTTCAACAATCATCCAAGAATCTTGGTTGTCATAAAAACCGACATTTAGAGTGTAAGCGAAAAACAATGTGTTGTTTTCAGCCAAATCGGCTGATTGCAATATGGCTGGCAAGTCGTAATTGTCGGTTTTTCTCTCGATATGTTGAACAAAAGGTATGATGTTGGCTGGATTTGCGATGTCATCGTCCAACTCGTATAATCTAACATCCCGTATGTACGAATTGACATTTGAAACCGAGGATGTTACCAAATAAGTCGTGTTATGAAGACTGCGTTTTACGGATATGTTTGTGATGGAGTTGCTGGTCGGTTGTCCAACGTGATCCATGTATCTCGTCCTTACCAAATTGAAATCTTTGTCATAATAGAATGCAGTGCCTTGATGTCCCGACTGATTTGATCCGGCAAAGAAAATGTAATGCGAATCAGTTTTCACGAAATGATTGCGGCGATAGCTCCATTGCATCATTCCGCCTTGGGTATGCCACTCATAACCTTTCCGCTGAATGATTTCGCCGTTGAAATTCATGCGGAAAAGAAATAGTGTATCGTGTCCCCGTGGGTTGAAATAATCGTGGCTCACCATCTTGAAATAGGCACCAACAATTTCACCATCATCCTCAAAGGCTGAAAACAAAAACAAATTCCCGCTGTGCTCATTCGGATTGTTTTCCCATTGTTCAGAACGGCATTCAAAGGTATCAATCACATAGCTGTGTTCAAAGCTTTCTTCAATGTCAAGATCCGAATCCAGTTTATATAAGCCTAAAACGGCATCCGCTGGTGGATTGTCATAATTCTTGAAATAGTTGAAATAAGTGGAATCATGGTCGGGACTATAGGTCATCAGAGCGAAAAGACGACCATTGTTTTCAAAGAGATACGGCGCGTATGATGTCGTGCAGTAACCTGGACGGAAATAATCTTTTCGCGCCATTTCCTGCCCATTAGCTGATAACAACGTCACGGCTGGTTGTGCCGAATAAAAATCCCCAGCACCGCTTTTATAGTAAAAGATAGAGCTCAATGCAATATTGCCATTTATCATTTCAATGGCATCATATAGTTCAAAACACTCATCGTCATTCATCGAGTATTCTATAGAATGCTGCCATTCCTGAGCTAACGCCTTGCTTCCGAAAAGCACTGCAAAAGCGATAGCAGCTATAAATTTGAGATTTGTTATCATAGTATCATTGTTTTATCCATTTTCCAGATTCGGCTTCTTTGCCGTTGGCGATGACTTTCCAAATATACATTCCAGAAGACCAATTTTCGGAATTAATTGTTGTAATATCGCTAACGATCTCTTGGTTAAAAATCATTTTCCCCATTATGTCATAAATCATGATTTCAGCGTTTTGCAAATCGGTTTTTATATTAAGATTGTTACTGCCTGGATTTGGGAAAGCGGTAGCCAATTTCACATCATTATCCGAAATTTCCTCGATGCCGTCATAATAAATCGGCATCGGAATCGGGTAGCCGCCGTTCACGCCTTCGGTATCCTCAACCCAAACGCATTTGTTCATTGCGCCGGTGTTCAAGGCTTCAAGCAAGTCGGTGGTGCCGTATTGTGGATCGTTTAGTACCCAAGATGTCGCCGTTGCACCCTGATTGAAGGAGCAAGAATTTGGGAGAGAATGCAAGCTTGGATTTGGCGCATAATAAGTGCACGGATACATGCTGTAATTGCCATGCCAATAGCAGTTGCGGACATCTACAGTATCGCTGAGCACGGCAGGCGTGATAATGCCGTAAATACTGGTATTATCGGCATGTTCAGGTATTATGATTGGACCGGCATTATATACATTGTAAAGATAATTTCCAGGACAAGTTCCAGTGATACCGCCCATCTGCGCATGCTCGTGAAACTGCGAGTCTCCGCGAAGTTCACCAAGGTTGTAACAATTTGAAAACGAGCCGTCAGCCCCAGCTATGCCTCCAACCATTATCGCGGAAGAATATTGTTGGGCAGGAACACCTGTTATGACGGCATGGTTGCCACAACACGATATGTTGGTGTAAATAGCTGTACCGATAATGCCGCCCGCGACCTCGCCCTTTATCTCACCCGTTTCATGGTTGATGCAGCCTTGAATCAAGCAGAGGCTGCCACCTTGCCCGACCATGCCACCAGCGCATGATTGTGCGGTAATCTTACCATAATTATGACAATCTCTGATGATGTAATCACCTTGTCCGACAATGCCGCCAGCGAACGAAGTGTTCGATGTGTCCCCAATATCACCGTTGTTTTCACAGTTTTTGACAACCACGTTGCCATTATCCATAGTGGTATAACCAGCAATGCCTCCGAGGTTGAACACCCCGTTATGGATATTGGAGTTGTTGGTGCAGTCTTTAATAAACACTGTGTCATTGGCGATGTTTTCAGCAATAAAATTTCCAACAATTCCGCCCACTTTATTACCAAGCGCCTGTATTGTTCCGTTTGTCGTGCAACCGCTAATATCGCTGTTGACCGACAGCCCGACAACAAACCCAACGTAGCCGCCTTGAGACAACACGCCATCTATCGTTACGTTTTTCACTTCAGCGTTCTGGATGCATCCAAATAAGCCCAAAACATCTTCATCGAATACATATAAGTCGCTGACAATGTGATTATTGCCGTTAAAAACACCTCTAAAAGGAAATGAAGGACCGATTACTGGGTTTATTGGATTTGTCCAATCTGATTTCACCGTCCCGATAGGATTCCAGATTTGTCCGCCGGAGCCGTTCAAGTCGATGTCGTTGGTCAGAATGTAATACGTATCGCCACCATCGCCATTGTTTGTCTGATAAGCAAGTAATGCCAACTGTTCGGCAGTGGCAATCTGATAAGGATTTGCGGGTGTGCCGTCACCACCATCGTAAGCGTCGGCGACGGTGCCGTTCCAAGGTGTCTGCGCTCCGCACATCATCGCGAGGGCAAAAATGACTGTCAAAAGTAATTGTTTTTTCATAGGATTAAAATTTGATCCTTGCAAAATTATAATAAAAATTCAATGAAAAATCAATAGTGTACAGCCAATCCACAAAAATTTTTAAAGTTGTAATTGTAAATCAAAGAGTTGTGAAATTTTAATCCACAAAAAAGTTGGCATGGAATTAGTGGAAAATCTTTTCCAAATCGTCGGTTTGCACCTTTTTCTTTATTGCTGTGCGGTACTTCGCCACAGTGTTTTCCTTGAGGTGCATGATGTCGGCGGTTTCTTTCAGGCGGAACGAGAAAAATGAAAGGATGCAGATGTCGAGCTCAGTGTCGCTCAAATCGGGATGAGCGGCGCTGAGCTTCGCCAAGGCATCGGGATAGGCGGTGTTAAACTCATTGCGGATGCGCTCCATCTTGTTGTTGTGCCGGTCGCTGAAGATAGCTCGGCCTTTGAGCCGCAAAGCCTCATAATCCTTGTCTTTTATGGTGTTGAGATGGCGTTTCTTCCACCAATAATAAACTGCCGCAATAGCTGTCATGGCAATTGCAACGACCGCTATCAGCCAAACGATATTTGTGCTTTTATCAGGCTTGTCAAGGCTTTGCAGATAGGCGTTGAGCAACGGCATCGCGTTTGTGTTGTGATGCCGTTGAACAATCTCCTTTTCGTTTGAAATCCTCAAAATCGATAGATATGGAGCGGCTTTTATGGTGTCGCCAACCTTTTCCCAACAGTCGGCCAAGCCAGCTGCCGACTGGTTTCGGATGTTATGGTCAGTCGTCTGAAAAGCAACTTCCAGCTCAGCAATTGCAGTCGGGTAGTCGTGCTTCTGATAATAAACGAAAGCCTCCTCTAAAAAGGTTTTGTGATAAAGTAATACATCGTTGTTAATCAACGACTTAGCCATATTGAAATGATATATTGCCGAGTCGTATTGATGGCTGTGTCGCAGACAGTTGGCGTAGGTGTTTTCGAGATATGCGCGTTCCAACGGATAACGATCTGCATCGGCAAGACGCATTCCTTGGTCGCAATACATATAAGCGGTGTCGCCTTCGCCAGCCTTGCCCATGCGCTCGTATATGATGCCGAGGTTTGAACACGAGCGTGCCATCCATGCCGTGTCGTGTGCTTGTGTTGCGCAGTCAAGTCCCAGCATCGCGAAACGCTTGCAGCCGCTGCCATTTGAGAAATTGAACGCGATTTTTGAAATCACATAATGTATTTTCGATCTCTGTAGAGACGTTTCCTGAAACGTCTCAAAATCATCCGAATTGTCAAAATTCTCATCCAAAATCTTCAACGCCTCAACCAAATTCTTCGCTGCCTTTTCCGAAACATGGTTTTCGCCAAACTGCAGCACACCTAAAAGATAATGGCACCGAGCCTGCATGAAGAGGTTGTGCCTGCTGTTGTTTTCCTTATAAAACTCCAATGCTGGAAGGATTATTGAATCGTTGAAATTGTAGTAACAGAAGTTATCGATAATGGAATCGATGGAGTCGAGAGTTTTGGAATAGGCGAGGTCTTTAGGAGAATTGGCATCGGGTGAAAGGAAACCTTTTTGCGTGCAGCCAGTCAATACCGCCATCAAAGCCAAACTTAATATTGCAAAGACTCTTTTCATCTGATTTATTTCTGCAAAGTTAATATATTTTTTATTGCACCACAATCTTTCTCATCAGCTCGATTCCGTCTTCGTCGACGCATCGTAACTCATAATTGCCTCGTTCCACGTCGATGGGCATCTGGTGGTTGAGGCGCGTCTCGCCTAAAAACTTGTCGTTCAAGCTCCAGAATATGGTCTTCTGCGGGTTGCGGTGTGCTATCTCAAACACCACTTGCTGCCTGTCACCGCGGATGCCGATAGGGATGGATATGCTGGCGTCGCCTTTTGGGTATACGAACGCCATCACGTCGTCTGGATGCGATGCGCCGCAGCCCGGATAAAACGCCGGCAGCGGTCGGAACAGCGGCGAATGCTTCTTGTAGAACCATTCCATGACGGGCGGCAGTACATAAAACACTTCGAATCTTTTTTGGTCGACGGGGTAGCAGTCCGACTTGACGCGATATTGCCGTGACTCGTCCAAAAACACTTTTTTATGATAAGGGCAGACGCCGGTCTGGTTCTCCACGTCCACGACACGAATCTTTTTCGTATGCGGACAGTATTCCGACTTGGGATATCCCGACTCGGCGCAAACCTCAATCTCTACGCTCTCAGAAGTGTTTGCGGGGTATGTGTAATTGTCATTTAACCTTCCGATGACGTCGAACATCAATGGTGCCGCGGCTCCCACGCCCGTCAGTCCAGGACGACCTTCGCCGTCTGAGTTGCCAACCCAAACTCCCACGGCATAACGGTCGGTGAGACCCACAGCCCAAGCGTCCTTGAAGCCGTAGCTCGTGCCAGTCTTCCAAGCCACCTGCCGCGACGAGGTGAAACCGCCCCATCCAATCTGGCTCATCGGGCGTGTCAGACCAAGCATCACATGGAATGTCTCAGCGATGGCTTCCGCCGAATATGGCGTTATGCCATCGTCCACCACAACATCGTAATTCTCATTGGCATACGATGCCAACTTGCGCCCCATCTTCGCGTAAGCGTTGGTGATGTCGAACAACGAGGCCTCAGCACCGCCAACTATTAACGAGAGCCCGTAATGTTCCGAATTGAAAACGACACCACGCAACGGCAGGTTTTTCAGCAAGGCGAGAAACCTCGGCTGCCCGTATTCGCGAAGCAGGTGCACGAAAGGTGCGTTGAGGGAGTTCTGCAACGCTTTGTCGGCTGTCACCGCGCCCCAGTACTCGCCACTGTAGTTCTTGGGCGTGAATCCCGAGATGCTCATCGGGACGTCAGGCACGACCATCTGAGGCAGGAGCGAGCCTTCATCAAGCATGGCTGCGAAGAGGAAAGGCTTCAATATACTTCCTGTGGAGCGTTGCGCCTGCACCATGTCGACCATCCTGGCATCGTCGGCATCCCAGTTGTTGCCAACGTATGCAAGAATCTCATCATTAAGATAATCAACGACATACACCGCTGCATTGTCGATGCTGTTGAGCACGTTCAAGTCATGATGGCGTTTCATGATGTCGATTACAGATTGCTGCAGGTTTGCGTCTATCGTTGTGTTGATATGCTCCCCGTGATGTTTGTTGTCCTTTTCGGCAAGGTAATGATAAGCCAGCATCGGAATCTCAAAAGGTCGGTCGGGGATGCTTTCCATCATTGCGAGTTCAGCGTCTTCGGTTAAGCCTAAGACACGTTGTAGCAATGCGTTACGTTTCTCTTCCAGACGTTCCCGCGAACGTCCCGGATGTATCAAAGAAGGTGCGTTGGGCAGCACTGCCAAGGTCGCCGCCTCGCCCCATGACAACTCATCAGGTGTGGAGTGGAAATAACGCCATGCTGCCGCGTCGATGCCTACCACATTGCCCCCGAAAGGTGCGTTGGCGGCATAAAGGTCGAGGATTTCTTTCTTGGAATAATGCAATTCAAGACGCAAGGCGAGCACAACTTCCAACAGTTTTTCGCCGTATGTCCTTGGCGGATTGTCGCGCGACATGCGCACCACCTGCATCGACAGCGTGCTTCCACCGCGCACGACCTCGCCAGCCTTGATGTTGTCAATCAAAGCCTTGACAAACGACACTGGATTAAAGCCAGGATGATAGTAAAACCAGCGGTCTTCGTATTCCAGCAGACATTCGACGTATTTCTGCGAATAGTTGTTTGTGGTAGGAAAACGCCACTGCCCGTCGTCAGCGATTTTTGCGCCAAGCAACTCGCCGTTCCTTGCCGTCAAAACGGTGGAATAAGGCTTGTCGAACTTGGGCACTGGAATGCACAAAAAGGCAAGAAAAAGGCCCGCAAGAATAAGAAGGGTGATTTTTAATTTCCTATGTCTTACGGGCTTTTTCATATTATTTCACGACACATGCCTTTGCCGGCATCTGATAATAAATCTCGTCGTTGTACATGTCTTCGCAGCGTACTGCCGGAATCATGTAGCTGCCCTCATAAGTGGCGTTGGCTTTCAAAGTGAAAGTGGCTTTCGACTTAGGCGAGAGGTCGAAGTAGAAGTAGGCGCGGTCGTCACGGTAGTCGATGTGCTTGGCGCTTGAGTTCGTGCTGCTGCCGCTCAAACGGTCGTTAACAAGCTCCCAACCTGAAGGCAGATAGTACGACAGAGCCAACTCTGTTACCCTGTATTCGCTAGGGTTCTTCACCGTCATCTCCACGACGAGGTCAGTTCCGACACTCAGTTTTTCCAGGTTCACAGGATTGCCGTTCTTGTCGGTGTAGGTGACTGTCATGTTGATGAAGTTGCCGCTCTCTTCCTTCGCGTATTCAGCAACGCTGGTCTTGGTGAATGTGTTTACTGTCAGTTTCTGGCTGCCGTTGTTCTTGATTTCAATGGTGTTGTCACCAAGTTTCGGCACAAAGCTGAAGCTGCCTGAGCACATGTCGGTGTTCAAATTGAACTCCTTGTCGTTGGCTTTCACGACGGCGGAGATATTCTCGGCTGTAACACCTTGTTTTTCAGCATATTTACCCAAGACGAAGAGCGTAAATGCCGTCGATTGTGTGTCGAGCCAGCGGCCTGTGTTAAGGATGCCGCAAATCTTGTTGATGTTATCTTTCACATCTTTAGCATCCATGTCGCACAGCATCTGGGCGTATGTCAGGAAGGCGAGGTCGCGGGTGGTGGAGCCGAATGAGCTGTAGTAGTCCGACATCCTTTCGTTTTCGCCGATAGCCGGCATCATGCTCTGAGCGATTGTCGTCTTTCCTGTCTGTGCAAATGCGGCGGCAGTGAGAACCTTTGTGAGCGGATAAATCATCTCCTGGTCTTTGAAGCGGTTCATCGCACCCATCTCGGCTGCATCGGCAAGAGCCAAAACAAACAGACGGTAGGCTTGGATGGTCTCGCCCTGCTTGAAGTCAGGGTTGTTCTTCCATTGTTTTGCCCTATTAGCCTGATATTTCTTCAATCCGTCGATGAAATATTGAGGCACGTTATAGCCTTGTTTCTGGGCCTCAACGAGGAAATGCAGAGCGTAAATCTCCGTCCACGGGTCGCTGTAGTTGCCGCCAACCCAGTTGGTCATCGAATTGTCTGACTTCTGATATTCTCTCAACTTGGCGATGGCTGTTTCGATATGATACTTGGTGGTCGCCTTGTCATTTTCGTCCTGCTGGATGAAATAGTTGAGGTAAAGCTGCGGGAACGCCTTCGATGTGACCTGTTCGAGGCATCCGTGAGGATATGATGTCAGGTAGTCGAGACGGCTGAACAAATCCACTGGCAGTATTGATGAAACGGTTATTCTGCCTGACTGTGTGCCTGCAATGCCCTCGATTTCCAACGGTATGCTCAGCGTCTTGCCGCCTTCCACCTCGTTTGTGATGGTGCTGCGACGTTCTGAGTAAGGCATCCTTATCGGCATCTCTGTCGATGACACGGCGGTGTAGTCGGCACCTGTGACAGATACTTTCATGACGGAGTTGCCTGTGGTTTCAGGGACGTAAGTCTTGATGACAATCATGCCTTCGCCGTTTTTGTCGATGCTGACCGATGTCGGCAGATTTCCGACAGGGATGAGATTCTTGTTGTCGAAGCTCACTTCCAGATTCTTGCCTTTGAGTGTCGGTGCCAAGACCTGTACTTTGAGTGTAAGCTGGTCGTTAGGAGCCACCACGCGCGGTGCTGAAGCGTAAAGCGTGACCGGGTCGATGACGGTCATCTTCTTCTCGGCACTGCCGAAAGCCTTGCCGTTGCCGTGCGCAACAACCATGAAACGCAAAGCGCCTGAACATTGCGGCACCTCGAATTCGTGTGTGTTGCAGCCGTCAGCCTCGAGCTCGAATGGTCCAAGAGTGACAGCGTAGGCCTTGAAACGTTTGTCAAGTGTGACTTCCTGATTCAGGATGCCACCGTCACCGCCAATGGCGTAAATCGAACCGAACTCGCCACTGAAAGCGTCGATGACAGAGGCGTAGTTGTCCCATGTGCGAACCTTCAGCGACTGTTTGCTGTTGAAGTAGCCGTAAGGATCTGGCGTTCTGTAATTTGTCAGTCCGAGGATGCCTTCATCAACGATTGCCAAAGTGTATGTCATGGCTTGTTTGTTCGCCTCACTGACTTTCACCTCAATCTTTTTCTTGGTGTTGGTTGATTCAGGCATGGTGATATTCGGCTGCAGTTCCAGCTTGTTGTCTTTCACTTTTACAGGAATCACACCATAGAGACGGATTGGCAGGCTGTTTTGTGCGTCATGTGGCTGAATCAGAGCGACATAGACATAGATGTTCGGAATCATTTCGGCGGTGGCAGTGAATTCCAATTTGCCTTCTTCACCGAGGTTTTCGAGTAAGAATGTCTGCAAAACCTTCTCGTTGGCTTCCACCGTGACGATTGCCTTGGCTTTGTCGTTGGCAGGGAAGGTCACGACGATGTTTTCACCAACCTGATAGCTTTCGGCGGATGCTCTCAAGGAGAGATGTGCCGGCGCTCCTGACTCTGACGATGTGTGGCCGTAACCCCAGTCAAAGTTGATGACTTTGGCGAAGCTGTGACCGCCTTGCTTGTCGCTGACGACGAGGAGGTAGCTGCCCCATTGGCTGTTCGGAAGATTGAAACTCAATGAGGTGTTGCCCGTGCATGTCAGCGTGCCGCTCTTCACGGGACGTTTGTAAGTGCCTGAGGCATAACGTCTCAGGGTGTAGCTGTTGTCGTCATCATCGTCGCTCGACCACCACCAGTAGGAATCAAGTTTGTAAAGTGCGTAGTCGAGGGAAACGGTGGCGTTGCAAATATTGCCATTGTCATTAACCACAGCGATGTTGAAGTTCCAGTCTTTGCCAGTATCGTAATAACTGCCGTATTTTGAAGTTGTCTCAGGCAGCTCCACGCCGATGTAACGCGATTTTGGCGACAGCTTGGCTTTGAACGATGCGATGCTGAAATCGCCGCCCTGTTCGAAGACTTTTGTCGTGAAGACAGCGTTCATCATCTGCTGCGATGTGAGTTCTGTCAACGTGGTGAAGTTGATGTTGGCAGTGCCTTCGTTGCTGAGCGGACCGCTGAAAACAGTGAGCTCGGTGGTCTCAAAATGCTCTGCGTCATTATCGAAACAATAGTTTTCAAAGCCCTTGAATTGTGTCTTGCCGTTGCGCACGATCACGTCGACTTCCGCCTTCAAGCCTGTGGCTTTCAAGCCATTGAGCCATTTTGATGACAAGGTCACGCGCTCAGAACGTGTCAGGCTGATGACTTCTGGAGTCTCGAATTTGATTTCCAAACGGTTAGGCTTGACAGTCTCCACACGGAGTTCCTTGGTGATGGTTGTCGTGCCGACTTTGAAACGTGCTGTCCAAACTCCAGTCTCGTCGCTGACGTTGGTTGGCACGTTGTAGCAATAAATACCGTTCATCGGTTTGGTGTTCACCTGTTTTGCATAGAGACGCCCCGAAGCGTCGGTCACTTCAAGAACTACAGGATAGTTTTCAGGCAGTTGTCCGTCGTTGTCGGCAAGCATGAGGTTGAGCTGAAGCTCGTCGCCCGGACGCCACACGCCACGGTTGGAGTATGCAAATCCGACGACACCTTTGTCGACATACTCGCCATCAACATTGAAGCGGCTGTATGACAAGGCGTTACCGTCGTTGAGCTTGATAACCGACTTGCTGCCTTTGTTGTCTTTTGCAATGATGAAAGCAGGTCTGTTGGAGCACTGGATTCTCACGTGTCCGAAGTTGTCGACACTGCCTTTTGCGATAGGCTGTTTCTGGTAGTTGTATGCTGTCACCTCGGCGCCAGAAGCTGGAGTGGCGTCTGATAACTGATATACAAACACGTCCACAATGTCGTTGCGTCCCATCTTCGCTGTCACGGCAAGGTCGCTGACAACGATGTTCTTCTTTTGCTCCACATAATTATAATAGTAGTAGCCGTTAGGATCGCCATAGCCGCCGTCGTAGCGGTATTCCTTGTAGTCGTAAGCCTCGCCGTCCCAATAGTCAGCCTCGCGTTTGGCATTGTCTTTCACGTCTTTCTTCATCTCATCGGATGCAAAGACATAATCAGCAGGACCGAAATCGAGACTCAGCTGATACATCGCGCCCGGCTCCACTTTGATGTAGTCGGAAAGCACGATAGGGTAGGTCTTCCATTGTGAATAATTCGGGTTTTCGAGCTGCAGACGTACCTTCTTCTCCAAACGACCCGCCTTGCGCAAGTTGTAAGTCTCGCTTATCTCATTGTCCTGGATGAATGAAAGGATGTTGTTGTCGTAAACGCGTATGATTCTCAGCGTCACTGAGTTAAGGCAGATGGCGTCGAAATATACCGTCGTCTCCTTTATGTCAGGCAATATCACGCCGTTGTTGGTCCAGCGAACCTTCGGCTCATAGTTTTTCAGGCTGAACTTGTATTCCTTGTCTTCCTGCATTATGTCGTTTGATTCGCTTCTGACACCACTCACATTCATGGTGATGTTTTCCAATTGTGAGCGGTAAAGGCTCGACTTGTCAAAATAGAAAGTGATCCTATTGCCTTGAATGTCAGTCTTGTAGGAGAGTTTCTTCTGGCTGAATGTGATAAGTCCGTTGAGGTTCTGTCCCGTCTTCAGCGGCTGTGAGAAAAACAGCATAGCTTGTCCCAAATCTGCAAAAACCTCAAAATCGACAGGCTTGAACATGTTGTTGGCATAAATCGTCAGGCTTTGCGTGATTTTAGTGTCGGAACCTATTTTTTTGCCGTCAAGGTTGATTTCAATATTATAATCGGATTTCAGACGAGGAATGGATTTTAATGTGAACATATACATCTGCTCGTCGATGAAGGTTGTCTCAATATCATATTTTTTAACGATATCCTCGTCGAAAATGTTGATTGCGTCTTCAGTAGCGACAGGTGCGGCATAGTCAACACACAAAATGTAATCCATCTCTCTCTCAGCTTCGCAAATCGGATAGATTTCTATAATGTTGAATGTCTGTTGGCGAACGCCGAAGCTGAACTCCAATGTCTCCGATGCCGAAACATCCAGAATCTCAGACACATTGAAACGGTAGACATATTGCTTCGTTTTGTCGATTTTGTCGTATTTGAAAGCGACACTGGTGGCATCGAGCCATGTGGCTTTTCCTTTCAGTTCCGGCTTAAAGCTGAACAGGTTGTTAGGCAGTTCCTCGCCTTGTTTCAATTTCAGCGCCTCTGGGTACTTGAAGCGCACCACTATAGGCTCGCCCTCGGTGATGACACCTGACGTGTAGCTGTCAAGAAGAGGCAGCAAAGTCTCGCTGACCGGACGGAGCTGTTCCACAATCTTCATGGATTTGCCCGTCGTCTTCACTGTCGATTTTCCTGTTGTGGTGACCGTTGTTTGATTTTCGTTCTTGTCGCATCCTGACAAGAAAACCAGCAGCATCACGCTGATTATCAAACCGATATTTCTGATTTTTTTCATACTATGTTGTTTAATTTATTTACCATCAATTTGTAATGTAGAGACGCACGGCCGTGCGTCTCTACATCAACAATAATTCAAATTTTATTTGACAAGGTCAAATGTGTCTTTTGCAATCATATATTCCTCGTCTGTAGGATATACGACCACTTTTACCTTTGAGTCAGGTGTTGAGATGACGGCTGCGTCGCCCATGATAGTCTCGTTGAGTTTCTTGTCAATCTTGATTCCCATGAACTCCATGTTTTCGAGGATAGCCTCACGCATGAACCATGCATTCTCGCCGATGCCGCCTGTCATCACGAGGACGTCCATGCCGTTCATGATGGCCGCGTATGCGCCGATGTATTTCTTCACGCGGTGTGCGAACATGTTGAATGCGTATGTGCAACGTTCGTCGCCTGCGTCACGGCCTGCGCGCACGTCACGCATATCCTGCGAGTTGCCGGTGATGCCCACGAGACCCGATTTCTTGTTCACGAGGGTGTTCATCTCCTTGGTGTTGTAGCCTTCCTTGTCCATGATGTACATGAAGACACCGAGGTCGAGGTCGCCGCAGCGGCTGCCCATCACGAGACCCTCAACAGGTGTGAAGCCCATTGATGTCTCCACCGACTTGCCGTTTTCCACTGCTGCGATAGAAGCGCCGCTGCCGAGGTGGCAGGTGACGATCTTCGTGTTTTTCCAGTCTCTTCCGACGTATTCGGCTGCTTTCTCAGCGACGTATTTGTGGCTGGTGCCGTGGAATCCGTAGCGGCGGACGCGGTATTTCTCGTAGTATTCGTAAGGAATTGCATAGAGATAGGCCTCTGGTGGCATGGTGGCGTGGAACGAGGTGTCGAACACTGCTGCCATCGGGATGCCAGGAAGCACCTCCTGCATTGCGGCGATGCCCTGCAAAGCACCCGGGTTGTGCAACGGAGCAAGGTCGCAGAGGTCCTTAATCATGTTGATGACGTTGTCGTCGATGCGGACGCTGTGAGTGAACTTCTCGCCGCCGTGTGCCACACGGTGACCCACCGCCTTGATTTCATTCAGGTCGCTGATGACGCCGTATTCTTTGTTTGTAAGTGCCTGAAGCACAATCTTGATGCCTTCTGTGTGGTTCGGGATAGGAAGCTGCTCGTAGTGCTTCTGTCCGTTCCATTTGTGAGTGAATTCGCCCATCTTAAGGCCGATGCGCTCTAACAAACCCTTGGCTAATACTGAGTGGTTCTTTTCGTCCATCTCAATCAGCTGATATTTGATTGATGACGACCCGCAATTTAAAACTAATATCTTCATAAAACTTTCACTTTAAACTTTCAACTTTTTTGAGTTTCCTCGCACTTCGTGCTCGGAATGACAAACTCTTGTCATTCAGACCGAAGGGAGGAATCTCATTTATTTCTTCTGTGCGATGGCCTGATTACATGTAATCGCCACGAGTTTGTAAACATCGTCGATTGAGCATCCGCGGCTGAGGTCGTTGCAAGGTTTTGCCAAGCCTTGGAGCACTGGACCCACTGCTTCGGCGCCGGCGAGACGCTGCACGAGTTTGTAAGCGATGTTACCCACTTCGAGGCATGGGAACACGAGGGTGTTGGCCTTTCCTGCCACTGGGCTGCCCGGAGCCTTGCTTGCGCCCACCGATGGCACGATGGCGGCGTCGGCTTGCAGCTCACCGTCGAGGACGAGGTCAGGACGACGCTCCTGTGCGATGCGTGTCGCCTCAATGACTTTGTCGACGACTTCATGTTTTGCTGAGCCTTTTGTTGAGAAGCTCAAGATGGCGGTGATAGGGTCAATCTTGGCGATCGCCTTGGCTGTGTCGGCGGTGCAGATGGCGATTTCTGCGAGCTGTTCTGCTGTCGGCATCGGTGTCACGGCGCAGTCGGCGAACACCATGCGGCCGTTAGTGCCGTAAGGACAACCTTCTGGCAGGAACATCGTGAATGCTCCTGAAACGCATGTCACGCCTGGCACGGTCTTGATGATCTGCAAGGCAGGACGGAGCATGTCGCCTGTGGTTGAGCGTGCGCCGCTGACGAGACCGTCGGCTTCACCTGCCTTCACCATGAGGATGCCGAGGTACATGAAGTTGCCGGCGAGGTCGTAGGCCTGCTCCGGTGTCATGCCCTTGCTCTTGCGAAGCTCGAAAAGCAAGTCGGCGTATTTCTGGCGCTCAGGGTTGGTCTGCGGGTCGATGACACGCGCCTTGCCTATGTTTTTCAGCCCGAATTCCGCAACCATGTCGGCGATTTTCTGGGCAGGTCCAATCAAAATGACATCGGCGATGCCGTCAGCAATGATGCGGTCGGCGGCCTTTAATGTTCTTGGCTCGTCTCCTTCAGGGAGCACGATGCGCTGTTTGTTAGCTTGCGCATTAGCAATGATTTCTTCAATAAGTCCCATTGTTCAATTATTTATAGATTTAGAATTTCTTAAAAAATATTTCGCAAAAATACAAATCTTATCTTAAAAATCCAAATTTTTTAAATAATTTTGCAGAATAAAAAAATGATTGTCTCTGATGAACGACAGTATTGATTTTCATCTGGTTACGGAAAACATCGCGAAAACGCTCGAGTCACAGGCGCGTTTCCCGGTGGATGTTTCGCCGTCGTGGAATTTCATTGTCGTTTTCGTTTCGCTCCTTTTGCTGGTCATAAACAAGCATGTCTTCACCCAGCGTTTCAAGATAATGTTCGATATTTCCTACAAAAAATCGGATATCGACAAGATGACTCGCGAATGGAACCCGATAGCAAGTTTTACTGGCTTTTCCGTCGTTATTATTTATATTTCAATCGTTTCTCTGATAATTCAGAAATTAGTGCTGGTTTTCTCAGGAAACGCCATACTTTACAGCGGTTTCGGTTTCTATCTTGATGTTGTCGTGTTTGTCTCCGCCTACCTGATAATCCAATATCTGATAGTAACACTTTTCGGATGGCTTTTCGGCATTGAGGCGGCGGCGAGCCATCATGAGGTGACGCATCTCTCAACGATGATGTCCCTTGACGTGATATTGGCATTGTTTTCACTCATTATACTTTTTTATCCGACACGATTAATTTTGATAGTAAGTGTTTCGATAATACTAATAATTACTGGGGCTCGCGTGGTTAAAATATTTTTTGAGCTTCAAATTTTATCAAAATTAAATTGGTTAAATATTTTTTTGTATCTTTGCACCCTCGAAATCATACCGATTTCAATAGCCATTACGATGGTGTGTCGGTTGATTCTAACTAATTGTGTATTATAGAGATGAAGATTAAAAACATACTCATATCGCAGCCGAAGCCAGTTGATATTTCGAAGACACATTTCGAAAGTATCATCAAGAAATACAACGTAAAAATTGATTTTGAGAAATTTATTAAGATTGAAGGCGTGGAGGCGTCGGAGCTGCGTCAGGACCATGTGAAGCTCACCGATTATACCGCTATCATCCTCACGAGCCGCAATGCTGTCGACCATTTCTTCCGTATCGCAAAGGAGATGCGCTACACGGTGCCTGATGACCTTAAATATTTCTGTGTCAACGAGTCGACGGCTTTGTATCTTCAACATTATATACAATTCCGCAAGAGGAAGATTTTCTACGGGAACCAGACTTTCGCCGACCTTGTCGAGATAATGAAAAAACACAAGGAAGAGACTTATTTCCTTCCGACATCGAATATCGTCACAAGCGAGGACTATGGCGAGATGATGAACGCCGCCAAGCTGAACTTCAAGAAATCGATGCTTTTCCGCACCGTCCCTGCCGACCTTAGCGGCATCGACATCAAGAAATACGACATGCTCGTGTTTTTCAGCCCTGCAGGTATCGAATCCCTGAAAATCAACTTCCCTGATTTCGAACAGGGCGAGGTAGCGATAGGTGCTCTCGGCGCAGCGACGGCAAAATCCATCACCGACGCCGGCTTCAACTTGAGCCTCAGTGCCCCGACAAAGACCGCCCCGTCGATAACGATGGCTATCGAAGAATATCTTGAGGCCGAAACGAAAAAAGCAAAGAAAAGATAATTGGAACCCAAGGAAGGATTACCGAAATCGCAGCGGATATACCACAAAAAAGCTGTACAGACTTTATTTGAAGAAGGAAAAGGATTCTCATTGTATCCTTTTCGTGTAATTGTGCATCTGTATGACGCTGAGAATCAAGAAAATGCGATTCCGAGGATTCTTGTGTCAGTTTCCAAAAAACGTTTTCATCACGCCGTGAAACGCAATCGCGTGAAGCGTCTCATTCGCGAAAGCTGGAGGAAAAACAAGGCGGAACTGATGAAATTATGCCTGTTGAACAACAAAACGCTCGATGTAGCGTTTGTATATAATGCCACTGTCATCTTGAAATACGGTGAGATGGAGGAGAAAATGAAAAAGGTTGTCGAACGTCTGGTAGAGAAATTATGAAAAAGGTGTTGAACTTCATAGTAAAACTGCCGGCGAACTTCCTGATTCTGCTGATAAAAATCTATCAGTACACGCTCTCTCCGTTCATCGGGCGCAACTGCCGCTATACGCCGACGTGCTCAAACTACGGCATCGAGGCGATACGGAAATACGGCGCCATCAAGGGCGGCTGGCTGACAATAAAACGTGTGGCGTCGTGCAATCCCTGGGGCGGCTCAGGATATGACCCGGTGCCATAACCCCGAAGGGGTGACAGCAAATAACCCCAGGCAACGCCTGGGGATAAAACGAAATGACATGAAAAGTATCAAACTTGCAGTAATCATCCTGTTTCTCACCGCGATAAACGCGATGGGACAGAACAAAAACAACAACTTCGAGATATCAAAGAGCATCGACATATATAATAATGTGTTGAGGCAACTCAACATGTACTATGTGGACGAAATCAACCCCGCGGAACTCAACGAGAGTGCCATCAACGCCATGCTCGACGGTCTCGACCCTTATACCGTGTTCATTCCGGAGTCGCAGATCGAGGACGTGAAGCTCATGACGACAGGCGAATACGGCGGCATCGGCTCGATAATCCAATATTTTGAGGGCAAGACACAGATTTCTGAGCCTTACGAAGGGTTCCCAGCAGCCAAAGCGGGCTTGATTCCTGGAGATATCTTCTTGGAAGTCAACGGGATAGATGTTTCGGGAAAGATGACGAACGAGGTTAGCGAACTGCTGAAGGGCACACCAGGCACTACCGTGAAACTGAAGATGCAGCGTCCTGGCGAGAAAGAGCCGTTTGAGAGGGAGCTGAAACGTGAGAAGATAAAAATCGACGACATCCCTTATTCGACGGTGTTTGAAAACGGCATCGGATACGCCATATTGTCGCAGTTTACCAAAGGATGCGCCAAGGAACTGAAAGACGTCATCGTCGACATGAAGAAAAAACACGAGCTCAAGGGTTTCATCCTCGACCTCAGAGGCAACGGCGGCGGTCTGCTCAACGAGGCTGTAGAGATTGTGAACATGTTCGTTCCGAAGAACAAACTCGTTGTGTATCAGAAAGGTAAGGTGAAAGAACATAACTACAACCACTATACCCAGCACGAGCCTCTCGACCTTGACATCCCGCTGGTGATTCTTGTCAACGAAGGCAGTGCATCGGCTTCTGAAATCGTCTCAGGCTCCATCCAGGACTTCGACAGAGGTGTCATCGTGGGACAACGTACATTCGGTAAGGGATTGGTGCAGAATATCTTACCTATGAGCTACAACACCCAAATCAAGGTGACGGTGGCACATTATTATCTGCCGAGTAACCGTTGCATCCAGGAAATCGATTATTCTAAAAAGAACAAGAAAAAAGCCGACACTCTTGCGAAAAACGACACTCTGGGCAAGGCATTCCACACCGCCAACGGACGCGTCGTGTATGAAGGCCATGGCATCCAGCCTGACGTGAAGATCGAGCCGACGGTGGCATCGACAATAACGACGCATCTTTACGCTAAGAATCTTTTCTTCAAATATGCAAACAAGTTCCACAGAGAGCATAAATCGATAAAACCTGCAAAAGATTTCCAAATCACAGACAAAATCTATGATGATTTTATGCAATTCGTTAAGGATGAAGGATTTACGTTTACATCGCAGAGCGAGAAAGAGATTAAGGAACTTGTGAAAGTCGCAAAATCTGAAGGCTATCTTGAGGAGATTCAACCCATTCTGGATCAAGCGGTTGAGAAGATAAAAGAGGAGAAAGCCAACGACATCATCAACAACAGGAAAGAGATTGAGGAACTGCTTAAAATCGAGATTGCGAGCCGTTATTACTATCAAAAAGGCAGGATAATCGCCACTTTGGCTGACGACCCGGAGCTCACGAAGGCGTTTGAGGTCATTTTGAATCAGGAAGAATACAGCAACATCCTAAAAGGAACAAAATAACCGACATGAAAAAACATAAACTCACACTTTCATTTCTTGAATTCGGTTCGATTGACGAGCTGAATGACGACGATCGTGCTCTTTTGCTGAAGGCGAAGGAGGCGGCTAAGAGCGCATACGCACCATATTCGAAGTTCAGAGTCGGTGCGGCGGTGCGTCTCGCTAACGGATTGATTATCATTGGAAGCAACCAGGAAAACGCCGTTTATCCGGTGGGGTTGTGTGCCGAGCGTGTGGCGTTGTTCAGTGCCCAGGCGCAGCATCCCGACCAGCCTATCGTCGCGTTGGCTGTCACCGCTATCGGTTCCGATGGCAAGATAATGCAGCCGGTTCCGCCGTGCGGCAGCTGCCGTCAGGCGATGATTGAGGCCGAGAGCCGTCATAACCAGCCCTTGCGCGTAATCATGCAGGGTGAGGATGGACCAATCATCGTGTCCGAAAAAATGGACAACCTCATGCCGTTGATTTTCGCTGAAGATTTTTTGAAAAAATACACGGATACTATTTAAACGTAAACATCAGATTTGCGAAAAAGTTCCACAACGTCGCTACACCAATAGCGAAGATCTTACTGAGGTAGAAGTTCCATTTCAGTTTATCGGTCAAAAGATATAGCGTTAACGAATTGATTCCCAATCCGATAGCGGAGACAAGCATAAATTTTCCGTATTCCGTGGCAACGTCGGCGTTCTCGCTTTCGAAGGTCCAAATCCTGTTTAAAACATAGTTTGAAGTGGCGGCGCATATAAACCCGATGGCGTTGCTCACGTATTTGTTGAGTTTCACCTTCTCCTTGAAGAGCCAGGTGATGCCAAAATCGACGAAAACGCCAGAGAATCCTACGACTCCGAATTTGAGGAACTTTAATATGAAGAGCTTGTCAAAGGTCATTGGCAGTTAGTCAGTTAATCAGTTAGTCAGTTGTGCGGTTTTGTTTTTGAAACGATAACAGGCTAAAAATATTGCGACGGTTGCTATTAAGCTAATAATTATCAATAACGCGTTGTCGGTGTTGCCGACTTTATCGACGTCGACATGGATTATTTCTTTTTTATTCATGAAAAATAGCATCACGACGGTGATGTTGTTCGTGAAGTGCATGATGATTGTCGCCCAGATGGAGCCGGAGAGCCAGAACATGTAACCGAGCATCAGACCGAGGATGAAACGTGGGAAGAACCCGTAGAAATCGCCGTGGAATGCCGAGAAAATAATGGCTGCCACGAAGATTCCGATGTGAACATTTTTGAAGATTTTCACTAACGCTTTTTGTATCACTGAGCGGAAAAGAAGCTCCTCGCTGACTGCAGCCAAAAGTCCGAAAATCAATATCCCGACCACCAGATTGCTGCCTTTCATCAGCATCTCCGATGTCGATTCGTACAACTCATGCAAATTCTTGAGTTTGCTCTCCAACGCCGCCATCGATTCCGGGAAAACGATGCTATTGTTCCATTCCGCTATCCATGCGTTGAACGGCAAAACAGTGAACATTGCCACGATTCCCAATAAAGCCCATTTTGGTAAGTTCTTGAAACCTAAATAGTTAAATGGCTTTTCTTGTACTAGCATGGCATAAGCCAACGGCGGAAGAAGCAGTCCGATGATTTGGCTGCAAATCTGGTTGATCTGCAGATTTGTGATGTCGGTCATGGTGCCGCCTCTCATTTTGATGATGAGAAGTCCAAAGATGCTGCTGAAAACCAATCCGAAGATAAGTAACAGCGTGAAAGTCAAGAGTTTGCTGCCTCGTGAGGCGTTTTTTATCAAAGGGAAGTTCATAGCAGTTAATCAGTTAGTCGGTTAGTCAGTTTTGTTGCGTCCATGGGACGTTGTTATTTTGTTTAGTAAATTTGTCAGTTTCTCGTTGCCGATAAGCGATTCCAAGTTCTGGTGCATGCGGTATTTCCAACGCCATTTCGGGTCGGCGGGCTCGTTTATCTGTTCGTTCCAGGTGTTGTCCCAGCGGAAGTCGCCGTCCATCGCGATGTAATCCTGGATCGGGAGGATGACCCATTGCGAGCTACTGTTGAAATGCTGTTCGACAATCTCCTGGCAGATGTACGGCTCGCAGAAATACGGCGGGTTGTCGGTGTGATGCAGCATCTCGTGGTAAAAACGTGCCGACAGTTCGCGGTCCTGCTCCCACCATCCGCGTATCGTCGGCATGTCGTGTGTGCCCGTGGTGTCGACGCTGAGATAAGGGTTCTCGCGCGGGTCGCTGAACGGGCGGCTGCTGTTTTTCGGCATGCGCTGCACCTCGAGGCTCAAAATTCCCAGTTCGCGCATCACGCCAGGGACGCATGGCGCCACCATTCCGAGGTCCTCGCCACAAATCAGTAAAGACGCATGGCCGTGCGTCTCAACACGTGGCAAATCAAAAATCGTTTGCAACCGTTTCCGCCCCTCAATCTCCCACAACCGCGGGTTTTCTGGCGAATAATGTCCGAAACTCGCGTCCGGACTGCCTTTTGGGATTTCCCAGATGCGGAAAAATCCAAGAATATGGTCGATGCGCAGGGCGTCGAAATATTTTTTGAACCACTGCACGCGGTCTTTCCACCATTGGAAATTTTCTGCCTTCATCGCAGCACAGTTATAGGTGGGGAAGCCCCAGTTCTGACCCTTCGCCGCGAAAGCGTCTGGCGGTGCGCCTGTTTCCATGTCGAGGTTAAAAAGGTGCGGATTTTGTTTCACGTCGTCGCTGTCGCGGTTTACGCCAATAGGCAGGTCGCCCTTCAGCATGATGCCTCTTTCGTGCAGATAATCAACGGCTTCAGTGAGCTGCTTGTCGCAATGATACTGTAAAAACTTGTAAAACCCATCACATTCAGCCGAAGGCTGCACGTTCTGCGAAGCAGCACATTCGACCGAAGGTCGCACATCCGAAGAATCGTAGATTCTGTGCAAATACCACATCTTGGCCCTGAAAACCTCCGGATAATCTACGAATTCTTTGGCGTTGAGTTCTTTTTTCAGCTCCTGAAAACGTTGTCTGTCATTTTCGTCTTTCAGAATACCGACTTTTTCTACATTAAGATAAATCGGATGTAAAGCCTTGGTGCTTATCGACTTATAAGGATATGAATCGCTCCAGCCGCCGTCGGTGGTGGTGTCGTTAATCGGAAGAATCTGAATGAGCTTCAGACCCGTCATGACACACCAGTCGGCGAGCTTCTTCAGGTCGAGGAACTCGCCGATACCGCAGCTTTCTTCGCTTCGCAGCGAAAACACCGGTACCGCAACGCCACTGAAATAATGGTAATTCATCATTAACTTGTAGGGGCGAATCACATTCGCCAGGGCGAATAATTATTCGCCCCTACCATTATAATTTGTCAATTTCTTTGCAAAGGTTTGCGAAAATCTCGCTTATTTCTCCTACGCCGTTGATTCCCACGAGGTTGCCTTGTCTCTTGTAGTAGTCGAGGACAGGAGCGGTCTTCTCCTTGTATTCCACGAAACGGTGTTTGATGCTGTCGATGTTATCATCGGCGCGACCGCTGGTCTTGCCACGTTCAAGCATACGGTTGATGAGGATTTCCTCTGGCACTTCGAGACTGTAGACGGCATTGATTTTCAAAGAGAAGCCTTTCATGATTTCGTCAAGCATCTCGGCTTGTCTCACTGTGCGCGGGAAGCCGTCAAACAAAAATCCTGCTGATTTCAGGTTGGCTCCGACTCTTCCTTTGATGATGGAAACGACGATTTCATCTGACACCAAGCCGCCTTTGCTGATGATGTCTTTCACCTTCTTGCCGATTTCCGTCTCGGCTGCCATCTCCTCACGAAGGATGTCGCCAGTTGAGAGGTATGTAAGACCGTATTTTTCTTTAAGTTGTTGTGACTGAGTGCCTTTGCCAGCACCTGGAGGTCCGAAAAGTATGATATTCATTATTCAACAATTTTATAGATTTCCTTTAAATTACGTCCGTATTCATTATAGTCGAGGCCGTAGCCGACGATGAAATCGTTGCCGATATTCATGCCGATATAGTCGATTTTATAATTGAATTTGAATGCGTTAGGCTTGAACATCATGGTGGCGATGCGAATGCTCTTCGCGCCGGCGGCTTCGAGGTCTTTCAGAAGCTGGCTCATGGTGAAGCCTGAGTCGACGATGTCTTCCACGATGACGATGTTTCTGCCTTTAATAAGTTGAGTGTCAAGACCTAAGAGAGCGTTTGCCTTGCCAGTGCTATGCGTGCCTTCGTAGGTTTTATACTTCACAAACGCCATTTCGCACGGCATTTCGAGGTTTTTAAACAGCTCGGCGGCGAACATGAAAGCGCCGTTCAGCATTACGAGGAACAACGGCTCCATGCCGTCCACGTCCCGCTTGATTTCACTGGCGATTCGGTGAATTTCGTTTTCAATCTTCTCTTGTGGGATAAAAGGTGCAAAATCCTTGTCTGAAACTCTTATGATGCTCATAATCAAAGTGTTATAAAATTATGTTAAAAATTATTAACTTTTGCAAATATAAAAATTTTATTTAGTAACTTTGCAAAAAATAAAATTTTAAAAATGAATCCTTTAGTAAGTGTGATAATGGGAAGCACCTCCGACCTGCCGGTTTTGGAGAAGGCTTTGAGTTTTTTCGATGAGATGGAGATTCCGTTTGAGATGAACGCTTTAAGTGCGCACCGCACACCTGAGTTGGTTGAGGAATTTGCCAGAAACGCCCAGAAGCGCGGCATAAAAGTCATAATCGCGGCTGCGGGAATGGCAGCGCATCTGCCTGGCGTTATCGCTGCGATGACCCCGATACCAGTCATCGGAATACCAGTAAAATCTGGCAACGACGGCATGGACGCGCTCTTCTCGATAGTGCAGATGCCTCCTGGAATCCCTGTCGCGACGGTGGGAATGAACAACTCTTTGAACGCTGCTATCCTGGCGGCTCAGATTCTTGCTGTCGGCGATGAAAAAATCGCGAAAAAAGTCGTGGATTACAAGGAAAATCTGAAGAAAAAGATTGCGAAAGCTAACGAGGAACTCAAGGAGATTCATTACAAATTCAAGACAAATTGATGAAAAGCGATGAAATCAGGGAGGAGAGGAATCGTCTTCTGCGCAGTTTCATCGTCCCGATGGCGTTCATCGTCATCTGCTGGATTGTGAAATGCGTCGAAGAGGTCTTTCATCTCGATTTCTCGTTTCTCGGACTTAAGCCGTTGCATGCTGATGGCATTCCAGGCATTTTCCTGTTTCATTTCCTCCACGGAAGTTGGAGCCATCTGCTTGCTAATACATTGCCAATCATTGTGTTGGGAGCTTGTTTGTATTATTTTTACAGACCGATTGCAACAAAAATTTGGCTCTTGCTGATGTTTTCTACGGGTCTGCTGACGTGGTGCGGTGCCCGTGGCGGTGTTCACATCGGGGCGAGCGCCTTGATTTACGGATTGGCGTTTTTCCTGATGCTGAGTGGTTTCATCAGGCGCAACCGAAACCTCGTAATCGTCTCATTATTAGTGATTTTCCTTTACGGCAGTTTGATTTGGGGCATTTATCCGAAATATGCCATCGAAAATAATATCTCTTGGGAAGGACATCTCGCAGGCTTCATCATGGGAATAGCCCTTGCCATCGTCTATTGCCACGAAGGCCCGCAGCGTGAGAAACCTGATGAAAACGATGACGATGATGCTGATTTAGACGATGATGACGACCGCTATTGGGATGTTCCGGAACCTCCAAAAGAAGAATTGACGCAACCGCGGTATTTCAGACATTAATTTGCTGGTGACAGTCTTACCATAAGCACGCCATGAGATGGAATGCTGCTTACAACATTCTTTTTTGTCGACTTGGCGATGGTTTTGTGCTGCCAGAGGTCGTAAACGCTAAAGTTGCTGCCCGTTGCGCGCAGTTCAGGGATGTCGTTCCAGTTGAAGTTGAGGCTCCAAGCGTCGTCGCCACGGTTGAAGAAACAGACAGCCCATTCATCGTTGGCGAGCTGTTTCACCCAAATTTGATGATCTCCCATAGCGACCGACAGATGTGCCTGGATGCCCAGCGGATCCTGGTCAATGGCGATGACGTCTTTGTTGGTGAGGATGCGCTTTGTGTCGTCACTCATGTTGCCTAAGTCGTTACCTGCCATCAGCGGAGCGGCTAGCATGCACCACATCGAGAAGTGACTCTGGTCTTCGATGGCGTTCATACCTCCGTTGCCCACCTCAAGCATGTCGGGGTCGTTCCAGTGGCCCGGGCCGTTGTAAGGGTAGAGGTCCTGCACCAAATCGATGATGTTGACCATGCCGTGACCGCCCCAGTCTTCGCGACCGTCCCACAGGTTGATGATGTCGCCGGTGGCTCTCCAGAGGTGACCGATGCCTTTGCCCCATTCCCATGGCTTGGTGCTGCCCCATTCGCAGATGCTGAAGACGATAGGACGGCCGGCTTCT
Source organism: Bacteroidales bacterium (assembly GCA_017427985.1). Classification (GTDB taxonomy): domain Bacteria; phylum Bacteroidota; class Bacteroidia; order Bacteroidales; family F082; genus Limimorpha. The sequence continues at coordinate 43,680 of JAFRRS010000011.1, read as the reverse complement.
TTCAGCGCTTCGCGCATTATGGTGTAGGCGGTCTTCGAGTTGGTTCCTCGGTTGTTACAAAAGTCATATTTCAGGTAATCGACGCCAGTGCGGGCATAGAAGAGCGCGTCTTGGTATTCGTGACCCATGCTGCCCGGACGTCCGGCGCATGTGTGGGTGCCCACGCAAGAGTAGATGCCGAATTTCAGGCCTTTTGAATGGATGTAGTCAGCGACATATTTCATACCATGAGGGAAACGCTCGGGGTCGCAAACGATGTTGCCGTCGGCGTCGCGGTCGATCTGCCAGCAGTCGTCAACGACGATATATTCATAGCCGGCGTCTTTCATTCCTGATGCCACCATGGCGTCGGCAGCTTCCATCAGTAGTTGCTCATTAACGTCACAGCCGAACTTATTCCAGCTGTTCCAGCCCATTGGCGGAGTGGGGCAGAGCGCCTCAAACTCTTCCTGGGTTAAAGGTTGCGGTTTGGTGTTCTGTGCTGTCGCAGCTATGTTGAGACATAATGTCGCTGCAATGATGATTAAGAGTTTCTTCATGGTTAATAGATTTTATTATTCAATTTTTCCTAATAATTTTTGCATCACTACGGCGCAAGATGCGTCACCGGTGACCGACATCACGGTGCGACCCATGTCGATGATTCGGTCGATGCCTGCCGCTACTGCCACACATTCTACAGGGATTCCTGCCGACGCGAATACCATCGCCATCAGCGCCAAGCTACCTCCAGGGATACCCGGCGTTCCGATGGAAGCTATTGTTGAAGCGAACGCTATTGCCATATACTGACTCATGGAGAGGTCGATGCCGCAGCAGTTCGCCATAAACACCGACGCGACGCCGAGATAGATGGCTACGCCGTCCATGTTGATGGTCGCACCCAGCGACAGCACAAAACGCCCGATGTCTTTGCTGACGCCAAGTTTTTCAGTGCATTGCATGGAATAAGGCAGTGTCGCCACTGACGAGTCACTGGAGAAGGCGAACAGCATGGCAGGTTGCATCCCTTTGAAGAATTTCAGTGGTGACAGACCGCCCAGAAGCCATACTGCTGAGGAATACACCAAGCCTGCATGTACGGCGAAGCAGAAATATGCCAATGCCAGCAGTGCTGCGTAGGAGCCGAGCACCGACGGACCGTTTTCAACCACCACCGGTGTCAGCATGCAGAACACGCCGATTGGGGCTAATGCCATGATATATTCCAAAATCTTGCACACCACGTCGTTGAAGCTGAGCGTCACCTTGCGCGCCATCGCGCCTTTCTCGCCCACGTGCACCATGGCGATGCCGAAAAACAGAGCAATCACGATGACCTGCATCATCGCCATAGAGTTGATTGGCGTGAGGAGGTTGTCGGGAAACATTGCGACTATCTGGTCCATCACCGTCAGATGAGGGGTTTCGACGACCGCCGAAATGGCTTCCGTGCTTATGTGTATGGTTGGCAGAAAGCCTTTTACTAAACTTGGCACAACAAGTCCCAGCGTCACCGCGAAAAGGGTTGTCGTTATGAAATAAATCAAGGTTCGGAGTCCCAGCCTGCCCACTTTAGAGATGTCGTTCATTGACAGTATTCCTGCCATTATTGAAAAGAGTACAAGTGGTACGACGATGAATTTCAATAAGTTAAGGAATATCAAGCCTATCGGTTTGATATATTCGTTGACGAAATCAGCCTGGTTGCGCAGCAGCACGCCAGCTATCACCGCCAACACGAGGGCGATGCCGATTTGGGCGGTAAGGGAAAGTTTTTTCTTTTCTGTCATTTTCTGATATGCTAAACGTTCGTCGCCGTTGGCGAGATGTATGATGCCGCAATATTTGAATCCAAATTTCTGGATGTTATGCTGCATTATTTTGTTGTCGCGATGCGTGTCGATGCGGATGTTGCGTTCCCTTGCGAAGCAGAACTCCATGATACTCTGGAAGATGCCATGTACTTCAGGGAAACTCGCGATGCGGTGTATCACGTGGTAAGGTTTCGTGTCGTCGAGCCATTTGCCGTCATAAATCTTGTCGTATGTCGGTTCTGGCGAGTGCAGAAATGCGAAATAAGCCACTATTTTTCCGTCATCTTCGACCACAAAGCCGCCGTCTTTCTCTATGTCAGCCTGTACAATCTCCAGCGACGGATAGCCGTCAGTCCACTGGTTCGCGTTACCATCCGCCACCATGATGCCTTTCGCTGCCGCGAAGACCTCGAGCAGTCGTTCGCCGTCTTCAGGCAACGAGACTTTGCGAATTTTGCGGGTTGGTTGAGAATTGTCAATCTTTGACATAAAGATGCTTTTTTCGGTGCAAATATAATGATTTTTGTTATATTTGCACCGAAAAAACAATTGCTATGAAAAACGTAAAACTGTTACTTACACTTTGTTGTGTGGCATTTGGTCTTGCATCATGCTCGACTTTGAAAAAGATGCCATCGACTGCCCAAATGCAGGCAATTAACGATAGCATTGTCGCTGAAGGTTTTCAACTTTATTACTCGGAGCGAGCCAACTGGATTGCCACCGACCTCATGTTTGAAAATTGTGATTTGGCGAATGTGGGCGGCAGTGTCACTTATCAGCTTGACGCCAACACTTGGGCCGTTGTTTTCTTTGATAGAAACAACGAAAACTGTGTGCTTGAATACCGAACCAGCACACTTGGCAATGAAGCGTATGTCATCGACTCTATCCGTCCGATTTCAGAGGTAGAGAGGACTTTGTGGCATAGAAAGAATATAATTCTTGAGAGAGCCATCAGCAAATATGGCGATAAAATGCTGTTTGCGTCCAAGTCATTTGGCTCCCCAAATATTGATATTATAGAAATGAATGACCGTCTTATCAGGATGTATGTCCTTCAAGGAACTGTTAAGCATGATCTGATACCTTTCGGTAATGATTATTCGATTGATTTCGACGATAATCTGGAGCCGATTGCTTTCCGCAAATATCATAATTCATTGATATCTATTCCGACAAAAGAAGGTGGCGAGGAAGTAAGAATGACAGTGCATTCACATCTGAAAGACAATCCTTTCATCACGCCGACCGACATCTGCAATTTTCTTCTTTATCGTCCTGCAGGCATGAATAGTTTCAGTGTGCTCAGTACAGCTTATAATTGCATGTTCACATTTAGTCTCGACCAACAAGCAATCTTTGTTGAGAAGCGGAAATAAGATTAAATTTTTATCTTTTTTCTCTGTGATTTGGAATGAAGAGTGATAAATATCAAAAGAATTGGGATGGTGTTTTTACAGATATGATTATAAGTAATTAATGATTTCTATATCAGTATTCAATTTTCTTTTTCCTCCACATCTCAACTCTGGCGTATTTATCCTTATATCGCAATCCACAACGAAAACATTTCCTTCCTTTGAGCGTATTACATTTTCATCATGAAGGTCGCTTAAGTAGATTTCAGGAGTTGCATAAGTCCAATTTTTAGGATTTATCAGATTGAAACCCATTTTTTGAGCGAATGTAGCAATTTTTTCGTCTGATACATGTGAACCTTCTATAAAAGGTTGCTCAACGATTACTTTAAAATCGCCATCTGCAGTCCTGCCAAATCCAAGCACTTTCATTGTCGTTTCAGGGAAATAGGCATTGTGCAAAGAGATTCGGTCAAGTGCAAAAATTGGTTGTATGAAATAGTCCAATCCAATGGATTTGATAAGGGTTGAACCATGGTCATAAACAATGGCTTCGCCTCCTTCGGCTAATTGATATCCAAATGAAATCTCAAGGAATTGATCAACATTGTCATACCAGCTATAGACACGTTTTGCCCATTGCTCAATTACTGCTTCCTGCTGCGCTCCCAATTGGCACTCTCTTTTGAAATCGCCGAGTGCTGCCTGATGCTCGCTATCTGTTCCAGCTTTTGCTCCCGCGAGTAGGGATGCAATGACATGCGTTGCACCTCCCTCTGCGCAGCCATGCTGTTCGCGCGGTGAAAATCGTTGATATACCAACCTTCCGCTGATGAATTGTTCTGCATAACTATCCAATTTTTGCAGACCTTCAGGCGTGAAACCATCCCCAATGATGCTATTAACCGATGCCCAAAACTCTGCGTTGTTCATAATTTATACTATTTTTCTCGTTGCAAATATACAAATAATTTCTTACATCTCAACATCATGATGATTGTCTTAAAACCATGATGATATAAATTATTGATAATCAACATAATATCTTAACTTTGGCTTTATCCCGTCACCAACGACTTTCGTCAATTGCTCCCACGATGTGATTATTCCTTTTTGTTCGCGGTAGTTCACGATTTTCTTCACGTCTTCATATTCAAGATAAGGATGCCTGAGCAAAACCTTGAATGCATCAGAATTGATTCTCAATTTGTTAGGAATAAATGTCGAATCGATTTTCACGTAGTTTTTAATGTCATTAAACCGCACAGAGTCCATTCGGTAAACCTCCAGCAATTGCTCGGTTTCGCAATAACCGCCTAATTTCTCGCGATAGTTCACAATCCATTTTGCAAACGACGCCCCGATGCCCGGTAATTGTTTCAATTGGGTGGTGTCGGCGGTGTTGATGTCGATGATTGATGGGATAAGGCATGCCTTATCCCCACGTGATGTTTTCGATGGTGATTTCGATTTTTGACGTTTTTGTTGGTTTTCTGTTGAAACATTATCGTATCCCGTTGTGGCAAGGCATGCCTTGCCCTTTCGCGTCCTGATTTTTTCTATCGAATCGGCAACCCTAATCGAATCCAAAACCGCCTCGCGTCTTGCGATTATCGAATCTAAATCATGTTTATAATAATCTCTTTTTGGTGGGTTGTTAATGATTAAATATTTGATAATCAATATGATAACAATCATCGAGACGATGGTGATGATTGCAATGCGCTCGCCGCGCGAAAATGTCATAAAACGCTTGAAATTGTCCATAAATTTTAGTTTTTGAAGTCGGAAGACAGAAGCCGGAATCCAGAATATTCTGTCTCCTGTCTCCTGACTTCTGTATTCTATTTAATGAATTGTGTTATCAAAATCACAGTGATTGCCACGGGTGAAAGGTATCTGATGATGAAATACATGATTTTTCTCAATCCCATGCTCACTGTGCCGCCGTTGGTGTATTCTTCCATGAAATCGGATTTTTTCATCTTCCAGCCGAGGAAAACAACGGTAAGCAAGCCGCCGACGGTCATCAGAATCGTGGAGGTGAACTCATCAAGGGCGTCGAAGATTCTGAAGCCGAAAATCTTCAGCGGTGTGCCGTCGTGCAGACTCTGGCTTGCGATGATGCATAGCAGAAACGCTCCGATTGCCGAGTAAATAGTGGCTTTCTTGCGGTCGATTTTCAATTCTTCGGTAATAAACAACACCGCCACTTCCAGAAGTGAGATGGAGGAGGTGAGAGCCGCTATCGTCAGAAGCAAGAAGAAAATCAGGCAGAAGAAATAGCCGCCTGCCATCTGGTTGAACAGCATCGGAAGGGTAACAAACGCCAACGAATCGCCGGCTTCAGGTTTGATTCCGAACGAGAACGCAGCTGGAAAGATGACGATGCCTGCCAAAATCGCGATGAGGGTGTCGCTGATGCACACCATAAATGCCGTTGATGTGAGGTTGTCTTTCTTCGCGATGTACGAGCCGTAGGTTATAAGACAGCCCATGCCCAGACTCAATGAGAAAAATGCCTGTCCGAGTGCGTTGATGAGCACCGTGCCAGTGATTTTCGAGAAATCCGGTTTCAGGAAAAACTCTATACCTGCTTTGGCTCCAGGCAATGTCAGCGATTTGATTCCGAGGATTATCAATATTCCAAGCAGTATCGGCATGAGGATTTTCGAGTATTTCTCAATACCTTTCGTAACGCCTTTTACAATGATCAATGCCGTGAGGAAGATGAAAATGCCTTCGCTGAGTATTGGCTGCCATGTCTCATTCATCAGGCTGTCGAAGTCTTTTTGGATGGTGGCATTGTCCAATCCGTGGTAATAGTTGATGATGGATTTGCCCACCGCGTCGATGGTCCAGCCTGCCACTGTGCAGTAGAATGCGAGGATGAGGAACGCGCAAACCACTCCCATGTAACCTATTCCGGACCAGCCTTTTTGCTCTGGGGCGAGTGTCTTGAACGCGCCAACTGGATTCTTGCCCGAGCGTCGTCCGATGACGAACTCCGACACCATCAGCGGTAGTCCCATGAGGAGCACGATGGCGAGGTACACGATGAAAAACGCGCCGCCGCCGTTGGCGCCCGCCTCACATGGGAAACGGTAGATGTTGCCTAATCCGATGGCGGAACCTGCCGCCGCCGCTATGATTCCGAATTTGGAACCGAAACTTTCTTTATTGTTTGCCATAAAATAATGTATCTAATGATTATTTCATCCCGTTGGGATAAGGCATGCCTTATCCCCTACAGGTTATTCTTTTTCACCATAGGCGAGGTCGCCGGCGTCACCCAGACCTGGGACGATGTAGGCCTTTGCCGTCAGTTCGTCGTCGATGTCGCCAACCCATAATGTGGCATCGTATTTCGCCAGTTTTTTCTTGACATAATCAACGCCTTCCGCACTGGCGATAACTGCCACGAGGTGCAGCTTAGAAGGTTTCATCTCGTCGTGAAGAAGACCGTCGAGGCACTGCACAAGCGATGAACCGGTGGCTAGCATCGGGTCGACGAGCATGAGCACGCGGCCATCGATGTTGGCGGCTGAATAATACTCGATGCGGATCTCGAAATCCTCGTTTTTGTCATATTTTCTGTATGCTGCTATGAAGGCGTTGTCGGCCTTGTCGAAAATGTTCAAAAACCCTTGATGCAAAGGCAGTCCCGCACGCATGATGGTGGCGAGGACTGGCTGGTCGACGATGATGTTCATGTCTTTCTCTCCGAGAGGCGTGGTGACGGTAACGGTCTCATAATCAAGAGTCTTGCTGATTTCGTATGCGATAAGCTCGCCGATACGCTCAAGGTTTTTGCGGAAACGCATCCTGTCGCCTTGCACTTCAACGTTTCTCAACTCTGCTATGTAGTTGTTGATGATGGTGTTGGAAGCACCGAGTTCTATGACTTTTACCATGGTTTGTTAAAATTTTTTTCGTTTTAAAATTTTCAATGCAAATTTATAAAATTTATTGAGTTTGTTGAACCTCAATCCGTAATAATAATTTGTTGTTCCTCCGAAACCACTGTAAAACCTGGATAGTCCATCGTTGTCGGAACCTTCGAAATCGAGGATTTTGTCCGTGCCGCTGTATTTTTCAATGACATGGTCGAGCAAAAAAGTCAGCCCGTGGTTCTCTTTGTTCGATTCGTCTGAACCTGAGAAAAGAAACACTATCCTTTTGTGGCTCATCATAAAAAATGCGCCTGCAACTATTTGATTGTCAGTGTTTTGAACACCTAAAACCAGACAGTTGCCTTGATCTTTCGCCGTCTCGACGAGCTTCAGCAATCTATCATATTCCTCATCGCCCCAATGTTTGATTCCTTTGCCTCTGTTTTTTCTGAAAAGCTCAATAATCACTGACGGTTCAGCGTTTTCTGCTATCTTTAGGCTTTCTTTTTTAGCTTTGGTGAGATTTCGCCTGGTGTTGGAATTGTAATTCTCAGATAAAACAGAATACTTTTGATTTAATGAAAGTTCAATGTTGCGATGGATTTCAGTATAATAAATCGTATGTGTCTTATAAGACTTATCAATCCTAAAATCAGCAAACTTGAATTTTTCAGGAATCGCATTTAAAAACTCCTCGATTTTCTCTTCTGATGTCTGATTTTTTGAAAAAACACCGAATTTTTGAGTGAAAAATGGCTGAAAAAGATAGTTTATGCCGAATTTCTTGCCTCCTGCAAGCGGCATGACGGTCTCATAATCATTCTCGACAAGGGCTTCCCAATCGGGACGAACGACGTCGAGATACCATGACCAGCAATAGACATTTCCGTCGGGACTTTGTGCGATGCAATTGTCCCAACGCTGCGTATCTATCTGATTATGAGTTAAATAGCGTATCATGGATTCGATGCGGTGTCGAGGATTCTTCTGTAAAGCGACTTCCAGCCAACCCAGCGTTTCTCATCGCTGAGCGTCTCGTTATGCCATAATAATATAAAGGTGCCGTCCACGTTTTTCACTTCTCTGATGAGGTCGGCGGCTTTTTTGTACGACTCTTCGATGTTGAGTTCGAGATAATCGCGCATGGTGCCGTCCATCACTGCAAACGGATGGATGTTGAGGTTTGTGACGTTGTCGTGCTCAAGGTCATAGAAACGGAAGGTGTCGGCGATGCCGGCGCGGAAGCCTGGAAGCGTGGCGTAACCCATTGTGTAGTCGTCGGTTATGTCCAAATCGATGAGAATCTGATAGCTGAGAGGCATGTTCAGGCGAAGGAAATGCTGACGGCTCATTGTGATTTCCCTGTTGAGGACTTTCGACAGTTTTATAATCTCATTCCCAACTTTTTCCTTGTTGAGATACGAAGAATAAGACGGATGTATGCCGACGTTGGCGTAGTCGCCGATGCGTTTTATGAGATTCTGGAAATTAGTGTTTCGCAGCGAAATGTTCTTGTCGTTGAAGTCGTATTCTCCGCAAAGGATGAAATAATTCGGATGCAGATTCAGCTCTTTTTGCAGCTGCAGCTGATAGTCGAAGGTGTCGAACGGGTCTTTTTCCCTTCCGATGATGACATCCCATCTTTTCTGGCATTCTCTGAAATCCATGTTCATGATGTCGCGAGCAAAAGCTGCCGTCGAGCGGAATATGCCCTTGTTTTTGTATGCCCATGCCGCATCCACGTCGTAGGTCGGGACGAAGGTGAATGACTTCTTTTTCAACTGGAGGTTCGGATAAAACTCCTTCAGCTTTGCGCCAAGATACTTTGCCCAAATATTGACAATCGGCTTCTCTAACATATTCATTTTGAATAAGATAGAGTCCTTTGCCTGAAACCTGTTGTGCTTGTCGTTGATATGCGGCAGATATTCCTCGAAACGCGTCACGAGATAAAACGATGCGGCGAACAAGTCAAACGGGAACATCGACTTGTCGTTAAACACTGGAAAGAAAGCCTTAACATCTTTATAATCAACGATTTTCAGCTCTTTTTCGGTGATGTCGTGCTCGAAAAGTATATTTGTGGCTTTTTGGAAAGGCTCGTCCCAAAACTTGTTGTTGCCGTAGTGCATTTTGGGCCCGTTGTATGATGTGAACGTCTCGTTGTCGGTCGTGAATTTGAATGAAATACCAAGTAAGTCTTTGAGTATCAAGTCAAAGATGTAATGTAACCTATTGGTTGTTTTCGGTACTAAAATGAGCATATCCATAACGCAAAAATACGTTAATTTCTTTAAAATCAAAATTAAATTTCAATTTTTTCACTTAGTCGTATGTCGTCGGATGATGCGCCGACCATGATTGTGAATTCTCCTGGCTCAAAATCCTTTGTCGGAATCGTAAACGTAACGTGTTGAGTATCATTCTTTTTGATGAATGTTCTCTTGAAACCTTTGAGCAGTTTCTCGGCAGGGGTGAAGGTGGCATATTCGTCGCGGATGTAGAGTTGAACTACTTCGTCGCCGTCGTAGCTGCCAGTGTTTTTCACGTCAAGTGAGATTTCTAAATTGTTATCTAATTTGTTGATATTTAAATTGTTATATTCAAAATTCGTATAGCTGAGCCCGTGACCGAAGCAGAACAGCGGTGAGCTCTCGCATTCGAGGTAATCGTGCGGTTTGGGCTGCGAGTAGTAGACAGGAATCTGCCCTGTGTTTCTGGGTTGTGAAATCGGCAGACGGCCAGCGGGGTTGTAGTTGCCGAAAATCACGTCGGCGATGGCGTTGCCGCCCTGTTCTCCAGGGTAGAACGCCGTGAGGAGTGCGTTTGCTGCCTCATTTGCGGTGTTTTTAAGCATCGGGCGACCTTCTATATACACTATTATCAGTGGTTTATGTGTTTTTGCGATTTCCTTGATGAGGTCTTCCTGCAATCCTGAAAGTTCCAGAGAGACGCGGTCGTACCCTTCACCGCAGTCCATGTCGGAGATGTGGTTGTTGACGACGGCTGCGCCAGTGTTTTCGTATGAGGTTTTGAAGTCACGAGCCGATGAGCCGCCCACAACCAGAATCGCGACATCAGCAGATTTTGCAGCGTTTACAGCGTTTTTGAAATCAGCATCGTCGGTGTCGCGGATGGAGCAGCCCTTGGCGTAAACGATTTTTGTGTCAGGGTATGCGCGGTTTTTGATGCCTTCCAGCACGGTGACAATGTCGTCGGGATGTTGTGGCGCGGTGTAATCGCCCAATTGATTGTACATGTTGTCGGCGTTCGGTCCGATGACGGCAATTGAAGAGATGGGTCGCTGTCTGTCTCCATATAAAGGCAAAATACCGTCATTTTTCAATAAAACCACGGATTCCCGTGCCGCCTGTAGAGACGTTTCCTGAAACGTCTCTTGTGATGAAATTTTAGACGTTTCAGGAAACGTCTCTACAGGAGGGACGTCGATATACGGATTGTCAAACAACCCGATTTCGTATTTGAATTGCAGGATCCTGCGTACAGCATCGTCGATGTTTTTCATTGGCACCAATCCGTTTTCGACAGCGTTTTTAAGGAACGCTCCGTAATTCGACGCGCCTAAATCAATATCAACGCCGGCCTTGATTGCCTGTACTGCCGCATCGGTCTGGTTTTCGGCGGTTCGGTGTGTGCTGTGCAGCGCCCAGATGCTGCCGAGGTCGGAGAAGACGATGCCGTTGAATCCCCATTGTCCGCGTAGGACGTCTTTCAGCAGCCATCTGTTTGACGTGCAAGGTGTCCCGTCGATGGCGTTGTATGATGTCATGATGCTTTTTGCCCCGTTTCGCACTGCCATTTCGAAGTTGGACAGGTAATCCGACATCAGATAATGAGGTCCTGTCTGTGCTGCTGCACCGTTATGTCCGCCTTCAGGTATGCCGTATGCCGCAAAATGTTTCACCGTCGCCGCCAGATGATTCTGCATGCCTCTAATGACGGCGCTGCCGAGTGTCCCCGAAAGGTAAGGATCTTCGCCGAATGTCTCTTCCACTCGCGACCAGCGCGGATCTCTTGCGATGTCGAGCACCGGACCATATCCGAATTGAGCGCCTCGGCCTGCGGCCTCGGCGCCTATAGCATCACCTATATTATATAATAGCTCCTCGTCCCATGTCGCCGCCATGCCCAAGCCAGTGGGATAGACCGTCGCGCCAACCGCCATAAGTCCGTGAGGACATTCCTCAGCAAAATAAATCGGAATTTTTAAACGTGTGTTCTCCATTACATAACGCTGCATCTTATTGAAAATTAATGCTGACTGGCGGGCATCGGGACCGGTTTCAAGAGTCTTTCTCGACCATGGGTCGGCACGCTGGACAGCCCAAAAACCGCCACAAGGCAGGGTGTCCATCAGACGTTGGAACGACTCATCGTCAAGATTGAAACCTATCGGACAACACAACTGCCCGACTTTTTCTGTTAAAGTCATCTGACTCAATAAGTTATCGACTCTTTTATCAATATCGTCGGATTTTGGCGCCGAGCACGATGCCAGGAAAAACAACGCAATTATCTGTAAATACTTAATTTTCATACTACAAAAGTACAAATAAATTTAATCAATGGTTATTTTTATGATGTATTTTGCACCAAATATAAAAAAAAATTGTACTTTTGCAGACTTTATTGATTAATCATTAAAAATTTATACAATGAAAAAACTTACAATTTTAATTGTTTTGTCGATGATGAGCCTTTTGATGATGGCTCAAAAAGTTGAGAAAACTTATCGTTTTGACAATCCTAAAGTCACGGAACTTCGTGGTTATCAACAAATTAGCTTTGACGGTTGTATGCAGACCGCACTGGCTGGAAATCCTTCATTGCCATATTGCATGGTCAGTTTGATGCTGCCACAAGGCGCTGAGGCTGAGTCAATAGAGGTGGAACTCTCTGATTTTCAGGAGATTGAAGGAAATTTTGAGCTGTTCCCTTATCAGCCGTCGAGGACGATGAGCGACAAGACTCAAAATGAGTTGGTGAAAAACGAAGCTGTCTATGCTTCGAGAAACGTTTATCCTGCTGAAAATCATGGTGTTGTGACGACACAATACAAAAACGGATACGGCTTTGCATTCTCGTCGTTCACTCCTGTCCAGTACATTCCTGCAACGGGAAAGGTGATGTATGCCAAGACCGCCAATGTGCGTGTGAATCTGAAATCAGCGAGAGAAGACCATGGCACTATGCTTTGGGGCACCCCTGAGGTTTTAAACAGCGTGAAACGTCTTGCTCAAAACCCTGAGATGGTTGAAAATTACCCGACAAAAGGAAGAGACGTGAACGCTTACGACCTTTTGATTATCACTGGTGCCGAATTTGTTGACGGTTATAATGAATATTGCGAGTATTACAATTCAATCGGATTGCGTAACAGAATCGTCACGACCGCGGACATTTACGCCACTATGACAGGCGTTGACAATCAGGATATGATTCGTAATTACATCATTCAGGAATATCAGAACAACGGTATTTTGATGGTTGTCCTTGGTGGAGATGTCAATATCATTCCTCATCGCAGTTTCTACTGCCAGGTTCAGTCAAGCAGTCTGTATGAGAGCAACAACATCCCTGCAGACCTTTATTACAGCGGACTTGACGGCACATGGAACGACAATGGCAACAACCGTTACGGTGAGCCTGGCGAGGACGACCTTCTTCCGGAAATCGGTGTGAGCCGCATGTCATTTAAGACTGCCACCGAGCTTCAAAACATGATTCACAAGACTTTGACATATCAGCAGACTCCAGTTTTGGGAGAGTTCCAGAAGATTATCCTGGCTGGTGAGCATCTTTATGACAACCCGACATCAAACGGTTCGGATTACCTTGAACTTCTCATCGGAACACATGATGACAACGGCTATACAACTGTCGGATATCCAACGGATTACGACTTTACAAAGCTTTATGAGGAGCTCGGTACATGGAGCGGCTCAGCATTGAAACAGGCAATCAACGCTGGTACAGGCTATGTGCATCATGACGGACACGCCAACTCGGGTTATGTGGCGGGATGGTACGGCATCTCAAACAGCGATTTCTCTGGCGCTAACGGCGTTGACCACAACTACACATTCTTTCACTCACAAGGCTGCGATTGCGGCGCTTTTGACGAGGACTGCATCCTTGAAAAAATGGTGACAATCTCCAATTTCGCCGTCGCCGTCATTGGAAACTCGCGTTACGGCTGGTTCAACGAGGGTCAGACCGAGGGTCCGGGCGCACACCTTGAGCGCGAGATGACCGATGCGCAGTTTGGTGACAGAATAGGATTGCTCAGCCTTGCTCATGCTGACGGCAAGTGCATGACGGCTCCGTGGGTGACGGCTCCAGGACAGTGGGAGGAGGGCGCTCTGCGTTGGAACTTCTACGACATGAACGTCCTCGGCGACGGAGCAGTTAACGTGTGGCTCGACGAGCCTATGACAGCCGTTGTCGACGCTCCAGCACAGGTTGTCATTGGCACTCAGTCGATTGAAGTGACAGTGACTGACGAGAACGGTAACGGCTTGAAGAACTACCGCTGCCTTATTTATATGGACGAAGATGTCATTGCGATGGGAGCTACAGATGAAAACGGCGTGGCTGAGATAACTTTTGAAGGCGGACTTCAGAGTGTTGGCAACATGATAATGAAAGTCAGTGGAGTGAATTCATATCCGCAGGATGTGGAGATGCTGGCAGTGCCGAGCGACACACCGTATGTCGTTTATGAAAGCTATACTTTGAGTGGCGGCGCTGAGCAAATCGACTTTGGCGGAAGCTATGCATTCAACGTGGTTTTGAAAAACGTGGGCAGTGTCAACGCAAGCAACGTGACGGCAACGATGACATGTGAAAGCGAATATGTCACTATCGGACAGGCAACAGCCAATGTGGGAGATGTCAACGGAAGCCAGAGCGTTACACTTGAAAACGCCTTTGATTTCACGGTGAGCGACGACGTGCCGAACAACACCAACGTGCGTTTCTTCATCACATGTACCGACGGTTCCGAGACATGGGAGAGCCATTTCAACGTGAGGATTTACGCTCCTGAGATTGTGCTTGTCAGCGCGGTTCTCGAGACGACGACTGGTGCCGCTTTGAATCCTGGCGATGCAGGAACAGTGCATTTCACACTGAAGAACGACGGTGGCGCGGCAATGCCGTCTGCAGTGTTTGCCGTGTTCAACTCACATCCTGAGATTACAATTGAGACAAGCGAATGGAACTATGAAAATGTTGCGGCAGGCGAGGAGTTTACCGCCGATATGGCGTTCACCTTGAGTGATGAGGCTCAGACAGGTGTCATGTACGAGCTCCTGTACGCTTCTTACTATGGAAACTACATCATTGAAGGTTCTTATTACATCCAGGTTGGGCAGTCGATGGACGGATTTGAGACCGGCGACTTCACCGCATTCAACTGGCAGTTTGTAAGTCCAATTTACGCTTGGACCGTTGTAACTCAAAATCCATACGAAGGTCAGTATTGCGCTAAGTCGTCAAGTATCGACCACAGTGAGTCGACCTCGATGTCGCTGACAGTCATGGTCGGACAGGAAAGCCCGATGAGCTTCTATTATAAAGTGTCGTCGGAAAGCAATTACGACAAGCTGCATTTCTCTGTTGATGGTGTTGAGAAGAACAACTGGTCTGGCGATATTGACTGGACGATAGCGACATATCAGCTCACGGCAGGAACTCACGTTTTGAGATGGGAGTACACAAAAGACTCTTCGGTGTCGAGCGGCAGTGACTGCGCCTGGATTGATAACGTCATAATTCCTGCTTCTGCTGTCATTACCGACGTTCAGGAAGTGGTTGAGAGAAATGTCACAGTCTATCCAAATCCTGCCAACGATGTTTTGAACATCGAACTCGGTGACAATCAGTCGGATGTGGTGATTTACAACAGCATCGGACAGGTTGTGAGACACATTGAGATGATGTCAGGCAACGTGCAAATCAATGTCGCTGACCTGAATTCAGGAATTTATTTCGTGAGGGTGAATGGAAATGTGACGAAAATTGTCAAGAAATAACAAATTGTTGAAATATTTATGTGTAGAGACGCACGGCCGTGCGTCTCTACGTTTTTTTATTCGTTACGATAACAAATTACCGACAATAAAATATAAAACAGGAAGACAAACGGTAACGCCACCAATTTTAAAATGATGACGGCAACGATGGCGAATATCACCACAAAATAGCGGAGAATGTTTTCTTTGAATTTTAAATTCTTGATTTTGAAAGAGAAGAACGGCACTTCGCTAATCATTAGCCAGCTGAAAATGGCGGTGATTGCAAGTAAGAAATATGGATTCACCACTGCTTTGTAAAGGATGGTGCCGCTTCCGACGTTGAAAACCATGAACGGTAGCGATGCGATGAAAAGTCCGACAGCAGGCACCGGCAGCCCGATGAACGAGGTTGTTTGGCGCGTGTCGATGTTGAATTTCGCGAGGCGCACCGCCGCAAATGCCGCGAGGATGAAAGCGAGCATAGGGAAGACGTTGACGTTGTGAACCCACCAGCCGACGCCGGTCTTGCTCAGAAACCACGCCACGATAAACGAAGGCGCCACGCCGAACGACACCACGTCAGACAACGAGTCGAGCTCGCCGCCGATGGGCGATTTCGCGTTGAGGGTGCGTGCCGCGAATCCGTCGAAGAAGTCGCAGACAGCCGCCAGAAATATCATGACGGAAGCCCATAAGACATGTTCTTTGCAGGTGAAAAGTATTGACACACAGCCACATAAGAGATTGCAGCATGTGATGGTGTTCGGGATGTGTTTTTTAATTGACATGAGAGTTAAATTTTTGCAAATATATGCTTTTTTTTATTGGTGACGATAAGAATTTGGCGTGCAGCCTGTGCGTTGCTTGAAATATTTGTAGAAAAACGAATGGTTCGGGAAGTTGAGCTGGTCGGATATCTCCTTGACAGTCATGTCGGTATGGCGCAAAAGATTTTGCGCCTCGAGAATCACATATTTATTAATGACGTCAGGAGCCGAGAAGCCGCTCACGCTTTTTATGATTTGCGACAGATATTTCGGCGAGATGCACAGTTTGTCGGCGTAAAACCCGACGGAACGCTCCTCGTTGTAATGTTTTTCCACAAGTTCGATGAACATCTCAAAGAGTTTTTTATGTCGCGTCGAAGCCTGGATTTCGCCTTTTTCAGCCTCAGCGTCAAGGCGTTTTTTCAACATGCCGCCGATGAGGTAGAAGATGGATGTTAGCAGGTAGCTGATGCTGTCGTTACGGTATTCTGAATCTGTATTTATCACATTATCAATAAGATGCAGGTATTGCATCGACAACTCAACCTCCTCGGGAGCCATCTCCATAATAGGGCTTTGAAACATGTTGATGGCATCGACGAAAATCTTGTCGAGGTCGGAGGTGAGCGCATTCATGTATTGCGGCGACACCGCGAGAATCGTCAGCTCCACAAGCTCGTTTTTACGGTCGATAGGCTCAAGCTGAATGATGTTGTTCGGGATGTTGACCGCCAACATGCCGTCGTGAATCTCATATTCCCTGAGGTTTATTTTACATTTGAAATGACCTTTACGGCAATAAGCCGCCACATAGCCGTCGATACGACTTGGGAACTTAAGTAACTCATAATCAACGTTATTTGTCTGCCTTGCAAGGATAAAATCATCCCCAATGCTGACAATATCGTCCTTTAGAAACAGCTCTTTCACCTTGGAAAGAGTGAACTTGTTGTACAGTTTATTATCCATTTGGAAATAATTTTCGGCAAATATATACTATTTTGATAATATGATGTAAATATTTTTTCAAAAATTCGACCTTTAGATATTTTTTAGTCAATTTTGGATACCTTTTGTTAGAAAAAAGTGTTGTTATTTTGCATCGTGAAATTAAGTGATTAAAAAACTGGGATATAATAAATCATAAAAACAATGAGAAGTATAAAAATCAAAAGGAATTTGGCAGTTTTGGCCGTGCTTTTCCTGATGGCTTTCCCCGTGATGGCGCAGCAGACCCTGACGTTGAAGGACTGTCGCGACATGGCTCTTGGGAATAACAAGAATCTCAAGATTTCGCAGGAGAAAGTCAATATGGCGAACTACGACAAGAAAATCGCGAGGGCGAACTACTTCCCGACGATTTCGGCGCAGGGCACATACATGCACAACGAGAAACAGCTGCAACTGCTGAGTGACGAGAAAATCAACACCATCAACACGGTGGGCACCACGCTGCAGGGCGACGTGAATGGTTTCATCGACCCGATCATCCAAAACCTGATGGAGAACCCGTTGATGTATCAGATTATCATAAACAATCCGGAGCTGCAGGCACTCATTCAGGACCTGCATCACATCGGGGCGTTCGAAACCCTTGACGCGATAGGGCAGGAGGTGTCGAAAAACTTCACTCTCGACACCCGTAACGTTTACGCGGGCATGATAACGGTGATGGAACCTGTGTACGCGGGCGGCAAGATTCGCGCTTACAACAAAATGGCACAATACGCACAAGACCTCGCGCAGATGCAGCTCACCACCGAGCAGCAGGAAATCATCGTGGCAACCGACAAGGCATACTGGCAAATCGTGTCGTTGGCAAACAAACAGAAGCTTACCGAAAACTACGTCGAGTTGCTTCGCACCATGTCGGATAACGTCGACAAGCTCGTGAACGAAGGCATGGCAACCAACGCCGACAAGCTTTCCGTCAAGGTGAAGCTCAACGACGCTGAGTTGTCGCTGATAAGAGTGCAGAACGGCGTGGCACTTTCGAAGATGCTTCTCTGCCAGAGCTGCGGACTGCCTCTCGACAGCAACATCATCTTGGAAGATGAGAATCTCGAGGATGTCAATGTGCCGGTTTACACAAACCAATACACAGAGGAAGACATCATGAACAACAGGCCTGAGCTTCAGAGCTTGAAGCTCGCTACGCAGATTTACGACAAGAAAGTGAACATCGCGCGTGCCGACTTCCTGCCGACGGTGGCTGTCTTCGGCAACTACATAGTGACGAACCCTTCGGCGTTCAACGGATTCGAGAACGAGTTCCACGGTTTTTATAACTTCGGCGTGGTTGCAAAAGTGCCGCTTTTCCATTTTGGCGAAGGCTATAACAAAATCCGCAAAGCCAAGTCGGAGGCGACAGTCTACAAACTGAAACTCGATGACACCAAGGAGCTCGTTATGCTTCAGGTCAGCCAGTACGAGAAACAGATTAAAGAGGCTGAGCAGCGTCTGCAGATGACGACGGAAAAGATGTCGGATGCCGAGGAAAACCTGCGTATGGCGACGGTCGGCTTCAACGAGGGCATGATTCCGTCATCGACACTCGAAGCGGCTCAGACAGCATGGATGCAAGCTCATTCGGAGTTCATCGACGCGAAAATCGATGTCATCATGGCAAATACATATTTAAAGAAATCAATCGGAAAACTTGAATAATTATGGCAACAGAAAAAACACAAAGAATAAACACTTTCATCGCATTGGCGGTGTTGGGATTGGTAATAGCAACCGTATGTGTCATCGGCTCAATCACTTACGGCAAGACAAATGAGATTATGCAGGGTCAGATGGAGGTCACGGAGTACCGTGTCTCGAGCAAGGTGCCGGGCAGAATCCTTGAATACAGGGTTAAAGAAGGTCAGCATGTGAAGGCTGGCGACACTTTGGCAATCATCGAGGCACCTGAGGTGATGGCGAAGAAGGCTCAGGCTGAGGCGGTGAAGACCGCTGCGGTGGCTTTGAACGACAAGGCGGAGGCGGGAGCGCGTGAGGAGCAGATACAAGGCGCTTACGAGCTCTGGCAGAAGGCAAAGGTGAACCGCGACATCTGGGAGAAATCGTTCAAACGCGTTTCCAATCTTTATAAAGAAGGTGTGGTGAGCGAGCAGAAATACGACGAGACGAAGGCGCAGCACGACGCTGCCATCGCCACGGAGAAAGCCGCAAAGTCGCAGTACGACATGGCGGTGAAGGGCGCTCAGAAAGAAGACAAGGAGATGGCTGCCGCCAAGGTGGAGCAAGCCAAGGGCGTAGTTGCAGAAGTGAACTCATACATCAACGAGACAATCTTGTTGGCTTACGCTGACGGCGAGGTGACGGACATCTTCCCGCACATCGGCGAGCTCGTAGGCACTGGCGCGCCTATCATGAACATTGCAATGATGGACGACATGTGGGCTACGTTCAACGTGCGCGAGGACAACCTGCACAAGCTGCCACTCGGAAGCCGTTTCACCGCCGAGTTCCCTGCCTTGGGAGGCGCATCGGTCATCATGGAGGTCAACTACATGAAAGACAGAGGCGACTACGCCGCATGGAAAGCCACCAAGCAGACTGGACAATACGACCTCAAGACCTTCGAGGTGCGTGCCGTGCCTGTCGCGAAAGTCGATGGCTTGAGACCGGGTATGACTGTCATTTACAGAATCGGTGAGGAGAAAAAATGAACGGACTGAAACAGATAATAGCTATCGCGTACCGTGAGCAGAAGCGGATGCTGGCGAGGGGTATCTATACGTTTTGTATGGTTCTTGCTCCTATCGTGGCGTTCCTTTTCTTCACCACGCTGATGGGTGAGGGGCTGCCTGCCGAGCTGCCTGCCGGTGTCGTCGACGAGGACAACACCGCCACCACGCGCGAGGTGATACGCAACCTTGAATCGTTCCAGCAGACCAACATCATAGAGCATTATCCTGATTTCTCCGCGGCGCGTCAGGCGATGCAGAGAGGCGAGATTTATTCATTTTATTATATCCCGCAGGGCACGACACAGCTTGCCATCTCCGGCAAGCAGCCGATGGTGTCGTTTTACACTGCGGCGGCGTACCTGATCCCTGGCTCGCTGGCATATCGCGACATGAAAATGATGTCGGAATATGCTTCTGGAGCCGTCGGACGCGCCACGTTATATGCGAAAGGATATACTGAAGACCAGGCGATGGCGGTGCTGCAGCCTATCAAGATGGAGATGCACGCCATCAACAACCCGAGTCTCAACTACTCTGTTTATCTGTGCAACACCATCCTTCCGGGAATTATCATGCTGCTGATAATGCAGGTGTCGATTTACTCTATTTATGTCGAGATGAAGGAGGAGACGGCTAAGGAATGGCTTGGCATGGCTGACAACGACATCGTGAAGGCTCTGATAGGCAAGTTGTTGCCGCAGGTAACTACATGGCTGCTGATGGGCTTGTTCTGTCTGTTCCTGCTTTACGGCGTGTGGAAGTTCCCGTTGAACAGCGGAATCTGGCCGATGTTGCTGAACATGTTTTTGCTCATCAACGCCTCGCTTGCGCTCGGCGTGTTCTTCTGCGGACTGGTGCCGTCGTTGCGTTGGGCGTTGAGTCTCGCCACGTTGTGGGGCGTGCTGTCGTTCCCTATTTCGGGCTTCTCGTTCCCGATGATGGCGTTCCCCGACACGCTGAAAGCTCTGTCATGGCTCTTCCCGTTGCGTCATTACTTCCTGATATACGTCGACCAGGCGCTCAACGGACTGCCGCTGTATTATTCGTGGCTCAACATTGCCATCATGATAGCGTTCTGGGGACTCCCGATAATGTTGTTGGGACGTTTGAGAAAATTCTTGTTGGAATACCATTATATGCATTAAACTTTTGATTATGAAATGGTTAAGGAATACAATAGAAGTCTGGGCATACGAGATGAAGTGCGCTTTGTTGGATGAGGGCGTCGTCGTTTTCTTCGTCATTGTGCCTTTGTTATACCCGCTTCTTTACGCATATTTGTACAATCATGAGAGTGTGAGGGAGGTGCCAACAGTGGTTGTCGACAACAGTCATTCGCAGCTGAGCCGTGAGTTCACACGCCGTGTTGATGCCACTGCCGACGTGCAGATTGTGTCGCATTGCCAGGACATGGAAGAGGCGAAGTCGATGATTCATCATCGTGATGCTTACTGCCTGATTTACATCCCGAAAGACTTTGCAAAAGACGTGGCGGAGCATCGTCAGACCACTGTGGAGCTTTATTCCGACATGAGCGGACTGCTTTATTACAAAGCCGTTTTGAGCAGTTGCACCGAGGTTTCATTGGACATGAACAAAGAGATAAAAGCGTCGTTGATACCAGGAGCGACAGAACAGCAGATTTCAACGTTCCAGTATCCTATTGAGTATAAATATGTGCCGATGTTCAACACTCAGAGTGGATTTGCCACATTCATCATTCCGGCTGTTTTGATGATGATTATCCAGCAGACGATGGTTTTGGGCGTGGGCATGATGGCGGGCGAGGAGCGTGAGAAGGTGCGCAAGCACATCGCGGAGCCGCATATCATAGGGAAGAACCCTATCGAGGTGCTTTTCGGCAAGTCGTCGGTGATTTTCACCATTTATGTGCTTGTCGCATTGTATCTCGTGTGCATCGTGCCGCCTTTGTTCAACCTTGTGCATATCTGGCGGTGGCAGACTTTGCTGGCGTTCATGGCGCCATACATCGCGGCGTGTGTGTTTTTCAGCATCTCCATTTCGTCCATAGCGCACGATAGGGAGTCGTTCATCATCATGTTTGTGTTCATCTCGATTCCGTTGCTTTTCGCGAGCGGCATCTCATGGCCAGCGAGCAACATCCCGATGTTCTGGAAAGGCTTCTCCTGGCTGTTCCCTTCGACGTTCGGTGTCAACGGTTATGTGCGGATCACCGAGATGGGAGCAACCCTCGCCGACGTGCAACGTGAACTGAACGCCCTGTGGATTCAGACCTTCGCCTATTTCGGAATCTCATACCTTGTTTACAAGAGGACATACGGAAAGCAACTGTGGGCGTGATGAGAGAGGGTGTGTCTTGTTTTGGGAAAATATTTTTCTTGAAAATGAAATAACATTGATATTTTTTACTATTTTTGCAAATGATTTAAGCAATTAAATCTCTAATTATTGAAATTAACGAAGCGTTATGCTCTCTTGTCAGTGAAAACGTAGGAAATTTTCATTGAATAATAGACAAAGAGTGTATGATGGCTACGCGCGATAGCGTGGACTGTTATCATTTTTCCGTCTATTTGGGTTTTCCTACGACCTTCACTGAGGAGCATGGCATACAGCACCACGCTTGTTTTATGTAAATAATCCTTTGAGGTGCTGAGAGGATAAAACAAAAAATTAAAAGTATGGATTACATCGCTCAGTGTCAGATTTGTCGAGAAAAATTTAACAACAATTGTAAAAAAGAACAATCCTATGATGGGACGAGATGCCCTAAGTTCCGTGATTTCAATAGGTTTGGGCACATGTCAAGTGTGTTGAAGTTTATTTTTGCGATTTATATTGGTATTTGGGCTGCATTGTCGGTTTTAAGTTTTTATGCTTATTTAACAATAACACCATATATACCAACAGTGATTTCAACAGTGACATTGATTGTTCAAGGTTTTATTATGCTTTATATGATATATGCCGTTGTTGCATTTATGAAACCATTGCCTGATGGAGCTTTTATATTGAAAATGCTGATAATTATGTCGCTTGTAATTGGCTCTTTGGTTATAATTGCTGGATTTGGGTTGGGACAAATATTTTCCATATCATTGTTGGGGGCTTTTGCGGTGCTTTTAGCAATTGTGTGTTTGTTGTTTTTAAAAAGAGATGACGAATTGGATTATCTCTTCCCAAAAGAAAAAAGAAAAGTCTTTGTTTGGGATTACATTTTTGTTGCATTACAAATAATATCAATAGTTGTAAGCGGATTATCATTATTGGGTTAGGCTTTTTTTAAGATTTGAACAAAATAGATAACCTCTCTTCGAAAAACAAAATTCGGAGAGAGGTTTTGTTTTGTCTATTAAAAAAACGTATTTTTGCAAAAAAAACAACTACTTTGAAAAAGAAAATCTATTTCGCAGGCTCCATCCGTGGCGGTCGCGTCGATGCCGACCTTTACAACCGCATCATTACTTACATCCAGCGCACTGATATCGTGCTGACAGAGCATGTCGGCGGCAGCAATTTATGCCTCGAAGAGCAAGGTTTTGAACGCGATTCGAAGATTTACAACCAAGATACATCGTGGCTTCGCGAAAGCGACCTTCTCATCGGTGAATGCACCTGCCCGTCGCTTGGTGTCGGCTACGAGCTCGCCTACGCCGAACGCTTCGGAATCCCGTGTCACATCTTCTACAACAAGACCAAAACCCACCTCTCCGCAATGCTCACCGGTAATCAGTATTTCAAGATTTATCCTTACGAAAAGGAAGAGGAGGTTTACAAGGTGATTGATGAAATTTTGATATAGGATGTCTTATTCTATTCCGAAAAAATCTGTAATCTCTCGTTATTGGAATAATAAAACCTGTGTTTAACCACGATGTAACCATCTTCGATAAATGCTGTAAAAACCTCGCCAAGACAGTTATCATAGAAAGTAATAAGATTTCCTTTACGCTTCCAAGTACCTTCTGTCAGATAGTTTTGATAAGTACCATCTATATTTATAATCAATTTGTTATCACTGTCTTGTGCCGTTTCATACACTCCTGGTTTAAAACTACGCAAAACGGTTTGATTGCGGTAAGTCTCGCGCTCATTTATCAAATTTTCTAGCGAATACCTGGAATCTAATGTGTAGTATGTGCTGTCGTAGTTGGTTTTATTGTAGCTGTGGCTTTCCTTATAATTTAGTTTTATGTCTTTCATAAAACACCAGCCTCTCACCACCGAAATATTGTTGTTTATGTCTTTTTTGACAAGAATTTGATATCCGTTGACCTGGTCATTGAGAACAATCGTGTCATTGTGGTTTTTCTCGTAAAATCCGGTTGATATTATGCTCTCAGTGTAAATATCCTTCCAATTCAAGCGAAAACCGAAAATATAAACACTGTTGTCGCATAACGTAAGGAATGCCTTCTCTTCTGGAGCTGGAGCGTTACATTCGTATTCTTGAACCTGTCCGAATGCAGATATGATGCTAATTATCATTGTGATAATTAAGATATTTAGTTTTTTCATGGGTTTAAATTTTAACTTTGCAAAAATAGAAACAAAAACCATGTCTGTCAATACCTAAAACCCTATAAGTTTTAGATTTTTTCTCAATTACTTCCAACCACAGGAATTCCTAACTGCTTGCAAAGATAAAGATTATTTTGAAAAAAAAGAATTGAGAATTTTATCAAAAAATACAACGCAAATTCATAATATGTTGTCTCTAACCTGCATAATTATTCAAAAAGTGTTGCCTGTAACCAACATTTTTTATAAAAAAGTGTTGTCTGTAAATAGTAATCTATTAATATATTGCCAAATGACCAAACGATATTAAGCCAAATAACCAAATGAAATTCAGCCAAATGACCAAATTTAATCATTTTTTTTAATTGTAACTAAAAGAAAATTAGTATCTTTGCAGCAAAATAACAAATCATCATTTTTATGGAGGAAAACTCGATAGAATATAGGAAAAGATTAGCAGACGATCTTTTGAAAGAGAAACTGGAAGCTATGGGTGCTGTATTGATAGAAGGCCCTAAAGCTTGTGGAAAAACTACGACAGCAGAACAACAAGCGAAAAGCATACTGTATATGGACGACCCTTCAAACATACAACAGAACCTACAACTTGCGGAAACAAATATAAAAAGGTTGCTTCAGGGCGAAACGCCAAGGCTTATAGACGAATGGCAGATAGCGCCTCAAATTTGGGATGCTGTACGTTTTGAAACCGACCATAGAAAAGATGATGGTTTATTTATGCTGACTGGCTCTGCAGTTCCGGCAGATGATTCCAAAATACACCACAGCGGAACAGGACGTTTCGCATGGCTTACAATGCGCCCTATGACGCTTTGGGAATCTGGTGAGTCGTCAGGCGATGTTAGTCTGAGAGAGCTTTTCTCTCATCCTGATAAAGTTGATGGCACAAATAAATTGATGATGGAAGACGTGGCTTTCGCCATTTGTAGAGGAGGATGGCCTAAATCGTTATACAAGAAAACACAGAAGGCGGCTCTAAGGCAAGTGACAGAGTATTTTGAGGCAATAACACGTTCGGACATTTCTCGAGTTGACGGTATAGAGCGAGACGAGCATCGGACCAAAAGGCTAATGCGCAGCTACGCCCGCTTGCAAGGAGCAATGGCAAGCATAACAACCATTATCGAGGATATAAAAGCTAACGAGCCTGAAGGGATGAGCGACGAGACAATCGCATCATACATTAAGGCTTTGAAAAAGATTTTCGTAATTGAGGATATGCCGGCATGGAATCCTAATTTGCGTTCGAAAACTGCTATACGAACCAGCGACACTCGTTATTTTGTTGATCCATCATTGGCAATAGCTGCTTTGGGTATCGGACCTGACGACCTAATGAATGACTTGAGCACTATGGGCTTGCTATTCGAAACACTATGTGTGCGTGACATTCGTGTGTATGCGGAAGCTAATGATGGAAATGTTTACCACTACCGAGATAAAACAGGTTTGGAATGCGACACCGTAGTTCATTTAAGGAATGGCAGTTACGGACTTATTGAGATAAAACTTGGTGGTGAGACGCACATTGAAGAGGGCGCAGCCAACTTGAATGCTTTGGCTGATAAAATAGACACAGCAAAAATGAAAAAACCGTCGTTCAAGATGGTTTTGACAGCTGTTGGCCAGTATGCGTATATGAGAACAGACGGCGTAATAGTCGTCCCTATTGGATGTTTAAAAGATTGAATTAAAAAATTCTGTCTCCTAACTTCTGTCTTCTGTATTCTAAAAATTTTGTATCTTTGCAGTTTGTAAATCTTTCAAAAAATGGCACAGAAACCGTCAATTCCAAAGGGCACTCGCGACTTCCTGCCGGATGTCATGATGCGCCGAAATTATATATTCGACACGATAAAGACCGTGTTCAAACGCTTTGGTTTTCAACCGATTGAGACCCCGTCGATGGAGAACCTCTCCACCCTGATGGGCAAATACGGCGACGAAGGCGACAAGCTACTGTTCCGTATCCTCAACTCCGGCGACTTCATGTCGGGCGTGGAGCAGAACGGCGAACCGCTTGACTCTCAGAAGCTTTCAAGCAAGATTTGCGAAAAAGGTCTCCGCTACGACCTCACAGTGCCGTTTGCGCGCTTTGTGGTGCAGTACCGCGACCAGATCGCATTCCCGTTCAAACGCTACCAGATGCAGCCGGTGTGGCGCGCCGACCGTCCTCAGAAAGGCCGTTACCGCGAGTTCTACCAGTGCGACGTCGATATCATCGGCAGCGACTCGCTTCTCAACGAGGCTGAGCTGGTGCAAATTGTCGATGAGGTGTTTAACAACCTGAAAATCAACGTGGTTTTGAAAATCAACAACCGCAAAGTGCTCGCCGGAATAGCCGAATACATAGGGAAACCTGACGCTCTCGTCGATATCACGGTTGCGATCGACAAACTCGATAAGATAGGAATCGATGCGGTGAACGCAGAGCTGGCAGAGAAAGGTCTTGACAATGAAGCCATTGCAAAACTGCAGCCGATTCTCTTCATGCGAGGCACTGCCCGCGAGAAGATGGCACAGCTGAAATCGCTGATGAGCGGCATCGAAGTCGGAACGAAAGGCATCGAAGAACTCGAGACGCTCTTTAACTATCTGGATGCCATGGGTTTACGCATAGAATACGAACTCGACCTGACCCTTGCTCGAGGTCTTAACTACTACACCGGAGCCATCTTCGAGGTGAAGGCTAAAGACGTGGCGATGGGCAGTATCTCGGGCGGCGGTCGCTACGACAACCTCACTGGAATATTCGGTCTGCCTAACGTATCAGGTGTGGGCATCAGCTTCGGAGCAGACAGAATTTACGACGTTTTGAATGAATTAAATCTCTTCCCAGAGAAGAACTCAGAAAACACAGAAGTCATCTTCCTGAACTTCGGCAAAAACGAAGAGCTTTATTGCCTCCCATATCTGCAACAGCTTCGCCGTCAAGGCATTAACGCCGAAATCTATCCTGACGCAAGCAAGATTCAGAAACAGATGAAATATGCCGACCAGCGCAATATCCCGGTGGTGGTGATGGCAGGCGAGACCGAGGTCAACGACAAGACTTTCACCGTGAAATGGATGAAAGAAGGCCGTCAGGAGAGCGTGAAAGCTGAAAATTTAATAGAAATAATCAAAAAATAACATACAATGAAGACACATTATATCTCAACAGAAACCCTCACATTTGAGGAAGTCAACCGAATCATCAACGAGCATTACAAACTCGCATTGTCAGACGACGCAAAACAGCGCATCCAGAAGTGCCGCGACTATCTCGACAAGAAGATGGAGACCCAGAAAACCCCTATTTACGGCGTCACAACCGGCTTCGGCTCACTCTGCAACGTCAACATCTCGAAGGAAGACCTCAGCACTCTCCAGAAAAACTTGGTGATGTCGCACGCTTGCGGCACCGGCGACCTCGTCCCGGAGGAAATCATACGCATCATGCTCCTGCTGAAGATTCAGAACATGTCGTACGGTAACTCTGGTGTGCAACTCGTTACAGTTCAGCGACTTATCGACTTCTTCAACAACGACGTTCTGCCGGTTGTTTACGACGAGGGTTCACTCGGCGCTTCAGGCGACCTCGCACCTCTTGCCAACCTCATGCTGCCTTTGCTCGGCTTAGGCGAGGTTCATTACAAAGGCGAAATCCGTCCGGCAGCTGAAGTCTGCAAGATTTTCGGTTGGGAGCCTATCACACTTCAGTCGAAGGAAGGTCTGGCGCTGCTCAACGGCACACAGTTCATGTGCTCATACGGCACCTACGTGTTGCTCAAGGCGTTCCGTCTGCAGTACCTCGCCGATATGATTGGCGCTGTCTCTTTGGACGCTTTCGACGGTCGTATCGAGCCGTTCTTCGACCAGATTCATCAGATTCGTCATCACCGCGGACAGATTGTCACTGCTGAGCGTTTCCGTAACTTCTTGAAAGGCAGCGAGATGATCGCACGCGAGAAACAGCACGTGCAGGATCCTTATTCGTTCCGTTGCATCCCCCAGGTTCACGGCGCTTCGAAAGACGCCATCAACTACGTGTCGCAGATTCTCGGTGAGGAAATCAACGCCGTCACCGACAACCCGACAGTGTTCCCTGATGAGGACATGGTCATCTCGGCTGGTAACTTCCACGGACAGCCGCTGGCATTGAGCCTCGACTTCCTCGCCATCGCAATGGCAGAGCTCGGCAACATCTCTGAGCGCAGAACATACCAGCTCATCGCCGGAAAACGCGGTCTGCCGTCGTTCCTCGTCGCTGAGCCGGGCCTCAACTCAGGTTTCATGATCCCTCAGTATGCCGCAGCAGCTATCGTCAGCCAGAACAAGCAGCTCTGCACACCGGCATCAGTCGACAGCATCGAGTCGTCGCAGGGTCAGGAAGACCACGTGAGTATGGGTGCCAACGCAGCCACCAAGGCATTGCGCGTCGCCAACAACCTCGAGCGCATCCTCGCTATCGAGCTCTTCAACGCGGCACAGGCCCTCGACTTCCGCAAACCAATCAAATCGTCAGCATTCATTGAGAATTTCGTCGCTGAATACCGCAAGAAAGTTGAATTCGTGAAGGTTGACAAGGTTATGTACACTGAGATTGCAAAGTCTGTGAAATTCCTGCAGGATTATGAATTGGGTGAGAAGATTTTTGAGAAATAGTTGTTGTTAACTATTGATCATTATAATGCCGCGGAGTTAATCTGCGGCATTTTTTTTGTGTCGCCTTACGGCTCAAAATCCTTCAAAATCTTTTTGAAAATCATACAAAATCTTTCCTGAATAAAGGAAAATGATTATCTTTGCCACAAGATTTTTAGGTTTATGGATGGCTTGTTTTTTTAGGGACAAATGCCAAAATTAGATTAATATGGAAAAGCAAAGTGATAAAAGATGTGAAAGCGTTGAGCAAAAAGATTACGAGGCTATTGGTTTAGCTTATGATGAGTTTAAAGAGAAAGGATATATTACTTCACATCCAATTCTCGTTGGTATTGTTGATGATACGGTTGTTTTACATGCGCAAGAATTCGGGAAACCAATTAAAAACAAAGCAATTTATTTCAAAAATGATGAATTGGAACATATTTGGAGAGATTCCAAATTGACTTCCGGAATAGCTGTTAGTAAAGAAGATGTACAGAGTTTTCCTTTTACGAAATCACATATGTCAATTTATTATGATTCTGAAACGAAAAGATATACGTACACGGATATGAAAAACAAATTTGTTCTTGAAACAAACGTAAGAATAAAGCTTGATAATGGTAAAAAAGAGGTTGTAACTTTGGTTACTGCTTCGAAATTGAGGGGCGTTGATGAATTTGAAATGAGGAAGTATACAAAAATAAAATAAAGGACTGTCGGTGGGGTCGAACCACTCAACACGCGCAATGCGCCTGCCACCGTTCCGCGAATCATGGCTCTGGCAGCCCTTTATTTTACACTGCAAATATACAACTTTTTTATTAAAAGTCAGCCACTTTTTCAAAAAATTTTTGATTTCTACTTAAAAACTTGTATCTTTGCATCGTTAAACATAAAATTTTAAAAAGAAACAGAAAAAGTTAAAAGTATTTAAAGACATATAAAAAGGCGTTTTCGCTTTTCTTGGTGATTTGGAAATCCGGAAAATTTCTAACATGCCACTAAAGGAAGGAGAAACGCTTGCGGTAGTTACCGTGAGCTTTCTTGTTTGTGGCATGGGTCATTTCCGGAACCTCCAAATCGAACAAAAAGTTCGCGGTTTTTTTATTGTCTGGTTTTAAAATGAATTAATTAACAAAACATTAAATCTATGAGGAAATTTTTAATTTTGCTTTTGAGCATCTTCCTGTCGCATAACATGATGGCGCAACTTGAAGTTAAAGAAGGCTCATTTAAGGAAGTTGAGGGCTTCGTGAACATCAATACCGAGATTATGTATGACGACAACGACAAGCCGTATGCTGTTTTGAAGGTCAAAACAGAAAACATCAATGACAAAGAACGTCACCAATTGCTATTCCAAGGCGATGCAAGGACATTTTTCGAATTGGAATACAAGGTCGGCGAGGTTTGGGTCTACCTTAGTTATTACGCCAGTTACCTGAAAATCTCACATCCCGATTTCGGTTCTACAGAGTTCTGGTTCCCGTTTGACATGTATGGCAAAAAAGGTTATGAGCTTACACTTATCAACAAACCTTCACTTGAAGAGGATTTTATGAAACGTCTTGAAGCTTTGGAAAATGCAACAGCAGCAGGACTTAACACTGGTGAATATGGATATGTGGTGATAAAAACCACTCCTGTAAACGGAGCGACCGTTATGATTGACGGTGAGGAAAAGGAGATGAAAACTCCGTTTGTGAGCGAAAAATTGGGCGTCGGACATCACAGAATACGTGTTGTTAAGGATCATTATAAACCGTATGTAACAGTGGTTGAGATTGAAGAAGGTAAAACGAAGAATATCGATGTGGAGATGAAGCAAGCTTATGGCAATCTTGAGATTGTGACACAGCCTGAAAATGCAAACATAAAAATAAATAGAATCGATAAAGGTACAACCCCAAAAACGTTCGACAATATTCAGGCAGGTGATTATAAAATCGAATTGAGCAAGAAGAAATATCAAACTGTTGTTAAAGATGTTACAGTTAAAGACGGTGATAATACGCTTGTTGAAGTTGAAATGGAAAGAATTCCCAAGGCACAATCGTTGCGAAAAAAAGGATGGGTCCTGAGACCTGAGATTGGTGTTGGAGTACTGGAAAATGCTATTGTACGATACTTCATCTATAATAATACCAGTGGAAACTATACCAGTGGAAACTATGAGGGTTATAGAGATTGTCTGTATGTTGTTGTAAATGCTAATGTTGGATATCAAATTAATCCGTATGTTTATTTGGGTTTGGGCATTGGAGCGGATTTGAAAGCTAAATCTATGATATCGTTGCCTTTGTATGTGAATCCAAGATTTTATGTAAACAATAGAAAAACAGGCTTGTTTTTTGACATAAAAATGGGTTGTGCGATTAGTTTAAAATCGTCAGATGTAAAGTATATTTATCAATATAGTCATACATCAAATGACATAAGTAGTGTTACAAAATTTGATGGTTTCATGGGCGTAGTTGAGATTGGTTTTGAATATAAACATTCAGGTTTTGGTGTATCAATTGGTGCGCAGAATTTTTATTCGGAATTTCATTTGTTTGATTATAATAAATACCATAGTGATTATCCATTATATTATATGTTAACATACGGCTACAGCATTTTTTGGAACAAAAAGTAATCAAACATTAATATCTCAAATTTTAATCCCGAAAGTTATTAGGCTTTTGGGATTTTTTTTGTATCTTTGCACCTGGATAATCAACAATCAAAATAAACTTTTAAATTGTTTTTTACTATGGCGTTACCTATTAATATTGAAGAATTGCTAAATAAGCGCAGAGTTGAGTCGAACAGGGTGGAGTTTAAACGCGGTTGGAATCCTACCGACATTTATCGTAGCATTGGCGCATTTGCCAACGATTTTGATAATCTTGGCGGCGGTTATATTGTTGTTGGCGTTGAAGAAGAAAAAGGCGTCGCCAAACGTCCCGTCATCGGACTCAAAGATGAAGAAATCGATGATATTCTTAAGCAGATGATTGGTTTCAACAATCTGATTGACCCTTTTTATTTGCCTCGCACATCAATTGAAGAAATTGACGGAAAGAATATTCTTGTTATTTGGGTACCTTCTGGCGTTAACCGACCGTATGCGGTTCCATCGGATGTGCTTGCAAAAGTGAAAAAACCTGTTTATTACATTAGAAGTGGTACAAGCAGCATTGCAGCTAAAGGCGAGATTATGGATGAGCTTCGCGACATGGCTAATCGCATCCCTTTTGATGAACGACCAAACCCAAATATCAAACCTTCAGATATTTCGATGGCTTTGTTACGTGATTATCTTGTACAAGTTGATAGTAAATTGGAGGAAAAATTGTTTATTCAACCTTTGGAACAGACTTTAGAACAAATGGATTTGATGGATGGTCCTACTGAAAACAGGATGATTAAAAACGTAGCAGCGATGATGTTTTCCGAGCATCCAGAAAAGTTTTTCAAATACACACAGGTCGATATAGTCATATTTCCCAGAGGACGAATGAAAGACTATAATAATTTTAGTGAAACGACAATTCATGGTAGCGTACCACAGATGGTTAACGGTGCGTTGACATATCTTAAAAATACTGTTATCAGAGAGTTTGTAGTAAAACAAAAGGATGTTCCTGAAAGTTTACGCTATTTCAATTACCCAATTCAAGCTCTTGAAGAAGCAATTGTTAATGCTTTATATCATCGTGATTATCAACAATATGAGCCCGTGGAAATTTCCGTGGAACCTGAAGGTATTCATATTTTAAGTTTTCCGGGTCCAGACCGTTCTATTCCACAGTCAGCTATTGAAGAAGGCAATCGTATGGTTTCCCGTCGCTACCGTAACCGTCGTTTAGGTGACTTTTTAAAAGAAATGGCTCTCCTAAAGCAATTGTTGAAACCAATGATGAACGTAATTTTATCAATGTTTTTATCCCAGTACATGAAGGATGTGGTGATAAAGTGACAGTAAATGCACCTGTAAATGCACCTGTAAATGCACCTGTAAAACTGAATAAAACACAAAAGTCAATAATTGTACTATTAAAATCAAACAATAAAACAACCTATGATGAATTAGCTCAAACGTTGGATGTTGATAGAACAACTATTATGCGCAATATTGCCAAATTAAAAGAAAAAGGTGTTTTGAAACGCATAGGCGAAGATAAAAATGGCTATTGGATGGTGATTGAAAATGATTAATAAAAAATGAATGTCAGTGAAAAAATAAAATTTTTATCTTTGCACTCTCAAACATATCTTACCCATGGAAGACTATAATCAAGATCAAAACTTTCAGGACTTCGAAAACCCGAAGCCGACACGCTCTTTCGCGCTCGAAGCCGCTTGCGTGCTCTCGTTCATAAACGCGGTGCTTCAATTCTTAAGCAACTTGTTGTGGTTCACGGCTTATAATGCGATGAGGAAACTAAGCCAAACCGAGGAGTACGACGAGATGTTGGAGAGTTTTTCTCAAGACATTGAAATGCTCAATAGCACAATACAAAACCAACTCGCTGTCAGCCGAATCAGCTATCTGCTCATGGCTCTGCTGTATGCGGCGTCGTTCTACGGCGTGCTCCAGATGTGGAAACTGCAGAAACAAGGATTCCATATCTATGCCATCGCACAGCTTCTGATACTCATTGTCACTGCAGTATTCGTCACAAGCGTTACAGGCGAGCCGATAGTCGGAACTGCCGTCCTGACAGCGTTGTGGATAGGAATATATTTCATGTTTTATAAAAAACACATGCAATAATGGCTGAAGAACAGGTCGCAAAGGGCAAAAAGAGCATTTTCGTCGAGCGAAAGCATGTCACGCTGGGCATGAAGCTGGTGTGCGCCTTCGCAATAACCTATTACATGCTGTTTTTCCTCTTCACGACCTACATCGTCATCACCTACAACACGGTCTTCGACAAGTCTTATTTCGACGACAGCCTCAACGAAGTGGTGGTATCGCACCATTATACATTGTTCATCATCCAGTGGGTCCTGCTCGCGCTCATCATCACGAGTCTTTTCCTTGTCTTCTTCAAGAAACGTTGGGGAAAATTCCTCTTCATGCTTTTCACAATAGTGCTTGTCGCGATTCAGATGCAGACGACATTCCCGCCGGCGTGGCTTACCTATATCCTTGAAATAGCGATAGTTCTGATAATCGCACCGCTTAGAGTCGTGGCGAAAATCACAGATATCATACAGACTGAAACACAAAAAATCAACCCTTTTAAAGAAGAAAAATGAACCATATCACATTGTCGGGCGAGTTGGGCAGCGGAAAAAGCACCGTCGCCAATTATCTGATCAGTAAAATGCCTTTCAAGATAGTGTCGGCGGGCTTGTTATTCAGACAGTTAGCCGCAAAACACGGCATGTCGGCGAAGGAGTTCAACGAGTTTATCGAGAACGACCCCAAGTATGACCATTACGTCGACGACACCATGGCGGAGCTGGGGCGCACCGACGAAAAAATCATCTTCGACTCGCGTATGGCATGGCATTTTGTGCCTTCTTCTTTCAAGATTTATCTCTACGTCGACGTCGACACCGCGACCGAAAGAATTTTCAACGACAAGGGGCGTGTGAGCGAGTCTTATTCCGACAAGGAAACGGCGCGCCAGGAAATCATCGACCGCCGCAAGAGCGAGCTGCTCCGCTACCAGAGTTTCTACCACTGCAACCTCGACGACTACAGCAACTACGACCTTATCGTCGACACCAGCCACGCTACCCGTGAAGAGATTAACGAATTGGTTTTCAATAGTTTCAAGGCTTTTGACGAAGGTAAGGAATATACCAGGATATGGCTTTCGCCAAAGTCATTAATTATGAAAGGTGACGAGTCCGACGACGAAGGCGAAAAACTAATTATCAACAAAAAAGACGGCAGATTTGTGGTCGAAAAAGGCTTTTCGAAGGTGAAAGAAGCACTCGAAAATCGCAAATCCCTTGTGGCTGTTGACATTGTGAAATGTTGATAATTTTGTTAATAAAAACCCTGAAAATTACTTTACGAACTCCAAACTTTTGTATACTTTTGTGAAGTCAATAAACGAGCTTTTACAAATTTTTATATAATTGATTTTATGGAGTTTAACCAGGTGTTCATCATTAAGAGGAATGGTAAGCGCGAGCCATTCTCAGTAGATAAGATCAAAAATGCTATTCAGAAAGCTTTCCTGTCGGTAGGCAGTTTCGCTTCGCAGGAGGTTCTCACCAACATCATGAGCCGTGTCAGCATCCACGACGGAATTTCTGTGGAAGAGATTCAGAATCAAGTGGAAAACGCTCTCATGGCTGAACGTTATTACAACGTCGCAAAATCGTACATCCTTTACCGTCAGCGTCATTATGAAGACCGCGAGGTGAAGGACAAACTCGATTTCCTCATCAACTACTGCAACGCCCAGAACGCGGCAACAGGCAGCAAGTACGACGCCAACGCCAACGTCGAGAAGAAGAATATTGCGACTCTCATCGGTGAGCTCCCGAAATCGAACTTCATCCGCCTCAACCGCCGTATGCTCTGCGACAGAATCAAGGACATGTACGGCAAGGAAGTGGCTGACAAATACATCGACCTGCTCAACCATCACTTCATCTACAAAAACGATGAGACGAGCATCGCCAACTACTGCGCCAGCATCACCATGTACCCGTGGCTCCTTGAAGGAACTAAATCTATCGGCGGCAACGCTACACGTCCGACAAACCTCAAATCGTTCTGCGGCGGATTCATCAACATGGTGTTCATGGTCTCGAGTATGCTGAGCGGCGCCTGCGCAACACCTGAATTCCTGATGTATCTCAACTACTTCATCGGGATGGAATACGGCAAAGACTATCACCTTCGCGCTAATGAAGTCGTCGACCTCTCGAACCGCAAACGCACCCTCGACAAGGTCATCACCGACTGCTTCGAACAGATAGTCTACTCCATCAACCAGCCAACTGGCGCGCGCAATTACCAGTCGGTGTTCTGGAACATCTCATACTACGACAAATATTATTTCAAGAGCCTCTTCGGCAATTTCTATTTCCCTGACGGCAGCCAGCCTGACTGGGATTCGCTCAACTGGCTCCAGAAACGTTTCATGAAATGGTTCAACGCCGAGCGTCTCAAGACCGTCTTGACTTTTCCTGTCGAGACCATGGCTCTCCTTTCGGAAAATGGCGACATCGCCGACAAGGAATATGCCGACTTCACCGCTGAGATGTACGCTGAAGGACATTCGTTCTTCACATACGTTAGCGACAACGCCGACTCATTGAGCTCATGCTGCCGTCTCCGCAACGAGATTCAGGACAACGAGTTCAGCTACACCCTTGGCGCGGGCGGCGTTTCAACAGGTTCGAAGAGCGTGCTCACCATCAACATGAACCGCTGCATCCAGTACGAGGAGCAGAACCATATGCCGTTCCTCAGCTTCGTCGAAGAAGTCATCGACCTCATGCACAAGGTGCAGATGGCTTATGACACCAACTTGCGCTACCTCCGCGACAAAGGCATGCTCCCGTTGTTCGACGCAGGTTACATCGCGATTGACCGCCAGTATCTCACAATAGGCGTCAACGGCATCGTTGAAGCAGCTGAGTACAAAGGCATCGAAATCAGCGACAACCCTGAGTATCAGCACTTTGTGGAAGAAATCCTCAGCCTCATTGAGAAATACAACAAACAGTACAAGAAACCTGGTCTGATGTTCAACTGCGAGATGATTCCTGCCGAAAACGTGGGCGTGAAACATGCAAAATGGGACAAGGAAGACGGCTATCAGGTGCCTCGCGACTGCTACAATAGCTACTTCTACATCGTTGAAAATGAACATACTAATGTCATTGACAAGTTCAAACTCCACGGCGAACGTTACATCAAACACCTCACAGGTGGCTCGGCTTTGCACTGCAACCTCGAGGAACACCTCTCTCAGGAACAGTACCGCCAGCTTCTGAAAGTGGCGTCGAG
This sequence comes from Bacteroidales bacterium, assembly GCA_017427985.1. Lineage (GTDB taxonomy): Bacteria > Bacteroidota > Bacteroidia > Bacteroidales > F082 > Limimorpha. The sequence goes on along the minus strand of JAFRRS010000011.1, from coordinate 6,998 downwards.
AGAAGGCTGCAACTACTTCACCTTCAACGTCCCTAACACGGTGTGCAACGATTGTGGACATATCGACAAACGTTACCTCAAGAAATGTCCTAAGTGCGGCAGCGAGAATCTCGACTACCTCACACGTGTCATAGGCTACATGAAACGCGTCAGCAACTTCTCACAGGCACGTCAGGTGGAGGCGGGCAAACGCTACTACGCCAAATTTTAGGACGACAGAAAATGCTGAAGTATTACAACTATGACGTCGTTTTTCAGGAAGTACCGGACGAGGTGAGTCTGGCGATAAACCTTACAAACTGCCCGAATCATTGCCCGGATTGCCACAGCCCTCATCTTTGGGAAGATATAGGCGAGGGACTTACTGAAAATGAACTGAATAGACTCGTTGAGATTTATCGTGGCGACATCACCTGCGTGTGCATCATGGGTGGTGACGCCTCGAAAAGCGAGGTGGAGGCTTTGGCGCATTACATCAAAAATTCATTGAACCTTAAAGTCGCATGGTATTCCGGCAGATATGACAAGCCGTCGAATATCGGCGATTTTGACTATATCAAATTCGGTCCGTATCTCACAGACAAAGGCGGACTGAAATCTCCCGACACCAACCAGAAGTTTTATAAAGTTGTCGATGGCGACTTGAAAGAAATCACCTACAGGTTTCAAAGACGTTAGAAAGTGGAAAACACAGAGCAGAAACAAATTGACATTGCCAAGGTCTTGGCGGCAAAGGGTATCAAGCCGCGCCGTTGGATTGTGCGTCTTCTTAACAGGATTCTCCATGTCGATGAAATCAACGAGGCTCTTGCGTTAAACGACGACAAGGAAGGGGCGGAGTTTGCCCAAGGCATCATCGACTACCTTCAAATCACCGTTGAGTTGCGTAACGCAGAGCGCATCCCGAAGGACGGTAACCCTATCATCATCGCCAACCACCCTCTTGGCGGTCCCGATGGACTGGCACTCATCGCTGCGGTGGGCAAGGTGCGCAAAGATATACTGTTCCCTGTCAACGACTTCCTGATGTACGTCAAGCGTCTGGAGTCTGTCTTCGTGCCTATCGACAAGGTTCACGGCAACCGCAACACGTCGGAAGGCATCAACGCGGCTTTCGCGGGTCAGAACATGCTTCTGTATTTCCCCGCAGGTCTCTGCTCACGACGCATCAAGGGCAAAATCATGGACCTCGAATGGAAGTCCACCGTCGTGAAAAAAGCCGTCCAGCATCATCGCGACCTCATTCCAGTGTATATCGAGGCACAAAACCGCCGCCGTTTCTACACGATAGCGAATCTGCGCAAGCGTCTGGGGATAAAATTCAATTTCGAGATGGCGTTGCTTCCCGGCGAGATGTTCGCCCAGCGCGGCAAGACATTCCGCATGACGGTGGGAGAGCCTATCCCGTGGCAGACCTTCGACGACGGCACTCCCGCAAAGGTCTGGGCACAACGTCTTCACGACCAGATTTATCAGATTAAATAAAGAAATTATGGACTTGTCATATATCATACCTCCGGTTCCACGCGAGCTTATCAAACAAGAGCTTTCGAAAAGGCTTTTCCTGCGCCGCACCAACCACGGCGACAAGGAGATTTACATCACCACAGCGAGCCTCACACCTAACATCATGCAGGAGATAGGCCGTCTGCGCGAACTGTCGTTTGCCACTGAGGGAGGAGGCACTGGGAAACCGGTCGATATCGACGAGTTCGACACCTTGCAGGAACCGTATTGCTTCAAGCAGCTCTTCGTGTGGGACCCTGTAGAAGAGGAGATAGTGGGCGGCTACCGTTTCATCCATGGCACAAACATGTTCCGCTCCGTCGACGGCTCCATCTACACCCCGACGGCGGAATTGTTCCATTTCACCGACGAATTCATCAATGACTATCTGCCGTACACACTCGAACTGGGACGTTCTTTTGTGCAGCCCGCCTACCAGCCGAGCACCGACATCCGCAAGGGCATGTATTCTCTCGACAACCTCTGGGACGGTCTTGCAACACTGGCGTTGGAGATACGCAACACCAAGTATTATTTCGGAAAAATCACCATGTATCCGCAGATGAACCGCCAGGCGAAGGACTTGATTCTTTATTTCTATCAGAAACATTTCCCTGACAAAAACGGTCTGGTGTGGCCTAACGAGCCTCTCAAAATCGAGACTGATTACAACAAGCTCCATGAGATTTTCAACGGTAGAAACTACAAGGAAGACTATCAGATTCTTCAACACTCGGTGCGCGAACTCGGCTCATACGTGCCGCCTCTCGTCAACGCTTACATGAAACTCTCGTCCACTATGGTTTCGTTCGGGACAGCCTACAACCATGCTTTCGGCGAGACCGACGAGACAGGCATCCTCGTGTCAGTAGCCGACATCTATCCGGACAAATTGGAACGCTATTTTAAATCGTATATCACCCGCAACCCGTTGCTGATGAGGCGTAAATTGTTCAAAATCAACAAAAAAGCGAGCACGCGCCGCAGACTGCTGTTCAAAATCAGAAATAACAATAGAGACGCCACACTGTGACGTCTCTACGTTCCTAAACTAAAAATATGGCCTGTTTTTGTCATTCATTCTGATTGCAAAAATATCGCGAAAACATCACATGGCATCTCCCCATAATTGATGATTTTTCAGAAAATTGATACCTAAATATGATTATTTCCAATTATTTGGAATTTTTATTATCTTTGCGGAATAATTGTAAGGGCGAATCATCATTCGCCCATATAAAAACGAATTATTATGCAAAAAGTCTTTTCCGAAAATATGAAAATGGCTGACCTTATCCTCGGCAACTCCAAGCTTTTGCTGATGCTTCCGCGTTTCGGCATGGATCTTGGCTTCGGCGACCACAGCATCGCCGAGGTGTGCAGGAAGAGCAATGTCTCGCCGCAGTTTTTCCTCATGATTTGCAACGTCTATTGTAACGACGACTTCACGCCATCTGCCGCCGACATCGCCTCCGTCGACCATAAAGCGTTGATTAGCTATCTGTTGGAGTCGCACAAATACTATCTTAACGAGCGTATTCCACATATTGAAGAGCATCTCAACCATATCATCGAGGCGTGCATCCCGAAGTATGGCAATACATTGCGCCGTTTCTTCGAGGAATACAAAAACGAGGTGGTAGACCATTTCATCTACGAGGAGAAAAACGTGTTCCCGTACCTGCAGCAGATTGTGGAGAAAAATGTCAAATCCGACTACAAAATCAAGGTGTTCCACGAAAACCACACCAACATCGAGGACAAGCTTCTCGACCTCATGAACATCCTGATAAAATACCTTCCTGCCGACGTGTTCCCGAAGGAACGCATTGAAATAGCGTTGGATATCAACGACTTGTCTGCCGATTTGATGAGCCATGCACTCATTGAGGAACGAGTCCTGATTCCTTTTGTTAAAAATCTGGAGGCTTAGACGATGAAATCCGACAACAAAATCATCATTGTGGAGCCGTCACCGATGCTCAGTGGCGGACTCGCGCAGTATTTCGACGACATCAGGCAGGTCTCCGTGGTCTCCCAGCTCGACAGCATCGACCGATTGGAGGAAAAACTTGCTTCGTATAACCCTGAAATATTGATAATCAACCCGTTATTGGTGTCATTCGATGCCAATGAGGCGTTTCAGAAACTCCTTCGCGAGTTTCCGAATGTGATTCCGGTGGCGTTGGTGAGTTCTTTCATCGACAAAAACATCCTCAAGCAGTTCAATGAAGTCATTGAGATGACCGACAGCAAGCAGAAAGTCGTTTCAAAGATATTCAACTTATTGAATGACAATAATTTATCTCAGGAAAAGACAGAAAACGTCGAGTTGTCAAACCGCGAAGTCGATGTCCTTGTCGCCCTCGCCAAGGGCTTGACTAACAAGGAGATAAGTGACCAGCTATTCATCTCGGTCCACACTGTCATCACACACAGGAAAAACATCATAAGAAAAACAGGCATCAAGTCCGTATCGGGTCTCACTGTCTACGCTTTGCTGAATAATTTAGTTGACGAATCAGATATAATGTAAGTTATGAATAGGAAAAAGTTATATGTCATAATCGAAAAAGACCATTTGCATTGGGCTCCCAGCATGATTTATGATTATTTCATGCTTATCATGATTATTCTCAGCATCATACCGCTGATGTTTACCACCGAAAAACCTTTTTTGATATGGTTCGACAGGATTTCGGTCGTGGCTTTTATCACGGATTATATCCTCCGATGGATTACTGCAGATATCAGGGATTCGGAAAAGGGACGGGTTAAGGCGTTTCTGACATATCCGTTCTCTTTTATGGCGATAATTGATTTGTTGTCAATACTCCCTTCATTCGCCATGTTTGACCGCACGCTCAAGCTGCTTCGTATCATCAGGCTGTTTAAGTTGTTGAGGATGTTGAAGTTCTTGCGTTATTCCAGTCGTATCGACACCTTGCTTTTGGTTTTGAAGAAGGAACGCGTGGTGTTGTTGACGGTGTTGGGCATCGCAATCTTTTATATCATGACGACGGCTTTGCTGATGTACAACGTGGAAATGAACAACATGACGGAAGACGGCGAGGTGGTCTTCGCGACGTTTTTCGACGCCTTGTATTGGGCAACAACTACTTTAACCACCGTCGGATATGGCGACATCTATCCTGTTTCCGACATCGGGCGAGTCGTCAGCATGATTTCGTCAATCTTCGGCGTGGCTGTCATCGCACTGCCGTCAGGTGTCATCACCGCAAGCTACCTCGACGAACTGAAAAAGAACAGTTGATTTTTAGTATTATGAAAAAGCAAATTGCCATAGTTGTCGCATTTCTGTTTGTGCTCTCGTCGTGCAATACCGACCTGCGCCGCGCAAAACGCTATTACCGCCAGGCGCAGGAAGTCGCGGCAACCGACCCCGACAGTGCGCTCATCCTCATCGACAGCGTGCTGAATATCCTTGTGTTTCTCGACGACGACATCAGGATGAACATGTCGCTGATGCAGGCTGAGGCTCTTTATGAACACCCCGACGGCGAGCGCCGTGAACTGTCACGCAGGATTAAAGCGAATAAGATTTACACCATGCCCGAACTGGAACGCTCTGCCGGCTATTTCGCCGAAAAAGGAGATTATCTGAAAGCCTCTTACGCCGCGCTTTACAGCGGATATGTGCTGCACGAGCTGCGTGACGACGACGAGGCGATGCTCTTTTTTAAGGACGCCACAAAATATGCAGAGCTCTCCGGCGACTCGCTTGCTTTTGTCAGAGCGCAATATAACGTCGCGAAAACTTTTCAGGAAGTACATAATTTTAAGGAGTCACTCCCATTGCTTATGGAGATTGATGGATTTGTTGATCGTTATGACAAAGAATGTTCTATGGTTAACAATATAGAAGCTGTGGCATGTATGATGATTGATGATTATGAAAAAGCTGAAAAGTGTTTGGAAAAAGCTTTGAAGTATGCACAGAAAACTAATTCTGAACAAGCTTGTTGGAAAATTATGAACAATTATTCTGTTTGTTATCGTGAGCAGGGCAGAATTGAAGAAGCTATTGATTGTTTGAAACGACTTGACGATAGGTCTGATACAACAAAAATGTTGATTCATTATTTAAACTTTGGTAAGACGTTTGTTAAATGTCATCAATATGATTCTGCTGCATATTATTTTAAAAAAGTAAAGGATATTTTGCCTTTGGCAAGGGTAAAAGATGAAACGGTTGCTTCTGCCTATGGGGCTTTCTCTGTTTTTGAAGTACTGAATAATAATTATGAGTCAGCTTTGTTTTATCGGCAAAAACATGAAAACTTACAATATAAAATCCAAGAAAAGTTAAGAAAAGACAATATATATCATATCAATCAAAAATACGATTACGAGACTTTGCAAAACAACATGAACCGCCGGATAATCTCAAATTATCGTATTGAAATGATGATGGCTGTGCTGATAATCGTTGTTTTGGTGGTAGCTCTTGTTCTGTATTATCGTATTATTCAGAAAAACAAGAAGGAAGCCGAGATGAAAGCCACTCTTTTGAGGGTTATGAAAGATAATGAGAGTCTCATCAAGGACAAATCCGACAGCCTTTCTGAAAAATTGAGGTCGATGCAGCGTCTCGAGATTCTGACAAAAGACCAGAAAGACAAATATCTGTTAGGCAATCTCGAAAAAGAGATGTTTGGCGACAAAAACCACTGGGAGGTGATGACCGATTTGTTCAACACCATTCATCCAGGTCTTTATGATACCTTAAAAGAAAAATATCCTGATATGAGCGAGCTTGAGCGGAGGGTTTACATACTCAGCGACTTCAAATTGTCCCGCATTGATGAGGCGTTGCTTCTCGATGTGAGCACCAGTGTGCTTGACAAAGCCCGAGGCAAAGTGAAAAAGCTCCTTGAACAAGAAAAATGATTAGATTTTTCCAATAAAAGTTTGGATAGCTAAAATCATATCTTATTAAAAATCAGCCGCTTATAATATTGTGAGCGGCTTATTTTTTGGATGGCAGTTTGCATGGGGCAATGTCGGAATACTTTAATATCGGAATTCCACAAAAAAGATTTCTAATTATTAAAAGTATTACAACATGAAAAAGTTTTTACCATTAGTTTTAGTATGCTTCTTAAGCACATGTGTTATAGAGGCGAAATCCTTAAGTAGTAAAACAATACTACAAATCAAAACACCAGATGATCCTCCGGCAACAAATAAAATAGATTTGTTTGGAGATTTGGTTTTAAGTGCAGGACCAGACTCCGTTGAGGCATTCCTATGCCGGAGCTATGTGCAAGTGAACTTCCACCAGAATTTCGGATATGTTAACCTTACACTAATAGGTGAGACAGGCAATATGGTTTACAGCGGGAATGTCAACACCGCGGTGCAGCAGACAGTCTACATCCCAATAGCCGGAATCCCAAGCGGTAATTACACGCTGGTGCTTGACAACGCCAACGGCGAAGCTGAAGGAGATTTTGCGAAACAATAAACCT
>JAFRRS010000010.1 GCA_017427985.1 Bacteroidales bacterium | reverse complement strand
ATGCCCCAGAAATCCTTGAAAACGATCTCTGCTCCGTTCTTTGTGAGCAGGTTCTCGAATTTTGCTACCGCTTCCTTCATCTGTTCTTCAGACAAAACGGGAGTTAAAATGAAAACGGTTTCGTACTGATTCATAATTTAAACTATTGATTATTAAATATTTAAGTTAAATAACTATTTGTTTCTTTTTTAGAGTGCAAAAATACAAAAGTTTTTAATACAATCCACAAAAATTTACAATTTTTCCAACATTTCTTTGCAGATGAACACTGCGGCGTTGCCGTCACCGAAAATGTCGGGGTAGTTGTGCGGCGCATTCTCCATGAAATTGTTGAAAGATTCGATGATTCGTTCCTCGTTGGCGTCGGTTATGACAGCAGCTCCGCATTCCACAATTTCAGTCCATTCCGTCTCGGTTCTCAAAATGAGACAAGGCTTCTGGAAGAAAAACGCCTCTTTCTGGACGCCACCCGAATCGGTGACAATCATCTGCGCGTGACGCTCCAGCACAATCATGTCCAAAAACGACGCCGGAGGCAGTATTTTTATGTTTTTGTTATTTGAAATCTTGTCAAACAAATCTTTTTCAAGATTGACATTCAACAACTTGGACGTTCTTGGATGCAACGGCAGAACAACCTTTTTGCTTTCAGATATTTTTAATAGCGCTTTAAAAATAGCGTTCAATCTTTCCGGCTGGTCGGTGTTGTTGTCGCGATGTATGGTGCAAAGAACGTAGTCGACGCCTCTAAGCTCTTCTTTGTCAAGGATTTGAGATTTCTTGTCGGCAATGTTTGCAAAATATTTGCTGTTGTCGTACATCACGTCGCCGCAATGGTATATTCCAGAGCTAAAGCCTTCGTTTATGAGGTTTTGGTAGCCCGTTGCGGTGGGCGAGAAGAGCAGGGTGGAGCAGTGGTCGCAGCAGATTCTGTTGATTTCCTCAGGCATCGACTTGTTGAACGATCGCAGTCCCGCCTCGATATGCACTATTGGGACATGTATTTTTGAAGCCGCGATCGCGCCTGCCAGTGTTGAGTTGGTGTCGCCGTAAAGCACGAGATAATCGGGTTTTTCCTTCAAGAGAATCTCTTCTATTCCTACAATCATCTTTGCTGTCTGGACGCCGTGCGAGGCGGAGCCCACATTTAAATTATAATTTGGTTGCGGAAGTCCGAGTTCGTCGAAAAACACCTGCGACATGTTGTCATCGTAGTGCTGACCTGTGTGCACAATTACTTCCTGCACCTCGTTTTCAAAGTGCTCTTTGATGGCGCGACTCAATGCCGCCGCCTTGATTATCTGGGGTCTTGCCCCTATAACGGTAACAATTTTCATATCATTCCTGAATCTGCAAAACTAAAATAATTATTGATACCAATGATGATATGGTCTAAAATTTTTATTTCGAGGATTTTTCCGCCGTTGACGATGTTTCTTGTAATGGTTTTGTCGAAGTCGCTCGGCTCGACGTTCCCGGAAGGGTGGTTGTGGCATAGCATCATGGCGGTGGCGTTGTTTTCCAAGGCTGTTTTGAATATCCGCTTTGGGTCGGCGGTGGTGCCGTTTACGCCTCCGATGCTTATTCTTGACACTTTTATCACTTTGTTTGCCGGATTTAGAAGCATCACCCAGAACTGTTCGTGGCTGAGGTCTGACATCCTGATGTAGAAATATTCAAAAGCGTCTTTGCTGTTTTTGATTAGGGCTTGTTGTGCCGCTTCCGCGAAACGTCTTCGTCTTCCCAATTCTAACGCCGCTAAGATACTTACCGCTTTTGCCTCGCCGATGCCGTTGTAGCTTGTCAAGTCGTTGATTGTCATCTGTGAAAGGCTGATGAGGTTGTCGTCGACGTCTTTTAGGATATGTCTTGACAGGTCGACGGCGCTCTCGGTGCTGTTGCCTGAGCCTATGAGGATGGAGATGAGTTCCGCGTCGGAGAGGGCTTCGCGGCCTTTCTCGAGCATTTTCTCGCGCGGGCGGTCTTCTGTCGCCCAGTTTTTTATCGACTGGTTTGTGTTTGGCTTCATGTCTTTTGGTTTATACGACAAAAGTTCTCCCTGCAGACAGGAAGAACTTTGTCGATATTTCTAATAAAATTATGCTAATTTAGCTGTGAAGTGTGCAAGTTTTGACTTCAAGTTAGCGGCTTTGTTGCGGTGGATGATGCCACGTTTTGCCACGCGGTCGATAGTCTTGTACATTTCTGAAAGCTTTGATTCAGCCTCGCTCTTTTCTGTTAAAGCTCTGAAGCTTCTAACGGCTGAACGCATCGCTCTAGCATAGAAGCGGTTGTGTAAACGTCTGTTTTCTGCCTGACGGATTCTCTTCAGTGAAGATTTGTGATTTGCCATTTTATTATCTTAATTTTATTTTTTCTTTCCTAATTTTTCGGACTGCAAAATTACAACATTTTTGAATACGAAAAACAATTTTTTTAAAAATTTTTTCAACCTTTAATAATGGCGCTCATTTCCGAATTATCACCTTTATTAATAATGTCATTCAGCACCACATCGACGAAAGTGTTTTTCTCTAATCCTTTGGCTTTAAGGCGGAGCGGGACGTAATTCTCGCCGTATCCTCTTGCTGTTCCATCTGCCATCACGCGCTCGATGAGCATTCTTTGCGGCTTGCCGAGCATCTGGTTGAAATATTTCAGCTTGTTTTCCGCTGAAATCTGTCGTATGATGGCACTGCGCTCGGTTTTTATCGACTCTGGAACCTGATTCGGCATCGTTGCGGCTTTGGTGCCAGTGCGAATGGAGTATTTGAAAGTGTGGATATGGCTGAATCCGATTTGTTTGCATAACTCGGTGCTTTCCGCGAAATCGGACTCGGTTTCGCCAGGGAAGCCTACAATTACATCTGTTGTTATATTAAAATCAGGAATTGCAGTTTTTATCCTATCGCACATCTCCTTGAACTGTGCCGCCGTGTAATGCCGGTGCATCTCCCTGAGCGTTTTTTCGGCACCGCTCTGAAGGCAGATGTGCATATGCGGAGCGAGTTTCGGGTTCTCAAACAGACTCAAAAACCTGTCACTGAAGTTGTCGGGCTCAATGGATGAAATGCGAACTCTATAATCGCCTTCAATCTTTAAAATATTATCGATAAGATGCTCAAAATCAATATCTTGATAACTATAACGTCCCATGTTCACTCCCGTCAGTACGACTTCTTTGAAGCCGTGTGCCACCACGTTTCTTATGTTTTCGTAAATCTCGTCCGCTGGACGACTTGTGGCTCTGCCGCGCACATTCGGGATGATGCAGTAAGAGCAGAAATTGTTGCATCCGTCGTGGATTTTTATCAAGCTACGGGTGTGGAAGGTGCTGTAAGCGTGGCGGTAGCTGAATAAGTCCTTGTCAAAGCCTTCGGGGTCGATTGCTTCACCCTTAAAATGACCATCTATGATGCTAAATAAAGCGTATTTCCTCTCGTTGTCGATGGCGTAGTCGATCACGCCGCTGTCTAGCATCTCTTGTTTGCGGTGGTTCACCATGCATCCCATCGCCGCTATGATGGCAGTGGGGTGGGAGCGCCGTATCTGGTTGATTGCCTGCCGACATTTCTGGTCGCTCTGATTGGTCACGGTGCAGGTGTTCACTACGTAAACGTCAGCGGTTTCGTCGCTTTCTACCACATCGTAGCCTGCCTCCTTGAACTGCGACGCGAGGGCGTCCGTCTCGTAGAGGTTCACGCGGCAACCTAATGTTTTAAATGCAATCCTCATATTTTTATTCGTCCGGGCGAATGGTGATTCGCCACTACAATAATATTCCTTCAATTGATAACGCCGTCGCGCTTGTCACTTTCACCGTCACGATTTGTCCAATCAGGTTCTTGTCGCGTGACTGGAATCGGATGACGATTTTGCCTTCGGTGTGACCGGTGAGATAACCGTTTTTGCGGTCGTATCCTGTCACCAATACCTTTTGTGTCTTGCCGATAAGTCCTTGGTTATAAACGAGTGAATGTTTCATCAGCTCGTCGGTGAGGATGTGATAACGTTCGCGTTTCTTGGCTTTCGGCACGTCGTCAGCCCACGAGGACGCCACTGCTCCAGGGCGCACGCTGTATTGCGCGATGTACGCCATGTTGTATTTGAATTCCTCCATCGCCTTTCGCGAGTTCTCAAACTCTTCCTCGGTCTCGCCGGTGAAGCCTACGATAATGTCTGTAAAAATCGTTGCCTCGGGCAGTAAACGTCTGATTGTGTGTATGATATGACGGTAATCATCAAGGGTGTGCTTGCGGTTCATGCGCTGAAGCATGTTGTCGTCGCCCGACTGTATCGGCAGATGAATCTGCTTGCCGAGACATTTGTATTGCGAGATGACTTCAATCACTTCGTCGCTCATGTCGCGCGGATGCGGTGAGGTGAAGTAGACCCAGAATTCTTTGCCGCTCGCGTCGCCGTAAGCGCCAATTCTTCTTAGCAGTTCCGCGAAATTTATCTCTTCGCCTTTCTTGTCCAAACCATAAGAATTGACGTTCTGTCCTAGCAAAGTTATTGATTTGTAGCCTTTTTCGACTAATTCTTTTAATTCATTGATGATGTCTTCCGATTTCCTTGACACCTCACGACCACGGGTATATGGCACTGCGCAGTAGGTGCAGAATTTGTTGCAGCCGTTCTGAATCGGGATAAACGCCTCAAAATCAGAGAGATGGTCAGGGTTAATAACCCAGAAGCGGTCCATATTGGCTGACGGGTTGACTACCTTATTTATATACGGTGCCTTGGAAATGGAATTCGGTACAGACGCGATTATTCGCGTCTCTACATCGTTCGTATTGGAAGAATCATCATTTTTCATTGGGATGAAAACGCCGTATTGCCTAATCATATCTGGCAAATCGGGCAGTTCGTTCATGGTGAAGACGAGGTCGAACAGTTTCACAAAACGTTCGCGGTCAGCTGGCAGGATGCAGCCTGAAACGAAGGTGATGCAGTTGTGGTTTTGTTTCATCTCGTTCCATTTCAGGATGCGCGAATACACCTTGTCGATGCCTTTCTGGCGCACCGAGCACGCTATCACGCCTAAAATCGTGGCTTCCTCCTCTTTGTCGGTCTCAGTAAATCCCATGCCGTGCAGCACGGTGCGAACTCGCTCTGTGTCGCTTCTGTTCATCTGACAGCCCAATGGCAGCAAAAAATACTTCATTTCTTAAAATTTGGCTGCAAAATTACTAAAAAATACGTTTGAAGCTAATAAATGAGGCCAAGAATATCTTTCGCGACCTCGTTTTCACCGCAGTCAGGGGCGTTTTTGATGCTCGCGCCTGTCAAGATGCGCTCTGTTTCTTCAATGAGTTCGGGTTCAAGCCCGTCTGAGGCGATTGAAATGCTCTCGATGATGCCTTTTTCTTCGTTGACGTGCATGTCGAGTTCGACTAAGCCCCATGAAAACTGTGCACTTTTCTTGGCGTGGAAATTGCGCCATTTTCCGAAAAGATAATCGTCGGAAGCGAATAAGTCTCTGGTTTCCAACACTTTATCTGTAAGCAAGTCGTTAAAACCAATGATTTCCGCTTTTGCTTCGTAAACCTCTTCGAAAGCTTTTGAAAGATAAGGTATTATCGAATCTGAAGTGATGTCTGCGACTTCCGAAAGGTTGATGATGCGGCTTGCCACTGATTTCACCCCGTGTTTCTGCAACTTTGCTGGATTGACTTTCAGATATTTTGCCAGTTTCTCGCCGTCGGTCTTAATCAGAATAGTGCCGTGGTGCAATCTTCTGTCTTTATAGATTCCAAAGGCGTTTCCCGAGAATTTTCTTCCGTCGAAAAGTATGTCGTTTCTGCCCGAAACCTCGGTTTCCAATCCAAAATATCCTAACGCTGTCTTGATGACATTCATCTGTTTGTGAACATCATAAAGGTTTTTGTTCGCCACGAATGAGAAATTCAGATTGCCCAAATCGTGATAGACTGCGCCTCCGCCGGTTCTTCTTCGTGCCGCATGCCCGCCTTCCGACAAAAGCAAATCCACGTTGCATTCCGTAAACGGATTTTGGTTGTAGCCGTAAACAACTGTTTGCTCGTTTTTCCACAAAAACATGGTTACGGCATCGTTGTCGCCTTGGTTCAGAAGAAAACTCTCAACAGCAAGATTGAGGTGCGGATTGTATTGATTACCAATGATTAAATTGATTTTTTGCTTCATATCAGAATAACATATATCCTACGCTGACCTGTATGCTGACGTTTTTGTTTGAATTGTGGTCTTTTATCACGTCAAGCATTCCGAAATAGGCTCTGAGGCTGACAAAAAAGTCCTCATCGGGAATAAGATAGTTTGTGAAAACGCCCAAAATAAGCCCGAAATCAACGGAATTGTAATCATCGCTTGAGAATTTTGTCGATTCCCAGCTTCCGTTGCCGATTTTTGTCTTCACGCTTCCGCTAAAACAGTAACGTAAGTTTGCGCCTGCCTCAAGTCCGAGGATGTCGGTGAAATAATGCTGGTAAAGGATGGGTAAATTGATGTAATGAAGTGCGTATTTGCTGTATTCCTTGACTTTTTCGTTGGTATTATCGATCCATTTTTCCGACTGCTGTCCGCCCATCGAATAATTGAAATCGGCAATGATACTTCCACTTTCGGTTAAAGAGTAAGTAAAATAAGCGCCGCCCATAAAACCGAGTTTCAGTCCGTTGTTCTCAAACCCGTTTAATGTCGCCATCCCGACGCCGCCACGAAGACCGAAGTTGTAATTCTTTTCCTGCGCCTGAATAAAATCTTTCCCCGACATCAAAAAAAACAGCACCGCCACCAAAGCGATAACGCTTTTGAATGACGATACTATGCCGCAAGAGAGATTCTTCTTCATGTTTATCCTCGTGAAACAGAAAAAGCCAGACTACAGAACGCGTTTTGCCGCCTAAAATCCTGCTTTCTGACTTCGTTTTCAAATTTTGTAGTCTCTCCGGGATTTGAACCCGAGTTACCAGGATGAAAACCTGACGTCCTAACCAGACTAGACGAAGAGACCGTCCTTTTGTAGTCTCTCCGGGATTTGAACCCGAGTTACCAGGATGAAAACCTGACGTCCTAACCAGACTAGACGAAGAGACCTGTTTTTTGCGCTGCAAAGATACGCTTTTTTTTCTTTGCAAACACTAAAAAAAATCAAAAAATGAAAATTTTTGGTAAATTATTGATAAATAAAGTGTTACAAATATATCGTAAGATAAATTATTCAAATGTGAAAGAAACTTGGAACGTCTTGTTTCTCATATTTACTATGCTGGAATCGTAAATCAGTTTCTGTGGATCCATAATATTAAACAATCCGAAGCCCATTTTCACTTCAATTCCGAACTTGAAATGGCTGTTGTAAAAGTCAAAACCTGCACCAATCTCGGCGGCTATGTCGGTTCTTTTTACCCTGATGTTGTCGATAACTGAAATCTGGTTTCCGTCAGGTCCGACAACATCGATTTTCGACTTTTTCTGCGATGCGAGGTCAACTTTGAAATTGGCTCCTGCGATGATGTAAGCCGCAATGTTGTTGAGTCGCCTCGAACGGTATTTCACTTGGAGCGGAAATTCCATGAAAGTCGACAAAATGGATTTGCTTATCACGAAATCGTTGGATTTCGTTGATTCTTTATAGATATTGTAATTTATCGTTCTCGTTCCGAAACTCAACGAAGGGATGAGTCTTAAGTCGAAAAACTGACCAAGACGTAGATTTCCCACAACGCCCACGGTGAAGCCAGGTTGCGGCTTGGAGTCAAGAGTGCGGACGTAATATGTCGCGTAAGGGTCGTAATTCACATCTGCCGTGTTTGGATACTCCGACGGCGAATGTTCCACAAACTGATAGTTTCTTTTGTAATTGAACGAATATGACATTTGATTGTACGCCAAAATGAATCCGAAATGGTACAAATTGTCGTCATAGTTCTTCAGGTTGAGCGGTTTGGTAATGCTTTGGGCAAAAACAACACTTGGAGCCACGCAAAGCATCAGCCCTAACAATATTAAACGTTTCTTTAATGTCGAAAAATCAAACTTCATGAATATAATAACGCAAGAAAAATCTACTTATTATATTTTTTCTGTTTCTTTCAGAAGTCTTTCCTTGTTGATTGGCACCGCGCCGATCTCTTCGCACACGAGTCCGCCCGCGAGATTGGAAATCGCAGCGATATGGTATGCGTCCTGGTTGCAGACGAGGCACAGCATCGCCACTCCGAGGACGGTGTCGCCGGCGCCCGACACATCGGCTATCTTGCGCAGATGGGCAGGGATGTAATGGTGGCTCTTCACGCCGTCGGTCATCTCCTGGATTAAAACTCCGCGTTCCGACAATGTGTTCATCACGAAACGGCACTGCAGCTTGTCCTGCAGCACGTTCACGCCGCTGAGAATGCCCTCGATGGTGTCGGTGGGGAAGTCGTAGCTTATGCCTTCTTTCAGCTCTTTGAGATTCGGCTTGAACAGTGTGGAGTGTTCGTAGACGAGGAAGTTGTTTTTCTTCGGGTCGACGCCTACTGGTATGTTTTTCTCGTTGGCGACGGCAATGGTCCTGCGAATGAGCTTTTCGGTGAGCACACCTTTGTTGTAGTCCTGCAAGATGATTCCGTCGATGCGCTCGTTGGCGATGATGAAGTCAATCTTTCCGCACAGCGCGTCGTATTCGTCATCGGTGAGGTTGAAGGTGTCTTCGTCGTCCACGCGAAGCATCTGCGCGTTGTTGCCGATGATGCGGTATTTCGTGGTGGTGCGGCGCTCTTTGCTCTTGATGATGCCGTTACCAGGCATGCCGTGTTCTGCGAGAAGGTCGAAGAAGTCGTGTGACTTGGAGTCGTCGCCGATGATGGAGCATAAGACTGGCTCGGCGCCGAGTGCCTTGATGTTCTGGGCCACGTTGGCGGCACCGCCGAGACGCGCGAAACGATTTCTCACGGCGACGATAGGCACAGGAGCCTCTGGCGAGATACGCTCGACCTTGCCGTTGAGGTAAAGGTCGAGCATAACATCACCTATTATTAATATTCTCTTTTCGTTGAAGGAATCAAAAAGCGCTTTGATGTCTTCTCTTGGCATTTTTTGTTTATTTAAGTTTTGCAAAAGCTTCTTTGAGACGTTTTGCTGCCTCGCGTAACTTGTCTTCCGAGGTGGCGTATGACAAACGGATGCAGTCGTCGTTGCCGAATGCTCCACCTGCCACGCATGCCACGTGTGCGTTGTAAAGCAGGTACATGCACAAGTCGTCGCTGTTGTTGATGGTGGTAGTGCCGTCACTCTTGCCGTAGTATGACTTCACCTCTGGGAACATGTAGAACGCGCCAGCAGGCAAGCTCAGCTTGATGCCCGGAATCTCCATGAGGAGTTTGTAGAACATATCGCGGCGGTTTCTGAAAGCCTTGCACATGTTCTTCACTTCTTCAGAATTCTCAGGTGAGAGCTCCATTGCTGCCAATGATGCGGCTTGTGCGATGGTGCAGATACCTGAAGTGTACTGTCCCTGAATCTTGTTGCATGCTGAGACGATTTCTTTCGGAGCGGCGATGTAACCGATTCTCCAGCCTGTCATGGCGTAGCCTTTGGCGACACCGTTCACGATGACGAGACGGTCTTTCAGCTCGGTGAACTGTCCCATCGACTCGTGTTTGTGCTCGTATTGGATGAATTCGTAAATCTCATCGGAAATGATGATGATGTTTGGATATTTCTTGAACACTTCCACCAATGAAGCGAGTTCTTCTTTTGTGTAAACCGAACCGCTCGGGTTGCATGGAGTGCTGAAAATGAAAGCTTTGGTCTTAGGAGTGATGGCTTTCTCGAGTTGCTCGGCTGTGATTTTGAAGTGCTGCTCTGCTGTTGTGTAGATGAAAACAGGAGTGCCTTCGGCGAGCTTCACCATCTCGGGATATGAAACCCAGAACGGGGCAGGGATGATGACTTCGTCGCCTTTGTCGAGGATGGCGAGGAATGTGTTGGTGATCGCCTGTTTTGCGCCGTTCGACACAATGATGTCGGTGTCTTTGTAGTCGAGGCCGTTGTCACGACGAAGCTTCTCGGCTATGGCTTTGCGCAATGCCGGAGTGCCTGGGACTGGCGGATAGTGCGTGTCGTTGTTGTTGATGGCGTCGATGCCTGCCTGCTTTGCGCTCATAGGCGTGTTGAAGTCGGGCTCGCCAATGCTTAACGAAATAATGTCAATGCCCTGAGCCTTGAGCTCGCGGCTCTTCTGCGTCATTTTCAGAGTGGCGGATTCTGCCATGTTGATGACTCTCTTTGCTAAAACTGTTTCTCCCATGATTATATTTTTTAAAATTCTGATAAATCAAAGCAAAAATTCACCTCATTTTTGAGGTTACAAAATTACGGATTTTTATGATTGGAAAACTTTATTTTAAAAATTTAGTTAGAAATTAAAATATTCAGTATATTTGCACTCTAATTTGTGATGCAATGAATGATGTGATGAGTCCAATGACATGGATTATTTTGGCGGTGACACTGATACTCGCCGTGATTTTGTTTTTCCCAAAACTTAAGAATATGTTCAGTACATCTGAGACGGCGAACAACGACAAGATAGTGGCGCCGCTGAAGGTTCAGGCCTACGAGCGTCTTCTTCTTTATCTTGAGAGAATGAGGTTCTCGGTGCTTGTCAAAAGGGTTTTTATGCCTGGAATGACAAGTTCTGACCTGCAGTTCGCCTTGATACAGAATGTTCAGGATGAGTTTGAGCATAATCTCGCACAGCGTCTTTATGTCAATGAAAGCACTTGGTTTGGAATAAACAAAGCCAAGGATGAGACTCTGCAAATCATCAACAACGAGTTTGGCGAGAACCCTGACGCGGATTCGGCAACGATGGCACAGAAGCTCGCTTCAATGACCAACCCGTTGATTGACAGGGCTATTTTAGTTATTAAGAAAGAGTTTAACACATTATAAAATATCATGAAAGTTGAGTTTACGGCTGCGCAGATAGCGGCATTGCTTGGTGGAAAAGTTGAAGGTGATCCTGAAGCTAAAGTGTGGAACGTCGCCCGTATTGAAGACGGCGCCCCTGGAATGTTGAGTTTTTTATCCAACCCGAAATATATTCCTTTTATTTACGACACATTGTCGTCAATTGTCCTTGTAAATGAGGACTTTGAGCCTACGGAACAGGTGAAGACCACCATGATAAAGGTGAAGAACGCTTACGAGTCGTTTGCCCAGCTTCTTGCAATTTATCAGGAATATACCAACAACAAGGTCGGAATATCTGAAAATGCTTTTATTTCAACTGATGTGGAATATGGTGAAGGCTGCTATATCGGGGATTTCGCGTTCATTGGCGAGAGGGTTAAGATTGGCAATAATGTGAAGATTTATCCGCTATCGTACATCGGCGACGATGCGGTTATCGGCGACAATACCGTGATTTATCCTGGCGTGAAACTTTACGCGATGACCCATATCGGCAGGAGTTGCATCATCCATTCGGGTGCGGTTATCGGTGCCGATGGTTTCGGTTTTGTGCCGCAAACTGACGGAACATTCAAGAAAATACCTCAAATCGGCAATGTTTTTATTGGTGATGATGTGGAAATTGGAGCAAATACCACAATCGACCGCTCTACTATGGAATCGACAAAGATTCATAATGGTGTGAAACTCGACAATCTTATCCAGATTGCCCATAATGTTGAAGTCGGCGAGAACACAGCAATGGCGGCACAGTCAGGAGTGGCGGGCTCTGCTCACGTCGGAAAGAACTGCATTATAGCGGGCCAGGTCGGCATCTCGGGGCATCTTACTGTGGCAGACCATACCACCATCGGACCTCAGTCGGGACTGACAAAAGGTGTCAGCGAGCCGGGAAAATCCATCATGGGCGCTCCTGCTTACGACTATTCAAAATATATGAAAGACATTGTAAGACAACGCAATATCGACAAATTGGAAGAGAGAATAGTCGAATTGGAGAAAAAACTTTCCGAATTATTGTCGAAGTAACGTATTATTTCGTATTTTTGCACCATTATTACAGAAGTTGATTTGTAAATGGTGGAAAAACAACATACAATTAAGCAAAGTGTCAGTATTAGCGGAACGGGTCTTCATACTGGTCAACATGGCACACTGACATTTCATCCGGCTGAAGTTAATCACGGAATCAAATTCAGAAGAATTGATGTTGAAGGACAACCGATAGTTGAGGCGAAAGTTGCCAACGTCGTTGACACTTCACGCGGCACTACCATTGCTCAGAATGGCGTAAAAGTTTATACTGTTGAACATATCATGGCTTCGTTGAGAGGTTCGGGCATCGATAATGTTCTTATCGACCTGAACTGTGAGGAACCCCCTATTCTTGACGGAAGCGCAAAGATTATGATGAACGCTTTGAAAGAAGCAGGGGTCGTTGAGCAGGACGCTGAGCGCAAATATCTGAAAATCAACAAGAAAATCACATATACACATCCGAAAGTCGGTTGCGAGCTGACAATTGAACCAGCCGAGAAATTCAGCATCGATGTTAAAGTCGATTACAAATCGGGAGTTCTTAATGTTCAGGAAGCACATTTGCACGACATGAGCGAGTTTGAAGAGAATTTCGCGCCATGCAGGACTTTCGTTTTCTTCCAGGAACTTGAAATGCTTCTCAAACACAACCTCATCAAAGGCGGTGATTTGTCAAATGCCATTGTTTTCATCGAGAAACAGGTGTCGGAAGCTGATTTGAAGAGGGTTGCGAAGCTGTTCAACAAAGAATCTGTCGCGGTTCATGAAGGCGGAATCCTTAATAATGTGACTTTGTATTTCGAAAACGAGCCGGCGCGTCACAAACTTCTTGACATTGTCGGTGACCTTTCACTTCTAGGAATGCCTGTTCAAGGCAAAGTGACGGCTTACAAGCCTGGTCATTTCGCTAATACCGAGTTCGTGAAGATGATAGTGAAAGAAATGGGGATTTAGTTTTTCCTTTCCCAAGTTTCAAATCTGTATGTAAAATCAACCTGTGGGTCGTCGTCGACAACATTCAAGTCGATGAGGTTCCACTGATTGAAGTTTATTATCGGGAAAAACGTGTCAGCCTCAAAGATTTTTTCCATCCTTGTGAGATAAAGCTTGTCAGCCATTGGCAGGAACTGCTCATAAATCATGCCGCCGCCGATGATGAAGACCTCTTCTTCGTTAAACACCATTTTCATTGCCTCCAATATCGAATTTGCCAGTTCAAATCCTTCCGGCGCTTCTTTCAGATGGCTGGAAATGATGATGTTACGGCGTTTAGGCAGAGGCTTTTTGTTTGGCAGCGAGGCGTAGGTTTTGTAACCCATTATCACTGTGTGTCCTGATGTTATCTCCTTGAAATGTTTCAAGTCGTTTGAGAGATGTGTCAGCAGGTCGCCGTTTTTGCCGATGGCGCGGTTTTCCGCCATTGCTACGATTATAGAGATTTTTGTCTTCATTTTATACGGAAACGTCCGCTTTGATGGCGTCGTATGGGTTGTAATTCTCCAATGTGAAATCTTCGTATTTGAAATCGAACAGGCTCTTGACAGCGGGGTTGAGGTGCATTGTCGGGAGCGGGCGCGGCTCGCGCGAAAGCTGCAGCTCCACCTGTTCGAGATGGTTGTTGTAGATGTGCACGTCGCCGAAAGTGTGAACGAAATCGCCAGGTTCGAGGTCGCATACCTGCGCCATCATCATGGTAAGCAACGAATATGACGCAATGTTGAACGGCACGCCTAAAAACACATCCGCTGAGCGTTGGTAGAGCTGGCACGAGAGTTTGTCGTTTGCCACGTAAAACTGGAAGAAAGCGTGACATGGAGGCAGCGCCGCTTTGCCGGCAGCGACGTTTTTTGAGAAGTCTTTCTCGTGCTCGTCGGGCAAAACGCTCGGGTTCCAGGCTGTCACGATGTGACGGCGGCTGTTCGGGTTGTTTTTGATGCTGTCGATGACCTGCTGAATCTGGTCGATGCCTTCGTTGTTCCAGTTGCGCCATTGTGCGCCGTAGACGGGACCGAGATCGCCGTCGGCATTAGCCCATTCGTCCCAAATGGTGACTTTGTGGTCGTGCAGATATTTTATGTTAGTGTCGCCGCTGATGAGCCATAGCAACTCATAGATTATCGACTTCAGATGCACCTTTTTCGTTGTGACGAGAGGAAAGCCTTCAGAGAGGTTGAATCGCATCTGATGCCCGAAAATGCTGATGGTTCCGGTGCCTGTGCGGTCGCCTTTCTGAACGCCTTCGTCGAGAATTCTTTGAAGTAAATCAAGATATTGTCGCATTATTTTGTCGCTTCAGGATTATGTTTATATTTGAAAACGATGGCGAACAGAATGCCAACAGCCAAAGCAAATGCTGCGAAGACATACCATGCCATTGACCATCCGGCCATGAGCTCGTGGAATACAGGTAAGTCTATCACTACACCATCGACATTAACTTTTGTGAATGCGTTAACGATAGCGCCGGCCGACCAAGCACCTATTGTGGCGCCGAAGCCATTGGTCATCATCATAAACACACCTTGCGCCGATGAGCGGATACTCACATCGGTGTTCTGGTCGACAAACAACGAACCGCTGATATTGAAGAAGTCGAAAGCCACACCGTAAACTATCATTGAGAGGATGAATAGCACAAGGCCGAAGCCGACAGGACTGCCTGCTCCGAGGAAGGCAAAACGCAGGAACCAAGCCATAAACGAGATGAACATCACCTTCTTGATGCCGTATCTACGCAGGAAGAATGGGATGAGCAAGATGCATAATGTCTCGGAAATCTGTGAGATTGACGACAAGAATACGTTGTTTTTTACTGCGAAAGCGTTTTCATATATAGGTGAAGCTCCGAAATCATCCAGGTAGGTGGTGGCAAATCCGTTGGTCACCTGCAGGCACATTCCGAGGAGGAACGAGAATATGAAGAAGATACACATCCTTTTTTCTTTGAATAATGTGAAGGCACGCAGACCGAGAGCGTCGATAATCGAGCCTTTTTGTACGTTTTTATTCACCGGGCATTCCGGCAATGTAAAAGCGTAGATACCGAGGAGCAATCCCCAAACCGCTGAGAGGTACAGCTGCATGTAGCTGTCTTTGTAGCCCGTGAAGTTGACAATCCACATCGAGGCAATGAAGCCTATGGTGCCGAAAACGCGGATAGGAGGGAAGTCTTTGACGATATCCATTCCTGCTTTTGACAAGGCGTTGTACGACACAGAGTTACCTAATGCTATTGTTGGCATAAAGAACGCCACGCTGATGGCATAATACGGGAAAATCTCTCCGAAAGTGACGGCAGCTCCGTATTTCATGCCCATATATCCAGCTAAAGCCATGAACACTGCAGCTAAAAGATGGCAGATGCCGAGAAGCTTTTGCGCCGGAATCCAGCGGTCTGCGACGATACCCATCAGGGCTGGCATAAACAACGACACAATGCCTTGGATGGCAAAGAATGAACCGATTTTAGTGTCTAATTCGACATTGTCGAGATAAATACTGATAGAACAAAGATAAGCTCCCCACACTGCAAAGATTAGGAAGTTCATCACAATCAAACGAAACTTAATGCCTTTCATATTTTAAAATTTTTCTAAATGACGTATTAATAATAAGGTACGAACCGCTACAAAATTACGAAAAATTTTTTGACATGTATTGTTAAAATTTTTTTTAACAAAATTAAATTTTTTTCTTTGATAAGAAAAATATTATTCGGAACTTTGCAGATTGAAAATTTCTGAAAAAAAGAAAGAGTAGTAAATATAATTATTAATCAAAAATTTTGCGTATGAATTGGGTAATTTATTTGGTTCTCGCAGCGTCGGTTTTGGCTTTGTCATTCGCTTTTTATTTCTTTAAGAGCATGATGAAGGAAGACGAGGGAACAGATTTGATGAAGAAGATCGCTTCGCATGTCAGAAGAGGTGCTATGGCGTATCTCAAACAACAGTACAAGGTCGTCGGTATCGTTTTCGTTGTGTTGGCGATTGTTTTCGGCGTGATGTCAATTTTCGGACTTCAGAACGGCTGGGTGTGGTTCGCATTCCTCACCGGCGGTTTCTTCTCGGGCTTGGCAGGATTCTTCGGAATGAAGACCGCCACATTCGCCTCGGCACGTACAGCAAATGCCGCTCGTAACTCGTTGAACAGCGGTCTGCAGGTGGCTTTCCGTTCTGGTGCCGTCATGGGTCTGACAGTGGTAGGTCTTGCATTGCTTGACATCAGCGTGTGGTTCCTTGTACTTGACGCTTTCATCCCGGAAGCCGATCATCTTATCGTTATCACAACCACCATGCTGACATTCGGTATGGGTGCTTCAACACAGGCATTGTTCGCCCGTGTCGGTGGCGGTATCTACACCAAAGCCGCTGACGTCGGCGCTGACCTCGTAGGTAAGACAGAATACAACATCCCAGAGGATGACCCACGTAACCCAGCAACTATCGCCGATAACGTCGGTGACAACGTCGGTGACGTCGCCGGTATGGGTGCTGACCTTTATGAGTCGTATGCAGGTTCAATCTTGGCAACAGCAGCTCTCGGCGCAGCAGCATTTGCAACTTCAGCAGTCGAAGGAATGCAGCTTAAAGCCGTTTTCGCTCCAATGCTCATTGCAGCGGCAGGTGTGTTGCTCTCATTGTTCGGAATCTTCTTGGTCAAGACAAAAGAAGGTGCAGGAATGAAAGAACTTCTTGGCGCTTTGAGCCGTGGTACCAATACAGCGGCAGTGCTCATTGCAGCGGCTACATTCGGAATCTTCGCATGGCTGTTCGGAACAGAAAGCAACCAGTGGTGGCAGGTTTCATTGTCAGTGGTAGTTGGTCTGCTCGCAGGTGTTATTATCGGAAAATCTACTGAATACTATACTTCACAGAGCTACAAGCCAACTCAGAAGGTGGCTGAAAGTTCAAAGACAGGTCCAGCAACAGTTATCATTTCAGGTCTTGGACTCGGTATGCTTTCAACAGCTATTCCGGTTGTGACAGTGGGTATCGCTATCGTTTTGGCTTACCTTTGCGCTAACGGATTCCATATCCAGTTCACAGCAGCCAACCTCTCAATGGGTCTCTACGGCATTGGTATCGCTGCTGTCGGTATGCTTTCAACACTGGGTATCACACTCGCAACTGACGCTTACGGTCCTATCGCCGACAACGCCGGTGGTAACGCTGAGATGAGCGGTCTCGAGCCTGAGGTTCGTAAACGTACCGATGCTCTTGACGCTCTTGGAAACACCACTGCAGCAACAGGCAAGGGCTTCGCTATCGGTTCAGCCGCTTTGACAGCTCTCGCACTTCTCGCATCATACGTTGAGGAAATTAAGATCGCTCTCGTGAGAGTGGGTCAGGAACTTCCAAACGGTGTTGAGGCTGCAAAAGCAACATTGGTCGACTTTATGGAGGCATACAACGTTAACTTGATGAACCCTGTCGTGTTGGTCGGTGTGTTTATCGGCGCTATGATGGCATTTGTGTTCTGCGGAATGACAATGAACGCCGTGGGTCGCGCTGCACAGAAGATGGTTGAAGAGGTTCGCCGTCAGTTCAGCACCATCAAGGGAATCCTTGAAGGCAAGGCAGAACCAGACTACGAGCGTTGTGTTGCTATCTCAACAAAAGGCGCACAGCAGGAGATGCTTGTTCCTTCAATCCTCGCTATCCTCGTTCCAATCCTCACAGGCTTGATTCTCGGTGTTCCTGGCGTCCTCGGTCTGTTGATTGGCGGTTTGTCGACAGGTTTCGTGTTGGCAGTGTTCATGGCTAACTCAGGCGGTGCTTGGGATAACGCAAAGAAATATGTCGAGGAAGGCAACTTCGGTGGCAAAGGCTCAGAAAACCATAAGGCAACAGTGGTTGGTGACACCGTTGGTGACCCGTTCAAAGACACATCAGGCCCATCATTGAACATCCTCATCAAGTTGATGTCGATGGTTTCAATCGTGATGGCTGGCTTGACGGTGACATGCCACTTGCTGTAATTTTTATTACATCAATAAATGATTTTGTAGAGACGCACGGCCGTGTGTCTCTACATTTTTTTTATTTTTTATTTTATTTTCAAAAATAATCCGTATATTTGCAATCTTGAAAACGAGTGTATTATTGAAAAGTATTGAAAATGGAAAATATTAAGCGAGTTTTTGACCTTTTGCCGCATTATAAAGAGCATTATCCTGACCAAAAGGTGGCTTTTGCTGGCAAAGTCAACGGAAAATGGCGCGAATACAGCATTGACGAATATATTGAGCAGACAAATATCATCAGCGGCGCACTGATTGAATTAGGCGTTGAGAAACAGGATAAGATAGCTGTCATCAGCAACAACCGTCCGGAATGGAACATCCTCGACATGGCCATCACACAGGTGGGAGCCGTCATGGTGCCGATATATCCGACCATCAGCGAGGCTGATTACAAGATAATCCTCAACAACTGCGAGGCGAAGATTTGTATCCTTGAAGGCGTTGTGGTGATGAACAAAATCGAGGCGATATGGCCTGAGACTCCGTCGCTTAAGCAGATTTACACCTTTATTAATAGGGACAAGTATCCTTATTTCGACACGCTTCTTGAACTCGGAAGAGAGCATCCGCATACCGAAGAGATCGAGAAACGCAAGGCGGAAGTCGACGAAATGGAATGTGCCACAATCATTTACACATCGGGAACGACAGGTGTGCCGAAGGGCGTGATGTTGTCGCATCATAACCTGATGTGCCAGTGGAAGGGCGTTCAGCACTCAGTGGCCGACTGGTCGAACAAGGCTTTCAGCTTCCTGCCTATATGCCATGCATACGAACGTGCGTTGAGCTATGTTTACCAATACCGCGGAATGTCGGTTTACTATGCCGAAAGCGTCGCTACGATAGGCGAGAACCTTCAGGAGCTGCGTCCGACGATGATGTGCGCGGTGCCTCGCGTCCTCGAAAAGGTGTACGACAAGATTTACGAGTCGGGAAGAAGCATGAAGGGCATCTCGAAGCTTATTTTCTATTGGGCAATGCATCTCTCAGAGCGTTATAAAGTTGAAGACAGAAACTGGCTCTACAATATCAAGCTGAAAATAGCCACAAAATTGGTCTATGAAAAGATAAAACAGAAAGTCGGCATCGACCATATTGATGTCGTCGTTTCAGGAGCGGCAGCTATCCCAAAGAAGGTGTGCCGTTTCTTCAACGCATTGGGTCTCACCGTTTTTGAGGGCTACGGACTGACGGAGACATCACCGGTCATCGCCGTCTCGACGAGAAACAAATACGGTCGTGAAGTGGGTTACGTGGGCGAGCCATTGCCAGGCATCGAGGTGAAACTCACCGACGACGGCGAAATCATCTGCCGCGGACATAACGTGATGATGGGCTATTACAGACAGCCTGAGCTGACGGCGGAAGTCATAGACAAGGACGGCTGGTTCCACACCGGAGACCTCGGTCGTTTTAACGAGCACGGTCTTCTTAAAATCACAGGAAGAAAGAAAAACATCTTCAAGACATCATTCGGAAAATACATCAACCCGGATTTCATTGAAAGCAAGTTCATTTTGTCAGGTTTTATCGAGCAAATCGTGGTGCTTGGCGAGAACCAGAAATACGCCGCCGCGCTCATACGTCCTGACTTCGCATTTTTAAAGGAGTGGTGCAAACGTCATAATATTCCATACACCACCAACGAGGAAATGATTAAAAATGAAGAGGTTTTCAAACGTTACGGCAAGGAGGTGAAGAAACTCAACCATGACCTCGGCGACGTTGAGAAAATCAAGAAGTTTGAACTTGTCGCCGACGAGTGGAGCATTGCGACGGGCATTCTGACTCCAACATTGAAAGTCAAGAGAAACGTGGTTATGAGACGTTATTCTGATATTATTGAGACTCTTTTTAAATAGTTTTTGTTATGGAAGTTAAGAGGGTATTTGACTTATTAGCCAATTATAAAGAGAAATATCCTGACCAGAAAGTCGCATTGGCAGGCAAAGTCAACGGGAAATGGCGCGAATACAGCATTGATGAGTATATCGAGCAGACCAATATCATCAGCGGGGCTTTGATTGAGCTCGGCGTTCAGCCACAGGACAAGGTGGCGGTGATTTCTAACAACCGTCCGGAATGGAATATCCTTGACATGGCCATCACACAAATTGGCGGCGTCATGGTGCCGATTTACCCGACCATAAGCGAGGCGGATTACAAGATAATCCTCAACAACTGCGAGGCTGGCATCTGCATTTTGGAGGGCATTGCCGTGATGAACAAAATCGAGGCGATATGGCCGGAGACACCGTCGCTGAAGAAGATTTTCACTTTCATTGACAGAGGGAAATACCAATATTATGACAACCTTCTCGAACTCGGAAGAGAGCATCCGCATACCGAAGAGATTGAGAAACGCAAGGCTGAGGTTGACGAAATGTCTTGTGCCACAATTATTTACACTTCCGGAACGACTGGCGTGCCTAAGGGCGTGATGTTGTCGCATCATAACCTGATGAACCAGTTCAAGAACTTCTGCCAGACGCCGTCGCCGTGGTCGAAGCGCGCATTCAGCTTCCTGCCGGTGTGCCACGCATACGAGCGCGCGCTCATATACATGTACCATTACCTCGGAATGTCGATTTACTATGCTGAAAGCATCGCTACGATTGCCGACAATATGAAAGAGGTGCATCCTACGATGATGTGCGCCGTGCCGCGCGTTTTGGAGAAATTCTACGAGAAGATCTACAGCTCAGGCAAGAACATGAAAGGTTTGTCAAAAGCCATTTTCTACTGGTCGATGCATCTTACTGAAAGATATAAGATAGAAGGCCGTTCATGGTTCTACAATTTTAAGCTTAAAATCGCTGACAAGTTGGTTTACAGCAAGATACGCGAGAAACTCGGTGCCGAGAACTTCGACATCATTGTGTCGGGAGCAGCTTCCATCACAAAGAAAATAAGCGGTTTCTTCTCAGCTATCAAGATGCCGGTGTTTGAAGGCTACGGTTTGACGGAGACTTCGCCTGTTATCACTGTGAGCAACCGTGACAAATACGGCAGGGAAGTGGGTGCAGTAGGTCAGCCGTTGCCTGGCGTTGAGGTGAAAATCGCTGACAACGGCGAAATCATCTGCCGCGGTCACAACGTGATGATGGGCTATTACAAGCAGCCTGAGTTGACGGCGGAAGTCATCGACAAGGACGGCTGGTTCCATACTGGCGACCTCGGAAAGTTCAACGAGCACGGGCTATTGCAGATTACAGGCCGTATGAAGAATCTCTTCAAGACTTCTCTTGGAAAATATGTCAATCCCGATGTGGTTGAAGGCAAGTTCAGCAATTCAGGTTTCATTGAGCAGATTGTGGTATTGGGCGAGAACCAGAAATTTGCCGCGGCTCTCATCCGTCCGGATTTCGCATTTTTGAAAGAATGGTGCAAAAAACACGATGTTCCTTACACCACACCAGAGGAATTGATTCAGAATGAGAACGTTAAGAAACGTTTCGACCGTGAGGTCAAGAAGTTGAACGAAGGTCTCGGCGAGGTTGAGAAGGTGAAGAAATACCAGCTCATCGCTGACGAATGGACTATCGCCAACGGCATTCTTACCCCGACTTTGAAGGTGAAGAGGAAAGTGGTGATGGAACGCTATAATGAATTGATTGACAAGATGTTCGCTTAATCAATAAATCAGATAACCAACAAGACCCGATGCTAAAATCAATAGTATCGGGTTTATTTTTGCCCAAAACACGCCGGCGAAAGTGACGGCGCAGATTATCACGCTGATGTTGTTCTGATGAAGTCCGAAATCGATGAAGTTGTTGGAGTTCATCAGTTGCAGAGCGGCGACGAAGATGAGTCCTGCAATGACAGGTTTCATTGATGCCAAGGTGTTTTTTACGATGTAGTTTTCTTTATGTTTGAACAAGAATTTCAAAACGAGATAAAGCATCAGCAGCGAAGGCAAAACAATGGCTGCCGTAGCGACGAGCGAGCCCCAGAATCCTCCCACGGTGTAGCCGATGTATGTCGCGATGTTGATGGAGACCGGTCCGGGTGTCATCTGCGAAAGCGCAACCATGTCGGCGAACTCCGCCGTTGTCATCCAGCCGTAATGGTCGACGATTTCAAACTGAATCATCGAGAGCATGGCATATCCGCCGCCGAAACCGAAGATTCCGATCTTCAAATAAGCCCAAAACAACTGCAGATATATCATGATTTCGACTTATTTAAACGGTTTTGTGAATAAAAAGCGAATGCGACGCTGCCGATTATGGTGGCGACGATGATATAGACTGGCGACACCTTGAAGAAATATATCAACACGACAGTGGCTATCGGGAATACCGCCGTTTTCCAGTTCACTTTGGCGTTGATGAACATCTTGATGGAAGGCGAGAGGATGAGCGCGACCACGCAAGGGCGGATGCCTTTAAAGATACGCTCGACGACTTGGTTTTCCTTGTAGTCGAGGAAAAACACCGCAATGAGCAGGATGATGACTATGGACGGAATTATTGCGCCGAGGCAAGCTGCTATCGCGCCCCAAATTCCTTTGATTTTGTAGCCGGTGTAAAGCGCTGTGTTGACGGCGAACACGCCAGGAAGCATCTGCACTATCGTTATCATGTCCCAGAACTCGTCTTTTTCGATCCAGTGGCGACGGTCGACGACGGCTTTTTCTATCATGTCGAGCATGGCGTAGCCACCGCCGAGGGTGAACGCCCCGATGTTGAAGAAGGTGAGGAAAAGCTGAAAGACTATGCGCATGATGAAAATTTTTGCAAAGATACGAAATTTAGTTATTCAGTTAATCAGTTGTTCAGTTAATCAGTTTTTGACTAAAAACAAATTCTCCACTCGTCATTTCGACCGAAGCGGAGCGGAGTGGAGAAATCTTAAATTTTATCACAAAAATTTTGTTTATTTAAATGTTTTATGTATTTTTGCAAATGGTTTAAGCAATTAAGCCACTGTTTTATTGAAATTAATGAAGCGTTATGCTTTTCTTGTAATTGGAAACGTGAGAAATTTCGAAGAGGCAAGAAAGTATGATGGTTCACGCCTTTAGCGTGGGCTGTTTTGCTACATCTTCCTCAAAGGTAATCTCACGACCTCCAATTAGAGAGTGGTATACAGTACCACGCTTCTTTTATGTCAAAAATTGTCCTTTGGGGTGCTGGTAGGACAAAAAAGTTGTGCCCGACACGGAAAAGGGTATTTGTTATGGAATAAACTTTACAACCGAAAATGAAAAAGGAAAAGCTTTTTAAGTGGGCTCTTTGGTGGGGCCTTGGAATTGTTGTGGCATGCCTTATTATTCTTCTTGTTAGAGGAGAGAGTTCTGAAGATTTGGACTCTCCGATGATTAATGCCATGTATTCATTGGTTTATCAATTTGGCATTTTGCCTATTGTTTTGACTATTGGAATATTTGGTCCAATTATTGAGGAATCGATTTTTAGATTATGGGGAAATGGTAAATTATGGACTGGCATAACCTCCGTCATTTTGATGGCAGTTGTTTCGTTTGCTATAGGATGGTGGCTTGCATTGTTGGTGGCTGTATGTGGCGCATTTATCCTCATTTATTTCCGAGCTGACAGAAAGAAAAAGCTCTTCTACCTCATGCTTTTATCATCTGCCATATTTGCAGTAGCCCATAAAGGGAATTACAGTGGTAATTGGTTTGATGTGTTTATTGTTGTGCTTCATAAGTTCGGAATGGGCTTGTTGGGCTCTTATCTTGTGATAAACTACAATCTTTTCTGGGCAATGGTATTACATGCGGCAAACAATATGATAGCAGCAATACCTTTGTTCTTTGCATTTAACTCAATTAATGGTGATGTGAAAGTTGTTGAAAATGAGGATTTTCGTCTTGAAGTTCGCACGGTGTTGGTAAAAGACATGAATTTGGATATGTCAAATAAATATTATACATATTCTGATACTAACACATATTTTGGCCCTGCTTCTGCTTTTGCTGACCAGGCAATGTGGTATGATGTTTGGCAACAAGGTGTTAATCCTAACATTGATACTTTATTCTTTAGGACGAATTATAACGAATTGCCAAATTGTTTCTTTAACTTAGTCTTTAAGACAGAGCCGCATAATCATCATAAACTTCTCAATACGCTTGAAGAAGAAGGTTTGATAAAACTGGATACGACGTATAAACCAGCATATCATATGTATATTGCCGATCAGTCGAAACTTGTTTATGGTCAAAATGACACACTGATAACATATAAACGAATGCTTGAGACTATCCGTCGGAATTCATGTCTTCCAGTTTATACTGAGAATACCATCTTAAAATATAATGGAAGAGAACTGTCAGACAGCTTATATATTAAAGGTGTTTATTATAGAAACATTTACACAATTGAAGAATTGCAGGAAATCCTTGAGCCTCAGGGTATTGTAATAGAGCCGTCAGATAGAACAATGACGATTATAAACATCAAGAATACCTATAATCCTTTAAAGGACTTATAAAATTTCAATTTGGTTTTATTCCGTTGAATTGATAATTTCCAAAATCCCCGACAGTCGTTACGCCATCGGAGATTTTGGAAAATGTCTTAAATTGCCTGTTACCACAAAAGAGCCTTCTTTCGATAATGCGACTTCATAGAAAACCGCATCCGACGGGTCGGGGAATGTCTCGTTGCTTTTGGCTCGCTCAACATTAATACCAGCCTGTATGATAAATCTGATCATTTGACTTACATAGTCATTGTCAAGATTGAATTTTTTACGATAAAGGACATCTTCATATTCCTCAATAATCTTCGGATTATATAAAGGCTGAATTCTCCCTGTTACTATTGCTTCAATAGTTTTGGTTGTTGCTGATTCTAAATTATGTGTCAGCATTGCCGACACCAATACATTTGTGTCAATTACTGCGTAAACTTTCACGTTGTCTCCTTTCCTCTCTCGCTTTTCTTATCTCTTCATCAATCTCTTCCATGGTCAAATCTGGTGTCAATCCTTTCTCGGCACGTTCTCTCAATGCTCTGAATGCAGCATAACCATCAACTTGCTCTCCTGCTTTTATTTCAAAAGGAATCCTGCGACGTTGTACGACAGCTTTTGCAAATACGTTCATGGCGGTGTTGGCGCTCATTCCAAATTCTTCGCAAAGCTCGTCAAACATTGATTTAAGCTGTGAGTCCATTCTCACTGTCATTGAAACTTGTGTCATAATGATTTAAATTTTATGCAAAATTACATAAATTTATTTCACAATACAATAAAAATATGAAAAT
Source organism: Bacteroidales bacterium (assembly GCA_017427985.1). Lineage (GTDB taxonomy): Bacteria > Bacteroidota > Bacteroidia > Bacteroidales > F082 > Limimorpha. The sequence continues at coordinate 22,222 of JAFRRS010000010.1, read as the reverse complement.
TTTTTTATCTGTATCAAAAAACTAAAGTCTAAGGTCTAATGTCTAAATTCTTTTTATTATTTTTGCATCATGAATTATCTTTCAGTTGATAACATTTCAAAGGCGTTCAGCGACAAGCTGCTGTTCGAGAACATCTCTTTCGGCATTGAGAAAGGGGAGAAGACCGCTCTGATTGCAGCCAACGGCACCGGCAAGAGCACCATGATGCGAATCCTTGTCGGAAAAGAGGAAGCCGACGATGGCAAGGTGACGTTTAACGAGAATGTGCGAGTCGGTTACCTTGAACAGTTGCCGCAGTTTGACCCGAATCTCACTATCGAAGACGTGATCGCTACTGGTCATACCGACGTGATGCGAGTAATCAAGAGATACGAGGAAGCGTTAGTTAATCAAGTGGATTTGGACAAAGCTACAGCTGCTATGGACGCGATGCAGGCATGGTCGTATGATTTGAGACTGAAACAGCTGCTTTCGACTTTTGAAATCAACGACTTAACGCAAAAAATAGGCACTTTGTCTGGTGGACAGGTTAAAAGGCTTGCGCTTGCTTTGGTTTTGCTCGATGACCCCGATATGCTTTTCCTCGACGAGCCTACCAACCACCTCGACATGCAGATGGTTGAGTGGCTTGAGAACTACCTCACGCAATCGAACGTGACGCTTTTCATGGTCACTCACGACCGTTATTTTCTCGACCGCGTGTGCAACAAGATTCTCGAGATGTATCATGGTACGATTTACACCCACAACGGCAACTTCGAATATTATGTGCGGAAGAGTCGCGAACGTGAGGAAAACAAGCGCATTGCCGCGGAAAAGGCAGGGCAGATGCTGAAACATGAGTTGGAGTGGATTCGTAGCACTCCGCAGGCTCGCACAGGCAAAGCTAAGGCAAGAATCGACGCTTTTTATGATTTGAAAGAAAAAGCCCGCATGATTCGCGACAACACCGAGATTCAGTTCGGACTTGACATGCAGCGTCTTGGCGGCAAGATTCTAGAGATGAAAGGCGTTACCAAAAAATGGGACAACCAAGTTCTGCTCAAAGATTTCGATTATATTTTCAAAAAAGGTGAGCGAATTGGTATTATCGGCAAGAACGGTGTTGGAAAGTCAACCTTTTTAAATATGATAACGGGTCACGAGGCACCTGATTCAGGCACTATTGTCACAGGCGAGACCGTCGTTTACGGCTATTACACTCAGGGAGGCATCAAGTTTGACGAGAACAAGACCGTCATCGACACCATCCGCGACATCGCCGAGGTGGTTTATTACGGCAAGGACATGGTCTATACCGCCGACAAGCTGCTGGCGCATTTCATGTTTCCGTATTCGATGCACCGTCAGCCGGTGGCGTTGCTGAGCGGCGGCGAGAAACGCAGGCTATATCTGCTCACGATTCTTATTAAGAATCCTAATTTTTTAATTCTCGACGAGCCAACTAACGACTTGGATATCTTGACGTTACAGAAACTTGAGGACTTCCTGCAGGGCTACAAAGGCTGTCTTATAGTTGTGTCTCACGACCGTTATTTCCTCGACCAGACTGTCGACCAATTGTTCGTTTTTGAAGGCGACGGCGCGGTGAAAGGCTTTATGGGCAACTATTCGCAATATCACGACTGGCTTGACGAGAAAAACAAGGAACTTCACAAGGTGCAGGTTGCCGAACGTGTCGATACTCGTGAAAACCGCCCAAAGGCATCGGAGAGAAGCAAAAAACGCTCATTCAAGGAGCAAAAAGAATACGAGCAGCTTGCCATCGACATCGAAAATCTCGAAAAAGAAAAGAAAGAATTGACATCGCAGCTCGAAAATCAGACTGACTATCAAGAGATTGACAAAATCGGAAAACGTCTGACTGAAATCAATGATTTGCTTGATGAGAAAGAGATGCGCTGGCTGGAATTGGATGAAATATAAAAAATATGCTGCTACGCAGAATGTGGCTCGCAAAGCGAACATTGGCCGAAGGCAATCACATTGCACGATAGTGCATCACATTGGAGCGTAGCGACCACATTACACGAAGTGTCACATCATTAAATAGAATTATTATGGAAGAACTTCAAAAATTTTTACAAACCGTAAACACTAACGGAATTTTATGGCTTCTCGAGGCAAAACCAGGTCTTTTTGCCATGCTTGAAGACGGTGGCGGGAATTCGTATATCCCGGTGTGGGCTACCGAAGCCGAAGCCAAGGCAAATATCGGTGACGACTGGGAATCTTACAACGTCACAACCATGGACATCGCCGAGTTCATCACCTGGACTCGAGAACTCGATGGCGATGACATTGGCATAGCCATCTCAACAGGCAACGAAGGTCAAATCTTGCCAATCCCTTCAAAAATAATGCGCCAGCTCCTTGGTGGACAGGACAAATCAGACCGCGAACTGGTAGGCGAGGAGTTCTACGATGAAGACTGGGCGGAGCCGATGCCAGAGGATTTTGAGGATGAATAGACCTTAGTCTTTAGACCTTAGACGTTAGTTCTACTAGACCATCTTTATTTCCTACAACAAACGCCACGGGCGGATTGTTTTCTTGTACCAAATCGTTCAGATAAAGCGGCTCGCCAATAATGAACAAGCTGCAGCTGAATGTATTACCGACTTTAAGTTTGGAATTTTCAGCTTTTTCAACGATAAATCTGTAATCGCCGAGATAGCGGAAAGTGCAGCGACGGTTGGGCTTCCACGACACCATCACATGGTCGCCAATAGACAAATCCTCGACTTTAATATGTTGCGATTTCACATAGTCAGAGCCGTTGTCTTGGCCAATGTTTGCCAGGAAATCATCCCAATCATTGAAACCGAGGAACTTCGAGAGGATGTTGAGAGTGCAGTTGCGTGTGGTATCGGCGCCATCGATGTAACCCCAAAGGCGTTTAAGCGTGGTCGAACTCATGGTTTCGTGCGTCCGTTCCCAGATGGCACCACTCAGGAAGATGAAATCGGCGGGAGTCTTCATCTTACGCTTCACATCGTCCTCGATGCGCTTGCGCAGTTCCAGTATTTCAGGACTTGTCTTATTCATAATGTGCTTTTGAACTGCAAAAATGCAAATTTTTATCGAAACTCAAAAGTCCTTTTTAATCCTTTTTTTGAAAAAGTCGAAAATAAGTTATAACTTTGCGGAAAATTAGCATCATGAACGACGACAGCACATCGGGAATCATCAACGGACAGTTTCTGGATGAATACGACAATAAATCGACTTACGAAACTGTTTCAAGCCGTGGCTTTAATTCTTTGATGAAGGTAAAATGGCAAGGCAGGTGGTTCATCCTCAAAGGATTAGCTCCAGAATACCGAAACCAATCAGTATATCTCGAACTGCTGAAAAAAGAGTATGATTTGATGGTACAACTCGACCATCCCAACATTGCAAAGTCGTTTTCGAAGGAGGTCGATGAGGAAATCGGTCCATGCATAGTGATGGAATACATCGATGGCGTTACTTTGGATGCGTTTCTTGCCTCTAAGCCTTCCGTTGCCGCAAAGAAAAAGGTCGTAGAGCAGCTTCTTGATGCGCTTGAATATATCCATGGCAAGCAAATCATTCATCGCGACCTGAAGCCGAGTAATATTTTGATTACCAACAATGGTAACAATGTGAAAATCATCGACTTCGGTCTCTCCGATGCTGACGATTATGCTATTTTGAAACAGCCAGCTGGCTCGATGAAATATGCAGCACCAGAGCAGCTACAGCAAGGCGTGAGACTCGATTCGAGAGCTGATATTTACGCTTTCGGCTTGATTTTGAGAGAGATTTTTCCTCATCGTTATTGCCATATTGCAAAGAAATGCATACAAAAAGACAGAGAAAAACGTTTTGCTAATATTGAGGCAGTTAAGAAAGCTTTTGTAAGAAAATATAGAATATCTATTATTACCATAATTGTAATGGTTTTGGCAATAATTCTTCTGCCTTGGATATTTTTGAAACCTCAAACCACCAATGGTTATTCCAAAGAGTTTAACCAGCTTTTGGAACGTGCCGAGCACATCATCGACAGCATGTATAATCCTATTCTTATTGACATCGAAAACGGCAAAAACACTGTTGACATTTCCATTGATTTAGTTGAGCGCACCAATATCTGCCGCACTTTGTTAAAGGAAATCGATTCCCCGATTCTCGACGACCCCATGACCAGCGATGAGTTCCGCAATGCCTGGGAAAACTTGCACAACGACAAATACAGCGAGGTCGCTTTCCGTTTGCATGACGCGATAAACGGCGACTAAAACAAGGACCAACAAGGACTTCGTTCGATTCATTTTTAATCCGTTACTTTGCAGCGTAAACATTTTAGAAGTTGCGCCCGACACGGATTAGGGATTGAAAAATGAAACATTCAAAATTATTGGGACTTATTGCCCTGATGCTGATTGGCGTGTATTTCGCATCATGTGGCAAAGAAAAAGAAGTGGAAAAGTCTAAAATGATTCCCGCGGACAGAATCGTTTTGAAAGGTGACAGTGAGTATTTTAAAGTTGTCGATTCCGTAAAAGTTATTCTTGTCCCGTCAGGAAAACAAGACCAATGGGAAATTCGCGCTACCATCCGTTTACAAAACACCCGACCTTGGTCTTCAGTTAAAAAACAATTTAAGCAACCGCTTGAAAGAGTGTCTGTCAATTTTCCTCCGAAATATATGGATAAAAACGACACGGAGTTGGATTTTGATATAAAATATCTTAGTGGTGAAACGTTCGAAAAGTTGTTAAAATCTGATGAAATCATCACGGAAAATATCGTTTGCGATGATAACAGTTGGAGTCATCAGAGAAGTTATAAGAGACAAAAGGAGATTTTTGAGAGGATAGATGGCATTGAAATAAAAGGAGTACAATTGTATTATGTAGAAAAACAAAGCAGCACATCGTCAAGTTCTTATAAATCATCGTCATCAAAATCTTCTTCTAAGAATTGGAACAAGGTATTGGATGAGTATGAGAAATTTGTCGATCAATATATCAAGACTTATAAGAAAGCGATGAACGGCGATATGTCGGCAATGGGCGAATATGCGAGATTGCTTGAAAAAGCTGAGGATTTGGAAGACGACCTTGCAGATGCCGAAGATGAATTGACCACGGCTCAGATGAACCGTTATATGAAGATTACTGAAAAACTTTCAAATGCTATACTTTATTAATAATTCATAAAAATCAATACAATGGAAAATAACGTACAAACAACAAACGATCAGCAGAAGATGGCTCCAAATGCGATTGCCTCGCTGGTTTTAGGAATATTGTCAATTTTGTCGGGATGCTTTGGCATAGGACTTGTTTTGGGTATCATCGGCGCTGTTTTAGGCAGTAGTGGCATGAAAAGCTATAATGCTAATCCTGCGATGTATAAAGGTGTAGGTATGCTTAAAGCAGGTAAGATTTTATCCATAATAGGCATCGTTTTCGGAGGAATAAATATCTTGATAGGCATAATCATGCTTATCAGCGGCGCCGGCTTCCTGTCATTATACAGCGACATTTTAGGGCTTGAGTTGTTGGGCTACTAAACCAATGGGCCAATGTTGCCATGTCCATATAACCAGTTGTTTGGAATAAGTTGTCCATTTTGTGGATTTCAGCGCTCGTTCCTGGCATTGTTGCATGGCGATGTGGTCGCTTGTCTGAAGCTTTATCCGGCTATGTTGCCGTTGCTTCTCGCAATAGCGGTTGCGCCTTTTGTAAAAAGTAATTATAGACGAAAATACTATACTTGGGCGTTGGCTGTATTTGGCACGGTGGCGATTATCGGATGTGTTTTAAAAAATGCAGGTTTGTTGCCTGCATAAAGTAAGACCCTGTCAAATTTGACAGGGTCTTTTTTTTACACTTTTGAGAATTTTGTTTATCTTTGCACCCGATATGAGCCGTAAACTGATTTTTATGAAATGCTACAAATTTGGATATATTTAGCAATTCGTTTAATCAGATTTACAAGGCTGTTTAATGTGTTAAATGTTTAATTAAAATTTGTTTAGTATGAATAAACCTGAATTTGTGAGAAAAGGGAAACTTATTGCCGAAAGTAATTATTTGGATTGGCTTGGTGAAATAAAGCATCAAATTCACGAGGCACAATATGAGGCGATGAAAGCAGTAAATACTACAATCATCAAATTATATTGGGAAATCGGCCGTTCAATAGCGGAAAAACAAGCCGAGGGTTGGGGTAAATCGGTTGTGGAACAGCTTTCAAGGGATATCCAGATTGAATTTCCACAGATTAAAGGATTCGGTAGCCGAAATCTATGGTATATGATGCAGTTTTACATTGAGTATCAAGGAGATGAAAAACTGCAACCATTGGTTGCAGAAATTAGTTGGGCAAAACATCTCGTTATTATGACTAAATGTAAGGACTCGCTGGAACGGCAGTTTTACATTCTTGCAACCAAAAAGTTCGGATGGACTAAAAATGTTTTGATTCACCAAATAGAACAAAAATCATATGAGAAATATCTTATCGGACAGACTAATTTTGATAAAACATTGCCAGGGAAAATTCGTAATCAGGCGGCATTAGCGGTTAAAGATGATTATTTCATCGGATATGGCGAATTGGGTGATAATCATTCGGAATATGAACTTGAACAGAGTATTATAAATAATATCAGCTCGTTTCTTGCAGAGTTTGGATCAGATGTGATGTTTGCAGGCAATCAATATCGGCTTGAAGTCGGCGGTAAAGAGTATTTCGTTGACCTTATGCTTTATCATCGAAAGATGCAGTGCTTTATCGCGATAGAATTGAAAATTGGCGAGTTTGAGCCTGAATACAAAGGCAAGATGGAGTTTTATCTTAATGTAATAAATGACACAATACGTCTTCCTCACGAAAATCCTGCTATCGGAATAATTATTTGCAAATCGAAAAACCGTACCGTTGTTGAGTACGCATTGCGTAATTCAATGATGCCTATTGGCGTGGCAGCATATAGCATAACCAGCGAATTACCGGATGATTATAAGCATTTGCTGCCAGAAGCCGATAAGATATCAAATAGATTGCAAAACTTGGTGATAGAATAAAATTCCAAAAATAATTTTGTTTTCTCCCAAATCTTCATTATCTTTGCACCGATAAAACATTTTGTGCTTATGTAGAAAAACTATTAAAATAATATAATTCAGACATTTAGCAATATTCATCTTGTCGAAAGTTTGGCGATTTTGGATAAAGAAACACGAATAATGCTGAAAGTCACGCGTATAGCGTGTGCTTTTAACATCTGGTTTCTTTAGGTATGCCAAACACCTCGATAAGCGGATGCAAAAGTATCACGCTTTTTTTATGCTCCGACAAATCGGACTAACAAGGACCAACAAGGACTTCGGAGGAATGGGGAAAAGGTGGAAATTTGCAAAAAAGGAATAGGGGAATATATACATACTTAAAATATAGACCATGAGCGACAACAACATAAAATCCGAGATAATCAATTTCTATAATGATCCTTTGTATCAGGAGTTGAACGCTTATTATAGTAAGAAGACTATCTTCAACATTCTGAAAATTGAACGGAATGAGAATCGGCATAGTGCTTTTCTGGCTTGGCTTTTAGATACCAAGGGTAGCCATGGTTTGGGAGACGAGCCGTTAAAGAAATTTATGAGGCTTTTATATTTAGATAGTGAAGCTAATCGCTATGATTGCTGTTTTTTAATTGGGAACTATCTAATAGAAAACTTGGAGGTAAGTACAGAAAAGTACGTAGAACTTGATAAAGAAAACGGTCGTATAGATGTGTACCTTGAGATTGATTATCGATATGATGCAAATGATAAGAGTACGAAGCGATTATGTGTTATAATTGAGAACAAGATGTTCACTAGGGAACATGGAAAACAAACAGCACTTTATCGTGATTGGGCTTTAAAAACATTTACTAAGGAAAACATCATTGGCGTTTTTTTAGCTCCTAATATAATTGAAAAGTGTAAAGGCGATTCAGATGATTTCAAATTTTTGAAAATTGACTATCAAGATATGTTGGATTATGTATTAGAACCATTATTGTTGTTTGATATGCCGCAAGAGGCTCGTGCAATTATTAAGGATTATGTTATTAATTTGGAACAACCTTTAGAGGATGAACCTTCTAAAAAAAGTAACAATAATAAAGCTAATACACAAGATGCAAATAAAGACACTATTTTAGCGGTATCTAAAAAGAAAAAGAATCTGTTTTTGCAGCTTTATAACAGGTTTTCGCCTTTGCTGGATAGTGCTCTTGTTGCAAATGGCTTAATGCGGGGGAAAGAAGATAAACTCAGGATAGTATATGGAAAAGATCGGGTTTTGCTCGATGATGGATTAAAACAACAGCTTGATATATTTTGGAAGTCAAATGTTATTTTATTAAGGATGATTATGAATGCTGCTTTGTTGGATAGAGGTGATGATGAAAAACATAAAAAAGCAGTTAATGATCTGTTGGGATTAAAAGAAAGCAATCGCAACAAAACAAAGTATATTGTAAAAAACAAATATGGAAACTTAATGAATGATTTGGATAAAGATAAAAAAGCAAAGCCAGCTTATATGAGTCTTGCTTCCTATTATGTTTTCAAGGCTTGGCTGCAAGACAAAGACAATGAAAACGCTACTTTAAAGGATATTAGAAATGCTTTTCCTGTTGAAGAATGCGCTCCACATTATAATGATACTTTCCAATATTTGTTTTACAAAGAATCAGACATTAAACAAGCCAAAAGAAACGGCAAGACTGATAGAACATATTTTATCGCAGAATTGGATGAAGATAATGCCAAAACTAAGATCGCACATAAGTATCTTACCTGGGATTTCTATATGGATGGGAAACATAATCTTAAAGTAAAAAATGAGGAAAATGGAAAGGATGAAAATGTATTAAACATAAAATATTGGACAGACGATGAGTTCAAAAAACTCATGGGATATTCAAAACAGTATGGGATTAGTGTAGAACCGGCATAAAAAGAAATACGTATAATTATTAACAAATAAAAACTAGCATTATGTACAACAAAGAATTAGAAGAATTAATCGATGCAGCATTAGAAGATGGTGTGTTGACTGAAAAAGAGAAGCAAGTGCTATTCAAGAGAGCACAATCAATGGGAATTGACCTTGATGAATTTGAAATGGTTTTGGATGCTCGTTTGGTAAAGCTTCAAAAAGAAGAAAAAGCCAAGGTACAGGTGTCTGCTCCAAAATCGGACAAATACGGAGATATTAAAAAATGTCCGTCATGTGGTGCTATGGTGGAGTCTTTCACGACGCGTTGTCCTGATTGTGGATATGAATTTAGGAATGTAGACGCAAATGTATCTATACAAAAATTGTTTGAATTATTGAATGAAGTTGAAGATAAGGCTACAGAAGGTAATGAGTCGGTTTTGGGAGGATTAGTAAGAAAAAGCTTCGGAATACATAATAATAAGGACATGAGAAAGCGCAAAGCTATAATACAGAATTTCCCTATACCGAATACAAAGGAGGATATACTTGAATTCTTAAGTCAAGCTTTGCCATTGGCGAAAGGACCAGGTTTTTTCAGAAAACTATCTTATAGATTGGGACTGCAAAATGGAGATAGCTACGCAGTTGAAGTGGAAATGAGTCCCGTATGGAAAAGGAAATGTGAACAAATTATAATGAAAGCAAAGTTTTCTATGAAAGATGATAAAAATACTTTGGCTGAAATCATGGAATACGCAAAGGAATTAAAGATTAAGGTATAATAGTATGAAAAAAAGCGATGAACATCTAATAGGCATACAAAACATTATTGATGCTTTGTCAAAGAAGTATCCAGAGCATAAACTTGGTTATTATGTTGAACATTATGAAAGTGAAAGAAATAATTTCATAGTAATCTTGTCAAATAATACAACGATTAGTATCAACAGGTTTGTTGCACAAGATGCAGACCAAAATAAGGGCTCTCTTACAGATGATTGTTTGAACAGAATTATAAAAACACATAAAAGTATTTAAATATGGATTTAGGCTTGGCTAGTATTATAGCATCACTTGTTGTTGCAATAGGTGCTATTATTGTATCAATTATTTGTGTTACTATACCTCGTCAACGGAAGGAAACTATTGATAAGCTCCGCAAAGAACTGCTTGATGTTTACAAAGGTGTTGAACAATTAAAAAAGGTTGAAGAATCTTTAGAACAACAATTTGGTGTTAGCAAACAGACTGCAAGAAAAGATTTAAAATTACCAGAAAAGTTTGAAAATGCAAGATTAACAAAAAGAATTATTCAATTAGAAAACCAATTATCTTAGCAATGGGACTATTTAATAGAAAAGAAGGCGGTTTGATGGATGTCATCCGCTGCGATGAACAAGAGTATCTTATATGGAAATGGAGACCTGCAGGACGGGATCCTAACACTACAAAAAAGGAGAACGCTATTCGCTATGGCAGCAGTCTGCGAGTAAAAGACGGCGAAGTGGCGGTGTTCGTCTATAAGCAAAAAGACGGCACAATGCAGGATTACATTATGGGTCCATACGATGATACAATTAAAACATCCAATTTCCCTGTATTAACAAGCATCGTGGGACTTGCCTTTGGCGGAGCATCACCGTTCCAAGCCGAGATTTATTACATCAACCTTGCTGGCAATGTTCAGGTCAAATTCGGTGTGCCATATTTCGATGTGTTTGACCCTCGTTTCTTGGATTTTGCCGTACCAATGGCAGTGAGAGGAGCCATAACGTTTAATATTACAGATTACAAGGGCTTTATCAAACTTAATCGATTGATTAATTTTGAGTTGGAAACTTTTAAAAACCAAATCAAAGATGCTGTAATCAAATATATTAAAGGAGTGGTAACCAATATTCCTCAAGATAATGGCATTCCAGTTCTCCAAATGGAAAGGAAGATATTGGAAATAAACGATATTGTCACCCAATATTTAAAGCCACGTTTGGAAAACGATTTTGGTGTAAACATGAAAGCTATAGATATAGCTGCTGTTGAATCGGATAAAGAGAGTGAGGGCTATATGGCATTGCGTAAGGTAACTGCTACCCAGACTTCACGTACAATCGAGGCACAAACAGATGTTAATATCAAAAATTTACATGACACCCAGCGTATCAATGCCGCCAATATGGAGGAAACTCTACGCATACAACGCGAAGAGGCTCAACGCGCACAAAGACTGCAAACCGAACAATCGTTTATTGGTGCTCATGCCATCAACCAGCAAACAGAAGTGCTTAAAACAGCCGCTAACAATCTTGGTCAGATGGGAACCATGAATATGGGCGGCGGTGGTGGCGCCATGAATCCAGCCGGAATCATTACAGGTATGATGATGGGTGGTGCCATGGGTCAACAAATGGCAGGTATGATGGGGCAGATGGGACAAAACATGTCTCAAGGCATGAACACACCTCCGCCGATGCCACAAATCCAATACACACTAAACGTCAATGGTCAGAATATGGGGCCGTTCAATATGCAACAAATGCAGCAAATGGTTCGAAATGGTCAGATGACACGACAAACATACGTTTGGAAACAAGGTATGGCGGGATGGGAATTGGCTGGAAATGTTCAAGAATTGGCAACGTTATTTGGAGCAGTTCCTCCACCACCACCAATGCCTTAATAATTATTAAAAAAAGAATAGATATGGATAACAGTTTCTTTTCAATAGACAGACTCATAGAGTTTGGTCTCAGTATGGCAGTCGCTCAACAAATGGTCAAAACAATGAACCAGACAATGCAAAATATGTATGTGCCGGGCGCAATGAATCCGATGCAACCTCAAGTGAATCATACATATTACGTTGTTTTGGACAATAAACAATCGGGACCATATTCTGAAAAGGAGTTGTCCCGCTTGATAGCTGACAAAAAAGTTACAAAAGACACTTACGTCTGGGAACCTGGTATGTTGGATTGGCAAAAAGTCGAAAACACACCGGATGTTCTAAAACTAGTGGCTTTAACTCCACCCGCATTTAATGCAAATAACAAATAAGTAAAGCTATGAAAATAAAAGTAATTCCATTAATTATTGTATTAGGTATTAGTGCAATACTATCTTATGGGATATTCGCATTTTGCACTAGTGAAAACGCTACAATAATGGCTCTAATTGGAGGATTAATGTCATTTTTAACATTGACCGCTTCGTTTGGTATAACAATCAATCGACAAGGCAAATCGGTTAATATCAAAGTCGTATCGCTGGTGTTTTTCGTTTTGGGATTAATCGGCAATCTGATTTTTGCTTATGTACATTGTAAGATCCCAACATACATCATCGTTAACGGTTTGATAATGTTGATATGGTTGCTTATTGTTTATGGCTTAAGCAAAGCTGAAGATTAGTTTCGTAATAAAACCCATAAACCACCCTTTGGTATATTTCTAATAACTAAGGGTGGTTTTTCTTTTGATAAACAAATTTAAATTGTAAGAATTGTGTGTAAATTGTCAAAATAAATAGTTATTCTATCTTTCTTCGACCCCATCGCCCTACATTCATTCGAACTTGATTCGAATTTGGTACGAAGGAGGTGTGGCACTGGTGCCGGACTAAACATAGTTTATCCTATCGGCTTCACAATGTCAATCCTTAACCCCAAAGCATTGATAATACTGTTAAATGTTGATAATGTCGGGTCAATCAATCCGTTTTCAATACGAGAGATGTAGCTTTTGTTGGCCCCAATGCGTTTCCCAAGCTCGGATTGTGACATTTTTTCTTCTTTTCTTGCGTCACGAATCATCTGTCCCATACAATAGGCATACGCTTTTTTACGGAATTCAGTTCTTTCATGAGACCCGACTTTTCCGTATTTTTCATCCATTATGGCATCATAATCATGAAGCATGTTTTCTTCTGTATTCATAGTATTCATTTTTAATTCTTAATGCTTTGTTTACTTCTCTAATTGGTGTTTTTTGCGATTTTTTCTTGAAACCATTAAATAACACAACTATATTTCCACTGTCAAAAACAAAAAATACCCTATATATGTTTCCTTCCCATTCGACACGCAGTTCAAACAACCCGTCTCTAATATGTTTAACAAATTTTGGATTTACCTTTTTTAATTTCTTCAGCATATCAAGCACATAGTCAATCTTTTCCCGCACATCATCATCTAAAGATTTTACAAACTCCTTAAAATAATCTCCAAAATAAACAATCCTTCTTTCCATCGGCAAAAATACAAAAAGTTTCAATATATTACAACATTTGTTAAAAATATTTTTCAAAAACTGGAACAATGGATTATCTGACATTTGGAAATACAAGATTCCACAATTCTAGTTTTTTGTTTTACACTGCAAATTTACAAATAATTTTGATACACGCAGCCAGGTTTTTTTAATAAATCATCGTTTTTACCAAAATAAAATTACCGAAAAAACATAATTTTATTACATGAATGTCGGGAGTCCACATCTGTAGACTTTTCACCTGTATAAGAATGCTCTTATTCACATTTCTCTTAACAAAACCATTGTTTTGCTGCGTTTTTTAGTAATGATGGAAATGATTTAAAACTTTTTGTCAAAAAATCTAGGAAATGTGTATAACAATCGTTTGTAAAAATCTAGGAAAGGTGATTGTGAGAAGAAATATTTTTAAAGAATCTGCTCACTGGCACAACTCTTATCATATAACTGTCTTTAGCTATGACTTTCTCCTCTTGGTTTGTTATAATCATCAGATTTTTACACTTCAATTCTTCAGCACATTCTATGAGGGCGCTAATTTCACGCTTCTCGGTCTTCTTATTGCTGATGTCGTAACAAGCTTGTATCAAACATTCAATGTGAGTGCCGTTTCTGAGCACAAAATCTGTCTCTTTATCATTGCGCGAACGATAATAGAATAATGTTGTTTCAGTGTCATAACCTCTGCGCAACAGCTCTACAAACACTTGGTTTTCAAGCAGTCTGCCAATATTTTCGCTGAGACTGAAAGCTTTCGCCGACACAAAACCATTATCAACAATATAGACCTTTTGCGGAGCCTTTTTCATAAGCTTAAGTTTGTTGTTATATCTCGGAAGATAATAGAACAGATAAGGCTCGTGAAGATAATCCATAAATTTCTTGACCGTATTTACACTGGAAAATCCAAGTTCGTTTGACAACTCATTGGCACTTAATGGATTGCAGAAGTTTGACAGTAAATACATCGCCAGATTGTTCAAGTCGGTGGTGTTCCTGATTTTGTGCCGTTTGACAATGTCTTTAAATATGATGGAATCGAACAGCGTGCTCAGATAACTTCGTGTGATTCCTCTTGATTCCATTGTTTCCGGGAATCCTCCATTATGCAGATAATCATCGCATACTGCTATTGCATTTGTCCTGTTTCCCTCATTTATCTCTTTTATATTTAAATGATTCCATTCAAAGGTTTCTTCAAGGCTGAATGGTAGCATTTCTATTTGAATGTAGCGACCAGTAAGGACGGTTGCCATTTCACTGGAAAGCATTTTAGCGTTGCTGCCTGTAATTACAAGGTTTTTACCTCGGCGATATAGTTTTGTTACCCACAAATCCCATTCATCCAAATTTTGAACCTCGTCAAGTAGCAGGAAATCATAATTCGGATATACTTCGTCAAGAAGCCGCGTCACAAGTTCCTCATCCCATTTGTTTAACAAATCAGCGTCATCAAAGTTGATATAAGCGAAATTCCTGTTTTTAAGCATTAATAAAGCTTGTGTGGATTTACCGGCACGACGGGGTCCCGTTATCAGTTTTATTATATGGTTTTCCAATAACTCGTCAATGTTATATTTGGTATGCCTCCATAAATATGGCCGAGCTAACAACTCGTCACGTTCTTTCCGCTGATTTATCAATGTGGCTTTCATAATATATGTCTTATTAGGCTGCAAAAATACAAAATTTATTCAATAAAACGATTATACTGCATAAAAATATTACTTTTTTGTGTATTACAATGTAAAAAATGAATAAATATTCTCTTTTACCAAAATAAAATTACCGAAAAAACATCTAGAGACACCACCTGAGGGCACTTGGCAACGCAAGCAACTTGAGGTTGGTTTTGCGACGTGTTTTTATGCAATTTCGGAGTCGTATTCCGAAATTGTATAAAATTATGGAAGAGTATTATTTGACACGTAAAATGGAAGATGTCGTGCTTGACGCTGCACGATATTTCCCGGTTATTACCATCACGGGGCCTCGCCAGTCGGGGAAGACAACGCTATTGAAACATCTGTTCCCTAAGGCAAAAAGATTTAGCATGAAAGATCTGGATGTCAAAAGTTTTGCTTATAAAGACCCAGTCGCTTTTCTTAATCAGGATGATGGTGATGGCATATTTATCGATGAAGTGCAAAAACTGCCTTTGTTGCTTGAATACATTCAAGGAATCGTCGACGAGCATCCTGAAAGAAAGTTTTATCTGACTGGAAGTTCAAATCTTGAATTGCTAAAAGGTGTTTCGGAATCACTTCCCGGAAGGGCAGGAGTGTTTGAACTGCTTCCAATGACATACGAAGAAAGCAAGCCACAACAGGTGTATAAATCGTTGAATGAAACCTTGTTTGACGGCTTATATCCGGCAATCTGTGCGGGCAAAAATGTCGCAAAGTTGTTTTATCCATCATACGTCCGCACATATATTGAGAAAGATGTCCGCGATTTGCTGAAAATCCAGAATCATTTACAGTTTATGAAGTTCATGAAACTCTGCGCAGCGCGGATGGGTTCATTATTCAATGCTTCGGAAGTGGCTGGCGAAATCGGCGTCGATTCAAAGACCATCACAAAATGGCTGTCGGTTCTACAGGCTTCGTACTTGATAACATTATTGCCGCCTTATTATGAAAATGTTTCTAAACGGCTGGTCAAAACACCAAAACTATATTTTAACGATACGGGATTGGCTTGCTATCTACTTGATATTGAAAGTCCTAAACAACTTGAACGTGATAAGATGAAAGGGGCGCTTTTTGAGAACTTTGTTGTAATGGAAGTGCTGAAACATCGGTTTAATCAAGGGTATGACAACGGTGTGTTCTTTTATCGCGATTCAAATCAGAATGAAGTTGATATTCTATTAAAACAAGAAGGCGAGATGACTGCCATCGAAGTGAAGTCATCAATGACTTATAACATCGATTTTGAAAAATCGCTTAAGCACATAGGTGATTGGGTTAAAGATCCTGTTGTCAGAAAAGCCGTTGTTTACGCTGGTGATTTTGAAAATACCGCAGGTGACATAAATGTGGTTAATTTCAGGCATCTTAACAATATCATAGAATAAAAACACGTAGAGCCGCGCCACGGTTTTGAATTAGAATTTTGTAAAGTCTAAAAGTTTTACTATCTTTGCAAAAAATTGTAACATGAAAAGACTTCTCATTATGGTGTTCTCGATATCCCTCTCAATGCCAGCCATAGCTCAGCTTGAGGTGAAAGAGGGCTCTTTTAAAGAAGTCGCAGGATTTGTCAATATCAACATTGATAAGATGTATGATGACAACGACAAGCCTTATTCCGTTTTAAAGATAAAAACTGAAAACATTGACGACAAACAACGTCACGAACTTCTTTTTCAAGGGAATGCGGCCACCTTTTTCGAGGTTGAATATAAAACCGGCGAAGTATGGGTGTATCTAAGCTATTACGCTACCTATATTAAAATATCGCATCCCGATTTGAGCTCAACTGAATTTTGGTTTCCTTTCGACATGGAACCCAAGAAAGGCTATGAAATGACTTTGGTTAACAAAACCTCTAACGGCAAAATGGGATTCGGCTCTTTGTCTGTCACAACCAAGCCTGAGGATGGCGCAACCGTCAAACTAAATGGAATCGTAATGACTCAAAAAACTCCTTATGTTAATGACATGATTTCTGTGGGAGAATATGATGTTGAAATCTCAAAATATGGTTTCAAAAATGTCACACGTCACATTGTCGTTCAAGAAGGTGCGAAAGAAAATGTCATTGTTGATATGCCTTATGCCTGCGGCGGTCTTAAAGTCACTTCCGAACCAAGCGGCGCTTACGTTTATATAGATAATTTAAAGAAAGGCAAAACCCCATTGGTTGTTAATGATTTACACATAGGAAATCATACTGTTCAAATCGAAGCTGTCGATTACAAGGCTGTGGTAAGACATGTGACTACGGAAGAAGATAAAACAGAAGTGCTTTCGGTCAAATTGGAGCCATTGACAAGTTTTATCACACTTGCCACAAGCTATGTGCAAAACGGTTACAAGTTCATGACTCTTGACTTGATGATGAATCAGTACGGCAATTTGTCTTATGGTGCCACATTGGGGTATATGAGGAAATTCGGATTTTACATATCAGCCGCGTCAAGTTTTTGTTTTGATGGTTACAATTACGATTTGGAATGTGACAATGACTTTTTCGTCAACGGTTATTATCCTGATTATACTGGCAAAACTCATTACACCTCTTTGTCAATAATCGGAGGCGTTATTATGAAAGTGGCTGGTCCTGTGGCATTAAAAGTGGGAGCGGGATATGGTGACAGAATCAAACTATATGAAACCAGTGGCGGTCATCTGGTTAAATATCCCGAATATAGCGCTACTGGAGTTGATGTCTCCGCCGGTTTGCAGTTCAATCTTAGGGGATTTGTGTTTTCTGTTGACTGTGTTACAACGAATTGTAAGATTTATGAAGCTAAAATAGGTTTAGGTTACGGAATTAAAAACAAATAATCATGAAAAGAGCAATACTATTACTGGCAATTATTCCGTTTTTGCTGATTACCTGCAAAAAGGAGCCTGATATCAAGGCCGTTTTTGAAATAGAATCGGAAGTTGTGGAATATTATACTTCATCAGCGGAGATAACTGTGCGTTATTCTTATAATTCCGACCTGAAATATATCAAGGCTTATATTTGCGAAAGCATAGAAATGTCTGCTCCACAGATTTCCACTGCAGCACTAAACGGCAATATTTTTGTGGTTAAATTCTCCGATTTGATAGCAAATACCAAGTATTATTATCAATATGAGTATTCCAACGGCACTGATGTAAACAAAACTGAAGTTAAAAGCTTCCGAACAAAAGACTACAGCCAGCCGACAGTTGAAACAATAGAAGTCTTTGACATAACGGCGACAACTGCAAAATGCAATGTTGTGGTTAAAGATGATGGCGGCTCAGCAATTACAGAACGTGGAATATGCTGGTCATCACACCAAACCCCAACAGTAAATGACAGCTATGCTACAAGTGTTGGCGGCACAGGTCATTTCACCTGTGAAATCATTGATTTAGATGAGGTTACGGTTTATTATGTAAGAGCTTATGCCACTAATGATTATGGTATTTGTTATGGCGATCAGATAACATTTACAACCGAGCATAATGTCGTGCTTCCGACTGTTTCTACCAATGGTGTTATGTTCAAAGACACGTATGCTGTGGCAGGTGGTACAATAGTATCTGATGGATATGGCACTATAAGTGTGAAAGGTGTTTGCTGGAGCCAGTCGGCAAATCCCACAACTGACAATGCACATACTACAATTGACAATGGTGATTTGGGGTCTTATCAAAGTGATATAACCAATTTGTTGCCTGGCACCACTTACTATCTTCGCGCATATGCCATGAATGAAGCTGGAACCGGATATGGTGAACAGCGCGAATTTACAACATTCACATCTCTTCCGGAAGGTTCCTTGTCCGGCATATTCACGGCATGTGACAAACAAATTGTTTTCTCGCAAGGCAATCTTCAATATCAAGCATCATCAAACACCTGGCGTTTTGCGGAAAACCAATACGATTATATTGGAGAAAATAACAAGTATGTTTCTTCATATTATAACGGTTGGATTGATTTGTTCGGATGGGGTACAAGCGGATATGACCATGGAGCAGTGTGTTATCAACCATGGAGTGTTAGCACAACTGCCAGCGATTATTACGCATACGGACAAAGTGACTATAATTTAAACGACCAGTCGGGTAAGGCTGATTGGGGTTACAATTCCATTTCAAACGGAGGAAATGCTGAGAATACTTGGCGTACTCTGACTAAAGACGAATGGGATTACATTCTCAATATCAGATATGTGGAATCAGGCATCAGATTCGCAAAGGCAAATGTAAATAATATCAATGGCTTGATCCTGTTGCCTGATAATTGGAGTGCTTCAATCTATGACTTGCAAAACGTAAATGACACCGAAGCCAATTATGATAGCAACACAATCGACCTTGCGTCATGGAATTATACGTTTGAGGTCAATGGTGTTGTCTTCCTTCCATTTGCAGGATACCGCAATGGTACTTCATATTACTCTAATAGTGGTTGTTATTGGACTTCAACCTCGAACAACTCTAACGCATGCAGTATAAGCACAAAAGGTGTGTTGTCCAATGGAGCCTATCGTTATAGCGGGTATTCAGTGCGTCTGGCACGAAATGTGTAATAGGTTTTGATGTAAAAACACGTAGAGACGCACGGCTGTGCGTCTCTACATCGGTTTTAATTGAAAATCAGCGTTGATTACGCCTTTTTCACGTTGTCCTTTCCAACCTTAACGGCTTCCATGTTCAACGGGATCAGCTTGTGAGCACGCTCCGGCAAGCTGTGGCGAAGACCCTCTTCAACATTCTTGTCGTCGATGATTGGACGAAGCTTCAAGAATGCGCCGAGGATAATCATGTTGAACACTTTGCTGTTACCCATGTCTGATGCCAACTGTGCACCTTCGATGGTGTAGATGTTGATGTCCTTACGGGTAGGCTTCTTTGTGATGCCGTTCGGATCATAGAGAAGATATCCGCCAGGTTTTACTTTCGATTCGAACTTGTCGAGTGACTGCTGGTTCAAAATCACTGCTGTGTCGAATGCGTTGATGATAGGAGAGCACACGCGTTCATCGCTGACGATGACAGTCACGTTGGCGGTACCACCACGCATCTCAGGACCGTATGATGGCATCCAGCTCACTTCTTTGCCTTCCATGATGCCGCTATATGCAAGGATCTTACCCATTGATAAGACACCCTGTCCGCCGAATCCGGCAATAATAATTTCTTCTGTCATTGCTTTAATTTTTTAAATTATTTTTCAACGAGCTTTCCATCGACTTTGATATCGCCAAGCGGATATTCAGGAAGCATGTTCTCAACCAACCATTTGTTAGCTGCGACTGGTTCCATCTTCCAGTTGGAGTTGCAGTTCGATACGATTTCGACGAAGTTTACGCCGCTCTTTCCGTTAATCTGATTTTCAAAAGCCTTCTTGATAGCTTTCTTGGCGTTGCGTACGTGTGCAGGATCATAAACAGCCTGACGTGTCACGTATTTTGTGCCAGGAAGACGTGCAATCAATTCGGTGATGTGGAGTGGATAACCGTTGTTCGGGATACCGTCGAAGCCAGCGCCTGCAGGTAATGTAGCCTTACGACCGTAAGGTGTTGTTGCAGTCTTCATGCCTTCGAGTGTGGTAGGAGCCATCTGGCCACCTGTCATACCATAGATACCGTTGTTCACGAAGATCATGGTGATGTTCTCGCCACGGTTGCATGTGTGGATTGTCTCGCAAGTACCGATAGCCGCCAAGTCACCGTCGCCCTGATAGGAGAACACGACTTTGTCAGGCCATACACGTTTGATACCTGTCGCGACCGCCGGTGCGCGGCCGTGTGCTGCTTCGGCGAAGTCAACGTCGAAGTAGTCGTATGCCATAACGGCGCAACCTACTGGAGAAACGCCGATGGTTTTGTCGCCAACGCCAAGTTCCTCAAGAACTTCAGCGATGATACGGTGGACAGTGCCGTGACCGCAGCCTGGGCAGTAGTGGAAAGGCTTGTTGGTCAATAACTTAGATTTCTGATATACTAAGTTTTCAGGTTTGATAATATCTTGTACTGTCATTTTCTTATTCTCCTATAATTTGTTTCTTCATAGCTTCGAGAACTTCCTCTGGTGTGTGGATGATGCCACCGACGCGGCCGAAGTGCTCAGCCTTGACACGACCGTTGCAAGCCAGTCTGACGTCTTCGATCATCTGACCACAGCTTAACTCTACTGATAAGAATCCCTTGACACCTTTCTTGATGAGAGCGTCGATAGCCTTTGTTGGGTAAGGCCAGAGGGTGATAGGACGGAGCAAACCGACTTTCAATCCTGCCTCGCGGCCGAGCTGCACTGACTTCTGAGCGATACGTGCGCTTGAGCCGTAAGCTACGAATACGTATTCTGCATCGTCGCAGTTGATCATCTCGTAACGGACTTCATTCTCTTCGATCTCTTTGTATTTCTTCTGGAGATGGATGTTGTGCTCTTCCATCTTTGCTGAGTCGAGGTCCAAAGAGGTGATGATGCGGTGTTGTGTGCCGTTCTTGCGGCCGTTGATAGCCCAAGGATATTTGGCTTTGATCTCCTCGTCGGTCATACGTGGCTTCTGATCCGGAAGGACGACCTTCTCCATCATCTGGCCGATAGCGCCGTCAGAGAGGATACACGCTGCCATACGATACTTGAATGCCAATTCGAAGCCGAGTGCCACGAAGTCGCACATCTCCTGCACTGATGCCGGAGCGAGTACGAGGTTACGGTAGTCACCATTGCCACCGCCTTTGGTGTTCTGGAAATAGTCGGCCTGTGATGGCTGGATTGTACCAAGACCCGGGCCGCCGCGGACGACGTCAGCGAAGACGCAAGGAATCTCAGCGCCTGCGATGTATGCCAGACCTTCCTGTTTCAAGCATACACCAGGGCTTGATGATGAGGTCATGACGCGCTTGCCTGATGCGCCAGCTCCGTAAACCATGTTGATGGCTGCCAATTCACTTTCAGCTTGAAGAACGACCATGCCGGTGCGTTCATAAGGGTTCTGTTCCGACAGATACTCGATCACCTCTGATTGAGGGGTGATAGGATATCCGAAATAAGCATCAGCACCGTAGCGGATGGCGGCTTCTGCCAATGCCTCGTTACCCTTCATCAGTTTTAATTCTCCCATTATGATAAATTTTTAAATGTTTGACAATGATTTGATTACAGTTTTGCTTTGTAAACGGAGATAACTCCATCAGGACATACGATGCCGCAGCTTGCGCAGCCAATGCACTTGTCAGGTTCCGCCATGTAAGCGTAGTTGTAACCTTTTCCATTAACTTCTTTTGCCAGACTGATGACACCCATTGGGCAGTT
>JAFRRS010000002.1 GCA_017427985.1 Bacteroidales bacterium | reverse complement strand
CCGAAATCCAAGAGTTCGTTAACCAGTTTAAGAACTGCCTGATTTATGACGAAAAATCACGCGATGCGTTGATTAAGGAAATCCGCGACAAGGTTGAGGAATTGAACAACGCATATCCGCGCACGAAGAGACTGAAAGTCGTGTTTTCGCACGGCGATTACATCTCATGCTACCCTGACGAAAGAGGAGTTGACGAATATGTCTTCACCATCAATATAAATCCAGTAAAGAAAACCTACGGATTTAGCGTAACAGGAGGTGTAAAATGAGTGGGTTTCCTATTGGCGGTATGGCTTATGTCAGACAACCTGAATGCAAAGAAGAGACAACAGGCCTGATCGTCGGCAAAGGTGACGGCATGGTTCGCCTGGAGTTCGCAAACGGCAGAAGGGTTTCGTTTTTTTACAATAAACTTAATTAAAAACTAATAATTACAACTATGGCACAATCAAGAAAAAAGAAGGTGTTGATTAGCAACGTCACCAATGAGACAATGGAATCGGCATTCGCCGACTACGCGAGTGCGGACGCACGTATCCAGAAAATCCAGGCAACAATGGATGTGGAGTTCACGAAAATCCGCGAGAAGTACCAGGAAGAGCTTGCGGCTCTCACCGAGGAGAAAGAACAGGCGTTTGAGGTTCTGCAGACTTACGCCGTCGAACAGCGCGAGGTTCTTTTCACCAAGAAAAAGAGCCTTGAGACCATCCACGGCACACTCGGCTTCCGCACAGGCACACCGAAGCTGAAGACCTTGAAGGGCTTCACATGGCCTGCCGTCACCAACCTGCTCAAGGAGTTCCTGCCATTATACGTGCGCACCGTTGACGAACCGGCAAAAGACAAGCTGCTTGCCGACCGTGACAGTGACAACGTGGCTAAAAACCTCCAGAAGGTGGGTTTGGCTGTTGTCCAGGATGAGACGTTCTATGTCGAGCCAAAGAAGGAGGAAGCCTGATGGCTTACATCACCAACAACCACGAAGTATGGGCTGTCTGCCCAGACTGTGGCACCGAGTATGACAGGCGTGTTTGGGGCAGCGAGTGCCCCGAATGCGCACGTCGCAAAATGTCAAACATCAAAAACAGCAGAAATGGAAATAACAGAACTGATAAACGAGGCTCTGAAGCTGTCTAAAAACGACAAGACAAGGCTGATGAACGCCATCCTCGAGTCGATGAACGGAAAGAAAAACGACGGTTTTGTATATCCCGTGTTCCGTGCCTTGGAAGATTTCAAAGCCCGGTATTTGGAATACAAAGGCACCAGTTACACCGGCACCAAGGCCGACTTCAAATGGATGAAGCAGCTGCTTGAGTCTATCCATGAAAAGGTGCTCGAGGGTCAGCGTGAAGAGACGATGGTTATCGACGAGAACTCTATCATAAGCTTTTTAAACGCCTTTCTAAAAGCTGTTAAAGAGCTTAAAAACACATGGTACTTCGACAACCGTTTCACTCCTGAAGGGCTGTCGAGGGATTTTGAGAAGATATATGGCAACCTAAAACAGAATAACAGCTATGAACGAGCAAAACGCGCCTGCGACTATCTCAAATAAGCCACAATTTGTTATCTCTGAGAAGACTCTGGCTCCTGCGGCTTTGTCGATGGCGGTTCGCGATGCCAAGATTGTAACAGTGCGGCAATCGATTGAGAGCGGATTCCCTTCAATAAATAAGATAGTGAAAACCATCGGATTTAAGGAAACAGCATCTGTGATAGTCATGCAGATAGTCAGACTTGAAACGTTACTGAACTTGACTAAGCCACTACCTCCAGAAAGCCTTGCGGAAATAGCCTCAACGGTTGTGGACGTTTGCCTTGAGTCCGGCATCAACATCAACGCCGCCGATATTGATATTGTCTTTAGACGTGTCATGAAGGGGGAATACGGCAGGTTTTACGGCAGTATTGGGATGCAGGATGTCGTTGGCTGGTTTAACAGCTACATCAGCGAGAAAGCCGGGGAATACGTCCAAATCAGGATGAATGAATCACAGGAGTACAACACCCATACGCCAAGAGCGAACGAGTTTGGGCGCACATACGATATTCAAAGGCATAAGGAAGCCTTCAAAGATTATGTTGACAATTTAAAAAGTAAAGAAAATGAATAAAACAAAGAAAATAGAGATACCAGAGACCGCTAAGGTTTTTGAGTTCACGCCTTTGATAGAAGTGTGCGGTGACTGCGGCGGAACCGGTAGAAAAGACGATATCTATACACGTACCTGCTCGTTATGTAACGGCAGCGGCAGAGTTGTCAAGACAAAAACCGTTATCATAGACATCAAGCCTTATAAGTAATGAGAAAAAGCAGGCATCATCGGAATACGCTTGAGCGGATGAGGCATGTGTGCGACATAGTGCAAGAACACTATGAGCCCGGCAATCAAGCCAAATCATATTACAGGGTTTGGCGCAAATACGTGTATCCGGTGTATCCCTGCAGTTATAAAACACTTCTCCGTTATATCTCGACCAATATCAAAAAAGAGGAACGGGACATGGATGACGAAAGACAACTAAAACTGTTTTAATATGGAAAAGCAAATACTATTGGATGTTCAGACGAGGCTTTCAGACAAAGTGCCAGTCTTGAGATACATTGACAAAGACTGGGGACAGCTTAACGAGGAGAGACCGGCCGTGAACTTCCCATGCGCTGTTTTAGACGTTGACAGCGTGAGGTACGAAGACTTGAACGCCGGTTATCAGAACGCGGAGGCAGTCCTTACAGTTACGATTGCAGATCTGCACACATTGTCATCGAGCGCCGGTTCGCCACAACGCGAGGATGCCTTTGCAATATTCGACATCATACAATCGGTTCACAATGCGCTGCAGCATTACGCTTCTCACAGCTTTGTGCCGTTGGTGCGAATCAGTATGCAGAGAATTCCTGCGACGAAAGGATATGAATGCTACGAGCTGAAATATGCCACAGCTTTCAAATGCGAGGCACCACCGCGGAATGTTGTGGAAGTGATGGCAGGCCTGTCCGTCACGCCACAATACCAATAAACGAAAAGCCCCCGAGTCAACTTGGGGGCTTTTTTATTGCCGAAGCTCTATGGCTATCTTTTCTCCTGCACGCTCGACATTTTCCGCTATTATGTCCTCCACAATCTTTTTCACTTCCGGAGCGTCGCCAATGAAACGTCTCTCCGGTATTGTCAGCGTACTGCCGACCTTTTTCAACGCCAGCCATTTCCATTGTTCGTCTTTTGTCTCGGCATATTTAGCCCAAAAGAATTTGCGCATCTTATCGGTAACCCTTATTCTGCCACCCTCGTTGTGTATGGCCGAATAAGGCTCGGAGCTGGTGAACCTGATGCCATCACCTTCTCTGGCCGCTTTGATCGAGCGACGAAGTTTACCTGACTGCATCAGTAGCGAGCCTCTGTTGTTCTGGAACTTGCGGGGCGGCCATGGATTGCCGAAAAAGCCCTTACGTTCGAAGTTTTTGTCAAACTCGTCGAGCAGCTCGACACGGATGTCGGATAGGATATCGTCAATCAATTCTTTTGCTTCCATACAATTTTTTCAAAAAAATGTTGTGCGTATTAAAAAGTTTTATATTTTTGCAGTGACGATTCTGCGGATTCGTCGAATACTGGGCTAATCTCGTTTGAGGTTAGTCTTCAGTTTTTATATAGCAGCCGTATTTGGCCATTGCCGGCAATCCATATCTCCGACACCTTCTTCCCCGCCTTAATTCTTCCATTGACAGCACGCAACATATAACCGTCGCTAAGTCCGCAATCTTCCAGTACCAGTCTGTCGGATTGCTTAATTCCGTGGTTAAGCATATTATTGAACGCCCGTTTTGGATTGTTCGTTATAAAGCCTTCGTGCTCATACCACATGCCGTCAACAGAAAAATCAGGACATTTGCCGTAATATTTCGTGCCTTTCAAACCGCCATATATATTATCATAGTCCGGACAGAATTTTCCACCGTCAAATTTTGGTGTGATTACGACTTTATGACCCTGTTCCGCAAACGCTGTTGCAGAGGCTTTTATTCTCATATAGTCGCTCGTTTTTGTGTCAATAATCGGATAGTATTGAAGCGAGCCGCCATTTTCGTATTCTTTGATGGTTTTCGGCTGCAGCAAAGGCTGTCGCTCGAAACACTCAGATATAATCTTGCAGGCTCTGCATTTCTCGCTGTTAGGATTGTATGCCAGTTTGTTGAACTCACATTTGCCACAGCCTTTAGGCAGATACGGATGCTTAGGAGGAAAGATTTTTTTCTGCTTGCCGGGATTGAACCTGAATATCTGCGCTTTATTAGCCCCATCCTTGCCTATATGTGTAGTGGCTTTCTCACCTGCGTTGCAGGCGGCTTCGGAGTCGCTTTCAGGGTATTTGCCTTTCCTGACCTGTACAGCTGTGCATCGGCAACGCCATCCGTTTGGCGGATAGTATTTATCCCAGAACTTATCTGAAGGAGGCAGGGTGATGCCGTGGAGTGCGGCGTGTTCTGGGCGCACAAGACCGTCGTTTGCGGTGCGGTATTGCAGGTCATAGCGGTCGCCGTCCTTTTCAATCTCCTTCCATTTTACTGCCATCTGTGACGATGCTGTCGCAAACTCATATTCAGCTTCGAGATAGTTGCGGTTGTAAGTGTTATTGACAGCTTTGACATCTTCTGCAAACCTGTCGAATGACTTGATGCCGCCGTTGTCATCCTTCAGAAGCTTGGATGCCTCGTTAAGCTCGTGATAGGTCTTGAACCCGGAGAAATAAAATACGTTTTCACTGAGAGCGTTGGTAAGCTCCTTAGGGATGTGTTGAGAGACAGAGATGTCTTTCAAAGGCTGGGTTAACACATTGAATGTCTCTTTTATCAGTTCCTGTGGTTCGTCGTCTGAAAGCATCTCGGCAGTGAACGACTGTTTCCCATGGATCCATTTAACCGTTCTTTGAAAGGCTTTTGAAACCTTTTCAAAACGCTTGTCATCAGCGTCCGTAAGTGTGACCGTGTCTCCGTAAAGGCTGCGGAGTGCATTGTGCAGCCCCTTATAGTAGGGGCTTACGCGAAAAAATCAAACACCTTGCCACGAAGCTCAGGCGGCATCTCGTTGGACTTCATTCCCGTGATGTTCATGCCAAAGGTATCCTTAAGCCATTCTATATCGAATGTGTAGTATTGCGAGCCCTCAAATACCATCTTCCATAGCTTGTCTATGTCAACGGCCTGTGCGAACTCGAAACGCAAGCCTTGAGGCAATATGCCGAGGCTCTCGAGAGCCGGTATGATTTTCTGGTTGAAGTTGAACTGTATCTTGCGCTTGTCGGCTTCAACGATGGCGTCAAGCAGACGGACTGACGTCTCTTCCTTCGAACGGTTACCGTTCAATGTATCCTGCCCGATGACAGCGCCGAGGTTAAGCAGCGATATATGTTCGTCGCACACGGAGATGAAGTTCTTGTAAACGTCGCCGTTTGTGGATGTGCTTTGGGCGAATTCAAAATCCTCTGTGGTGTCTATGATAAACCACGCTGCAGCACCTATTTCCTTCATCATGTGTTCGGCTCGTTCAAGCATTGTCGGGTCTTGTGTGTCGGTCTTCATAACGCGCGGCGGGATTCCGTATATCTCGCACAGTTCTGACCAGCATGACATGGCGAACTTCTTCATCAGCACGTAAGGCACCGCCTTGTTAAGCAGTCCGAGGTCACCTTTTTTCGGATAGAACTCCAGGATGAATGTGCCGAAGTCGGGTCTGTCCCTATACTTTTCGCCGTCACCGTAAACATCAGGATAGAATTTACCGTCTTCAGGTGAGACGTGTTTCCTTGGAATGATATCGACAACGGGTTTGCCTTTGTCAAAAGAGAACTCGCACAATGAGTGGTTATAAAAATTGGCGAGGATTATTTCTTCTGCGAATGTGTCATACAGTCCTGAGTCCTGGAGTATCTTTGTTGACTCCTCGTCAACCTTGTCGCCTTTTTTCAGCGAGAACGCCGCGGCTTGCGACTTGTCTATTCTCAATCCTATCTGCGAGGTCATCTTCGCGTCAAGCATGACCTCGTCGTAAAGAACCTGAAGAAGATGCTGGCGCGGTTCCTCGGCTCTTGTGGCTTCGAGTCGTGCCGTTTTCCAGTCCGCAATATCCCTTCTTGTTATTGATTCCTGTTTCTTGATGACACGCGAGATAATGCGCTTGTCTTTCTTTGTGACGGCGGCTTCTTTGTTTGTAGCCGACAATTTGAATATTGAAGGAAATTTCATCATACGTCGTGTGTGAATTTTGGGTTAGACCCCATTCTCATTCTGATTGATATCTCGCCGTCGCTGCCGGTTCTGACAGGAAGGTCGGGTGTTATTTTGCCTTCGGCGACTTTTGTCATGAAATCAACAACCCTGTCGTATCTCTCCCTCCATGTGTCGTAGAGAGTCTCGGCGGAACTCAGCTTCAGGATGTTCCATATAGCTATTACCTTGGTGTTTTCAAGTATAAGGGGGTTTCTCGCGCTCCCTGTCGCCGAGAAAATGGTGTCTGCGTCGTAGGCTGCCAGATATGATTTCATTTCGCCTATGGCGGCGGAAATGGCCTGTTCGGATACTTGCGGGTCGTTCTGTGTGATATTGTCAATCACATGGCCGTACAAGTTGTTGGTTAGTTCTGATGGTGTTAGAAACATAATTAGTATCTCCATGATTTACGCTCGCCAATGACATATCTTGTGTCGGCGGTTCGTGTTTTATTGCTTAATATCCAAATGGCTCCCTCGAGGGCGTCAGGCGCGTCGTCATGCACCTTGGAGCCTTTCTCAAACAGCAGCAGCTGCTCCTCGAGAACCTCAAAGCCCTGAGTGCCTTTAAAATCTTCGTTGAATATAACCTCGCCACGCTGGAAAAGAGGCTGCATTGCCTCGATGCGCGCGAATTTGTCAGGCTTGCTGCGTTTGTCACCAAGGATTGGTATTTGCAAGCCGGTCTCATTGCCGACCTTCTTGAATTCGTCAAGCAGCAAATCCTGTATGAAGTTGCTCTCCATGTAGTATTTTATCGGGGTGTCGCCAACGTAGTCCCTTATCTGATAATGCCAGCTTACCATCTCCGACACTTTCGTCTGATCGGCGAACGCCCTGATGACATGGTATTCCCCGGTATGTGTGACGCCCACCAGCATCGTCGCCTTGTAGTCGTTGCTGCTTGAAGCTTTGAAAGAAGGGTCGGTGTATGTGACGATGGAGCGGTATTTGCGCAGCGGCAGCATCTGACCGTAGTGGATGTACTTCTTCTCGAATATCGTGCCCTCGTTCACAGGGTTGTTCATGTACTCTTTCTGGAAGCGTCTCTCGCCAATATCAGAGCGGATTGCTTCCACTTCTGCTTTTGTGAAGTTTCCTTCCCAGGACGGATTGCCTTTTTTGTCGAGGATGTTGACAACGGTATGATAGAATCCCGGTCTTTCGCTTATATCACCGAGAACGGTTTTTTTGCCGATACGGTTTCCCACCAGGACAAAACGGCCTCGTCCTGCATCCATGGTACCGTACAAAGCCGTGAGGCACCAGTCGGTCACCTTGTTCACGCGGTTGGGGTTAAGACACATCTCGTCGTCGTCAATATCGTCGATTACTATGTAATTGACACGTCTTCCCGATTTCTTTATACCACGTGGGGATTGTCCGCGGCCGAGTGCTATGAACATGGAGCCGTCCGAGGTGGTGAAGCGTCCGTCACTCCAAATGCCATCACCTTTGCCGATGCCGAAGTCGGCTTTGTACAGCTCGTTGTTTTCCAACTCCGCTTGGAGGTCGGCAAGCAGCTGTTTGGCCGCTTCGAGTGATTTTGATATAAGAAGCATCACGAGAGGAACATGATTGGGCTGTGACATCAGCCACATCGGTTCGCATAAAGAAATATGTGTGGACTTGGCATGACCACGCGCCCATTCAAAAACTCCACGGAAACGGTCGTCTTCAAGCACCTTGTTTGCGGCATCGATCTGAAAATCCGCAGTAGGTTTTGATGCTAGATGCGGGAAATAGGTTGGCACAAAGAACGCATAGTCGCGGTTTGACCGCTCGATGCGCTTTTGTTGCTCGATCGCGTCGCCGACAGGCAGTGTGGATGTCGCGCTCTGAATCTGTGCGCAAAGCTCTTCCCATTCCGCTTCCTGCCGTTTGATTTTCTTTGCCAACCGTACCATGGTTTACTCCCCTTCCTTGGAGTTGAGATATTTGACGTATTCCTGGTGATAGTAATTGATTGTGGAAAGCACCTGTGGGGTGAGGTTTTTGTCTGTTTTTGAGCGGATATAGAGCCATTTGTCGAGTGAGGTGAGGACATCTATGACCTTGGCTTTTGTGACGGTATTGGCGACCCTTTCCGCCGCCGCCATGATTTTGACAACGTTGTCGGAGCATTTTGTGATGTTCTCGATATTGTAACTACCGCCTTCTATTTCCTTTATAATAATGTCGGTCATCTTTTTGGCGGCGAGCATCATGCTGTTGGCGAGTTCTACGCTGGAGGTCTTCTCGTCGTTAAGCCGTTCCTCCCAATTGCCTTCTTTGACCCATTTTGACAATGTCGCTGCCGAGATGCCGACCTCTTTTGCCACGTCGGCTTGTGCTCCGCCGTTCATAAACAGGCGGTATGCCATAGCTTTTTTTTCACTGATTTCTTTCTTTGTCATGACTGTTGAATTGAAAATTTCAGGCAAAAATGAGGTTTTACGCGCGGAAAATAAAATAATGTGGACATTTTGTCCTAACTTTTTGCGGCTTAATAATTTACATCGGATTTTTGCACCGAAAAATAAAGTGCAAATGAAGAGAATGATTCTATCCGACGAGAGTATCAACAGTTACGGCTTCTGGGTTCTGACCGAGGGTATCAGCATGGAGCGGTTCCTGAAGAACCCTATCATGCTGTTTAACCACCATCGCACCTCAAGGGGCAAGACTGACGAGATTCTTCCGATCGGACGCTGGGAGAACCTCACGGTTGAGAACGGCGTGTTGTATGGCACACCGGTATTCGACGAAAAGGATGAGTTCGCAATGAAAATCAAGTCGAAACTGGAGAGTGGCATCCTTTCAAGCTGCTCGATAGGAATCAGCGTCAAGACTTGGAGCGAGGATGCCAAGTATCTGAAGCCCGGTCAGCAGTACCCGACAGCCGTGGCCTGTGAGCTTATGGAGGTCTCTATCGTTGACATACCGTCAAACCCGAACGCTGCCGGCGGTCTCATACTGTACGACGACAACGAAAACATGATAACACTCGCCGACGGCACACTGCCTGAAGGCATCATCAACAAACTAAATTCAATAAAAATGTCTGAAAAAATTGCTTTAAAACTCGGCTTGCCGGCAACGGCAACCGCTGACGAAATCATCCTCGCCATCGATAGAGTCGGTGCTGCAAAGGATACTGAAATCGCGACGCTGAAGGCTGAACTTAAGACTTTGAAGGACGAGAAGGCTCAAAGTCTCAAAGCCCAGGCGGACACACTTATCAACGAGGCTGTCCAGGAAGGACGCATCGACGCCAAGGCCAAGGAAAAGTTTGAGAAACTGTTCGAGTCTGACTTTGAAGGCGCGAAAACAATCCTTGAGTCTATTCCCAAACGCAAGCCTATGGGCGAAGAGGTGACCCACAACGTGTCCGACCTCGCAAAGCTCTCATGGGACGAGCTCGACAAGCAGGAAAAACTCGAAGAACTCAGGGCTAAAGACCCTGCGCTGTACGAGAAGAAATACAACGAAAAGTTTAACAAAAAAGATTAACACATGGGACTTCAAAAAGAAATTTGGCTCAACAGTTTGGTTGAAAACCTTTTTGCGGACAACACATTCGCAAGCCGTTCTGTTGACCTCTCAGGCTTCGTGGAAGGCAAGACAGTACACGTACCTAATGCAGGCGGAGCACCTGCGGTAGTCAAAAACAGAAAACAGTTACCGGCACAGATCTCGCAACGCGAGGACAAAGACCTTGACTACAATATTCATGAATACACAACCGACCCTATCGTCCTTCTGGATGCTGAAAAAGTCGAGTTGAGTTATTCAAAGCGTGAATCCGTCGTTAAAAACTCACGTATGGCGTTGCAGGATTCGGTACATGCCGACCTTATTTACGACTGGGTTCCGTCTTCACCATTCTCGGTGAAATCATCAGGCTCGGCGGTTGCCGCTCACGTCCATGGCGCGACAGGTAATCGTAAAGCTTTCACAAAAGATGACGTTTTCCAAGTGAAAGATGTCTTTGACGTTCAGGATATTCCACAGATGGGACGTTGCATGCTGCTTGACGCCATCATGTACAACCAGCTTCTCAAGACATTATCCGACTCGGAAGCTGCAGCATTTAGAGGTTTGGCAGACCTGAAGAGAGGTATCGTCGGAAACTATCTCGGTTTTGATTTCTATATGCGTTCAAAAGTCGCCAAAGCTTCGGCAGCCGGCAACATGAAAGCATGGACATCTGAAGCCGCCACCGACTCAGCAGCAGGTATCGCATGGCATGACGGCTGTGTGTCACGCGCTATCGGCCAGACCAAACTGTTCGACAACGAGAACCAGGCCGCATACTACGGCGATGTAATCTCGGCTTTGGTACGTGCCGGCGGACAATACATGCGCAGCGACAAGAAGGGCGTCTGCCTCATTTATCAGGAAACAGCCTAATGTTCAACATTAAAAACAAATTATCATGTTCATCAACAAAGAAAACGGTTCGAGCTATAGTTTTGAAGCTCCAAACATCCCCGGGGACACAAACAAGAAGGTGAAAGCCATCTTCCCGACTGCAGAAGCCGTCAGCCCCACAGTATCGGCAAACGCCGCAAGCGTAGCCATCAACAGGGAAAGAACCATTGTCAAACTCGGCAGCCTTTCAGCGGCCACAACATTGACCCTTGCCCCTGTAGCCGCCAACCTCAATGTGGGTGCTGTAGTCATTGTCAGCTGGACATCAGATTCAACGGCAAGAAACATCACGGTCAAGATCGGTGAAGACACAGTGGCGACACTTGCTGGAACCGCTTCGACCAAGGTAAGCAAGCAACTCATGTGGGATGGTGAAACATTCCTTGCAATCTAATTATTCAACCAACAAAAAATCAAACACAATGAAAAAGCTCATTCTTTTCGCCGCCTTGACTTTGGCCATGATTGCAGCCAGTGCGGCAAATTGCAATCCGATGAATTATCGTATCTACGACCAGACCGCAGTTGTCGTGTGTCCGGCAGAACAGGTGGAATACACCTATGCCGAATACCAGATGCCTACTTGCGTTATGGACGTTACAGTCGAATCAGGCTATACACCAGTCATGCCTTGCCCTAATGTGGCAATGGAGGCATTGGCTGTCAAGTACCGTTATGAATTCGACACTGATAATCCATTGCTCCTGTTTGGATATAGTCCCTCAAAATGTGCAGGTTCTAATTACACTTATTTAAACCGACATCCGGCATCTGTACCAGGCAGCAAATACAATCCGCGACTATCTGACAAATTATAGCATGAAAACGAGCGGCAAGGGTATCGAATTTATCAAGGGCTTTGAGTCCCTGCATCTGAAGGCCTACATGTGTCCTGCAGGACGTTTCACCATCGGCTGGGGGCACACCGGAGGTGTCAGGGAAGGACAGAGCATATCCGTTGCGGAAGCCGAAAAGCTTTTAGCCGACGATATCGCTGTCGCCGAGGCTTGCGTATCAAAAGCCGGTGTGTTCAGGCAAAGCCAATTCGATGCCCTTGTCTCATTCGTATTCAATGTCGGCACTGTGGCTTTCACCAATTCCACGCTGCGCCGCCTTGTGGTATCCGACAGCAATAATCCTAAAATCAGAGACGAGTTCAAGCGTTGGAAATACGCTACCGTCGGCGATAAAAAGGTTGAACTGGAAGGGCTTTTGAGACGTCGCGTCAAGGAGGCAGATTTGTACTTTAAGACTGAATAATATGGAAAAATACATCGATATAATACGAGACATCATAACATTGCTCGTCGCTTGCGGATGGTTCACCAGTGGTCGTAAGCACAAAAAGGAGATAGAGTCAATAGCGGCTGACATAAAGCAGAAGGAGATGAATCTTGCTCAACAATATGTTGACGAGTTTAAGAAAAATATAGTCAAACCATTACAACGTGAAGTCATCAAACTACGCAATGCTGTTAACGGGGTTAATACATGCCCTCATAATAATGACTGCCCTGTCAAGCACGAGCTGCAGAAGCAAGCAGCCGCTGATAATATTTCAGAGAAATGACAGTGTCATTGTAGAGGACAGGTGGCATGACAGTATCATCAAGCTGCCGGCAGACTCCGCGTGGTTGCGTGCCTGGCTTGAATGCGACAGTACCGGAAACGTCCTGCTGAAAGAGCTCCAGGCCGTCAACGGCAGAAACACAAGCACCGGTGCAAGTATCACCAGAACAGACTCTACAACGCTCTTTGAAGTAAACTGCAACACAGACAGCCTTGAGCTGCTGCTGAAGATTCGCGACCGCAAAATCAAGGAACTGGAGCGTAGTCTGGAAACTCAAGTCAAAGAGGTGGAAAGACAGCTCACGGGGTGGCAAATCATCCAAATATATCTGGGTCGCCTGTTCCTGACGCTAATAGCAGCCTTGGCTGTTTTAATTGGAATTAAACTCTATTTAAAACGATAACAAATGGCAAATAAAAACCAAAAAAACGCGACAATAGGCGATACCGTACTGACTAAAATTGGAGAAGACACACTTCTCAATTGCGACGAGTCTGTTGCAGAAGTGTTTGTCACAGCCAACGGTCGCGTTTTTACATCTGAAAACGAAGCTGCTCTCTTGGCATCTTCACTGTCTGACAAAAGTGTAATTAAAGTCAAACGCAAAACCAACAAAAATGAATAAACTTAGCATCCAAAGACAAAACGGAGGCGTCCCGAAAACACTGCCTGGCGAAGACCATATTTCTGGTCTGATGCTCTACGGCTTCGACGCTTATCCGTCAGGGTTCTCAGGTACCGACCAGTTCAAGGCCATATCGACTATCGAGAAGGCGGAGGAACTCGGTATCACATCCGACAACGCGAGCTGGTTCATCAAGGTGCTCCATTATCAGTTGTCGGAGATTTTCCGCATCAATCCGGCCATATCACTTTATGTCGGAATTTCGACCAGTGCTCCGTCAACATTCGCCGAGCTTAAAACCTTGCAGGTTTTCGCCAATGGTAAGTTGAGACAAATCGGCGTATGGGCAGGTGCGAAAGCATTCGCTGCAGCTGATGTGACCGCGCTGCAGGGAATCGGCACTTACTTTGAGACAAAAGGCACGCCGTGCTCTATTTTATACGCTCCTAAAATTGCAGCACTCAACTCACTTCCTGCGGCCATAGCAGTGACCGGACAGAAGAATGTCAGTGTTGTTATCGCCCAGGACGGAGAGGGAACCGCCGCTGATCTGTTTACGGCAACGGCAAACGCAACCCCTAAAAACACCGTTTCATTGATTGGCATCCTCCTGGCATGTGTCAGTCTCGCGTCGGTGCATGAAAGCATCTCTTATGTTGAGAAATTCCCTTCAGGCGTGTCGGTGCCTGCATTCGGTGACGGCACGTTGTTCAATACTGTTGACACCGCAGTCATTGAAGGTCTCGACGCATCGCAATACATCTTCCTGCGCACATATCCAGGTCTTGCCGGTTCGTATTTCAACGACTCTTGGACTCTTGACCTTGCCACATCTGACTACTGCACAATTGAAAGCGTCAGAACCATGGATAAGGCTGTGCGCGGCATAACTGCC
Organism: Bacteroidales bacterium; assembly: GCA_017427985.1. Taxonomy (GTDB): domain Bacteria; phylum Bacteroidota; class Bacteroidia; order Bacteroidales; family F082; genus Limimorpha. The sequence continues at coordinate 122,578 of JAFRRS010000002.1, read as the reverse complement.
TATGTCACGCCTAAACTCGGCATGCCGCTGAAGGTTGATGCCGATACAGGTAATCTCGACCAGCAGACCGTTGCATATCTTCAAGAGGTCGCCGGCATGGCGCTTGAGGACATGGAAAAGAAAGGTGAGTTGTCGGGATATAAGGTGGAGATTGATCCGGAACAGAACGTGCTATCGTCATCAGAGGTTGAGATCGTCATCAAGAATGTCGCAAAAGGCGTCATGAGAAAAGTCAGAATCAAAATCGGCTACACAACAAAACTCTCTTAATAACACTGCACCATGAATCAAGTACCTACAATTCCAATGATTAACGGCGTCGAGCACAGCTGGGCGAGCGTTATATTCACCATTGCCGGTGTTCCTGCAGTCGGTGTGACAGCTATTGAATACGGCGACGAGCAGGAAATGGAGAATATCTATGGTGTCGGCTGCGAACCAGTCGGTCGCGGTTACGGCAACATCAAGCCTGACGGCAACATAACGCTTTTGCGTTCCGCTATTGAGAACATAAGAGCGGCTTCGCCTACAGGCAGACTCCAGGACATTGCACCGTTCCCGATCATCGTCTCGTGGATTCCTGTCAACGGACAGAAAATGAAAAACGACATCCTCAAGAACTGCCAGTTCATGGAAGACAAGACAACCATGAAGCAGGGCGACACAAAGAACGAACAAACGTTAAAGCTTATCATCAGTCATATCGTTAGAGGTTAAACGCCATGGAATTTACAGAAGAAAAACTTAAAGTGCTGAAGGCGAAGCACGGGAAACTTTTCCTTTATGAGACAAAAGACGGCAAAAGCTGTGTCCTCTCAACGCCTACGTTGAAAATCATCGACGCATGCAGAACCATTGCAGGCGGTTCCAGCATACGTTTCAAAACCGCAATAGTCGAGAACTGCTGGGTGGAAGGTGATGAGGAGATCAAATCCACGGATAAATATCTGCTCGGCCTGTTTGACCAGATTGATTTGATATTCGACATTGTGGAGGGTTCCTTAAAGGAACTCTAAGCCTCGGCAGGATAGAAAAGCCTGCCATTTATGAGCGTCATGATCAGGTCAAGCGTCTGTGCTACGATGTGCGCCTGATGAGGGCTTATGTAAGGTTCTATCTTAAATATACGCCCGATATTATTGACGCTATGACTGACAGGCAACTTGTCGAGGCATTTATGGATGTCCAATTTGTCCGAGATAGAGAACGATTAGAATTATAAAGCATTCCAATATGAAAAATACCGTTGAATGGTTACTGCAGCTTAAAGTCATTGGAGGGGGCAGCCTTTCAAAGATTGGGCTTGACGCGGAGTCGGCTAAGAAAAAGACCACCGGTCTTGATGCCGCTTTTGGCAAAGCAGGAAACAACGGCGTAAAGACGCTTGACCGCTCATTAAACCAACTTAGGGACAACCTGAGAAGGTATGAGCACCTTCAGGGGGAATCATTCAGGGTTGATCATATAAGGAAATACAATACTCTAATCGACACCACCAAACGCAAGATACGCGAGCTTGAGCGCGAGACCGCCATTGCCGGGGAAACAAGCGAAGGCTTCTTTGAAAGGATCTCCGACAAGACTGGTATCGGCAGCGGGCTTCTGAAAGGCGGTTTGGCGGTGGCCGCAGCGGCGAAAGTCGCGCAAGTCGGTTTCAGCATAGGGAAAGAATCTTTTGGCGCGGCCAATGAAATTGAGAAATATGAGGCTGCATTGAAAAACATGCTTGGCACCACAGAGGCTGCCAAGGACAGGATGCAGGAATATTTCAAGATAGCGGCGCAGACACCATTCGACCTTCCGCAAGTCATTGAGGCAGGAAACAAACTCCAGGCTCTCGGCAGGTACAGCGAGGATAACGTCAAGATGCTTGGCGACCTCGCGGCAGCCTCCGGCAAGCCTATGGAGCAGGCCATGAGCGCATTTTCAAAAATGGCTTCTGGCCAGAAAGGTATCGCGGTCGATATGTTCCGCGACCTTATGATTACTGTCGATGACTGGACTAAAGCCACAGGAAAGGGTGTGAGCAAGTCCGGAGAGCTTCTCGCTTCAACGGACGAGCTCCTCGCCGCCCTGCCTAAAATCATGAAGTCCAAGGGATATTTCGGCATGATGGCAACTCAGGCCGAAACGACAGCCGGAAAGCTGTCCAACCTCGAAGACAACGCCTATCAGCTGAAAGTCGCGTTCGGGGAACGTCTGCAGCCGACATTGCGCAAACTCATGGATGAAGGCAACCGTGCTATTGATGTTGTAAAGAGATGGGTTGAGATTCCTTCCGAACAGAAGATAGCAAGGGAAAAAGCTGAGATGAACGCCCTGGTGGATTCTTTGATTGGGGCTAATGACAATGAGGCATTAAGGACTACGTATATAGACCTTATTAATCAGAAATACCCTGAATTGCTTAAAAACCTCGACCTTGAGAAAGCGTCCGTTGAAGAAATCAAGACGGCTCTCGAGGGCGCAAACGAGGAGTATGACAAGAAAATACGTAAGGCGTATCTTCAGCGCATGCTTGACGAATTACAAGAGGATGCAGACGACGCATTGAACAATGTTGTCAAGTATCAGGCCAGTATGGCCGCAAGAACCAGATACAATGAGATCCAAAACGGACGTGAAAGGGAGATACTTGAGGCAATGGGATATAAAGGAAGTGACGCCTACATAGATCACTACGGAAACATCAAGGAGAGAATAGCAGATAATGGTTATTATGCTGAAGTGAAAGTTGAAATCCCCGAAGAGTATGTCCAGGAAGTTGCCGAAATTTCAGCCAATAAAGCTGCTTTGGGGGAAGTGATGACAAGCTACGGCGAAATCACTGATAAGAAACGTGAGGCCAAATATAAGAACAAATACGATGCGGTCATGCTAAAACGCTCAATGTATGAGGGTTTTATGGACGATTTTCTTGGAACGAAAAAAGACGACAACAAAGGTAATGGCGGCGGCACAGGCGTCAGTAATGGGGATGGAAACAAGAACGGTGGCGGCAATACCGGCGGCGGTGGTACAACCACCACAGCGGTTGAGGCTGCAGCTGATTCCATTTCTGGCGGCGGCAAACAGGTCAAAAACTATTACATAACCATAAACGACGGTCTGATCAAGGAGGTTGTGAACCATTTCAACAGCACGAATGAAAATCCTGAGACAGCATCCGACTTTATGGACAAACTCTCAAGAGCCTTGCAGAATGTTGTTAACGATGTAAACTATATGTCATGACGCTGATTAAGATTTCATTGAATAGGGACAGTATTCAGGCACAAGCCATTAACGCTGCTCTGAAGGCGCGTCAGTTCGGCATTACGCTTGGCAGCAGAAAGGTACAGGAAGGATTGTTCGAGGTTGCGCTGACAGATGCCGACCAGGTATATAACTATGCCAACAGCTTGATTAAGCCTAAAAGCATACTTTCTAACGGCGGCGATCGGTCGAAATATGGCACGCATTTATGTAACGACATTAAATTGGTCACAGCTGATTCAACGATCTCATTTATCGACGCCAAGGTCAATGTCGTTAAAACCAAGGTGATACACTCCCAGCAGCTTGTCGGTGTGACAGGCTCGATAAAGGAGCTGATACAGGACGGGGACTATAACATCGACATATCAGGGAACCTGATAATAGACAACCAGTATGCCTTCCCGGTTGACGAGATGCAGTTGTTAAACAAAATACTTTCAAAGAATGAATCCATCGATGTCGTCAGCGTCTATCTGAATGAGATTTTCGACATAACGAAGCTTGTTTTCGTGAGAGGCAACTTCGACCAGAAGCAGATGAAGTTCTTTAACGTCATGCCTTTCACTCTGAACTTTCAGAGCGATATAGACCACAGTTTTTTAGTTGAGGATAATGTTTAGAAATCGGAGAGTCTTATGGTGAAATCTTCCCCTATATCGACAAAGCGGACGGAGAAATCCTCTCCAACGTCAACAAACCGCCATTCTCCGCATTGCGACGGAAAGTCGGTCGGCACCACTTTGATGTCTTCGCCGATATCCACTATTCTGACCCGGAAGGTCTCGCCGATATCGACTATCCTTACATTGCCTGTAAGATTGATTTCCTGCGGCTCATGCGGCTCTGAATATACAAACGCGCAACGCTCTTTGTCAACGGTTCCAAGCGGCGACCTGCCAAAGAGGGCTATAAGTAATATCATCAAAATCTTCATGCCATGCTTGTCTTGAAATGTAACATACAGATTACGGGTGCAAAGATAATAAAATTTGACTATGTGTCGCACGTTGAAGTTGCAACTTCAATGAAAACTATCACCGACACAGCCAAATTGACCTTGCCACGCAACCTTAAGTTCCATGACAGAAATCTTCTGGACTATATCAAGCGTGGGGACAAGATAACTATAGACCTTGGATATGAGGATTCGGGTCTTCAGACGGTGTTTAAAGGCTATATAACCAATGTTTCAACAGGCAGACCAATCACGATTGAATGCGAGGACGAGGCCTGGATGCTGAAGCAGAAGACTGTCAAAAACCTGTATTATGAGAAGTTTTCTCTCAAGGCGTTCATTTCGGAGCATCTGCCTGAAATAACAGACAAAACCATCGCCGACATAGAGCTCGGAGAGTTGAGGATTAACGGCGAGGTGACAGTCGCCAAGGTATTCGAGTATCTGCGCAAGAACTACGGCATAAACCTGTTTTTCAAAAACGGCACGCTACAGGGACTCATGCAGTTCAGCGAGATTTCCGATTCAAAGACGGTGACGTTTACATACGGCAGAAACATCATAACGGACAATCTGAAGTACACCTTGGCCGAGGACGTGAAGATTGCCGTCATCGCGAAATGCATCACCAAGGAGAACAAAATACTCTCCGTGACTGAACCTGCGGATGCCAAGGATAAGAGCAGCGAATACGAGATGCGCACCTTCTTCTTCCCGGATGCTCATGATGAGTCACAGCTACGTGAATACGCAAAGCAGAAGATAAAGGACTTCAAGGTCGATAAGATGGAAGGCACCATAACGGCATTCGGCATCCCATTCGTCAGATGCGGTGACGTGGTGCTTATAAAAGACGAGCTTCATCCGGAAAGGGACGGCAAAAAATTCAATGTGGATGCCGTGACATATTCGTTTGGAACGCAGTCGAACGGTTACAGGCAAAAGATAAATCTCGGTACTGAAATTCATTGATATGGGTGCAAAAGAGGCTATAAAACAAGCATTGTTGGACATCTTCGCGGAATGCCACATTCTCGGTGACGCCACGTTTGCCGTTGGCAACGTGGTGGCCGGCAGCGTATCGGGAAACTACTGCGACGTGCAGCCTCTTGACGGCGCACTTATCAAAAAAGTCAGGCTGAACGCTTTCAAGGAAAAAACAGGCATTCTTGTGACACCTGCAGATGACAGCTTTGTCGTTGTGGGAATGCTCAGTAACACCGATGCCTATATTGCGATGTTCTCCGAAATAGCCAAAATCGAGGTCACATTCTCGGACGGGAACACGGCCATCTCCATAGAGGATGAGGCGGTAAAATACAAAGACGGAAAAAAACTCGAGGTTGAAATCGCTGACGGCAAGGTGAAGGTTAAAAAAGACTCAGTGAGTTTCAAGGATGAGATGGACACTCTCCTTGATACATTGAGTACGGCGGTAATTGCCACGCCTGCAGGAACAGGCGCGTTTGCCGCTGACACCGTAACGAAAATAAAGAAAGTAAAAACAAATTTAAACCAGATACTATGTTAGACGATGCTGCATTTAAATCGGGATTGAAAAAACTCATGAAGGACTGCAAGGATGGCGAGAAATCATCCGAAGACTTTGCTGACGGTTTTGTGGATTTGATTAAAGATTTCGTCAAAACCGGGGAAGTCACAGTCCAACCGGGAATAGCAGTCACTACATCCGCGGGAGGAGGCAGCACAACGTCAACAGGTACCGGATCAATATCATAAAGCCATGAAGGGGATTCTGACAGATAACAACAATGAGATAATGTTCTCCGGCAAGGATTTTCTTATCGGCGACATTGACGGCCAGACTGTGGAGGCTATTGTCACGGAGCATCGCGGTGCGTTCAAAGAGATGCCTGTCATGGGCTTTGGAGCCACGAGGGTTCTTGGAGGCAACTTCAACCCCAACTGGAAAAATGAAATCAAGGAAAGCCTCAAAAAAGGTTTGGTTACAGCCAAAACAGTTGAATTTGACAATGAGAATATAAGCATTGAAGTATGAGAACAGTAGCGGAAATAAAGAAAACAATGACTGACGAGATTCTTGCGGCTCCGCAACTCGTCCAGAGTCTTGAACTTGACACGACAAAAAGCTGGGAGGCTCAAGTTAGCTCCGCCAGTGTTTTAAACATCATTATATATATCGTGGCGTTGGCTCACCATATCATGGAGCGCCTTTTCGACCAGTTCAAAGGTGACGTCGAGGATCGCATAACAGTCGCTTATCCCGGTTCTGTCGCCTGGTTGTGGAATCGCGCGATGGAGTATCAGGACAACAGCAACGCCAATGCCTATTTCGCCGAGAACGGCAGATACGCATCGACGGACGAGGATAAGCAGATTGTGAAATACGCTGCCGTTGTCGAGGAGTACAACACCGTCACCGTCAAGGTTTCCGGAGCGAATTACGACCCTCTTACTGAAGCTCAGTTAACCGGTTTTTCGGCATACATGAATAACATTAAGTTTGCGGGGGTTCATCTTGCGATATCAAGCATCCAAAGCGACGACCTGACTCTCACCCTGCGTATTTGGCCTGACAGACTTGTCATGCCGGAAGGCAACGATACCGTGATTGAGAATGCCGTGAAGGACTATCTTAACAGTATCAGATACGGCGGTGTCTTCAACAAGACAAAGCTTATCGACGCACTGCAGGAAGTGACGGGGGTCACTGATGTCACGATAGAAAGCTGTGTATTCTATGCGCATGACAATAACCAGACTGTAACGGATTTGTCAGGTCATAGCTACAAGTCCATAGCAGGCCATATCAACCTCAAACTTTTGACTGTTGTATATGAGTAAATATTCATTATCCACCGGACGTCTGCTGTCGCTTGTTCCGATATCGCTTCGGAAGACGAATCTCATGTGTCTGTTGAGATGCCTGCTTGCGCCTGTATCTTATCTGCACATGGAGTTCACGGTATTCCGCGAGAAAAAGGAATACCGCCTTTCCCATACAGGTCAGGTGTACAGTCTCACCCAGGTCGTGTGTGACTATTGCGGTGATGACAGGTGCAAGATAACGGACGGAACTTATATCGAGGAGGTTTTCGTTCCGTCAAACGCGCAAGGTGAGCTGATAAACTTTCAGGTCAGTTTCCCAAGCGACAATGCCGTCGAGCAGCAGGTATGGGTTCCGTCGGAAGGAATGTCACACGTCCAGCAGGCTGATTTCAAGGTCTGTCTGCCTCAATCGCTCTATGGTGCGGTTGATGAGTTGGGGCTTCGCGCCATCATCGACGAATACAAACTCGCCGGCAAGCAGTACGTAATCGTTTATGAGAATATGACCGTGGAATATTATTCATTCGAATGGTCTAACGGCGTGTGCGCACTTGAACTCGAGCCAGTTGTCGAGACATACAACTTTGAGTGGAAACGCCTGATCTGTGTGCTCGATAAAACTTATGACTTCGCTTGGTCTAATCTCGTTTGTGTAAGGGATTGCGACTACACCTTTGCCTGGTCCAATGTCGTATGTGCGAAAAAATACACCACTGAGCACTATGAGTTCAGCTGGAGCAATCTGATATGCACCAAGCAGGCGGAAGCTGTAAAACCATACACATTCGCTTGGTCGAGTGCAGTATGTGTGAAGGTTTCTGAAGAACCGTATAAATATGAATGGTCTGCTTCCGTTTGCCGACAGGTGAAGGAAGGAGGCGACGAAAGAGAATAATAACAAATAAAAAACAACCTATGGGATGGATTAACACAGGGTACGCGAGAAAGAAAACCCTTACAATAACAAAGGGCAGTACCACAAACACCTACAACATTACAGCCGCTTTTTCCTATGGCGGCACGAACTATCCGGCACTGAGCGACAATGAATTCGCACAGATGTCCAACGCTGATTATGAGGCTCGTAGAACCGCTTTTATCGGCTATGTGCAGAGTCTTCATTCCGGACTTGCGACCGATTGTCGGGACTTAACAATCGGCAGTGTTGAGTATAACACTGTCGTATGCCCATTGTCATTAGAACCTTCAACACCAGCGTCCTAATATTATGAAGAATCTGAATTATCCGCATCCGCTGGCGAGGACACCTATCTGGACAGATGACATGCGTTTTCTGCAAGGTGGAATCTCCGAGGTTTTTGCAGCCATATTGGAAGGGCTTTCTCTTGGAGAGACAGACTTCATCATTTCAGGCTGCAAGATAACGGACAACGGCTCCAAGGTGTCAATGACAGCCGGTTGGTGCTATTACAATGGCGAGGTTCTGCCTGTCAGGGCTTTGTCAGCCACCTCATACACTGGCAGCAGCCCGAAAATAAAATTTACCAAGGTAACCAACTTCGACCCTGCAGGGCAAAGAGAAGTCAAATTATCCGAAACCACAGGCGTATCTCAGGTGTTTAGGAATGACTACCTTGCCCCGTCACTTGTAACCGGATCGGAACAATACCAGCTGGCTATTAGTAAAGGCGCATGGGATTTGAGTGAGAGAATCGCCAACAGTGTCAAAGCTGTGGATTCCGGCACACTCAGCCCGAACGACTTAACAGGCAGCGGTATAAGATACCGTATGATTGGCGGTATGGTGCAGTTATATGGCCACATAAGACAGGACGCTGTCGGTGCCGGTTGGAATGCGGTCGTGGCGTCAGGACTGCCCAGACCTGCTCTTCCTGTATATCTTCCTAATGATTCGGGGTATATAGAAGTCAGAACCAACGGAGAGTTGTTTGTCCGTTCCAAGAATGACACCGTCTATCTCAATCATATTGTATATCTGGCTTCGCCCGTGTATGACACCGCGGACGGTCATTATTCAACTATTGCACAACAGTACAATGGAGGTGCAGTGTTATGAGACAGGTCAAGGTGCTGAACGGACAGACGGTTTTTGATGTGGCGATTCAAAACTGCGGCAGCGTTGACGCGGCTTATGATATTGCTATATTGAATAATATCGAGGTCACGTCGTACCCCGAAAGCGGGACGGTTCTGTCCGTTCCGGACCCTATTGATAAAAAGGTCGTCCAATACTATCAACAGAATGAAATCAAGCCGGCAACGGCATATATGTCAAACCCATATAATTTTAGTCCAATGAGTTTAAAAACAAAGAATCCAAACTACAACCTGGCATCAGGCGACTATACTTCTGAGGCTTTACAGCTTGACGGTTCCTTCGCCGTTGCACAGGCTCAATTCACAAACCTTACAGGCACCGGCTTCGAGGTCTCTCTACAGCAGAGCATCGACGGCAGCGTGTGGGGTGACGTACCAAACTCTACAAAGGAACTCACTGCAGGGGCTGCAGTGGCCATGATGTGGAATATCCCATTCATTCCGGCAGGAGCGTATTTGAGAGTGAAGTGTTCGGTTAGCGGCAACAGCGGTTACTTCACAACATTCAAGCTGTTGAGTAATTTGAACCTTGCACAATAAAGGAGGTGACTATGGCAACAGATGTAATCAATGTCAATCCTTTTAATGGAGGCAGCGGTGGTGGCGGCGGAACGTCAGATTATCCAGACCCCACCAACAAGCCAAAGATTAACGGTGTCACACTCGTGGGAAGCATGACTCCGGAACAGCTCGGTCTCGAGCCGGCTTCCAAAGCGTGTTTCGGACGCTACTGGAACGAGTCGATGTCACAATCCAAGGCGACAGGTTATTTCGGTAACCTCGACTTCGGAAAGAACCTCGTGGCCAACCTCGGTCTTGGCCGTTACCTTGTGACTGACGACCGCCGTTATACGAAATTGAACCCTCAGAATTCAAACCAGGACATCGCAGGCAACGCTGTGGCTTTAGACGGCACACAGGGTCAGTGCATGTGGTGCTGGAACGAGTTCTACTATGGAGCGTGGAAAGAGACAATCAGCGGTGTCGTTTACACTTTCGAGGTCGTTTCATTGCTTCCGACATACCAGAACCACAAGCTCACCAGAATCCCTCGCGGCGGCTTGAGCTGGCTCAACGCCGGTGTATGGGACGCTGCGGGAGGCAAGCTGTGCTCACTCATCTCGAATGACGCCAACTATCGCGGTGGCGGCGGTTCCGCCTTGAATCCGGCAACCTACACACAGCTTGACACTGACCTGCCACAATGCTCGTTCCTCGGCATGCCGAGAACCGAAAAGAGCCTTAACGCATTCAGTGCGGCCGCACGTCTTCGCGGTACCGGCTGGGAGGCCGACTGGTTTGTGGCTCGCGCAGTCCTCGAGATACTCATGCGTATCTATTTCGGCGATAGGAACAGCCAGGCGGCCATCAACGCCAACGCCGATTCCGATGGCCTTCCGCAAGGCGGTCTCGGTGCCGGCGTGACAGAGTGGTCGGGCGGCTCTTGGAATTCTTATAACGGATATTATCCGCTTATCCCGAATGTGTTCTCGATTAAAGACGACGAAGACAACGACATCGGTGACTTCACAGGTCAGAAAATCTATGTCATCAAGGACAAGGATGGCCAGACCGTTTACTCGGCCAAGGTTCCTTTCTTTGCAGGTTTGATGAATCCGTTCGGTCACATCTGGCAGTTTGTCAACGGCCTGATTGTGGATATCGAAGTGGACGGTGCCTCAAAAGTTTACGTGACGCCTTCGATGTACGCCGCCTACGACTCAACCACTGTGGCCGACAAGATTTTCGCCGGCAACATGGCCAGAAGCGGCGGATGGATCAAGGAGCTCATCTACGACAAGCTCGCAATGCTGCCTTCAAAAGTCGGCGGCAGCAGTAGCACCTATCATGGCGACGAGCTGTACACTGATCCTGCAACCTATCACGGCTTGAAGGTTCGTCTCGCGGGCGGTCGTGCGCACCATGGTGCGAATGCGGGCGCGTCCCTCTCGCGCACGTACTACTCGGCCGCGGCTACGAGTGCGCACCTCTCCGCGCCTCTCTGCGTATTTAGCGATGACCCGCAAATCGAATAAAACGAAAACGAGACTACAACGAATCCCCTTTGAGGGGGTTCGTTGTCGAAATTTTTTTTGAAAAATTCGTTTTTTTAAAAAAATCGTTCTTTGACAAATTGATACTCAATTTTTGCTGTTGCAAATGTTTTTTGCGTATCTTTGCAGTGTCCCGGATGACGGAACAGGCTGTTCCCTGAAGCGGTGGTTCGTCTCGCAGGCGGTAATGCGAACAATGGTGCGAATGCAGGCGCGTCCAACTCGAACACGAACAACTCGGCCACGAATACGAATGCGAACATCTCCGCGCCTCTATACTTAACAGTCATTGAAGGGGAAGGCCTTGGCACTGGCCAGAAGATTACGACAAAAAAGGTACTGGTAGGCTTTGAATTGAAGCTCGACGGTTCTGAAGACATTTAAGCAGACACACTGACACGACATGAAAAAGTACGGCTTTTTATATGAACGCCTTACATCTATGGAAAACCTGCGGCTTGCGTACATCAATGCGAGCCGTGGCAAACATGACCGCAAGGAGGTAATAGAATTCGCCGCCGACCTCGAAAACAACCTTATTAATATAAGGAACGAGCTGTTAAGTCACAAATACCGTGTCTCTCCCTACAAAATCTTCAAGAAACACGAACCGAAGGAACGCATCATCAGCAAGCTGCCGTTCCGCGACCGTGTAGTCCAATGGGCAATAATGCTGGTCGTTGAGCCTATATGGGTCTCAACGCTCACATCCGACACTTACAGCTGTCTCAAAGGACGCGGCATCCATGCCTGTCTTCACAGGCTGCAGCGTGACCTTAGCACCGACCCTGAAGGCACGGCGTTCTGTCTGAAATTCGATGTCCGGAAGTTCTATCCGACCATCGACCATGGCATCCTGAAGACCGTCATCCGTCGCAAGCTGAAAGACCCTGACCTTCTATGGCTACTCGATACGATTATCGACAGCGTCCCTGAAGGCGAGGGCATACCTATCGGAAACTATCTCTCACAGTTTTTCGCGAACCTGTATCTGTCGGAACTCGACCACATGGCGAAGGAGCAGATGCACCTGCGCTATTATTACAGGTACGCTGACGACATAGTCATACTTGCAGCCGACAAAGACAGGTTAAACGCCGTTTTACTGACGATTAACCACTATTTGGCGGAGCAGCGCAACCTGATGATGAAGTCAAACTATCAGATATTCCCTGTTGACAGCCGCGGCATCGACTTCCTCGGATATGTGTGCTTCCACACCCATACGCTGATGCGCAAGAGCATCAAGAAAAACATGGCGCGGAACGTCGCCAAATTCGAGAAGATGTACAAGGAAGGGAAACTGACCGAAAAACAGTATAAACAAGCCGTGTGCTCATGGCTCGGCTGGGCTAAACATTGCAACAGTAAAAACTTATTAAGAGTACTCAATATGGCAAAATTTAGTGAAGTGGCAAAGGTCAGCGGAGGGCTGACCGGCACAAAGGTTCGGTTGGAGGATATCTTTGGCAGGCACATTAAAATAACCGCCTTCAAAGTTACTCCTTCAAAATACCACGACAACTGCATCACCATCCAGTTTCTGATGGAGGATAAAGTTGAGAAAGACGGAGGTGAAACGACAGAATGGGTTCAGCACATTGTTTTCACCGGTTCGGAAAAAATCATCAGTCAGCTGAAGGACTTGGAGATTGACCCCAACGACCCGATTGATGCGCAAATTATTAAACAGAATCTTCAGGGCGGACGGTGCTTCTACAGCATAACCGACCCGTAAAACGAAAAAAATGAACACAGTAAATTACAGACAGAGAATGACATTCTTCAAGGAGAACGAGGAGCAATTCAGACTGTTCCTGGATGAGGCACAGGTTAGCTTCACGGAAGGTGAGAGCGAGACACCGGTTAACGGTTACTCATACACCGGTGACGAGGCTGATGGCTCGACACTCATCAACGCAAAGGATGTCAACAATGGAAATATGCGCGGCAAGTTCATCTCCGGACTTATCCGTAAGAAATACAGCCAGGATGAAGTGGAGGCCATCATTCTGAACGGCACATCGACAGAACGGCACGCGCAGGAGCTTGACGGTCTCCAGAACTACCGCGAAGAATGCAAGAGCAAGATTGATGAATTGCTGAGCAGACAATAAGGCACTAAAAAGCCCTCCATCTCCATTGGTCGGCTCCTACCCCGGACTAATGACAAAGGTGCACGAACACCACGACAGAAGGCGTAAGTCTTCGCGGTGTTCGTGCACCTTTTTTCATTAAATTGTAGGAGACTGCAAATATATGCATTTTTCCGGAAACAGAAACCAAAATTTTTTCAGAGCAAAGACCAAAATTTTGAAACCGCATACACAATAACTTAAAACCAAAACAAAAAATGACAGCAAAAACCAAAAATTGGTCGTCCGCACCATTGCCGTTCCAAGGGCAGAAGCGGAACTTCGCATCGGCTTACAGAGAGGTTCTGAAGCTGTATCCAGAGTGTACAACAATCGTTGACCTGTTCGGTGGCTCCGGGCTTCTGGCACGCATATCAAAGGACGAAAGGCCTGATGCGAGAGTCATCTTCAACGATTTCGACAACTTTGCCGACAGGGTCAGAAACATCCCGAACACCAACCGTCTGCTTCACGCCTTCAGGGAGGTTGTGGCTGGACTGAAGAGGCATTCGCTGATTCCGAAGGAGAAAAAGGAGGCTATTATTTCAATTCTTGAAAAAGAGACTGGCTTCGTTGACTTTGTGTCAATCTCGTCATCCCTGTTGTTCTCGATGAAGTACGAGACCTCGCTTGAGGGACTGAAAAAGCAGACCTTCTACAACAATGTGCGCCTTAACGACTACAGCCCTTCAGATGGTTACCTTGACGGCATTGAGGTTGTGAAAGGCGACTACAAGGAAATCTTTGAGCGGTTCAAAAACGAGAAAAACGTGCTTTGGCTCGTTGACCCTCCGTATTTGAGCACCGACTGCACCACCTACAACAACCTCTACTGGAAGCTTGGCGACTATCTTGACGTTCTGCGCGTTTTACAGGGCACCAGTTACGTTTACTTCACCTCTAACAAGAGTTCCATCGTCGAATTGTGCGAGTGGCTTGGTGACGGCCGTGTGACCGCCAATCCGTTTATCGGAGCCGAAAAGATTACCGTCAAGGAAAACATGAATTACAACACATCATACCTTGACATCATGATGTATAAGAGAAAGGAGGCTGTATGAACAAATACCATGAAATGCTGAACAAAATTCTGACCGAAGGGAAAAGCCAGACAAACAAAAAGGGAAATATCAGATATCTGCTTAATGAAAGCATGGTTCTGACACCTGCCGACCTTCTGGAAATATTTGAAGGACATCCGATAGCGCGTGGCAAGCTGAAGAGTGAGCTGCAGCTTTTCATGGAAGGCGAACGTATGACAGAACGCTACCGCGAAGCCGGAATAACGTGGTGGGACTATTGCGGTTCAGTCCTGGTTAACAGTTACCCGACTTATATGGAGAAACTGCCTCCGTTAATCGCCAAAATCAACAGGGAAAAGCGCAACAGCAAGAACTATGTGCTGTTTCTCGGTGCCACCGATGCGGAGAGCAACCAGGCACCGTGTATCTCGCTTGTGCAGTTCCAGATAGACAACGGAGGTCTGGTCATGACTGCTTATCAGCGAAGCAGCGACGCCAATCTCGGATTGCCGTCTGACATATACCAGTTGTATTTGATATCACGTCAGATAAACCTGCCTTTAAACTCTATAACGCTTTGCCTTGGTAACGTTCACATATACGAGAACAATATCGATAGAACCAAGCAGCTGCTATCGGGTGTGGAAGGCATTAAGTTTGATTTAAATGTCTGACAAACGGCATTTAAAAGCCATTAAACAAATAAGGCTGTGTATTGTTGCACAGCCTTATATTTTTGTCGAAAAATGTACTATTTAATTTAAAAAAGTGGATTTTTTGATTTTTTGATTATACTTGTTCACATTTTTGTGTCCTATCAGCGCGTAGAATAAAATGTATGCCGCGCAGAATAACACCACGACGTAGCTCGTCATGTAGCTGCCAGTCCAGTCAGCGACAAGACCTTGCAAACCGACCATGATGGCGAAACCGAACACCATCGTCATGAAAATGCCCGATGCCATCGCAGTGTATTTGCCGAGACCTTCAGTGGCGAGGTTGAAAATCGCACCCCACATAACAGATGTGCAGAGACCGACAAGGATAAAAGCGAAGATTCCAACAGGAACCTGCTCCCATACTACCGCCGTGTTAGCCCAGTCGATGCCAGGAACCTTGACCATGATGTCAGTAGGAGCGAACATACCGAACAAAACAAGCGCTATCGAAGCGATGGAAACCGTTGTTACCATTGCCTTTGACGACACTTTGCCACCAATGGTGCCGCCAATGAAACGACCGATAAGCATCATCAGCCAATAAACGGCAACGATAAGACCTGCCATGTGACCCATCATGCCGATTCCAGGTGTCGTGGCCTCAGGAGTCGCTGTGAGGTATTGCATAATGTATGTTGGCGTTCCAACTTCGATGCCGCCGTAAAGGAATATTGCAAGGATGCCGAGTTTGAAATGACGGAACGAGAAAGCGCTGTATTTGTCTTTCACTTCTGATTTCACCTCGACAGGTTGCACTGGCTCTTCAATCTTCGTGAAGAGAATCACGATGAATCCGATGACGAAGATGGCAAGAGCGATCATGAGGGCAGGGGTGGCGTCGGAAATCTTAGCTTTTGCAGCCTCTCCGATGAGTGCTCCCATGATGATATACACCGCAACAGCCGCCGCTGAATTAAACACTCCACCAATCTGAATGAGCTGGTTGCCTTTGTTGCCGCCACCTCCAAGTAAGTTAAGCATAGGGTTGACGACTGTGTTGAGCATGCACATGCAGAATCCTGCGATGAAAGCGCCGATGAGATACACACCGAAGCCTGCCCAACCTGACGCCCATTGCACCAAAATACCAACAATTCCTACTGCTAACGCAATAAGCGCGGTCTTTTTATAACCATATCTCTTGAGGAGCATGCCCGAAGGAATACCCATGACGAGATAGGCGATGAAGTTGCCATAATTTCCAATCTGCGAGAGGAAATTACTCGCTCCGTACTGGTTTTTCACAATGACCGCCATCGGCGAACAGAGGTTTGTCACGAAGGCTATCATCGCGAAGAGGGCTATCATCACTATGATTGCACCCCATTGTTTTGCTTTTTCTGCCATTTTTTTAAGAATTTAGAATTTAGAAGTCAGAAGACAGAATTTTGAATTACCATAATTTTTTAGGATATGTTCCCTTATCGATGAGATTCTGAATCTTCTTCACGACATCAGGCTTATCTTCTTTGTATGTCACGCCAAACCAAACGGCATCGCTCGACAAAACTTTCAATTTTGCCTTCTTGTCGTTGATTAAATTGTTGACCATCAATGGGATGTAGAACTCAGCTTTGATGTTGGTCTGTGCCGGACCGTCGAGGAATGTCTTGAATCCGTCTTCGAGATAACCCAAGAAATCAGGAGTGAAACCGAAAAAGTTCATCGAAACGAGGGTGTCGAGTGGGAGAGAGTGCTCGCCTGTTTCATCAGTGTAGGCTGCACCTTCCGCTGTCTTGGCGATAGAGGTGCGCTCGACGATTGTTTGCAGATAGTTGCATCTGTTTGAAGTGCAGACGCCTCTTGACACTGTACCGAAATCCGACAAGGTGTTCTTAAGTTTGTAGGCTACCATTGAATAAGCGCCAGTCTTGCCTTCGCATTCCATCAGATATTTCGCCAGAACTTCGTATGCTTCTTTGCCATAGAAATCGTCAGCGTTGATAACTGCAAACGGCTCATGAATCACGTTGGCTGCCATCAAAACGGCATGACCTGTTCCCCAAGGTTTTACACGGCCTTCAGGCACTTTATAGCCCTCGGGCAGACATTCAAGTCCTTGATACACATACTCTACAGGAATTCCGAATTTCTCGCTGCTGTTCACTTTCTCGAACGCTTCGGCGAAATCTTTTCTAATCACAAAAACGACTTTTCCGAATCCTGCGCGCTTGGCGTCGTAGATCGAATAATCCAAAATTGCTTCATTGTTTGGACCTACACCGTCCATCTGCTTCAGGGCTCCATATCGTGAACCCATTCCAGCTGCTAAAACTAATAATGTTGGCTTCATTTTTATTACTGTAAATATTATTTTCGTCTCATCCCGTACACGTCACGCATGCGTTGCGCCTACGGGCTTCATTCTAATTTACGTGCACCATCTGAAATCACCACATCATAAATCTTCGGTTCATGCCCGAATCTCTTATTAAACTTCTCTTTCGCTGTGGCGATAAACCTATCGTAAATCTCTTCTTTCACAAGATTTATCGTGCAACCGCCGAAACCGCCTCCCATCACGCGCGAGCCAGAGACACAGCATTCCTTGGCGATATCGTTCAGGAAATCGAGCTCATCGCAGCTCACTTCATATTCCTTGCTCATGCCGTGATGCGTGCCGTACATGCGGTCGCCGACGGTCTCGTAATCGTCTTTTTCCAAAGCATCGCAAACGTCCAAAACACGCTGTTTCTCGCCGATGACGTACTTCGCACGCATGTAATCCTCTTGTGAAATCTCATTTTTAACCTCGTCAAGCATCTGCATCGAGGCATCGCTGAGATATTTGACTTCAGGATGCTTTGCTGCTATATGCGCACATGCGTTTTCGCACGATTCACGGCGATTGTTGTATGCCGACGATGCCAGTTCGTGTTTCACAACGGTATCGAGCAAAACGACCTTATATCCTTTAGGGTTAAACGGGAAATATTCAAACTCCATCGTGGCGCAGTTAAGGCGCATCAGATGTCCTTTCCTGCCGAAAATGGAGGCGAACTGGTCCATGATGCCGCATTTCACGCCGCAGTAGTTGTGCTCTGTCGACTGCCCGATTCGCGCAAGCTCAAACTTGTCAATACCTAAATTAAACATGTCGTTCAACGCGAATGCGAACGTGCTTTCCAGAGCCGCCGACGATGACATTCCTGCTCCAAGAGGCACGTCGCCGGCAAACACAGCGTCGAAACCCTTAGACTCAAAACCGCGTTTCTGCATCTCTCTAACCACGCCGAAGATATATCTCGCCCAAGCCTCTTTTGGCGCATCTTCTTCACGCATCCCGAATTCTGCGTAAGCTTGATAATCAATGGAGTAGGCTCTGATTTTGTCCGTTCCGTTTGGGTTTATCGCGGCATATATGCCTTTGTCGATGGCTCCAGGAAACACAAAACCGCCGTTGTAGTCGGTGTGCTCTCCAATCAAATTCACGCGACCAGGCGAGGTGTAAAGTCGTAACTCATTGCCAAACAACGAGTTGAACTTGTCTTTTATAGCTTTTATATCCATCATTTCTTGATAAATGTCTTGATGCTCTTTTCGTTTTTACCCAAAATCTCAATCATGTAAACACCTGCTTCAAGGTTCGACAGGTCGAGGACGGCTTCCTTGTTGTTAATAGCCATCTCCATCACTTTCACAGAAAGGATGTTGTAGATGCTGATGCTTTGAATGTCTTCTTCTGCACTGATTGTCAATGTGTTATTAACAGGATTCGGGTAAATCTCTGACCTGAGTGATAACTCATTTACACAATCGATTGTGTCTGTTGCCACGACTTTCACCTTGTCGATAAACCAAGAATAAGTCAAAATGTCGGTGCCGTTGTTGCGACCACGCCATCTCAATCTGATGTTTGAGCCTTGGTACTGTGATAAATCGATGCTAACAGGTTCGTCGAAGTTGTTGAGCATTTGCGGCTGGTAGACACCGTCCCAAAGTGTGCTCCATGAGCCTGTGTTGGTGTTCAAAACATCAACTTCAAAATGGTCTTGATAATCTGGAATACCATACATGCATGATGTCTCAAATGTCAGCACTGACGGGCGGCTGATTGTAATCAGTGGGGTGACGAGAGCCTCGTCCTGCGGTCCCCATTCCTCTGACTCGTCCCATTCAAGGGCTGCCATCTTAGTGCCTTGTGGTGGGATGACATGGTATTCTTCACCGAAGTAGGTCGTAGCCCATTCGGCGCTTGCTCTGTACCATGTGAACCAGCTCATGTTGAGCGATTCTATCGACCAGCCCGCTGGAGGGAACTGCTGACCCTCAAAGCCTTCGAGAAGGACAGGAGCCTGCCAATCCCAATGCAACTCGTAAGGGTCAGAATCGGCTGTGTGTCCGAGTTCGTCAGCGAGATGGAAAACGATGCTTGCTGTGGTATGGTTAGGCTGTGCCGGCAATGTCGCCGTGAAATCGTAGTTCGACTTCGATGATTTGTACAAGGTTATGTCATGTGATTGACTGCCAATAGTATATGTGGCTTGCATCTGGTTCGGAACATTCGACTCGTCATAAACTCTCAAAGTGATGTCCATCTCGGTGTCTGCCCATGTCTGGGTGCCTTTGAGCCACACAACAGTAGGTGGATTGTTATCTACAGATGTCGAGTTGATGTAAATATCGTCGATGCAGAGATTCCAGCCGTAGCCGCTTTCTCCTTCAAAAATAATGAATCCGTAGCCTTCAGGACTGTTAAAAGTGTAGTTTACCTCGTACCAGTCGCTGTTTTCGCCGACAATAGGCTCAAGCATGGTGTTGCGGTGCACAGTTCCGAGCAAGATGCCGTCTGCGGTGTTGGTGGTCGGGGAGTAGTACACGTTGATTCTGTCCGGACCCATGATATTGTTGTTGTAGTTGCGGAAAATCCAGTAACGGACTGTGTTGTCTGTCGCGCTGAGCTGCATCTTCGGTGAAATCAATGAGCATTTGCTGCCTGCCGGATTGGTGTAGCAGTAATAGCGTGCCATCGCCGCGCTCTCGTCGTGCGGATTGCAGGCTGGCCAGTCGTTGGATGTCCTGCGGTCAAAGACGTAGGTGCCGTTTGTGGCGACGTTCTGCCAGCCAGCTGGAGGGAATGTCACACTTTCAAAGCCTTCCATCAATGGGAATGAATTGAAAGGTTCTATTGCTGTAATTGTGTAATCAGCAGACTGTGCTGGGGCTGAATGTGCTGATGTTACATTGAAAGTTGCGTGCAGCGTTTGGTTGTTGGTCAGATTCATCGGCAAAGTGGCTTTTGCAACCAACTCAACGGAAGTGTTATAAGGTAATGTTACCTGACTGACCTGTGAGCCGTTCTGGTAAAACTCAATCGGCAACGAGCTTGTATTTGCAAACTGGTATGTATCAGACTGTTCTCCAGTGTTGCTGAGCAAGAAGCGCAGATAAGCCGATTCGCCAAAATAAACTGTCGTATCTGGGGTTAATTGCTCCAAATCAAAATAATATTGGGCTGTGTGTTCGATAACGACATCGTCAATTGACAGATACCAAGGCATGTTGGTGGCAGTGCTGTGGAATCCTACGTAGAAGTTTCCTGTGCTTGTTGCCTGAAACACTGCCGAGGCCTGTTGATATTCTTCATTGTCAACGATGAATTGCGGCACCACCGTTACCGTCATGGCGGAAGGGTTGGCGCTTGCACCGGCTTTGACTTCCAGGTTAAAGTGGTCGACATGCCATGTTGAATACCAGAAAGATACGCGATAATAGTTGCCAGATGTTACGTTTATCTCCTTGTAAATCCAAACATCGGTGTTGTAGGTGGCATACATGTACCAGTCGCCGGTGTGAGGCTTGCGTCCGCGTGCTTCGTTGTCGTCAGGGATGGTGATGCCGGCTTTCCAGCCATTGTCGCTGCAAATCCAGCCGACTGGCGATTCGCCGACTGTGTTTCCTGTCTCAAATCCTTCATCCACAATGACTTGTGAAAATACCATCGTGCTGATTAACAATGCTAAAAGCGTCAAGTAAAGTTTTCTCATTTCTATAAATTTTTAAGATTAATTCCGAAAATTAATTAACCTACAAAATTAGAAATGATTTTTCAGAAATGCAAGAAAAAATTTTATTTTTGCAAAATGAAAAAGATATTTCTAATTCCGATATTAACGCTTGTTTTGGCATCATGCACCAAAGCCCCGTCGCCGGTTTATCCAGTGCCGACAGATAATCAGCTTGCATGGCAACAGTTTGAAATGTATGCTTTCATTCATTTTGGTCTGAATACTTTCAACGACCTTGAATGGGGTTATGGCGACACTCCTGCATCAACTTTCAATCCTGAGAATCTCGATTGCGAGCAATGGGTGCAGACATTGGGAAATTGTGGAATGAAAGGCGTGATTTTAACCGCAAAACATCATGACGGATTCTGCCTTTGGCAAACAGAATCAACGGATTACAATATCAGTAAATCTCCTTATAAAAACGGGAAAGGCGACCTCGTGAAAGAGCTTTCCGACGCTTGCCGCAAACATGGACTGAAGTTCGGAATATATTGCTCTCCTTGGGACAGGCATGATGCGCACTATGGTTTACCTGAATATGTCGAGACTTATCACAAGCAAATTGATGAGCTTACGAAAAACTATGGTCCTTTGTTCGAATTCTGGTTCGACGGCGCCAATGGAGGCAACGGCTATTATGGCGGAGCAAACGAAACACGTTCCATCGACCCTGATAATTACTATGATTATCAACGCGCTAAGGAAACGGTGCTTTCAAGACATCCTGACGCTATGATTTTCGGCGGACCTTATCAGACGGTGCGCTGGATTGGCAACGAGAAAGGTTTTGCTGGCGCAACAAACTGGTGTAACGCGCCTAAAATAACAAGTCAAACTGACTTGAAAATCAACACTTACGGTGCTGAAAACGGCACTGAATGGCTTCCTGCCGAGGTCGATGTATCGATACGTCCGGGTTGGTTTTATCATGAAAGCGAGGATAACAAGGTGAAAACTGTTGATGAACTTTGTGACATTTATTACAAAAGCGTTGGTCGTAATGCTAATCTGTTGCTTAATTTCCCAGTCGCCCTTGACGGGAAAATACATCCTATCGACTCAGCGCGTGCTCTGGAATTTTATCAAACTATATCTAATGAGTTGAGTTACAACCTTTTAGCTGATGCAAAAGTCAGGGCTGACGATGAACGTGGCAGCCGTTATTCAGCTTCTAAAGTCAATGATGGGGATTTGGAGACGTTTTGGGCTACCAATGACGATTATCCATACGGAACCATCTCATTTTCAATGGATAAGCCTGTGACAATGAGTCGTGTGATGATTCAGGAATACGTGAAACTGGGGCAGAGGGTGAAGTCGTTTTATCTTGAAGGCGCTCTCGACGGTGAGTATTTCCCGATTCGCGCCTTTGACACCACAACCACAGTGGGTTACAAACGCATTGTGCGCTTTGAGCCTGTTGAACTCGACAAACTGATTATTTATTTTGATGAGAGTCGCGGGCCGCTGTGTATCTGCAACATAGAAGCTTATTGATTTCCAAGACCTGTGGCTCCACAGCCTTGATACCGTCATTGTAAATCACGAAATCGGCTTTTGAAATCTTCAAGTCTTCGCTCAACTGCAACCGCATCCTTGAACGGACATTTTCTTCGGAACAATCGTCGCGTTTCATAACTCGCTGTAAACGAATGTCTTCTGATGCCGAAACGAAGATTATCTTGTCGAAATACTTGCCGTAATTCTTCTCAAAAAGTATTGCTGATTCATATAAGACGTAAGGTGATTTCTGTTGCTTGCACCATTCGTCAAAGTGTTGATTAAGAGCAGGATAGAGTACTGATTCGATGAATTTCATCGCTTCCTCGTTTTTGAAAAGATGGTAGGAGAGGAGTTTCCTGTTCAAAGTGCCGTCATCAAAATACACTTCTTGCCCGAATCTTTTGATTATCAATTCTTTAACAGAAGGAATCAGATACAATTTTTTTGTTTCATCATCAGAATAGAAAACTGGGATGCCGATGCTTTCGAAAATCTTGCATACGAAACTCTTTCCGCTGCCGATGTTGCCGGTGATTCCAATTCTTTTCACTTTACTGTATGATAATGTATTCAACCTCTTTAGGATCAACCTTTATAATCTGGGTGTTGTTTGGGTACAAAACCAGTTTCACAGGTAGGAAATCGTTGAAAAACATGTCGGTAGTGTCAATTTCGGCCTTGAACGAGAGACTGTTGATGATGGCATAGTCTTTCATCGCCACGATATATCTAATGCTCGCCTTGTTTGGGTAAAGATGGAGCTTGAGATTTTCGGGAATGCCAATAGGCACTACAACTTCCGCTTCCGTGAACTTCTCAACATTTATTGAAATGTCAACATGGTCGAAGTCAGCGTAAAAACCTTCTGCCAAGTCAATTTTGGCACTTGTGCTTATGTTTTGATGGACATTCTTCCTGTTGATGGTTTCCGTATGTACTTCATTGATATTGTTGATGTTATCAGCCGAGCCGTACACGGTGATGGAGTCAGGGGTTGCAACCGGCTCTCCATAAAAATTGTATTGTTTCTCGAAAGTGATATTCGTTTTCGGAACAATTTTCACTCTTTTCGAGGCGAGCGTACTCATTGAAAAATAGACGTTTTCGTCGGTAAGCTTGACGTCGTTGGGGTTAGTCGACATGAATTCAGCTATTTTCTCCTCCACGAAACGCCCGTTTATGGAATATCTGTTGGCGTCGAATTTTCTATATTTTACATCTTTTAGAGAGATTTCAATCTTTCGGTTTGATTTGGTTTTGAAGTAATAATTCAGCAGTTTGAAGCCTGTTGTCGTCATCGTTGCCGACACTTTTGGGTCGTTCATGACAAGGTGGTCGGCTGGAACTTCCACAAAATGAATGGCAAAAGGCGAGGTCACAGTATAAGTGTCTGATAGCTTTATTATTAACCATAATAAAGTGGCAATCAGGATGAATATCACCATTCCACTGAAACGCCTAAGACTTTGATTCTGTTCGTCTTTTGCCATTTCACTTAAAGCGTTAATTTAAGATATTATGCTTGACCTAATAAGCTCGGATCTCCAACCAAAGCTGACTTTTCGATCTCGATTTTCACATTGTTGTCGATGATCACAATGGCTGTCGTAGCCTTGACTTCGTCGATTTTTCCATGGATTCCGCCAATGGTGATGACTTTGTCGCCTTTCTGAAGAGAATCACGGAATTTCTGAGCTTCTTTTTGTTTCTTGTTCTGTGGACGGATGATAAACAGCCAGAAAATGACGAAAATCACTACAATTAACAGAAGTCCTGACCAGCTGCTTCCTGGTTGTCCTTGTGCTTGAAGTAAAAACATGTTTAATGTGTTCATATTTAATTATTTAAGATTTAAAAAATTCAAAATTTAAAATGTGTCAACGGTCTCAACTCTCGCCTTGAACTTCAAAATAGTTTCGGATGGGTTGGTGTTCGCCTTTACAATAATTCGTTTGTTTTGGAAACCCTTGTGCCCTTTGCTGTCGTAGGTGATGCTGATTGCACCGCTTTCGCCAGGTTTTATTGGGTCTTTCGGGAATCTTGTATCGGTGCATCCGCAAGTCTTCTCGACAGCGCTAATAATTAAAGGAGCGTTGCCTGTATTCTTGAATTTGTATGAAAAAGACACTTGCTCGCCTTGAATCATCTTGCCGAAATCGTGGTCTGTTACAGCAAACTCAATCTTGGGCTCTTTGCTGTTGGAATTGCCTTGCGCAGACGCAGGATTGTTCACCAAACCAGTGTTAATCTTGCCTTCATCCTCACCGCAAGACCACATCAAAACTGCAAGAAATACTATATATAATAACTTTTTCATGTTTTATTTTTTAGATGCAATGAATCGCATCTCAACTTTCAACTTTCAACTTTTAACTTTTAACTATCAACTACTCTAAACTCTAAACTTTAACGTCCTGAATTCCAAATCATCACACTTCCCTGATATCTGTAATTGTCTGTCTTGCCCTTGCATTCCAAAACATAGAAATATGTGCCGTCAGGGAGACTTCCTCCGTCCCAGTCGTTCTTGTAATCCTTTGATTCATAAACGACTCGTCCCCATCTGTTGATTACCGTGAGTTTATGACTCAAGAAATAATCGTTCAGGTCATTTATAGGCTTCCCTTCGTCACCGTAGCCAATTTCAAAATAGTCGTTGACGCCGTCGCCGTTAGGAGTGAAAATGTTCGGAATCTTTAGTTTTACAGGCAGAATCCAGAGGTGGTTGTTGGTGTATGTCGTGTCGCAGCCATAATCGCTTGTGACGTGCAATTTTGTTATTGTGTGGTCGTTTTCTGTTTCGGAATAAGTCACTGTCGGCCTCTCATCGGTGAAAGTCTGTTCATAACCTTCAAACTCCCAGAAAAAATTGGATATTTCAATAATTGAGTCGTGTGGATTTGGATTAAGAGTGAACCACCACGTAACGTAAGGATTATCAAGATAGACTGTATCTTGCGGGTCAGAAGAAATCTCGATAGTAGGATTCGGATAAGCTTTTAGCTGGATTGTATCAATCTGAACAACGCTATCATTGAGGCTTATCATCTGTGTGACTTCCAAAACATAGTTTGTGTAAGCTTTTAATCCAATAACATGTTGGTTGTTTTCCGACAATTGAATTGGTTTTATATTATCACCCAGCCACTTGTATTTATATGTTGCACTGCTGTTGTTGTCATCAGAAGCCCAGACTCTTAATTCTGCGTTTTCACCGTTTGAACAAGTGTATTTGAGTTGCTCGTGATGAATGTTAAATCTGCTTTGTGCGTTTATCTCATTGAATGATAATAAGATAGCAAACGCTAATATGGTAGATTTGTATGTCGAAGACAGTTTTTTCATTCCAAAATGTTTAATTTGCAAAAATAATAAAAATTTCTATATTAATGTTCAAAATATAAAAATATTGTCTTATGATAGTCAAAAACATTCTGTTAATCTTGTTAATCCTGTCTAATAAATATCATGTCAAAATGGCAGAAATCATGTCAAAATTTCCGATTTTATCATTTGGATTATTTTTTGATGATACTCTGGCAAAACAATAGAAAGGAGAAAAAACAATGAATAACAACCAGTTTAACAATCAGCAAAACGGACAGGAGAAGGCTTTGGACAGGTTCGCGCGAAACCTCAACGCTCTTGCCGATAAAGGCAAACTTGACCCGGTAATAGGCAGGGATGATGAGATTCGTCGAGTGCTTCAAATCTTGTCGCGACGCACCAAAAACAACCCAATATTAATAGGTGAGCCAGGTGTTGGAAAGACGGCAATCGCGGAAGGCTTGGCGCAGCGTATAGTGAGCGGCGACGTGCCTGAAAACCTGAAGTCGAAGAAGGTGTATTCCCTTGATATGGGCGCACTTATCGCAGGCGCAATGTACAAAGGCGAGTTCGAGGAACGTCTGAAATCGGTCATCAAAGAGGTGGTCGAGAGCGATGGCGAGGTGATACTTTTCATCGATGAGATTCACACTTTGGTGGGCGCTGGTGGCGGTCAGGGCGCTATGGATGCGGCAAACATCCTCAAACCGGCGTTGGCGCGTGGCGAGCTGCGTGCAATAGGCGCTACAACCCTCAACGAATATCAGAAATATTTCGAACAGGATAAAGCTCTTGAACGTCGTTTCCAAATCGTGATGATTGATGAACCTGACGAGCAGTCGGCAATATCGATTTTGCGTGGTCTGAAAGAGAAATATGAGACACATCACCAGGTGCGAATCCTTGACGAGGCTATAATTGCCGCTGTTGACCTGTCAATTCGTTACATTTCCGACCGTTTCTTGCCAGATAAGGCAATTGACTTGATTGATGAGGCTGCTTCGCGTTTGCGTTTGCAGATAAATTCGGTTCCTGAGGAACTCGAAGACGTGCAGCGTAAGATTCGTCAGCTGGAGATTGAGCGCGAAGCTATCAAACGAGAGAACGACACCAAGAAAGTCGAGGAATTGACCAAGACTATCAACGAATTGGATAAGGAACGCCAGAGCATTCGCATGCGTTGGGAGACCGAGCGCGGGTTTGTGGAGAAGATTCAGAAAGAGAAACAAAACATCGAGAACTACAAATATCAGGCAACGGTTGCTGAACGTGAAGGCAACTACGGTAAAGTGGCTGAACTGCGTTACGGTAAGATTGCCGAGTCGGAGGCCGCTATTGCCAAAACGAAAGAGCAACTCATTAAGGTTCAAGGCGATAACCCGTTGGTCGATGAGGAAGTCTCTGCCGACGATGTGGCTGAAATCGTTTCACGTTGGACAGGCATTCCAGTTCACAAGATGATGCAAAGTGAGCGTGAAAAACTGTTGAATCTTGAGACAGAGCTGCATAAACGTGTCGTTGGACAAGACGACGCAATCGCCGCTGTTTCCGATGCTATCAGAAGGAGCAGGGCAGGGCTACAGGACTCGAAACGACCAATTGGTTCATTTATATTCTTGGGAACCACCGGTGTCGGTAAAACCGAGCTGGCAAAGGCTTTGGCGGAGTTTTTGTTCGACAACGAGAACAATATGGTTCGTATCGATATGTCCGAGTATCAGGAGCGTCACACCGTGTCGCGTTTGATCGGTGCGCCTCCAGGATATGTAGGCTACGAGGAGAGCGGTCAACTCACTGAGGCAGTGCGTCGTAAGCCATATTCGGTGGTGCTTCTCGACGAGATTGAAAAGGCTCATCCGGACGTGTTCAACATCTTGCTGCAGGTCTTGGACGATGGCCGTCTGACCGACAACAAAGGTCGTTTGGTCGACTTCAAGAACACCATCATCATCATGACCTCCAATGTGCCAGAAAATGATTTGCGCAGCCACTTCAGACCTGAGTTCCTGAACCGTATTGACGATATCATTCTGTTCAAGCAACTCACTGAGGAACAAATTGTTAGCGTAGTGGCAATGCAGTTCAATAAAGTCAAAGAGATGCTGAAACCAAACGGCATCGACATCAACATGACCGATGCTGCAATGAAGTACATGGCAAAGATCAGCTACGACCCGCAATACGGCGCCCGTCCAGTGAAACGTATGATGCAGCGTGAGATGCTGAATGAGCTTTCTCGCATGATCATCGCCGACAAGGTCAACAAAGACAAGCCGATTACAGTTGATTTTGATGGAAATGGATTGGTGTTTAAGAACTAATTCTCTGCTAAATAATAATGATGGACATCCATAGTCTGAAAAGATTGTGGATGTTTTTTTATTAATTCCTGCTCGCTTATTAAAAAATGTTTATCTTTGCATCATAATAATTAACACTAAAAATCCATGATTTATGGAAAAAGATAAAATTGTTATTTATCAGACAGAAGACGGGCAAACACAGATAGATGTCCGCTTGGAGAAGGAAACAGTATGGTTGACACAAGCTCAAATGGCTGAACTTTTTAAGAAAGACAGGACTGTAATCGGGCGACATATTCGCAATATTTACAAAGAAGGCGAATTAAACGAAAAGGGCACATGTGCAAAATTTGCACATATGGGTAGTTTAGGACTCCAACAATATGAAGCTACCATGTATAACCTGGATGTTATCATATCCGTAGGTTATCGTGTAAAGAGCCAGCGAGGTGTCCTTTTCCGTCAATGGGCTAATAAAGTTTTGAAAGAATTCCTTATCAAAGGTTATATAGTCAACGAAAGAATCCGTCGCAATCAGATTGGCGAATTACGTCAGCTGGTCGGCATGCTTGGCCGCACTATCCAAAACCAGCCGCTACTCTCCAACGACGAAACCAATGCCCTCTTTGATGTCGTCACCGACTACACATACGCTCTTGATACCCTCGACAACTACGACTACCAACGTCTCACCATCGAGAAAACCACTAAGGAGGAACACTTCCACGCCACCTACGAGAACGCAATGCAAGAAATTGATAATCTTCGTGAGCGTTTCGGAGGCTCTGTTTTGTTCGGTAATGAGAAAGATGAATCTTTTAAAAGTTCAATAGGTCAGATATATCAAACATTTGGTGGCGTTGATTTGTATCCGAGTGTGGAGGAGAAGGCTGCGATGCTTCTCTATTTGGTAACAAAAAATCATTCGTTTAGTGATGGTAACAAGCGTATCGCCGCAACGCTTTTCTTGTGGTTCCTCAACAACAATGGTATCCTGTATCGTGAAGATGGTTCAAAACGCCTCGCCGATAACACTCTTGTTGCTTTAACTCTTATGATTGCAGAAAGCAAACCAGAAGAAAAGGACGTGATGGTGAAAGTAGTGGTGAATCTGATAAATCAGAAGAACTAAGAATAAATAACATTAAGTTTTGTTAAAAACCAAGAATGTGCTTCAAAACGACACATGTTTGTTTTATTTTTGCAGTGTTAAAAATAATAATATGGCTGCAAATGATAAAACCCCATTGGTAATCAATGACAAAATCCTGAAATCTCTTTGTCAAGAATATCTCGTCGAAATCGGATTCGGACTTTATGATGATCTTCCTGATATTAAAGTTCGCTATGTTGTAGAGACAAATAAGTTTGGTTATGCCTACTTCGGCGATTTCTTTTTCTTTGGTGATGATTTCTATGTGTGGGACGATGATGAGAAATGGAAAGACGATCATAATCAGGATGTTGTTGAGGCTGTTTTTGAAGATAGACATGACCGTAACGGTTATGCTCATAGGGTGATATTTGCCGGCGTTGAAACTGAATTTGTTGACAGCAATGGCGAGCGGATTTTTACGGGTGACGTTATCAAATTGGAAGAATCTGCTGATTATGTGCAATTTTATGCGGTTGGAGCATGGGCGCACGAAGATGGTGTGGGCTCTTATTGCTTTATCCTTGACAATCATTATTTGCCTTTGGAAGACTGTGCTCGTCGGAATTATAAGATGACTCGTATGGGGACGGTTTTCTATCAGCTTGATGCCAGTGATTTTATTGAAGTGAATATGCGCACGATGCAATTTAACGGTTGGCGTGATACCGATGAAGATCGTCAACGCAAACTTTTGATGGTTAAATTTACTCCGAACTTCGACAAAGAAGAATGGAAATATTCAGCGTTGGAGATTATCGGAGCGGAGTATAATTGGAGAGAATAAAATATGAATAGTTTTTGTGAGAATTGCAGGTGGTATCTCGGTAATCATGAGTGTGTCGCTTTTGCTGCAAAAATCCCCAAAAGTGTTTGGAAAGGACAACATAAAACTGTACTTGAAGGTCAGTTAACTGATTTTATTTATGATAAAGTTGGAGATATTATTTAAAAATATTTAACTTTGCAAAAAATAGGAGGATATCGTTATGAATGAACAAATTATTATCACAATTCAGGAATTATTAAAAGGGAGAGGCAGAAATAACGATTTTGATTCAGCTAACGAAAAACGAATAAAACTAATGTCATGAGAGACTATTACGGGAACCTGCCATTGGATGAATACGAGCAGATACTGGCCAACCGAGAGTATTGGGACGACCTCGGAGCCGAATGGAATTGTAGTTCGATGGAGAAAAAGTTGGTGCGATTAGGGACATTCGTGCAAAGAGGCGGTGACCTAAACCGCGTGATTGCCCTTTATGCAGAAGGGCGGGAATACACCTACCGTGTGACGATTCAGCATTGTATAGAACGGTATCTTGAAGCTCTTACAAACGAGCGTGTCGATAATCTCAAGCTTCGACTGTTTAAACTCGAAAAAGAAGAAGCCGTAAAACTGCTTTCCGAGATGCTGAAAGTGAGTATCGGCGTAGATTTCAGGTATGACAAATACACCTCAAGGCAGGTCTCTTTCGGCGTTCTCGACACGAGGAATTTGGATGCCGAAGGGATACTCTCTGCCATAGAACAGGAGCATCGCCAAGCACATTCCGACGAAAGCATTGAGGATATTAGGAAAAGAGCACATACTTGGATTTGGGATAGTTGGTGGTGAGAGAAAAATATTGTATTTTTGCATAATTGAAAACTTTAAAAAACATACTATGGAAAAGAAAAAATATCTTTATTGTTACAAAATGACACATGATACTGGATTTGCGCCAAATCCATATCACGGAGTTTTGACTTTAGCTACTTGCAAACCTACAATCCGCAGGTGTGCGGCAGAAGGATATTGGATATCTGGTTGGGCAGCCAATGTGGTACAAGGTAAAAAACAAAAGTACACAGACAAAGCACAAAGATTAATCTTCTTGGCAAAAGTTGAAAAAGTAATTAGTTATAAAGATTACTGGGAAGAGACTGAAAAAGTATATTCTAAAAAAAAGCAACCAACAAAGTCAATAGAAAAAGGCAAAGAATGTTTTAAGAGTTGTGTGAATAGAATAGTAACTAAAAATGATGACATTGCATTTTGTGGAGACAATATTTACGAACCCATAAAAGGGAAAAACAACGAGTTTGAGCAACATGAAAACCCACATCATGGCGAAGCTAACAAAGCTCATGATTTAAGCGGGAAAAATGTTCTAATATGCAATGATTTCTATTACTTTGGAATAGAAAATGCTCTTGAAATCGAAAACAAAAATTTTGTTGTCCCAAGATGCCGGAAGTTCTCTTTGGAGGATAATGAAGCAAAGGCAGTAATAGAGTTTGTCACTAATAATTATGAAACAGGAATTAATCCAAAGAAAAAATGAAAATCATATTAAGCAGAAAAGGATTCGATTCTTCATACGGCAAGCAACCAAATCCAATTTTACCCGATGGCACACTACTATCGTTGCCAATTCCTGACGAGAATGGGAACAACACATTCTCTTCTCTCCAATGGAATGGTACTAGTTATTATGATATTATTCATTCTCTTAAACCGAGAACAACAATCGGAACAGAGGACATGTGCCATTTAGACCCAGATTTAAGAAAAGAGGTAAAAGATCGTTTGTCTGGTTGGGAACCTGCTTTTGGTCAGTCTGGGGCAGCATTGTCACATTTATTCAACAACAAAGTTGGCGTTGGTGATTTGTTTCTGTTCTTTGGATGGTTTCAAAAAGCGGATTATATTGATGGCGTTTTGAGATATGTTAAAAGTGCACCGGACCAACACGTCATATATGGGTATATGCAAGTCGGCGAGGTAGTAAAATCATTTGAAAATGTTCCTGCTTGGTTAAGGGCGCATCCACATGTGAGTGATGATAAGAAAAGGGGTGATAAAAATGCAATATTCTTGCCACAAGAAAACCTATCGTTTATGCCAAATAAAAAAGGTTGTGATGTTTTGGATTACCGCCCCAATAGAGTGCTAACAAAAGATGGGATGTCAAGAGGTTGTTGGGACTTGCCTCAATGCTTCAAGAACGTTAGCATCACTTATCATCCTCATCCATGGAAAGACGGATACTTTAAATCTGCTGGAAGAGGTCAGGAATTCGTTATTGAAGCTACTCCTGAAATAATCGAATGGGTAAAACAAATCATACAGTAACTATGTCAAAAAACCTCTTAAATAAATACGTCTGGCTTGTGGAGACTATTTACAAGGCGAAGTATATCTCGCTTGAGGAAATAAACAAGCTTTGGATCGAGGAGGATATGAGTGAGGGAATGGAGATTCCTCGTAAGACTTTTAACACTTGGAAAAATCAGGCGGAGGAGTTGTTCGGGATTATCATCAATTGCGAGCGCAAGGGAGGATACCATTATTATATTGAAAACGCTGATGACATCAAAAATGGAGAATTCCGAAATTGGTTGCTTGAATCGGTGTCAGTCGGCAATTTGCTACTTGAAAACAAAAGCCTGAACAATCGCATAATTCTCGAAAATGTGCCGTCGGGGAAGGAGCATCTGGCTCGAATTCTTGAAGCGATGAAAAAGAGTGAAGTGCTGGAAATTATTTATAAAAGCTATTGGGAAGAAGAGGAAAAGACTTTAAAAGTCGCTCCGTATTGTGTGAAACTGTTCCGTCAACGGTGGTATATGGTAGCACGTCGTATTATTGATGATAAAATCAGAATTTACTCGCTCGACAGAATTAAGCATTTGTCAATAAATTCTGATAGTTTCACTTATCCTGATGACTTTGGCCCAGAAGATTATTTTGATGGTTTCTTTGGTGTGATTCATGCGAAAAATGTTCCTGTGGAAACTGTTGTGCTCAAAGTCGGTGCCGGTCAGGCTAATTATATGCGGGCATTACCATTGCATTCGTCACAAAAAGAGGTAGAGAAAAATAAATTTGGTAGTATTTTTACATTAAAAATTCGTCCGACATTCGATTTTATGCAAGAAATTCTCTGGAATGGCGATACTGTTGAAGTTCTTGAACCTCAATGGCTTCGTATTGAGATGGCTGTAATTGTTAAACGCTTGTGGAATAAGTACAGAATCAAGAGGAGATGAAAGACTTCGCCGCCATCGATTTCGAGACAGCCAATTGCGAGCCGACAAGTGTTTGTAGCGTGGGAATCGTTGTAGTTCGCGATGGCGTTTTTACTGATAGTTTCTATTCATTGATTCAACCCGAGCCAAATTATTACAATTATTGGAATACTCGAGTACATGGATTAACTCAGCGAGATACTGAGAATGCACTGGTGTTTCCATACGTTTGGGAAAAGATAGAACCTTTAATCGAAGGTTTGCCACTCGTGGCGCATAACAGCCTTTTTGATGAAGGATGTTTGAAGGCTGTTTTCCGTTGTTATCAAATGGATTATCCTGATTATCAGTTCTTTTGCACATGCAGAGCATCAAGAAAGCATTTCGGTAAATTGCTTCCGAACCATCAGCTTCATACAGTCGCCGAAGCTTGTGGTTATCATTTAGAGAATCATCACCATGCGCTTGCTGATGCCGAAGCTTGCGCTTGGATAGCTAAAGAAATATTATAATATGGAACAGTACTATAGAATACTAAACCCGATTGAAGAACCTAAAGGAGTTATTTTAACATCCAATCGTCAATCAAAGTTTCGTCAAGACGTATTTGCATATCGACGACTCAGCCACGATATTTATATATTGGCAAAAAAGACTGGTCTGCAAATTTTAAACGCAGTAATGGTTGCAGAAAATGTTCCGGCCTTTTTAGATGAATTAAATGTATTCTTTAAACCAAATGAGAAGCAATATGATTTGCAACAAATGCTTATATCAGATCCAGTTAGGTATATATCAGGCGATGAATTATATGCATTTGCGAGTAATTATATAGCAGATGTCAATGAAACGGGTTTGTTTTACGATTGGGATAACAACCATTACTTATGGGAGTTTATATGGGAAATGATTCGCAACTATGAATTCCCAGACAAACCATCGCGAATGGATTCACTGTTTCTTTTTGACAAACGGCAAAATGCAATCGATTTCTTGAATAAATACAGGGATTTGAATTGTGTTCTGGCAGAAGTCAATCTTTTAGAAGGCATAACAGAGTCATTTGATATGAACTGGTTTAGCGAAGTCCCAAGCAACATCCCATTATCCGAAGTGGAACAATATGCTCGCAATTATTGGGGACAAAAGCAAACAGATAATCCTGTAATAGAAATTTTATTCCAAGGAAAATATACTTGGGAAGAAGTCTAATCTTTGTTTAATTTAATAAGAATAATATTATGCCTCAACTGATTAACAACGGAACGGAAATGCTCAGAATCTCTCCAAAAGGAGTCGAGTATTCAACAAATGGTGGCCGCTCTTGGAGCCCCCGTTATTCAGGTTCATCATGCGGAACTTTTATCGACCTAATGGCATTCGGCAATGAATTGCTTGCTGTCACCTCTAAAGGCGTTTACTACTCAACCAATGGTGGCCGCTCATGGAGTCCTCGTTACTCCGGCTCATCATGTGGTGATTTTCACAGCTTAGCCGATGGTGGCAAAGAGTTGCTTGCCAACACCAGCAAAGGCCTATATTATTCAACCAACGGTGGAAGAAGCTGGAGTAGAAGAAGTTAGATTGACATACCACCAAATTATCAATAATTGCATATATAATGGAAGAGAAGAATATCGAAATAAAATCGGTTGGCGAACTTCTTGGAATGAAGTTCATTATTCCATCGTATCAGCGAGGATATAGATGGACTGAACAGCAAGTTAAAGATTTGCTGAATGATGAAAATAAGCTTCAACCCCAATAGTGTTGTACTATTCTGCAAATGGTAAAAGCAGTTCGGGTGAGATAATATAATCAATAAAAATAGACTTAAGAGTATGGCAGATCTAATATACAGTGTAAGGA
The DNA here is from genome assembly GCA_017427985.1 of Bacteroidales bacterium. Lineage (GTDB taxonomy): Bacteria > Bacteroidota > Bacteroidia > Bacteroidales > F082 > Limimorpha. The sequence goes on along the minus strand of JAFRRS010000002.1, from coordinate 87,362 downwards.
ACATATTCAATGCTGAGAACCAAGACGGCTGTTTGAGTCAGCATGGAGCATCCAAGTATTTGATTCCAAGTTATCAACGTGGTTACAAGTGGGCTTCGGACGATACCGGTGCGGTGACCATTTTGCTGAATGATTTAAAAAAGGCATTTGAGCTGCAAAAGAAGGAGTATTACCTTCAATACATTACTGTTAAGGAGACAAAAGTTAATCAAGACACGGTTTTGGAACTCATTGATGGGCAGCAACGGTTAACAACCCTGTCGATACTGATTGCAGTGGCGGCGAATAACCTCGAGAAACAAGATTTCGCCAATGATAAGCTGGACTACGAGGTAAGAGGCGATTTCTTTCAACCAGCAATTCATACAGATTTGCGGCAATATTTGGGAAAAGATTTGAATAAGCCAAGCAGTTTCTCACAAGACGAGTATTACATAATCTCTGCAGCACAAAAAATCAATGAGTTTGTTCAAACTTATGATTTATCGGACAAGAAATACTCTTTCTTTGATTTTGTGGCAGACAAGGTGAAAATCATTGTTAATGTAGTGGATAGAGGTGATAGTGAACGGGTGTTCTCTAATTTGAATAGCAACAAGGTCAGTCTTACCGAGGCGGAACTAATCAAAGGCATATTGCTTACAAAGGTTACTCGAGGTGACGATAAACGAAAGCGTTTCCGTGAAATCACCGAAGAGCGGATGAAGCTAGGTATGCTGTGGGACGAAATGGCTCGCTGGTGTAATTACCCTGAAGTTCGGAGCTTCTATTTTAAGGATGAAAAGGATGGGATGACGGAATTGATGAAATTTGCATTGTATTATAAATATCCAGGGACTTCATACAATGAGAAAAAAGATCCAAAGGATTATCCGTTGTTCAATTGTTATTTATACCTGCCTAATCATCAGGAGGCATATCAGGCGATTGTTGATTCATATAGGGTGTTGAGGGATTTGTATGAAGATACTGAAGTATATAACTTGTTGGGCTATTTAATGTCGGTAAAAGAAGCACCGTTTAAATTTTGTGTTGAAATGGTGAAACTAAAGGATTCTATTCTGGGTTCATATATACAAGCAAAGAAGACCAAAAAAGAACTAAAGGTTTGGCTGTTGAAGCAAATAAAAGGAATAATACCAAAAGAAAATGTGGGAGATTTATGGTATGGTGAAAATGATGTTGATATCCACCGGGTTTTGTTGGCATTGAACGTTTTTGAACCTGATGATAATCGGATTTCACGAAGCCGATTCGATTTCTATTCTTTTAAAAGCTCTGAATGGACCTTGGAACACATTTTTCCCCAATCACCTGAGGGGAAAAACCAAAATCTAGATGATCAAAAAAAAGAGGAATTCAAAAAAATGATTTCGGAGATAAAGGAAGAAAAACTAAAGAATGAAGTCTTGGGTTTGTTGAATAAACCATCTCGTACAGAAGGAGAAAAGGAGTTGTTGAAAAACGCATTGGACAAGGTGGTGAACACGATAGGGAATATGTGTTTGCTGACACGTGGGGACAATGCTTCTAATGGTTGTAAGTTTTTTAAAGAAAAAAGAAATAATATATACGATTTGATAACGAAAGGTAGTTTTGTGCCAAGGCATACTTTTGAGGTGTTTAGCAAAATGATTCTGAAAAATCCTGGGACAGTTGAAGTATGGACCAAATCAAATATGGATGAGCATAAAGATATTATTGTTAAAAGAATTGATGAAATTCATAAGTTTGAATATAAATAAAAAACATGAAGACAGGAAAATATACATTACGGGAATTCTTTTCTGACAGAGATTTGAATACCATCATAATCCCTGAAATTCAGCGGGATTATGTGTGGGGGAAAGAACAAATTAACAAGTTCTTAGAATCAATTGTTGATGATTTTAACAAATACAAGAATCCCGACAAACTGAAAAAAATTCAATGTGATCCAGGTGACGAGGATGTTAAGAATGAGTTTGAAAAGTATTATAAACGGAATTATTTATCGTCCAATATAGGTTTTATCTATGCCTATTCAGATTCGGATTACCCAGGCTCTTACTTTTTAATTGATGGTCAGCAACGCTTTACAACCATTTTTCTAACGTTGTTGGTGTTGGCGGCTAACGGGGACGATGATGTCATGTCCAAATTCAAAAGGACGTATCTGAATGAGGGGAATCCAAAGCTGGATTATCGTGTAAGGGAGGCCTCGCACGTGTTTTTGTATAAGATGGTTCAAGTAATAGAAGAGGCAAGAAACGAGTTGTCGAGTAGTTGGATAAAGCAACAATCCTGGTACTTGCAGGATTACGATAATGATGCGACAATAACATCCATTATTGCCAATATTGATGTCATCAAATGTTTTCTGAAAAAAGAAGGATGCATTGACAAAGAAGGCAATGTGAACAAGATGTTCTGGGAATATGTTGAAGATTATTTGGAGTTTTGGTATTTCGACACCAACATAAGTGAACAGGGTGAAGAACTCTACATCTATATGAATGCCCGTGGCGAATCGATGCAGGAAAACGAAAACCTCAAGGCGGATTTGATTGGAGGGCTGACTACTCCTGTTGCAAAAAAAGAATATGGCAAGAAATGGGAAAATTGGCAAGATTTGTTTTGGAAAGAAAAAGGAAAAAATGCTAATGCAGATAATGGGTTTAATGAATTTCTTTGTTGTATTGCCGGATTGGAAAACTATTTGAAACCGAGAAAGAGTTTTGTGAAAGATGGGGAAATAATTCCTTATGATAACAAAAAGGAACTATTACCCATGAAACTTATTGAACACTATTGGAATGGCTTCAATAGATTGTTCTTAGGTAGCAATATGAAAAAGTTTTCTGAAGATTATTTTTATAGTGATTGGTTAGGAAAAGCCAAAGAATCAATTTGGGATATCTTTAATAATAAAAAGACAAATTGGTTTGCGGACTTCAAAGATGATAACAGGGCAACAGAACGAAATCGGATGGTTTACGTATGGTCCATGTTGTATTATATGAAGTCTTTAGACGGTAAAGAAGAGCCATTGGAGAATATATATAGAACGCTGCGCCTGTTTTATGTCAGATACAACAATTATGATCGTGCTGTAGAGAAATTAAAAGGAAATGTTGATAAGATTCTTGATAAAGTACAAGGACCTTGGGATACTGATGTCCTAAATGAAGAAGAACAAAAAAAGTATGGTTTTCTTAAAGGTAAAGATAAAGAATTTGAGGCATGGATATGGAAAATTGAAGACCATCCTTTGAATCTCAATGGAAGAGACGTCAGAAATATAAATTGTTCTCATATAATAGATTTTGAAAAGAATCCTTCCGTTGCTGATCTTGAAAACATTTATAATAGATTTTGTAGTATTTTCTCAATAAAAGGCGATGGTTACGAAATAAAACAACCTGGACAATTATTAAATTCGTTGCTTTACACTTCAATATTTGATTGTGGACAGAAACCATTTTGGGATAAACATGATACCGGGTATTATGAACGGTTATTTTTTGATAGAGAGCGAAGATATATCCGAGGTTTATCAACTTATGGTAATAATAATGTGTTTAAGACTTTTTTTGACCAATTTGTTGTTGATGGAAATTATGTGAATAAAACCAAAGCTGAGATTGAAGCAAAGATGCATGATAAAGGTGTTGTTAAGGAAGGTGTTGATTCTACAAAAATTATTTGGGCATTAGTATGGTATGCTGCAACAAAAGGAACTTCTATTTGGAATATAGGAAAGTGCTTTATTTATAATTACGAATATGAAGGTACGGGAAATAAAGATTTACTAGATGCTGATAAAACTTTCCAAGCTATACATAATTTGGTGAATTGTGCTGGTAATGTTCGAAATTATCAGCCCCTTTCGGGTTTAATAGATTTATAAAGGGTTTAATATGGCATACTTTAACGAAGATAACGTAACAGAGCAGATGTGTATCGAGGTGGCCAAGCAGGCTGGCTACACCTATGTAGAATCGGACTAGCTGCACGATAGCATTGCCTCTAAAGCCAAGCACACCCTGTGGCGATTTTCACAGCTTAGCCGACGGAGGCAAAGAACTACTTGCCAACACTAGCATAGACATTTATTATTCAACCAATGGTGGAAGAAGCTGGAGTAGAAGGAGTTAACAATAAATAATCAATTGATATAGCCAGAGAATAACAAAGTGTGCGGTTAGTTGGTAAAAAGTATTTATTAATTATAATGCAATGAATATGATCTAATATGTTTAATTAAAATATTGTTTTATGAATAGAAAAGAATTAGAAAATATCATTAAGAAATACAGAGGTAAGAGTTCAAAAGCATATCCTCATAATGAAGAAAAAGCTGCTTATTATGAAAGAATAGCGGACCATTTGGAAGATAACATCGATGATTATATTGATAGCGAATATTTCACGACAGGGGATGATGTTATTAATGATATTAAGGAATTATTCTCAGAACTGGACGGTTTTTATGATGATGAAGATTGCGAAAATATGGATATATAATATCAATTGGTATTAAAGACATAATTAGTAGAAGAAATGCGGAGTATTCACCGCTAATAGAATACTTCCATTGAGGAGTTCGATAAAGTCTGGCGAGGCAGCGAATGCCAAAAATGCAAACGAAAAGACTTCTGTTTCGACCCGATAGCATAGTGTATTTTTATAATAATTCTCAAACATCTGCTGTGATATGGCGGATGTTTCTTTTTTCTTTGCAGAACTTTATGTTTAATTAAACTAATAAATTATGTACAACTTAAAACATGTTTTGGTGTTGTTTTCGATGATGCTTTTCATCTCAACGCCTCCTTCAGGAAGAACTGGGGAATTAAAGAATTATCAATGCACTAAATGTGGAACGCTGATGCAATCCGCCAGCAAACCTTCATCCCTCGGCTGCCGTGCAGGCGGTTCTCATCACTGGAATGAATTGGGTGCTGTCGGCAATGAAAACTATCAATGCACCAAATGCAAACTTCATGTGGAGAGCCACGACAAACCAAGTTCTATAGGCTGCGCCGAAGGAGGTTCGCATTATTGGAATGATCTCGGTAGAATCGGCACCGATACTTATCAGTGTCAAAAATGTGGCCTGACAATTCGTAGTGCTTCAAAACCATCATCAATCGGCTGTAACACCGGCAGTCATCAATGGAATAAACTAAACTAAACAGATAAAGTAGTTTTTTCAAAAATTCACTTTTACAAAACATCTGCCGTAATCTGGCGGATGTTTTTGTTTTCTTTGCATCGAAATTAAAACATAAAACTATGAGCTCCATTGAAAATACCAACGACATCGACGTTTTGCGCCGTCGTTTACAAGCTGTTGAAGAAGAAATTATTCGCATCGCCAAACCTTTTGACACAAACACCATCCAAAAAATCACATCATTATTTAACAGTGTTGATAATGATTCTAACAATAATAAATACGAGGATGAACAAACATTTTGCCTTATTTGCAATGAAGATATCAGCGGAGTGTCCCTTTTGGATTCATATGACGCAAAAATGTATCTACAATATTTACAGCCTCATTGTTTAAAAGAACTTTTTGCTTTTATTGGTCTCTATACACCAGTCTTAAGTGATTACATTCCAGAATTGATTGCTAGGAAACAAAATCCAACATCAATTAAATACGACATTCCAGAGATGGAGAAATATCTCGGAGACACTTATGGTTTGGTAGTCTACCAAGAACAAATTAAGCTTTTGTCTCGAGAGCTTGCTGGTTTCACAGATGAAGAATCAAACACTTTTCTTAAAGCTTTGGGTAGAATGCAAATAACTAGGATGAACGATTTTAAGCTTAAGTTTTTGAATCAAGGTCAAGAAAACTGTCACGATGCAGAAATCCTCGAAAATATTTGGAATTATTGGGAAAAAATCGCGCCGTATGTTCCCTGTAAATTACATGTCACCAGTCTTACTTTGCTTGCATATCAGTCATCATATCTGAAGGTGCATTACCCAGAAGAATATAAGCAATTATTTAACAATTAAAATAGCTATGTTAAAATTTATTCGAGATTTCTCCACTTCGCTGCGCTTAGGTCGAAATGACGAGAATTTATCTGCGATATCTGCGAGAGAGTAAAATAAAAAAGACGCCGAAATTCGACGTCCTTTTGTTGTTTTTGAATCTTTCGAAACAATTAAGCTTCTGTAGCTGGAGTTTCCTCTGCTGCCGGAGCCTCTTCTGCAGGGGCTTCCTCTGCGTTTTCAGCTGCTGCCGCGGCTGCTGCTTCAGCCTGTTTCTTGGCGATAGCTTCTGCACGTGCTGCGTTCACCTTGCTTTCTGCTTCGATTCTAGCCTTGTGGTCAGCTCTGCTCTTCTCAGCTTTTGCCTTGATTTCGTTAGCTAACTTGGCTTCTTTTTCTTTCATCCATGTCTGGAATTTGACTTCTGCCTGTTCAGCTGTCATAGCGCCCTTCTGAACACCAATCATGAGGTGCTTCTTGAGCATGACACCCTTCTTTGAAAGGATTGAACGGACTGTGTCGGTTGGCTGAGCACCCTTGTTTAACCAATCAAGAGCTTTGTCAAAATTCAAATTGATCTCAGCTGGAACTGTTACAGGATTGTAAGTTCCGATTTTTTCAATAAATCTACCATCACGAGGTGCGCGACCGTCTGCAATTACAATGTGATAGAAAGGCTGACCCTTTTTACCATGTCTCTGTAATCTGATTTTTGCTGGCATAAAACTACTTTTTTAATTGATTTATAATTAGTTAACTCAAACCTACCCGAGGTTTGCGGCTGCAAAAGTACAAAAATTTTCAACATCATCAACATTTTCATAAAAATATTTCATAAATCTCTGATTTTCAAACCATTTAAAAATTTTCAAAAATAATGACAAATTTCACAAAAAATCCTTATCTTTGAAAATTGATTTCATCGCAAAAATACCCTTGAAAATCAATATTTAATTGTAAAATTAAGACGAAAGGCTCTTGATATTGGTCAAGTAAATTCTGACTTCTGTCTCCTGTCTTCTGTCTTCTAAAAATAAAAATATGTTTCTGATATTCGACACCGAAACGACAGGCTTGCCACTACTGAAAAACGCTCCGCTGACAAACTTTGAAAACTGGCCGCGAATGGTCCAGATAGCATGGCAGCTGCACGACGAACTCGGCAATTTCGTTGAGGCTCAGAACCATATAGTGCGACCTGAAGGTTTCGTGATTCCTATCAACGCCCAGATGGTGCATGGGATCTCTACCGAATATGCCACCGAGCATGGCGAGTCGCTTACCGATGTCCTGAACATGTTTCTCGAAGCGGCAAAGAAGGCCAAATACCTTGTAGGTCATAACATTAACTTCGATTTGAGCGTAGTCGGATGCGAGTTTTTACGCGACCGTGGGGAGAATCCGCTGCCGAACTGGAAAGTTGTCGACACATGTACTGAAAAGACCGCTGAATTCTGCAAATTCCCTGGCGGAACGCATGGACCGAACCGATATAAGTTCCCGAAACTGATTGATTTCCATAAACTTCTGTTTGGCGAAGATTTCAGTTCGGCTCATAACGCCTGCGCGGATGTTGAAGCTACTGCGCGTGTGTTTTTGGAATGCGTTCGTCTTGGAGTGCTTGATAATACTGATATTCCCGAAGGAGAGGAGTTTTTCAAAAAGTTCCGTGATGCGAATCCTGATGTGATGAAGGCTGCCGGTATAGTGATTCAGCCGAATTATGAGAAAAAACAGCCTGAAGAGATTGAGAAAGTGGAAGATAAAAAGCTTGAAACGCTAGTAAATGCTGATGAAATCAAGTTTACGCACTTGCACGTCCACTCGCATTTTTCCATCCTTGACGGAATGTCGAAGATTCCGGATTTGGTTGACAAATGTCTGAAATACGGAATGTATTCGATGGCTCTCACTGACCATGGTAACATGTTTGGAATCAAGGAGTTGGCTGATTATTCCGACAAGGTCAATGGTAAAGTTAAGGATAAGATAAAGGAGCAGGAGGCGATTTTAAAGAAAGAAGATGCGACGGAAGAGGAGAAAGCCGCTGCGAATCAAGAGATTGAGAAGCTGAAAGGGCGGTTTTTCAAGCCGATTTTCGGTACTGAAGCCTACTGCGCTCCAGTTAATATTGCAAAGCGTGACGGTCGTGTTGACCGCGGCTGGCATCTTATCTTGTTGGCGAAAAACAAAACAGGCTACAAAAACCTTTGTAAACTCGCATCCATAGCATATACTGACGGTTTCTACTATAATCCGCGTATTGACCATTCTCTTTTGGAGAAATATCATGAGGGAATTATTGCGAGTTCGGCTTGTCTTGGTGGCGAGGTGCCGCAGAAAATCATGAACGGCGACATCAAAGGCGCAGAGGAGACGATAATGTGGTTTAAGTCATTGTTTGGTGACGATTATTACCTTGAATTACAACGACATAAGACCGACAAGCCTGGAGGAGACACAGAAGTTTACGCCCGTCAGGTGGAAGTTAACAAGGTGATTTTGGAGTTGGCAAAAAAGACCAACACTAAGATTATCTGCACCAACGACGCGCATTTTGTGGAAGAGGAACATGGCGAGGCTCACGACCGACTCATCTGTTTGAGCACCGGCAAAGACCTCGACGACCCGACGCGTATGCACTACACCAAGCAGGAGTGGCTGAAGACGCCGGAAGAGATGTATAAGATTTTCTCGGATATTCCGGAAGCTCTTGCAAATACTATGGAAATCGCCGACAAGGTGGAGACTTATTCCATTAATTCCGACCCGATAATGCCGGAGTTCGACATCCCGAAAGAGTTCGGAACGGTTGAAGATTACAAGAAGAAATTCACGGAAGAGGATTTATATAAGGAGTTTACTTGCGACGAGCACGGCAACGAGGTGATGGACCGCGAGGCGGGCGAGAAGAAAATCAAGAAAATGGGCGGCTATGAGAAGCTGTACCGTATTAAACTTGAGGCGGATTACCTTGCAAAACTGGCTTGGGAAGGCGCTAAGATGCGTTACGGCGACAACCTCACCGACGAGCAGAAAGAACGTATCAACTTCGAGCTTCACACCATGAAATCGATGGGATTCCCGGGATACTTCCTCATTGTTGCCGATTATATCCGTGGCGCTCGTGAGGAACTGGGTGTCTCTGTCGGTCCTGGACGTGGCTCGGCGGCAGGTTCCGTTGTGGCTTACTGCTTGAAAATCACTGATGTAGACCCTCTGAAGTACGATTTACTTTTCGAGCGTTTCCTCAATCCTGACCGTATCTCATTGCCTGATATCGATGTCGACTTCGATGACGATGGTCGTGGAAAGGTTTTAGATTGGATTACTCAAAAATATGGCAAGGAAAAGGTCGCGCATATCATCACCTACGGCACGATGGCAGCGAAATCAGCTATCCAGGATGTGAGTCGTGTGCAGAAGATTCCGCTTCCGGAAGTCGCAACAATCAAGAGTTACATTCCCGACAGGAGTTTTCCGGATAACATCAAGGATGAAAAAGGTAAGTCGCCAAAGGTCAACCTCAAAAACTGCTACAAATACGTCCCTGAGCTCAAAGAAATGCTCAACGGCGACGATGAAAATGTCTCGTCTATGCTGACTTATGCGAGCGAACTCGAGGACACAAATCGTCAGATTGGCATCCATGCTTGCGGCGTTATCATCGGTGCTGACGACCTCACAAAATTTGCGCCTGTTTGTACCATCAAAGATAAAGATACAGGAGAGGATGTGCTTGTTACTCAATATGATGGACATGTTGTTGAGAACGTCGGTCTCATCAAGATGGACTTTTTGGGTCTTAAAACTTTGACGCAGATTAAGGACGCTCTGGCAAATATCAAGAAGACTCATGGCATCGACCTTGACATAGACCATATTCCGATTGACGACAAGGAGACTTTTGAATTGTTCAGCTCGGGCAATACCATAGGTACGTTCCAGTTCGAATCGGCGGGAATGCAGAAGTATCTGAAAGAGCTGCAACCTACAGTGTTTGAAGACCTTATCGCTATGAACGCCCTCTATCGTCCGGGTCCGATGGATTACATTCCAAAATTTATCGCGCGTAAGCAGGGTAGGGAGCCAATTGAGTACGACTTCCCGGAGATGGAGAAATATCTCAAAGATACATACGGCGTGACGGTGTATCAGGAGCAGGTGATGCTTCTGTCGAGACAGCTTGCGAATTTCACCCGCGGCGAGTCTGATACTTTGCGTAAAGCAATGGGTAAGAAGCAGATAGCTAAGATGATGGAGCTCAAGGACAAATTCATGAAGCAAGGTCAGGAGCTCGGTCATGACCCGACAATTCTTGAAAAAATATGGACGGATTGGGAGAAATTTGCTTCGTATGCCTTCAACAAATCGCATGCTACTTGCTATTCATGGGTAGCTTACCAGACAGCATATCTGAAGGCTCATTATCCGGCTGAGTTTATGGCTGCTGTTTTGAATTCGAGTATCCGTGATGCTGAAGAGGTTGTCTTTATGCTTGATGAGTGCAAACGAATGAAAATCAATGTGCTGCCGCCGAATGTCAATAAATCGGAATATAAGTTTACTGTTGATGAAAACGGTAACATCTACTATGGATTTGGAGGTATCAAAGGCATTGGCGAGGTAGCCGACACCATCAAAGACGAGCGGGAGGCGAATGGTCGTTACAACAGTTTTGCCGATTTCATGACGAGGGTGGGAGCGAAGAACCTCAACAGAAAAGTGTTGGAACAGTTAGCAAGAGCTGGCGCTTTCAGCGATTTTACCGAGTTGCATCGTGCGGCATATTTCTATATCGCTCCTGGCGATAAGATGAATTTTATCGAGAAATCCATAAAACAGGTCAACGCAAGCAACGAACGTAAAAACAATGCTCAGATTGACCTCTTCGGCGAACTTGAAGCTGCCGGTGGCGAGGATTTGTTCAAACTTGACATCCCTGATTGCGAGCACTGGTCGAATATTAAGATGCTTGATGAGGAAAAGGAAGCGATTGGTTTCTATCTGAGTTCGCATCCGCTTGATGCTTATGAATATACGATCAGATACTTCATCGACACAAAACTGGAGAATCTGCAAAATGTCATTGACACTAAGAAAGGAACAACAATCCATATTGCTGGAATTGTCACGGTTTCGGCAGAGATGACTACCAAGACAGGCAAGCCATTTGGAAAGTATTCCATTGAAGATCAGACGGGTAGCTATGACTTTGCATTGTTTGGTGAAACATATATGAAGTTCAAACATTTGTTTATTGTCGGAACTCCGCTGATGATTACCGGAATAGTTCAGGAGCCTTATTATAATAGGGATTTGCCTGATGACAAGAAACGTCCGAATGAATTGAAAGTCTTGGAAGTTACATTGCTTGAAAATGTTTTTGAGAAATCTAAGCGTGAGGCGAAATTCGTTTTGGATATCAATAAGTTGAACAGCGAAAATGTGAAGGCAATCATTGATATCATTAAGGAAAACACTGGAAATCAGCCGTATTCGATTCTTCTTGTTGACAAGGAACACAACATGACTTGCTCAACGCATCCTGAGAAGGGAAAAATCAACGCCGAAGCGGTTTTCAAAAAATTAAATCAATTTAGTGATTTAGTTGAATACGATTTGTTGAAAAAATAATTATCTTTGCAAACGGAAAATATTATTAACATAAAAATTTAAAGCTATGGCAATGCAAATAACAGAACAGAACTTCGAAGCTGAAGTTTTGAAATCGGAAATCCCTGTAATGGTTGACTTTGGCGCAACATGGTGCGGTCCGTGCCGCATGATTGCTCCTTATATGGATCAGTTGGCAGACGAATATGCGGGCAAGGCAAAGGTCGTGAAGGCTGACGTTGACGAATGTGGCGCTCTTGCAGCTCAGTTCGGAATCAGAAACGTCCCTACTGTTCTCTTTTTCAAAAACGGCGAAGTCGTTGAGAAACATGTCGGTGGCGCTCCAAAAGCAGTGTTTGAGGAGAAACTGAAAAAGTTTATTTAATTGGATAAAAGCAATATCGCACCTCTTGGGAGTCTTGAATTCCACGCTCGGCAGATAGTCGAGGGTTTCATCACTGGGCTTCACAAGAGTCCGTTTCATGGGTTTTCAGTCGAGTTTGCGGAACATCGCCTTTACAACACTGGTGAGCCAATCCGCAATATCGACTGGAAACTTTATGGCAGAACTGAAAAGTTATTTGTCAAGCGTTATGAGGAGGAGACAAACCTCCGATGCCAACTTGTAATTGACACCAGTTCGAGCATGTATTTCCCTGTGCGTCAGCACCTTGACTATCAAAATCCAAACAAGTTATGGTTTTCTGTATACAGTGCAGCCGCTTTGATGGAGCTGATGCGCCGTCAACGTGATGCTGTCGGACTCGATTTGTTTGACGACGACATTACGATTCATACAGAAGCAAAGCTCGCTCCTGTTCATATAAATATGATTTACAATGAATTGGAGAAACTTTTGTTGCCTTACGACAAAAACGGGAAAAAAGAAACCAATGCCACGGCTTGCTTGCATAAAATTGCAGAGATGACGCACAAACGCTCTCTTGTCGTCATTTTCAGCGACATGATTGACACTCTTGAATCTCATGACGATTTGTTTGCGGCGTTAGAGCATTTGCGTTATAACAAGCATGAAGTTGTGCTATTCCATGTACACGACGGACTTCTGGAGCAAAAACTGGAGTTTGAGAACCGTCCATATCGTTTCGTTGACCTTGAATCAGGCGACGTCGTGAAACTGAACCCGACAGAAGTCAAGGAGAAATACGAGCAAATCATGAAAGCGCGTAAAGACGAACTTCTTCGCCACTGCTATCAATACCAAATCGACTACGTCGAAGCGGACATCAACAAACTTTACGACCAAGTGCTGACAGCGTATCTTATTAAAAGACAAAAACTTTACTAATCGAGTCGAAGATTCGAAACTTAAGTATCCCCGCACAAGCGTAGCGCAGTGTGGGGCTTGTAGAGTCGGCCAGACCAAACAGCGTGCCGGAGGTACGCTACAACTTCCAAACCAACTGCAGTTTCCCGTCCGTTTTCACGTTGCCTTCAATTCTCTCAAGCCCGCTGCCAATCTCATTGACATCACTGTAAATCGTGCAGCCTATTTTCGCATTTACCGCTATTCCGTATCGCAACTTCACTTTTCCTAACAGATAGATTCTCATGCCTTTATGATACAAACCGCCAATTGAAAAAGCGTTTAAAATGTCGTTTTCGTATGCATAGACTGCACCTTGTGGACTATCAAACAAAGCATATCGAAAAGCGATGCTAAATGGATGATTATCAGGATTATACAAAATATCTTGGTAAACAAGATAAGAATTGTTGGTGTGATATTCGACACGATTTTTCAATAATAGACCATTGCCAACAGGGTAGGTTACATGAAAACGAATCATTGTTTTTCGCTCATGGACAAGATGTCTCATATATGTGTTTTCGGCACTGCCGTTTTTCTCTTTGTCTTTGTATCTTAACTGGATGAAAAACAGCGATTTACTGTTAATTTGATGGTTTATTTGAAGATTATAATCTTGCGTTCTGCTTGGAGCGTATGCCGTGGTTTTTATCCAGTCGGATTGCGGGAAGTCGGCAGTTGCTATGAACTGCCATCTTGGCGCGAAAGTGATTGATGTTGAAAGATATAAGCCTTTTTCATTGCGTGCACTGCTACCGGAAGCGTATGAGTTGCAGTAAAAATTGTGATAAGCTTTGTCATAATATCTATAAAGCACTGTAAAATCAATATATCCCGCAGGTTGTATGGTTGTGCCTACCAATGCTGCAGGCGCGTTGTTGTCGCTGATTGCCGCTTCACCATAAAACGCTATTTTCTTTAACACATAATAGAAATCAACTCCTTGGTTTACAAGCGAATTGCCACGAAAATAGAATGTGTTGTACAGTCTCGGCTCAGGAATCAGATTGCAACTTAAAACTGTTTTATGTAATGTAAAGCCAATCTGAAAATTTGAGCCTCGATAACTGACATTTCCACCAAACAATTGCTTTGTAATTGCATGTTTATCAATAATTTCGCTGTAAGTTCGATGCAATCCTGTTTGTTGCAATGCAGTAACGACTTGTGGCTCTCCAAGACTATCGAAGACGTTGACATTGGCATCGGCTTTCTTGTTTGAATAAAACAAGGTTAATTCCAAGTTCTTGTAATTCAATGTGGTTGCGAATCCACGCAAATATCTTGTTTCATTTGCTGATTTTGAGGCACGAATCTTCTTGTTTTTCCTTAAAAGTGAACCTCCGCTTGCTGCAAAAGCCATGCCTGAACCCAATGTAACTCCTTGACCGAATGCGAGTTGATAATCGCCAAGAGCCAAAGTCTTTACAAATTTCAAATCTTTAATCAGAAAATGGAAAGATGCAAAATCAAGAATGTTTTTTTCTCCGGCGTCTTTTTCCAACGCGAAGCCGAATTCGAGTTTGTTCAAAGAACTGAAACTGTATCTCAACAGCATTTTTTGTGGACTGCCAAGATATTTCTGCTCTTTGTAACCAGCTTTTTCGTTGAGACATTGTTCAAGTTGGAGAATACTCTGATGCCTGCCATATTTCCACAGATCTTTTGCTCGGAATTTTTCTTTTTCTGATGATTTCTCAAAGACAATCAATGGCTTAAGAATGTCAATCGTCATCTCGTCGATGCCTTCGACAAATTGAAGCTCATCGAAAGTCATAAGGTCGCCGAAATCTTTCCTGTAAGAGTTTATTTTCTCAATGATAAAAATGTTAACTAAATGTAACTCAATCAGTTGGTTTAACTCATCGGGATTATTGATGTTGATTTTATTCTCACAGATGCTCCAATAATTCTCGATAAGTTCGTTAAAATCGACATCTTCATCTGAGTTTTCAATCATTCGTTCAATCTGATCAATGATAATCTCATCAGAGATGCTGTTTTGAGCAAAAACTGAGAACGGAAGTATTATTAATAAAGGTATCAATATTCTTTTCATAAGCCAGCCTCCTTGATTTTGAATATCAGACTGCTTTGAAAAGAGACGCCAGAGCATTGGTTCATTGTCGCTCCAACGTCAACAGTGATTCTGTTTAATGTATATCCGATTCCGAAACAAGCCGTGGCGGGATTGGTGCGGACTCCAACACGTATGTAAAAATCGTTTAAAGTGTTGTATTCCAATCCGATACGATAATCAAGTTTTCGCTGATTATTATATTCCACTTCGGTTGTAGCCAGAAAATCTTTCGTTATTTTGTAAGAAAAACCGAATCTCAATACAATTGGAATGTGTTGATTATCAATTGATTTTATTTTGGAGTTTGTTGGATTGAAAATGTAAACCCCAAAACAAAGGTCGTCCGTTATGTTTGACTGCATTCCCAGTTCAAATGTCGCCGTTCGTCGTTTTTCGTAATTGTCAGAGAAATTAACCATCAGATAATCAAGCTGTAAGCCGATTTTAAGATGAGGACCAAAAGCTCGTGCATACGACAAGCCGACTTTGTTCTCGTTGTAGTTCTCAAAGCCGAATCTGTTGTACGACATTCCGAAAACGCCGAATTTTACTGGCAAAATGCAAGCTGTGTTGTAAACACTCAGTTCTTTCATGAAGAACCGGTTTTCATAAGAGAATCCGAGAGTTAATGTTCGCCAATCAGCCATTCCAGCTGGATTATTGTGAACGCTCCAGAAATCATTTGAAGCCACAGAGCAAAAGCCCATTGAAGAACCGCGACCGCCTGCGATTCCAGACAAATCCCATGAATAACAAGGGAAACTGAATAGGATTATACCTATTAATAAAAGGTTTCTTTTCATTTTTTAGTTTTTGTTTTGTAATATTTTTTGCAAAGATATATGTTTTTTGTCAAATGTCAACAAAAAATTTTCTAACTTTGTAGCAAATTTTTTAATATGGACTATTTGTTGATTGTTTTGGCTATAGTCGCACTAATTGTTGGGCTTATCGGTGATGTTATCCCTGGAGTTCCGGGGACTCCGATATCATTTTTGGCGTTGCTGTTGCTGCATTGGACCCAATATATTACTTATTCGACGCAGTTTTTGGCAATCACAGGTCTGATATGCGTGGCTATCACAGTGCTCGACTATGTAGTTCCAGTTTGGGGTACCAAGAAATTCGGTGGCACTAAATCTGGAGTGAGGGGAAGCACAATCGGATTGATAGTCAGTGTTTTTGTGCTTCCGTTTTTGGGAATTGTCATCGGACCGTTTGGAATCATCGGGATACTTGCAGGACCATTCATCGGCGCATATATTGGAGAAAAAATGGGAGGGACTCCTGACAATCTTGCTTGGCGTTCGGCATTCGGCTCGTTTGTGGGCTTCGTGACAGGCACCCTGATGAAGATTATTTATACGTTAGTCATTGGTTTTTATGTAGTTAAAGATATTGTTTTGTTGATTTTTGATTAAAATTATTGGATATGAAATACTTGAAATCATTATTTGCAGCTTTGTTTTTGGTGGCAGGTTTGTCTTCATTTGCTTGCACTAACTTCTTGGTTACAAAGGGCGCGACTGTTGACGGCTCTAATTTCATAACATACGTCGCTGATTCACATATCAGATACGGTGAACTTTATTACACTCCTGCCGCAGATTGGGAGGAAGGTAGCGTTAGAACCATTTACGACAGGGGAACAAACGAAATAAGAGGTTCCGTGCCGCAACCTGCTCACACTTATCAAGTTGTTGGCTATATCAATGAGAATCAGGTGGCAATGGGCGAGACGACTTTTGGCGGTCGTGAAGAGCTTGTTGACCCGAACGGCTTGATTGATTACGGCAGCCTGATGTTTATTGCTCTCGAACGAAGCAAAACTGCACGTGAAGCCATCAAGATAATGGCTGATTTGGTTGAAGAATATGGCTATGGCAGCGATGGAGAGACGTTTTCCATCTCCGATAAAAATGAGGTCTGGTATATGGAAATCATTGGAAAAGGCAGCGAAAAAGGTGCTGTCTGGGTTGCCATCAGAATACCTGACGGATGTATCTCGGGTCATGCTAATGCCGCGAGAATACAGACTTTCCCGTTGAGAGACGGAAAGAAATCAATCACTGACAAAGACTGGAAAAAGCTTAATAACAGTGATGTTGAAGTCATTTACAAGCATGACATCATATCATTTGCAAGAAAAAAAGGTTATTTTGAAGGTAAGGACAAGGAATTTGACTTCAGCGCGGCATACGCTCCTGTCGATTTCTCGGCAGCTCGTATCTGCGACCTGAGAGTTTGGGCAATGTTTAATGAAGTCTGTGATGGCATGGACGAGTATTGGGATTACGTTACAGGAAAAGACCTCGAACATGGTCGTATGCCATTGTATGTCAAGCCGAACCGTCAGATTTCACTTAACGACATGATGGCATTCATGCGCAATCATTTCCAAGGCACAGAACTCGACAAGACACTGGATGCCGGTGCTGGTCCATTCGGTTCACCGTTCCGTTGCAACCCATTATATTGGGAATATGATGGAAAAAAGTATTTCAATGAGAGAAGCGTCGAGACTATGCAGACCGGTTTTTCATTCATTGCACAAACAAGAAACTGGATGCCTGACGTGGTCGGCGGAATTATTTGGTTTGGTGTAGATGACACAAACTCAACGGTTTACACCCCATTTTATTGTTCAATTACTGAGATTCCGATTGAATTCCGTCATGGGAATGGCGATATGCTTACTTATTCCGACAACGCTGCTTTCTGGGTATTTAACCGTGTCGCGCACTTCAAATATCTGTTTTATAACAGAGTTATCGGCGACATTCAAAAAGTGCAGAGCGAGCTTGAAAACAGTTATCAGGAACAGGTGAAAAAGACTGATAATCATGTGGTTGAGTTGTTAGAGGACGGCAAGACAGAAGAATCAGTCGCTGTTTTGACAAAGTTTTCGAGAAAATTGGGATTTAACACGGTTAAAAGATGGAAGGAATTGGATAACTTCTTGCTTGTCAAATACTTGGACAGCAATGTGAAACCAGAGGAAAACGGAGAGTTTTTCGGCAACGGTCATGGTTATCCGGCAAAGCCTAAACAGCTAGGTTATCCTGATTCTTGGAAGAAAAATGTCATTGAATCCACGGGCGACAGATTTATCAGAAAATGAAATCATCCAAGCCTTTGGCTGAACGTCTGCGTCCGACCTCGTTGGACGGATACATAGGGCAGGAGCATCTGATAGGTCCGAATGCGGTGTTGCGTCGCGCCATCGAGAGCGGTCATATCCCGTCGATGATATTTTGGGGACCTCCAGGCGTGGGCAAGACAACCCTCGCGTATATCATTTCAAAACAGGTGAAACGCCAGTTTTTCGTGCTCAGTGCGGTGAGCAGTGGAGTTAAAGACGTACGCGAGGTCTATGACCGTGCGCGCATGGCTCCAGAAGCCCCGATTTTGTTCATCGACGAAATTCACCGTTTCTCAAAAGCTCAGCAGGACTCACTTCTCGGGGCGGTTGAGAAAGGTCTGGTGACTTTGATTGGCGCCACGACAGAAAATCCGAGTTTTGAGGTGATTTCTCCGCTTTTGTCGAGATGCCAGGTCTACATCATGAAAAGCCTTGAGAAAGATGATCTTATGAAATTGATTGTCAATGCTGTTGAGGTTTTGAAAGATGATTATAACAAGGAAATCATCATTGATGAGGACGAGGCATTGATGCAAATCAGCGGTGGTGATGCAAGAAAACTTCTCAACGCTATCGATTTGGTCGTTGGTATGCTTGATGATGAGTCGCCTGAAGCTGAGAAACTCGTTGTGAATAATGAGGTTACGACAAAATACATACAGAGCAATCTGCTGAAATATGACCGTCTCGGCGAGATGCATTATGACATTATTTCGGCGTTTATAAAATCATTGCGCGGAAGTGACCCGAACGCAGCCGTTTATTATCTGGCAAGGATGATTGAGGCTGGCGAAGACCCGCTTTTTATCGCCCGAAGGATGCTGATTATGGCTTCAGAGGACATCGGAAACGCCAATCCTAACGCGCTTTTGCTTGCAAACGCTTGTTTCGACGCTGTCAATAAAATCGGATGGCCTGAAAGCAGAATTATTCTGTCACAAACCGCCACATATCTCGCATCGTCAGCAAAAAGCAATGCTGCCGTCGTCGCAATCGACTCGGCACAGGCTCTGGTACGGAAAACAGGCAACCTGAGCGTGCCTCTTCATCTGCGTAATGCCCCGACAAAACTCATGAAAGACATTGGATATTCAGACGGTTACAAATATGCGCACAGCTATCCTGGCAATTTTGTGGAGCAGGAGTTTCTGCCTGAAGAGATTTCAGGAACACGGCTTTATTCACCGCAGGATAACCCAAAAGAGATGGAATTGCGTCGCTCGCTGAAAGCAAAATGGAAAGACAAATATGGCTACTGATAAAGAGAATATCGCATTGATGTTCAACGATATAGCACCGACTTACGACAAGTTGAACCATATCCTTTCCCTAAATATTGACAAATCGTGGAGGCGCAAAGCGGTGAATCGTTTGAAAAAATCACTTTCGAAAGTTCCGCAACCTTTAATTCTTGACGTTGCATGTGGTACTGCCGATTCCACTGTACAAATTGCGAAAAGTATTGAAAACGCTCATGTTTCCGCCATCGATATTTCTGAAAAGATGCTTGAAATAGGGATGGGGAAGGTGGAAAAACTCAACTTGTCCGAAAGAGTCGATTTCCATAATTCATGCGCCGAAAGTATTGATTTTCAGGATAATACATTAGATGCGGCGTTTGTCGCTTTCGGTGTCAGGAATTTTTCCGACAGGGAGAAAGGCTTGAAGGAAATTTTGCGTGTCTTGAAGCCAAAAAGTTCTTTGTTTATTTTGGAACTCTCTGAGCCTCAAAATGTTATCGTACGTTGGATTTATAATCTTTATTTTAAAAATATCCTTCCCCATATCGGGAAATTAGTCTCCGGCAACAAAAACGCCTATCGCTATCTTCAGAAAACAGTCGAGGAGTTTCCGATGCCGCAAGAATTTATAGAAATCTTGGAATCTGCTGGTTATCAAAATGTTAGGCATAAAGCGCTGTCGTTTGGCTTGTGCCGGATTTATCAGGCTGAAAAACCGTAAAAATGAGTGAAGTTTCCTTTAAATATTGGGTAATAGCGGCAAGACCAAAGACCTTGCCTGTTTCAATGGCTCCAGTCATCATGTCGTTGGCGTTTGCCTCTATTTCAGTGAAAATCAACTGGTTGCCAGCTATTATCTGCCTTGTTTTTGCAGTGATGGCGCAGATTCTCTCGAATTTTGTAAACGACTACGCTGACGGCATAAAAGGCGCTGACAATGAGCGTCTTGGACCGCAAAGGATGGTTGCCTCCGGTTTGATTTCTCCTCAAAAAATGCGAAAAGGCATCCTTTTGTGGGGCGTTTTGACGTTCGTTTTAGGCTGTACCTTGTTATATTGGGGCGGCTGGATTCTTCTGCCTTTCGGAATCGTCATTCTGTTGTGTGCGCTGGCATATTCAGCAGGTCCGTTCCCGTTGTCACGACACGCTTTTGGGGATATCGCGGTTGTGTTGTTCTACGGCATCGCCCCAGTTGCATTGACGTTTTTCATTCAAACAGGATTCATCAATAATCAAATAACTGTTGCAGGGCTTGCTGTAGGTATTGTAGCCAATAACTTGTTGATTGTCAATAATTATCGCGATGCGGAACAGGATTTAAAAAATGGGAAAAACACAACGGTCACATTATTCGGAAAGCGATTAATGAAAATTGTTTATTATCTGAATCCGATTGTCGCTATCGCCTTGGTTTACTGGATTTTTAATGAAATCGCGATACTTTGTTTTTTTATTCCATTCCTTGTTTATTCCATTTTTGTTTCAATCAAGTTTTCAAAAGCTAAAGGCATGGAACTCAACAAGTTAATTGGAATGTCATCGCTTGAAGCTATCGTTTTTGCTATAACAATTGTAATTTTTGTAATATGTCCGAAGATTTGATTATAATAGGAAGTAATAAAAAAGAACTGTACGAAAACCTGATTCCACAGATACAATCGCTTGTCGAAGGCGAGCCTGATTCCATAGCGAACATGGCAAATGTCTCGGCTTGTCTTAAAGACACGTTCCATTTCTGGTGGGTTGGTTTTTATCGTGTTGTCGGTGATGAACTTGTTCTCGGACCGTTCCAAGGACCATTGGCGTGCACGCGTATCAAAAAAGGCAAGGGCGTGTGCGGAACCGCTTGGCAGAAAGCGGAAACCGTTGTCGTTCCTGATGTTGACGCATTTCCAGGTCATATTGCGTGCAGCAGCCTATCACGGTCTGAAATCGTGGTTCCAATTGTTAAAAACGGTGAAGTCATTGCTGTTCTCGACATCGACAGCGAGAAACTCAACACTTTCGATGATATTGACAGGAAATATCTCGAAGAACTTGTGTTACAATTGGTTTAAAACCTCACAACCTTATTATAAAGGGAAAAACTTCCTTTTCAGTTTGAGCAGGAACACCAAAATCCTTTCTTTTGTTGTTGGTTTCGGCAACTCAATATATTCTGTGGCCCTAACAATTCTTTGCATTACGGATGCTTTGCGGCGAGGTGCCATCATGCGGCCGTGACCTGCAGTTTCGTAATCGACAGCCTCTTCAGCGATTTCAAGCATTGCGCCAGTGTACAGACCTTCGGAATAATTCTCGATGACGTACGGAGTCACTACCTCGTCCATCATTTTTTTATACCTTTGATTCACAGCGGAAGAGGTCAGGTGAATCATTTCGGCAACGTCTTTTTGCGAATACCCTTCATTAAAAATGTAATGCGCAATCTCCTGCATCACCTGGTCTGACTGATAATACGACGAAACTGCATCGACAATCTGATACATCATACCTTCTTCATAGTCGGTAGAACGAACAAATTCCAAAACATCATCGGCAGTTGTGTCTGCAATCTGACCAAACTCCTTGTTATATGCTTTCAGCGCGTCAAGAACCACGAATCGGAAGCCGTTAGTCATCCAGGAAGAGAGCTTCATTCCGGTCGGGCGGTCGAGGAGTGGCTTGAAGTCATGGATGAGCAGTTTGATGTAATAATCGTGTGCCAAAGAGTAAAAATCAAGCCCCGTTTTGTTGCGAAGCTGGTATTTATTATCAAAAATATCGTATGCTTTACGGCAATAACCGTAAAAGTATTCTCTTGTAATCTCTTCGTCAAAAGAACGGAAGCCCTTGATAATCAATTCGTCAGTCATATCATTTGCAAAATTATCGAAAATTTTTCAAAATCTGCTTAATTTTTTTCAAAAAATTTCTTCTTAATGGTAAAGAAGTTCAAAATGTTTAACAATTTAAATTTTAAGAAAATGGAAAATACTGAAAAAAACACCAAGAAAGTTTACAATCTTATCATCGTCGACGAATCAGGTTCGATGAGCATTATCAGAAACGAGGCTTTGGCAGGCTTGAACGAGACTGTTGAAACATGCAAAAAAATGCAGGAAATCCATCCGGAACTGGAGCAGCGCATCACTCTGATTTCGTTCGACAGCGGTCATTTTAAGATTCATCATGACAATGAACTTGCATCGAAAGCCAGAAAACTTACTGCAAAAGACTATTGTCCGAACGCCGCCACGCCACTTTATGACGCTATTGGCAAAGGCATTTCAAAGTTGAATGCTGAGACCGAAGTCAATGATAATGTGCTGGTTACGATAATCACTGACGGCGAGGAAAACTGCAGCAGCGAGTACAATTTGAAGATGGTCAAGACACTCATTGAGAAACAAAAGCAACTCGGCTGGACATTCACACTCATTGGCACTGACAACCTTGATGTTGAAGGCATGGCTGGCAGTCTTGCAATCGACAATCACCTTGAATTTACTGAAGATGCCGAGTCGACAATGAGGATGTTTGCAAGAGAACGCAAGGCGAGGGCACGCTACATGGAATGCGCCTCTGTGGGAAAGGTGATGGAGAAAGGAAGCTACTTCAACGAAGACTAATAAATCTCAATCTCGTCAAGGAAAATCCATGCAGGGTACCCGTATCCTGCATGGCCTTCTGGACAGTCAAACGGCTCAATGACGACCTCTAAAAAGCGTGTTTTTACTGGCTCAAACGCGATTTCAACAGGGTAGAGGCTGCTGTTGTAATCGGGTGCTAATAATTCAAAATCTTGATTTACAATCTCTGAAAATGTCTTGCCGTCATCAGAAACCAGAATTTTCACATTTTTCGCATTGAAAATCCAGTCTTTCATGTTAATGTTGAGGTTGAATTTTACTTTTTCCATCTCTGTAATTTCTTGTAAATCAATTACAGCGTCGGTATTTTTTCCATACCATCCGAGCCAACGTCCGCTATGGTAGTTTGAACTGCCATGCAGACCGTCGATAAGCACCTGCGCGCCTTCATAGGTGTAGTTTTTATGCGGTTCATTTTTCAAAACTATTGGTTTCATTGATGCCTTGCTGAAATTGAAACAAGTGCTGAAATGTTTGCCTTCGCTGCCATCGGTACGCTTCACAAAACATGTCAGCTGGCAGCTTTCTGTTATTTTCAAAGGCTCTTTGTATTTTTGAACATCTTGATTGTCAATAAAATACATTATTTCACCGTCAATCAGTTTAGACATGTTCACTTCAAGGAAACCCTCATTCACGTTCGGCTTGATATCAACGTCAATATCGAAGATATGCGTGGCGTATTTCCATTTGTAAAGGTCGTAAAGATTCGTCATGCGGTACTCGCGTTTCACCCAGTTGTCGTAATCTTTATGTTCTGGCAGGCACCATTGGATTTCAGCCAACGCGCCAATTCGCGGCAACATCCTGTAAAGCAACAGCCCGAATTCGCTTGTATATTCCGTCCAAATGTTGGCTTGCGGTCCGAGAATGTATTTCTGCTCGTCTTTTTCAAGTCCTTCTGGGATTGGCTCATAATTATAGACCTTTTTAACAGGGTTGTAGCCGCCAATGGAAATCGGCTCGCTGTCGGTGTCAAGTGTCTGATAATAATCGAAATAGAGTGCGTCGTTGGGCGTCATGATGACTTTGTGGTGCATCTTCGCCGCCTTGTAGCCGCCTTCGCTGCCGCGCCAGCTCATCACCGTGGCGTTTGGGGCAAGTTCGCCATCAAGAATCTCGTCCCATCCAATGATATGACGCCCATGATTTTCAACGAATTGCTCCATTCTTGACATTACATAACTCTGCAAATAATCTTCAGCACTGTGTTTTTCATCGCTTTTCAACCCCAATTCTTTAATTTTTGCCTGACATTTCGGGCATTCTTTCCATCTGTCACGTGGAACCTCGTCGCCGCCGATGTGAATATATTCGCTTGGAAACACATCCATCACCTCAAGTAACACATCCTCAAGGAATTGCATAGCTTCCTCATTGCCGGCGCAAATCACGTCCTCGGAAACGCCCCAATGCTTCCAAACTTCGTACGGACCGCCTGTGCATCCAAGTTCGGGATATGTCGCCAAAGCGCCTAGCATGTGCCCCGGAAGGTCAATCTCAGGAATGATGGTGATATGTCTGTCTTCGGCATATTTTACAAGGTCTAGCAGCTCTTCCTGAGTGTAAAAACCGCCGTGTCTGATGGTGTCGTAAGCCATCGTTTTGCCGATAAGAGTACCAGAACGCCATGCTCCAACCTTTGTCATCTCTGGATATTTTTTGACTTCGAAACGCCAGCCTTGGTCGTCTGTGAGATGCAGATGGAACTTGTTCAAGTTATGCAAAGCCATCACATCGATATAAACTTTCAACGAATCGATAGGGAAGAAATGACGGCTCACGTCAAGGTGCATGCCACGGTAGCTGAATCTTGGCATGTCGTTGATTGTGCACTTTGGAAACTCGACTTTTGCTACATTTGTGCCTACTGGAAGACTTTTTCTAAGCGTTTGTATGCCGTAGAAAATACCTGAAGTATTACTTGAAGTAATCTTTATAATATTCTCATCTACAATGATTTTATAACAATCAGGATGGTTTTCTAAACCAGTTGTAAGCTTCAATTGGATTGAATTTTCCAAGTCTTCATCGGTGCAAATTGTTTTCACTTTAAATCCCAGAATATCGTTGAAATATTCCACCAAAAACGACGCTTCTTTTTCCAATTCCTCATTTGTTTTTGGATATGTCACCACCGTTTTTTCACTTAAAGTGAAGTGTTCCTGAGGGTATTCCAAGATTTCCAAAGGAGCAGGAACCACATTAAAATCAGCTGTTCCAGATGGTTTTTGGCATGAAGCCAAAGCTAATGCGAACAAAGCTATGACGAAAGATTGGCGTATTTTCATAAGAAATCTGTTTTGAGAGTGCTAAAATAGAAAAAATATTGATATGTCTGCGAAAATTTTGTAATTTTACACCCTAAAATTTCACTGATGAAAGTATTGCACACGTCCGATTGGCATATTGGCCAGATTTTTCACAATTACAGCCGTGAGGAGGAGCATAAGTACTTCTTTGAGCAGCTTAAGTCGATAATAATCAAGGAGAAACCAGATGTTTTGGTTGTCTCTGGAGATGTTTTTCACACTGCTACGCCAACAATAGTTTCACAGCGGCTTTATTATAATTTCATTGTCGAATTGTCGCATTTGGACGATGATTTGCAGATAGTTATAACAAGCGGCAACCATGACTCGCCGTCGCGTCTCGAGGCTCCGCGTCCTTTGTGGGAGGCTTTCAATGTCTCCGTTGTCGGAATGCTTGATTATCATACAGATAGCGATGTTTCGGATTTGAATTACGATGCCTCGAAAATTGAGATTCCGGTAACTAAAAAAGGTGAAATCATCGGTTGGGTGCTTGCAGTGCCGTATATGAATGGCAATGCAAATATCTACGACTCGCTTCTCAATCATCTTAAAAATAGACCAGAATACGCTGATAATCAATCTATTGTGGCGATGGGGCATCTGGCTGTTCGCAGTGCTGACATTACAGGTCATAGTTCCGACATTATAGGGAAACTCGAGACGCTTGACGTTCAGGATTTTACAAACGTAAAAGGCGTTGATTACTGGGCGTTTGGGCACATTCATTTCCCGCAGGCGATAAAAGGTATCGAAAACATGCGCTACGCTGGTTCTCCATTTCCGATTTCATTTAACGAGAACTATCAACATTCTGTGGTGTCTGTGAAAATTGAGGACGGCAATACCGAAACCACAGTGATTCCATTGAAAACCTTGATTCCTATCATTGATTTTCCATCAAAACCCAAAGGCTACGACGACGCTTTGCCTTACGAGACGGTTATGATGCAACTCATTGAAATTCTTAATGATAGGGCATACGTCAGAGTGCATGTCCAAACCGAAAAACCGTTGACACAGACGGAGACGGCGGCGATGATACAGGCTTTTGAGGGTCAAAATGCAATGTTTTGCGGGATACAGTCATATTTTCCTGAAAAGGCTGAAGGCGATGATATTCAAGATGTTAAGACGCTGCATGAACTGAAGTCGAAGAGTCCGTTTGAACTCGGTTGTGCGGTTTATATGAAGAAAAACGGCAGTGAGATGCCAGATGAACTTAAGGAAATGTTTAAAAAAGTGTGCGAGGAGGCTGAAAGTTTGTCATGAAAATTGAAAAAATCATAATCGAGAATATAAATTCCATCGAAAAAGCCGAAATTAGCTTCTCTGAGGGCATTTTGGCAAACGAACCGCTATTCCTCATCACTGGCGAGACTGGAAGCGGCAAATCGACGATTTTGGACGCGATAACGTTGGCTTTGTATGACAAGTCACCGCGATATGAGAACACCAGGAACAAGGAGAAGACCGAAAATGGGCTTTCGACCATGCAAAGCACCACAAACGCACTCAGAAAAGGCACCTCCGACGGCAAAGCGGAGGTGTGGTTCTCTGTCGGAAACGAGCTTTATATCGCAACTTGGCAGATGCACAGGACGCGTAACGGCAAATACGACATGACAAACCGCCGCAAACTCGAGGTGGTGAAAGACACTGACAGAATTGTTCTTGAAACAAAAATTGACATTGTAAATCAACGTATTACGGAGCTTGTTGGACTCACATACGACCAGTTTGTCCGTTCTGTGATGCTCGCGCAAGGCCAATTCAACACGTTTCTGACTTCCGAAAAAGCAAAGCAGACCGAGATTCTTGAAATGCTTACAGGAACCGAGGTGTATTCCAAAATCGCAGAAATTGTCGGAAGGCGTAAAAACGACGCCAAAAACGATGTCGATAAAGCATCGGAGCTTTATTACTCGTTGACAAAGAATATCTTATCTGATGAGGAACTCTCTTCTTTAAACGAAGAACTTTCAAATAATGAGAAGCTTCTGACTGATAATGAAAATGAGATTAAGACCGTCGAGGCGCAAATCCGAAATTTTGAAAAGATTGAAAGTTTGGACAGAGAAATTGACTTTTCAAAATCACAACTCGCTGATTTACAAGCATCATTTGAAAATATTCTTGAAGAAAAAGAATCTTTGTCAAAGAGACGCTATGAGCTGAAAAAACAAATTGACGAGCAATCGGGAATGCAGTCGCTTACAGAGAAAATGCCGTTGATTATGAGCTTGTTGCAGGGTGATAATTCGGAGATAACAGTAGATGATAATAAATCCGATATATCGGCGCTCTCTATAATGCTCACCGAAGCCGAAAAAGCCAAAAATAACGCGACTGCCGTTTATGATGAATGCAATGAAAGGTTGGAAAAAGCGAATGTCGAGGGACTGCGGAATCAATACAATGAACACAATAACGAGCTTACAAGATTGGGTAATAGAAGGACAAAGTGTTTAGGCGTAAAACAGATTTTAACAGATTATCATAATAAGAAACAAATAATTGATAATAAATTAGTTGAATTAAATAATTTAAAGCAAAACTTTAATATTTGTGAAAGCGAGTTTTTGAAGACAAAAACGGCTTTTGAGGTCAAAGATTCGGAGTATCAGATTCAGAAAAACATGGTCGCTGACTTCATGAAATCATTGCGCGCGAAACTTGAGGACGGCAAACCTTGTCCGCTTTGTGGCAGCACTTCGCATCAGTATCATGATGAGAAGGTCGTTGATTCTCTGTTTGCGACAATTGAAAAGGCATGGAATGAGGCGAGAAACGAGTTTGAGATGGCTAAAGATGCGAAAAACAAGGCGGAAAGCGAGATAAACCTGCTGAATAAAAGCATCGAAAACGAGAAAAAACAGTTGGAAAACCTTGTTAAAAACCTCACGGCTGAATGTAATGGCAAGCCGGTTTATGAGATGGAGCGTTTGGATAAGGGATTAAACGACTGTGAATCAATGATTTCGGTTGAGAAATCCAAACTTGAAGAGATTAACAAACTGATTGTGGCGACTCGTAATATCCAAGAGGAGTTGAAAGAGCTTCAAAAGCTGAAAACCGATGCCGAAAACAAGTATAATTTGTTGCTAAAAAGGCTCGCATACAGGTGGAAGCATCTCAACGACGAGTATTCGAAAGTTGATTCGGAAATCAATAGAATTGACGAGATTGCCAATGGAGTCAAGCAAATTGAAGGATTTGAGCGTATCAGTGAATTTGAAGGCAAAGTGGCAGCGCGAAACAATATTGAAAAAAGTTCCATTTTGATTGGATTTACTAAGGTTTTGACAAATCTTATCGGGAAAAGCGATGAAAGGAAAATAATCGTCGAAGCTATTGATAATTGCGCAGTTACGAAAGCTGAATATCAGGAAAAATTGACGCATTTAGGAAGCATAAAGCAATCGATTAATGTCAAGTTGTCTGAAATTCGCACAAAACTGTCTTTGAACACTCAGAATTCGGCTTCAGCGCAGGCTGCAAAGGAAGATCTGCAGGCAAAAACCGTCCAGTTATCGCTTTGGACGCAGCTCGCAAACGCCATCGGCACCACTGCAGGCGACAATTTCCGTGATGTCGCGCAAGCTTACACCATGCGTATTCTTCTTGACCAGGCAAATTATTTCCTTCGCAAGCTGAGTCAGCGATATGAGCTTACTAGTTATACTAACTCGTTGGCTATCATGGTGATGGACAAGGACATGGGAGGGGAGTTGCGGAGTGCGTCGTCCCTTTCTGGCGGTGAGACGTTCCTTGTTTCCTTGGCGTTAGCGTTGGGATTGGCGTCGCTTAACGACGAAAACCTCAGCATCGACATGTTGTTCATCGATGAAGGTTTCGGCACTTTGGACGGCGAAAGTCTCGAAATGGCTGTGCAAGCCCTCGGAAACATGCAGAGATTCGGTCGTAAAGTGGGAATCATCTCGCACGTCGACAGCTTGAAGGAACGCATTCCAGCGCAAATTCAGGTTACAAGACGAGGGAAAGCAGCAAGTTCAATTGAATTGGTTTCTAAATAAAAATCTTTGAATACTATATGACGGCATTATTGCAGTTGTTATAAATGGTTGTAATTCAATGATTTGTGCTTTATTTAAAAATAGATTTTTAAATTTATACTAATGATTAGTTTTGGAATAACCTGGACTTGTTCCATGATGATATGCATTTAAATCATGAAGGTGCTACTTTATTTACAGGGCACATCATTAACATAATCAGAGATCTCAAATAAAAAACTCTCTGGAGGATTTTGTGAATTTTGAACATTTTGTCTACTAGCCCCGATTAACAGATAAATGGTGGACAAAACTGCACAAAAGAAAAAATGCTAACACTTGATTTTTAAAGTGTTAGCATTCATGGTTGTGAACTAGGCGGGAGTCGAACCCACAACCGCCTGATCCGTAGTCAGGGACTCTATCCAATTGAGCTACTAGTCCATTCGCGCTGCAAAAATACAGCTTTTTTTAATTCGCGCAACAAAAAAATCTTTTTTTAATGAGATTTCTCCGTTCCGCTTCGCTCCAGTCGGAATGACGGGAGGGAATTGTTCGCTCCAGTCGGAATGACTGGGCTTGTGGGGGAGGGTGGACTCGAACCACCGAACTCATCCGAGGACAGATTTACAGTCTGTTGCAATTGCCGCTATGCGACTCCCCCTGTTTTTTGCGCTGCAAAATTACAAAAAATTATACTTGCTTTGACATTTTTTGTCAAAATTTTGAAAAATTTTATAAGGGTTTATATATCAATAAATTACAGAACATTGTCGCAATGATGAAGCGTGAAAACAGCCTACTGCCTTACCTTCAGGATAGATGTTTGTACGTACGTTTGATGGCGTTCCCATCATCGGATTGGTTCCAGTGCTTGTCGCAATCTCCGCTATATAATGCGCATAAAAACGTGGAATCGACCACAAATCCAATGTGACGGTGTCGCCTTTGTGAACCACCTGAAGGCTGTCGCGCTGATTAAGACCGTAAATAGGGAACTCTCCGCCAATCATAACCATCAACGGACCGTTGAAATATATACCGGCATATCCCATCGTCTCAAACAGCTCGCATCTCGTCAGTGTGTCTCCTCCGACAAGCTCATTGTTGATTCTAATTCTCGCCATGTAATACGTCTTCGGGTCGTCGGTGGTTTGAAAATACGGATAAACGCCCAAATAGTTATTCACCTCCAAAGCATTGAAAACCCACGGCTTAACTCTGATGGAATCAATACATTCAACATTATCTTTCATCGTCGATTCTGCAAAATAATGATGATTGCCTTTTTCATCAGAAAAATCAATTGAAAGATGATAAGTGTTATTCGGTTGTCCCGCAAATTCATTTGCCGAAAGATAATATCCTGGATTTTCACTTTCTTCGTACCAAATCGTATCTGCACCGTCAACAACATAAACCGTGGCATTTGATATCATTTCAGGATAGCCTCCATAAAACGTCTCAGTGCGGCTTAATATCACTTCATGCTTCTTATATTCATCTGTAATTGAAGCACTTACTCCAATAAGCTGCTCGCCGTCCTGCGGTCCAATCCTCATCTTTTCGGTACAAGCCGTCAATCCGATAAATGCCATTATTATAAAAAGAGTCTTTTTCATGTCTTAGAATTTGAAATTGTATGATATTGAAGGAATTACAGAGAAAAGATACATCTTTTCCGTTTCAAGAGTGTTGTTTTCGCCTTGTTTGAACGTCACCGCCCAAGTGTTGTGGCGACCGTAGACATTGTATACCGACACATTCCATTCGCCTTGCCAGCGCTTGTGTTCCTTGCCTTTCCAAGTTATGGAAACATCAAGGCGGTGGTAGTCGGGATAACGGCTTTGGTTGCGATAACCGTTGTAAATGGCGTATGTCGTGCCGTGGTCGGTGTATTTCCCGTAAGGATAGGTGATCGGCTGTCCGGTGTTGTAAATCCAGTTGGCGGAAACGTTGAGTCTGTCGTTAAACTCATAATTCACCACAATGCTGATGCAATGCGGACGGTCGAACGGCGAGCTATATTCTTCATCATGACTGATGCCTTTCACTGTGCGTAATGACCTGCTGTATGTATATGAAATCCAACCTGTTAGTTTTCCATAATTCTTTCTGACAATGAACTCCGCACCATACGAACGACCTTTTCCGACTCGCACCTCGCCGTCAATAAGGACGTTGCCGTAAAACACCGCATCGTCAGCAAAATCAATGACATCGGTGAGATGTTTGTAGAAAACCTCAGCTGAAGTCTCAATATCGTTGCCTCTGAAATTCCTGAAATAACCCACCGCAAATTGATCGCATTTTTGAGGTTTTATATTCGGACTTGATGGGAACCAAACGTCAAAAGGCAGTCCGCCCGTGGCGTTGTTGGCAATCTGGGCATACTGCACAGTCCTTGAATATGAGGCTTTTACAGAAGAAGTTGCGCCAAGACGATACATCATGGCAAGACGCGGCTCGAGATTTATCTCGGTGTTGAAAATCTTGCCGGAACCGTAATAAACCGAGTCATAATTGTTGTAGTTCTCGTCAAATAGATACAAGGTCTCCGCACCGATGTTCTGATACATCGACAATCTCAGTCCGTACCTTATTGAAAAGAAAGGATTTAGCTTATGTTCGTGTCCATAATATAAAGCGGTTTCTATCGCCTTTCTGTAGACTTTTTCCTTTGGGTCGACATTTAAATACTGAGCAACAACACCTGTTCTGTCGTCAAGTTCGCCTTGGCTATATCTATGATAAGTCATTGAAACTCCGAACTTTGAGATGATTTTACTGTTCATCAGCCATGTGAAATCGTATTTTCCTGTGTAATCGTTGATGCCTGCTGTGATAGAGAAATCGTAAGGTTTCATCGTCACATCAACGTTATATCTGTATCTTGTAAGCCCAAACGAGAGGTTTGAGGTTAGTTTTTCTGTGAAAATATGATTCCATCGTGCTGTTGCAGTGGTGTTTCCGTAGCCGATGCTCATCATATTCACAATACCGATTTTGTCATAACCGTTGTAAACCGAGAGACAAAGACGGTTGTTTTTATTGAAAACATGCGTTATTTTTCCGTTAAGGTCATAAAAATAAAGACGTGTGTCCTTCAAATCATTAATGATATAAGGTGTAAGAAGTCCGCCGTAAGTCACGCGACCGGCGAGCATCACGGCGGTGCGCTGCTTGTTGAAAGGCATGTTCACCATCAGGCGGCTTGTAAGAATTCCGACACCTCCCGTCATGGTGAAACGGTCTGGAATCTCGTCTAACGTCTTGACATCCAACACCGAAGAGAGACGGCTATCGTAGTTCGCGGGAATGTCACCTTTATATAATGTGGCGTCTTTCACCACGTCATTGTTGAAAACCGAAAAGAATCCGAGGAAATGAGACGCGTTGTAGACAGGGGCGTCGTCGAGGGTTATGAGGTTCTGGTCGGGTGAGCCGCCGCGCACACTGAAGCCCGACGAGCCTTCCGATGCAGCCTGCACGCCTGGAAGCAGCTGAATCGCCTTAATGACATCCACTTCGCCCATCAAAGCAGGCATCTTCCTGATTTTCTTCATCTCCAGCTTCTGCACACTCATCGCGAGTTCACGCACATTGGCATCACGTTTTTTGCTTGATACCACAACACTTTCAAGCATCTGGCTCTCCATTTGTAATGAGACATTCAATCGCTTACGCGAATTGTCAATACTCACTGTTTTTTCAACAGTGGAATAACCGAGATAAGAAAAACGGATTTTATATTTGCCTGGCTTCAGCGGAAGGTCATAGTAGCCGTTGAAGTTGGTTGTCGTTCCGATTTGAAGTGAATCGACATATACGGCGGCCTCAACGAGCATCTCTCCGCTGTCCTCGTCCTTCACCACGCCGTAAATGCCGCTTTGGGCTATCGACGATAGCGAAGACAATATCATGATAATCAATAGTGTATATATTTTTTTCATATATTTTGCTTAAGTTTGCAAAAGTATAATTTTTTTTGCAAAAAAATGTGTTTCATATCAAAAAATGTTTCAACTTTGCGAAAAATATTCTTATGAAATACAATTTTGATGAAATAATAAACCGTGCTGGCACTGAAAGTGTCAAATATGACTTGAGAAACAATGTTTTCGGCAAAGCTGATGTCATTCCGATGTGGGTTGCTGACATGGATTTCCGCACTCCTGATTTCATACGTGAGGCTGTCATTGAGCGTGCAAAATATGACGTTTACGGTTACACTTTCCGTGAAGAAGCGTATTTTGAAGCCATTGCCAACTGGATTCGCCGCCGCCATCAGTGGGACGTGAAAAAAGAATGGATGACGTATACTCCAGGCGTTGTCAGCGCATTCAACATGGCAGTGATGGGACTTACAAAAGAAGGCGACGAGGTGATAATCCAACCGCCTGTCTATCCGCCGTTTTTCCATGCCGTGGAGAGCCACAACCGCAAACTTGTCCTCAATCCGCTTATTGACACCGATGACGGCTTTATCATGGATTATGAGCTTCTTGAACAACAAGCCAAGACAGCTAAGATGTTGATACTCAGCAATCCACACAATCCTGTTGGAAGATGCTGGACGCGTGACGAGCTGCAGCGATTGGGCGATATCTGTTTGAGGAACAATGTTTTGGTGTTTTCAGACGAGATCCATTGCGACCTCGTTATGCCAGGATTCAAACACGTGCCTTTTGCCAGTGTTTCAAAGGATTTCGAGCAACATTGCATCACGGCTCATGCTGCAAGCAAGACGTTCAACCTTGCTGGAATGGCGACTTCCACGATAATCATTGCAAATGACGAGCTTCGCAAGAAATACGTTGATTTTGTTGATAGTACGGAAATAAATTTAGGAAACATTTTCGGCAAGGTCGCAACAAAAACGGCGATGGAGAAAGGGGAGGAGTGGCTTCAACAGCTGCTGCAATACATACAAGGAAACATCAACTATGTTGTGGATTTCATAAATAAAGAAATGCCGAAAATCAGGGTGCACAAGGCGGAGGCGACATATATGCTTTGGCTTGACTTCTCGGCATACGGTCTTGATAATAAGGAACTTAACCACAAGATGATTTTCGAGGCGGGTTTGGGTCTGAACAACGGCAAGGAGTTTGGCAAGCAAGGGGAGAAGTGCCTGAGAATCAATCTGGCGTGTCCGCGAAGTGTTGTTGAAGAAGCGATGAGGAGAATAAAAAAGACCTTCTGACGAAGGTCTTTTTTTTGTCTTTCCTGTCGGGGTAGCAGGATTCGAACCTGCGACCCCCTGCTCCCAAAGCAGGTGCGCTAGCCGGACTGCGCTATGCCCCGATCCAAAACCATGAGAATTTTTATTGTGTCGGGGTAGCAGGATTCGAACCTGCGACCCCCTGCTCCCAAAGCAGGTGCGCTAGCCGGACTGCGCTATGCCCCGAGGTCGCGGAGAAGGGGGGATTCGAACCCCCGGTAGCCTTAGGGGCTACGACAGTTTAGCAAACTGTTGGTTTCAGCCACTCACCCACCTCTCCGGGTTCTGTGGTTTTGCGGGTGCAAAGATACATCATTTTTGAATATCAGCAAATTTTTTTTGAAAAAATTTTTATTTGGTCACTTTCCCGTTGATTATCATATTTTTATTATCTTTGCAAAAAATAAACATTTTATGAAAACACGTGTATTTTTTTCAGTTTTAGTCATCGCAACAGCTTTATTTTCAAGTTCTTGCACATCAAACAATGGAAAAAGCGCTCCTGTAGCTCCTAAAAACGTGGTCGTCATGATTGGTGACGGAATGGGAACAGCACAGGTTTATTCACTCATTTTGACAAGTAAGGAAAAGACATCCTTTGAGAGATTCCCTTATACTGGCTTTTCGATAACGAAGTCTGCATCAAACGAGATAACCGACTCCGCGGCTGGTGGAACAGCTATCGCAATAGGCAAGAAGACAAACAACGGTGTGATTGGAATGAACTCCGACAGCATTCCTGTGCCAAGTATGCTCGATATTCTTGCGGAACAAGGCAAGAAGACGGGTGTCGTGGTGACTTGCTCGGTGACACACGCCACACCAGCTGATTTCATCGCTCATAACATAAGCAGGAAAAACAACGAGGAAATCGCTCTTGAGATTTCAGACAAGGAGAAACTTGACGTGCTTTTTGGCGGCGGCAAGAAATATTTCACGGAAAGAAAAGACAACGAGGACCTTATTGAAAAAATGTGGAAAAAAGGCTGGAACATCTACGACTCGCTTCCGCAAATCACTGACAACAATGCGAGAACGATGGTTCTGACATGCCGCAAACACATGAAAAAAGCATCGGAACGTGGCGATTATCTGCCAAAAGCCACAGCCAAAGCTCTTGAAATGCTTGACAACGAGAAAGGATTTTTCCTGATGGTTGAAGGCTCACAGATCGACTTTGCCTGCCATGACAACGACTCGGCCACTATGGTTGATGAGATGCGCGACTTCGACCAGGCCATCAACGTGGTGCTTGACTTTGCCGAAAAAGACCAGAACACTTTGGTCATTGTCACTGCCGACCATGAGACCGGCGGACTTTCGATAATCGATCCGGAAGGCAAGTATACCAAGACGAATTTCCACTTCAGCACGGGCAGCCATTCGGCGGTTTTCGTTCCGGTGTTCTCTTACGGACCAGGTGCGGAGAATTTTTCCGGCGTGATGGATAACACTGAAATCATCAGTAAAATCTTGGAAATAGTGAAATAATCGCGGTTAAAATAAATTTATAAAAATAAATATTATAAATTTTTTAATCAAAAATCTTCTGTGAATAAAAATATATTTATATCTTTGCATGCTGATTTTTAATCAGTTGGGTAAATTTTAATAACATA
Organism: Bacteroidales bacterium; assembly: GCA_017427985.1. GTDB lineage: Bacteria > Bacteroidota > Bacteroidia > Bacteroidales > F082 > Limimorpha. The sequence continues at coordinate 51,156 of JAFRRS010000002.1, read as the reverse complement.
ATTTTTCATTATGAAGATTTTTATAGCAAAACTATCTCCAAGGACGACAGCCGACGACGTCAAGAGGCTTTTTGAGCGTTTTGGCACAGTTTCATCATGTAAGGTCATCATGGATCATGACACGAAGCGTTCGAAATGCTACGGTTTTGTTGAGATGCCGAACGACAGCGAGGCCTACGTGGCGGTTGTTGAGACCAACGAAATGGAGTTTCAGGGCAACGTTATCAACGTTAAGAAGTCGAAGCCACAGCCTCCGACGGGTAAGAAATGACGCAATCAATTGATTATCAATTGAATAAAAATACGAATAAATTTTTGTATTTTTTGTAGAAGTTTTAATAAAAAATTGTATTTTTGCAGTTGCGAAAAGCAATGGTTCTGTAGCTCAGCTGGATAGAGCAACAGCCTTCTAAGCTGTGGGTCCTGGGTTCGAATCCCAGCGGAATCACAATATGTATTTACAAGTACATCCGGAAAATCCGAATCCTCGTCACATTAAGATGATTATCGAGTGTCTTAATGATGACGGGGTTATTATTTTCCCTACTGACACAATTTACGGCATCGGATGCAGCATCAGAAGCAACAAGGCATTTGAACGTATTGCGCAAATCAAGGGAATAAGAAAAGAGAAAGCGCATTTTTCATTTATTTTCAATGATTTAAGTCAGCTGTCGGAGTTTACAAAACCGATAAACAACGACGTTTTCAAGCTGATGAAAAGGAATCTTCCCGGTGCATTCACGTTCATTCTTGAAGCCAACAACAGCATCCCGAAAATTTTCCAAAGCAAAAGAAAAACCATAGGAATCCGTATTCCAGACCAGCCAATCATCACCAATATCGTGAGGGAATTAGGCTGTCCGATTATGACAACATCCATCATCGATGAGGATGAGATTTTAGGTTTTTTGACTGATCCTGAGGAGATAAATGAGCATTACAAAGACCGTGTCGATATCATCATTGACGGCGGAATAGGCGACAATCAAGAGAGTACTATCGTGGATTGCACTGATAATGAGATACTTATAACACGTCAGGGCAAGGGAATTCTGATGTAAAAAATTTTAACATTTTTTGTCGGAGATATTGAAAAATGTAGTATTTTTGCACTCGCATTTGAACGAAAAAGTTCAATGACTCGCTAGCTCAGCAGGTAGAGCATCACACTTTTAATGTGGGGGTCCTGGGTTCGAGCCCCAGGCGGGTCACAAAAAAGACCTTCGATTGAAGGTCTTTTTCGTTTTCAGTGGTTTCTTATTCCAAATACGTGTAACCATACAATCCGGAACGATAGTTTGAGAGGAATTCTTTTCCTTCCTCCACGGTGATTTTTCCGGCTTTCACGCAGCTCGTGACCCATGATTCAACGGTTCTGACGAGTTTCTTCGGGCTGTACTGGACATATTCAAGAACTTCCGCAACTGTCTCACCATCAATGACTTGGTCGATATAATAACCTTTTTCGTCAACGGAGACGTGCACGGCGTTGGTGTCACCGAACAGGTTGTGCAAATCGCCCAAGATTTCCTGGTAGGCACCGACGAGAAACACACCGATATAATAAGGCTCGTTTTTAACAAGGGAATGGACTGGCAGATTGTGAGACAGGCTGTGACCGGTGACGTAAGTCGTCATCTTGCCATCAGAGTCACATGTGATGTCCTGCAAAGTCGCCTGTCTGTCTGGATATTCGTTCAGACGATGGATTGGCATCACCGGGAACACCTGGTCGATTGCCCAAGCGTCAGGAAGCGACTGGAACATTGAGAAGTTGCAGAAATACTTGTCAGCCAACAATTTAGGCAATGAAAGCAATTCATCAGGCACACGTTTCTGCTGTGAGCACAACTGGTTGATTTCCAATGCAATTGACCAGAACAAACGTTCAACCTTGGCTCTTGTCTTGAGGTCGAGAAGACCCATGTTGAAGCGGTCGAGAGCCTCTTCACGGATTTCCTGGGCGTCGTGCCAAGTCTCAAGCATTGATGACTGTTTGCTGCTGAGGTTGTCCCATGTCTCATAAAGGTCATGAATCAGTTCGTGGTCGTCTGGCTCGACTTTCTCTTCATCGTCGTCCCATGTCGGAAGTGACGCTGTTTCAAGGACTTCCATGATAAGCACCGAGTGATGTGCTGTCAATGCGCGTCCAGATTCGTTGATGATGTTAGGATGCTGCAATCCGTTTTTGTCGCAAGCGTCGACGATAGAGAAAATCGCGTCGTTGACATATTCCTGGATAGTATAGTTGACAGAGCTTGCGCTGTTTGCAGAGTGAGTGCCGTCATAATCGACACCAAGACCGCCGCCGACATCAACAAATTCAATGTTAAAGCCCATCTTATGAAGCTGCACATAGAACTGGGCAGCCTCTTTCAATGCAATCTTTATGCTTCTGATTTTCGTGACCTGGCTGCCGATGTGATAATGCACCAGTTTCAGGCAGTCCATCATGTTGTTTTTTTCAAGATATTCTAAGGCTTCAAGCAATTCAGAAGGTGAGAGCCCGAATTTCGATGCGTCGCCGCCAGAATCTTCCCACTTGCCAGCGCCTGAACTCGCCAATTTGATGCGAATACCAATCTTTGGTGTGACTTTCAGCTGTTTCGATAACTTGGCGATGAGACGGAGCTCGTTCATTTTCTCAACCACGATGATGATTGTGCGACCCATCTTTTGGGCGAGAAGCGCCAACTCGATAAAGCTCTCGTCTTTGTAGCCGTTGCAGATAATCAACGATTCGCTGTCGGTGTTGGAAGCGATGATGGCATGAAGTTCAGGCTTTGAACCGGCTTCCAGACCGATATTGAACTTCTTTCCGTGGCTGACGATTTCCTCCACGACAGGGCGCATTTGATTGACTTTGATAGGGAAAACGATGAAATTCTTGCCTTTAAACTCGTATTCCCTTGCGGCTTCCTTGAAGCAGGAATCAATCTTCTCGATTCGAGTGTCGATGATGTCAGGAAAACGAATCAACATAGGAGCCGACACGTCGCGCAACTGCAGTTCGTCGACAAGTTCACGAAGGTCAACAGAGGCACAGCCCTCACGCGGTGTCACCACCACGTTGCCTTTCTCATTGATAGAGAAATAGTTAATACCCCAGTTATTAATGTTGTAGAGCTCTGCCGAGTCCTCAACACGCCATTTTCTCATACTTCTTCCCATAGTGATGTGAATTAGCTATGCTAATTTTAGTTAAACATTTTTGAACTGCAAATGTAACAAATATATTAATAGGTGTGAAGTTTTTTTTAACTTTGCAAAAATTTTAGAAATGACACTGATTATCGATTGCGGTTCAACGAAAGCCGAGTGGGTTGTTTTAGATGGCAAAAATGTCATCAAGCGATTCATTACCAACGGTTTTAATCCAAATTTTACAGATAATGAGATTATAAGAAGAACTGTTGAAGATGCAAAGAATACCATTGATAATCAGAGTGTTAGCAAGATTTTCTTTTACGGTTCGGGGTGTGGCACTGAAACGAATCAGAATAAAGTGGCGATGATTTTTGCTATGGTATTTAAAATCAACGATATAGAAGTTTATCCTGATACTTTGGGCGCTTGTCATGCTCTCTTTGGCAGAAATCCTGGGATTGCGTGCATTTTGGGAACTGGCTCAAATGCTTGTTTTTTTGATGGTGAAAAAATAACGCAAGGCATTGTTTCTCTTGGTTTTATGTTGGGAGATGAGGGGAGTGGCTGCCATATTGGGAAGCGGATTGTTCATGATTATTTTTTAGGAATCATGCCACGGGATTTGCGTGAGAAGTTTGATGAGAAATATCATTTGGACAGGGAGACTTTGTTGAAAAACGTATATCATGGTGAAGCGCCGTCGAGGTATTTGGCGGAGTTTGCGAGGTTTGCGATGGAAAATGTTGGGAATCAATATGTTAAAGATGTAGTGCAAGATTGCTTTGAGGAGTTTATTCAATATTCATTGATGGTTTCTGCAAATGATAATGAGATTCCTCGCTCTGCTCGGAATTACAGCGTGGCTTTTGTTGGCTCGGTGGCGTTTGTGTTTCAAGATATTTTATTGGAAGTACTTGAAAATCATGGTTTTAAATGCACAAAAATACTTAAAAATCCGATGGATGGGTTGGTGGAGTATTACAAAGGTTTATAGTTTTATTCCAAGTTTCAGTTTGAAGGCGAAGTTGTCGGCGACTTTGTCGAAAGAGTTGGCGCCGTAGCGGTAATAAGTGCCAAATCCAAGTTGTGCGGTACTGATTTTCAATATGTTATCTATTACGAGACCGCTTTCATAGAATCCGTCCTTCATGCTTTTCAGTTCAAGACCTTCATGTTTTTGTGGATTTGAGATGTCTCCCCAACCGATATTAGTCACGAAGATGAATTCGGGATTGAAACGCTTGGTTTTGAAGAACTTGCCGAAGTTATGTGTGAAGAACAACAAAGCGAAATTGTCGCAAATGAATTCGTTGATCTGCATCGTTGCAAAACTTTCAGTCGAATAAAGCGCGAATCCTTCGTTGTTTGCAAAAATGTTGAAATTCTCGAACAACGGAACGTCACCGAAGACGTATCCTGCCTGGAGTGTTATTGTTGTTTTGCCAAGGTAACGCGTTAGCCATGAATGAGTTAGCTGGAACTGGATTTTGTCGTAATTGAATGGGCAGTCCATGATTCCATTGAGATCTTTCTGATATGATAACCAGATTATCGGTTTCCCAGCCGTGACCGTGACAAGACCCTTGGGCGTTAGCATGTAACGCTCGCCTGGAGCAATTCTGAGTTTGAAATCGAGAGTTGTGATGCGGAATCTGCCGTTGAAAACGCTGTCATTATTGTTGAAACTGTACCAATCGTACATCACTTTGTCGTTGAGGCTAAATTTTACAAAACCCTTGCAAATCTTGGCGAAACGAGTATATAACTCAGCTGATGCGGAGGTGTTCAAAGTGGTCCATTTGATGTAAAAATACTTGTAATTGCTTTCATTGAGCGGATTGTTGGCGTTATTCATGAAGCCGTAGTTACCGACGGCATCATAGATGTGGTCGAAGCGAAGATTCAATCCAAAATCATGCTTGCGATTGAATTTTATATCGAAACTTCCGCCGTAATTGGCATGTTTGGGACCGAACCAATATCCGAAATAACCACCGAATCCTAAGGTTTTTGACAATTTTTCATTTGTTTTTACGCCAAGACCGAGGTAAAACTTGTTGGCGATGTTGTAGTTCATGATATCGGACAGCCCGATGTTGAATTTTCCCCACGGAATCGCGCCCTCCGAAAGTATTGTGTGCGTGCCGTCCAAGAGTGCATCGAAGTCGATGTCGCTTTCTTTTGCGAGACTGTCAATGAGTTTGTGAGTGTTGATAATTCGTTCGTTGACGCTGTCGTTGCGGTAATAATTCCAAAACAGGTCGTTTTTCTGTCCCGAATCTTCTGCCAATTCGATGTCGGTCGAGCCAAACACTTTATTTTCAATAGGTTCGTTGACTTTTATATTTGAAATGTAGCTTCTTCCGATGCCATTTAGAGAGGTGTTGGTGTTATCTGGAGCGCCCAAGCCAATTTCCAAGGCATTGTCGTAAGCCAGCATTCTCAAGAAAACAATGTCGGTGTTGAGCTGTGTCGGGAACCATACGGAATCGTTGACTTTAGCGTAGAGCTGCTGTATCTTTACGTCGAGGGTGTTTGATTTGTCGGCGGCTTCGGCTTTCACGTTGACGACTGCCCAGCCGTCGGAAGTGATTGTCATGACACCTTTGAGAGCGTCGAAAGTGGCGTTGCGACGTGGCTTGAACGATATTATATATAAGGTGTCGCCGTCGGCTGTTGGCATCACGGATTCGAGTCCGAAGAAATATCGTGACTTGCTGCCTGGCGTTATCGGGTTGATGTAGTTTTTCTCGTAAACAGTGATGAATTCATCATAAAAATTAGTGCTTTGCATTCCGTCGAGGACGTAGAAATACATCGGGTTTTTTAGTCCTGAAACGATGTTCGCCTTGATTTCGCGCTTGTTTTTGTTCGGTTTCTTATGATATATTTCGGAAACGGTTTCCATTACCATGAGGTCGTTTTTGCGCCAGAGTTTGCCGAAATCGAGAAAAACGGAGTCTGCGACTTCAGTTGTGTCGACGGTCAAAATCATACGGTCATAAATCGTATATGAATAATAATCAAGCATTTCGGGATTATTGCGTCGACGGTTTTTTACCACACTGTCAATGATGCGATGCGCTGGATTCTCGCCACCGTCAAACACGACTTCCTGAAGCTTGAAACTAACCGGACTCAAATAAAACTTGTTGGATTTCATATTCAGATGCTCTGTGGAAACCGTTTTTTTCTTGTAGCCGACGTAGGAAAAAGTCAGTGATTTAATCTCGTTTTTGCTTTTTATGCTGAAATATCCGTCAATGTCGGTGGTTGTGCCGAAAGTTCCGTCGTCGTTTATTACAATATTCACAAATGCCAGTTTTTGCTTTGTAACGCTATCCAAAACGGTGCCGTTTACGCTGAAAATCTGAGCGTTTGAAGAAACTGTAGCAATGATTAGAATTATGAGAAATATATACTTCTTAAACATTAAAACCAATTTAAATGCAAAAATACAAAAAAGTCGCAATTTGTAATCAACATTTTTAATACCATTTTAGAAATGCCCACAGTTCCCTGTGGTAGGTCGCATTTCTGCGAATGGAATTAAAAATTTTTGTATTTTTGTCACGTCATTTCGAAGGAGGATTTTTAGACTACACTTCGTTTCGTTCGAAATGACAAAATGAAAAGCTTTAAAAAATGGCAGACGGTTATTTAGAAAAAAGAATGGAAGAATTCGCTGCTGGTGCGAAGAAAACGGTGAAACATGTCTCTTTTGACACTTTGTTAGAGAAAAACCGCAGCTATCGCGGGTATAAGAAAGACTTTGTGGTGAGGCGCGATATGCTTGATAGAATTGTGAATGTCAACACGAAAATTGCATCGGGAAAGAACCAGCAGGTGCTTCGTTTCAAGCTTGTGACAAAAGGCGAGGAGGCGGATTTCGTTTTGAACAATATCAAGCTTGGCGGGATGCTTCCAGAATTGCATCTTCCTTACAAAGGCACTGAGCCTGAGGCGTTTATCATTGTCTGCACTTCGGCACCAGAGACAAAAATCATTGACATCGACCTTGGAATTTCGCTGCAGAGTATGTCGTTGAAGGCGACTGATATGGGGCTCAACTGTGTGATGATTTGCGCGTTTAACAAGGCGAATATCACGGAATATTTCAAACTTGATTGCGAGCCATTGGCGATTTTAGCTGTTGGAAAAGGCGCAGAAAACATCAAGTTGAAGAGCATTTCTGTCGAAGAAAGTAGGGCATATTATCGCGTTGACGGCGTGCATTACGTGCCGAAAGTGAAGCTTGAGGATATCATCCTTTGATTTTAGAATTTCACTTTGAGGGAGAAGAAAATTCCCCATTTGTCGACTTCGGGATGGTCAAGGTAATTGAAACGTCTCACGTAGTCTATTCGTAAGATACTGAATATGTTAGCTATTCCGATGCCGCCTTCAACGTAAGGCTCTTTTTCCAAAGTGTAGGTTTGAGTCTGTCCATCTGGCGTTGTTGGAAAAGCAAAAAGATTTGTTTTTCCGTTTGAAGGATTGCATTCGTCGGATATACCGCCCCAGACCGCTTTCAAAGACACGACTTCACGAAGTTTCAGTTTTCCGATAAGCGGTATTCTATTGAGTATGAATCCATTGAAATTGTAGTCGAACATTCCCTGAACGTAATACTGGCTGACGAATTCATAATAATTCATAAGGTTGAAGCCGCGGTCGTCGTAATAAATGCCTTGGTTGGCGCGATGAACGAACAGCAGTGGGTAAGGTGCCGAGCCGAGGACTGTTCCGCCCGTGATATTCAAATCAGCTGTGCCGAGAACGCTCAAAAACCAGCGTTTACTAAACATCGCCAGTATTTTGTGATACTCATAGTCGGAGCCGAGAATCTTGCCGCCGTAACGGTAACCTAATGTTACTATTGGAGCCACTGAACTCGCTAACGGTTTTCTGAACTGATGAATCTGGTAAACTTTCTCGTTGTTGGCGAATCTTATATCAACCCCAAAAGCATTAGTTGTGAATGGATTGTAAATTTTGCCGCCATTGGTAACGAATTGCAAATCGCCGAGGGGTCTTTGTTCTTGATATTCAGCGAAAAACTTCAATCCTATTTGATTCTTTGTCTCATAATCGTACATTATCTTGATCTTGTCGCTGAAAATCATCTTACGGTTTCCTTGGCGGCTGAAAGACCTTCCGAGACGGTCGGTGTCTTCGTTGAAACTATAGCCGAAAGTCTCCATTCGTGGCACATTTGTGTTATGTTCATAAGACAGAGTCAGAAGGTTCATCGGGAACTCCCACTGGTTGTTGACCTTGTCGTTAAACGAATACATAATTTGTCCGCGATACTTGAATTTCTCATCCTTAACGCCGTATGCCACGAAACCCTCGAGGAAAATATGTTTATGGAAACGAGTGTTTGTTTTTGCGCCAAAACGAGGTCTCCAGCCTTCTATCTCATTGTAACTGAGCATATTAAACACTGGACCAATATCTATCGGACCGCAGTCGATGTAGTTATAGCCAATTGCGAGGGCAGTCCCTGACAAGATTCGGAATCCCCAGACTTTCTTCAGCTTCTCGTTATCTTCAGAGATGCGTTTTTCATGTTGCGTCAAGCTGTCGGTGCGCTTTTGATTCCAATATTCCTCATCATCACGATGTGCGTAAAAATCCTTGCTTCGAGTTTTTTCAGGCTTCCCTGAATAGAAATTATCAGGCATCGGTTTGTTGATCTCGATATTCGTGAAAACGCCCGAACGCTTGCCATGGAGAGCCACACCGAGGTAAAAAATGTCAGCCACGAGGTTGTAATGAGTTGGAATCATCACTGAATCAACTTTTACATATTCCTGTTCAAACATCATAGCCTCCACAAAATTGGTGCCCGAATGCTTTGGAATCTGCAGCTGGACTTTCTTCACCATATACGATGAATCGTTTGTAATCCAAAGACTTCCGCAGAGACCCATATCCATCTGGTTGGCGGGAGTGAATGACAGAACGATGCAATTCTCGTTATCATATTTGACGGTGTCGACGATATAAAAATGATAAAACGTCACCGCGATAGGCGACATCGGGGAGGTGTATTCGTTGTTGAACAGGCTCACATTGCGCTGATAAACATCAACAAAGCCAATCCAGTTGTCGATGACAGCCTCCATAGAAGTGAAATCGAGGAACTTGCTGAGCAGAACGTCTTTGGTGTCAGTGACTTCGGTCGTGATAAAAGAAGGATTCTTGCGATAATAGGTCTTGGAAAGCGTCTCCACGAAATACATCGAGAGATAGTTTCTGCCAGTTAGTTCCGATGGGCGGATGTTCTCGCACACGAACTTCATGTTTTTCATGAAACGCTTTGTTTCAAGGCTGTCGCTGAGATTTGACGGTCCGAGTTCGAGCTTGCTGTACTCATCGTACTGATAGTAATCGAAGCCTGTAAGGCTGTTTTTCTCGGCGTTTTTCTGAACCTTGCGGATAAGCTCAACAGCAGGATTACCTTTTCTTTTGTAACGTTCCCTGATGCGGCGTTTCGCCCTGACTTCAGCTTTCGGCAGCGTTATCGCAATCGATTCCATCTTCGCGTTGATGGTCTGTGTCGTGAAACGTTTTATTTTGACTTTGTACGGTTTGTAGCCGGTATATTGAAACGTCACATAATCGAAAATCTTGTCGGATTCAAGACGGTAAACACCATTTATGTCGCTGGCGGTACCGTAAGTCTGACCGTCAACGACATAAGAAATATTTGCAAAAGGAAGCCCTTCTCCGGTCTCAATATCAATAATCTTGCCTTTCACAACGGTTTGCTGTGAAAACGCCGTGACGCAGGCAAGCATTATTAATATTAATAGGAGACATCTCTTCATTTTTTAAAATTATTCGACAGTTACTGATTTTGCCAGATTTCTCGGCTGGTCGACGTTACAGCCGCGCAGCACGGCGATGTAGTAGGCGAGGAGCTGCAACGGAATCGTGGCGAGCAGCGGGGCGTAAGTACATTCGGTGTCAGGGATTTCGATGACATAGTCCGACATCTCTTTCACGAGCACGTCGCCTTCAGTCACCACGCTGATAATCTTTCCATGGCGTGCCTTCACTTCCTGAACGTTTGAAACGACCTTTTCGTAAGTCGATTTGTTTGTCGCAATGAAGATGACAGGCATGTCTTTGTCAATCAACGCGATAGGACCGTGTTTCATTTCTGCGGCAGGATAGCCTTCAGCGTGGATGTAAGAAATCTCCTTCAGTTTCAAAGCGCCTTCTAGAGCCACAGGGAAGTTCTGCAGACGGCCGAGATAGATGGCGTTGTGACACTCTTTCATCTCAGCAGCGATGTCTTTCACAATGGCGCTGCGTTCCAATGTCGTCTGAATCTTTTCAGGAATGAGGTCGAGTTCGTTGATGAGCTCCATTATCTTCGATTTCGGCAGATGTCCGTTAAGCTCGGCGAGATGGATTGCAATCATGGTGAGGACCGCCACTTGGGCTGTGAACGCTTTCGTAGAAGCGACACCGATTTCCGGACCTGCATGAGTGTACACGCCTGCGTCGGTGACGCGTGAAATGGATGAGCCGATAACGTTGCAGATGCCGAGAACGGTAGCTCCTTTTTCCTTTGCGATCTCAATGGCAGCGAGTGTGTCGGCTGTCTCTCCCGATTGTGAGATGGCGATGACAACATCGTCAGGGAAGATGACAGGGTTGCGGTAACGGAATTCGGAGGCGTATTCAACCTTCACGCGTATTCCGGCGTAGAGCTCAATGAGGTAGCTCCCCACGAGACCGGCGTGCCATGACGTTCCGCAAGCCACGATGATGATATTGCGTGCGTTGAGAATCTTCTGTTCGTAGTCGAATATACCGCCGAGCGTGATGGTGCCGAGGTCGGCATGGAGACGACCGCGCATGGTGTCGCGAACCGTTGTCGGCTGCTCGTAAATCTCCTTCAGCATGAAATGCTCGAAGCCGCCTTTTTCAATAGATTCGAGATTCAGCTGAAGCTCTTGGATATAAGGTGTCATTTCGACGTCGTCGATGGTCTTGAGTTTCATCTCTTCGCCGAGTTTCACCTTTACAACCTCTTCATTTTCAATATAAACCACCTGCGAAGTCATTCCTACGATAGGAGTGGCGTCGGAAGCGATGAAATACTCGTCCTTGCCAATGCCAATGACCATCGGAGAGCCTTTTCTTGCAGCGATAAGAGTGTCCGGATGACCTTTTTCAATCAAAGCGATGGCATAAGCGCCGTTGACGTGATTCAAAGCTATACGTGTTGCCTCAAAAAGATCGACTTTTTGCGTAAGCATAACATCCTCAATGAGATTCACCAGAACTTCAGTATCAGTGCTCGATTTGAAATCAAAGCCACGATTCTCCAATTCTTTTTTTATCGTAAGATAATTCTCGATAATTCCATTGTGAATCAATGCAATATTGCCTGAACGCGAAAGGTGCGGATGCGCGTTGATGTCGTTAGGCTCACCGTGAGTTGCCCAGCGTGTGTGTGCTATGCCTATATGGCCACTGATATCTTTGGCTATGGTAAACTTCTCTAAATCAGAGACTTTGCCTTTTGTTTTGTAAACATTAAGTTCATCGTTCTCGTTGAGCAGTGCCACTCCGGCGCTGTCATAGCCACGATACTCGAGACGTTTCAATCCGTTAATCAAGATTGGATAAGCGTCTTTTTTGCCAATGTAAGCTACAATTCCGCACATTTTTTTGATATTTTAATCCAAAAATATTTTTTTAACCTGCAAAAATAAATCTTTCTGAAATACATCAATGAATTTTTTTGAAAAATAGTAAAATTTTTTACTAATTCTTGTTTGAAAAGAAAAATTTGCTACTTTTGCAGGCTGTTAGTAAAACGATTTACTATATACTAATTTACTTTTATGGAATATAGATTCAAAGGGCATCTTGTAGAGGAATTATATAAGGATTACAGGATAAAAGAGGGGATGAAGGCGTGCATGAACTGTGGCGTTTGCACGGCAGTTTGTCCGGCTGCGGAGTTTTACAAATACAATCCGAAGAACATTGTGAACATCGTTTCGCGCAAAAACGAGCAGGAATTGGAGGATTTGTTGAAAAGCGACACCATTTGGTACTGCGGTGAGTGCATGTCGTGTGTGACGCGCTGCCCTCGTGCCAACGCTCCCGGTTTGGTGATTATGGCGTTGCGCAAGCTCTCAATGAGAAGCGGACTATATATGGAATCAGAAAAAGGAAGACAACAGTATATTGTTGTTAAAGACTTGACTTCCAATATCTTAAACTACGGCTATTGCGTTTATCCGCGGACATTTGATTATGAAACCCATAAGGAATTCGGACCTGTTGGAAAGTGGATTAACGACAATTTGGATGACCTTCATGCGCGTATGGGCTCGAACCTTGACGGCGATGGTCCTGGCGGATTGCGCAAGATTCCTAAAGAGAGTCTCGACCAGTTGAAGAATATCTTTGATGTGACAGGTGCTACAGAACTCATTGAGCAAGTTCTCGCAGACGCACATGAAGAAGCTGTGAAGGAAAAACTCTCGGATGAGGAGTATTTCATGAAGGTTTATACTGTAAACGATTGGGAAAAACACTTAAACCATTAAACAATGATTATTGAAGGAAAACAGAAGATTTGGGCGGATTATCAGAAAGACATTCCCGATGACCATTATTTTTATGTGAGAAGCTGCATACGTCAGGCGTTTTTTCCTGGCTCAGAGGTGACTTTTCTGGACATCACGAGGAATAAGCTTGGCAAGGATTTTTACGAGAACCCATATCATACAACCTGTGGCGGCATTGCGTATCACAGCGATACAATACCTCAGGAGACGGCGATGACAATCATTGCGCGTCAGTTTGCACTGATGAAAGAGAGTGGCTATGAAAACTATGTCTGCTCCTGCATCACGTCGTTCGGATGCTACACTGAGACATTGGAAACATGGCACGAATATCCTGAACTGGAGGCAAAAATCAGACAATATCTATGGGATTCGTGCAAGAAAGAATTCGCGAAGCCGAAATATCTCGCCCATGCCAGCGACATTATTTATAAATTGAGATTTGAGATTGCGAAACAGTCGAAGTTTAAGCTTGTGAACGTCAAGACTGGCAAGCCTTTGAAGGTTGTCGAGCATATCGGATGCCATTATTCGAAGATGTTCCCGTCGAAGGGTTTTGGAGGCGCGGAATACCCGCATGTCCTTGTCGGAATGATCGAGGCGTGGGGCGGGGAAGTCGTTGACTACCCGGAACGCCGTCAATGCTGTGGCTTTGGGTTCAGGCAGTATTTCGTTCAGGCGAATCGCGGATATTCGGAATCAAACACACATAAGAAATTCGAATCAATGGAGCCTTACGAGCCAGATCTGATTATCACCAACTGCCCGGGATGCCCGTATTTCCTTGACAGATGGCAATATGTTATCGCGGAACAGACAGGCAAGACCTACGGCAAAAACGGTTACGGAATACCAGCTCTGACATACGAAGAAGTGGCGGGACTGGTGATGGGGTATGACCCATGGGATCTCGGTCTGCAGATGCACCAGGTCGCCATCGAGCCGTTGCTTGAGAAGATGGGGATTCCTTACGACCCGAAGAAGAAATATCAGGGCTTGAACGGCAAGGATTTGGGCGTGCCACAATGTCCAATGCATATTAAATCAGTTTGAAAATCAACGTTATGAAGGAAAATATATTAATTATTGGCGGAGGAGCCGCCGGAATGGAAGCAGCCACGCAGCTGCAAAATATGGGGCTGACTCCAATTATTGTTGAGAAAAGCGATAAACTTGGCGGTCATATCGCACAATGGGACAGACTGTTCCCAGCGTTTCATCCCGCAAATGACGTGGTGGAGCAGATGCTCAACCAAGTTAAAGACGTGAAGACTTATTTGAATACGGAAGTTACTGATATTCAAAAAGATAATAATGGATTCCATGCGGTTTTGAGCAATAACGAAACCATTGATGCCAAGGCGGTGATTCTTGCGACTGGTTTTGACGTTTTCAAAGCCGAGAGAAAGCAGGAATACGGCTACGGCATCTACAACAACGTGATGACAAGCGTCGAGTTGGAGCAGTTTTTCAGGACAGGCAAGGACGCGCGCATCAACAACCCTAAAAAGATTGGTTTTGTGCATTGTGTGGGCGCCCGCGACGTGAAGGTTTGCAACACATATTGCTCGAAAGTGTGCTGCACCACAGCGTTGAAGCAGGCTTGCGAAATCAAGGAAGTGTTCCCTGATGCTGAGGTTTACACGTTCTACATGGATTTGCGCATGTTCGGTCCCGGTTACGAAGACCTTTACCTGAAAACGCAGAAGGACTTCGACGTGAAATGTATCCGTGGTCGTGTATGCGAGGTTTCTGAAGACATGGACGGCAGGCTCGTCATCAAGGCGGAGGACACTTTGTTTGGCAAGCCGCTTAAGATGACTCTCGACGTGCTCGTTTTGATGTGCAGCATGGAAAAAAACAGGAGCATCGACGCTATTCAGACAAAACTCGGAATCGCCAACAACAGCGATGGTTTCATGCAGAATAAGGACATGTATCTTGGCATGAACGGCACATCGCAGGACGGCGTTTTCGTGGCAGGTGCTTGCACCGCCCCGAAGTCCTTGCCCGACACCATAGGCGAGGCCCGCTCTGTGGCGACTCAAGTGTTTAATTATATTAATAGGTAAGCCATGGATTTCGGTTTTTGTTTGTCACCAAGCTCGCATGTCAAGATGGATGGCGTCGACCTCACGACGTTCAACCGTCTGAAGGAGACGAATCCAGACATCAACACCTGCATCGCTTGTGGCTCATGCACAGCCACTTGCACGGCGGGAAACTTCACCGAGATGAGCTTCCGCAGACTGCTTCTTATGCTGCAACGTGGCAAGGAAGATGAGGCAAAGAAAATGATTCAGAGATGCATGCTATGCGGCAAATGCACGTTGGTTTGCCCACGCGGCATCAATATTCGTAAGATTTTGTTAGACATTACACGATGAACTCACAGATATTCCATCCTTTTGTGATCCCGTTTGTGCTCGGCATGGCTTTCGTGCTGACGTACTGCCTCGTGGGGCTTGTCAGGGTAGTTTTACAGCTTCCGAAAGAAGACAGGAAGAAGTTTTTGCGCTCGCTGGTGACACCAAAAATTGCATGGGCAAACATCCGTGACTTGTTCGGCGACTGCCTTTTTCATGTGAAGATTTGGAAACGCAACCCGATTTTAGGTTACATGCACTCCGCCATAGCTTTCGGCTGGTTCATGATAATTGTCATCGGACACATCATGCTTTTTACCTTGAAACCTCTTGAAGGCGTTGAGGCTGAAGGCTTTGCGCGTACATTCACCAACTTCTATTACCCGATTTTCTACAAATTTTTCGCAACAGAAACACCGGTTTTCGCCTTCCTGATGGATTTCTTCCTCTTGGTTATAATCAGCGGAATTTTGATTGCTGTGGTGAAAAAGATTCATTCGAGGATAGTTGGTGTGAAACGTGTCACGAAGTTCGGATTTGCCGACAACATGATTCGTTTCGCTTTGTGGACGATTTTCCCGTTCCGACTTATAGCTGAAAAGACGAATATCATGGCGTTTTGGTGGCTTTATTCCTTTGATTTGCTGATATTTATGTGCATGCTTCCGTTCACGAGATACATGCACATCCCGACGGAGGCGCTGTTTATTTTGCTGCGACATGCAGGACTTAAGCTACGTGAGCCGAGAAAAGGCTATGCGTTGGCACAGATTTATTCCTGCCCGTCGTGTGGACTCTGCATCGATGCCTGCCCGATGAGCGTGAGCGACAAAAACAGCGGTAACACTTCGGCATATTTCATGAAGAAACTTAGAAACGGCGATTCCGCTGAGGCTCAACGTATTGCTGAGACATGTATGCAGTGCGGAAAATGCGTCGCAGTGTGTCCAGTGAGCATCAAATCCTGCGACATCAAGATGAGCCAAAGAGAAGCTACACCTTATATTATAAATAGCGACCATTCATATCTCAACGATTACACTCGTACTGACGCATCGGATGCGTCTTCCGTTCTCTATTTCGCCGGCTGCATGACCCAGCTCACGCCTAAAATCATGCGTGCGATGAAGAAAATCATGGAAACGGCAGGCGAGGAGTACGAATTTCTTGACAAAGACGGCGGCATCTGCTGCGGACGCCCGATGATGCTTAGCGGAAAGACTGCCGAAGCACAAGCCATGATTGCGAAAAACACTGAGTTGATTGAGAAATCAGGAGCAAAGAAGTTGGTGCTTTCGTGCCCGATCTGCTACAAGGTTTTCAAAGAGGAATATCATCTTGAAGGCATTGAAATCCTGCATCATACACAGTATCTCGACGAGTTGGTTAGAAACGGCAAGTTGAAAGTCAACAAGAGTGACGTGAACTACGTTTATCATGACCCATGTGAGCTTGGAAGGGCTTTCGGAGTGTATGACGAGCCGCGTGAAGTGCTTGAAAACGTTGGCAATTTGCGCAAAGCGAAATCAGAAAAGGAACTCAGCATCTGCTGTGGCGGAAGTCTTGGCAGTTTCAACCTGACACAAAAAGAACGCGACGAAATTACAACTAATTCCGTCGCTGATCTGATGTTCAACAATCCTGACGAGATCGTGACAGCTTGTCCGCTATGTTTGAGGACGTTTGCGCGAAAATCACCGGTTGCGGTGATAGATATCGCTGAAGTCGTCAGCAACCAGTTAGTCAGTTAATCAGTTAACCAGTTAATCAGTTAGTCAGTTATTTGGTTTATCTTGTTAACTGACTAACTGAACAACTGACTAACTGAACAACTGATTAACTTATTTCTCGTTTCTCTCTTTTACTATTTCGTCCTGTTTGTCTCTTGGCATTGGAGCGTAGTTGTGGAACTCCATGGAGTAGTTGGCGCGTCCTGATGAAAGGTTACGCAACGCTGTGGCATATCCGAACATCTCCATCAACGGAACGAAAGCGTCGAGTTTTTGTGAGCCTTTGCGGAAACGGCGCATCGCCTCGATACGTCCGCGGCGTTTGTTCAAATCGCCGGTAACGTTGCCGATATAGTCGTCTGGAGTGTTAACCTCGACCTTCATTTGTGGCTCAAGCAATACTGGATTTGCCTTCATAAATGCCTGCTTGAAACACATCTGGGCGCAGAGTTGGAACGCCATGTCGCTTGAGTCGACGGGGTGGGAGCTACCATCCACGAGGACGCATTTCACGTCCACGACAGGATATCCCGCAAACGGTCCTTTGTTCATCGCAGCCTGCAGACCTTTCTCAACTGAAGGGATAAACTCCTTCGGAATCACGCCGCCCTTGGTGATGTCGACGAACTCGAATCCCTTGCCAGGATTAGGCTCGAAACGGATGACCGTGTGCGCAAACTGACCCTTGCCGCCAGTCTGCTTCACGAAACGGTAGTTGCACTCAAACTGCGAGGTGATTGTCTCTCTGAACGACACCGACGGCGCGCCAACGGTGACTGGAACCTTGAACTCGTCTTTAAGACGGTCGACGATGATTTCAAGATGCAGTTCGCCCATGCCCGCGATGATTGTCTCTTCCGTTTCCTCGTCGAAATGTGCGCGGAACGACGGGTCTTCGTTGCAAAGTTTCGCCAACGCCTCGCCGAGTTTGTTCCTGTTTTTTTTGTCGTCGAGGTTCACCTTCATCTCGATGACCGCCGGAGGGATGTGGATGTTTTCGAGTAGGAGAGGAGCGTTCTCAGCACACAAGGTGTCGCCGGTTCTGGTTATCTTCATGCCCACCAGAGCCACGATTTCGCCTGCCGAAGCCTCTTGAATCTCCTCACGCTCCTTCGCCTTGATGCGGAAAATGCGTCCAATGCGCTCCGTCTTGCCTTTGTTGGTGTTGTAAACGGTCATGCCATTGGTTAGCTTGCCGCTGAAAACACGGATAAACGTCTGCTGACCGACATAGGGGTCGTTGATGAGCTTGAACGCCAATGCCGACAACGGTTCGCTCTCGATCGGATTCCTCTGACATGTCTTTTCCTCGTCGTAAGGGTCGTGCGCGATGATGGCACCTAAATCCTTTGGTGATGGCAGGTAGTCAACGATGGCGTCGAGCAACAGTTGGATGCCTTTGTTTTTATATGCCGAGCCGCACAAAACCGGCACCATCATGAGTTTGATGGTCGCTTTGCGGATGGCTTCTTTCAGTTTGTCGAGCGGAATCTCTTCCTCAGCGAGATAAAGCTCCGCGATGTCGTCGTCGAAGTCGGCGACGTGCTCAATGAGATTCTGGCGTGCTGCCAGAGCCTGCTCCATCATATTCTCTGGAATAGGTCCTACGATACGTTCTTTCTCCTTGAAAATCACCGAGTTCATGTTGACGAGGTCAATCATTCCCTCGAAGGTGTTTTCCACGCCTATCGGCAGATGCAACGGCACCGCATTGGCACCGAGGTATTTGTTCATCTGGTTCACGACCTCGTTGAAGTCAGCGCCGGTTCTGTCCATCTTGTTGACGAATGCGATTCTTGGCACGCGGTATTTGTCCGCCTGGTTCCATACCGTCTCACTCTGTGGCTGCACGCCTCCGACAGCGCAAAACACTGCCACCATTCCGTCGATGACTCTCAATGAACGTTCCACTTCAACAGTGAAATCGACGTGGCCGGGAGTATCGATCAAGTTGATTTGATAGTCGTTCCAGTGCGCCGTGATGGCAGCAGAAGCGATGGTGATGCCGCGTTCCTGCTCTTGTTTCATGAAGTCCATGGTGGCTTGTCCGTCGTGCGTCTCACCGACCTTGCGGTTCACGCCCGTGAAGAACAAAATTCGCTCCGACACCGTGGTCTTTCCTGCATCGATATGCGCGGCGATACCGATGTTTCTAAGTTTTGAAATATTCTGACTCATTATAATTGATTGATTTCAGTTTGCAAAATTACGCATTTTTTTGAATTAAAATATATTTGAAAAAAAAGACGTCACATAAAAGCGACGTCCACAACAACTAAATATATAAACTGGTTAATTTTTCTTGTTTTTCAGAATGAAATATCCTGCTCCAAGTATTGAGAAAATTATCAATCCATTGCCAAGAGGTGCGTTGCTGTTGTCTGTAACGCCAATGTTTGTGTCAGGCATTCCGATGTTCGGAATAAAGAAATCGCTGGATGCTCTGTCACTGTAGCCGTCACTCCAATTGCTGAAGAAACCGTCACTTTGGGCACTTGCATAAAAGCCGAGTGTTAATATGATTGATATTGTTAATATAATTTTTTTCATCATTTTTTTTCTTTAATCTGTTGTATGTTATCTTTTATCTCACGACGATTTTCTGTGTTTTGACATCATTGCCGAGCAGTCTTAAAACGTAGACACCCTGCATCATTCCGTTGATGCTACTGTCTCCATTGACGCTCATTTTCATAATCATACGTCCCATGACGTCGAACACTTGAAGCTCACCTTCGCCGTTCACCACGAGGTCGCTGCCATTCTGGTAGGCGAAAATCTCGTTGACATCGTCATTTTCAGCGTCGTTGCTGAGTTTCACGATGAAACGGTCGGCGTTGTCATTGGCTGAGCCGATGAATGAATACTCGTTTTCGACAAGTAAATCAACATCCTCGCCGGTCATTTTGTCGATAAGGTGAAGATAATCAAACATGCCGTTGGCTTTCATGCAGAGAGTGTATCTGCTCATTCCCTTGGTTTTGAAGCATAGGTCGATGGCTTTTGTGTCGTCGCTCAAACTGGCTGAAGCGAAATTCTCGCCGTCGTATTTGACATAAAGCATAGGCGCGTCTTCGTTGTAATGCGCCATCTTGTTGAAGCCGCGGCTTTCGCTGAACTCGACGCGGGCAACATCCTCATATTGTCCGTTCTTTACGGTGAAGCAGATGTTGTCGCTGTCGGCTCTTTTTGCCGGAGCTGCCTCGATGTCTTTCATGGTGATGTTAATTGCCGATCTGTCAGACTTGACCTGAACCAGAATTGCTGTGCCGGCTGGGATTGCCACGTCATCAGTCTTGAACTGCCATGTGCCGTCAGTGTTCAAAAGGCAGTATCCGTTTGCAAGATGATCGTTAGGGATTGCTACACCTTTATATATAAGGTGTGCGTACGGGTTGCCAATGAGGTTGAATCCGTTCAGATCATCGGAGTCGGTTGTCATTGACAATGTGTAGCTGACATCGCCAATGTTAGGGGTACCGTTAAACGTAATAGTTCCGCCGTTGTCTAATGTACGATAAATATAGCCGCGTCCATTCTCAAAGGCACTGTAATCATTGGCCGTGTTTCTATATTCCTGCCACATGCGGTCCGTTTCGTCGTAACGGTATATGTTGTGTATTGCACTTGTCAAATTTGGAACATCCTTGAATGCCATGTCATGGCAGGAGGATGAGATTGCATACCATCCTGTCATTTTTTCCGGATCCCATGGCTTGACATCAATCTTGATGTCTTTGTAAATCCTGACATTTGTACCAGCGTAGTTGTTTTTGCCCTGGATTGTGATTTTGTATTCTCCATTTGTATGGGTGATACTCATGTCATAATCGGTGTTTTCAACAAGAGCTCTTCCATAGTAGCTGACATTATATGCGTAAATTTCAGCTGCCGGCACGTAGTAATTGGTCTTGTCGAAAGTGTATTTTCTTGAAATGGTGTTTTCTGGTGATGCTGACAAAGCTGCGATGCCCTGTTTGGCTAATCCAGGATATGTGTAATCATGAATATAATAGGAGGGACCGTAAAAAATCGCTTTTGCACTTGCTGCCAGTCTGTGGAAGTTTGCCATGCTGTTCTTCAGATTATCGTCGTTAGGCTTCACATCGATTGTTCCAGCCATGGTGCAGTTGGTGTAAGTGACTGTGTTATTTGCCCATCCGATGAATCCAGTGCATTTGTTGCCTGTTTTAATCTCTTTCCGGTCTTTGATCCATCCGTCGAAAATGCAGTTCACAAAGTTTGTGACACCGCTTTCATTCTGGCCGACCAGACCGCCATGTGTGCAGTCGAAAGGTTTCGCCGGGTCAATCGTGACGATGCTGTCACATATAATATGTATGCTGCTGATGCAGTTGGTGAGGTCTGTTGAGTTGTTTTGCCCGTTTTTCGCGTATCCCACAAAAGCGCCAGCGAATTTGTGGTCTGTAATAATGGTGCCGTCAACGGAGAGGTTCTTGATTTTTGCGCCGTCTGTCACACCGAAAAGAGCCGCATAATTCTCAGTGCGTCTCATATTAAGATGTATGGTGTGAAAATCGCCGTCGAAATATCCTCTGAAATACTTGTTCATTGTTCCAACCACCGTGGTGATAGGATTCTCGGCTGTGCCGAGGGTGATGTCGGCGGTAAGCTTGTAATAGGCTCTTGTGCCTGCACCGCCGTTAACATTGTTTGTGAATGTTGTCCAGTCCGATGCACTGCGAATAAGGTACGGATCGTCTTGCGTGCCGCGTCCCACTAACTGTGCCCATGACATGGTTGTCGTGAGTACTGCGAGGAGAGTCAACATAAGTCTCCTCGCGACTTGATTTGTTGTTGTAATCATATTTTTGCCTTTTGAGAATGTGTTTTTCATGCCTTCGTTTTTCGGCTGCAAAAATAGAACAAGCGCACGAGAATAGTTTTATTCTGCGTGTAAATCATTTTATTTTGGACGTAAATCTCTTTAGTTTAAGGATACAGTTTTTTTATTCTGCATGTAAATCTTTTATTCTGGATGTAAAAAATTTATTCTGCGTGTATTTGGCTGATATATTCCTTGGGTGATATATCTTTCAAACGCTTGAAAACCTGAGAGAAAGCGCTTCCTGACGAGAATCCCGACGACAATGCCACCATTTCGAGCTTCGCTGACGGGTCTTCGTTGAGCATCTCACAGGCATGATTGATTCGCAGCGTGTTGATAAGCTTGTAAAACGACTGGTATTCGCTTCTCGCAATGACCTCGCTGAGATAGTTTTTGTTGGTATGCATGACTTCCGTAAGGTCGTTCATTGTGAGATGCTCCTCCAAATACAACTTCTTCTCATAGATGATTTCGATGAGCTTCTTCTCGGTGTCTTTGCAGAATTTCTCGCTGAGTCTGTATTTTACAGGTGCGGCAGCTTCATCGGTGCTTTCTTTCTTCTTCAACTCCTGCGGCAATTTCTTTGTGTGACGGTGCGGGTTCAATGTGTAAATCGCGAACCATACGTTTATCACTATCAAGATAATGTCGCGTGACATCTTCACATAAAAACTTTCGGAAAGAAACGTCACTATAAGAATGACACAGACAATTAACGGCAGCCATTTAACACTTCTGGCTAATTTGACAGGGAAGTCCTCATCGCTCGAAAACTCGTCTTCGTCAATCTCACGAATCTGGTTCATAATTCTGAGCCTGCATCTGTCGAGATGCAAGAGGTAACCCAACGCAATACCTAGCACAACCACTGTCATGATTAATTTATAAACAGGCGTGAACTCAATTACGCCTATCACCGGAAGCATCAATGCTATCCAGCACACCATTACAGGATGTTGGAAGATGATAAGCCTGCGCGGAGTGTAGAAGTCAAGGAAGAAATAGCCTTTTATGAGAACAACCAGATACGAAGCAATGAACATCAGTGCCGATCCGTTAATGAAAAACAAAACATCTTCCCGCCCAATCATAAAAAGGAACGGAATCTCGAAGACCTGCATCATAAACAAGTTGGCGAGTGAATGGCGGGCAGGGTAGAGCTCACCGAAAATGTCCTTATACGCCGCAGGCACATAAAACACCTTCAAAAGCCATCCGTAAACACAGACGACAATATAAATTAAACTTGTCGTAAAGAATAATAAATATTGCGAATCGTAATGCATCTTATCCTTTTATGAATAAAATTTGTTTTTCGGGTGCAAATATATGAATAATTTTTGAATAATGGCAATTTATTTTCCGATGCAAAAACGACCGAAAATATTATTCAGAACCTCGCCGTTAGTCACCTCGCCGGTGATACTCCCGATGTGATACAACGCCTGACGCAAATCCTCTGCCAGCAAGTCGGCGGAGATTTTGTTTTCCATGCCGTTTTTCACCTGTTCAAGACTTGCTTTTGCATTCATAAGTGCCTCATAATGACGCATATTTGTCACCAAAACGTCATTCGCTCCGACCTTGATATTCTTTGTGTAATACTTAATTTCGTTCTTCAAATCCTCGACATCTTCCGCATTTTTAGCCGAAATATAATTGAATGTCATCAGATCGCGGATGTTGTGCAAATCCATTCCAGTGATGCTGTAACAGTACTCGTCGGTCATGTAACCGCCATGGTCTTCAATATTCTTTTCGTATGTCGATTTCATGTAATGCAAATAATCGTCGTTCAGACCGAACATTGTGCCTGCCTTCATCAAATCGCTTTTGTTGATGACGATTATCAGGTTCTGTGTCAACACGTTAACGTGGGAGACGATTTTCTTCCATGATTCGATTATATTTTTTATTGGTTTAGAGCCGTCGATCATTCCAATTACGATGTCGGCTTCCGAAATCTTCTTGAAAGTGCGCTCAATGCCAATCTTTTCAATGGTTTCCGAAGTCTCGCGTATGCCCGCGGTGTCGATGAATCTGTACATTGTCCCATCGATGTTGAATGTCTCTTCGATGGTGTCGCGTGTCGTTCCCTCGATGTCGCTCACGATGGCGCGTTCCTCGCCGAGAATAGCGTTCAGCAATGTGCTTTTGCCTGTGTTTGTCTCTCCGACAATAGCCACGGGAATGCCGTTTTTAATGGCGTTACCCAATCTGAATGAATCGGTTAGCTTCCCGATGTGTGTGAATATGGTGTCTAAAAGCTTTTTCAGTTTCGTCCTGTCTGCAAACTCGACGTCTTCTTCCGAAAAATCCAGTTCAAGCTCCAGAAGCGAGGTCAGGTCGACCAATTTCGTTCTAAGGTCGCGCAACTCGTTGGAGAATCCGCCTTTCAGCTGGTTGACAGCGATTTTATGTTCGGTTTCGTTCTGCGCTGAGATCAGGTCCGCGACGGCTTCTGCTTGCGCCAAATCAAGTTTCCCGTTGATAAAGGCTCTTTTCGAGAATTCTCCCGGTTCCGCCAATCGGCAGCCGCGTGTAAAAAGCAGTTCCAATATCTTTTGCTGGACAAAATACGAGCCGTGGCAACTGATTTCCACGGAATCCTCGCCAGTGTAGGAGTGGGGTGACTTGAAAAACGTAATAAGCACCTCGTCAACCATCGGCTTGTCGTCTGGAATCGGGTCGAAAATCTCGCCATAATAAGCTTTATTGGGTTCAATATCATTGATATTCAGTTGTTTGCCGTTTTTTCTGAAAATGTATAATGCGGTTTTGAAACTATCGGCTCCGGAAACTCTTATCACCGCAATGGCTCCCATTCCAGATGCTGTCGAAACAGCGCAGATTGTGTCGTGTTTGCTCATGTTATTCGTTTTTTAAAAATTGTTCAACTTGCTCCGCCTTGATGCGTTTCGCAATTATTTTCTTTTGATTGTCAAGGAGATATATCATCGGAGTGGTTTGAATGTCATACAAAGACATAAGGTTTTTCATATTCGTTGAATTGATTTCCACAGGATAAATCGTCATCTCAGGATGCCTCGAGCGAATCTCCTCCAGAATCCTTCCTTCTTTTGCGCATTTTTGACATGTCTTATCATAAAAGACCAATGCAACATATTGTGATTCAATAGAATATAAATTTCCAACCTCGGGAATTTTGGCTCCCAATTTCAATCTTTCCAGATAATTTGCACGTTCCTCCATTAGTTTTACAACATTTTCCGACACGTTTTTTATCTGCATTCTCAAAAAATACTCATTGACAAGATGAATGTAAACGTCGTCCAAATTCATGTAGTTCGGATTGAAATATTTCACATAGAAATACCAAATGAGATAGTCGCGAACTTCCGTGCAATCGCCAGTCTTTGCTATAAGTTTGTCGATTTCATTGTTGATTGTTTCGGCATCTATTGTAAGGTTGTTGAAATAAGTCTCCAACTTGTTGTCAATCATCGGAAATGTCAGGATTCTGGCGTCGTCAAGCGGGAATCCATCCCAATAGTTTTCCATCGAACGATGCTTGATGGAGTTTATCACCAAATTTATAAATGCGTCTTTCCTTTTGATTTTCAACGATTCTTCAAATTTTTCAAGGTCTTTCCTCAAAGAGTCTATCTTTTTCTGGTTTTCAGGATAGACCTCTTTTTCGCTCTTCAAAGCCATGATATTCGCTTCGGTCTCCCTAACTTTCGCCATCAGTTTGAAATAAATTTCTGTCTCTTGGGCTCCCTTCACTTTTGCAACGCTCCAATCTTCCAAATCATTGATTGTCACTGAAAACTTCTGCTTTTTCCCGACTAAAACCTCAATCATTTGATAGTTTT
The DNA here is from genome assembly GCA_017427985.1 of Bacteroidales bacterium. Taxonomy (GTDB): domain Bacteria; phylum Bacteroidota; class Bacteroidia; order Bacteroidales; family F082; genus Limimorpha. The sequence continues at coordinate 25,620 of JAFRRS010000002.1, read as the reverse complement.
TATCATTTGTCAACAGATAAATGCCCTCTGGTAATTTGGTCTTATTTTTATAAAGAATCATGCCATTTTCGAGCTTCAATGTGTCAACAACTACATTATTTGCTCCACGATATTTACAAAAATAAAACGCACTATCATGTTGATTATCAATGCTAATCTTAATATCAACCTGTGTAATCCCACTTAATGGAATCAAAAGGAAAAGTATAAATAATAACTTGTTAATCTTATTCATCCTGTTTAAATAATCCTGTATGAAATTTTTGCAAAAATAATGAAAAAACAAGTCGCATATCAAAATATTTTGTATCTTTGCTTGTCTAAAAACTTAAAAACATGAGGCCTTTATCTAAACTAAAAGTCCCGTTGCTATTCTGTTTATTCATTGAATTTCAGATAGTTATCTCTTTTGCGGCAAAAGGGCAGGAGAGTGAGAGTCTCCGTGTCGCATTCTGGAACTTCGAAAACTTCTTCGACCCATTTGTCGATTCCACACGTGTTTACAATGAATTCACCGAAAACGGAAGCCAACACTGGACGACTTCGCGGTTTTACAAGAAACGCAATAATTTGTACAAAGCGATTCTTTCAATTTCTGAAAACGAGCCGTTGGCAATTCTCGGCATCGCAGAGATTGAGAATCAATATGTACTGAACATGCTTTTCAATAAAACACCCCTTAAAACGCACAATTACCGCATCATTCATTATGAAAGCTCCGACAAACGTGGCATCGATGTCGCCATGGTCTACTGCCTCGACAAACTTCAACTCCTTCATTCTGAGCCCATCAAGCTCATTAATCCTAATAATCCCACTAATCCTATCATTAAAACCCGCGACATCCTCTATGCCAAATTCTCTGACCGCCACAACGACACTCTTCACGTTTTCGTAAACCATTGGCCGTCTCGTTATGGAGGTGAACGCGAAACTATAAAACTGCGCGAACTCGCAGCTAAAACATTGAAACACAAAGTGGATTCTATTGCTTCCATACACCACACCACACCAAAAATCATCATTATGGGCGATTTTAATGACACTCCGGAAGATCCGAGTATTAAGGATATTCTGTGTGCGGGTGATGCTTTGGTAAATCTGTTTGCTGATGAAAAGAAACTGGGCTTCGAAGGCACTTTGAAACACCAATATAACTGGCAAATCTTCGACCAAATCATCGTCACCAACTCATTGCTATACAATGAAACAGGATTGGTTTACAAGAAAAACAGTGCCACAATCTTTCACGCCGACTTTCTCTTTGAAAAAGACGAATCATTTGGTGGAGTAAGGTTATTCAGAACGTATGTCGGACCAAAATATTACGGTGGTTACAGCGACCATCTTCCAGTGTATATCGATTTGATATACAAGTGATTAACCTCGTTTGCAGATATTCTTGAAATCGCAGAAACTGCAGTTTTTCAACTCTTCGGTTTGTGCGAACGGGATGTCTTTGTTGAAAATCTCAGCCAAAAACTCTTTGAAGTATGTGTCACAAGTCTCTTCAAACGACTTGCTCATTTCATGTAACTCGCTGATTTCCAGGTTATAAAGACCATGACTCAACTTTTGGAATCCTACAATCCCCGGTATAATAAGCTTTTCTGATATTTCAGAGTGCTCCTTCAAATACAAGTATTTATAAACGAGTAATTGTATCGCCTTCTCTGCCATCCCCGTAATCCCAACAACTTTATCGTTGATTTTCACATCGTATGGGTTCACTTTGCCAGTTTTGTAGTCAATCACACGGATTTCGTCATTCACCTTGTCAATTCTGTCGGCAAAGCCATGTAAAACCACCTTATATCCTTGATACTCAATCTCTTTTTCAAGCTCAATTTCAGTGTCAATTATCGACATTTTATTGCCGGCAGCAAGAAATTCTCTCTCATATTTGACGAAATTTCGCAACATGCTGTCGATAACGGTTTCGTTCAGATAATTGAATCCTGTTTCTGGCAGTCCGTTTTTAAAACCATTGTCACTCAATGACTTATTATAACACTCTTTGAAATGTTTTTTATACATCTCATCAAAAAGTTCAAGCGAGATGATTTCTTTTCCAAAGTATCGATAGAAATAATCAAGAGTGCCATGTATGATACTTCCCACAACATTAACCTGAATCTCCTCGTCGAGGGATTTGTCCTCTATTTTTTCGATGTTTTTCCAATAAAACTGCAGCTGACATCTTACATAAACGCCAATCGAAGTGGGAGAGAGCTTCTTTATTTTGTTCAGCATCTCATCGGTTTTCCAAACTTCAATCTTGCTCGGTTTCTCATTGATTATCGGCGACTTATATTGAAGATGCCTAAGGGTTACATTCGTATTGTTCTTGGCGTATTCGTATTCCATTTGCCTGATAAAACGGCTCGGCTCGCCCATGCCCGACAAATCGGCTATGTTGTTGTAATACAGATTGATACGCTTTGCATTTTGCAATAAACGATAAAAATGATATGCGTAAACAGCCTGTTGCTGGTTGTAGGTTGGCAGACCGTAATCTTTACGTAAGTCAAACGGAATCAAGCTGTTATTGCTTTTGTTTTGTGGCAAAATGCCTTCGTTGACGCTCAAAAAATGTATCACGTCGAAATCCAGATTTCGCGTTTCAAGCAATCCCATTATCTGAAGCCCGTCGGAATCTCCCTGCAAATTGATAGACATCTGACTCGCCACCTGCGAAAAAAGCATCTGTAAATCAATAACTTTGATAAAATCAGAATACTTGTTTAGCAGCAACTCAAGCCTGTTGACAATCCTTCCCGCCACACTAATCTGATTCTTTACGAAATTGTTGTCTTTATCAAGTTTTCCAATTGAAAGAACAAGAATCTCTTTTAAAGAATTGACGAATTCCTTGGCATTTTTCCATTTTCTTGTTGCTAAATCCAGAAAATCATAGAGTACATCGTTCTTCTCGAATACCTTCAAATCATCTCTCTTGAAATAATAAACCGAATCCTTCGCCATTTTCATCATCCACTCATCCAGCTTATCATATTCCAAGCCCTTGAAAATCAATTTAATAAAGTCAGAGTTGCAAAAACGGATGAAAGTCCATAGATATTTCTTGTTCTCGTCCTCAGTAAGCGTCTGTTGATACCTAAACCATTGATCCACAAAATGATAAACAATGGTTTTATCAAACGGATAACCCATAGTTACCTGAATACTGCTTTTTGACTCAGGAATCGAATTCAATACGGGTATCAAGAGAGACTCGTCGGCAAGCACAACGACTTCCTTATCCTGTTGATTGTCAATATTTTGGTTCAATTGAATCTGCAGGGCATTAGTCTGGACAGCATTTCCCGAGACACTGATGATTTTGATGTCTTTTTTCTGAGTGTTGAAGCTGTCACCGATGAAATATTTCTCGATGTTCGGGTGTTTTTGGAAAAATTTTCGCGCAAAATGCCCGGCTTCCTGTTTCTCGTCTTCAAAGTAATATTTATCTAAGTCCCACAGCATCACTGCGTTACCGTTTTCAACCATCCGTACGATAATGTTCTCTTCGGTTTTAGTGAGCGCATTGAATCCTGCAAAAATGATTTTGCGTCCTTGGGTGCATTTCTGTAAAGTTTCATCATCAAACGAGGCTATCTTCTTGGTTATCAATCCATAATAACCCTGCCCATTTTTCTGCAACGTGTCACGCAAATTATTATAATAGGTGAGAAGCGACGAGAAAAATTTCAGATAATTCGATTCCACGCCGTTTTCAAGGTTCAGATTCCATTCTTCAATTTCTTTTGCATCCCTCAAATGCTTGAAAAGTTTCTCAGCGTCAACGCCATACTGGTCGATTTCATCAAAATCTTTTGCCATCTGTGCGGCGTAAGGAAAAAACTCCTGGTTCATTTTGATAATCTCAAAGATAACTTCAATATTATCAATTAGTTGCAAACCGCTCCATTCTTCCATTGCCTGCTGAATCGAGAGGATTTGCGGAACCCAGAAATTTGTCTTGATGCTTGAGGCAAGCTCATTTCTCAATTGCAAAGCCGCGCGTTTGTTTGGGAAAACTATAGTAATGTTCTCCTTCGTCAAATCGTAATGACTTGTAATATAATCACTTATTTTCTTGATAAAAGCCATGACTCCGCATTTTTCAATTGCTCCAGTGTTCCCAAATCAAACCAATAGTCGGGATGTATCAGTTTTGACTTAACTCTCTGATTTTCAGCGATTTTTTGATATAATTCAAAAATATAGCATGGTTTTACTTCAAAACCATTAAAATATTCTGGTCTGAAAAGATGTATTCCGCTAAATGACAATAACTTGCAGCTGTTTGGAATTGCGCCGTTCCCATCGTAATCATTGGTTTCAGTATTGAATCTGCCAAGGAAATTATCATCATCATCAAATACCAATTTGCGTCGGCTGCTACGTTCCTGCGTCAAAAGCCATGCGGCATCATCGCTTTTGCAGAAATCGTCGTAAAAGCCTTTTAAATCAACGTTTGTGAGCACATCGACATTGTGAACCAGCACCACTTCGCTTTGCGCAAAATAGGGCAGAGCCTGCAAAATAGCCCCTCCAGTGTCCATCAGCAGCGGTCGTTCGTCAGAAATCTCAATAATCACGCCATTTCGACCGGAGCGCAGCGTGGTGGAGAAATCCTCCAAAAATTTGATTATTTGCTCTCCAAAATGATGAACATTAACCACAATATGATTAAAATCCTGCTTTATCAACTCTTTAAGTATAACTTCAAGTAATGGCTTATTATTTATTGATACTAAAGCCTTTGGAGTGTTACTTGTAAGCTCTTTTAAACGAGTCCCGAGACCTGCCGCGAGGATAAATGCCGTTCTTCTACTTTGCTTCATAAACGTGAGATATATGTTGTGCCAAATGATTGATTTCGACCCTAACCATTGGGTAGTTTCCGTGAATCAGTTCCCCGATTTTTTGTGCGAAAAACACCGACCGATGCTGACCGCCCGTGCACCCGAAATTGATTTGCAGGTTCTTGAAACCTCGTTCCAAATAATTGTCAATCGATTGAAAAACAATCATTTGAACGTTTTGCAGGAAGAAATGCACATCAGATTTGTCTTCTAAAAACTCAATAACATCTTGGTCTTCTCCTGTGCTTTTTTTGTATTCCACATAACGTCCTGGATTTGGCAATGCTCTGCAATCGAAGACGAAACCGCCTCCATTACCGCTTTTGTCGTAAGGAACGCCGCCATTTTTAAATGAAAAACTGTTTACGGTTATTGTAAGTTGCTCAGGTTCAACGCTTTCATATTTTTTCAACAAAATAGCAAAATGGCTAATCACAGACTGCAATTCGGGTAGTTCAAACGGCAAAGCCCATTTCTCGTTCACTTTCATGATTTCCTTTATTGCGTATGGAATGCTTTGCATGAAGTGCAATTTCTTCTGAATCAATCCTCTAAAACCATACGCTCCAAGAACCTGAAGCAATCTCAACAGAACAAACGCGGGGAAATATTTGTCAAAAACGTCCGTAGAGACGCACGGCCGTGCGTCTCTACACGATTTCGATAATTCAAACGATTTCGACAATTTTTGTTTATAATATTCAATCAATTCTTTCCTAATCTCCTCTGGAATCCGGGCCTTCACCTGATAAAGCAACGAAACCACGTCATATTGCAAAGGTCCTTTTCTTCCGCCCTGATAATCAATGAAATAAGGCTCGTTATCGACAATCATGATATTTCTTGACTGGAAATCACGATACATGAAAAAGTCTGACGGAGCTTCAAGAATATATTTTGCAAGTCGCTGAAAATCAGTGTCAAGACGAGTCTCGTTAAATGAAATCTCCTCTTGTTCCTTCAAAAAACAATATTTGAAATAATTCAAATCTTCCATTATCGACATCTCGTCGAAAGCAGGGGTGGGGAATGCCTTGGAATAATCAAGACCATTATGCCCAATTATCTGAAAATCAATGAGTTTATCGAGAGATTTTTTATATAAATCAATTGTTTTATCATCATATTTGCCGTTTTTAAGACAGTTTTCCACATAGTTAAACAAAGTGACATCACCCAAATCCGTTTGGACATAGATTTCTTTGGATGGGGATACCGCCAAAATCTCAGGAACGGGCAGTCTGCATTCATGAAAATGCTTTGAAAAACTGAAAAAAGCGTCGTTTTCCTCAATGTTTATATTATAAGCACCAATCAAAAAACGCTTATCCGTTTTTATTCTGAAATAACGCCTCGACGAGCCCGAACTCGGCATCGCAGTGATTTCCAAAGCATTTTCTCCAATATTTTCAATAAGTTCAGCAATATTTTTCTTGATCTCGTCCAAAGTCAGCATAACCAATTTTTTAGCTTACAAACTTACAAATTTTTTTTAAAATATTTTCAATTCATGAGAAATTTATTATCTTTGCAGCGAGATTTTTACTCCCATATCGTGTTTTGCATTGGCGAAACTCTGATAACAACTTAATTAAATTATTGAATATCAAACATTTATCAAAAAATGAACGCTACCGACCTCAAGACAATTGAGAAACTCAACAAACCGACAATTTTGCCTGGTTCTGTAAAAATCAATGTGAAAATTGATGTAAACGAAGAAGAAATGCTTCCAAAAGACGAGGAATTACCTCAGGACACCGACCTTGATTTGGCAAATGACAACGAGGAAATTGAAGAGGAGACCGAATTTGACTTCTCTAACCTTAACAAACTCCAACTCGTTGAATTGCTTGAAGAAACAGTCCAGGAACAGGACATCATGAAAATCAAGGACAAGGTTGTCGCAATCAAGTCTAACTTCCTGAAACTCAACAAGGAAGACCGTGACCGCGAAATGGAGCAGTTCATTCTTGACGGTGGCGACAAAGACAGCTACGAGCACAAAGACGACCCGCTCGAGACTCGTTTCAAGGCTGCTTTCGACATTTACAAGAAAAACAAAGACAAATATAAAGAGGAACTTGAAAAACAGAAAAACGAGAATCTCAAACAGAAACTCGCTATTATTGAGGAACTTAAGCAGCTGATTTACTCTGAAGAGACGCTGAAAAAGACATACGACGATTTCCGCGAGCTTCAGGATAGATGGAAAGAAATCGGCCAGGTTCCGGCAAATGAGATTTCTAACATCTGGAACACATATCATTTCCTTATCGAAAAATTCTACGATAAAGTAAAGATTAACAGAGAGTTACGTGACCTCGACCTGAAGAAGAATCTTGAAGCGAAAATCGAACTTTGCGAAAAAGCAGAGCTTCTGCTTCTCGAGAAATCGCTGACAAAAGCGTTCAAACTTCTCCAGAAATACCACGACGAATGGAAGGAAATCGGACCGGTTCCGCAGGACAAGAAAGACGAAATCTGGGAGCGTTTCAAGAACACCACCGACAAGGTTAACCAGATTCGCCGCGAGCATTATTCCAAGCTTGAAGAGGAACAGAAAGCCAACTACGAGGCAAAAGCAGCCATCTGCGAGAAGATGGAAGAGATTGTAAATGAATCTGTTAACAGCATTAACGCATATCAGAAGAAATCAAACGACGTCAACGAGCTGTTCAAGATGTGGAAACAGATCGGACCAGTCCAGAAGAAGCAAAGCGACGAAATCTGGAACCGTTTCAAGGGTTCGATGAACACATTCTTCGAGGCAAAGAAGGAATTCTTCAGCAAGCTCAAGGTGCAGCAGACGGAGAATTATAACAAGAAGCTGCAGATTTGCGTTGAGGTCGAGAATCTTGTTGATTCAACTGAATGGAAAAAGACCACCGACCGCATCAAGAAGCTTCAGGAAGAATGGAAGACCATCGGTCCTGTTCCGAAACGCCATTCCGACAAGATATGGAAACGTTTCCGCAGCGCCTGCGATGCCTTCTTCGGCAAGAAATCAGAGCATTTCTCAGGAATTAAAGGCGAAGAGGACGAGAATCTGAAGGCGAAGAAAGCCATCATCGAGCGCATCAAGGCATACGAGATGAAGAAAGACCGCAACGAAAACATGGAGGCTATCCGCGGATTCCAGAGAGAATGGATGGCAGTCGGTCACGTCCCGATGAAGGTGAAAGACGCTATCCAAAACGAATATCGCAGCCTCATCGACGGCATGTTCGACAAGATGCGCGCCAACGATAACGAATTGACAGCCAGCGAGTACCGCACCATGATTTCAGGCTTGAAAGAAGATCCGGATTCACGCGACAAGGTCAGAAGAGAACGTCTCAACCTCCAGAACAAGATTCAGAAGTTGCGTGACGAGATATCGACTTTGGAAAACAACATCGGATTCTTCGCAAGCAGCAAGCAGTCAGACCTTCTGAAGGCTGAATATGAGAAGAAAATCGCAAAAATCAAGAACGATGTCAAAGTTCTTGAGGCAAAGATAAAGATTTTAAACGAACAATAATTAACACTGAACATCCTGTAGGGGCGAACGCATGCGTTCGCCCCACGTGTTTTAATATGAATTCAAATACATTTGGAACGGCATTTTGTTTAACCACCTTCGGTGAATCCCACGGTCCTGCAATAGGCGGAGTAATCGATGGCTGCCCAGCAGGTATTTTATTAGATAAATCTTTGATTGAAAAGGAGTTATCGCGACGAAAACCAGGGCAAAACAATACCATGTCAACCAGGAAAGAACCTGACGAGGTGGAATATCTTTCCGGACTGTTTGAAGGCAAGACAACAGGCGCTCCGATAGCGTTTTTAATTCGCAATAAAGACGCAAAAACGTCTGATTATGAGAATATTAAGAACGTTTTTCGTCCCTCACATGCCGATTTCACATACCAAGAAAAATACGGAATAAGGGACTATGCTGGGGGCGGAAGAGGTTCGGCGAGGACGTTGCTGCCATGTGTAGTTGCAGGTGCCATCGCAAAACAGATTTTGACATCGCAAGGCATTGAAATTCAATCGAATGTGATTCAGATGGGCGAGGAGAGAGAGAAAGACACTGTTGGCGCGGTTGTCCAAGGAATCATCAAAAACGCACCAGTTGGTCTTGGAGAGCCCGCTTTCATGAAATTCCATGCGGTTTTGGCTCATGCTATGATGAGCATCAACGCGGCAAAGGGCTTTGAAATCGGAGAAGGCTTCAGCGCTGCGAGAATGAGAGGCAGTGAGTGTAACGATGAGTTCATAAATGACTGTGGGCGAATCCGCACCAAAACCAATCATTCCGGCGGCGTTCAAGGCGGTATCACAAACGGCGAAGATATCGTTTTCAATGTCGCTTTCAAGCCGATTCCGTCGATAATGCTGCCACAGCAAACCGTTGATATTCATGGCAATCCGACAACATTGGAGATACAAGGCCGTCATGATATCTGCGTTGCGCCACGCGTGCTTCCAATCGTTGAGGCAATGGCTGCGATGGTCACCCTTGACTTCATTTTGTTAAAAAAATGCAATAAAATATAGCACAACATCAAAAATTTGTGTATTTTTGCAGTCGAAAACTTCAGGGCAAGGTGAAATTCCTTTCCGGCGGTGACAGTCCGCGACTTCCTTTGGGAACTGATTCGGTGGAATTCCGAAACCGACGGTGACAGTCCGGATGAGAGAAGTTTGTTTGTTTAATTTTTCAAAATATGCTGCCCTGATGTTTATTTGGGGCTTTTTTTATGTCATATTGCGAAAAAGACATCGAGTACATGAGGCGGGCAATAGAGCTCGCGAAGAAGGGCGGAGGCTTCGTCCATCCTAATCCTTTGGTGGGATGCGTGGTGGTGAAAGACGGAGAGATTGTCGCTGAAGGTTACCATGAGAAATACGGCGAATTTCACGCTGAACGTAATGCATTATTACGTTGTCAATCAGATACTAAAGGTACTTCACTTTATGTGACACTTGAACCTTGCTGCCACTACGGGAAAACGCCTCCTTGCACCGAAATAATCATTGAAAAAGGCATCAAAAAAGTCTTTGTTGGCATCCTTGACCCAAATCCTCTGGTTGCGGGGAAAGGCGTTAAAATTTTGCAAGATGCGGGCATTGATGTCGAAGTTGGGCTTTGCGAGAAAGAGATTCGTGAATTGATCAAGGTTTTTCTGAAATACATCACCACCAAGCGTCCTTACGTCATCATGAAGACTGCAATGACCCTCGACGGCAAAATAGCGGCTCACACGGGCGATTCGAGGTGGGTGACGAGCGATGAGTCCCGAAAGATGGTTCATGAGCTCAGAAGCGAGCTTTCAGGCGTTATCGTTGGAATTGGCACCGTATTAGCCGATGACCCGATGCTGAATGTCAGGTCGGAAGGAAATCCGCATCAACCGATTAGAATAGTCGTTGATTCAAAATTGAGAATACCGATTGATTCTAAATTGGTTAAGACAGCGAAAGAATACAGAACAATTGTTGCGACAATCAAACGCGACGATTGTAGAGACGCACGGCCGTGCGTCTCTACGGACATCGAAATCCTTGAATGCAAATCAAATAACGGTCACGTTGACATCAACGATTTGATGACACAATTAGGTTCCCTCGGCATTGATTCATTATTATTGGAAGGTGGCAGTACACTAAACGCAGCATTTTTGGAGGCAGGCTGCGTTGATGAGGTTTGGGCGTTCATAGCACCGAAAATCATTGGCGGCGATGATGCCAAAACGCCTGTTTCTGGCAAGGGAATAGATAAAATGAGCGATGCAATAAATTTGAAAAACATTGATATTCAAAATATTAACGGAGATATTTTAATAAAAGGAAAGATATGTTCACGGGAATAATTGAAGAAATCGGGAAGGTGAAGGCGATAGTTCGTCATGCAAACAGCATCAAACTGACTATCGCGGTGAAGAAGATTCTGGACGACATTCATCTCGGCGACAGCATCTGCACAAACGGCGTCTGCTTGACTGTTACAACGTTTGACAACGATTCTTACACCGCTAACGTGATGCCTGAAACGATGAGCCGTACCAATTTCAAAGAGTTGAGAATCAATGATTTGGTGAATTGTGAAAGAGCAATGCCAGCAAATGGTCGCTTCGGCGGACATATTGTTTCAGGTCATATCGACGGCATAGGAGTTATCTCCAAAATGACTCGTGATGATAAGGCAATCCGTGTGAAAATCGAAACAAGACCTGAAGTTTTGCGTTATATTGTTGAAAAAGGCTCAATTACCATAGATGGTATCTCATTGACTGTCACCGATGTGAGCAGTTTCGACTTCGGCGTTTCGATTATCCAGCATACGCAAGATGCAACAACTTTAACGCAGAAAAAGATTGGTGACACCGTGAATCTGGAGAACGATATCGTTGGAAAATATATCGAGAAATTTGTGGGCAACATCACCGCCCAGCATGATGAAAAACTACTTAACTTATTGAAAGACAATAATTTTTAATAATGAATAAAGATTTTAATACTATTGAGGAAGCTTTAGACGACCTTCGCGCCGGCAAGATGATCATTGTGGTTGATGACCCTGACCGCGAAAACGAGGGCGATTTGATTTGTGCGGCTGAGTTTGCGACCGTAGAGAACGTGAATTTTATGGCGTCATACGGCAAGGGTTTGATTTGTATGCCGATGAGCTCGGAGATATGCAAGCGATTGAAACTCAATCAGATGGTTGTGGAAAACACAGACAATCATTGCACAGCTTTTACGGTTTCAATCGATTACAGAGATACTACGACTGGCATTTCGGCAGTAGAACGTTCCATCACGGCAATGAAAGTGGTTGAAGACGGTGTACGCCCAGAGGATTTCCGTCGTCCTGGTCACATGTTTCCTCTTGAAGCCCGTCAGGGTGGAGTTCTGAAACGTGGCGGCCACACTGAGGCTACCGTCGATTTGATGCGACTGGCAGGTTTAAAAGAATGCGGTCTCTGCTGCGAAATCATGCGCGAAGACGGCACCATGATGCGTACAACCGAATTGGTGCAGTTTGCGAAGGCTAACAACTTAAAAATCACTTCGATTGCCGAGTTGATAAAATATCGCAGAAAGACAGAAGTTCTTGTAGAAAAGGTGACGGAAGCCGAGATGCCAACGAAATACGGCACATTCAAAGCCATAGGTTACGTGGATAAAATCACTGGCGAGCACCATGTGGCGCTTGTGAAAGGCGATTTGAAGACCGACGAGCCGGTTTTATGCCGCGTGCACTCTGAGTGCTTGACAGGCGATGCATTCGGTTCGATGCGTTGCGATTGTGGCGAGCAGCTGCATGAGGCTATGCGCAGAATCGAGGAAAAGGGCAGGGGAGTTTTGCTTTATCTCCGTCAGGAAGGACGTGGCATCGGCTTGATTAACAAGCTGAAAGCCTACACCTTACAGGATAAAGGCATGGACACCGTCGAAGCGAATTTAGCTTTAGGATTTGCTGCCGACTTAAGAGATTACGGCACCGGCGCTGAGATTTTGGCGGATTTAGGGGCTAAGAAAATCATTGTTATGACCAATAACCCAATGAAAATCAGCGGTTTGGAAGGTTACGGTATCGAAATCGTCGGTCGTGAGCCAATTGAGATGACCTGCAACGAAAAAGATGCTTTCTATCTTTACACAAAATACAAAAAAATGGGGCACATGCTTCATGTGAAAGAAGTTAGGAGACAGGAGGAAGGAGTTTGAAGTTTGAAGTTTGGAGTTTGAAGTTATTCAGTTGTTCAGTTGATGATAGAAAAGAATTAATGAAAAATTAATGGGTAATTGATGATGATTAATGTTAAAAAAAGAATTATGGTTTTGAATTTTTAAATCTTTAAATTATGAATATTTTAGAAGGAAAATTATTGGCTGAAGGCCAGAAGATTGCGATTGTGGCCGGCCGTTTCAACGAAATCATCACCAACAAGCTGTTAGGTGGTGCCATCGACGCTTTCAAACGTCACGGCGGCGATGAGAAAAACATTGATATCGCTTGGGTTCCTGGCGCTTTCGAGATCCCGCTCGTAGCAAAGAAAATGGCTGCAAGCAAGAAATACGACGCTGTCGTGTGCCTCGGTGCCGTCATTCGTGGTGCAACACCTCATTTTGACATGGTTGCTAACGAAGCCACAAAAGGCATCGCTCAAGTCGGCCTGCAGACCGAAGTGCCAGTAATCTTTGGCGTTCTCACAACCGATAGCATCGAACAGGCTGTTGAAAGAGCAGGTTCAAAGGCTGGAAACAAGGGTTACGATGCAGTGACAACAGCTATCGAGATGGTTAATCTGCTGAAACAGATTTAAACCATTAGGTATTAGCCAATAGCCATTAGGCTATAGAATAAGACGTTGCAATACTTTTGTGACGTCTTTTTTACATGTCATTTCGACTGCAGCGAAGCGAAGTGGAGAAATCTCCTTTAATTTATTTTTCAAATTTCTTGACTTTTTCGGAAAAAAGTAGTATTTTTGCCCTTGAATTTGAATCGAAACTAAAAAGCATCGTAGAACTTATGGAATTGGAATTGTGTTCGCATGATTGCGAATGGATATTATATTGTTTAACAATTAAATAAAAAAGGTATGACAAAAAAGATATACTGATCTCGGTTTGCCAAGCGGTACGATTTGGAAGAACTTCAACGCCACGGGGTATTACACCTACGATGAGGCTGTTTCACAGTTTGGCAGCCGTTTGCCATCAAAAGCACAATGGGAAGAATTGAAAGCAGAGTGCCAATGGACTTGGACTGGCACTGGCTATAAAGTTACCGGTCCAAACGGTAATTCCATCACTCTGCCCGCAGAGGGCTTACGCGATTGCTTTGGCGGCGTGTGCGGCGTGGGCTCCCACGGCCGCTATTGGTCATCCACGCCAAATGGTTCAGAGCACGCAAGGTACCTCCACTTCAATTCGAGCGAAGTGAGCATGAGCTACGACGCCCGGTGCGGCGGGTTTTCCGTGCGCCTCGTCCAAGATTAACGATTGCGCGTGCAAATGCGCAATCGACAGGCATTCAGAATATCAGGTGGTTGATCGGGCTTTGCCCGGCAGCCACCTTTAAATTTGATTGATAAAAAGATTGACTTTTGTCAGATAGATGCCAACAGATGTCTGAAAATCATCCTAATCTGAACACCAACCTCAGCATTCCATCCTGATATCGTGAACTGGTAATCCTGAAAGTGCCGATTTCGGCGGTATGCTGCACGTGGTCGCCGGCACAGAGGCATTCATCGTAATCACCGACTTTCACGATGCGGACGGTGTCGGAGGCATTGTCTGGAAGGCGCCCCATGTCGAAACGGTGCTTCACTTCTTCTTGGGTGGCGTATTCGATGGTAACTGGTAAGTCTTTCAGTATCACTTCGTTAACGCGGTCTTCAATGGATTTGATTTCCTCGGGTGTCAACGCGCGAGGGAAGACATAGTCGAGTTTCGATTTTTCACGTTCGACATGCGATTTGCATGAGCGTTTGCAGCCCCACATCTTCACCATGGTGCCGTTCAGAATATGCTCCGCAGTATGCATAGGCGGATATTCCTTCTTGTTGTGCTCGTTGATTATTTCCATGATTTATATGGATTTTTCGACAGATACGAGTTATAATACCTTTTATCGCCCGTAACTTCTTTCCCTAACCAATTGGGGTGGTCGAACAATTCATTTTCAGCCGATAATTCTATTTCTGCCATTATGAGACCATCGCTATCTCCATGAAACTCATCGACTTCCCAAATGTGTTTGCCATCGGTGTTTTTAATCAGATAACGGGTTTTGTCGATGATTCCTGGTTCTGCGAGTAGCAGCAAAGACTGGGCTTCTTGCAAGGAAATCTCTTTTTCCCACTCGAAACGAGAGACGCCAGTCTCATCAGCGGCTCCTTTGATTGTGATGTAACCTTTTTCGCCCTTAACTCTCACTCGCACAACACGTTGCGGCACGCTGCTAAGGTATCCTTGGGTGATTCTTACTGAGCCGTATGCCTCTTTTTTGAAGTCACCGACAACTAAAAACTTCCGTTCAATCTCCTGAGCCATAACTCATTCTTTGTCAAATTCTTCAATTTCCTTAACGATATTGTTGATAAGGCGTTCCTTCAAATCGTAAAGGTCGTCGGAGATGTCGCATTTGTAGTAGTGCGGGTTGATGAGACGTTTCTCGGTGTCGTCGAGGTGAGCGAGGTTGTCGAGGTAATAGTTGCGCTTTTCCTGAATCGAGACGTATTCCACAATCGGTTTGCCATCCTTCATCACCTGCGGCTGAAGGATGCGGTATTCGTATTCTCCAGCTTGGAAGGTTCTTGATTTTAAAGGGTCATACTCATCGCGCAACGTGATTTCTTCATGATTTTCAATGGCTTTCGCCAACTTATCGCCACGCAGACAGGTCACATCAACCTTGAATTTGTTGTTTTTGATGATACGATAAGTGATTTGGAAACCAGGATTAATCAGCTTGCTGCTTTCCTCCGAACGCTTCAAAACCGGCATATCATCGACTTGAACGAGCTTGTAAACATTGCCGAAACAAGGATTATGCTTGCTTGTCGCGATTGCGTCACCCACGCCGTAACTGTCGACCTTGCAACCCTGACGCTCAAGTTCAGTGATGAGATATTCATCTAACGCGTTGGTAGCAAATATCTTACAATTCTTCAAACCAGCTTCGTCGAGCATGTCGCGAGCTTTTATTGAGAGATAAGTAAGGTCGCCGCTGTCGAGACGGATGCCGTAGCCGTAAGGGTAGGAGTCGTCTATGCCATTGGCTTTGAATGCTTTAATAGCGTTTTTGACACCGCATTTCAGGGTGTCGTATGTATCGACGAGGAGTATCAGCACCTCGTTTTTGTGGGTCTTGATATATTTGTCGAATGCCTCGTATTCGCCTTTCACCGTTGGGCCGAACGATGTCACATAGCTGTGAGCCATGGTGCCTGATGCAGGGAAACCGAACTCCACGCCTGTCACGATGTTGGAGGTGTTCTGGCAACCGCCAATAAATGCTGCTTTTCCACCGTAAATGGCAGCCCATGGACCATGTGCACGGCGGCTTCCGAACTCACTGACAGGCTTGGTGGTGCTACGAGTCACACGCGACGCCTTTGTCGCTACCGCCATCTGATGGTTCATAATGCAAAGCATTGGAGTCTCCAAAACTTGCGCCTCGATGATTGGACCTTCTATTGTGATGATCGGCTCTTTCGGGAATGCGATTTCGCCCTCACGCATGGCGTAGATGTTGCCAGTGAACTTCATCGTGGCGAAAAATTTGCGCACTTCTTCATATTCATCGCCAGGAAGGAACTGCTCGAAGAAGCTTTCGTCAGCTTTTCCAAGACCTTCCACCATCTTCAGCACCTCGCGCACGCCGCTCACCACAGCCCAGTTGTTGGTGTCCGGAGCCTTGCGGTAAAAAAGATTAAAAACAGCGCGTTTGTCCTTCATCCCATTGTCGTAGAACGACTTGCCCATCGTATACTGATACTTGTCGGAGCAATAAGAAGCATTCAATTCAATCATAAAAACCTAATTTTTTGCAAAGTTATAACATTTTCTCACAGATTTCACAGATTGACACAGATTTTTGTAAATTTGCATCATCAAAATGAAATTATCATGAAAAGAACACTATTGTTCATATTCCTTGTTTTTGCAAACTTTTTAGCCTATTCGCAGAAGCCAGTAAACCTTGAAAATGTTGAGATTCCGGGGAAGATTAAGGACAGGACTGAGCGTGTGATTGTGCATAAGGGATATACTGTTTCGTACAATGCCGACTGGAAGATTCCGAACTGGGTGGCGTATGAGCTGACCGATGTGGAAGTGGCAGGCGAGGAGCCGCGTGGAAAGAAGTTTGTGCCCGACCCGATGGTGCCGAAATATGAGTCTGCGACCACTGACGATTACAAGAATTCTGGTTGGGACCGCGGTCACATGGCGCCGGCAGCCGACATGAAATGGCATCCGCAGGCTATGAAGGAGTCGTTTTATCTGTCGAATGTCTGTCCGCAAAACAGAAATCTGAATGGCGGCGTTTGGAAAGATTTGGAGGAACAGGTTCGCGACCTTGCGGCACAGAAAGGAAGCATTTATGTGGTGTGCGGGCCTATCGTAAGCGATGATTATCAGACGATTGGCGCCAATCAGGTGGTTGTTCCGAGTGCGTTTTTCAAGGTGCTGTTGCAGGAGGAAGACGGCAATATTTATACAATAGGATTTGTTTATGAAAATGTTGCCGGTCGCCGACCGATGTCGACTTACGCTATGACTGTTGACGAGGTTGAAGAGCTCACCGGCATTGATTTCTTTCCGTCGTTGCCCGACAAAATAGAAAAAAGGGTAGAGTCTGAAGTTGATTTCACGAAGTGGACTATAAAGTGAAGTATTATGATTGAGCACCATCCTTTGCAACCATTTCTGCCAGCAAATGCTAAAGTGCTGTTTCTAGGCAGTTTTCCGCCGCCTAAGAAGCGCTGGTGCATGGAGTTCTTTTACCCGAATTTCTTGAACGACCATTGGCGTTTGGAAGGTGAGGTCTGGTTTCACGACAAGAACCATTTCGTTGATTTGGAGCGTAAGTGCTTTAAAATGAATGAGATAATTGCTTTTCTAAATGAAAAAGGAATCGCGTTTTTCGATACTGCGATAGCTGTCAACCGCTTGAAAGACAACGCTTCCGATGCTTTTCTTGAAATCGTGGAGCGCACTGATATCAGAGCTTTATTAGAGAAAATGCCTCATTGCAAAACCATCGCTACAACAGGGGAGAAGGCAACCGTTGAAGTCTGTAATTATTTCAATATCAATGAGATTCCGATGCCAAACCATAAAATTTCTTTAGAAAACGACCTCGTTTTATACCGTTTGCCGTCATCATCGAGAGCCTATCCGTTGGCGTTTGAAAAGAAAGCTGAGGCGTATAGGAGGATGTTTGAGGAAATTTTTTAAAAAACCACTTGACAAATCGAAAAAGTTTTATATCTTTGCGATGTCAAATTCGCAACAGCGATAAGATATAACGAGGATCGGGATGAGAGAATACCGGAAATAATCAGGACTCTTTAGATCCTCGTTTTGATTAACTAGATAAACTAGTTGGACTAGAAATTCTGGTTTTTTGTTCAAAAACTTAAATTTATGGAGAATAAAAAAATTATATCAGATACCGATTTAGCAAAGTCCTGCGGTGAAAAAGCAGGAAACATTCAATCTGTTTTAAAGAAACAGGTCAATTGGAAAGAGCTTTGGTTTTATCAGAAAACGGAGGTTCTATACCACATGACATACGTTTTTACGAAAAGATTCTTGCCCGAATATGGTGACAGAACTGTTGACCAAATGGTGCAAGCAGCACGTTCAGGAAAGCAAAACATCGTTGAAGGTACTGCTGACGGAGTTACATCTTCTGAAATGGAGCTGAAACTACTAAATGTTGCCCGTTCAAGTATTCAAGAGCTCAGGGAGGATTATGCTGACGACATTATTAAAAAGGGATTGACGCTTTGGACGCAGGGTCACCCTCGGTTTGACGGCATGCTGAAATATTGCCGCAAGCACAATCGCCTTGAAGATTATGAAAAATATTTCATGATTTGGAATGAGGAAGAATTCTGCAATATTGCGATTACGCTTTGCCGAATGGTTGACAAAATGATGATGAACTATCAGAAGAAAAAGGAGCAGGAATTCATTACTCAGGGTGGTATCCGCGAGAGAATGACTGCAGCTCGACTTGGTTACAGAAATGACCAGAAGAAAACCGTTGATGACCTCCAAAAAGAGCTTTATGCGTTAAGAAAAGAGAACGCAGAGCTTAAAATTGCAGTTAAGAAGACTAAAAACGATTGATTTTACATTTTTTATTTTAAAATTATTTGTATTTCACAGAAAAGTTCGTATTTTTGTAGGGTAAAACAATGATATGAGCATTTTAGACGAAACAAAACAAGGATACGTGTATATCCTCACCAATCCGAGTTTTAAGGAAGACTGGGTGAAGATAGGCAAAAGCTCACGCCCGGTGGATGTGCGCTCTAAGGAGCTCGACAACACCGCAGTGCCGTTGCCGTTTGAGATTTTTGCCACGATGAAGACGAGCAAATACAATGAGGTTGAGAAACTTGTGCATAAGACTATCGACCGCCTCACTGATTTGAGGATTCGCCAGAATCGTGAGTTTTTCAATGTGGCTCCGCAAGTTGCACTTGATATTTTTAAGGATATTGCAGGAACAATCAATGATGCCGAAGTCGTTTTGTATGAAGACAACCAACCTGTTGCGGCAAAAGACGTTGAGAAAAAAGAGAAACGCGAAATAAAACGCGGACGTTTCAAATTCAGCATGGTTAACATTCCAATTGGCTCTACGCTTACATTTATTCCGACTGGTATTGAAGTAAAAGTGGCCAGCGACGACCAAATTGAATGCGAAGGTAGAATTTACAAACTTTCGCCTTTCGTCGAAACTTTCATGCCGGAAGACAAACGAAATGCTTCAGGTGCTTATCAAGGGTCGAAGTACTTCAGTTTTAAAGGGAAAGTGCTGGAGGAGATGAGAATGGAAATGGAGAATTAGATAAATAGCATGGTTAAATAATACGCAAAATGGATAAATTATTAGCAACATACTCATTATTAGGTTACTTAAAAGAAACCTCTCTTTCACAGGCTGCTATTACAGAGTTGTATACTCCTTTGGTTAAAAAAGCATTGTCTGAATACGCTAATGAGCACGGTCTTACAGAATACAAAGGTCGCTCATTGAAAGAGATTAGCGAAAAAGTTTATTCTAATTTTGATATTAGAATACCATTGCCAATACTTGGTAAAATTCTTGAGACAATTGAACAAGAGATTAATGACGAAAATGTGTTTTCATTATTTAATGATGGAGCGTTTATCATTAAAAGCTATGTATTTAATAGTATAGATGAATTATTTGAGCGGGAAAAACTAAATATAAAGCTACTGGATGATGATTTCAAATCATATTGCTCTAGTAATGGATACGAATACAATTTTGAAGAATTAAGAGACTTTATCCTTGCTCAACAAATAGAATTATTTACGGATAATAAATCAGATTTACTTGATTTAAACTATTTTGTTCCAAAATATGTCTCTGAAAGAATGCAGAACGACACAATTTTTGGAATAATGAGTAAGATTTATCTTGGAAGCATAGTTGAATCATATTTGAAACAGAATATCACAAATAAAGTTACTGATGCTGAACTATTATTGGACACAAACTTTTTTATTAGTTTGATTGACCTTAATACAGAAGATGCTTATCATACTTGCAATCAAGTTTATGATTTATGTCGTCAATTAGGCTATAGATTTACTATGCTTTATAGCACTTATGAACAAATTCATGTTTTACTAAGTAATCGCATAAATGATTTCGGAAACAAAGATTATATCGGAACTGTAAGATGTGCTGATGTGTTTAGTGCTTGTATCCGAAGAAATTTGGACAAGACAACATTAGAGAGAATCAAAGATAATATCTTCAAAACAATAGAAGAAAAGGGCATAACAATTATTAAGGAAGCTCAAATTAAAGAAATTGTCGAAAAAGCGAGCAAATCAAGGGAATATAAGGATTTGATTCAAAGCAGGCAAAATAATAAAGAAAGTGCTCTTAATGATATAGTTGCGAAATATTATGTTGAAAAGAAAAGAGGGCAGAATATTAAAGAATTTATTGATGCTAAATGCTGGTTTTTACACAATTCCTATTCGCCATATGACTATAGTTATGGACGTAAAATCCATGACAGGTATTTAATCAGTGCTAATGAGATATTGGTATTACTATGGTTGTCAAATCCGGCACAAGGGCAAAATATTGATATCAATGATATTACTAAAAATGGTTTGGCATCATATATAACAAAATACAGAAAAGCTAAAATGCCGTCTCGAGAGACGTTGAAAATTATCAAAAAACGGGCAGATGAAGCATTGGCTATTGGTAGCATATCAGAAAAAGATAGTTTTAACCTATGTATTCGAATGGCAGAAGGCCATTTGACACAAAAAGAAGTAGACGAATCATTACTTGCAGATAATGTGACGGATGAACAGTTCGCAATGAAGTTGAAAGAGTATACTAGTGAAGAAGAAAGCATAAAACTAAAACAAAAACATGATGCAGATACCAAAATAGAAGCCTTAAATAAAAAGGTTGAGGAAAAAGATTTACAAATACAAAACCTTAATGAGCGTCTACAATCAATAGAGAAATCAAATTATAAAAAGGAAAAAGACGAATATGTATCAATTAAGTTGCAACAAATTAAGCGCAAAACAGTTGTTAATATCGTTTTAGCTTTTATTATAATCCTCTTGTGGTGCATAAATGAATTCTATAGTAAAAACTTATCAACAGTATTTGCTTCAATTATTGCATTTGCGACTTTTGTTGCGACAACTTTTGGAGTTTTGTTAATCGATAAAGTTGATTTTAAAAATTACTTTTATCGCAAACAATTGAAAGAGAGATTAGAAAAAGAATTCGACAAGAACCACAGTAAAACATCACGTTGATTTAAAGATTTATATGAAATAAGAGAAAATTTGTACTTTTGTAGCGTGTAAACAACTTCTGATAATACATATTATTAGGAACAAAAATATGAGCATATGTCGCCGGATGAAATACTTCAACTAACAGAGGAAGATATTAAATTCCAATTCATAACACCTGCAATCACCGAACAGGCTGGATGGAATCGTTCTAATATCCGAATGGAATACTATTTCACCGACGGAAGAATAACTTTCGCCGGCAAACTGCATCACAAAAAGAAAGGCAAAAAGGCTGATTATCTGCTTTTCGACGGAAACATCAATTCGCCGATTGCTGTTGTTGAGGCAAAAGCTGCTGAAAGTGACTTGACAAAAGGTATCCAACAAGCTATAGAATACGCAGCGATGCTTGATGTTCCTTTTGCCTATTCATCAAATGGATTGGGATTCCGTGAGCATGATATGTTAACAGGTGCTGAGCGTGAATTCACGATGAACGAGTTTCCTACTCTTGACAGCCTTAAAGAAAGAGTGATTAAGAAGAAAAATATCACCGACGAGCAAAATGATGTTATAAGCGTTCCATATTTCTTCGACCAATATTCGCACGAGCCTCGTTATTATCAACGAATAGCTATAAACAGAACCATCGAGGCTATTGCTAAAGGACAAAACCGTATATTGCTCGTGATGGCCACTGGAACTGGCAAAACATTTACCGCTTTCCAAATCATCTGGCGCTTGCACAAAATCGGCCTCAAGAAACGTATTCTATATCTTGCTGACCGCAATGTGCTTATTGATCAAACCATGCAGCAAGATTTCAAGCCGTTCCAAAAAATAATGACCAAAGTTCAAGGCAAACAGCTTGATTCTGCCTACGAAATCCACATGGCTCTGTATCAGCAGCTTGTTTCAACCGATCCTGACAAGCCAGATCCGTTTAAACAGTTCAATCCCAACTTCTTTGACTTAGTTATTATCGACGAGTGCCATCGTGGAAGTGCTAAAGAAAACTCCACCTGGCGAAAAGTTTTGAATTATTTCTCATCCGCTACTCAAATTGGTTTGACGGCCACTCCAAAATATGCTGAAGGCGCAAACAATATTGATTATTTTGGCGATCCTATATACACTTACTCATTAAAGCAAGGTATTGAAGACGGATTTCTTGCTCCATATCGTGTCACCAAATCTTTCATCAATGTCGATTTGGATGGTTTTGAACCTACCGAAAGCGACTTGGTCGCAATGGGAACTGATGGATTGAAAGATTATTATAATCGCAAATCATTCGGCAGAGACATTACTATTCAGCTTCGTCAAAAAGTTGTAGCCAAAAGAATAACCGACATGTTGCACAATATTGGCAGATTCACCAAAACGATTGTGTTCTGCCCGGATATTGATGAAGCTGGAATAATGCGCGATTTGTTGATTAAAATGAATCAGGATATCGTCAAGAAAGACAGTCGTTACATCATGCGAATTACCAGCGATGATTATGAAGGCAAAAAACAGCTTGATAATTTTATTGATCCCGATTCATTGTTCCCAACGATTGTTACAACTTCCGAATTATTGTCAACCGGTGTAGATTGCAAGACATGCGGCCTGATTGTTATAGATAAAGAAATTGAATCTATGACAAATTTCAAGCAAATCATTGGTAGAGGAACACGACTTTATCCTTCAAAGAATAAGTTCATGTTCGACATCCTTGATTTTCGTCAGGTTACAGAATTATTCCACGACCCTGGATTCGATGGCGAAACGCTGGATAATGACGGACAGGGTGTCACCACTTATCAGCCGACCGAAGAAAACGATGAACAACATCACTTTAATGATAAAGATGATAACGACAATAATAAAAAGAGCAAGACAATAAAGCATAAAAAAGCAGTTTTTAAAGGTCATCGTATTGAAATAGCTCACGAAACAGTATCTATCATCGGTGCTGATGGCAAAACTCTTGAGACAACAAATCTCATTGATTTTACCCGCAAAAATATTCATCAGCAATATGCTTCTCTTGAAGATTTCTTGCAACGCTGGAAAAACGAGCAACGTAAGCAAATTATCATTGATGAGCTAAAAGAATACGACGTTTTAATAGATGCAGTGCGCGAGGTTAATCCTGCATTAAACGATTCCGATGTTTTCGATATAATATGCCATGTGGCATTCGGTCAAAAACCTTTAACTCGAAAAGAGCGGGCTAATAATGTGAAGAAACGCAATTACTTTGCAAAATACGAAGGCAAGGCTCGTGAGGTTTTGGAAGCTCTGCTCGATAAATATGCCGACCAAGGCATACTTAACATGGAAAATCTCGACATTCTCGAGCTTAATCCATTTGCACAAATTGGCACTCCGGTTAAAATTGTAAAACTATTTGGTGGTAAAGAAAAATATCTTGAGGCAATAGCCGATCTTGAACAACAACTTTATATAAAAACCGCATAAAATATGGCAGTTGGCAATATCATAAAACGTTTGCAGAATATTATGCGAAATGACGCTGGCATCAGTGGTGACGCTCAGCGCATAGAGCAAATGACATGGCTTTTCTTCTTGAAAGTTTATGATGCTCAAGAGGAAGAATGGGAACTGAAACAGGATAATTTCAAATCAATAATTCCAGAAGATTTAAGATGGCGCAATTGGGCGGCTTCATCCAACGACAACGAATCTCTCACTGGTGAAGCCTTACTTAACTTCGTAAACAACGAACTGTTTCCTAAACTTAAGGATCTGCAGCTTACTCCACAGTCACCTCGTTCCCAATGGATTGTCAAAGAAGTGTTTACCGATCTTAACCAATACATGAAAGACGGAACAATGCTTCGTCAGGTGATAAACGTTATCGACGAGATTGATTTCTCAGATGCCGAAGACCGTCATACTTTTGGCGATATTTATGAAGGTATTTTAAAGGACTTGCAATCAGCAGGAAATGCCGGAGAATTCTACACTCCTCGTGCTCTCACCGATTTCATCGTAAAGATGCTTAATCCTCAACTTGGCGAAAAGATGGGTGACTTCTCATCTGGTACTGGAGGCTTTTTAACTTCTACTCTTAATTATCTCGAGCCGCAGCGCAAAACGCCTCATGACGAAGAATTGTGGCAAGATACAGTTCGTGGCAAAGAGTGGAAGCCGTTGCCATACCTTCTTTCAATCACCAATTTGTTGTTACATGGCGTTGAAGCTCCAAATATTGAACATGGCGATTCGCTCGGCACACCAATGTCATCAATAAAAGATTCTGACAAGGTTGATATTATTGCCATGAATCCACCTTACGGCGGCAGTACCACTGAAGCTGCGAAGAAGAATTTTCCAATGGACGTTCGTTCTTCAGAGACTGCCGATTTGTTTATGGTGCTTATCATGCGTCGTCTGAAAGAAAGTGGTCGTGCTGGTGTTATTATTCCTGATGGTTTCCTGTTTGGAACCGATGGCGCCAAACTGAATATAAAAACAGCTCTGTTGCGTGACTATAATGTTCACACTATTATCCGTTTGCCAGGCAGTATTTTTGCGCCTTACACTAGCATAGCGACCAACATTATTTTCTTCAACAACGAGGCAGCTGAAGGTTGTAGCGAACAGTACAAAACTAAAGATGTTTGGTTCTATCGCCTCGATATGCCTGAAGGTTACAAGCATTTCAACAAAACCAATCCAATGAAGTTGGAGCATTGCCAACCAATTATTGATTGGTGGAACAATCGTCAACCTCTGCAAGATGAAGACGGGAATGATAAAGCTCGTTGCTTTACAGCTGAAGAGCTTATCGGTTTAAGTTGTAACTTTGACCAGTGCAAGTTCCCTAAATCGGAAGAGGAAATTCTTCCACCTGCAGAACTGTTGAAGAATTACTACAAACGCCGTGCAGAACTAGACAGAGAAATAGACCGCACATTGCAAGAGATAGAAAAAATATTGGGTATCGATATAAATAGTATTGTGGAATAATGAACGGCAAGCAACTAAAAAATAGTATTCTACAGTGGGCAATTCAAGGCAAGCTTGTTCCACAAGACCCCAACGACGAACCCGCATCTGTCCTTCTTGAGAAGATAAGGGCAGAAAAAGCCCGCCTTGTAAAAGAGGGTAAACTTAAAAAAGACAAAAACGAATCAATCATCTACCGTGGTGACGACAATTCCTATTATGAGAAGTT
>JAFRRS010000009.1 GCA_017427985.1 Bacteroidales bacterium | reverse complement strand
CGACATCTTTAGCGGCGATGTCATCTGCGGAATCGGGCACACCACGAGTTTCTTCCCTGAGAAACTGCTCAACAACCGTGATTTCGACGTGGATGGCATCCGCTGCTATTGGCTTAACGGCGAACAACTATTGCAATTCGGAGACATCGACTGTGACGAAATCTACAACAACTACAACGATGTCGCAGAAAATGATGAAACCGGATTTAAGGTGTATCCGAATCCGACAAATGGCGTAATCACAATTGAAATTGGCGATAATGAGACGTTTCAGAAAACGTCTCTACAGGCGACGGAATACACAATTACAAATATCTGCGGGCAGATTGTGATGAAAGGCACGATTTCATCTGAAACCCGGCAAATCGACATCTCAAATCTCGAAAACGGCATGTATTTCATAAATGTTGGTGACAAATCATTGAAATTTGTGAAGAAATAAAAAAACATGTTATATCTAAAAAATAATATATAACTTTGCAACATCAAATCATATATTTTTGCTATGAAAAAGAATATATTAACTATTATCTTTGCTCTCATGTTGATTGTTGGAACAATCTTCTCTTGCAAAAAGGAAAACCTGCCAATTATGTATTAGCAGACACTATCACGTTAGGTAATACAACAAATATGGATGTTGTGGAATATGACACCACGATGCATTTTGTCGGTTGTATACCTATCATTCTCGATTTAGATAAAGATGGTCAAGACGACATCAAATTAAAATATGACAATATTGGAAGCATGATCATGGATGGTGAATGGGTTAAAATCAGATGTTTGCACGACGATATCGAACTTTTAGGTGAAGATATTGAGGAGAATATTTACAAGCATCGTGACACCACCATTTCTGTATGGTCTTCTGGCGGTGTGTCTGTAGATGTTATCACAGTGTATACCAATTGCGGTAAAATAGCTGATGACGACATCCTCGAATCAACGAACTCATGGTTTAAGTTAACCGACTGCGATGAAAGCGTTCAGATGAGCACTAATGATAATTTCAAAGTTTACGATAATGCTTTGTATAGAGATGATATTTGGTATGATTCGCCAATGCCTTATTATTCTTCAAATGACACGGATTATTATGATGTGACACGCTATGTATACCAATGCACTAATTTCCCTGAAAACGAAGTCAGATACATTGGCTTTAAGTTGACCAAAGACGAAATCAGTCGTTTGGGATGGCTAAAACTGGAGCTGCTTCCCGGTTATCAAATTGTTGACACAAAACTTTTAGAGACGGCAATTCAGAAATAATGTACCGCATACACGGAATGTGTTGCTGCACAAAATGTGAAGGCTTCGCCAAATGTGACCGTAGGGAACCACATTCAGGCGAAGCCTGCTTATTCAGCCGTCAGGCTGCACATTACTCCTAAAGGAGTCACATTTTTAATGCGTCTTATCCGGCCACTCCGGAACCTTCGGCGCCTCCGGCCAATCTTTCATCTGTTCCAAAATCACCTCGATAGCCTTATCCAATTGTGCGTCAACGCCATTGAACTCGTCGTATGGGTTGTTGTCGACGACGATGTCAGGGTCAACGCCGTGTCCTTCGATAATCCAGTTGCCGCTCTGGTCGAACGGAGCGAACTCTGGACGGTTCAAAGTGCCGCCGTCGATGAACGGCAAGCTGCCCCGTATACCCACGACACCACCCCATGAACGTGTTCCGATGGTCGTACCGAGCTTGTAATGCTTAAACTGCCATGGGAACAGGTCGCCGTCGGATGCCGAATATTTGTTGAACAGCAACACCTTAGGTCCGTTCATCATCTGGTTCGGCTTGATTTCGGCAGCACCGCCGTTGCGCGTGATGGTCCACATTGCAGCTTCACGGCGCAGACGCTCGATAATCATTGGAGAGACATTGCCACCACCATTGCCGCGATCGTCGATAATCAAAGCCTTCTTTGTGAGCTGTGGATAGAAATATTTCACGAACTCATTCAAGCCTTCAGGTCCCATGTCAGGAATGTGTATGTAGCCCACCTGCCCATTAGTCGCCTTGCTCACCTTCTCGATGTTGGTCTGCACCATATTGTAGTAATAGAGCGAATTCTCGCTTGCTATCGGCTTCACCACCACGTCACGAGCGCCATTTTCCGACGCTTTGCTGTTCAACGACAGCAAAACAGCCTTTCCTGCCTTGTCAATCAACGCCTTGTAGATGTTTGTCATGTCTTTTGTCGATACGCCGTCGATTGCCACAATAAAGTCGCCTTCCTTGGCGTTCACGCCGATTTCAGCCAATGGCGAGATGGCGTTTTCGTTCCAGCTCTCCCCTTTCAAAATCTTGTTGATTTTGTAATATCCGCTGCCGTCACGCTCGAGTTCCGCGCCAAGCAGACCAGTAGTGAGACGTCTCACAGGGTTACGGTCGCCGCCGCCAGTGTAAGCGTGCCCGATGTTAAGCTCGCCAATCATCTCGCCGATGAGATAGTTCACGTCGTTACGGTCGCCGCAATATGGAATCAGGACTGAGTATTTCTCATGAATTGCAGGCCAGTCGTTGCCGTGCATGTTCGGCGCATAGAAGAAATCGCGCATCTGACGCCAAGCCTCGGTGTAAATCTGCGCCCATTCCTCATGCAGGTTGACCCATTTTTTCATGTTTGAGAGGTCTATCGGCTTCTCTATGCCCTTCACCTCACGTTTCGGTGCGTCGATTACCGCCATATCCCAACGTTTCCTGATGCTCATCTTCTTGCCGTCTGGAGTCAGGTCGTAACCGCTGAAATCGCCGATTTTTGTAGCTTCCTTGTCTTCCAGATTGTAGAAATACAGACCGCGGTTATCACCCCAAACCATGTAATAAAGACCGTTTTCCACTGCCTGGAGGTCATAATAATATGCTGTGTTAATCTCCGGCAGCGGGATGATTCGCTTCGTAATGCCTTCAAAATCAATCTTTATCGATTTTTCATCATCTTTTTTGGAATCTTTCTTCTTGTCCTTGCCTTTGTCGGATTTTCCAGGTTTCTCGTCCTTTGCCTCTCCTTTTTCTATCGAAACTTCATCATTCGTTGCGAGGAACGGCGAAGGTGTGTCTTTCTGCAAAGTCACCAGATAAATGCGACTCATCTCACGATAGGCGTAGTTCCATTCCACATTGCTGTAAGTCGGGTTGAAATCGCGCTCAGAGGTGAAATACAGATACTTTCCGTTCTTGTCAAAAGTCGGACTTTCAGAACTGAACCAAGTGTCGGTGACAGCCTCGGTCTTCTGAGTATCAACATTATAGATGAAAATCTGACTGTATTCCGACATCTTTGAATTACTGTAGGCAATCCATTTGCTGTCTGGCGACCAAACATAATCGTCAATTTCTCCAGCCTCACTCCTTGCGATTTCAGTCACTTTTTTCGATGCCACGTCAATCATCATGAGGCGGTTCATCTTGTCGTACCAGGTGATTTTCTTGCTGTCTGGCGACCATGACGGCTGATATTTGTATGTCTCCGAAACCTTTTGAGGATCAGTGAGTTGTATCGCTTCTTCCTTGCCGTCCTGCTTCTGGATGTAAAGCTCGTCGTTGCCTGTGCGGTCGGAGATGTAAGCGATGTATTCGCCATCCGGTGACCAAGCGACGTTACGGTCATGAACGCCGTCCGATTTCGTCAAATTCCTTGTAATTCCTGACTCTACAGGCAATGTCCACACGTCACCGCGTGCGCCAATAGCTACACGTTTGCCATCAGGAGAAACGCTTCCAGAGGTGATGTTTTTCGAAGCATCAACATATTTCGTTCTCGTCGAGATGCCGTCGCCAATGATTTTAACCTTAATCGGATGAATTGTGTTGTCTTTCAAACTCAAACGATACAACATTCCTCCGTTTTCATAAACGATGTCGTTGTCACCCAGCGACGGGTATTTCACATCGTAATATGTGTAGTTTGTGACTTTTGTAAGTTGTTTGTTATCAAGGTTATAGCAGAAGATATTCATCGTCCTGTCACGGTCGGAGCAGAAATAAATCTTGTTGCCGACCCACATCGGGAAGATGTCCTGCGCGTCATTGTTGGTGATGTTGGTGAGTTCTTTTGTGTTGAAATCGAAAATCCACACATCGTCAGCCATGCCGCCCTTGTAGTATTTCCAGGTGCGGAACTCGCGCATCACGCGGTTAAACGCAATCTTCTGACCATCAGGCGAATAGCTGATCCAACCGCCCTCTGAAAAAGGCAGCTGCTCGCCGAGACCGCCGTTGATGTTCGCCACAAACAGCTGCCCCACAAAATCGTCCCAAGTGATTCTGCGTGAACGGTAAACGATGTTCTCGTTGTCCTTCCACGTCATCACGATGTTGTTCGGTCCCATGCGGTCCGACAAATCATCGCGCCCAAGGGTCGCAGTGTACGTAACACGTTGTGGCTCACCGCCTTCGGCTGGCATCACGTAGACCTCGGTGTTTCCGTCATACTGCCCGGTGAATGCGATGTTTTTCCCGTCAGGCGAGAATCTTGCGAAAATCTCGAACCCGTCAGGGTCATTGGTTAACTGCCGCGCCATCCCGTCGCCGTTGATGTCAACGGTGTAGAGGTCACCTGCGTAGCTGAAGACGACCTGGTTTCCGTGAATCGCCGGAAAACGCAGCATCTTCGCCTCGTCCTGTGCCTGCAACGACAACGCGCCGAAAGCAAGCATCATGCTGATAATCAATAAGTTCTTTTTCATAGTATAAATTTAAAACAGTCTGTCCATTTTCACCTCAACCACTTCGACATCATCACCAATATAAACGAGATAAGCCTTGATTTGCTGCATGGAATTCATCTGAATTATCGCACTCATATAATCGCGCAGCTGGTTATAATACTCCTCGTGAGCCTTCCCTGTCTTGTAATCAATGAGAATAATGCCGTTTTTCGTCTCCGCATACCTGTCCGGACGGATGATTCTGCCGTCGTATGTGTGGATATCCATCTCGTTTTTCACGATGGCGTCTTCTGCAAAAGCAGGTTTAAGTTGCGGAATATCAGTCACTTTACGGAATGTATCAAGCAGTTTGGCAGCTTGCTCCCTGTCGATGGTACCGTCATTGACGTATGGTCTCAATGCCATCTCAGCGTCGTCAATAGTCTTGATTTTCGACAGAATCTGGTGCACCAGCGAGCCCCATTCCTCAGGCATAAACGAGCCCTTCTCCGCCCAAATCATGGTCGGGTCCGGGTCAACTCTCAGTTTTTCAAACCAATTCAACGTCGTAGGAGCGATTTCGCCTTCTTTCAACTCCAAAATCTTGACCTCATCGTTTTTAGCAGCTTTATCCTTGATTTTCAATATTGTAGAAGTGATATCGCCATAATTGTACGATGTCGCTTCCTCTCTTTCCACAATGTCAAATTCTTCGTTTTTCACGAAATAATCGTTGAAATCAGAATCATCATTTTCATTCTTAACATGTTGAAAATCATGATTTTCCGCAAAGAAATCCGTAAAGAGATTATAGCTGTTTCCCGATTTCTCTGACGGTTTTTTGTCATTGGTGTAAACGAAAAGCATATTTTTAGCCCTCGTCATCGCCACATACATGATGTCCAGCACATCAAGCATCGTCTTGCTTTCCTCTATTTCCAAAAGATGTTCGTACGAAGTGCCAACTAATTTGTCTTTCGACAGTTTCAGCAGAAATGCGTCGAGATACGGAATGTCTTTAGTGTCCTCATTATCAGCGCATTGTATCCACAACTCATTTTGCGTGAAGCCTTGTGACGAACGCAGGTTCGTGTCGGCGTATGGATACATCACCACATTGAATTCCAATCCTTTAGCCTTATGAATCGTCATAATATTCACGCAATCGAGGTCGCCTGTAATCTGCACCGCGAGCTTGTCTTTTTTCTTGTCCCAAAATTCCAGAAAATCGCCGATTCCTGCACTGTGACGGCACTGCCATTCATAAACCATGTTCATGAAATATTGCAGAAACACGTCGGTTAACACGTTGAAATTGTATTGGTTACAGATTTGGATGCAGGTATCATATATTCCGCCTGTTTGTGCCGTTGTAGAGACGCACGGTCGTGCGTCTCTACAATGACATATATTGGAATAATATTCCACCGCCATTTTCGTCACCGGATTATCCGCATCAACCATCAATTTCAGCGTGTTGACAATCAATTGCACCTTGTCGGAGGTCTGCAACAAAACCGATTCAGCCGACAACACCTCGATGTCGTTTGCAACAAGAAAATTGGCGATGTCCGTGCCGTCATTATTGGAACGAACTAATATTGTAATATCCTTGTAATCAATTCCTTGTTTATGCAAATCTATAATTTGCTTTAATATTGATAATTTGACTTTTTCCTTGTATTCCGAGGTCTTCATCTCGCCATGAAACACCTCCACAGAAACGAAACCGCCTTGGTTTTTGGGGTTGTATTTTTGTTCTGCGTCACTGAAAACGTCTGTGGAGACGCACGGCCGTGCGTCTCTACAATCACCGGCAAACCTGAAAAACGTATTGTTGAATTTCACAACGTTTTCCGACGAACGGTAATTCGTCCCCAACGTCATTTTCTGCGCTGAATTAACGAACTGCGCCTCACAACGCTCCCCGAACTCGCCCTCGGGACGCTTGTAAATCCTCGGCAGACTGATGATTTGCTCCACCTCGCCGCTCCTGAAACGGTAAATCGACTGTTTTGCGTCACCGACAACCATGTTCATGTTGCCAAATGACAGGCTGTTTTCCATCAAAGGCAGGAAATTCTGCCATTGCAGCACCGACGTGTCCTGAAACTCATCGATGAAATAATGTTTATACCTCTCGCCTATCCTCTCGTAGATGAACGGCACCGAACAGTCTCCCAAAATGTCGGAAATGCGCTTGTTGAACTCAGAAATATGCACCTGCGACGTCTCCGCAATATATTCCTTGATATGCTTGAAAATGTGATTTCTCAAGACATACAGATACAGGTCTTTTTCAATTGTTCCAAACACCAACTTCTTGGAATACAACGATTTATATTTCTCAATCGCATTCTTATAAACCACAACAATCGACTCGCCCGAAATCCTGCATTTCGCGTCATTCCAGTTTTTCTCACCGCTCAAAATCTTCTCGATTGTCGCCGTCGTCACGCTGCTTTTGCCTTCGCTCATCTTCTTTTTTACCGATGGCAGCCCCGTTTTTGCCTTTCCGTTGTAATCCTGCTCCGTTATTCCAAGTCGCGCCTCTTCATCTTCTATTTCTTTGATAATCAATGACAAGGCATCGTTAATCTTTTCATTTTCAGAATGAACATATTTTTTTATCGTCTTGTATTTTTCTTTGTCTAATTCATTGAAACTCTTATAGTTGCCTTTGCGGTACGCGTCTTCTGAAAGCAGCTTGCCGATATATTCGCCAATAAGCTTTTTCACATTCCACGACGTCTCTTCCGAAAGGTTATACTCAACAAAATTTGACAAGATAGTGGTTATAAAATCGTTTTTGCCGATTTCGTCGGAAAGCCGCTGGATAATCTCATCAATCAAATCGTCGTTGTCCAAAATCACGGAATACTGCCCCGGTAGCTCCAATTCCCTCGCAAAACTGCGTGAAAGCCGCTGCACGAAGCTGTCGATGGTGCATACCGCCACATCGCTGTAGTTGTGCAACATCCTGACATACAATTGCTTGGCTCGAAAAACGAGGACATTCTCCTCTATCTCCAAAGTCGAAACAAGATAATCTCGCATCTGCCTGATGTCGCCGCTTTCGGTGCCTTCGCTGATACCGAGAAGAAAACGTAAAATCTTGGCTTTCATCTCGTTAGCTGCTTTATTCGTGAACGTCACAGCAAGGATTTCGCGGTAAGCGTCGGCATTGTCGCCAAGACATAAAGTCAGATACTCCCGCACAATCGTGAATGTCTTGCCCGAACCTGCGGAAGCCTTGTAAATCTTGAAAGGCTTGCTATTCTGTCTTTGGCTTTTCATCTAACTTTAATTTTGTCTTATTCGCCTTGTTTTTCTTGTTAAAAGTGAAAATCTCCCTGATGTTGTCGAAGCTTTGCGAGAATGAAATACCGATTCCCTGAGTGAAGTCGGAATAGTTTTCAAACGAGTAGTAATAGTAGTTATTCTTGACGTTTGTATGATTGTAAGCCTTGAAACTCAGTCGCTTGGTGATTTTGAGCGTCAAATCCACATCTCCCACAATGTTGTTTGCCTGCGAGGCGTCGCTCTTGTTGCCCCTGATAACGCCGAAGTTGCCTTCAATTGTAAGGCGGTCGTCGAAGAGCTGTGTCGACAACGCCACCTCCAGTTCCTCATTGGTGAGCTGGTCGTTAGGCGTGTAATTGATACCGATGTCAAAGTCTTTTGAAATCTGCGACAGCCAGTTGCTCAGCTGGTTGGTGATTACGCTGTAGCCCGCTGTGGTGCCGAATCTGGCGATGTTGCTGCCCGCTGTATAGGAGAACGAACCGAGTACCATCAACGAGAACACCTGCTGTGCCATCACCGCCTGGTTTGTGGTGTCTATAATCGAAAACACCAGGTTTTTCGTATCTTCCTTAGCATTCGGGAGCTCCAATCCAAACGTAATTGTCGGGTTCATCAGCTTGTCGGAAAGCCTGATGATGCAGTCCACGTTGATGTTGTTTGTCAACGCGGTGGAGTCAACCAGCGACGAGCCTAACGACGTGAGCGATGATTTTGTGCGATACACACCAACGATGTCAATATCCGCGTCTGCCGGGTCGCCAGTCCATCGCAGCGTGCCGCCCTCACGCAAAGTAAACGTCCTCTTCACCATCTGAAGCGTGAAGTTGAACACTCCGCTGTTTATCACATAATCGCCTCTGAGGTTGAAATCGTCGTCGTCAAGGTCAATTTTTATGTTTCCAGCTCCCCTCGCACTGATGTTTCCCATGTTCTGAGGCAGGAAAATGTTCACAGCAGCGTCAGGATTGACATCAGCCATGAGATCCATAGTGAAACTACCTTTTTCTTTTGAAACCTCAGGGACGTATGTCTCAACCAAAGTGTCAGATTCGGCTTCTCTTCGCACAAAAACAATGAAATCATTGTTCATCGTGCTCGTCCCCGACAACGGGATGTCAATCACAGTGCCTTTCTTCGTGACGGCTTCGATATTCATGACGATGTTGTCAATCGGACCGCTAATCAGCACTGTGCCGTCCGCAACAGCAGAGCCGTAAAAGCCCTCCGCCTGCTCAACAGGAATGTTAAGTGCAAGAAAATCATTGCATTTCAAACTCAAATCGAAATCAAAGTCTCTCAGATAATTGTGTCTTATCATGCCGTTCAGCGAAGCCGTGTTACCAAGAGTGTCGTTAATTATCATATTATCAATGACAATCTTATCTTTTTGAATATCAATGTCATTGCTGAAAGTGTAATACGTATTCAGATAGTTTATCTTGCAACCGGCGTCGATAATGCTGACCTTTCCCATAAACTCCGGCTCGCTGAATGAGCCTCTGATTCTTGCGTTTCCGCTCGCATATCCGTTCATCCTGTTGACAACCTTGCTGATAAACGGCGACACGGTTTCCAGTTTGAATTTGTCGAATTTCAAATTGAAATTCAGATTGTTACTACGCCTCATCGGTGAATAATAACCGTTCAGCCTGACCGATTCATGCTGCTCATTTTCAAAAAGGCTGTTGTAAATCTCGGAATTTATGTAAATCGACTTGCTCTCGTCAACCCATTTCGTATTTACAAAAACATCCCCCACTTCCTGTTTGTTCAGATAAAACTCCTTCAACTCAAGAATCGAGGAAAACGCCAACTGCTCATCCAGACCCGAGAAACCGACAAATCCGGTCACAATTCCATCAAAATCAAGGTCGTTGCCAACTGTAATGAAGTCAAAATCAGAGACATCCACATTCTTCAGCGTCACCATGAGCGTATCCTGATTCCTTTTCGGATAAACGCCGTTCACCTTCATCGACTGGGTGTTGGTATACAGCTCAAAATCGTTGATAAAAGTCTTTGTTTTCTGAAAATCAATTACACAATTCGGATCCAATGCCCAAAGAGTGTCGTTAACAACAATCTCATCCGACTTTATCGTCAGCAATCCGCCAGATTTCGGATGCGGCACAAACATCGATTTGATATGCGCCTTGTTTCTGTCCTCTTCAATGTCGTCATCCCATTGTAAATCAATAATAATCGTGTCATTGGCGAATTTTGTCTGAACCACCACATTTTCAAGGCTTATCGGATCTGGATTCGTACTCGTCGTGTCACGGATTATGATATCATCGAATGTGATATCCGACAAAAACTCATCGAATTTTCCAGTGTTTCTAATCTCCAAATTCTTGAATTTCAGATTGTTATACCAAATCTCTGGCGATTCAATCGTGGAGCCGTGATAAGCATATCCGTCGGTGTATGTGGCAGTGACGGTCGTTCCCCTACTCACATAAAGCTCAGGCATAAACAGCTTCGAAAGCTGACGCGTGTCTTTCAAATTCAACGAAAGCGAGAATTCCTGCTTGTTGGTGTCGGGAATCGTGTTTCCAAACCACGCCGGAATGTTCACATATCGTTTTGCCGTGTTTTTCATGGCATTGGCAAAGGTCTTGAAGTTGATGATTCCCGAGCTGTAGAAATCAAAGAAATCACAGCTAATCTCAATGTCTTTGATGCCGCTGAACTCCGTCACACTCGCCGAGAAGTCCTTCATCGTATACTCGTCGCCATTGAAATATGTCGTGCTGTCAATGTCCAACTTTCCAGTGATATTGTCGATGTCATCACCGCTAAACTGAAGGTCAATCAACGATGAAACAACCATAACAGTATCATTATCAATGAGTTTAAGCTTGACAAGGTCTGCATCTTTAATATCAGCTTTTATGTTGTACGACGGCATCTTTCCGTTCAGGTCGAGCATAGCCGACAAATCCAAGCCCACATGAGGATGCTCAAGCTTTGTCATCGCTATAAACCGTTGATTCTCAAAGTCCCCATGAACAGTGAAGTCATTGAATTCATTGCCGTAAAGCACCAACGAGTTAAATTTCACATCCGCCTCAAAATCGGTGTCCTTCACTTCAAGGCCTTTTCCATTCAAGCTGAATTCCATCGAGACTTCCGCTTCATCTTTCAAACCAACCAATTCCTTGAAATTCAATCTGTTAGTGACGATATTAAACGAATATTCAGGATTATCGGTCGTATTGAGATACACATAAGCATCGACATCGCCCATATCTGAGATAAGATTTGCTTTCGCGGAAAAATCGTTGGCGTAACCGCTGTAAGTTCCTGAAAACGAGCACATTCCCATCGGCCTCAGCGCATCAGGCAACGGCACAGTCACCGACTCCGATGGTATCGCCGTGTTTTTCATGTCATCGTAAGAAGTCACGAGTCTCTTAATCGAGACATCCATGTAAGTCGTTTCAAAATCAGGCAATCCCGTCATCGTAACGTCAGCTTCAAGATGCGTGCTGTTTGCGTAATACAAGTCAACATCGGAAACCGTGAAATCGCTCACAGGTCCGTCATATTGCGCCGTAAACACAAATTTGTCGGGCATCTTCGACAACACCCACGCAAAATACTTCAGGTCACTCAGAAGCAGCGTCGACTGCCTGATGTTTCCAATAATTCTTACAGAATCTTCGAATTCGTAATAAGCGCTTGAACTTTCATATTCGAAACGCAGGTCAAGGTCAACATGCGACTCGTTCGTTTCAAGAATCAGATTGTCGATGTTTAGGCATTTCTCGCAGAAAAGCACATCTCCCCTCGCATCGTCGAGCACGAGACCGCATCTGTCCTTGCCTTTCAGAGTATGAACGTTGCCCAAAACCGAGTCATTTCGAATCTCAAGATTCGAGAAAACACCGTAAATGCTGTCGATATCGATATGCGCATAGTCCATGCTCAGCCTATCCGGATCGTCCTTATGCTGGTTCCAGAAAATCACATGACCGTTGTCAAGCCGCATATTATCAATCCTCAAGCGGAATCCTGTTTCGTTTTTTTCTTCGGTTTTCTTGTCCTTTCCACCGCCAAATTGCGAAATAATATCCTTAATGTTAAGCAATTCGCTGTCTTCATATTTCACGAGCCTCCCCATGACATTTTCAAAATAAACATCCTTTACGCGGATGTCGTTCAATGTCATAAGAGGCGCGAATTTGGCATTAATCTTACCTATTTCAAACATCGGATAGCCTTCCAAGTCGTTGACTTGCACGTCCTCAATGCAAAGATACAGATTCGTCGTGATGTAAAACGTCTTGATTTTGACTTCAGTATTGAGCTTTCTCGACAGCTCACCCGCCACCGAACGCGCAATCATACTCTGCACGGTGATGTCACGGAAAGCCGCGATGAGGCTCGCCATGAGAGCAAAAATTATCACAAAGATAATTAATATGCCGTGTATAATCTTCTTTTTTGTACCTTTGCGCATTCTTTTATAGCTATGAACGAATACATTTTAGCCATCGAATCATCATGTGATGACACTTCTGCAGCGGTCCTCAGAGGCACGACTGTTCTGTCGAATGTCATTGCTAATCAAGAGGTTCACCGCCAATACGGAGGTGTCATACCTGAGCTTGCCTCGCGCGCGCACCAGCAGAATATCATACCTGTTGTTGACGCCGCAATTAAGCAAGCAAATATACAAAAAAATCAAATAAGTGCAATATCTTTTACACGCGGTCCGGGACTTTTAGGCTCATTGCTCGTAGGTACTTCATTTTCAAAGGCTTTCGCCCTTGCGATGGACATCCCGATGATTGAAATTAATCACACAAACGGTCATGTCCTGGCTCTTTTCGCGCAAGAGCCCGACAATCCTACGCCAGTTCCGCAGTTTCCATTCCTATGTCTGACAGTTTCAGGCGGTCACACCCAAATCATGAAGGTCAACGATTATTTCGACATGGAGATTCTGGGCAAGACCATCGACGACGCTGCGGGTGAGGCTTTCGACAAGACAGCGAAAATCATGGGACTCGGCTACCCTGGAGGCCCGATAATCAACAAGTTGGCAAAAGAAGGCAACCCCGACGAGTTCCAGTTCAGCAAACCGCACATCCCTGGCTACGACTACAGCTTCAGCGGACTGAAAACAAGTTTCCTGTACTTTTTGAGGGACAAATTGAAGGAAAATGAGAACTTCATAGAGGAAAACAAGGCGGATTTATGCGCCTCCATCCAGAAAGACATCATCGACACTCTGATGAAGAAACTCATCAAAGCGGCGAAGGACACCGGCATTAGACAGGTCGCCATAGCGGGCGGAGTGTCAGCAAACACTGGGCTTCAGGACGCCATGCGCGCCGCCGGCAAGAAATATCACTGGGATGTGTTCATCCCAAAATTCAAGTTCAGCACCGACAACGCCGCCATGATTGGCGTCGCCGGATATCTGAAATACCAACGCGGCGAATTCGGCTCACAGGACATGACACCGTATGCAAGGACCGCAAACCAGTAGGGATAACGCATGCGTTATCCGCTACGGGAATTAAAAATTTGAATTATGAATTGGGAACAACTTTTATCAGCTAAACGTGAGGCTCGGGCACAAAACGTAGCCGACATCAGAAACGAGTTTCAGAGAGATTACGACCGTATAATCTTCTCTAACATCTTCCACCGTCTGCAGAACAAGACGCAGGTTTTCGCGCTGCCGGGCAGCAAACTCGTGCATAACCGTATGACACACAGCCTCGAAGTGGCAAGCGTCGGGCGTTCGATAGCGCGCAAGGTGTCGAAGTTCCTCATCGACAAATATGGTCCAAGTTTCCATGACGTCATCTTCGACATCGACACCATTGTCTCGACAGCTTGTCTCGCCCACGACCTCGGCAACCCTCCTTTCGGACATTCCGGTGAGGAGACGATGAGCAGCTATTTCAAGTTCGGCGAAGGCAAGTCGTTACAAAGCCAAATCCCTGAAAACCAATGGTCTGACCTCATTTCTTTTGAAGGCAACGCCAACGCTTTCCGCCAGCTGACACACCAGTTCGCCGGCCGCCGCGAAGGCGGTCTCTCGCTGACATACGCATCACTCGCCACGCTGATAAAATACCCTTACCCTTCTTTCGACAAAGGCGACCGCAAGAAATACAACGTCTTCAACAGCGAAATCGAGCAGTTTGAGAAAGTGATGGAAGGCTGCGGAATACCGCGTCTTGACAGCGTTAAGCCGATTTACGCCCGTCATCCGCTCTCCTACATGATGGAGGCCGCCGACGACATCTGCTATCTCATCCTCGACATGGAGGACGCCCACAAGCGCGGCATCATCCAAACCGTCGACATCGACAAGCATTTCATGGCGTTTTTCAACCCTGAAGACAAGTCTGAGGAATGGTTTTTTGAACGTCGCGAGCATATCTTCAAAACCGTCACCGACGCCAACGAGCGCATGGCTTTCCTGCGCGCCACGGTCATCAACAAACTCGTCGACTGCGCATCGAAAGTGTTCATCGAGAACTACGACGACATCATGGCTGGGACGTTCCAGAAGAGCCTCATCTCACATCTTCCTAAAAACGTGAAAGACGCTCTCGAAGACTGCAGAAGCTTCTCTGTACCAAACATTTACAAACATCCGTCGGTGGTGAAAATCGAAGTCAAGGGCTACAACATCATCGGCAGCCTGATGAACGAGTTCATCGATGCCGTGCTGCATCCTGACAGCGGTTACCACAAGCGCCTGATGTCAATCATCCCCGACCAGTTCAAGACAGAAAAAGACGACCTGTATTCTAAGATCCAAGTCGTCCTTGACTACATCTCCAACATGACCGACCTCTACGCCGTGCAGCTTTACAAGGATCTGCGCGGGATAGAGTGATTATTTGGCATTTCCAATCAAAACTCCACTCACCATCCAGTGGGAGAAACTGCCACCTTCGTCGGCACCTTGCGGAATAGCGACGGTGATGGTGTGATGCCCTGGTTTTAAGTCACTTAAGTCGAAATAAACCGGATTAGTCGCCGTACCGGGACACCATCCCGAACGTGACAAATCGGATGAAGAAACGCCGTTCCAGAAGTTGCCAGAAACAGGATTGAATTCTCTGTAAGTCGCACAGTCACAACGCCATGGAGTATGTTTAAAGACCTTTTCGCCGTCAATGATAATCGTGTTCTCCTTAGGGTTGAACTCATCGCCTCCACCCCAGCCTCCATGACCAGTTGAGATATATCTAAGTCTAAGATTCTCAACATTTTCTGGAATATCAAATTCAACGGTCAGACTATCAGTCTGGAACAATCGCCCGTAATTCTGCCCCGACATCTCCATCACGTTGCAAGTGTTGAATAAAGGCAGACTCCAGCGGTTGTTTCCTGATGCGTCCCCGCTATATTCATTAGGATATGCAACCAGATCAAGCGACACCTTATGCCCGCCGCCATCGTAATTTCCGATGAAAGCACCAATCAAAACATCGCCTGAAAGACGGTCGGAAAGCTCCGTAACCTCCATCTTGTAATACGACTCATCCTCCCATTCCAAGCCATCAATTTGAACCTTGTCGTTGAAATGGTTAACACCAAATGGAGTGAAAAATCTCATCAGCTCCACAACAGGCATATAGTCGTCTGTCAGGCTTATTCCTTGGTATTTTTTTCCATTTTTATCACATTGATATGGAATAACTTGAATACTATCAATTAAAGCGTTACTTAAAGATAGTTTTTTATCCGTTGGGATAACAAAAATAGAGCCTGAGCGGTCGTAAGCATCGCCGTTTGAACGCTGGTGCAGCTCCGCAAAAAGTTGATAATGCTCTGGCAAAACGGGCAGGTTCTCACGTTTCAAAATGATGGTTCCCCACGAGAAATGAAGCACCGTGTCGAACGGAATCTCGCCCTTAAATTTTTCGATTTTTGCGAAATGAATCTGCTCGTCGTCGAAAATCTTGGTGCGCATGATCAGCTTGTCCCTATTTATCTGGTTCAGCTCCTTCCCTGTCTTCCTAACTCCAAGATTATCAGGAATCAAAGATTTTTTCAGCTTCTTGTCTTTCTTTATCGACTTCAAATCCATGATGCGGTTTCCGTTTATAGCCTGACGCACCATCACACCTTTAAGATACCCGCGCGAAGTGACCGGAGACGCATCATAACCAAGGCTTTCAGTCATCCAAACCTCAATGGTGTTCGAGTTTATCGAGGTTTTGTACTTTTTACAATCATAGCCCAAAACCTTCTCCTCGCCTTTTTCTTCAAATGTCAAGTCATTGTTTTTCAATGGATAAGAATAAAAATACGATTCTCCATCCTGATAACTCATTTGATAATAGGCGGAATCGGCTTCATAATCGACGAAAGTGACGTTTGTCGACAAGCCCTGAATCATCTTTCCGCTAAATTCATGAATATCGTTGATTCTCAATTGGTTTTTAAAACGCAAAACCTCACGGAAAGTCGTGTCGCCGCTGTCAGAACCAAGCATATACGATTGATAGACAAGGCGTTGCTGCGCCGATGCCGTCATAATGGCAAAAGAGAGAACTAATACTGATAATGCACGCTTCATTTTTAAAAATTTTTGCAAAGTTAAAAAACATTCTGTAACTTTGCAAATTAAAAATGCAAACACATTCTGCGAAGCAGCATATTTAAACATATTTTGCGAAGCAACAAATTAAATTATATATCATGAAAAAATTACTACTTCCTTTCGCATTGATACTGTTAATGTTACAGTCATGCGGTGACGCCTCGAAGCCCAAAGCTCCGGTGCGCGAGAAAATCAAGCTTCAGTCGGACATCCTCACTCCCGAAGTGCTTTGGAGCATGGGACGTATCGGAGAGTTTTCCGTATCAGCCGACGGCAAACAAATTGTTTACAACGTGACGGATTATTACGTCGACGAAAACAAAGGATTCTCAAGAATTTACATCATGGACGCCGACGGCAATAACGTGAAA
This sequence comes from Bacteroidales bacterium, assembly GCA_017427985.1. Taxonomy (GTDB): domain Bacteria; phylum Bacteroidota; class Bacteroidia; order Bacteroidales; family F082; genus Limimorpha. The sequence goes on along the minus strand of JAFRRS010000009.1, from coordinate 8,124 downwards.
TGCCTCACCAACGGCAAATTCAGCGAGTACAGTCCTGTTTGGACGCCTTCAGGCAGCATCGCTTTCATGACAGCGGCATCGGGCGACATGCAGCTCTGGGAAATGGACGCCAAAGGCAAAAGCCGCAAGCAAATCACTGATATTCAAGATGGTATAACCGGTTTCAAATACAGCAACGACGGCAAACAGCTCGTTTATTCCGCCGAGGTGAAGATGAAAGAAACCGTCGCCGACATCTACCCTGACCTTCAGATGTCATCGGGACGAATCAACCACGACCTCATGTACCGCCATTGGGACCAGTGGGTTGACACCTACAGCCATCTTTTCGTGGCTTCATTGTCTAACGGATTGATTAAGAACGGCAAAGACATCCTTCAAGGAGAGCCGTGGGAATCGCCGGTAAGACCTTGGGGCGGCATGGAGCAAGTGGCATTCAGCGAAGACAACAGCAAAGTGCTCTACTGCTGCCGGAAAAAAGAGGGCAAATACTACGCGACATCAACAAACACTGACATTTACAGCTATAACATCGCGTCAGGACAGACCGCCAACCTCACTGAAGGAATGATGGGCTACGACCTCAATATTTCAGTGGCTCCAAAAGGCAACATGATGGCTTGGGAAAGCATGGAGCGCGACGGCTATGAGGCTGACAAACAACGCCTTTACGTAATGAATATGACAACAGGTGAGAAAACCGACTACAGCCTCGGCTTCGACCAGAACTCTACTTCCCTCACCTGGTCTGACGACGCCACAAAGATTTATTTCATAAGCGACATCAACGCCACCGACCAGATTTACGAGCTGAGTCTCGCCTCTGGCAGTATCCGCAAGATAACAAACGGCAAACACAACTTCGTGTCGCTGACTGTAGTAGGCGACAAACTCATTGGCGGACAGCAGTCGATGAGCCACCCGACAGAGCTTTACATCATCGACCCGCAAAACGGCAAGTTTGAGCAGATTACACACATCAACGATAACATTTTCAAGCAGCTGACAGCAGCTGAGGTCGAAGAGAGATGGATTAAGACCACCGACAACAAGATGATGCTGACATGGGTCATCTACCCGCCTCATTTCGACAAAAACAAGAAATATCCTACCCTTTTATACTGCGAAGGCGGTCCTCAGAGCACAGTGAGTCAGTTCTGGTCATATCGCTGGAACTTCCAGCAGATGGCTGCGAACGGATATATCGTCGTGGCTCCAAACAGACGCGGATTGCCAGGCTTCGGTCAGGAATGGAACGAAGAAATCAGCGGCGACTACGGCGGACAGTGCATGAGAGACTATCTCTCTGCCATCGACGCTGTGGCTAAAGAGCCGTTTGTCGACAACGACAGACTCGGTGCCGTTGGTGCCAGTTTCGGCGGCTTCTCAGTGTTCTGGCTCGCCGGTCATCACGAGGGACGTTTCAAGGCACTCATCGCCCACGACGGCATGTTTAACCTTGACGCTCAATATCTTGAGACAGAAGAGATGTGGTTCGTCAACTGGGACCTCGGCGGTCCTTACTGGGACACCACCAACCCGGTTGTGAAATGGTCTTATTCCAACTCCCCTCACCTTTTCGTCGACAGATGGACAGCGCCAATCATGGTCATCCACGGCGGTCTCGACTACAGAATCTGCTTCACGCAAGGCATGCAGGCTTACAACGCGGCGGTTTTGCGCGGCATTCCTGCAGAGTTCCTCTACTTCCCTGATGAAAACCACTGGGTCTTGAAGCCACAGAATGGCATCCTCTGGCAGAGAAGATTCAAGAACTGGCTTGACACTTATTTGAAATAACATCATGACTATCAACAAAAAAGGACGTCACAAAACATGACGTCCTTTTTCATTTTTTCGGTTGTCTTTAAAAATGATAACCAACTCTTAACACCAATTCAGAAGCTGATATTTCGTTCCTGCTTTCAAATTTCATCTCTGGAATCACATATTTATCAATTCCAACTTTTTCAGTAATTGTACCATTGATTTTAGCATTTCCAAGTGAATAGTAGTCAAGAGCAACGCTCAAACAATCCCACAACATGACACCGGTACCAATTTTGAAACCAAAAGTGGCAGCTGTATCAAATTTGTTTGTATATGATTCATATTCTGATGTATATTTGATTTTTCCTTCATGATTAGTGATAAATCTTATGTTTGGACCGATACCAACTTCGCCAAAAACACCAACAATATGATTAAAACTATGCTGATAATTCACACCAAACAAAATCGGAAGATTCATGAAATTTGGGAGATTATATGAATATTCTGAGACATCAGATTCATTTTCCCAAGATTGTTTAACTTCATCCATATACTTTTTGATTTCCGAATTGTTTGTATTATAAAAGAAATCAAAACCACCAAACACTCCGAGACCATTAACAGGAAGCTTTACTGTAACATCAAATCCAAGGTTAAATCCAACACCAGCATAACACTGATTATATTTATCCATTATAAAAACATATTTTATCGGGTCAAGGTTTGTATGGTTGATTTTGTCACCTTCTCCCAAGTTTCCCATTGGAACAGAAGTGCCCAAATAAACACCAAATATGACTGGTTTCTGCGCGAAAGCAAAAACATTGACTATTATCAAAACAGCTAACAATACAATTTTTTTCATAATTAACAATTTTTGTACCTACTCTTCATGAGATTTTCGGCTTTTTCTTTTATTTTAAAAGAAATAAATCATATTAAATTACCAGCTTCCGGAGTAACCGCCGCCGCCTGACGAGCCGCCTGATGAACCACCACCACCTGACGACGAACCGCCACCTTTTGACGTTGCCATAAATAACACGCCAATCGACTGAATTACAAGAATTCCTATTATGGCCAACACACACCGTCCCAAGAATATAAAGATGTCCAAAAACCCGAATTTTCCTTTCTCTTTGGCTTTATCGTAAGGCCATCTAAACAGACTATATGTAGTACCATTATAGAACATTTTCTTCTTCTCTTCTTTGTTCGCCAACAAAAAAGCGATAAGATCAAAGAGCCATTTTACGCAGCACAAGAACAACAAACAACAACCTATGATGTAGAACCAGTTGATTTCATCATCATAAGGTTCAGTATCCTCTATCTCGGCACCCAGCTTATTAGCAATCTTTGTGACTCCGACATACATTCCCTTGTCGTATTCCCCCTCTTTAAAATAAGGCTTCATGAATTGATTATAGATTGCGAAACAGTCTGCATCTGTTAGAACTCCCTCCAATCCATAACCAGTCTCAAATTCCATCTTGTGCTGGTCTTCAACAAAAAGCATGAGAAGTCCGTTGTCTTTATCCGCATCGCCGATTTTCCAATAGTTGAACAATTGGTTTCTAAATTCCTGTGTGTCCTCGTCACCGATACTGTTTACAGCTACAACGAGAACATCCGCCTTCTTGACTATTGAATTCAATGTTCTGTTTATAAACTTTTCGGTGCTGTCCGTCAATATGTTATCTGGATTCGAAACATGGATAAAATAATTATTTTTATGTGGGTTGGGGATGTTTTTCAGAGTCCACACTTTCTGTGCCGAGGCGACTTGAAGGGAAAATAATGCCGCAGCGACAAGTAGTAATAGTTTTTTCATGGGTTAATTTTTTAATAATACAAAAAAATCGGCTGTTGACCGATTCTGTTTCTTGTGCCCATGAGAAGACTCGAACTTCCAAGAGCGTCCGCTCACTACACCCTGAATGTAGCGTGTTTACCAATTTCACCACATGGGCTCTGGGTGGAATCTTGGATTCCTTTTAGTGCCCAGGACAAGAGTCGAACTTGCACGACGCATTCGTCACTACCCCCTCAAAGTAGCGTGTCTACCAATTTCACCACCTGGGCAAGGGTCTGCTTTGATTTCTCAAAAGCGTTGCAAAATTACATCTTTTTTTAATACGTTGAACAAAATTTTTAAATTATTTTTTAGAAATTGATAATCAATAGATTAAATAAGATTTACGGCGATTTTTGAAATACCTTTATTAATATAACGAGAAATTTTAGTAATTTTGCGGCGTTATGAGAATAGACATTATCACGATATTTCCAGAGATGTTTGAAGGGCCGTTCACCGAATCCATTGTGAAACGCGCAATCAACAAAGGGCTTGTCGACATCCATCTTCACAACTTGCGCGACTACAGCAACGACAAGCACCGTCGCGTCGACGACTACCCTTTCTCGGCAGGCGCAGGCATGGTGATGATGATTGAACCAGTCGACAACTGCATCAGCAAACTAAAATCGGAAAGAGACTACGAGGAGGTAATCTACATGAGTCCTGACGGCGAATTATTGACACAACCCGTTGTTAATCAATTGTCTCTGAACAAAAATCTCATCATGCTTTGCGGTCATTACAAAGGCATCGACGAGAGGATTCGCGAGCATCTCATCACGAGAGAGATTTCCATCGGCGACTATGTATTGTCTGGCGGAGAACTTGCCGCGGCAGTCCTGACCGACAGTCTCGTAAGGCTTATTCCTGGAGCTTTGAGCGACGAAACCTCAGCACTTTCCGACTCATTTCAGGACGGAATGGTGTCGCCGCCAGTGTACACGAGACCGCGCGAATACAAAGGATGGGCTGTTCCGGACGTGCTTCTATCTGGAAACGACCAGGTGATAAATGACTGGAAATATCAGCAGGCACTGGAGAGAACGAAGATTCGCAGACCTGAGATGTACGAAAAAATAAAAAAAATAAAATAAATGTTGTGAGTATTCAAAAATTTTGTATTTTTGCGTGCTTTTTTAGAGGATAAAAATAAAGATAAAAAATACAACAGAGATGAAAAACGCGTTAATCCAATTTGTTGAAGATCAAGTACAAGTAAAAGATTTTCCACAGTTCAAATCAGGTGACACCATCACCGTAACTTATAAAATTGTTGAGGGAAACAAGGAACGTTTGCAGAAATTCCAGGGTGTCGTGTTACAGCGCGCTGGTCAGGGCAAGGCTGCTACATTCACAGTTAGAAAGATCTCCAACAACATCGGTGTTGAAAGAATCTTCCCTATCGCCGACCCAATGATCGAGAGCATCGAGCTCAACAAGGAAGGCGCTGTCCGCAGAGCGAGAATCTACTACCTCAGAGGTCTCCGCGGCAAGAAAGCACGTATCAAAGAAGTTCTTAAGAAGAAAGAAAACTAATTGGTACTTGAAAATCAAAAAAAATAACGTCGCGCTGCAGCACGACGTTATTTTTTTGTCGTTAGGAGACGGATTATCATCCGTCTCTACAGGGAACGTTGGCGAACGACCTCGAATGTGACGATGCCGGTAGCGACGCTGACGTTGAGGGAATCGATGTCGCCGGGCATAGGGATAACCAAATGATTGTCAACGCGTTTGAGGTAAGCCTCGCTGATGCCGTCCTCCTCCGACCCCATCATGATGGCAATCGGTCCAGTGAGGTCAGCCTGCCAGATGGTCTGTTTGCCTTTCTCAGAAAATGCTATCACTTTCAAGCCGCTTGCCTTCAAAAAGTCGATGGTGTCTTTGACGTTTTCTACACGACACACATTAATTAATGAAAGAGCGCCAGCAGATGTCTTCATGGCGTCGCCGTTAATCAAAGCGCTGCCACGTGAAGGGATAACGATGGCATCGACACCGGCAGCGTAGCATGTGCGGGCTATGGCACCGAAATTGCGCACATCAGTAACACGGTCAAGGATGACGATGAATGGCATGCGACCTTCATCATACACCATAGGAACTACGTTTTCGATTGTCTGGTACGAAATCGGGCAAACAAAAGCCACAATGCCCTGATGGTTTTTGCGCGTGAGGCGGTTCAGTTTCTCAATCGGGACGAACTGCACCGGAACCTCATGCTCGCGTGCGTATTTCACAATCTCGGAAATCTGCGGCGAACGCAATCCCGACTGCACGAAAACCTTCTCAAGCTCCTTCCCTGCTTTTATCAGCTCCTCGACGGGATGGACGCCGAAGACCATGTTGGAATCTTCTTTTTTTATTGAACTATTTCTAATCATTTTTCATTATTCATTTGATTAAGTAAGGGCAAATGATTATTCGCCCCTACAAAATTACATTTTTTTTGCATATCATAAAAAAATTTCGTAAATTTGCGGTGCAATATTGAAAACAAATCATCAAAACAATGAAAACTATCAGATTAACATCAGTTTTTATCATATTGATAATCAGTTTTTTAGGACTGAATCTCAATGCCCAGAACAAAGCACCGGAACCGAAATCAGGATTCTCGCTGACGAAAAAAATCATCCAAAACCATCTGAATTATCCGAAAGACGCGCTCGAACAGAAAAAAGGCGGCAAAATCACTGTTTTTTATGATGTTGACGACGCAGGAAACGCCACAAATTACAGGGTTGAGAACGCTTTTGACGAGCAATGTGCCGAGGAAGCCATCAGACTTGTCAAGATGATTGAATGGAATCCGGCGATAAAAAACGGGAAACCAGCGGCTTACAACGACTATTACACCGTGGAGTTCTCACCGAAAAGCTATAAAAAAGCCGAAGAAAAGACCCCCCGCCCGATGCTTCCCCAGCAGGAACATCCCGCGCAGAAATCGAATAAAGTGTTCAATAACAAGGAGTTGCATCAGTCACCAATGCCATATTTCGAGAACAAGAACATGACTATGGCTACGTATCTCCGACTGAATCTACAGTTTCCCGACCAGGCGAAACAGTTTGAGATTCAAGGCACTGTGAAGCTCAGTTTCATAGTTGAAACAGATGGCAGGGCTTCAAACATTTTGGTTGAAAACAGTGTGGGCGGCGGTTGCGACAACGAGGCTATCAGACTGGTACAGAATCTGTTATGGACTCCAGGAGTTAAAAACGACAGCCTTGTAAGGACGAGGATGACACAGGACATCACTTTCCAGATTGGAGAGAGGAATTATTATGATGGAAATAGTTATTAAAGTTTAGAGTTGAAAGTGTAGAGTTTAGAGTAGTTTTTAAGTTTAGAGTTAATAAGATTTAAAGTTTAACTAAATTTAATAATATGAAAAAGTTATTTTTACCTTTGATCGCATTGCTGCTTTCGGTGAATGTGGCATTTGCGCAGGATGCTCCGGCATCACCTTGGACACATGGCGGTAACGTTGGTTTTAACATGGCTCAGAGCCATTTCGACAACTGGGCGCCAGGCGGACAGGACAACATCAACTTCCTCGGCCTTGCCAAGTATGACATCAACTACAAGAACGGCAACCACAAATGGGACAACAGCCTCGACCTTCAGCTCGGCTACAGCTATTATGACCTCGACAAGAAGCCAATAAAAACTGATGACCGCATTTTCTTAAGCTCACTTTACGGATACAACCTCTCGAATGAGAAACTGTTTGCGACAGCCAACTTCACATTCCAGAGCCAGTTTGTAAACGGCTACAACTATGCTGCCGACAGCACCAACAGAATCTCTGGTTTCATGGCTCCAGGTTACTTCACGTTAGGTCTTGGTGCCCAGTGGGTTCCTAACGAGCATTTCAAAGTCAACTTCGCCCCTCTCACAGCTAAGATGACATACGTCAACGACCAGAATCTCGCCGACGAAGGCGCATTTGGTGTGAAGCATGCTGAATATGAAGCTGTAGAAGAAATTATTGGAACAGACACAATCATTAACATAGTAAAAACAAAAGACGGCGAGAAAATCCGTTGGGAACTCGGTGCACAGCTCACTGCAGAGTTTAACTATGAAATTGCAAAGAACATTACATTCTCTTCAAAACTCATCGCTTTCTACAACTATCTCACCAAGTCTTCAGATTTGAATGCCATTGGCGAGAAGTACACCTGCCCTGTTGATTTCGATTGGGACAACGCCTTGATTATGAAGGTGAACGACTGGTTGAGCTGCAACCTTACTGCACGTCTGGTTTATGATGAGGACATCGCTCCGTTGAGCAGCTATGAAGGCACCACATTCCGTCAGTTCAAGGAAGTGTTGAGCATCGGCATCTCCTACAAGATTCCGTGATAAATGAAGAAGATAGGATTATTGTCGGACACACACGGATGGCTTAATCCTGCGGTCTTTGAGTTTTTCAAAGACTGTGACGAGATATGGCATGTCGGCGACATCGGCGGAGCCGATGT
>JAFRRS010000008.1 GCA_017427985.1 Bacteroidales bacterium | reverse complement strand
GTTCGCTTTCGTCAAAACGGTTCTCCATTATCTCAAGCGTTTTCAGGTATTCCCTGCACGCCTCCACAACGCTGTCGTTTTCATAGAAGCCCACGCCGTTCATGTAGTGCGCGCGGGCGGAAAGGACAACAATGTCGTCGCCGCCCGGATATTGCGCGGCGAGGCTGTCGAAACACCGCACCGCCTCCTGTAGAGACGCGCCATGGCACGTATCTACAGAACGAAATCGGTTCAACTGCGCATTGCCGGTCTTATACAACGCCTCGGAAATGAGAAGGGAACGATAATCATCGTTCGCATCTGCAGCGGCAAGGCATGCCTTGCCGCTGCGGGACAAATCGTCGCATCCCGTTGGGACAAGGCACGCCTTGTCCAATAATAAAACCAGCGCCGAGTCAGCATCGTGTTGCATCAGGCTGTCGATGCGCAAAAGGTTTCCGTCGAAGGAAAACGGCAGGGGCTGCGGCTCCACAACGGGCTCGGGCTGCTTCGCACAGGAGAGAAGCAGTGCGGAAAACGCCGTTATTATGAAAACAAAACTTCGCATGTGATTCAAACACCGCAAAATTAGTGATTTTTTGATACAAAAACACAAATGATATGTTTTTTGCCTCACAAAACGATAAGGGACCTGGATTTCCCAAGCCCCGTTATCAAACAAAGTATGTGTGGTATGTTATCGTGGATTGTCGTAATAGTCCTTGGCTTTGTCGCCGTAGGAATCCGGTGCAGCGGCGTTGTCAACTCCGTAATCGTAGTATGTGCCGTATGTCCTCTTGTAAATCTCCGTTGTCCATCTGAAGTTGTTGAGCTCGCCAACGGCGTCAGAATGTATGAGCTTGAAGTCGTTCGTCACAATGTCGAGTGTCATGAACACGAATTTCTTGTTGCGCTGGCTGCCGAGAGTGTAATAGTGCCAAATCTCGTATGGGTAGGCACCTGGCTCGCTGTAACTTTGAACAATCCTGTCAGGCGCGCCGTATTTGAGGAACACAATGCCTCTGTCGGTCGCATAGCCTTTGTTGTTGAGAGTCTTGAACGAAGCGTTAACTCTATGAACCTGCGCGTAATAATCAAGCCATGCCTGCTTCGGGTCGATTTTGTTTCTGCTTGACCAGAATGTGTAGAAATACTGTTGCATCGTCTGCAGGTCGTCGGTCTTCACAAGCTCTTCCGCATAGTCTTTCTCAACAGCTGTCGAGATAGGGGAGAGTGTCCTGATATATTCGCGGATGGTGTCCAAATCATTGATTTTTCCGGAAAAGACCTCGTCGGTGTTGATGGATGCAAGCATGGTGTTGTCAATCTGGTAGTTAGGATTGCTTCTTTGGAAGAAATAACGGTTCAATCCGATAACCTCGTTGTTCCTGTCGCGCGCCTCGAGAACCAGATAATAGTTGCCGGAAGGCAAGTTAGTGATGTCCATGCTGTTGATAATCACGTCGATATCTTTCGCGTTCATTCTCTTTGTGAAGTAGAAGTTGTTGAGCTTGGCGTTGTTCTCAAAAGCGCAGATATATGTGTTAAGAAGGTATTTCTCATTGTCGCCAAGCTGCTTTTTTGCGTTATAAATCTCGGCATAGAATGTGAGCTTGTTGATGGTCTCAGGATAATAAGGCATTATCATTGGGATGAGCTCGTAGCCGTTCTTTGCGGTTTGTGAGTCGTTGTTGGCTTTTGAATAGCTTTCAAGTCCGATAATGCTTGAGAAGCAGAATTTGTTAGGAAGGTCTACAATCAATTGGTCCTCAACTTTGTATGGTGCTGCCGCCTTGTTGTTCTCGTCTTCAAGCACCACTTCTAATGAATATGTGCCGTTAGGAAGCGAATAACGCTGCATGTCCATGAAGAATCCGTTGATATTGGTGGTGTCAGCTTCTGTGGGGCTTGTCAGCGAATATTTTCCGTAATTCTTAATCGATTCGCCTTGCTTGAACAACACCGTGATATTAATCTTGGCATTGAAATCTTTTTCACCTTTTACATATACGAGACTGCCTTTGTCGAAAGTCATGTAAGTTTCAACGTATTGCGAGGCTTCTTCTCCAGGGACGCTGAATGTCGCGTATGATATGTATGAGTTTAACGTTTTTGTGCTCTGTGCGCTTGTCGTTGCGCCAAGCATTAACATTAAGCAGATTGTTAAGATTCTTTTCATGATGCGAATTTTTGTTGTTCCAGTTGCAAAATTACATCATGGGAAAAGTTTTGTCAAGGTTTTTGCCAGCCTATTTTATCGAAATATATGGAATAAATCCTTGTAATTATCTGATATTTAATTATTTGCGCTATGCTGTTTTTAATATTTCAGCGAGCGTAAAAAGTTTGGAATAAAATGTTCAAGCTCTTCTTCCGTGTGTAAAATGTCTTTGATTCTGTTGCTTCTTTTGTTGGCTGAGCTGTATGTCTGTTTGAGAAGAACAGCTATTTCGATGTCTGAAAATCCCATCAGATTGAGGATGATAAATCTGATGTCAGCGGTGGTGAGGTCGGGATAAGTTTCTAATAATGTGTGTGTTAGGTTTGGAAACGACTCGTTGAACTTCATGGTTAGCGACACGATTTCCACTTTTGTCAGCGCAAGCCTCGGGTAATCGCTCACGGTTTTGATGAAAATCTCCTTGCCTTCAAGCGAATTCTTTATCTCTTTGTATATTTTAGTGCTTGCAAATGCCTTGAAATTGTCGTCAAACGAATGTGTGTGATTGTCTGAAATTGCAGCAGGTTTAGTAATTTCTTGTTTTTCGTTTTTCTTTTTTAATGTAAAAACTGTCGCTGTGGCACCAATTATTAATAATATGATAATGATAACGAGCACACGGCTTAAACCGTTGAATCCCTTGGTTTTATTGGCTTTTTGAGGGTCGTTGCTGTTGATGAAGCTTTCATAAACCGACTCAAGTTCCATTTTTACCGGTGTCAGTCTCGCCTCCGCCGATTGCGCTTTCGCCTGATATTGTGCGTAAAACAGTTCCTTGTCATGGTTGTTGAGTGAGAAATAGATGCTCGCCAGCATCTCCGCTGATGCTACTTTCATTTTCATGTCGCCTTTGTCAAAACATTTCTGCAAAGGAGAGAGGGCTTCCTCATATTTGTTGGCAAAATAAAAATGACATGCTTCAAAATAATGATATTCAATAAATTGCAGAGATTTCTTCGATATTCTTCCATAAATTGAATCTGCGGAAGCTATGTCGAAAACGTCGTAAAGTGCTATTCCTTTCTTGATTTGAATCAAATCATTCTGCTTTTCGGTTAGATTTTTTTTCTCTTCGGCAATCTCGTAGTTGAGCAGTGCGATATTTGAAATATGGTTCTGCTGGTACAGGTCTCCTATTTTCAGAAGGATGTCTATTACCTCATGGTGACGGCTTGCGTTCTCGAATTCTGACAATGCATGGTCGTAGAAATATGAGGCTGGCTTTATGCCGTTGACGTCTGAATAAATGTCGCCTATGTTTTCAAGAATCTGCCCGAGATAGTGATAGTCGTCGTTGTCACATTCCTTTTTCAATGAAATGACGGCTTTTTGTGAATCGAATGCTTCAATTAATGATGTCGTGGCATTCAGATAATCGCCTTTTTTGTGTTCGTTTCTTCCTTTCTGAAAGAAAATTTTTGACTTTTTTTCAAGAAAAATCGGGTCGCTGGCGTGGAATTTGGTGCAGCTGTCGGCTAATTTTGATAATTTGTGAAGATATTCATCGGAGTTTTCATAGTTGTTTTTGAAATCCATTATCTCTGTGGGGATGGATTTCCTGTTGCAGGCTGAAAAATATAAAGCCATGAAAAACAACGTGATAAGTGCTATATTTCTGATAAACAACTTCATAATCGGGAACAAAGATAAGGGATTTTTCCGAGAAAATAAAAAATTTTGTAAAAAAATGTTGCAGCATTGAAAACTTTTGTATTTTTGCAGCGGAGATATGGCAGAGCGGTCGATCGCGGCGGTCTTGAAAACCGTTATACAGAAATGTATCGGGGGTTCGAATCCCTCTGTCTCCGCTGGGAAAGCAACTCTGAAGGGTTGCTTTTGTTTTGTAAATGGTTTGGGAGAGATGCCGGAGTGGTCGATCGGGGCGGTCTCGAAAACCGTTGAACGCTTTGCGTTCCAAGGGTTCGAATCCCTTTCTCTCCGCAATTTGAATAATGCCGTCTGAAACGATGGCATTGTTTTTTATATCTGTAAAAGTTTTTATCTTTGCTAAAAATTTGAAAACGATGTTTGAACATTTGTATGGCATACTGCAACAAACACTTACGATAACGGCTTTTGTCATCGGAATGATGATGATTATTGAGTTTATCAACGTGAAAACCGACGGCTTGTGGTCTAAAAAGCTGCAGGCTTCGCCGTGGGTGCAGATATTAATAGGTGCGCTGATGGGTGTCATCCCGGGTTGTCTTGGCACTTACACCATCGTGTCGCTCTACATCCACAGGGTCGTGAGTTTCCCGGCTCTGATGGCGGCGCTGATAGCCACAGCGGGCGATGAGGCTTTTTTCATGTTCACGATGTTCCCGGGCAAGGCGCTGACAATCACCATGATAATGTTTGTGGCTGCTATCGTGGTCGGCGGCGTTCTGCAGCTTACGATGAAAGACAAATTCATCGGGCTGTCTGAGAAGTCGTTCCCTCTTCATGATGAGCCTGAGTGTCATCATCACCATCATGAGCATACTGTGAGAAACAACTTCAAAAACTTCACTTTCGTGAGAGCTCTGCTTATCGCGATTTGCGTCCTGGTGTTTGGTCTGATTCTCGGCGGTGTGATTGATGAAGGTCATGAGCATGGGCACGAGCATGGCGGCGACGAGGAGTGGATACGTTACTCGCTAATCGCGATGTTTTCTGTGATTCTCGTCATCGTGGTGGTGGCAAAAGAGCATTTCTTGCAGGAACACCTTTGGGAACACGTAATAAAAGTTCATCTTCCGAAGATTTTCTTGTGGAGCTTCGGCGTGATTTTGGCAATAACAATTCTTGAACATTATGTTGATATTCATGAACTTGTGAGCTCAAATCTATACTTGGTGCTGCTTGTGGCGATTTTGGTAGGCATCATTCCACAGTCCGGACCGCATCTTGTTTTCGTGCTTTTGTTCGCCAGCGGAACCATCCCGTTCAGCATTTTGCTCGCCAACTCGATAGTTCAGGACGGACATGGTGCTTTGCCGTTGCTCGCCGAGTCACGAAAGGCGTTTCTGCTTTCAAAAGGTATAAAAATCGCATTGGGTATTGTTGTTGGTGTAATAGGACTTTTAACAGGATTTTAAATTATGACAAAAAACGATTGCTTCTTTTTCGGTAAAATAACGAAAACGCACGGCTTGAAAGGTGAGTTGACCGTTAAACTTGATGTCGTTAACCCTTCCGATTTCAAAGATTTGAGATATGTCTTGATTGAGGAAGGCGGAAGTCTTATTCCTTATTTTATTGAATATCATAAGATTAACGGCGACAAGATGTTCGTGCAGCTTCAGGATGTGAAAAATGTTGAACGCGCTTTGACTTTTGTCGGAAAGGCGGTCTTTTTGCCAAATGAAATGATGCCTGAACTTGCAGAAGATGAGTTTTATTACAGCGAAATCGTCGGTTTCAAGCTCATTGACGAGGAGAAAGGCGAGGTCGGAATCATTTCAAATGTCCTCGAATATCCTACGCAGGCTGTTATTCGGGTTATGAAAGACGGGAAAGAGATTCTGATTCCTGTTCATGAGGATATTCTTCAAAAAGTGAACAAAAAAGCCAAGACATTGAATATCAAGGCACCAGAAGGCTTGATAGACATGTATCTTAATATGTAGCCATGGATTGCCGTCCGTTTTTTTTCAAAAAGTTCGGCTTGTTTCATCACCGTTCGACCATGAAAATAGGGACGGATGCCATTTTGCTTGCCCGTTGGACCGAAGTCTTTGAAAATGATGACGTTCTAGATATCGGCACTGGCTGCGGACTGATTCCTCTCATGCTTGCGCAGAAAGGTCTTAATAGCGTCGATGCTGTCGAAATCGATTACGATTCTTATGAGGAAGCGGCTCAAAATTTCAAAAACTCAGCATGGAATAGGCAACTTACTGCAATTCATGACGATATAAAGTCGTTTGCTGAAAAAAGCACTAAAAAATACGACCTCATTGTCTCGAACCCTCCGTTTTATTTCGGCGACAATATTCCTGAAAAGGCGAAAAAAGGTCTTGCACGTCATACCAATACATTAAGTTATAAAGATTTGCTCGTTTCTGCAAAGAAATTGATGAAGGAAGACGGTCGTTTCTCGCTTGTTTTGCCTGCAATCGAGTCAAAAACGTTTCTCAAAGAGGCTGATAATCAAGGATTTTATCTGAAAAAAGTGTTTGAAATCATTCCGATTGAAGGAAAAGAGCCGAATAGAATAAACATGCAACTCGTTGTAAATCAAGTTGATAAAACTGAAGTCGAAACATTTGTCCTTAGAACCCCTGACCATTCGTTTACAAAAGATTACAAAGAGTTTTTAAAAGATTACTATTTGGATTGAAAAAAGTCGTAATTTTGCAAAAAATTTTATGTTTAGACTGATAATCACAGCGATAATACAATCGGCTTTCCTTGCCGTCGCCCAATACTTCATGAAGGTTGGCATGGAGAAGGTTGTCGATTACAGCATGTCATGGGCTTTTTACAGGAGTTTCCTGAACTGGCAGCTCGGACTTGCGGCATTTTTGTATATCGTCGGCATGATTATTTATATGTTTATGCTTAAAAGTTATTCATTGTCAGTGGTTTATCCGCTTACAAGCATAAGTTACATCTTTACGATTCTTCTGGCGATGTTTCTTCTTGGTGAGAGCGTGCCGGTCGTGAGATGGGTCGGCGTCCTTTTCGTGATGCTCGGCGTCGGATTGATAGCAAGATAGTTTTGAAAATAGAAAACAAAAAATAAAGTCATGAGTAAATTAGTTGTTGTGGCTCTCGGCGGAAACGCTTTACTGAGAAGCAATCAAAAAGGTACTTACAAAGAACAGATTGAAAACGTAACAGAGACTTGCGAGGCTTTGATGAGCTTCGTGAAGAACGGCGATAACCTCATCATCGGTCACGGAAACGGTCCACAGGTTGGAAATGTGATGCTTCAGCACGAAGCAGGCGCCAAGACTTTTGACGTTCAGCCAATGCCGATGGATTTCTGTGTTTCTGAGACACAAGGCTCGATCGGTTATCTTATTGAGACAGGATTCCGCAAAGTGTTGACACATCACGGATTCAAGAACAACATCGTCACTTTTGTGACACGCGTGTTGGTGGACGGCAACGACCCTATGTTCAAGAATCCTACAAAGCCTGTCGGTCCATATTATACAAAGGAAGAGGCTGAAAAATATGCGGCTGCCACTGGCGCGATTTTCAAAGAGGACCCGAAGGGTAGGGGCTGGCGTAAAGTTGTGGCTTCACCAAAACCGTTGGAAATCAATAATATTGAACTTGTTGAGCTTCTTGCAAGAGGTGGAAATATCGTTGTGACTGTTGGCGGCGGCGGCATCCCCGTCGTTGAGAAAGACGGCTATTACGTTGGCGTTGAGGCAGTTATTGACAAAGACCTTGCCTCATCATTGGCAGCAGTGCAGGTGAAAGCGGACGAGTTCTACATCCTCACCGATGTTCCTCAGGCATATATCAATTTCCGCAAGGATAACGAACAGGCTCTTGGCAAAATCACTGTCGAGGAAGCCAAGAAATATCTCGCTGACGGTCAGTTTACCGAAGGTTCGATGGCGCCGAAGATGCGTGCAGCCATCAAGTTCGTTGAAGAGACGGGCCATGATGCCGTCATCACCGACGCAACAAGCCTCGGCAACCCTAACGCTGGAACAAGGATCGTGAAATAGTTGTTCAGTTGTTCAGTTAGTCAGTTAATCAGTTAACTTGATTCAACAACTGACTAACTGACTAACTGACTAACTGGTTAATACGGCAAGTCGTCGTTATTCATTCTCGACCCGATTCTTCTTTCAGTCGGGGTGTTGAAATTGGTGTTTGGCGCAAACTGTGACGGCTCATTACTGCCTGTGTTGTCATTGCCCCCACCGCCCATATTACGAGTGTAATCGTTTTCAAGGTCTTCGAAACGCGCGTATTGTCCCACAAAACGCAACTCTACGTCCCCAAGTTTACCATTACGGTGTTTTGCGATGTTAATTACAGCTTTACCTTTTGTTGAAGAATGATCTTCGTCTTCGCTAAGTCCATAATATTCAGGACGATAGATGAAGATAACCATGTCAGCGTCCTGCTCAATAGCTCCTGACTCACGAAGGTCGGAAAGGATAGGTTTCTTTGAGCCTGGACGAGACTCAACGCTACGTGACAGCTGTGAAAGGGCGAGAACCGGAATGTTCAGTTCTTTTGCCAGACTCTTGAGCGAACGGCTGATATTGCTGATTTCCTGCTCGCGGTTCCCGTTTTTCTCTGTCTTGGCAGTCATAAGTTGCAGATAATCAATGAAAACCATCTGAATGTCGTGCTGCTGTTTCAGTCGGCGGCATTTTGCCCTGAGGTCGAAAACTGAGAGCTGTGGCGTGTCGTCAATATATAGTTTTGCGTTGATAAGAGGCGAGACTTTCGTGTTAAGCTGCTGCCATTCGTATTCTGCAAGTTGTCCCGAGCGCAGTTTGTCAGCGGTGAGTGACGTTTCAGAAGATATAAGACGTGTCACGAGCTGCACTGACGACATCTCCAATGAGAAAAACGCTATCGGTTTGTTGAAGTCGACTGCTGCGTTGCGTGCCATGTTCAAGGCGAAAGCTGTCTTACCCATACTTGGACGCGCGGCGAGGATGATGAGGTCTGACTTCTGCCATCCTTGCGTGATACGGTCGAGTTCGGTGTAACCTGAAGGCACGCCGCGAAGGGCAGAACCAGCGTTTTTTGCTTTCTCGATATCATCGATGGCGAGTTTCACGAGGTCGGGCATCTGGTCGTAGTTGCGCCTAAGGTTGTTCTCGCTGATTTGGAAAAGCTTGTTTTCGGCACTGTCCAAGAGATCGAACACGTCGGCGGAATCCTCGTATGCGTCTTTGATGGTCTCAGAAGAAATCTGTATGAGCTGGCGCTGAATGTATTTCTGCAAGATGATTCTTGAGTGATACTCGATGTTTGCTGACGACACCACGCGGTTGGTGAGTTGCGAGATGTAATAAGGTCCGCCAACGGCTTCCAGGTCATTGGTCGACTTCAGATGGTTCGTCACCGTAAGAATGTCAATTGGCTCCGACTTGGTGAACAAATCCTTGATTGCGGCAAAAATAAGCTGGTGCGCCTCCTTGTAAAACACCTCTGGCGTCAAAATGTCGATGACGGCGTTAACCGCCTCTTTCTCGAGCATGAGAGCACCTAATACAACCTCCTCCAAATCGACGGCTTGTGGTGGTATACGTCCTTGATTATTAAGCAGATCCACAGATGCAGACTGCGCCTGTGACCTTACAAATCCTGTTCTTTTTATGTCTTCTTTATTCATACTACAAAAGTAGTACAAATGATGATTTGTTTAAAAGATGTTGATAACTTTTTTGTTTTTAATGTGCGAAATGAGAATAGAGCTCACGCAAAGCGCGGTTTTCATGCTCTAAGTCGTTAGTTATCAGATTTCTTTCGATGACGTTTTCGCTCATGGCATTCAAGATTATCCTGCTGTGCTCAAAAAGCGTCTTGTTCGGGAATACGCTTTCATATACGTTTTTCAAAGAAAAGTCGTACTTCACTTTTTCATGATGGAAATCCGATTGCTGCAAAACCTCTCTGAAATTAAGTATTTTGTAATTCAAATCCTTGGATTCCATTAAGTCATATTTTTGCAACGATGCGGTGATGTTTTGCGGTGCGAAACAGATAACACGTTCAAAACCAGACAGTTGCTCTGATAGAATACTTAGACTTCCTTTCCATTTTGACATGTCGTCAAGGCAATTCCAGTCGTAGATTTTATCAAAATTGCCGTTGTTTGACAATATTGAAAACGCGATTATGAATTCGGTGTAAGGCTTGTCGCCGTCGAAAAGCGGCACTGCCGGACGATAAAACAATAGATTTAGAAACGCCGTCGTCTTATTTCTGTCGCCTAACAATTCGTAAAGTGGTTTGTAATCAATGGAGTAGGGCTTGTTGGCTTCATTTGGAACATCTTTCCAACAATGTCCGTGAAACTCGCATCTGTATGGTGTGTCGCACTGATTCCCGATAGGAATTTTCGGCGAATGTGGTTGCTTGATAATATCTTTGAAGTTGGCGATGTTTTTTGAAATCACATCCTGATATTGCTCGGCGTAATCTTTAACGGATTGAAAAACAAAAAGTTGTGACAAGTCAAGTTTGCCGTTTTTCACATAATCCGCATTGATATACATCAATTGTATGTCAGATAGGGGGACGTTGCATCCTTTTAAAACGTAATATTGCAGTGCCGCGTCTTTATAATAAGTCGGGCTCAGACTGAGTGAGCTTTTTACTTCTATGGCACGCCATTTGTCACCGTCACGAACGATTATGTCAAGCATGATGAGTGTGTCATCGTATTGAAACACAGCCTCATACATAACATTTATTTCCGGATTTGAGAGATTTTGCATCGTTTCCGCGACTTTTTTGCCGAATTGTGATGGCGATGACGGCGTCATATTGATGCCTCCTGGAAAATATTGCTGTGCAAGTAAGCCCACATCTGTTCCGCGTTTGAACTTTGCACGCTGCTCCATGCTTAGCTTGTCGCGCAGAAACGGTCTGTTTTTGAAAAGATACAACGCTTTAACACATTGCTCGCCTTTGATGTATGTCGATTTTGATAATATATGCATCTTATTTATTTTTAGGCAGTTGTAAAATACTTTTTTTGGCTGAGATTGTCATTGAAACGCCTCTTGCAAGCATGAAGCCGAGAAAGGCAATCCATAATCCGTGGTTTCCCAATAATGGCATTAGAATGTACCATAACGGCAGAAACACTATTATTGAAGAGATAATCATGGTGTTGCGGATTGCCTTGGACGCCGTGGCGCCAATATAAATGCCGTCCCAAAGAAATGCCGCGAAAGTTATTACAGGAATGATGACCATATATATATAATAAGGTCTGATTTCGCTGATAATAATCGGGTTGTCGGATATAATTCTCACGAAAGTGGTGGGGAAGATGGCATATAATATTGAAAAAGGTATGCTGATTATCATTCCCCATTTGAAAAGATGTTTCACGACGCTGTTGAGACTTTCCGAATCTCTTGAACCAATGAATTTCCCGACAAGAGCCTCACCCGCGTATGCGAAACCGTCTGTGAAATATGAGAAAATATAGAAGAATTGCAGCAGTATCATATTGACACTCAATATGTTGTCTCCAAGTCTCGCAGACTGGTTGGTGAAAAACGCAATTGTGAGAACGAGAAGAATGCTTCGAATCATCAAATCGGTGTTGACTTTGAAGAACCTTTTTATCTTGTTGATATCCAATAAGATATGAATGTCAACCTTGATAAGGAAATGTCTGTATTTGATAAAAAGGAAAACAAGTGCGGTGGCAAGTCCGCAATATTGTGCAATCACTGTGCCAAGAGCGACACCAGCGACGTCCTGATTCATGATCAAAACAAAAAAGACGCTGAAAACGATGTTTAACACATTGATGGCAATGGCATTTATCATAGGAATCTTGGTGTTTTGCATCCCGATGAACCATCCGTTTAGGCAATAAAGCAGCATGTTTGCCGGAGCCGCCCATATTCTAATATAAAAATAGGTGATTGCCAAACTCTTCACTTCGTCACTGCCGTCCAGAAGAACCATGCTGATTCTGGCAATAGGTTCTTGTATACATATTATAAATATGAAGGCTAAAACGGCTATCGTCGCCGACCTGTACAAAGAATAGCTTATTTCAGAAAAGTCTTTTGCTCCAAGCGACTGTGCGGTGAAACCTGTTGTGCCGGCTCTCAGAAAACTGAAAAACGAATAAAGCACGCTGAAAATTGTCCCTCCCAGGGCGATGGCACCTATGTAAACAGGGGAGCTGCGATGCCCCATAAGCATCATATCGACAAGACCCAGCAACGGAACTGTTATGTTGCTGATAATGTTTGGGATGGCTAATTTTAAAATTGAACGGTTCACAATAAAAAATTTATGCAAAAATAAAGAAATATTGTTGACATATCAATTTTTTTTGTAAATTTGCGCCGTGAAAAATGGGGTTTGTGGAGAACTGTAGAATAATTCCACAATTTTCCACAGTTTTTTACAGGGGAGAAAACGAGAGAATTATTTAATTATTATTGATTATCAAGTAGTTAATAAAAATTATCAAATGAAAAACAGTTTGGCACGATTTTAGCACCAAACACATTACGTTAGCACAGTCTAATTTTAAAATTATAAAAAATGAAAAAAGCATTAACAATTGTATCAGTAGCATTAGTAGCTCTTATCTTAAGCTCATGCGTTGAGAGTTCAAAGAAGTATCAGACTTTAAAGAGTGAGAAGGAAGCTCTTGAAGTTGCAAAAGCTAACATGGAAAATGATTTCAACGCCACATTAGGTATTCTTAATGAAGTTGAGAACAATCTTCAGGCAATTCGTGACGCAGAAGGCATTCTTATGGTCAAACAGGAAGGCAGCGACAGAGATCAGATCATGTCAGAACTCCTCCAGCTCAAAGAAGTCATGGCAACAAATCACGCTCGTTTGGATTCATTGAACGACGTTCTTGCCAAAGCAAACAAAAACAACACTTATTTGCGCTCACAGATCAAGAAACTTCAGGCTCAGATAGCTGAAAAAGAAGAGATGATTACTAATCTCCAGGCTCAGATCGTTGAGAAAGACAGCCAGATCGCTGGTTTGAACACACAGGTTGAGAACCTCAACAACGACCTCAGCAACGCTAACACACAGATCGAGACCCTTAACAGTGAAAAGATCGCTCAGACAAACGAAATGAACACTGTTTACTACATTGGCGCAACAAAGAAGGAACTCAAGGAAAAAGGCATCATGCTCAATGCAAAGAGCGTTTTGAAGAACGATGTCCCTACAGAGTGCTTCACAAAGTCAGACAAACGTGACCTCGCAACAATCACATTCGTTGCTAAGAAGGTCGTCGTCCTCACAAGCCATCCAAATGATTCTTACGAACTCGTCCCAGGTACAAACGAGGAAGGTAAGAAGATCGTCACATTAGAGATCACAAGTCCAGAGGCATTCTGGAGTGTATCAAGATATTTGGTTGCACAAACCAAGTAATTTTTCTGCTCGTTTTCAATATTTACGGGAATCCGACATCGCCTGATGCCGGATTCCTATTTTTTTATTGCTATTTTTTGCCGACGATAAAAATAAAATATTTATTTTTGCAGAACGAGCAGAATATTTGTTATGTCAAAAAAGATTTTAATAGTAGACGACGATGTGGCTTTCGGTGTGATGCTGCGGACCTGGTTCCAGAAAAACAGTTGGGAAACGGTGCTTGTCTCGAATCTGGAGCAGGCTCTTAATGCCTCAAAAACATCCCAATTCGACCTTATTCTCAGCGACTTGCGCCTACCTGACGGCGATGGTATCATGTTCCTTACTTCCCTGAGGGAAAAGAAGATTATGACACCTTATATTATAATGACAGGATACGCTGACGTGCAGACAGCAGTGAATGCCATAAAACTCGGTGCGTTCGATTATCTCAAGAAACCAATCAATCCGGAACTGCTTCAGCAAAAGATAGAACTGGCTCTCAAACAAGACAACAAAGAGGTAAAGCAGGAACGTAAGACATCTGAAAAAGAGATGTCGCAGACGCTTGTTAAAGGTAAAAGTCCCGTGATACAAAGGGTATATACTCATGTCGCGCTTGTGGCTCCAACAAAAATGTCGGTGTTGATTCTTGGTGAGAGCGGTACTGGCAAGGAATATGTTGCGAGAATGATTCACGAGCAGAGCAACCGCAAAAACAAGCCCTTTATTGCTGTTGACTGCGGCAGTCTGTCAATGGAACTCGCCCCGTCTGAGCTTTTCGGACATCTGAAAGGCTCGTTTACATCTGCCATAGCTGATAAAAGAGGCGTGTTTGAGGAGGCAAAAGGCGGCACCGTATTCCTTGATGAGGTCGGCAACCTCCCTTATGAGGTGCAGAAACAGCTGTTAAGAGCTCTTCAGGAACAGAAAGTGCGTCCGGTCGGCTCCGCTCAGGACATCAACGTTGACGTGAGAATAGTGGCAGCAACCAATGAAGACCTGGAGTCGGCGATAGAAGAGGGACGTTTCCGTCAGGATTTGTATCATAGAATCAATGAGTTTTCAATAGAAGTTCCACCTTTGCGCGAAAGACTTGACGATTTGGAGGAGTTTGCCTATCATTTCCTTGAACAGGCAAATATAGAACTTGGCAAAGAAGTGAAGAGTATTTCAAAAGAAGCGATAGACGTTTTGAAACAACACCGATGGGACGGCAATTTGCGTGAACTGAGAAATGTGATAAGACGCTCGGCTTTGTTTGCTGAAAACCAAGAGATTACTGCCGACAATCTGCCTGTTTTATCAAGACGTCCGCAAAATGCTCCAAGCGAAAATGATATGGCATTGCAGCCTGGTGACGAGAAAACACAAATCGTGGCTGCACTCAGAAAAGCAAGAGGAAATAAGACCGTTGCGGCACGTTTGCTTCAAATCGACCGCAAGACTTTGTACAATAAAATGCATCTTTACGATATTGAACTGTAAAAAATAGTTTGTTATTATGGAAGAGAATGAAAAATTTGGATTGCCTGAAAACGCTCAGCGGGAGCTGAAAGAAGGCGAGGTTTATGAACCGATTCTGTCGCCGAAAAAGAAATATAAAGAGGTGACAGTGTGGTCGGTAGTTGTCGGTCTTTTGATGACGGTGCTTTTCTCGGCAGCCGCTGCATATCTCGGACTGAAAGTGGGACAGGTGTTTGAAGCCGCCATCCCGATCGCGATAATCGCCATCGGACTGTCGAACGTGGCAAGGAAAAACGATGCTTTGTCACAAAACGTGATTATTCAGTCTATTGGAGGCTGCTCGGGCGGTGTCGTGGCGGGTGCCATTTTTACGTTGCCTGCTCTTTATATCCTCCAAGGCAAAGGTTATGATATTGAGATAAACTACATGCAGGTGTTCTTGAGCTCGTTGCTCGGTGGTGTGCTCGGCATCTTGTTCCTGATACCTTTCCGTAAATATTTTGTGAAGGAGCAACATGGAAAATTCCCGTTTCCGGAAGCTACGGCAACGACGCAGGTTCTTGTCAGCGGACAGAAAATGGGCAAGGACTCGCTGCTTCTTGTGATAAGCGGACTTATTGGCGGTTTGTATGACTTCATAATTTCCACGTTCGGTTGGTGGTCTGAAACGATTTCAACAAGAGTTGTATCTTTCGGAGCTGCAATTGCAGACAAGGTAAAACTGATGTTCAAGGTTAATGTGGGTGCCGCAGTGCTGGGTCTCGGTTACATAATTGGCTTGAAATATGCATTCATCATCTGCTGCGGCTCTATGTTGGTGTGGTTTATCATCATTCCTGGCATGAACCTGATTTGGGGTAATGACATCATCGATATGATGAATACAGGAATCGCGTCAACGATAGGGGAGTTGTCGCCGGAGGTGATTTTCAAGGATTACGCCCGTCACATCGGCATCGGTGGCATCGCTATGGCTGGTGTCATCAGCATCATCAAATCGTGGGGTGTGATAAAGTCGTCGGTTGGACTGGCTGCCAACGAGTTTAAAGGCAAGAAGTCGGCTGGCGAAACCGTTGAGCGCACACAAAATGACCTTTCGATGAAATTCATAGTCATCGGGATAGTTGTGATACTGCTTCTTACCTTTGTGTTCTTCCGTTTCGGTGTCGTTGGCAACTTTGGGCACGCCGCCATCGGAATCCTTGTTGTGGCTGTGATAGCGTTCCTGTTTACGACGGTGGCTGCAAACGCAATCGCTATTGTCGGCTCAAATCCAGTTAGCGGCATGACACTCATGACTTTGATTCTCGCCTCATTGGTGATGGTGGCAGCAGGTCTCAGCGGTGCTGCTGGAATGACGGCGGCATTGATAATCGGCGGCGTTGTTTGTACCGCACTCGCAGTGGCTGGCGCGTTCATCACCGATTTGAAAGTTGGTTATTGGATTGGAACGACACCTAAAAACCAGGAGATTTGGAAGTTCGTCGGTGTCGCGGTGGCTTCGGCAACGGTGGCGGGCGTTATCATGATTCTCAACAAAGCTTACGGTTTCGTTGGTGACGGCGCTCTCGTCGCACCTCAGGCAAACGCCATGTCGGCAGTAATCGAGCCTATGATGTCGGGCGGCAACGCTCCATGGCTGTTGTATGGCATCGGCGCACTCATTGCGTTGATTCTCACGTTTATAAAAGTGCCTGCACTGCCGTTCGCCCTCGGTATGTTTATCCCGATTGACTTGAATATTCCGCTTCTCATAGGAGGTGCGGTGTCATGGTTCGTGTCATCTCGCACAAAAGATGAGAAGATTAACAAAGCCCGTTATGACCGCGGAACCCTCATCGCATCCGGATTCATTGCCGGTGGCGCATTGATGGGCGTGGTGAGCGCTATCATGAAGTTCGCCAATGTCGATTTGGTGGCAAAGACAGCCGATGGCTCTATGTTCGCATCAACACCATGGGCATCGTTGATAGCTTTAGTGATGTATATCGCTATCATTATTTATATGATTTGGGATTCAAAACGTGTAAAAATTGAAGAATAAAATATTATGGAAAAGTTATTGGATAAATTTTTGAGATATGTCGCCGTTGAGACGACTTCAGATCCGGAATCGGAGACACAGCCAAGTGCCATGAGAGAGTTCGATTTGCTCAAAATGTTGCAGAAAGAGCTTCAGGATATGGGCATCAAAGCTGATTTGGATGAATATGGCTATGTGATGGCGACAATTCCGTCGAATGTCGGTAATGAAATACCTGCTATTGGATTTATAGCCCATGTTGACACATCACCAGATGCTTCGGGAAAGGATATTAAACCTCAGATTATTGAGAACTACGGCGGTGGTGACATATTGCTAAACGCTGAAAAAGAATTGTATCTGAAAGTTTCGGAATTTCCAGAGATGCAGCAATATGTGGGGAAGACAATCATCACAACTGACGGAACCACTTTGCTTGGAGCAGATGACAAGGGCGGCGTGGCTGCTATTATGTATGCGGCTCAGTATATCATGGAACATCCTGAGTTCAAACACGGCGAGATAAAGATTGGTTTCACTCCTGATGAAGAAATTGGTCGTGGTGTCGCCAAGTTTGATGTCAAGAAATTCGGGGCGAAATATGCCTACACTATCGACGGTGGTGAGATAGGCGAACTGGAATATGAGAACTTTAACGCTGCAAGCGCAAAGATTCATGTTCAGGGCAGCAACATCCATCCTGGCTATGGCAAAGATAAGATGGTCAACTCCATGCTTATCGCGATGGAACTCAACGCGATGCTTCCAGTGGAGCAGAGACCTGCATTCACTCAAGGCTATGAGGGCTTCTTCCATCTGACAGATATTACAGGAACGGTGGAGGAGACAAACATGGGCTATATCATCCGTGACCATGACAGGGCAAAGTTTGAAACGAAGAAGGAACTTTTGACTTCAATAGTCGAGTTTATCAATAAAAAATACGGTAATGTTGTGACTTTGGAACTTAAAGACCAGTATTACAATATGCGCCAAGAGGTTGAGCCTCATTACTTTATTGTCGAAAAAGCAATAAAGGCGATAGAGATGGCAGGCGTGAAGCCGAAAGTGCAGCCTATCCGTGGCGGTACTGACGGCGCTAACCTGAGTTTTATGGGACTCCCTTGTCCGAATATCTTTGCGGGAGGACATAATTTCCATGGTAAATGGGAGTATGTGCCTCTCGAAAGCATGGAAAAAGCTTCGGAAGTGATAATGAATATTATAAAACTGTTCGCTGAAGATTAAGTGAATAATAAAAAAGGTGTGGAGCGGTTGAATCTGTTGTGTTGTGGTGTGTAATTATAACAACCGCAGCCACACTGGATTGCAAAAATACAAATTATTTTTATTGTTTCGAAAATTCTGGAAAAATTTCGTAAAATTTATTTTCGAAAGTCCTGACACGATTCAAGGATTTGCGTGTCCAGTCGAGTCTTAGCTCTTGTTTCTCCTCTTCCGAGAGATGCCAGTTGATGTCGCTTTTGTGAAGTCGTTGCGTCAGTGTGTACATGAGCAAAGCCGCGGAAACACTGATGTTGAAGCTCTCCGTGAAGCCGTGCATCGGTATCTGCACATACATGTCGGAATGTTCAAGTGCATAGTCGGTGAGACCGGTTTTTTCCGTCCCGAACACCACCGCGATAGGCTGGTCGAGTGGGAGAGTGTCAAGGGTGTAATCGTTCTGGTGCGGGCATGTCGCGACTATTTTATAGCCTTTGCTATGCAATAAATCGAACGCTTCAGGTGTGTTGAACTCGTTGACGTTGTATTTGTGAAGGTCGAGCCATTTGCTGCTGCCCACCACAATGTTCGGGTTGATGTCGTAAACCCATTTGTTTTCGATGATGTGTATGTCCTGAACCCCGGTCAAGTCGCAGCTTCTCAACACCGCGCTCGCATTGTGCGACTGATAAATGTCCTCAAGCACTATTGTGAGGTGACGAGTCCTGTAATTCAACACCTGCTCGAAGCGCTGTTTCCTTTCTTCCGTTATGTAATTGGATAGAAATTCGTATAATTTTTGTTCTTTTGCGTTCAAAATGAATGAGTTAAACTAAAATAGTGTATGTGATAAAAATTTTACAAATATAATTATTTTTTTTGTTCTCCATAAATAAAAAATCCGTAAATTTGCAGCTCGAAAAAATGTTTTATTGATATGGCAAAAGAAAACGTACAGAAAGACGAAGAACGTCTCGAATCAATTGAGTCGACATTAGGAAAGACTGAAATGTTTGTTGAAGAGAATCGCAAACCTATTTTAATAGTTGTTTCGGCTATTATATTGGTTGTTTTGGCTATTTTTGGATTGAAGAAATTTGTTTATGAGCCTCGCGAGGCTGAAGCTCAGACAGCTATCTTCCATGCTGAACAACTTTTCGAAAATGACGATTATGCAACGGCTCTCAATGGCGATGGCAACAATCTTGGCTTCATCAATATCATCGAGGATTATGGTGGAACAAAAGCCGGCAATCTCGCAAGATACTATGCTGGTATTTGCTATCTTAACACAGGTGACTTCAACAATGCAGTCAAATATCTCGGCGAGTTCAAGGGTAAAGACCAGCTCGTAAAACCTTTGGCAACTGGCGCAATGGGTGACGCATATATGGAGCTTGACAACGCAGCTGAAGCGGCAAAATGCTATGAGAGAGCTGCCAAAGAATCAGCAAACTCATTCACAAGCCCGATGATGCTTATGAAAGCAGGCTATGCATACGAAATGGTTGAAAACTACCAGAAGGCATTGGAGATGTACAAAATCATCAAGGCTGACTATCCAAACAGCAATGAAGGTTTCAGTATTGAGAAAAACATTGCATACGCTGAGGCAAAACTCGCAAAATAATTTAAGGAAATACGTTTTATTCATGTGGGATATTATGCCTGATTCTTTTGAGTCAGGCATTTTTAATAAAATGACAAGACTATGAGAATAATATATTTTGGAACACCGGAGTTCGCAGCCTCGCAACTTGAAGCTATATTGGCGGCAGGATATGAGGTCGCTGCTGTCGTCACAACACCCGACAAACCTGCCGGACGCGGCAAACAGATGCGTGCCTCGGAAGTTAAGGAATGTGCTCTGCGATACGGATTGCCAGTGCTGCAGCCAGAGAGACTGAAAGGCGACGGATTCGTCGAACAATTGAGAACGTTCAATGCCGACTTGTTCGTTGTGGTTGCATTCAGGATGCTTCCGGAAGTGGTGTGGAACATGCCGCCAAAGGGAACAATAAACCTTCATGCATCGTTGCTCCCACAGTATCGTGGAGCGGCACCTATCAATCATGCGATAATGAACGGTGAAACGGAGACCGGTCTCACGACGTTTTTCCTTGATAAGGAAATAGACACCGGCGCGATGATTATGAAGGAAAAAGTTGCGATAGGAGAGAAGATGAACGCTGGTGAGCTTCATGACACGCTTATGAAATTGGGCAATAAGGTTATTGTCGAGACAATCAAAATGATAGAAGAGGGGAAGGTGAATGCTTTGAGCCAGAAAGCAATAATTGAGCAGGAGAATATTGAGTTGAAACCCGCGCCGAAGATTTTCAAGGAAGATTGTTACATCGATTGGAGCAGGCCTGCAAAAGACATATATAATTTTGTGAGAGGTCTGTCACCATATCCTGCGGCGCATGCAAAAATACAAAACCCGAACGGCGAAATTCTGGATTTGAAGATTTTTGAGACCGAAATAGCGTCAAAATCAGCGCAAAATAGTGAGCCTTATATGCTTAAAACCGATGGAAAAACGTTTTTGGAGGTCGTTTTAAGTGATTTTTGTATTAGAATTATTGAAATTCAACAGGCTGGAAAGAGACAGATGCCTATTGCGGAATTCCTAAGAGGAACGAGGATTTTAGAAGATTGGAAGCTCGTTAAGTAATTGTGCTTTAGCATTTTTTTTAATTTTTTTCAAAAAAATTTGTTTTGTTTCTTTTTTTATTTATATATTTGCATGTCAAAAGAATTTAAACTTATTAAAACTTACAAAATGAATAAAGCAGAATTAGTGAATGTGATGGCTGAAAAAGCTGGCCTCACAAAAGTTGATGCTAAGAAAGCTCTCGACGCTTTTATTTGCGCAGCAACAGATGCAATCCGTAATGGTGAACGTATTTCATTGGTCGGATTCGGCACATTGTCAACAATAAAGCGCCCGGCTCGTAATGGCCGTAATCCACAAACTGGTGCAAAAATCACTATTGCCCCTAAGACAGTTGTGAAATTCAAAGCCAGCGCGGATTTAGTAAAATAATAGAGTTATTTCTATTGACTGAGAAGGTCGCCATCAGGCGACCTTTTTTGTTTAGAACAGCGAGCCTTGCCGCTTCTCTCTCAGGTTCCCGTTCTCGTCCTGCTCAATGACGCCGTTGTCGAGCATCCAGCGCACAGTCTCCAGGACATTTTCTTCAAGGTGGTTTTTAGCCAATGACGGTGTCTCGTAAAGAGGCACGATGCGTTTCTTTAACTCGCCGAGAATTATCTCGCTGATGTTTTTGTATTCCTCGTCGTTGATTTTCATCTTGTTGCGTATGCTGCACACGTCGCATTTCCCGCACCTTGTCTTGATTCTCTCGCCAAAATACCGGAGAAGCTGAACGCTGCGGCATTCGTCATCGTTGTTGACAAAGTCAATTACAGCCTGCACACGGCGGGTGGCGTCTTCTTTCCTGTCTTTGTAAACCTCGTCGGACAAAGAAAAGTGTTTTGTATCCTGATGTTCTGTAAGATATTGAATCTGAGGCTTGTCGCTTCGTTGTATGTAGGTGAGGAAGTTATATTTCTCCAGTTCTTTCAGTGTGCTTTCAACTTTTGTCACATCAATGCCGAGTTTTTGGCTTATCTGCTCTTCTCGTATCTTCACAAAGTCTGACAAAATTCCAGGATAGTTTCTTAACAGATATTTAATTAAGGTGTCGAACTCAGCATATTCAACCTGAAAACGGTAAAGGTCTTCACGGTTTGCCTTGATCATAAGCTGTGAAGGTGTGCTCATGGCTTCCGACAACACAAAGAATCCTTCTCTTTCCATGAGTTTCAATGAGTTGAACACTTCAATTAGTGAAAAACCGTATGTTTTGGCGAATTCTTCCATGTCGAAAGGATAGCTTTGCCCTTTTCCTGCGCCCACTGGTATCTGAAGATAGTTGCCAACCGCGTTGTAAATGGTCTTAATCTTGTCTAATTCAGGATATGATTGCTGTAAATTGTCTTTGAGTTGTTTTATGTCGGTGTCGGCAACAAGCAGAAACGCCTCGGACGGTTTCAGGTCTCGGCCAGCTCTTCCTGCCTCTTGGAAATACGCTTCGAGGCTGTCAGGGAGGTCCATGTGCACAACCACGCGTACGTCAGGCTTGTCGATGCCCATGCCAAAGGCGTTGGTCGCAACAATGACTTTAATCCTTCCGTCCATCCACGTTTTCTGCCTTTCGTCTCGAGTCTTGGCATCGATGCCAGCATGATAATATGTGGCGCTGACACCCACTGATTGCAGCCAGTCTGCAATAATCTTGGTGCGTTTGCGACTGCGGACGTAAACTATGCCGCTTCCTCTGTCCATCTTCATGAAGAGACGGTACATGAGGTTGTATTTGTCAGCGGTTTTTATGACATTGTAAGTCACGTTTTTGCGCTCGTAGCTTGTTTGGAACACGTTTTTCTCCTTGAAGCCGAGTCTGAATTGTATGTCGTCAACAACGTTTGGTGTTGCAGTGGCAGTAAGTGCCAACACTGGCGTGCTTGGGATGTATGGTCGTATCTCGGCAATCTTCAAGTAGGGCGGACGGAAATCATAGCCCCATTGTGAGATGCAATGCGACTCGTCAATGGCAAGCAGGCACACTTTCATCTTTTTGATGGCCTCGATGAAAGTGTCGGTCATGAGACGTTCGGGTGACACATAAAGAAACTTGAGGTTTCCGAAGACCGCCTTGTTGTATGCGAGCTCGACCTCGCTCGGATGCATCCCTGAGTAAATGGCTGCTGCCGCAATGTTTATCCTTTTGAGATGAAGCACCTGGTCTTTCATGAGCGAGATGAGCGGAGTCACTACAATGCACACGCCGTCCATCGCCATCGCGGGAACCTGGAAGCATATCGACTTGCCTCCTCCAGTCGGTAAAAGCGCGAGGGTGTCGCGTCCGGCAATGACAGAATCGACAATGTCTTCCTGCATTGGACGGAAAGAAGGATACCCCCAATACTTTACCAAAACCGACCGTGTAAGTTCACTCATGTGCGCGCTTTTTGCAAAAGTAAATATTTTTTTAATATTTTGAAGTTTTTTTTGATATAAAATTTCTTTTTTTCAAAAAATGTCGTATTTTTGCAGATTGTTAAATAGGGAAAATCTCATAACAGTGCTCTGGAATGAGAGTCTTTCCGATTGTAACATATTGATTTTTAATAAAGTGAGATTATTTAAAGATATGATAAAGAAAAGAATTTTGCATATTTTTATGCTGCTTTTGCTTGCATTTCCAGTCTATGGTCAGAACGTTAACAGAGATCCCGTGACTTATAATTTGTTGGATACGATATGTCTTGGCGATCCGTATTTAATCAACTCGACGACTTTAACTCCTGATACTGCTGGAATTTGGGAGTATACAATTCCAATCACCGAGGACAGTGTGGTAAACCTTCAGCTGACTGTTAACCCGACATACGATATTACAATAAATGACACTATTTGTTTTGGTGAGCCCTATGAATGGGGGGGCACCGTGTTGGATTCTATTCCTGTTGGTGAATATAATGATACATTGTATTTGCAGAGCCAGCTTGGATGCGACAGTACAGTTTATCTTGCCCTGATTATCAATCCGTTATCAGACACGTTGTTGTATGACACTATTTGTCATGGTAAGGATTATCAGTTGCATGGATTCAACATCACCAAACCTGATATCGGAACATTCCAGTATACGCAGACAGTGCCGAACCAGTATGGATGCGATAGCATTATCACTCTTGAACTTAACATTTATGATGCCGGCATCGACTCATTGTTGTTCGACACTATTTGTGAAGGCGAGAGTTATCTTATTAATGGATTCAATTTTGAGAATCCCGCTGCTGGCGTGATTTATGATTCGTTGTTGACAAGCACTGCTGAAGGCTGCGACAGTATGGTTTATCTCACATTGACAATCCATCCGAGGTTTGACATCTATATCAGCGCTTCAGTGTGCGATGGTGAGGATTATACAGAAAACGGATTCAATATCATTCAGCCTGCTGTAGGTACATATCTCGACACCTTATTCTTTAACACTTATCTCGGATGTGACAGTATATTGTATCTTGATTTGGCTGTGAATCCTAATTATGACACGAATTTTAATGAAGAGATTTGCTATGGTGAGAACTTCAACGGTCACGGTTTCTATTTCGAAAGACCAGCTGTTGGCGAGCATTTCGACACATTATTCCTTAATACGATTTATGGATGTGACAGCATCGTTAGTATAAAACTCAAAGTTCATGAATTGTTTGAGACTCCTGTTTATGATACGATTTGCCATGGTGAGAATTACCAACTGCATGGCTTTGATATCATAAATCCGGAAGTCGGTACGTTGAATACTTCAATAACTCTCCCGTCAATTCATGGATGCGACAGTGTTATTAACCTGACACTTGAGGTGCTCCCTGTGTTTGATTTCGGAGACAGCAGGATAGAAGGGTATCAAAACACCTATGCAATGACAAATGTCCAGACAGGAAAATATGAGTATTCAATCCGTCCAATTGAGTATTGCGACGAATATCATTGGGAGGTTGTTGACAATGATAAATGGGTTGTTGTACCTGATGGAACAAAATGCACATTATATGTGACATCAGCAGGAAACTATGATTTGAAAGTCAGTGCGTGGAACAGATGCGACACAACGTTTAAAACATTAAGAATAACAAGTGTTTTCTTCGGTGTGGATGAAAACTCGATGATAGAGGCGAGTCTGTTCCCGAACCCGACCAAAAACACTATTACGGTGAAATCGGAGATGATAACAGGCATTAAGATAACAGGCTTGCTTGGACAGATGGAAAAAGTTGCTGAATATGACAGCGAGGAACAGGTTGTGTTGGATGTCAGCGATTTGCCGGCAGGTATGCACATCGTCTTTGTGGAAACGAAGAAAGGTAATGCCTACAAACAAATAATTGTTGAAAAATAAAGGAATGGCTATGAGAATAAGAGCAATAATCCTTATGCTTGTATTAGGTGTGGCTATGATGAGCTGTACCAAGAATGATGAAACCACCATAGTGCTTCTCGGTGAGGAAGAATATGTCGAGGATATTTTGAAAGTGATTCCCGAGGACATGGTGAAGGAATTCAACAAAAGATTTGGTATTTACAGGGGTTCTGTTCCGCCAAACATTCAAGGGGAATACCTATTTGCTCCGAAAGTGAGAAAGTACACCAATTTTGAAGGTGTTTGGCCCTTGACCGCAGTTGAACCTAATGTTTACATGAAATTCATGGACCAGCATAACAGGGTGGCGACATTTATTCATAACGAGGAAGTTGAGACCAAAACCGACACCATTTATGTTATGGGACGTGACAGTTATTTTACCGCTTACTATGTGGAGGATGTGATGTATGACTACGGCATGTATGAGGTGAAGATGAAAAGAGGTATTATTTACAGCGGTAGAGTGGTTGATGCAGGTATCAAGAACTTGAAATATGCCAGTGTTATCATGGATATTGAAGATGAATCAGGAGGAGAGGTCGACTTATATCCTGTAGGAACATACTTCATGTACGAGGATGGATCCGCAGAAAATCTGGCAGAGCGATATAACTGGTATAAAGAATAAAAAGAAAAGAGATGAGAAAGACAATAATATTGCTGGTATTGTGCATGATATCTGGCGGTTTGTTGAAGGCGCAGATGCGAATCGGAAACGACAGGCGAGTCAATCTTTCGAAAGTGGTGTCGATGGGCGTGAAGTTTGGAGTGAACGACGCCATGATGAAATATACAGAAGGTGATCTGAAAGAACTTAACCCGACATATTCTATCAAGCCATCGTTTGGAGTGTATCTTGAGATACCGGTAATGAGCTGGCTGTCGGTGTCACCGGAACTTATGTATGTCGGAAGAGGCACGATGTATTCGTATGAAACCAAAAACACACCAGTTGACTTTAGGATAGATTCAAGGTATGTGGATTTCCGCGTTCCAGTAGAGTTTTATCTGCAGATATCAAGAACATTCAAGCCTTTTGCCTTTGTTGCTCCTGACTTCGGATATGTGTTGGGCGGATATATAAGCCAGAAAACGCAGGATGCTACCGAGGAGATAGAAATAGGAAGTGCGAATATGAAGGAATACGATATCAGTGCTTTATTCGGATTGGGTTTCCGCTTTGATGTGTATATGCCAAAGACCGCACTTTATGTGAAGTTGACTGCAGGATACAATTACGGATTACTTGACACATACTCACGAATGGAGAAAAATGAATCTGCGGTGTCAGGAAATGCCAATGCCTACAACATATCAGGTGATAGATACAACAGAGGCATGGAGGTGATGATTAGTATAGGTATGCCATTCTATCGTGAAACAGGCTCATGCAGCAATTTCAGGAAATCTAGCAGTTGGTAATTCCATCGTAATTGAAGCATCGGAGCTTCAAAATACATATTAAATCTTACAGGTTGTCGTAACCGATAATTTGTAAGATTTTTTTTGTTATTTTTTTTACTTTTTTGTTTTATATTTATTTAAATATGTCGTATATTTGCAGGATTTATTATAATGACTATAAAGTGTGTTTAAAATATTGTATTTATGAGATATTTAAATAAGATTTCATTAGCTATATTATTGATTCTCATTGGTAATTCTGTCTTTTCCCAAGTAAAATCTGGCAATCGCGACGTTGATAAGGTGCTCGATGTTTCGATATGCCATGGCGAAGATTATATAAATAATGCATTCGTTTATATACAACCTGAGGTCGGTCATTTTGTTGACACAGCTGTTTACACCAATGTTCATGGTGGTGACAGTATCGTTGTACTTAATTTGACAGTTAATCCTGGTTACGAGAAAGTGCTTTGGGAATCAATATGTTACGGTGAAGATTACACGGATAATGGATTTAATGTCATCGCACCTCCAGTTGGTTGGAATTACGACACCTTGTTTTTCACAAGCCAGGGTGGTTGTGACAGTATCGTGGTTCTTGATTTGATGGTTTATCCTGTTTACGACACCTTGATTACGGCATATATCACTATTGGAGGCGACTATACAGAGAATGGTTTCAATATCTTACAACCGAAAATAGGAATTCACACAGCATCACAGGCACTTCAGAGCATGTACGGCTGTGATAGTCTCGTCAGTCTTAAACTTTATGTTATGCCGGAGCCTGCAACATATTTGACTGATACAGTCTGCCAGGGCGTTGATTATCTGCTTGAAGGTTTTGTGATTCTTCACGGACAGCCTGCCGGCACTATGATTGACAGTCTTAAACTGAAAAATATATATGGAGGAGATAGTACGGTCTATTTGACTCTTACTGTTCTTCCTGAATATGAAACAATTTACAATGAGTCTATTTGCTACGGCGCTGACTACACCGAGCACGGTTTCACATATTTACATCCGGCTCCAGGTGAATACCATGACTACATCAGATATGAGACAACAAAGGGTTGTGACAGTACGTTCCGTCTTAACCTTGTCGTGCATCCGATTATTGACTCGCTTGTTGTGGCTTCGATTTGCTATGGCGAGGATTATCTTGACAATGAGTTTTTCATTCCGCAGCCTGAAGTAGGAAAGGTTTATGACACGGTCTTGGTGAGCAACGCCGACGGTTGCACGATGTTCTATCTTGATCTTACGGTGAATCCTGTGTTTGACACTTTGATTTTTGATACTATTTGCTATGGTAATATATATACCAAAAACGGATTCTATATTGAATCTCTGCCCGTTGGTCCACATAGCGATTCATTGGTGTTACAGACGCAGTTGGGATGCGACAGTACTGTGCGCCTGCAGCTGATGGTGAATCCTGTGTTTGAAACTCAGATTGTAGATGCAATCTGTTTCGGTGACATATATGACCAGAACGGATTCTATTTTGATGATCTGCCAGTTGGCTTGCATTACGACACTCTTGTGTTGCAAAACCAGTACAATTGTGACAGCACGATTCTCTTGCAATTGTCGGTGAATCCTGTATATGACACTTTGATTTTGGATACAATCTGTTTTGGTGAGATTTATTCTCAAAACGGATTCTATCTTGATTCTCTTGAAGTGGGAGTTTATAAAGATACTTTGTTCCTGCAAAGCCAATTCGAATGCGACAGCGTTGTCAAGTTGAGATTAACGGTAATGCCAGTTTATAATACGCATTTTGTTGAATCCATTTGCTATGGGGAAAGTTATATCGAGAATGGATTTGAATATATAGAGCCGGCAGTTGGCACATATAGTGACAGCTTGTTGCTGCAGAGCCAGTATGGATGTGACAGTATTGTGTATCTGAATCTTACAGTCAATCCGGTGCATGACACTTATTTGAACCCAGTATTGTGCTATGGTGAGAGCTACGTCCAGAACGGATTCAATATTGTGAGACCGCAAGTCGGTATTTTGTTCGACACATTGTCACTTGAAAGTCATTTCGGATGCGACAGTACTGTGTATCTTAGACTTACAGTCAATCCGGTTAATGACACTCTGTTCACTGAGCATATCTGCTATGGCGAGGATTATATAGGTCACGGCTTTATAGTGAATAATCCGTCACCAGGAGTGCACAATCAGGTTTTGAACCTTGTGAACCAGTATGGCTGCGACAGTATTGTGCGTTTGAGCCTTACTGTTTACAACACTTACAACATCAGATTGGTTGAATCAATCTGTGAAGGTGAGAGCTATGTTGAGAACGGATTCAGCATAATAACCCCTG
This sequence comes from Bacteroidales bacterium, assembly GCA_017427985.1. Classification (GTDB taxonomy): domain Bacteria; phylum Bacteroidota; class Bacteroidia; order Bacteroidales; family F082; genus Limimorpha. The sequence continues at coordinate 87,451 of JAFRRS010000008.1, read as the reverse complement.
AAGTCGGAGTTGTTAACGATACTTTGAATCTGAGTTCAATTCATGGATGCGACAGTATTGTGATGCTGAATCTTACAATAATTCCTGTGTTTGATTTCGGAACGAGCCAGATTCAAGGCTACAAAGAGACTTACGCATCGACGAACTTGCAGACAGGACGATATGAATATGTCATTGATCCTGTCGAGCATTGTAACGATTACAGATGGACTATTATCGGAAGCGACAAGTGGGTTGTTGAACCTCATGGAAATGAATGTGTTTTGTATGTGACAACACCAGGTGAATGTATACTTCAGGTTGCTGCGGAGAATGTTTGTAGCCCTGATAATAAGAGACAAATCACAATTAACGGTCATTTCTATGACGTGGAAGAAGTTACGATGATTGAAGCCGATGTTTATCCGAATCCTGCAAAAGATAAGATAGTTGTCGAATCGGAAGAGATAACAGGCATTAAGATCATAAGCTTGTATGGTCAGACCGTTTGGAAAGGACAATACAGCGATGAAAACAAGGTATTTATCGATGTTGACAATCTGCCAAGAGGCTCATATCTGGTTCTCGTGGAGACGAAACTCGGTAATATTTACAAACAAGTAGTAATTGACAGATAACGTTTGAGTTATGAGAAAGATAAGTTTATTTATTGTGTCGTTGGCAGCTTTGTTTATGGTGGGCTGCACGAAGAATAATGATTCCACTTTAACTTTCTTGGGTGAAGAACAGTATGTTGAGGATATTGTAAAAGTCATTCCAAAGAAAGCGAGAGATGTTTTTGAGCAGAGATTCGGTGAGATTTATACAGGAGACAAACCGCCGAAGATAGAAGGCGAGTTTCTGTTCGCTCCCAAAAAGAGGGATACCTCAAACGTCAATATTATTACGTGGCCGTTGGATGTTTATGAGCCAAATGTGTATTTGAAATTCGCAAACCAGCATAATAAGGTGGCGACATTTATTCATTATGAACAGACCGAAACAGAAACGGATACTGTGTATGTGATGGGTCATGATTCATACTTTACCGTATATTATGTAGAGAATAAAAAAATGGATTATGGCATTTATGATGTAAGAGTGAAAAGAGGAATAATATATAAAGGTAGAATTACCGAAGATGGTATAAGGAATCTCAAATATGCGAGCATTATAATGGATGTTGTCGATTCATCAAATGGTGTTCTTGACTTATATCCTGTAGGTTCGTTTTTCCTATATTATGACAAAGACAGATTATCTGATCGGTATAACTGGTACTACAATTAAAAAGATAAGAGATGAAAAAGACTATTATATTGCTAATGATATGCCTGATATCAGGCGGAATGTTGAAGGCACAGATGCGAATCGGTAACGACAGGCGTGTGAACTTGTCGAAAATTGTGTCAATGGGTGTGAAGTTTGGCGTGAACGATGCCACAATGGTATATACGGATAAACAATTGAAGGATTTGAATTCGACATATTCGATAAAACCTTCATTCGGATTGTATTTGGAGATACCGGTGACGAGATGGTTGTCGGTTTCGCCAGAACTGATGTACATTGGAAGAGGTGGTATGGTGTCGTATGAGACAAACAATACGAATAATGTGGACTACAAGATTAATTCAAGGTGTGTGGATTTCCGTGTTCCGATTGATTTATATATGATTATGTCGCGTTCGTTCAAGCCGTATGTGTTTGTCGCTCCAGATTTCGGATACGTGTTGGGCGGAGAGATAAGTATGAAGCAGGATGGTGTGACAGCAGTCAGCCAGGAGATAGAGATAGGAAGTGCGAACATGAAAGAATACAATGTAAGCGTGTTGTTTGGATTAGGATTCCGCTTTGATGTTTACATGCCTCAGACTGCTTTGTACGTGAAGCTGGAGGCTGGTTACAATTACGGACTGACAGACACCTTCTCGAAGATGGAGAAGGATGAGTCTTCGGTGGCAGAAAATGTCAATGCTTACAACATTTCCGGTGATAGATTCAATAGAGGGCTGGAGGTCATGATAAGTATAGGTATGCCTTTCTACCGCAACACAGGCACATGCAGCACCTTCAGGAAAGCTAACAGATGGTAAAAGATTGATAAACAATTAAATTTTATTAGATGACAAGTATTCGTAACGTTGCGATTATCGCACACGTTGACCATGGAAAGACAACTTTGGTGGACAGAATTTTGTACCAATCAAAGTTGTTCAGAGAGGATAAGGATAATGGGGATTTGATTTTGGATAACAATGACCTTGAACGTGAAAGAGGTATCACTATCTTGTCTAAAAATGTTTCCGTTCGTTATAAAGATGTTAAAATCAACATTATAGATACTCCTGGTCACAGTGATTTCGGTGGCGAGGTTGAGCGTGTTCTGAATATGGCAGACGGCGTCCTCCTTCTGGTTGACGCTTTTGAAGGTCCGATGCCGCAGACACGTTTCGTGCTTGAGAAAGCAATCCAGCTCGGGCTGAAACCTATTGTCGTAGTTAATAAAGTCGACAAGCCGAACTGCACACCGGAAGAGACCCAGGAAGCTGTATTCGACCTGATGTATAATCTCGGCGCAAGTGACGACCAGCTTGATTTTCCTACAGTTTTCGGTTCGTCAAAGCAGGGCTGGATGTCGGATCATTGGACACATGTCACAAACGACGTTTCATATCTTTTGGATGTGATTATCAACACAATTCCAGAAGCGAAATATGAAGAGGGAACACCTCAGATGCTTATCACATCGCTTGATTACAGCTCGTATGTGGGTCGTATCGCAGTGGGGCGTCTGAAACGCGGAATCCTACAGGCAGGTATGAATGTGTCGTTGGTGAAACGTGACGGAACAATTGAGAAAAACCAGATAAAGGAACTTTACACATTCGAAGGTCTTGGCAAAGAGAGAACGAAAAAGCCAGTAATGGCAGGTGATATCGTTGCTTTGATGGGTCTTGAGAACTTTGAAATTGGTGATACTGTCGCTGATTTTGAGAATCCGGAAGCTTTGCCTCCAATTCATGTCGACGAGCCGACGATGAGCATGTTGTTCACAATTAACAATTCACCTTTCTTCGGAAGAGAAGGAAAATTTGTGACATCACGCCATTTGCGCGAGCGTCTTTACAGAGAGACGGAGAAGAACCTTGCTTTGAGGGTTGAAGACACGGATTCGCCTGATTCATTGATGGTTTACGGTCGTGGTATTCTTCACCTCAGTATTTTGGTTGAGACAATGCGACGTGAGGGTTATGAGTTCCAGATTGGACAGCCGAAGGTCCTTTTGAAGGAAATCGACGGCAAGAAATGCGAGCCTATTGAGGTTATGAACGTGCAGGTTCCTGAGAATTTTGCCGGTCGCGTAATTGAACTCGCATCACAGCACAAGGGTGAGATGACGAACATGTCTCCAAAGGGCGACCGCATGAACCTTGATTTTGACATTCCAGCGAGAGGTCTTATCGGATTGAGAAGTGCTATGCTTACTGCAACTGAAGGCGAGGCTGTGATGTCGCACCGTTTCAAGGATTACGAGCCTTGGAAGGGCGAGATGGACACTCACGAGGTGGGAGCACTTATAGCTATGGAAACTGGTACTGCAGTTCCTTACGCATTGTGGAAACTGCAAGACCGTGGCAAGTTCTTTGTCCAGCCGAATGAAGACGTTTACATGGGCGAAGTCATTGGTGAGAACACACGTGCGAATGATATTGTGTTGAATATCAATAAGACAAAACATTTGACCAACGTCCGTGCTTCGGGTTCAGACGATAAGATTGTGCTAATTCCGCCAGTAAGAATGTCACTAGAGGAATACATGGAATACATTCGCGACGACGAATATCTTGAAGTCACTCCAAAGAGTCTGCGTTTGAGAAAGATTATTCTTGACGAGATTGAGAGAAAGAGAAGCGGCAGACACAGCGAGGAAGTGAGCGACTAATCGGAAATATCATATTTCTCGGCGAGCATAGTCAAAAGGGCATCGGATTGATACATGAATTCGATGCCTTTTTCTTCCCAATCTGGCATGGTGGAGGAGTCCTGACCGCGGCGGCTGTCCATTTCAGTGAGATAGTCGGCGGATTTCTGCTCCAGTTGTATGAACATCGGGCGCATTTTGTGGCAGACAGACTGCGCTTTTGCAAAATCGTGCTCGGTGATGGAGTCGTTGAGCGTGACGAGATTGTCGGAAGTGGTTTTGACAAAAGTCTGCAAAATGTCTCGAATGGCATTGCTGTCGTTGTCGAACATGGTGCAGAGTTGAGGAAAATCGTCGTTGAACTCACATTTCTGACAATCGTCCTCGACCCAGTTGTCATTTAAAAGAAGAGCCAAGTCTTTGATGCTGAATGGTTTTTTGATATATCCATCGAAACCTTCAGTGATGGCGAATTTCTCGGAATACTCATCGCTGGCGGTCATCAGGATGATTTTTTTGTCTTTATTGACGGCTTTTATCGTCTTCAATACATCATTGCCGGAGAAAGTTCCCATTTCGCGGTCGGTCAGAATCATGTCGTATTTGTCGAGTTCGTTGATGTACTTGTTGAACTCGATATAAGAACGGCAGATATCGGAAGAATGTCCAATCTTTTTCAACATCGCGCTTATCACGGCAAGCAGACTGTTGTCGTCGTCGACAAGAAGGATGTTTAGTTTCTTTTTTGTCGTAACAATTTGATTGTCAGTGCTGTTTTGTCCCTGCGTCTCTGCCTTTTCAACGACTTTCACTGGAATTGAAATCTCAAAATGGCTTCCTTTTTCAAGTTCGGACATCAATTTGAGGTTTCCACCAAGAAGTTCAAGAAGACCTTTCACGACAAAAAGCCCGAAACCATTTCCTTCGGCGAGACCTGTGTTGTTTTCGGCTTTGCTGAAAGGCTTGAAAAGCTCGTCGATTTTCTCTGTCGGGATGCCGATGCCTTGGTCCAATACATTGAAAACCAATTTGTTGTTTATCAGATACACGCCGAAATGCACTTCACCTTCGATGGTGTATTTAAGTGCGTTTGAGATGATATTACTCGCAACCTGCTTGATTTTCAATGCATCGGAGTTGATGTAAAGGTCGTCGGAAATGTTCTTGTGATAGAAAAATTTCAGCTGTTTGTTTTCAGCAATAGGCTTGAACATGTTGGCGAGCTGGTCGCAGAGTTCGGAAACATTGAAGTCGGCACGCTTGATGAACTGCTTTCCTTGTTCGAGGCTTGAGAAATCGAGTAGATTTGAAAGAAGTGAAAGGATGTGCTGCGAAGAATACTTCATCGATTTAAGCCGTTGAATGTCTTCGTTGTTGTGCTGTTCCATCAGCATCAGCTCGATGTAGCCTATGACAGAAGATAACGGCGCCTTGATGTCGTGTGACACGGATAGAAGCAGTTTATGACGGCTTTCCATAATCTCTTCAGTGCGTTTCTGGGCTTCCTCCATCGCTTTCCTGGCTCTTGAAACTCGTTTTATGTCTTTGAAAATCAAGAGGATAAAGAGCATGATACAAACCAAAGCAAATGTACCACCGTAAATGGAGTAATTCAAGTTGCGCTGGATGACAGACTCGCTTTTTTGTATAGCAATCATCACGGAAGTCAGTGTCTGCTTGTGAAGTGTGATGAGAAGCCCCGAAATCTCCTCTGAAATCTCTTGATCGGATTTTATAAAGCTTTGGTATTGATTTTCAATCTCTTTCAGTCGTGCAAGATATTCCTGTTTGCCCTTGTCGGTGTATATCTTGATGCCTTCCATTATGTCGATTTTACTGGCAGGCGTCTCCTCCGTGATGGTGTCGTAGGTTGTAGTAGTCACAAAAATGACACTGTCGCGTGGGATTTCTGAAGAAAACACACGTTGGAAAAAGCTCTTTTTGTCACCTTTAATATAAATGGTGTCCTGCTTTGTGACAGCTACGATTTTCGTTGTCTTCTCTTTCGGCTTGTAGTTTGAAAGGATTTTATTAATTTCATCGTATGGGTTGAAAATATCATATTGATGAGTTATCTCTTTGATAATGTTTTCTTTACGGTTTAAAAGTACGACAATGTCATTCAAAATCTGTTTGTTTTTGTCATCGTTGTCGGAATAATAGATGATGGAGTCTTTTATTGACGATGTCATTTGCAGATTTTCGTTGAATTTTATCAGATGTTCGGGATTTCCTGATATTGTATAGAGTTGTGCATGCGATTGGGCTTCATTAACATTTTGAATGAGCTCATTTGTGAAATTGAGAACCATTTCATTTCTGTCAATGGTAACTCGTTGATTTATAATTGATTTTTTCAGATTTGAGATGTAATGGATAACGAAAGCACAGATGATAATCGCCAAGATGTAGATTACCAATGCTTCCCAACGAACGCGTCTTTCGTAATGTTTCCTTATAAATTTAACTTCTCTCATCGAGACAAAATTACTAAAAAAATAGTTCGTGTCAGAAATATTTTGTAATTTTGCACTATTAATTAAAAAATTATGAAAAGGTTTTTGATTTTTGCGCTTTGCGCGATGTTTTTTATTGGTTGTACAAAGAAAAATGAAGTTAAACTTATGAATGTCAATGATTTCAATACTGAGGTTGATGGTAAGAAAGTGTCTCTTTACACTTTGAAAAACGGTTTTCTGACAATGCAGGTGACGAATTACGGCGGTCGTGTCGTTTCGTTATGGATGCCTGATTTTAAAGGCAGTTATGATGATATTGTTCTCGGTTATGACAATATCGACCGCTATATTAATAATAAAGGTGAGAGATACCTTGGAGCAGTCGTCGGACGTTGTGCCAACAGAATCGGCGGCGGGTCGTTTACGCTTGACGGAAAGAAATATGAGCTTTATAAAAATGCCGGTGAAAACACTCTTCACGGCGGAGAATTTGGTGTTGACCGTATTGTTTGGGATGTGAAATCAGTGACAGATGACGCGATTGTGCTTCACACTATTTTGCCTGATGGAATGGACGGATTCCCGGGAAATCTTGACATCACAATGACTTACACCCTTACTCCCGAAAATGAGTTCCGTGTAGATTATCTGGCAACGACAGATGCTCCAACAGTTTGCAATCTTTCACATCATTCGTTTTTCAATTTGAAAGGTGAGGGCAATGGCTCAATATTTGACCATGAGCTAAGTATAAATGGAAAACTCATCACTGTTATTGACAAGAATCTTATTCCGACCGGAAGATTCATTTCAGTGAAAGACACTCCTATGGATTTCATGAAAAGCAAGCCGATTGGCAAGGATTTCAATGTGTATCATCCGCAAATGGCTAATGGCAACGGTTATGATTTTAACTGGGTGTTGAACAAGCCTATTGGTGAGATGGGTATTGCAGCATCGGTTATTGAACCTGAGTCGGGTAGGGTGATGGAAGTCTTTACTGACCAGCCTGGAATGCAGTTCTACAGCGGTAATTTCTTTGACGGTAAAACAATGGGAAAATATGGCAAGCCATTGCGTACGCATGAGTCGTTTGCCCTTGAAACACAGATGTTTCCTGATTCTCCAAACCAAGAAAACTTCCCGAGCGTGGTGTTAAGACCAGGGGAGGAGTATCATCACACCTGTATTTACAGGTTCGGTGTGAAAAAGCCGAGAAAGAAATAATTCTTAAACAGTTTTGTCTATTTTCCAAGAGAACGCTCTCAAACCCAGTTCTGGAGTTTTGAGGTCGTGTTCGTGGAATGAATTCATTATACTGTCTACTTTTTCGTCGTCGACGAAGGTGAGCATGGCATCGTTGAATGTTGGCCAAGTGTGGGTGCCGTAGTGAGGCTCACCAGTCTCAGAGCCTCTTCCTGTTATCTCATTCCATTTGGTGAATCCGCGAACTCCTTGTTTTTCAAGGAGTTCGGAGATTTCCTCATAATATGCCTGATTATAGGCTATGAATATTGCTGTCATATTTTTGCGAGTTTTCTTTCCTTACGTCTGATTCTTCTTGAAATAAATATAGCGTACAATGTTGGGATGAGCACGAGGGTGATGAGGGTTGAGATCGCCAGACCCCACGACACCACCACACCGAGTCCGTTCCACATCTCAGCGCCTTCACCGTTTCCGAACGCCATTGGCAACATGCCGAGCACTGTTGTGAGCGTTGTCATGAGGATAGGACGCAGACGTTGGCTTGAGGCGGTGACGACAGACTCGTTGACACCCATGCCGCGCTCAAGACACAATCTGGTGTAGTCGATAAGCACAATACCGTTTTTCACCACAATACCCATCAAAATCATAACGCCGATAAGTGCCATGACACCGAGTGCCATGCCGTTGACTCTCAATCCGATGAGCACGCCGGTGATGGCGAAAGGCACCGAGAACATGATGACAAACGGGTCGAGCAATGACTCGAACTGTGACGCCATGACAACGTAAACCAAGATGATGATAAGGAATATGAGGGTGAACATGTCTTTGAAAGCGTCTTGCTGGTCTTCGTAGTCGCCGGCGATTTTTACCATGAATTCGGCAGGAACTTCTGCTCTGTCGATACATTTTTCAGAAACCGCCACAGCATCGCTAAGTGCGTAACCTTTTGCTACAATACCTGTGATGGTGACGATACGTTCACGGTCTTTACGCTCAATGGTAGGAGGTGTGCGGCCTTCAACAATCTTCGCAACTTCACTGAGACGTACCGCCTGTCCTGATGAGCCGTAAAGCACGATGTTTTCGATGTTTTCAACGCCTGTTCTAAATTCTGGGGCGTAACGCACACGGATGTTGTATTCCTCGCCGTCTTCGCGGAAATACGACATGACTGAGCCGTTGATGCGGTTTCTTACGTATTGTGATGCGGTTGTTATGTTGATGCCGTTGAGCATCAGTTTCTCACGGTCGAAATCGACATGGATTTCAGGGCTGTATTCGTCACGGCTGATGAGAACCTGTGAAATCTCGTCGCATTCTTTCATGTCGGTGGCAATTTCATTGGCGATTCTATCGGATATGCTAAAGTCGTATCCGTAAATCTCAACTGACACGCTTGAAGTAGAACCCATTCCTCGTCCTTCAGTGACGTTGTACTTCTTGATAACGGCGTTGTTTTTCAGGTCTTTACGGATATATTCGGCAATCTCCTGGCAGCTTCTCTTACGATTCTCCTTGCTTCCAAGGTTTATTCTCATTGAGAGGACGTGGGTACCGTTGCTTTGCATAGAAGCGAAGGCGTTGTCTTCGTCTGCGACACCGTAACGATAGTTCATTACCAGGATTTCAGGAATCTCACGCATGTATTTGTCAGCGAGTTCTGCGCCAAGCTGTCCGGTAATATCTTCCTGAGTACCAACAGGCATCTCAATGTTGACGGTAAGACGACCTTGGTCCATGCTTGGCATGTATTCGGTCTTCATTCCAGGCATGGTCGTTAATATTGTCACGGCAAAGATGACGACGGCGATGATAACAGTAAGGGCACGATGAGTAACCGCCCAGTTGATGAGTCTACCATAGCCGCGTCCCAACGCGTCCAGACATTTATTAATAGGTGTGAAGATGATTTTGTGCCATGCATGTGTTGACTGTTTTGTTCTAAGTAATCTTGAACACATCATCGGGACGAGTGTCAGAGCTGCTGATGTTGAAACAATCATGATGATACTGACAATCCAGCCGAGCTGATGGAAGAACACGCCGACAGTGCCGTTGACCATGGTGAGAGGCAGGAACACCGCCAACATGGTGAGGGTGGAGGCGATAACTGAAATTGACACTTCCTGGGTGGCATGCACCGCAGCTTCTTTCGGTTTCGAGCCTTTGTCGATGTGCGATGTGATGTTCTCCAAAACCACGATAGCATCATCGACGACCATACCAATTGCGATTGTCAAAGCACTCATTGATATGATGTTCAATGTGTTACCTGTTGCGAAAAGGTAAACAACTGAAGCCACAAGTGAAATCGGGATTGAAAGCACGATGATGACGGTGGCTCTCCTTCTGCCTAGGAAGATGAAAACGACCAGCATAACCACAATGAAAGTGATAAAGATAGTCTCTTTCAATGAGTCTATGGTGTTGACAATACTTTCACTTGTATCGTTAATCATGTTGACTTTGATGTCTGATGGCAGTGTTTTCTTGATTTTTTCAAGTTCCTTTTTGATGCCGTTACAAACCTTCACCGAGTTGGCGTCAGATTGCTTTTGGATTGTCACCATGGCACCCTGAATCTTGTTTGAGAACACTTTCTGCAGACGTTCCTGCTCGCCGTCGTTGACTCTTGCTACATCTTTAAGATAAATCGGAGTGCCTTGGAATGTTCCGACCACTACGTCAAGCATCTCTTTTGCCGATTTGAATTCTTTTTCCACGCGGACGGCGTAGGTATTTGAGCCGATATCGATATTTCCGGCAGGGGTGTTACGGTTTTCGTATGCCAATGCCTGGGAAATCTGTTCAACGGTGATGTTGTATGCTTCGAGTTTGTTAGGGTCGACAAAAACCTGAATTTCACGTTTCGGTGCTCCTGAAACAGATACAGTGCCAACGCCTGCCACACGTGCCAACGGGGTTGTCAGTTTGTCGTCAAGGATTTTGTCGAGACCCGACAGGCTTTCTTCTGCAGTCACAGAAAGGAACATGACAGGAATATCCTCCATACTGAATTTGAAGATTGTCGGGTTTCCGGCACCATCGGGGAGGTATTGCCTGACCATGTCGAGCTTGTCGCGGACATTGTTTGTTGCGTCTTCAATGTCAATACCATACTCGAATTGAAGAGTGATGATGGAGACGTTTTCCTTTGATGATGATGAGAGGTGTTTCAAATCACTGACACCGTTGAGGGTGTTCTCCAGCGTCTTGGTGATGTTTGTCTCAATATCTTCCGCACTGGCTCCCGAATAAGATGTCATAACCATGATGGAGTTCGTTCCCATGTCAGGGAAGAGGTTGATAGACAGTTTCGACAGTGCGAAAACACCCAGGATGGCAACCGTGATGAATACCAGGGAAACCGTTACCGGATGGTTTACAGATGTTCTATATAAACTCATGATTTTCTTTGATTTACAAAATTACTTAACTACCTCGACAGCGATTCCGTTTTTCAGTCTTGTCTGACCTGTCAGTACGACGGTGCAATTGTCTTCAAGACCGCTCACTACCTCGTATCTGTTGCCCATTCTGCGGCCGAGTTCGATGACGGTGTATGTCACGGTGCCGTCAGGGTTGAGGACGTAAACGTACTGCTCGCCTGAGCCGACTTGTTTCATTACAGACCTGTCAGGAATTACAACGTTGAAATTGTCGCCCCAGTTGACTGTGACTCGTGCGAACATGCCAGGACGCAGGGTGAGGTCATTGTTGGCAAACTTCACCTCGACGGAGAATGTGTGAGTCATGGCGTTGATGGTAGGGTGGATGAGGTCAACGACGCCCTTGAAAACCTGGTCGCCATACGCTTCAGTGGTGATGTCGACTTCCATGCCTTTTTTAATCTGTGAATACTTGCTTTCCGAGATGTTGATTAGCATTTTCACAGGGTTTATTTTCTGAATCACGAAAAGAGGCTGAGCCATGGCGTACATGTCGCCTTCGTCGTAGTTGCGGGCTGTTACGATACCGGAGATAGGGCTTTTCAACACGGTGTTTTCCAAAAGGTTTTTGTAAGTCTTCTTCGAAACGTCATATTTCAAAGACATCGCCTCGTAATCCGACTGTGATGTGGCGCCTATTTCATGAAGCTGCTCGATTCTTCCGAACTCGATGGAGTCGTTAATCAGCTGAAGTCTTGATTTCTCGAGATTCACCTCGTCCATCTTGGCGAGAGTCTGTCCTGCTTCCACTTTGTCGCCTATCTCAACGTATATCTTGCTGATACGCGCGGATGATTGCGGTGCGATGTTGTTCACGATATCGGCTTCTATTGTTGTGGGATAAACCGAAAGTTGTGATACATATTCAGCGTTGACGGTTGCAACGGTTACTTTCGGGGTTTCCGCTACGTGCTGCGTGTTTTGCTGTTGTGACTGTCCGCATGACATCATCACGATGGCGGAGGCTGTAATTAATAATGTGTGTATTCTTTTCATATTTCTATTAATTTTCTTCTGTTGAGAATTCGTTTCCGGCGAGTTCGTCAATTGATGCTTTTGTTATCATAAAGTTGTAAACCGCCTGGCTCATGGTGAGTTGTGCCTGCACCAAGGCGAGCTGGGCGTCGTTGAGTTCAAGAAGCGTGGCTTTTCCGAGTTCGTACATCCTTTCGGCGATGTCGTAGCTTCTCTGCGCCATCTCAAGTGTCGATTCGGCTGCCGCGTAGTTCTTCATGTATGTCGCAATCTGGTTGTCGTAGTTTTTCAGTGCTATTTTGAGATTGCGCTCTGTGTCTTCAATGTTGAGTTCAAGAATGTTTTGTGTCGCCTGATATTGACGGATGTTGTTTCGTTTTGAGAATCCGTCGAAGATTGGGATGTTGAGGCTCAATCCGGCAACGGAATAAGGGTTCCATTTGAATTTGAAATCATCGCCCATGGCTATGTAACTGTATGAGAACGAAGCTGATAGGGTAGGGATGTATTGGTATTTTGTCATCTTTATCGTGCGTTCAAGCTGTTTGTTCTGCAAATCCAGCTGTACGAGAGTGCTGTTGTTGTCGAGACTGATTCTACTGCTTGAAAGGTTGAATGACAGCATGTCGTCTTTGTATTGGTCGATGCTGCCTTGCACTCCTATTTTCGCGTTGAGGTCGATGCCCATCACTGCTTTGAGCTGCCAGATGGCGAGGTCGATTGCCATCAAGGAACTGTAGACGTTTGGCTCGGCGTTTTTGACGTTTACCTGAGCTCTAAGATATTCATACTCAGATGATTTGCCTGCGTTGTAGTTCTGCTCTGTGCGTTCAAGGTTTTTCGCGGCGTTTTCATAGACGCTGTTGTAAACATCATAAACCTGTTGTGCCAGAAGCACTGCGTAGTATGCTTTTTTTACCTGCGCAACCATCGAAATCTTTGATGAGCGTGCCTGTTCCACAGCAAGCTCCACGTCTAATGCCGACAGTTTCAGTGTCTGCCATAGCTGAGCGTTTATTAGAGGCATTGATGCGCTGATGCCGGCATTCATGTTGTTCCATTTTCCGACTTCGATTTCCATTGCCTGGCCGCCGATGCCCATCGCCATGATCTGTTTTTTCAGAGTGCGCTGGTAACTGCCTGAGGCTGTGATGTTTGGATATAGGGAGGCGTAGGTGCCTTTCTTTGAATATCCTGATTTTTCTATTGTTAGGTCAGCGATTTTTATGCTGTTGCTTTCCTCCATTGCGATTTCAATCGCTTGGTCAAGGCTAATGATGAGCGAATCCTGCGCCTGTTGCGCTTTGCCGATTATGCCTGACATCAGTAGGGAAATACAAAAAACCGTTGTTAAAACCCGTTTTGTTGTTAACATCTTATTTATAATTTTTATTCTTGTACCTATAATTATATTAGTTCGCAAATTTACTTCATTTATCCAAATTGATTTCAATTTCATCCGTGAATTTGGCAAGTTCATCGGGATTAATTCCTGCTTCGTACGGATGAGGCTATTTGAAACTATAAAAAACTTCATTAAAAGTGGCATATATTAAAAAAATAGTTATTTTTGCAACCTGCACATTTGTAAGATATGAAGGCTAAGATTTACGGCGTTTTTATTCTTGTCGAGGCGTTTTTCATGTTTGTCGCCTCGATGGTTGCCATGTATTACAATGTGCAATGCGGTGAGAAGGACGTGGTGTCGCTGCTTGCAGCCACCATGATTACAGGAATCTTCGGTTTCATCTTGCTTTCTGCAGGCAAAGAGAAGGCGAAGAAAGGTGACGAGAGAATTAAGGAAATCAGTAGCCTCACGATGAAAGACTCATTTGTGCTCGTCACTGTGACATGGGTTCTTTTCGCTGTTTTCGGGATGCTGCCGTTTGTCTTTACCGGAGCAATTGACAATATCACCGATGCGTTTTTTGAATCGATGTCAGGGTTCACGACTACGGGTGCAACAATCATGAATAATATTGATTCACAGCCACATGGAATATTGTTTTGGCGTAGCATCATACAATGGCTGGGCGGTTTGGGAATCATTGTGTTGTTCCTCGCCATCATCCCTGCAGTGAATAAAAACTCCAATAAGACAAGTCTTTTTTCTGCTGAGGCATCAGGTCTTGGTGTCCAGAAGCTGCATCCTAAGATGGCTGTAACGGCACGTCGTCTGTGGACAATTTACATTGTGCTTACAATAGCCTGCATCATGGCATATTGGGCTGGTCCAATGAATCTGTACGATGCTGTATGTCATGGTCTTACGACACTTGCGAGTGGCGGATTCAGCACGCATCAGGCGAGTATAGGCTATTTCAATTCAAGATATATTGAGTATGTCGCGATATTCTTCATGTTGTCATCGGGAGTGAACTTCTCGCTTTATTATTTCCTTTTCAGAGGTGATGTGAAGTATTTTGCAAAGAATGAGGAGCTGAGATGGTGGCTGGGTGTCGTGGCTTTGAGTGTGGCTGTTGTCACGATGTTGTTTTATGTGGCTCCTGATGTCACGACGATAGGCACCGACACATCGACATATCCTGAACCTGTTTTTGAGAACAGGATTCGCGCCGCCGCATTTCATGTGGTGGCGATAGTCACGTCAACAGGTTACCAAGGCTCTTGTTACGATTACACTCTTTGGGGCGGTTTGTTCCTTGTTCCTACGCTGTTGCTGATGCTCAGCGGTTCATGCGCCGGCTCCACGTCTGGCGGCATCAAGATAATCCGTTGGATGGTGTGCATGAAATCCATCAGAAACACTATCAAACAGATGCTTCACCCAAGTGCAGTCTTCACAGTGAAAGTCTCGAAAGAGGTGGTGTCGAACGATATTCTGCTCCGTACACTGAACTTCCTCTTTTTCTACGTGATACTATGTGTCGTGAGCGTTATCGTTCTTGCTATCAGCGGATGTGACTTCAAAGAAAGCATATTCAACACCATTACGGCATTGAGCAATATGGGTCCTGGCGTCGGTTCTACCGGTCCGGCGACCACATTTTCTGAACTCAGCGTGATGGCAAAATGGGTGATGTCATTCTTGATGCTTATCGGCCGTCTTGAAATCTTCACCGTGCTGCTTATCTTCACTCCGACATTCTGGAATAAGAAGTAAAGACTACAATTTCAAAAATTTTACCTGTCATTTATAAATTCTATCGAGTGCGATGACGGTCTCTGATATAATTTGAGGTCGAATTGAGTCACAACGGCATAAATATGGTCAAAGATGTCGTTTTGAACCGCTTCGTATGAAATAAGGTCGGTTTTTTTGCAGAAGCAGTAAATCTGAAGCGGCACGCCGAATTCTGTGGCGTCTCTCTGGCGTACAAGCATCGTCATTTTGTGGTTCAGATTTGGATTTTGTTTGATATATTCCTGCAGATAAGCCCTGAAAATGCCGATGTTGGTCTGACGGCGGCCGTTGGCAAGGGTTGAAGTGTCGATATTCTTGCTTTTGTTGTATTCTTCGATTTCTTTTTCCTTGTCGGTGATATATTTTGAAACAAGCTGGAATTTCTTGTATCTTTCAAGCATTTCAGGCGTGCAGAACTTGATGGTGTCGATGTCGATAATGATTGAGCGAGCTATTCTTCTGCTACCAGATTCGGTCATGCCGCGCCAGTTGATGAACGGGTCGGAGATGAGAGAGTAGGTGGGGATGGTTGTGATGGTGTTGTCCCAATTCTGGACTTTCACGGTTGTAAGTCCCATGTCGATGATATTTCCGTCGGCATTTCCTTTTACAATCCAGTCGCCGATACGAACCATGTCATTGGTTGTCAATTGGATGCTTCCAACAAATCCGAGTATCGGGTCTTTGAAGACAAGCATCAGCACGGCGGAGAGAGTTCCCAGTCCGATGAATATGTTGCCCAAATCCTTGTTCGTTATGACCGCCACCACCAAGAGGATGCATATCAGAATAACGATGATTTTCGAAATCTGAATCAATCCTTTGATCGGTTTGTTCTTTGATATGTCGAAAGAGCTGTAAATGTCTGATAATGATTCCAATATGGATAATATGATGCCAGAATATGTGGTGACTTCACCGATTCTTGCCATCACATAAATG
Source organism: Bacteroidales bacterium (assembly GCA_017427985.1). GTDB lineage: Bacteria > Bacteroidota > Bacteroidia > Bacteroidales > F082 > Limimorpha. The sequence goes on along the minus strand of JAFRRS010000008.1, from coordinate 71,362 downwards.
AATGAGTTTAAAGAATCCAGGTCGGGAGCCACTACGTAGAGCAGGCCTTTCGTCATATAAACAGGAATGAGGAATGCGAGTCGTCTTTCCAGCTTTTTGCCGAGGAAAAAGTCATCGTATCTGGTTTTTGTCTTTTTAATGATTTTTCCGACGTATCTCCTTAAAATGAATTTCACGAGGAAAAACAATGCGAACGACACTACCAGAAGTGTTATTATGCCGATTCCTTGCGCAAAATCGCGTGCAAGCACGGCATCGAAGCGCATGCCTATAAAAAGTTTCTCTAAAATTGACAAGTATTTGGTAATCATAGTGTTGTGATTTAATTATTGCTTGGTAATAAAATATTCAGACTCAACGGATTGATTTCCACCACCACGTCTTTAGGCATCATTACAGCCTCGCCGTCGATGTTGGCGTAATCCTCTTTTTCTCTTATGACTTTGATTTTGCTTGCTTTGTGGATGTCGACGAAATGCGTCTTGTCGATTTTTTGTGTCAGAAGACGTTCAGCGACGTAAGCAACCTGAAGGATGTTAGGCTTCTTGAAGATGCATACGTCGAGCAGCCCGTCGTTGAGCGAGGCGTGAGGGGAGACCGCTGCGTTGAAGCCGAACTGATTGCTGTTGGCGAACGAGATAAACAGCGGCTCGCAGTCGAATTCCTCTTTGTCGTCAAGGACAAGGTGATATTTTTCGGGTTTGAAATGGAAATACTTCTCTGTGACGAGTTTGACATACGTTTTCAGTCCGCGGTTCGGGTCTTTTGCGAAATAATCGGCTATAATCGCGTCGAAGCCCACGCCCGCGATGCTGATGTACGGCACTCCGTTCATAGTGGCGGTGTCAATCTTCGATTTCACACCTTTATTAATGACTTCAGTTATGATTTTATCCGGTTTCAAAGGAAGATGCAGGTGGCGTGCTAGACCGTTGCCTGAGCCATAAGGCACAATCGCGAATGTCTGACGCGCCCCGATCATGTTCGTCGCCACTTCGTTGATGGTGCCGTCACCGCCCACAGCCACGATGATATCGTATTCATCCTCAATGGCTTTCTTTGTCAATTCAGCAGCGTGACCGCCACGTTCAGTCAAAGAAATAGTGTATTCAAATTTGTTTTTGTCAATGAGTTTATCGACAATCGAAGGAAATTTCGATTTGTCGTGATGCCCCGAAATGGGGTTGACAATAAACAATATTTTTTCTTTCATTTTATATATAACTTGTTGTTAATCATCCTGTTATTATATTGTTGGAGAACCATTCTGAACTTGCTGTTGAGCTCGTTCCAGTTCTCTTTTTCTTCGTCTTTGTAAAGATTGTTGTTAAGGCAAGGGTCGTTGTTGATGTCGAAAACCGAGGTGATGTTCGTGCCATCGGATTGAAGCATGAAATTGCCGTCGGAATACTGGTAGATGTTGTTGAGATAGCTTGAAAAACAAGGCTCTTGCAGGCTGTCGAACACGTTTCTTCCGAATGTGAAAATGCTGTCGTTGCAGCCGAGTGCTGCCAATAGACTGATTCCGATGTCGGTTTGCTGCGCCATAATATTGGTTTTCAATGGTTTAATAATGCTTGGAGCGTAAAACGCCGTTACAATCTGATATTGTCCGTAGCCATTGAGATAGTTGTCGTAGCGGTGTTCTGGGTTGACGTGGTCGCCGACAATCACGAAGATGGTGCTGTCGTACCAGCTGTATTGCGAAATCGTCTCGAAAAACTTACGCATCGAGTCGTCGGTGTAACGCACTGTCTTCTCGAAATCCGTTTCATATTTGCCTTCGGGAAGCGAATAGCCTTTTGGGAGCTTGAACGGGTGATGTGACGAGAGCGTGAAGACACCTGCAGCGAATGGCTTGTGCATCTCGTTGAGTTTCAGGGCTGTAAATTGCAAGAACGGCATGTCGGAGATGCCCCATGTGCCGTCGTAATCATCATCGTTACCGTATTCGTTGCGACCGTAGTAGCAGTCGAATCCGGCGGAAATGGCAGATGCGTTGAAGTTCATGGTGCCGTTGTTTCCGCCGTGGAAGAAGGCTGTGGTGTAGCCGTGTCGTTTCAAAATGCTACCGAATCCGTCAAGACGATTTGCGGCGTAACGCGACTCCACGTAATCTTTTGACATCAGCGAGGGCAGGCCTGAAAGTATTGACGTGAGTGCTTCAATTGACTGGCGACCGTTTGCCATGCCGTTGAAACTCAGGCTGTTGGCGAGCAAATAGTCGAGGAACGGAGTGAGCGATTCCTCACGTTTGTCGTTGTAAAACTTCACCATCTCTTGCCCGTGGCTCTCCAAAATAATCAGGAAAATGTTGTAATCTTTCGCATTATTGTGGATGAAACGATTGGTTTTCAAGACTTTGTGAATAGGGGAGTAGAGTTTTTCAAGTTCATCCTCATCATAAAAACCGATTTTTTTGAGCACATCGCCTGAGGAGCCGCGTCCAATGGTGAAAGGCGTGTTCAGAACCAGGGGAATGTTCTGGGTTTTTGTGTAACTTGCCGCCGTGATGATACTTATCGGCTTGTTCTGCAGTCCGCCACGAAGTCCGATTATTGAAGCCGCTACAAGCAATAAAAATATAAGTGAATGTGTTGAGTACCAACGTTTTCTGTTTAAAATGACAGCGGGTTTTACCCTCGTTTTCCTTGTCAGAATGATGATTGCTATCAAGAATATTGCGAAAATCACCATCATGAACCAGAAATCTACAAGAAACTGCTTCACCAATCCGCCTTGGTTGTCGTCGGTATGTGTAACAAAACCAATGAGTTCCGATGTCATTCGCTTGTCGATGTAACGATAGTAAATCACATCGATGAGATTCAGGGAAATGCACAATGTGTTTGTTATAACAAAAAGAATATCAACGATTTTGCAATAAATCTTGTTGTGTTTGAATTCTAAAGGTATGCCGTAAAAAACCAGGATTGGAATGTTGGCGATGACAAGCGTCCAGATGTCGAATCGCATTCCGATGAAAAACAGCTGGAACTGCTTGCCGACGCTGAGATTCGGGAAGTTTCCTGTGTTGAAAAGGAACAGCAGCCAGCGGCTTGTGGCAAGCAACAGCAGCATCACGCCGAGGCGGATGACAAACACTTTCCAAAGCGGGATTTCCCTATTCGACAACATTCAATTTTTTTTGCAAATTTAATAAAAAATTCGTATCTTTGTAAATTAAATTTATTGAAGATGAGATTTAAGTTTTTGTTTGTTTTTTTATTGGTTGTCAATGTTTTAGATGCGCAGAACAAACCGAAGTACCCGGTCTATCCGAATCCGGTGAAGATACCGATTTATCTTTCGGCGACTTTTGGTGAGCTTCGCAACAATGCTTTTCATGCTGGAGTTGATATAAAAACTGGAGGTGAGATTGGCAAGAAGGTTTATGCCGTTGCCGATGGCTATGTCAGTCGTATCGGCGTGTCGCCTTTCGGATATGGAAATGTGGTGTATGTCACCCATAATGATGGGTTTATGTCGGTTTATGCGCATTTGGAAAGCTTCAATGACAAGATTGGAAAATACGTAAGAAAAAAGCAGTTTGAAAGCAAGTCTTTTGCCCAGAATTTATTTCTTGAAAAAGGTGATATTCCTGTTAAAGTCGGTGATTTTCTTGGACTTAGTGGTAATAGTGGCGGCTCAGGAGGTCCGCATCTGCACTATGAGCTTCGTGATGCCAACCAACGTCCGATGAATCCTTGTTTGTTCGGTTTTAAGATCAATGATAGCCAGAAGCCTAAAATCAATGGTATCGCATTGTATCCCAAGGAGTTGTCTTCTGTCAATGGCTCTGATTCTGAGATGTTTTTCGAGGTTGTTGAAAACAATGGGAAATATACAGTAAAAGATGGTGAAATAAAGGTTAACGGGACGGTTTATTTTGGAATTTCCGCTTATGACCAGGCGGATGGCTCAGCAAACAAAAACGGCGTTTATTCAATTGAGCTTTTTGCTGATAACAGACTGATATTCAATATTTTATTTGACAAATATTCTTACGATGAAACACGCTATATCAACAGTTTGATTGATTATAAAAAGTTTATAAACGACAAAATCAGGTATGTTAGAACGGAAATTGACGAGTATAATATTCTTGACTTGTATGGCGAGAAATATGGCAGCATCACGATGAAAAAAGGGGATAGGGCGGAGATGAAATTTGTCGTTAAAGACCATTATAATAACACGTCAATGTTGAAATTCACTCTGATTGGTGATGAACCTTTAACGGAATATTCTGATAATCAATATAGTAGAAGCTATTATCGCGTTGATGGAAACGATGAGGTGATGGTCGGGCTTGACGGTTTTACGGCTGAGATTCCCCAAAAGGCGTTTTACAAATTCGAATATGTTTTGGCTCGGCAACTTGACACAATAGAAAATATCGCCTCGGATTTCGCGTATGTCTTTGGTTCTGAGGATATTCCAGTTCAGAAAAACATTGTTTTGAAGATTCGTCCTTGCGAGAAATATGCTTCTTTGGACAAGTTGTATATGATTTCTGTTTCAAAGGATGGAAAATTTGCACCGTTGGGTGGCAAGATGACTGATGGGATGGTTTGTTCCAAGACGCGTTCTTTCGGGACTTTCGCGTTGGCAGTCGACACGATAAAACCAGAGGTCAATCCACTCAATTTTAACGACAATTCAAAAATTGTCAATACTAAACGATTGAGAATCAAGATAAAAGACTCGGAATCAGGAATTGACAAATATGACATTTACCTCAATGGGAAATGGGTCGTCGGGGCGTATGACGCGAAAAACGACCTGTTGTTTTATGACGTTGACGAGTATCTGAAAAAAGGCAAAAACAAAATGGAAGTCGTTGTAACAGATGCAGTTGGCAATGAAACTCGAAAAACTTACAATCTCATTCGGGAACAATCCAAATAATTGGGGTAAAGATGCGATTCATCGCGTCTCGATATATTGATATGCACCTGCGTCTGGCGTGCCGCCTCTTTCAACGCCATCCAAGTCGAACTGCAGTGCGCCAGATGAATAAATCGGATTGCCAATATCTATTGCCGCTGACAAAGTGTCAAGATGGTAGTTGAATTCGGAAGTGTTGATGAAATTCGGCGTTTTGTTAAATATGCAAGACTCGTAAAAATTCGTGTTATTATGCGGACGCGTCGTGCAAATCAGACTGTTTCTGAAAATGTAATTTGTGTCCTGGATAGGGTAGAAGTCGGTGCCGAACTCGTCGCTTCTGTTGCCGTAAATGATACTGTTGTTCAGTTCGCAGACGAACGGTACGACATAAGTGTTACCGTCTGTAGGATTGTTGTATAAGTTGTTGAAAAACAACGCTTCTGTCTTTCTTGTGGAGCTGTTCCAGTAGTTGGCGATAGTGCCGTGAGTCAAGACGTATTCGCCGCCGCCTGTGAGTGCCACGCAGTAGTTTCCGCAGTTGTTAACCACGAAATTCGATGCCCCGATGTTGTAACAATTGGCATATATTCCCATTCCGGTGTGGTTTTCGATGATTGTATTTGTTATGTATGTCGGAGCTAAATTGTCTTTCAACAATCTTTGAATCTGCAAGCCGATGAAGCCGTTGCGGATAATTGCATGGTTGATTATATGCCCATGACCTTCGCGAGCCTCCATGAGCCAGATTCTGTCCCATTGTCCTGGTTGGTCGGCGTAAAAGTCTTCGAGTCTGTCACCTTGAAACACAACGGGATTTTCTTTTGTTCCGTTGACAATAAGCTGACCCTCGCTCCAAGCCCAAAGTCCTGCGCCACCGTGGAAATATACGTGTGTTCCCGGTTCTATGGTGAGAGTGCCATCAGAATCTATAAGTGCCACATTATAAATGACATAAGGTTTTTCTGAAGTCCAATGTACGTCTTTGTTTACCGAATCGGTGATAGCGGTGTAATAGTTTGTGTAATTTCCATTTTCGTCAGGGAAGATGCCGTTTCTGCCAATGATGTAGTTCGCATTTTGCCCGTAAGCTGTCAGATGCACGACTTTTTCATTGCCGTTGGTGTTGAAAATCAGGCGGTCGGGCACAAAAAACGGGTTGTTGGCGTCATTGGGGTTTATCGTCACTTTGACGAAGATGTAAAGGCTGTCGTTTGCATAAATCTCCTTGTCGCTGAAAACATGTCCCGACTCCCCGTCAACGTTGATGCTGAAAGGCGATGACGCACCTTTTTCAAGTCGTATCGAGTTGATTTTCAGGTTTTCAGAGTTCTTGTTGTAAATCATCAACGTCCTTGTCGAGGAGCCAACGCATGTGAAAACGGTGTCGAAGGCTATTGTATCAGTCGAAAGGCTGATGTTCATCGACGGACTGTCTGAATAAACCTGTTTTTTTCTGCAGGAAATCGTCAGCGTTACAAGTGCTAATATTATGAAAACTAACAGTTTACGCATTTATTTCTTGATAAAGTCCTGATATGTCTGTTTGAGGTAGGCGTCTGTTCCGAAATACTTCAAAACAGGCAGAAAATCTTTCGCTTCCATGTATCCGGGGGCTACCATGAGGAGCTGGTTTTTCTCGTTCATGAAGACGTATGACGGATACGACATCTTGCCCTGAAGCAAAGAGATTGCCAGTTGGTGTGTGCCTTTGCGACCGTTTTTGTTCCCTTCATTGACAAATTTATAGCCTGAAAAGAAAATGGTGTCGTTCATCTCGGCGTCAAACTTCACAGCATAAAAATTTTCGTTCATGTAGTCGACAACCTCTTTATTAATAAAGGTGGTCTGATCCATTCTCTTGCACCATCCACACCAGTCGGTGAAGACGTCGATGAATATCTTTTTTGGCGCAGTCTCGTTCAGCTTCACGGCTTCCTGAAATGTCATCCAATTGATTTTCTGTGCGTTACCGAAAATCGGCAATGAAATTGTAATCAGAAATGCAATTAATAATTTTTTCATTTTCAATTTATCCCGTACGGACAAGGCAGGCCTTGTCCCTACAATTCTCTAATTTCTTTTTTCGAATCTTTTTCTTTCAAGCTGTCGCGTTTGTCGTAGAAATGCTTTCCTTTTGCCAGTGCGATTTCCACTTTTGCCAGTCCTTTTTCGTTGACGAACATCTCTATTGGCACGATGGTGAAGCCTTTTTCAGAGCTTTTCGCCTTGAGTTTGTGCAGTTCCTTCATAGTGAGAAGCAGTTTGCGGTCGCGTTTCGGCACGTGGTTGTTGTATGTCCCGAAAGCATATTCCGCGATGTGCATCCCAATGACAAACAACTCGTTGCCGATGAAGGAGCAGTAAGAGTCCACGAGGCTTGCCTTGCCCTCGCGGATACTCTTAATCTCCGTGCCTGTCAGGACGATGCCGGCTGTGTAGCGGTCGATGAGGAAATACTCAAACGACGCACGCTTGTTTTTAATGCTAATTCTTACCTGTTTGACTTTGTTCGCCATTATTTGATGTCTCCTAAAATCAAAGGCATTCCGTCCTTGCTGTTGCCCACGATGACGACCTTGGTGTTTGGCGATTCGGCGAGCTTCAATGTCGCCTCGATGCCTTTTTCACGCAAAATCCTGTCGTTAATACTCGCGCTGACGATGTTGTTTGCTCTTGCCTTACCTTCAGCCTCAACACGCTGACGTTCAGCCTCTTGCGATGCTTTTTCGAGTTTAAATTCATACTCCAAAGCTTCCTGTTCCTGTTTCAGCTTGCTCTCGATAGCCGATTTGATGGTAGGAGGGAGAGTGACCGAACGGATGAGCACTTGGTTGAGCTGGATGTGCTTTCCTTCGAGAAGGTTCTTTGTCTCGATGAAGATTTCTTCCTGGATGGCGTCACGTTTTGTGGAATAAATCTGCTCAGGGGTGTAACGTCCGAGAACGCTTCTCGCTGCCGAGCGCATGGCTGGATAGACCGCTCTCGTCAGATACTGTGTTCCGATGGTGGCGTGGAGTTCGCCGATTTCCTGCCATGTCGGCTGATACCAAGTCGAGAACTCAATCTTGATTTCCAATCCGTTTGAAGAAAGAGCGCTCATCTCCTCGTCAGCGACTTGCTGGCGCACCTCATAAAGCGTCATTGTGTTCCATGGAGCGATGAAATGGAATCCTTCCTCGTAAGTTTTCGACGTGTCGATACCGCCGCCGAACAGACGGTAAAGCACTCCGCCGTGACCTGCTGGAATCGTCACCGTGATGCGGCTCCAGAAAATGATGAGCAATAAAACCAGAACTCCAATCAGGATAACCGGTCCGTATTTCTTGTTGTTTGTTGGCTTATTCTGTTGATAGCCAGACTGTTGCGTGTATTCCATAGCTTTAATTTTTAATTTGTTATTTTTTGCAAAGGTAATAAAAAAAACGATAATTTTGCAATCTTATTTCAGAATTATTAATTAAAATAAAAATAATGAAAAGAATAATCATGTTATTAAGTGTTGCAGGGCTTCTAACTGCTTGTACGTCAGGCGAGAAGAAAGCCCAGAATGATGAATTCAAGTATCTCGTCGATGAGTTCGCCGACCTGAAAGTGATGCGTTATCAGATTCCTGAATGGGAACAGCTGACGCTTCAACAGAAAGAGTACGTTTATTATCTTGGTGAAGCCGCCAAATGCGGTCGCGACATCCTTGCAGACCAGAATTTCAAGTACAATCTGACTGTCCGCAAGACCCTTGAGGCCATCCTCAATTCTTACAATGGTGATAAGAAATGCGCTGATTATCAGAACTTTGTGATTTATGCAAAACGCGTTTTCTTCAGCAACGGCATTCATCATCATTATGCGGAGGATAAGATGTTCCCTGAAATTTCGCAGGAGTATTTTGCAAATTTGGTGAAAAACTCTGACGAAAAACTTCTTCCTTTGGCTGAAGGCGAGACTGTTGACGCTTTCCTTACATTCATCACCCCTGTGATTTTCGACAAGGATTTGTATGCGATGCGCCGCAGTGGGGAAGAGGATATCATCCAAAACTCATGTGTGAATTTCTATGAAGGTAATATTAATAAAGGTGAAGTTGAGGCTTTTTATGATGCGCAGCGCAAGCCAAACGATGCCCAGCCGATTTCTTACGGCTTGAATTCGAAGCTCGTTAAGGAAAACGGTAAGATTCATGAGGAAGTTTATAAAATTGACGGACTTTACGGAAAGGCAATCGAGCAGATTGTTTATTGGCTGAAAAAAGCCAACGAGGTTGCTGAAAACGACAGCCAGCGTAACTATACAAATCTGTTAATCGATTACTACACAACAGGTTGCCTAAAGACATGGGACGATTATAACATCGCTTGGGTTGAGGATTCGATTTCGAATATCGATTTCGTGAACGGCTTCATTGAGGATTATGGCGACCCGATGGGAATGAAAGCAACTTGGGAAGCCATTGTCGACTACAAAGACATGGAAGCCACGAAACGTTCGGAAATCATCAGTGCAAATGCCCAGTGGTTTGAGGACAACTCACCTGTTGACCCGCGTTTCAAAAAGAAAGAGTGCAAGGGAGTGAGCGCGAAAGGCATCATAGTCACAACTTTGGCAGGTGACTGTTTCCCGGCACCTCCAATCGGAATCAACCTGCCTAACGCTGACTGGATTCGCAAGGAACACGGCTCCAAGTCAGTGACAATCACCAACTTGATGGACGCTTACGAGAAAGCCGCCAATGAGTCGCCGAGAAGCGCTTTGGCAGAATTCGCTTACTCACAAGAGGAAATCGACCTCTGTAAGGAATATGGCGGCATCGCTGACGTTTTGCACACCGATTTGCACGAATGCCTTGGCCACGGCTCAGGACAACTGCTCCCGACAACGCAGCCTAACTCGTTGAAAGAGTATAACTCAGCACTTGAAGAGGCACGTGCTGACCTCTTTGGCTTGTATTACTGCGCAGATCCGAAGATGATTGAACTCGGCATTTTGCCAAACATGGAATGCTACAAAGCCGAATATGCAGGCTTCATTCGCAATGGCTTGATGGGACAGCTTGCAAGAATCGAGCTTGGCAAGACCATCACCGAGGCTCACATGCAGGACCGCGCTCTCATCAGCTGGTGGTGCTATGAAAAAGGCTTGAAAGACAACGTCATCGAGAAGAAGGTACGCGACGGCAAGACATATTTCGTCATCAACGACTATGAGAAACTTCGCGGTTTGTTTGGCGAATTACTCGCTGAGGTTCAAAGAGTTAAATCAGAAGGCGATTACGAAGAAGGCAAGCGTCTCATCGAGACTTACGCTGTGAAGATTGACCCTGAGTTGCACAAAGAGGTGAAGGCTCGTTACGATGCCCTCGGACTCAAGCCATACGGCGGATTCATCAATCCGGATATCGTTCCTGTTATGAAAGACGGTAAAGTCGTTGATTATAAAGTCAATTATCCGTGCGATTTCTTGCAGCAGCATCTCGATTATGGCAAAAACTACAGCTTCGTCGACGAGCATCACGCCGACGCTCCTACACATCTCGTGGTGGATATGCTTTACGATTTTATTGATGGCACTTTGGCATGCGGAAACGCTGAAAACGCTGTGCATGAGGTGGTTAAGTACATCAACGCACATCCTGACGAGCGCGTTATTTACATCACCGATTATCATCCGGCAAACCACAGCTCATTTGCTGATTTCGGCGGTATTTGGCCGGTTCATTGTGTGCAGGGGACACGCGGCGGCGCTATCCATGAGGCGTTTTACACCGATGTCGTCAATCCTGCCAACCGCCCTGACCCGGCAAGAAATATCTTCCGCAAAGGTCAGAAAGTCGATGAAGAACAGTATTCTGGCTTCGAGTCAGTTGGTCCTGACGGAAAAATGCTTTCGGAATGTGTAGGTAAGAATTTGGTTATCAGCGGTATAGCGACAGAATACTGCGTCAAGAACACCTTGATGGAGTTCCTCAACGCTGGACACAACATCGAGCTCCTTGTTACTGGTCTCGGCTACGTTACAAAAGACGGTCACATTGCCACGATGAAGGAGTTGGAGAAGCTGGTGACGGTGATAGAATAACAGTTTATCGTTATTTTAACCCTGTAAAGACGCCACATTGTGACGTCTTTACTTTTTTTATTGACAGGATAAACAAGATTTACAGGATTTTTTATTAGTGATTTTGATAATTCGTTGTTTATTGGTGGAAATTTGTGTAAAAAATAAAAAATGTTTTTCTGACGAAATGAAAAGGAACGTAAGCGTCTGAATTTCAGCGGCAATATGGACTCTTTTATAAATCTGGAATACAAAGACGGCGAGGTTTGGGTTTATCTCACTGTAAGATATGCCGATTATCTGAAGATTTCACATCCTGATTTCAGTTCAAATGAATTTACGCTGCCGTACGACCTGAAGGCGAGGCTCGGCTATAAAATGGTCTTAACAAGGTAAATTTTGTAGCAGGTCGATGTTTTCTAATCAATTGTTTTTTTAACAAATAATGCAAAAGCAATTTACGAAATCTTAAAATTTTTTAAGAAAAAAGACCCTATTGCGGAGGCGAGACGTTATGTGGATAACGCCAGCAAGGCGTAAGACTACTGTTTATTCCGTCTCGCTTCCCGCTCTTGCTGCTTCTTCAGGCGTTTGAGCTTCTTTTCGACAGCCTTTTCATGATATTTCGGGTTGTCGCCTTGATAAATGTATTCCTCGCGGTGCAAATCTTCAAGCCGCTCGTTGAAGACGTAAGTCAGCCTTAGGGTGAAGAGATTGTTGAACTGGTTGAAGTTTCCAAGCGATGTCCCGTCAAGGTTATGGTATTCGCGGGTTCTGATTTTGTTGATGGAGTAGGAGTATCTGAATCCTAATTTGATTCTTTGGTACACACGGAGCTTCACATCCGCCAAGATGTTGAATTCGTTCTGGTCATAATCGCCGCTTGTTGCCGTCGCGGATGTCTTGACGCCGTGCTCGTATTCCACTGCCGACATCAGCCGGGCGTATGAAACGCCGACACCGGCGGAGACGAGTTTCTTGTCGGTGAAATAAACCATGAAGGGCACCTCGCCGTAGCTAAGGCTCAAATCATATTCGCCGGTGATCGGAATTCCGGTTATCGGGTCGATTTTGTCGTCGAAATACTTTCTGCCTTGTTTGGCGCCTTTTTGGTTGTAAAGAACCTCAAGCGACAAGTCGAGGCTGAAATTGTTCTTCGTCCAGATAGGCGTGATGACTCCCACACCGGCGCTGATGCCTTTTTTATGGAATCCCATGATCTGGTCGCCGTCGACCTGGCACAGATTAAGTCCGACGAACGCTTCGCCAAGGAATATCTGGGCTTTGGCGCTGTTTGTCAAAGCTGAGAAAGCTATGAATAATCCGATTAAAAAGTACTTTTTCATATTTTTATAACTCGAAAAATACAAAAATATTTTATTTCATGCTCAAACTGATGCGTTTTCTTGGAATGTCGACGTCGGTGACGGTAACTTTCACCTTCTGATTCAGCTTCACCACCTGATTCGGGTCGGTGATGTAGCTGTTCGACATCTGGCTGATATGAACAAGACCGTCCTGATGCACCCCGATGTCGACGAAACAACCGAAAGCTGTGATATTAGTGACGATTCCGACGAGTTGCATGCCTTGTCGCAAGTCGTTTATAGTCCTGATGTTCTTGTCAAATTCAAAAACCTCAAAACTCTTGCGAGGGTCGCGTCCTGGTTTCTTGAGTTCGTCGATTATGTCGTTTATCGTCTCGATTCCGAAATCTTTTTCAATGAATTCTTTCGGGTTTATCTTTGCGATAAGCTCTTCATTGCCAATGAGTTCCTCGACTTTCACGCCAAGTTTCTTCGCCATCTTCTCGACGATGTGATAGCTCTCTGGATGAACAGCGCTTGCGTCGAGTGGCTGCTTGGCTCCGTGAATCCTGAGGAAGCCTGCGCACTGCTCGAACGCCTTGTTGCCGAGACGCGACACTTCCAACAGCTGTTTGCGGCTGGTGAAACCTCCGTTTTCGTTGCGGTATTTCACTATGGAACTGGCCAATTGCGGTCCCACGCCGCTCACGTACGACAGAAGCTGTTCGCTGGCTGAGTTCAGTTCCACGCCGACAGCGTTCACGCAGCTTTCCACGACGCTGTTAAGCTCGTCGCCGAGCATCTTCTGGTTCACGTCGTGCTGATATTGCCCCACGCCGATAGACTTCGGGTCGATTTTCACGAGCTCCGCCAGCGGGTCCATGAGACGCCTGCCGATGCTTACCGCACCTCGCACTGTGATGTCGTAGTCGGGAAATTCCTCCCTCGCGACCTTGCTCGCCGAATAAATCGAAGCGCCGCTCTCGTTGACCATCACCGCGGTGATGTCTCTGTCGAATCTGATGCTCTTGATGAAATCTTCGGTCTCGCGTCCAGCAGTGCCGTTGCCGATGGCGATGACGTCGATTTTATATGCCTGCACCAGATGCGCTATCTTCGCCGCCGGTTTTCCTCTTTCGTTTTGTGGTGGGTGAGGGTAGATGGTCTCGTTATGCACCAAAGCACCGTACTCGTTGAGAATCACCACTTTGCAGCCTGTTCGGAAACCTGGGTCAAGGGCGAGAACGCGTTTTTTGCCCAATGGCGCGGCAAGTAGAAGCTGCCGCAGGTTCTCGGCAAACACTTTCACCGCCACTTCGTCAGCCTTCTCTTTATAAAGCGCACGCATCTCGGTCTCGAGCGACGGCTCCAGAAGACGTTTCCATGCGTCGTCGATGGCGTCCTGAACCAAGTCCGTGGATGCGTTGTCGTTCTTTAAAAATATCCCGTCAAGGATGTTGAGCGCGTCGTCGGCATTGATATTGAGTTTCACCTTCAAAAGCCCTTCCTCTTCAGCGCGGAACAACGCCAAGATGCGGTGCGACGGGGCTTTCGCGATTGGCTCGCTGTAGTTGAAATATTGTTTGTAAGTCTGCGCCTCTTCCTCTTTCGCTTTTATCACGGTGGAACTGATGACGCCTTCTTTATGGTAAATCTTACGGATTTTGTTGCGTCCGTTGATGTTTTCGGAAATCCACTCCGCCATGATGTCACAGGCACCTTTCAAGGCCTCTTCCTCGTTGTTGACATCTTTCTCCTTGTTGATGAATCGTTTAGCTAAACTGTTCACGTCATCGCTGTTCTGCGACATGATGAGTTTTGCCAGCGGCTCCAGTCCTTTCTGGCGCGCTATCTCTGCCTTGGTGCGGCGTTTCGGCTTGTAGGGGAGGTATAAGTCTTCAACGTCCTGCAAAGTCTCCGCGTTGGTGATGCTTTTCTCGAGTTCCGGCGTCAGTTTTTCCTGCTCGGCAATCGATTTCAGTACGAATTCCTTGCGTTTTTCAAGCTCGTCGAGTTGTTCGAGGCGTTTTTTCACCTCGGCGACAGTCTCTTCGTTCATTGTGTTGGTCATTTCCTTGCGGTAACGCGCAATAAACGGCACGGTCGCACCTTCAGCGAGCAACTTTATCACATTCTCAGCCACTCTCGCCGTGACCCCAAATTCTTTAGAAATCTTACTTGTAAAATCCACTTTAAACTCTAAACTTTAAACTCTACACTCTAAACTATAAACTCCAAATCTCCCAAGCCTTTTCCGCTTGTAACTTTAACATTTTCAATCCATTAAATGCCTTGGCTTCACGCTTTTCCGCCTCTTTCATAAACATCGTCTCCTCAGGATTGTAAATCAAATCAATGAAAACATTGCTCGCGTTAGCCGTCTCATAAGGCAAATCAAGCATTTTATTGCAATTAGGGTACATCCCGACAGGTGTTGCGTTGATAATCAGTTCGTTATCGTGAAAACCTTCTTTCTTTAAATCAGCATAAGAATCGTTTTTTCTTGATAAAACATCAAAACCTATGTTTTTCATTTTCAAAACAAACTTCACAGCTTCTGACGCGCCGCCTGTGCCGCAAACGTATGCTTTTCTTATATTTTTGTCTCCGATTACATTTTCCAAAAGTCCTTGAAAACCAATGTAATCGGTGTTGAATCCATGTAATTTCCTGTCAGAATCAATCTTCACCACATTCACCGCTCCAATTTCTTTTGCATTGTCTTCAATAAAATCCAGATACGGAAAAATTGATTTTTTATAAGGATGTGTTATCGTAAAGCCCTGTAGATCAGGATTTTCATGCAGAACATCTTTTAACTTTCCAATGCTTTCAATGTCAAAATTCAGAAAACAGCAGTCCAGGCACTCATTTTTGAATTTATTATCAAAATAAGACTTTGAAAATGAATGACTTAAAGGATGACCGATGAGTCCGTATTTTTGCATGACTTTAGCTGATTCCGAAAAACGCTCCAAATCCCAGGGTACACACCACGCCGACGATGACGCTTGCCAGCACCACGCCTCCGATAACGGCTATTACGCTCTTCTTGAAGCCCATGTCCAAGAAACTCGCCGCGAGAGTGCCAGTCCAGGCGCCGGTTCCAGGAAGAGGGATGCCGACGAAGAGCACTAATGCCCAATAAAGTCCGCGTCCGGCTTTGGCTTGAAGCTTCTGACCGCCTTTTTCGCCTTTTTCGAGGCACCAGGTAAAGAACTTGCCGATAACTTTTTTGTCCTTGCCCCATTCAAGAATCTTGCGGGCGAACAAATAAATGAAAGGGACGGGTAGTATGTTGCCGATGGCGATGATGATATAGCTCCAAAGCAGGCTGAAGTCGGGGTTGGCGGTGTTGATGGCGTATGCAACAGGTATTGCGCCACGCAGCTCGATGAGCGGCACCATCGCGATAAGGAAAATGTAAACGTAGTTTTTCATGCTTTATTCTTAATCCTGTATTCTTCAATTAAATCCATGATGGCAGGGTTGCTCGTGAGGTTTTCGGCGTCGAAACTGAGGAATTCGATGTGACCGTCATAGTCTTGGTTGAGCGCCATCTCGAGTGTCAGCAGTCCTGATTCGGTCTGGTCCTGGGCGAAATAAAGAAATGCCTTTCTGTAAAGCAACGCCGCGTCGTTGGGGAGTATGAGCAAGCCGCGCTCCAACGATTCCATGGCTTTTTCGGGGTCGTCTTTCAACACGTAACATTCCATCATGGATATGTAGACATTCTCGTCGTAAGGATTCAAGTCCAAAATCTCGTTGACGAACTTCAGAGCGTTGTCGTGTTCCCCGATTCTATTGTATTCCTCGATGATTACATACATGTAATCGGTGTTGTAAGGCGACAGGGTATGCGCGTGTTTCAGGAATTTCAGCGCTGATTTCGGGTTGTTCTCATCGCTGAGCAGGAAACCGATGCCGGCGTACGCCTCGGGAAGATTCTCGTCCATTTTCATGGCTTTTTTGTAAATCTTCATGGCTTCCTCATGGTTGCCAGTCTTCGCGAACGCCTCGCCGTAAAGGCAGAGCAGCAGCGGCGATTCAGCATTGTATCGCATCGCGTCTTCCACAGTCTCGATGGTTTCTTTGAAACGGTTCAGCTCGTTGTATGCCGTTGAAATGTCGACATATCCTTTTTTATAATGAGGGTCGATTGCCAGGGCATATTCGAACTGGTCAATGGCGTTTTCAAGTTGCCCGAGTCTCACGTAGCAGTTGCCGAGTGCCATCCAGGCAGGCACGCTGTAAGGGTTGCGGTCGATTTCCTTACGGAAAAACTCTATCCCGTCATCCATCTTGTGAAGTATCGAATAGCAGTTTCTTATCTCAAAATATTGATTGTCAATGTCTTCTGCCTTGCTTATGCCTAAAATGAAAAACTTCAGGGCGTTCTCCATGTCGCCGAGATTCTCATATTCCACTGCGATGAAGTTGTAAATGTCCTCGCAATCCTTGAAATCGAACTCTTTGGCAGCTTTCATGTAAGCCTTGATGGCTTTTTTGTTCTCACCCAAATCGGAATAACAAGCCGCCAAGGTAAGCAGATAATCGGCGTCGTTGCGGTCAAGGTCGGCGTTTTTGAGCGTTGAAAGCGCTTCTTTTGCATTAGAGTTTGCCAAGAGCTGTTTTGCCTTAATGATGCTGATTATCGGATTGTTCGGATGGTATTTTATGGCAATGTCTGCTGCCAGATTCGCTTTTTTGATGTTGTTTTGTTGGAGATAATGCTCCAAAATGACGTTCAGTTCATCGGCGTCGAAATAGCATGACTGATGCTCCTTGACCATGTTCTCAAAGCGGTCAACAAGCTCGTTCACGTCCATGTCGTCGTCCAAAAAATTGTCGTCGTCAAACATCTCAAATTTTTTTTGCAAAAATACAAAAAAGTTTGAAAACATTATATATTTTTAATGTCATTTGCAGAATTGCGACTTACCACAATGGTACTGAGAGCAATTCGAAAATGACATTAAAAATAATAACAGCAATATTTGCAAATTTCAAATAAATATCATAATTTTGCGGAAAATTTTAGAATTATGCCATTAATTAAATCAATTTCCGGATTCCGCGGCACTATTGGCGGCAGACCGGACGACGGGTTGACCCCGATAGATATTGTCAAGCTGACTTCAGCGTTTATTTGTTTGATCAGACGCGGTGGCGTCAAACGTCCCCGCATCGTGGTGGGTCGCGACGGACGACTCTCCGGAACGATGGTTAACCAGTTGGTTTGCGGTAACTTACAGGCAATGGGTGCCGACGTTATCGACATCGGACTGAGTACTACGCCTACTACAGAAATCGCTGTCACCGAGTTGAAAGCCGATGGTGGCGTGATTCTTACCGCATCGCACAACCCGAAAGAATGGAACGCTCTCAAACTCCTTGACAATAAAGGAGAATTCATCGATGCAGCCGACGGAAAATGGCTGCTCGAGAAAGCCGCAAAAGACGAATACGAATTTTCTCCAATCGACGAAATAGGCACGTACACTTTGGCGGAAGGCTGGATTGAACGTCATGCCGACATGGTTTGCAAACTGCCTCTCGTGAAGAAAGAGCTTATAGAAAAGGCAAATCTTAAAGTCGTCGTCGACGGTGTCAACTCCACTGGCGGAATGGCTATCCCGATGCTGCTCAAGAAGTTGGGCGTGAAAAACGTCATAGAACTCAACTGCGAGGTGACTGGAAAATTCGCTCATAATCCGGAGCCGTTGGCGGTGAACCTTGTCGACACCTGCGCAAAGGTTAAGGAATGTGGTGCCGACCTCGGCATTGTCGTCGACCCTGACGTCGACCGTCTCGCATTCATCAATGAAAAAGGTGAGATGTACGGCGAGGAATACACTCTCGTGACTGTGGCTTCGTACATTCTTGAACATAAAAAAGGCAACACCGTTTCAAATCTCTCGTCGACACGTGCTTTGCGCGATGTGACAAACGCTGCTGGAGGTCAGTATTCTGCTGCGGCAGTGGGTGAGGTGAACGTCGTTGCTAAGATGAAGGAAGTGGATGCTGTCATTGGCGGTGAAGGCAACGGTGGTGTCATCTATCCTGAAATCCATTATGGTCGTGACGCTCTCGTCGGTGTCGGATTGTTCCTGACGTATCTTGTTGAAAATCATTGCACGGTGTCGGAGCTCAAGAAGAAATTCCCGCTATATTATATGTCGAAGAACAAAATTCAGCTCACGCCTCATACCGACGTTGACGGCATCTTGGCAAAGCTCGCCGACAAGTTCAAGAACGAGCAGGTGACAACCATAGACGGCGTGAAAATCGACTTCGCCGACGGCTGGGTGCATCTCCGCAAATCGAATACAGAGCCAATCATCCGCGTCTATTCAGAAGGCAAATCAGAGGCTGAAGCCGACCGACTTGCACAGATGATGCTCGATGAAGCAAAAAAAATGATGTAATTAGAGTTAATCAGTTAGTCAGTTAGCCAGTTTAACTGAACAACTGAATAACTGAACAACTGAATAACTAATAAAATGAAAAGTAAACATAATAGAAGAAGTTACAAGTATCACGCGATAACATTCAAGTTGTCGCAAGGGCAGTACAAATCGCTCAAAAACTATTGCAAGGCGCGAAGGACCACGCCAATAAAACTGATAAAGAAAAACATCGAGCGGTTTATCTCACACTATGAATATGGTGTGCCTGAGGAATTGTATCTCTGTGAAAACCAACTGAATCTGTTTGAAGACGAGGTTATCGGTTAAACGGGATTCTGTTCATTATCGAACGTCCCAATGTCACCTCGTCAGCGTATTCTAAGGCATCGCCTACGGCGATGCCTTTTGCTATTGCCGTAACCTGCCCTTCAAAATGCTTCAACATCTTGAAAATGTAATAGTTAGTGGTGTCGCCTTCTATAGTCGCGGGCAACGCTAAAATTATCTCTCTGAAATTCTCTTTTATGCTTCTGTCAACCAACTCCTTGATTCTCAAATCGTTGGGCGAAATTCCGTTTATCGGGTCGATGACGCCTCCGAGGACGTGGTAGACACCGTTGAACGAGCCGGTTCTCTCAATCGCCATCACATCGCGCATGTCGGCGACGACGCAAAGCAACCCGGTGTCTCTCTTTGGGTTAGAGCAGATGGAACAATATTCGTCATCGCTGATGTTGAAACACTGCTTGCATAAAACAATGTTGCCACGCATGTTCAACAACGATTGTGCCAACGTTTCAGTCGTCACTTTTTCCTCTCCGAGAAGATGCAATGCCAGCCTCAACGCCGTCTTTCGCCCGATTCCAGGCAGCTTCGCCAACTCGTCAACAGCTTTTTCCAATAAAATGGAGGAATATTCAGCCATAAAAAACTTTTTTTGCAAAAATACGTTATTTATACATATTTTTGCAAAAAATTTTAGTCATGAAAAGAATTTGTTTTTTGATATTTTTGCTGGCTTTTTCTTTTGGAAATGCTTTTGCCCAAAACAAAACTGACAATCAGGGTCGCCGTCAGGGCAGTTGGATTGAGTATCATGATAATGGACAGGTAAAGATGAGAGGAACTTTCAAAAATGGTTTCCCAGAAGGGAATTTTCTTTATTATGATGAAAAAGGTGTGCTGAAAGCCAAAAAAGTTTTCTCAAAAAACGGTGCAGATGCTGAAACAGAGTTTTATTCTCCGAATGGAAGAGTCGTTGCTAAAGGATTGTATCAGAATAAAATACGTACTGGAGAATGGCGTTATTTTGATGAGCAGACAGGTATGCTGATTCTTGTTGAAACCTATAAAAACGGTGTTTTGGACGGTTATTCATGCACTTATTACAGCACTGGCACGCCACAGTTCGAAGGTGAGTATCAAAACGGCATAAAAAAAGGTCAATGGAAAACATACGACCTTGACGGCAATGTGATTTCCATTGACAAATACAACATGGAAGAAGAAGCAGATTAATAGTAATCGCAGAACTTCACGTAGTCTTCCATATTCTGACGGCCATATTTTTCAGCTAATTTGAAATAATAGCAAGCCATCGAATAATCGTTGTTTCTTCTGTAAAGCAAGCCGATGTTGAAATACGGGTCAGGGTAGTCCTGCTTGATTTCAATGGCTTTGTTCCAGTCTTTGACGGCCATTTCATTGTTGAAATTGTTGCTGTAGGCACAGCCGCGATAGAAATACGCCTCGTAGTTGTTCTCGTCATATTTGATGGCTTTGTCAAACAACTCTATAGCCTCGTCAAACTGGGAAGTGTAGAGGCAGTCAAGACCTTTGTCCAGAAACATCCTCGATTTCTCGGGATTCGGTCCGCAACTGACCATCAGAAACAATGCCGCTAAACTTGCAAATAATAGTCTTTTCATATTTAACATTTTAATTATCAATTAGAAATAAATCCAATGCCACAGACATTCACCACCTGTATTATATTCTAAAGCAGGGAATGGTATTTTAAAGATATTCAATACTTTAAACGTATATTTCAAAAATTTATTGTTCGTCGGGATTCTTGTAAAATCAACGTCTAACGAAAAATATAACTGTCTTTCCCTGTCAAAATGGGGGATGGGCTTGCCATTGTGTTCCGATGCATTGGTGAAGCCGCCAGTCATGCCTGTTGCACCATAGCCGAATGCGAAGTTGAGCCATGCAGGGAACTTGTTATCCTTGTTGAGAAACAACGACTTGATGTTAAACGAAGCCCAATAAGTCTGGCCGTTGTAGTCTTTTAGCGTTTGCTGCAAAAAGTTTTCTCCTAACAAATCCGGACGATAATTAGGGTAATTGGTGGTATGGAACGAATACTTGAACGTGATGCGTTGCTCGTGCCATAAATACTGCTGCCCGATGAACATCGCAGAGCCCAAGGTGTTTGCTGCCATGTCGCCCCACGAGAATCCCCATCCTTGCGAAAAACCGTCGAAAACCTCAATGGTTGTTAAGAATGCGAGACCTAAAGTGCCTCCAAGCCATATCGAACGATTCTCGTTGAGACCGGCGTCGCGCAACAGCTCATAACCAAATGAACCAACGAGATATGAGGTGACTCCGTGCCCGATTTTATCCATCTGCAGCCACTCTGCGTTGTCATTATAAAAATGAAAACTCGACTGCGGATAGTCGGCATACCATGCGAAATAAAGTCCTGTCATCGAAGCGGCATAAAACGTCGCCTCGGTGCCAATAACGATTTTCACATTTCGCCTGACTCTCGCATCGTCTCGCAATGTGTCCTGCGCTGATGCCGTCAACACGATGAGAATCAATGATATCGCAAGGATAACCCTTTTCATGATTTGTCTAATCCCATAGGGATAAGGCATGCCTTATCCCTACTGGAATTTGCGAACAATATTTGTTACCGTTTCAATTATCTCTTTCAATTTATTCTCATCTTTCGCTTCGCACAAGAATCTGAGATACGGCTCGGTGTTTGAAGGACGGATGTTCAGCCACCAGTCTTGATAATCAAGACGATAGCCGTCAAAATCAAGGAAACGCTCAGGTTTTTCCAATGCCATGAAATGGTCGCGGACGGCATCCATCGCCTCTTTCTTTTTCTCGATTGTGAAATTGATTTCGCCTGAGTTGTGATAGCCTGATATCTCTCTGATAATCTGCGACATGCACTTTCCTTCGCCCTTGAATTGTGCTAGAAGCCTCAACACGAGCAAGGCTGCCATGATTCCTGAATCGGAGTAGTAAAAATCACGGAAGTAGTAATGTCCAGCGAGCTCACCACCGAAGCAGCCGTTTAATTCACGGAGCTTCAAAGCGGCGTAGGCGCGTCCTACACGCCAAGTCTCAACTTTGGCGCCGTAAAGCCTGCCAAGATACTCCAGAATGGCTCGCGACGACCTGATGTCTTGAAGTACAATGCCTTTCTGCTTTTTCTCGCCAAGGAAATAATTGCCCAAGAAAGCGATAATCAAGTCAGGGGAGATGAACTGGCCTTTTTCGTCGATGAATGTGATTCTGTCGGCGTCGCCGTCAAAGAGGAGACCGATGTCGCATTTATGCTTCAAAACCAGTTCTTTGATCTGCTCTTGGTTTTCTGCTTCAAGCGGGTTCGGCTCATGTCCCGGGAAACGTCCGTCGAGAGTGTCATTAATATAATAAGGTATATCGCCGAGAAGTTTCTTGATGAAAATGTTCGACGCTCCGTTGCTGCAGTCGACTGCAACTTTCAATTTGCTGATGTCGCCAAGGAATTGTTTCTGAAAATCAATGTATTGGGCATAAACGTCGATTTCTTTTGTGACTCCTCTCTGTGCCGAAACCACAGGTTTTGTGTCTGATTCAACGAGTTTCTCGAGTTTGTTGAGACCAGTGTCGTAACCTACAGGTTTTGCGTCTTTAGCACTGATTTTGAATCCGTTATGATTTGACGGGTTGTGCGATGCCGTTATCATCACCGAGGCTTCGTAGCCGTATTTCGCTGTTGTCCAATAGATTAGCGGGGTGGTGGAGAGCCCGACGCTGTCCACGTTCACGCCTCTGTCGTTCAATCCTTTTGTCAGCTGCTCGAAAGCGCTGTCCGACGACAAACGCATGTCTCTTCCGACTAAAAATGTCTTGGCTGGAAGCACGTCAGGAAGGAAATATCCGATCCTGTATGCTATTTCTTCGTTGAGGTCGCTGCCCCAAACTCCTCTGATGTCGTATGCTTTGAATGCTTTCATTTGTATATTTTGTTTTTGTTTAATGCTCTTCTGTATCTGTCCGCATTTTTGTTATGCTCCGTTATATTCTTAGCAAATACATGATATCCCGAGAGGTCGTCCTTGGCGCAGAAATAGAAATAGTTGTGCTTTTCGGCGTTTAAAACCGCGTCAATTGCCGCTATCGACGGGATGCATATCGGACCTGGCGGAAGTCCGGGATATTTGTAAGTGTTGTATGGCGAGTCGATTTTTTTGTGCACGTCCAAGACCCTTCTGATGCCGTAGTCGCCCAAAGCGAAAACCAAAGTCGGGTCGGCTTGGAGAGGCCAACGCTTGCTTAGCCTGTTGAGGTAAACGCCAGCGATTCTTGGCATTTCTGACACTTTCGTGGTCTCCTTGTCGACAATTGACGCCAAAATGCTGACCTGTTTTGGAGTGAGACGTTTCTCTTTTGCCTTTCTCTTTCTTGAATCGTTCCAGAAAACCTTGTATTCTGCAATCATCTTCCTTACGAAGTCATCAGCATCGGTGTTCCAATAAAACTCGTAAGTGTTTGGTATAAAATATGTTGCGTCAATCGTATCGTTGTTTCTTATTTCATCGACAATAGAAGCGGAATCGGCTTCGATTTGCTCACTGATGCGTCCGGCAAGCTGTTCGACGGTTCGCATGTTGTTGAAAACAACTTTTACAGGTGTCTGGTAGCCCATCCGTAACATGTTGATTAGCTGCTGGTTAGTCATGCCGTTGGTCAAAACATATCTTCCGGGATGCACGTTTTCGTCATAATTCATCCTTTTGGCAAGCCATATAAAGGCATTTTTGTTTTTCAATACGCCCAAATCGTTTAAAATGTTCTTGACATCTTGAAAATCAGAGCCTGTCGGGATGTAAAGTGAAACGTTTCCGCCGTCATTGGTCTTGATTACTGACATCGTCAGATAGTTGTATTTCCTGACGAAAACAAAAACCACGATGATAACAACGGCAAACAGAATGGCAATAATACCTCTTCTGTATTTTCTGTCTTTTTTCCTTTTACTTCTGTAATATGAACCGCTGCTATACATTTTGATGTTTGTTAATGTATTGATATTCAATTTGGTCGGCGAATCCGTTCTCGGTCTTATACCATTGTTGCCTTTGTCCGCACTTTACAAATCCGATTGATTCGAAAAGTTTGGCGCTTTCGGCATTGGTGGATAATATCAGAACATATATCTGATTGAGCATCAGTATTTTAAAACAATATTCAAGCAACAACTCTATGGCTTGTCTGGCATATCCTTTGCCTCTATGTGCTTTGTCAACCAGGATTCCGATTCCTGCCCGTGAATTGAATTCATCGTAATCGTAAAGGTCGATGCAGCCGACAGCGTCGCCATTTGAGTTTTCAATCATCAGGCGGAGTTGGTTTTCTGAAACCAAGTCGTTGTTATTCAGCAAAAACTGTTCGATCTGACGCATCGAGTAGGGCACACGTGTCTCGCTGTCGCGCCAGATATCCATGTCGTTTTCCCAACGGTAGATGAGGTCGGCATCGTTTGGTTCCGCCACCCGCAATGATACTATGTCGTTTTTGATGAACATCATTTTGCAAAGATATAAAAACCGTCGAAAACGTGTGTCGCAGGACCGGATAAAACGATGTTTCTTATCGAGTTTCCCGATTTCTCAAATCTCACGTTAAGCTTCGCGATTCTTGTGTTTATGTCGATGTTGTTTCCGCCAAACCATAATGAGGCAGCGATGGCAGATGCGGTGACACCAGTGCCGCAGGCAAGCGTCTCGTCCTCGACACCGCGCTCAAAAGTCCTGATATGTATCTGATTGTCAATCATTTCCATAAAATCGACATTGACACCGTCGGAAGATATTTTCTTGTCATGTCTGATCTCGGCTCCGTGTTTCCTTACATCAAAATTGTTGAGATTCTTGACGCGTGTCACATAATGCGGAGAACCTGTGTTGATAATCAATCGGTTATCGTCAATGTCATAACTTTCGATGTCTCTCATCGTGAGCGAAACCATGAATTCGTTGTCCGATTCCTTTGTCACCAAAGCCTTGTGGATTCCGTCGATGGCTTCATATTTAATATGTTGGGGGACAAGTCCTTGCTCAACCGCAAAAGCCGCGATGCATCTTCCGCCGTTTCCGCAGAAAGTGCTTTCGTGACCGTCGCAATTGTAATACTTCATCTTGAAATCATACTTTTCTGATGGCAAAACCATGATAAGTCCGTCGGCGCCAACGCCGGTCCTGCGGTCGCAAATCCGCATCACTTCCTCATCGGACAGACTGACAGGAAAATTTATCGCGTCAAGCATGACAAAATCATTACCCGCACCATGATATTTGCTAAATCTAAGTTTATGATTATCAATATTTTGCATAAAGTCTAAAAATTAATCATCCAAAATGAAAATTTGGCAAGAATTTTGATGTAAAAATAGTAAAAAATTTTAATTGACACATAAGATTAATTAAAATTTGACGTTTATAAACTAAGAAACTTGAACAAATAATTTTTAACTATGAAAAAGACATTGTTTTTAATCGGTATTTTGGTTGTGGCTCTCAATGGAAGAGCTCAGGGAAATGGTTTTGCGGAAGCTGCGGAAAAGACAGTAAACACTGTGGTTCATATTCGTACGGAAATTGTGACAAAAGGAAACAGCTACTATGATTTTTTCGGTCCATTGCTTGAACAGTTGTATGGTGGAAGGATTCAGGTGCCTGACAATGTGTCAATAGGATTCGGCTCTGGCGTTGTCATTTCGCCTGACGGTTATATTGTCACAAATAATCACGTCGTTGACGGCGCAAGTAAGATTGAGGTGACATTCAACGACAAGCACAAGAGGGAAGCCGTCATTGTCGGAAAAGACCCTAACACCGATATCGCTTTGATTAAAGTTGACGCCAAAGGCTTGGAATATCTCACTTTCGGTGATTCTGACAAGGTTCGCGTTGGCGAATGGGTTCTCGCTGTGGGTAATCCTTTTAACCTGACTTCAACAGTTACTGCTGGTATCGTGAGTGCTAAGGCAAGGGATATCAATATTTTAGGTGAGGGAACAATTGAGTCGTTTATCCAGACTGACGCTGCCGTAAATCCTGGAAACAGTGGTGGTGCTCTTGTAGATATAAACGGCAACCTTATCGGAATAAATGCTGCAATCGCTTCACGCACAGGAAGTTATGAAGGTTATTCGTTCGCAATTCCTTCAAATATCGCCAAAAAAGTAGTGGAGGACTTCTTGCAGTACGGTTCATTGCAGCGCGCTTATCTCGGCTTGGCTGTCAATGAAATCACTGAAGAGTTTGCTCAGGAGAAAGGTTTGAAGATGCTTTCCGGTGTTTACGTTTCTGGCGTTTATGATACTGGAGCGGGTTCAAAGGCTGGAATTAAATCGGGAGATATTATATTGAGTGTCAATGGATTGTCTGTTGACACAAGGGCACAACTCAACGGCGCGATGGGGCAGTATCGTCCAGGTGACAAGGTGAACGTGAAGATTTTGCGCGGCAAGCAAGAGATGTCAATTCCTGTTACTTTGACAAACATGCACGGGACGGAAAGCCTGATTAAAGGCGGGGAGTCGTTCTACAATGAGACTTTGGGCATCGTTGTCGAACCGCTTTCACAAGACCTTCAAAATAAAATCAAAAAGAATTACGGTCTGAAGATTGTGGAGGTGAGGGACGGCGTGCTGAAACGCAAGGGCGTGAATGACGATTTTATCATCTTGTCTGTTAATAATCAGAAAGTTAGCAGCGAGAAGGAACTTAATACGGCGTTGAATAACAGCCGTAACGGCAAGACTCGTATCGAAGCCACCGACACAAAAGGCGAATGGCTGACAATATTTGAATTCTATCGAAACTAATCAGATGGAAATTGTATAACAGATTATGAAAAATTTTAAAAAATGAGACAATTAAAGATTTCTAAATCAATTACCAACCGTGAGCAAGGGGCTCTTGACAAATATCTCGTGGATATCGCTAAAGAGCCCATGATTTCTCCGGATGAGGAAGTGGAACTGGCACAAAGAATCAAACAGGGTGACCAGATTGCTCTCGACAAACTTGTGCGTTCAAACCTGCGATTTGTGGTTTCTGTTGCAAAACAGTATCAAAATCAGGGACTTAGCCTTGCAGATTTGATTAACGAAGGCAATGTGGGACTTATAAAAGCCGCACAACGTTTCGATGAAACGAAAGGTTTCAAGTTCATTTCCTACGCTGTTTGGTGGATCCGTCAGGCGATTCTGCAGGCGGTGGCGGAGCAGTCGCGAATGGTGCGGCTTCCGCTTAATCAGGTGGGATTCCTGAGCAGGGTGAAGAAGACCGCTTCGTATCTCGAACAGCTGTATCAGCGCAAGCCTACAACAAAAGAGATTGCCGATGAGCTTGATATGGCAGAAGACAAAATCGAGGCCATCTTGAAGATAAACTCAAAGGAAATCTCGATGGATGCGCCTGTCTCCAACGATGATGACATGACATTTATCGACACTGTTGTGCCTGAGGATAACTACAATGCCGACAAAGAGATTATTTCACAGACTGAATCGGCGGAGATAAAGCGTTCATTGTCAATTCTTAGCGAGAAGGAGCGGCAGATTATCGTCTATTATTTCGGTCTCGAGTCGAGCCACGGCTACACTCTTGAGGAAATCGGATATATGATGGATATGACCCGCGAACGTGTGCGCCAGGTGAAGGATAAAGCGCTTAAAAAACTCAGAATGCGCTCGAAAAAAAGTTTGCAGCATGTGTTAAATGATGATTAATATTTTGTATTTTTGCAGCTCGTTTGAAAAATACATTATATGAATAAAAATACACTTACTGGAATTATCCTTATCATTTTGGTGATGGTTGCCTGGTCGATCTGGATGACTCCATCGAAAGAGGAAATTGAGAGACAAAGACATATCCAGGACTCAATTTATCGCGCCAACAGAAACCGTTACATACAGGACTCGATACGTTTTGCCGAGGCTCAGAAGATGTCGGAACAGGCTCTCGCTCAGGCAAACAACGAGGAAGCAAACATGGCTGCCCGTGACAGATACGGCGTTTTTGCATCAGTTGCGACAGGTGAGGAGCAGAATTGGACAATTGAAAACGATGTCATGAAAATGACTTTGACATCAAAAGGTGCGTTTGTCAAAACGGTTGAACTGAAAGACTATGTGACATGGGATTCGCTTCCGCTGATTGGCTTTGACGAGAACACCACGAAATTCAATCTGTCGTTTTTCGCAGCTGGCAAAAATATCAATACTATTGAATTATTCTTCAAGCCATATCTCAATGGTGAGCCGTATGGTGGTGAAAAACCTTTGGTCGTTAACGACGAGCCGTTAACTTTCAGTTTAAGGGCTTTTACCGACAATTATTCGGAAGAGTTAAACCCTGACGAATATATCGAATTCGCATACACGGTCACGAAAGACGAATACATGATTGGTTTTGACGTGAAGACAGTCAACATGAGAAATGTGATTGCATCAAACACCAACTTCATTACTATTGACTGGTATGCAGACCTTTTGAAACAGGAGAAAGCCGTTGACCGTTACAATGGCTCGAACGTTTATTACAAGTTCTTAAGCGATGATGTTGAATCACTTAGCGGAAACCGCGGGGGAGAGAAAGACGATGAGAAAGAGCTTCGCTCAAACATCAAATGGCTCTCTTTCAAGCAGCGTTTCTTCAGCTATTCGTTGATTGCGAAGGAAAGCTTCAATTCGGCTGTTATCGGAATGAAGACCGATATCAGGGCGAAGAATCCTCGTTATCTCAAAACGATGTACGCTTCAGTCGACGTTCCATTTGATGGCTTCGCACAGAGCAACACCATCCCGATGCAGTTTTATTTCGGTCCTAACAGCTTGAAAATCATGGATTCGTACGGAATCGACCTTGACAAGCAGATCCCGCTTGGCGGAAAGTTCGTCGGTTGGATTAACAGATACATCGTTGTCAATGTGTTCAACTGGCTTGGCAGCTATGGCTGGAACTACGGTATTGTGATTCTTGTACTTACGATTATCATCAAGTTGGCTTTGATGCCGTTTGCGTTCAAATCATACCAGTCAACAGCGAAGATGCGTGTCT
Organism: Bacteroidales bacterium; assembly: GCA_017427985.1. Classification (GTDB taxonomy): domain Bacteria; phylum Bacteroidota; class Bacteroidia; order Bacteroidales; family F082; genus Limimorpha. The sequence continues at coordinate 42,337 of JAFRRS010000008.1, read as the reverse complement.
TGAAGCCAGAAGTTGACGAGATTAACGCGAAATATCCGAAGGAAGAGGACAATATGAAGAAACAGCAGGCGGTGATGGATCTTTACAGGAAAGCCGGTGCCAGCCCGACCTCGGGATGCCTGCCGATGCTGTTGCAGCTGCCTATTTTGTGGGCTATCTTCAGATTCTTCCCTGCGAGTATCGAGCTTCGCCAGCAGCCGTTCCTTTGGGCGGAAGATCTCTCGACATACGACAGCGTTCTCGACCTCGGCTTCAATATCCCGTTCTACGGCGACCATGTCAGTTTGTTCACTTTGTTGATGACCGTCACGACGATACTTTACACCTATATCAATAACAAGCAGATGGCGGCAACCAACCAGCAGGGCATGAAGGGAATGAAGGTCATGATGTATCTCATGCCGATTATGTTCCTCGGTCTGTTTAACAGCTATTCGGCGGGTTTGAGCTATTACTACATGCTTGTCAACATCATCACGTTCCTGCAGATGTATCTTTTCAGAGTCTTCATGGATGACGATAAGTTGCGCAAGAAAATTGAGCTTGCGAAGCAGAAACCTGTGAAGAAATCCGGATTCCAGAAGAGATTGGAAGAGATGCAGAGACAACAACAGCAAATGCAAAGAAAAAGATAATGTCCCGTAGGGATAAGGCATGCCTTATCCCCACTGGATGCAAGGATATGGCATTACCAGATCGAATTTACATCATCGGTTATATGTGTTCCGGAAAGTCGTCGATTTCACGGAAATTGGCGGCGCGTTTGGGTTATGAGCCTTTCGACACCGATGATTTGTTTGAGGAGAAGTATCATATCAGCGTTCAGGATTTCTTTGATAAATACGGCGAGGATTATTTCAGAAAGTTCGAATCTGAAATCTTAAAGAAGACAGGGGAGATGACCCATATTGTGGTTTCCACGGGCGGTGGCACACCTTGTTTTTTTGATAACATGCAGTGGATGAACGACAACGGGAAGACCGTTTTTGTCAAAGTGAGCCCGATGACGGCGTTTCACAGGATTATGAATGCGAAACGCAAACGTCCGCTGGTGTATGGGAAGTCAGACGACGAGCTGCGCCAATACATTGAAAATCATTATAACTCGCGTCTGCCTATTTATGAGCAGGCGAATTTCATTGTAAAAGGTGAAAACCTGAATATCGACGAGATTTTGGATTACCTATCTCAGTTCAAGTAGCACCACATTTTCGACGTGCTGCGTGTGCGGAAACATGTCGACAGGCTGCACTGCCTTTACAGCATATAAATCATCAAGCAATTGTAAATCACGGGCTTGCGTGGCTGGGTTACAGCTTACGTAAACTATCTTTTTGGCTTTAATTTTCTTTAGCTGCTCGATGACTTTTTCTGCCATTCCTGCGCGTGGCGGGTCAGTGACTATGAAATCAGGTCTGCCGTGCTCGGCAATGAAGTCGTCGGTGAGAACCTTTGCCATGTCGCCTGCAAAAAACTCCGTGTTTGTGATGTTGTTGAACTTCTCGTTTATTTTAGCGTCAACAATGGCTTCTTCAACGTATTCAATGCCAACGACTTGCTTCACGAAACGTGAGAAATACAAGGCGATGGTGCCTGTTCCTGTGTAGAGGTCGTACATCAGCTCGTCGCCTTTCACATCAGCGAGGTCAAAAGCAGCCTTGTAAAGTCTTTCCGCCTGATACACATTGGTTTGGAAGAATGAAACAGGTCCGACACGGAACTTCAAGTCGTCGAAGCCTGGGCGTGGTGACTTCATCGTCTCGACAAGATAAGGCTCGCCCTTGACACATTCAAACGGCAAATCTGAGATTGTGTCGTTGAATTTGGAATTTATGACAAGCATCATCGAGATGATTTGCGGGAACTTCGCCGAGAGGGCGGGGAAGAGCTCGTTTCTTACAATTTCGTTTTCCTCGTTGATGATGACAATGACCATGAACTCGCCTTTGCCGTTGCATCGAATGATGACGTTGCGCATGGTGCCTTCATGGGCTCTCACGTTATGGTAAGAGAGCTTGTGTTTCATCGTGAAGTCCTTGATAAACAGGCGGATGTCGTTTGACGGGTCGGCTTGCAGGTAGCAGTGTTCGATGTCGATGACACGGTCGAATAAGCCTGGTAAGTGATATCCGAATCCTTTGCAGTCCTCTTCGCCGTAAGTGCCGGCAGGAGCACCGTCGGTGAGCCATTTTCGGTTTGAGAAGCTGTATTCGAGCTTGTTGCGATAGTAAAACTGCTTCTCGCAGCCCAAAATCGGTTGCATTTCTGGATATTCAATCTTGCCGATGCGGTCGAAGTTGTCTTTTATCTGTTTCTGCTTGTAATACAGTTGCCATTGATAATCAAGGTGTTGCCATTTACAGCCGCCGCAGAGACCGAAATGTTGGCAAACAGGCTTGACGCGCTTGTCTGACTCTTTTTTAATATTTATGATTTTGCCGTCGAAGCAATTGGATTTCTTCTTAAACACTTGAATATCAACGATGTCGCCAGGTGCTCCAAACGGGATAAATACGACTTTCTCGTCAGGCTTGGCAATGCTCATGCCTTCAGAACCCGCGTCGATAATCTCGACGTCTTCAATATATTGTGGTTGCTTAATTTTTTTCATGCTGCAAAAATACAAAAATATTATCTTTGCAGAAAAATAAAACGATGAATATTCAGGGTACAATTGTCGATGCGGATTTTGTGAAACCGTTGCTTCACAAAAGGGAGAAGGATTCGCACAAAGGCACATACGGGCATGCGCTTCTTATTGCGGGCTCGACTGGGAAGACGGGAGCAGCGTTGTTGGCATCGGAATCGTGCCTGCGGGCAGGAGCAGGACTGCTGACAACACATTTGCCGAAATCCGCCGTTTTGCCTTTGCAGGTTTATCTGCCTGAAGCTATGATAAGCATCGACAAATCGGAAAATTGTTTTTCACAACTCCCTGATTTACATAACTATAATGCGATAGGTGTTGGTCCAGGAATTGGTAAGGCGCAGGAGAGTGCTGACGCTTTGAAACATCTTATCCAAGAAACTCACGTGCCTCTGGTTCTCGATGCTGATGCCTTGAATATCATTTCGGAAAACAAGACATGGCTTTCGTTTTTGCCGGAAAACACAATCATAACGCCGCATCCTAAGGAGTTTGAACGTCTTTTCGGAGAAACCGAGAACAAAATGCAACGTATTGAGCTTCAAAAGGAAATGTCAAAAAAATTCAAGATTATCATCGTTTTAAAGGGAGCTAACACGTCAATAGCTTTTCCCGATGGGAAATGCCTCTTCAATTCGAGTGGCAATCCTGGCATGGCAACGGCGGGCAGTGGCGACGTGCTCACCGGAATAGTATTGTCGCTTCTGGCTCAAAGATATACGCCTGAGGAAGCCGCTTTGTTGGGCGTTTTCATTCATGGTAAGGCTGGCGACATCGCCGCATCTGAAATCTGCATGGAGTCGATGATAGCGAGCGATATTTCAAGGAATTTGGGGAAGGCGTTCCTTTTTCTGCAAAACAAAAATTGATTGGTATGAAGGCTAAAAACAGGTTTTTGATATTTTTCGTGATAAGCGTTTCTTTTGTCGCTTTGTATTCGTGTAACTGCGGCGGCAATTCGCGTTTGCCAAAGAACGAATGTGTTGAAAAGGCTCCTGAAATGCATATCGACAGCTTGAGCATTTTGATTGCTGGCGATTTCATGCAGCACGGTCCTCAGATACAAGCCGCGGCGAGACCTGACGGTTCATATAACTATGACGAGTGTTTTGAGCGTGTAAAACCAGTTTTTGAGAAAGCGGATGTGGCAATCGGCAATTTTGAGGTAACGCTTGGCGGAAAACCTTACGCCGGTTATCCGAGATTCAGTGCTCCTGACGAGTATCTTCAGGCGATAATCGATGCTGGGATTGACATTATCCTTACGGCAAACAACCATTGTCTTGACAGCGGAAAGCATGGCTTGGAACGCACGATTCAGAAGTTGGATTCTTTGGATGTGCCTCGAATGGGGACATATCTTGACGAGGATGACCGAAATTATTATTATCCTTTCCTTTTGGAATTCAATGGAATACGAGTGGTTTTCCTGAATTTTACATACGGCACAAATGGACTTGTCGTTGAAGAGCCGAACATCGTGAATATGATGGATACGATTGTCATTGCTGAGGATTTGCTCAAAGCTCGAGAGATGAATCCTGATGTGATAATCGCATTGCCGCATTGGGGCATTGAATATCAGTCGTTGCCTTCGGAGGAGCAGCAAATGATGGCTAAGTGGCTGCTTGACAATGGGGTGGACCATGTGGTGGGAAGCCATCCGCATGTGGCGCAACCGATGGAACTGCTCAACGAAGGCTGCAATTTTGTGGCGTATTCGCTTGGAAACTTCATCAGCAACCAGTCGATGCCGAACACTTACGGCGGCTATATGGTTCGTCTTGACTTTGTCAAAAATGATTCATTGACAATGCTTTACAATTGCGGATATATCCCGTATTGGGTGAGTCGTCCGCATGATAACGGCTTCCGTCACAATTATCGGGTATTGCCATTGAATGAGCCTGATTCTCTGCTGACCGTCACTGAGAGACGGCAGCGTGACACGATAAGCAAAGCGATGCGGACATTGTTTGAAAACCACAATGTCGGGAAAATCAAGGAAATGGCGTTTTGAAATGACGCGCTAATCTAACTTGTCGATATTCGAATCGTCTTCAACTCTCAGATTATCAATGATGAACTTCTGACGCTGGTCGGTGTTTTTTCCCATGTAATACTTCAAAAGCTCAGGAATCGTCATGTCGTGGCGCAGGATGATTGGCTCCAGACGCATGTTCGGACCGATGAAATAGCTGAACTCGTCGGGTGAAATCTCGCCGAGACCTTTGAATCGGGTGATTTCAGGATGCGCGCCGAGAGACTTGATGGCATCAACACGCTCTTCGTCGGTGTAGCAATATCTTGTCTCTTTCTTGTTTCTGACGCGGAACAACGGCGTCTGCAGGATGTAAAGATGTCCTCCGCGCACCACGTCGGGGTAGAACTGCAGGAAGAACGTGAGCATCAGCAGGCGGATGTGCATGCCGTCGACATCAGCATCTGTGGCGATGACGATGTTGTTATATCTCAGATTTTCAATGCTTTCGTCGATGTTGAGCGCTGCTTGGAGAAGGTTAAACTCTTCGTTTTCGTATACGATTTTCTTTGTCAAGCCGTAGCAGTTGAGCGGTTTTCCACGGAGGCTGAACACCGCCTGTGTCTGTGCGTCGCGGCTCTTGGTGATGCTTCCCGATGCACTGTCGCCCTCTGTGATGAAAAGCGTCGACTCGAGACGTTTCTCCTGGTTAGTGTTGTAATGGATGCGGCAGTCACGGAGCTTGCGGTTGTTGAGGCTGACTTTCTTGGCACTCTCGCGTGCGAGTTTCTTGATGTTTGCCATGCCTTTGCGCTCCTTCTCGTTCTGGATGATCTTGCGCATCAGGTTCTCAGCCACGTCGCTGTTCATGTGCAGGAACTTGTCGAAATGCCTCTTGATGATGTCGGTGATATACATCCTGATGGTCGTCTCGCTTTCCTTGTCCATGTAGTTCGACGAGAATTTCGTCTTTGTCTGACCCTCAAACTCCGGCTCGTCGACTTTTATCGACAAAGAAGCTATGAACGAGCTGCGGATGTCAGAAATCTCATAATCCTTGTTGTAAAACTCCCTGATTGTCTTGGCTATAGCCTCGCGAAACACGTTGAGATGCGTGCCGCCGAGTGGGTTGTACTGACCGTTGGCGAACGGGAAGTATTCTTCGTTGGAGGTGACGTTGGAGTGAGTGAACGCGCATTCGAAGTCGCCTTCTTTGATATGAATGATAGGGTAGGCGCAAGTCTCAAGCTTGCCGATTTTGCGTGTCAGCAGGTCGAGGAGACCGTTTTTCGCCTGATATTTCTGACCGTTGAGAATTAATGAGAGACCGCTGTTGAGGAAGGCGTAGTTCCACACCATCTCATCGACGTATTCCAAGAGGAAATGGTAGTTTCCGAACAGCTCGGCATCGGGCACGAATGTTATCTCGGTTCCGTTTTTCTGGTCTGTAGGCATTATTTCCGATTCCGACAGCAGCTCGCCTTTTGAGAACTCGACTATTTTTGTCATGCCGTCGCGGAACGCCTGGGCGCGGAAGTACGATGACGCCGCATTGGTGGCTTTTGCGCCCACGCCGTTGAGACCGACCGACTTCTTAAAAGCGCCGGTGTTGTATTTTCCGCCGGTGTTCATCTGTCCCATGCAGTCCTTGAGAGAGGCGAGAGGTATGCCGCGACCGTAGTCGCGCACGCGTACTTTGCCGTCGTTGATGTTGATTTCGATGGTCTTTCCAGCCCCCATGTTGAACTCGTCGATGCTATTGTCGACAATCTCTTTCAGGAGGATATAGATTCCGTCGTCGTGAGCCGAGCCGTCGCCAGCCTTGCCGATGTACATGCCAAGACGTTTGCGTATATGCTCGTTCCACGAAAGATGCTGTATCGCATCATCGTTATAATCAACAGGATTAACAGATGTAGTGAAATCTAACTCGTTGTCTTCCAATATGTTGCCATCAATAATTTCTTCCGCCATGTTCTCAAAAAATTCTTTGTGCAAAGATAGTAAAAAAATCATATTTTTGCACGATTTTTTGAAATTAATTATGGAGAAAAAAATAACTTCAAATAAAAAGTTTTTCGGGACAATCAGCGGCATCTTGGCGGCGGTGTTTTACGGCACGAACCCGCTTGGCGCGCTGAAGCTGTATGAGCAGGGCATGAACACCAATTCCGTGCTGTTCAGTCGTTTCAGCATGGCTTGGATTATCATATCTATCATATTGATAATCAAAAAGGAAAACCTGAAAGTGACCAAAAAGGAGTTCGGCACCTTGACGGCTCTCGGCTTGCTTTTCACTGCTTCATCGATGACACTTTATTTCAGCTTCAAATACATCGCAGCGGGTGTCGCATCCACTCTTTTGTTCACTTATCCAATCATGACGGCGGTGATTATGGGCTTGTTTTTCAAGGAGAAAGCAGGAATTAAGACTGTTATTGCCATAGTTTTATCGCTCGTCGGCGTGCTTTTGCTTTATTGGAGCGATGCCGGCGGCGCTTTGGACACCCTTGGCGTGATACTGGTGCTCGTTTCGGCTCTCACTTACGCCATTTACATCATCGTGGTGAACCGCTGCCCGCTTGAGATGTCGTCGTTCAAAATCAATTTCTACGTGGTGCTTTATTGCGCTATCGGGATGGCGGTGTTTGCCTGGCTTACCGGAAATCCGTTGAAGCTTCCGAATAACGCCGTGAGCTGGTTTTATTCCGTTTGGCTCGCTGTCGTTCCTGCCACTTTGTCGCTCGTACTGATGGTTTACGCCTCGAAATACGTAGGAGCCACGCCGACGGCAATCCTCGGCGCTCTGGAGCCGTTGACAGCCGTTTTAATTGGAATTTTTGTATTCAACGAAGCTTTCGGTTTGCGTCTTGCCGTAGGTATCGTGTTGATTCTCAGCGCAGTAATTATCACAGCCTATCAGCCTAAAAAGAAAAATTAGCCTGTCATTGTTATTTGTTAGGTTTTTACTAACTTTGTAGCATAAAATGCGAAGTTTTTTTTTAATAATAACGGCGTTTTCCGCACTGCTTCTCTCCTGTGGGAGGCAGCCCGAGCCCGTTGTGGAGCCGCAGCCCTCTATAAAACCGGCAATGCGCAATTGAACAGATATCGTTCTATAGAGACGTGCCATGGCGCATCTCTACAATTGTTTTATGGGCTGAAAATGTTAAAATCCGAAAACTAACGGCTTACAACCATATCTTTTATTCCGGAAATCAGCATTTTGATGTCTTCTCTCGTCACAAGAAGCTTCTTGACCGAGGTTTTGCTGAGTTTCTTGAAGATAACCCACTGATAGGTGATTATTCCGAAGTTGGTCAGCGAGGCGGAGATACCGGCGCCGACCATGCCGAACGGAGGAATCAAAAGGTAAAGCGAGGGGATGGTTACAGCCAATCCCACCAAGGCGGCATAAAGGTTGTGCTGCGGCTTGTTGATGCCTGAGAAATAATGGCTGAAGACCATGTGCATCGCCATGAAGACCACGCCTGGCGCCAAGGCGACCATCACCATGCGCATCGCGGCGAAATCTTTGGTGAAAAGCCATGAATAAACGCTCGTCGGGATGATGCAGACAATGAAAATGCAGATAGCAGTCAGGATGGTGGCGGTTTTCAGCAGCTGAACGGTGATTTTTGCAGCTAAGTCATTGTCTCTCAACTTGCTGATTTTTGAAAACTGCACCATGGCGATGCTGTGTCCTATCATCTTAGGCGATTCCGACACCTGTGTCGCCGCGTTGAACACCCCGACAGGAGCATCGCCCCAGAACCCTTTGATAATCAGGAAGCTGAGACGACGGTTCAGCATAGAAACCAATGTCGAAAGCTGTATGATGCTGCCGAATCTGAACATCTCCTTCACAGTGCCGATAACCGAATCGTCACCTTTTTCCTTCAGGTAAGGCCAAATCTTTGTCAATCCACACAGATAGCTTATAGTGTAACCTGTAAGGAAAGAATAAACTGCGGCGTCGGCGTTGCGGATGTCAAAAACGAAAATATACAGCAGCATCGAGCACATCTGTGTCATGAACTGTATGATAAACAATATGTTATTCGTACCTACGCGTTCTTTGCCGAGCATGGTGGTGAGGTTGAAATTGTGAAGACTGTAAACAAAAACAATAAGCAAAACCATCCAATGATAGCCTACAGGGATGAACTCTGCGTTTTCGCCGAAAAACCTCGAGAAATGATGGATGAAACTCTCAGGAATGAAAGAGAAGAGATACATCATCAGCGCGTAAAAAGCCACCACAAGTGCCGACCAGATGTAAGATATCTTGAACAGCGTGCGGTATGATTTCCTTGATGTGAAATAGATGAGTCCGCTTCCTGCAAGAAGCTCCACGCCAATAAGAAGCAGCGACACGTCGAGAAGAACTATTCCGCACACACCCCAAGCCTCTGCGCCGAGATAATGCGAGGCGAACCACAGCGTGATGAAACCGCAGATGGCGTTGAGAAGGCGGGAGCCGAAAGTGCCGAAGATTTTCTTAATCATAGTTTAGAGTGGTTTTAAAGTTTTTTAGATTTTTTTTTGGCGTGTTTGTTGCAAAAATCCTTGCCAAGTGAACGTGAACCGTTTTGCGTCGAATACCATAATATTGCCGTCACTGTTGATGGTGTGGATGCCTTTGTTGTACGACCATTTTTTGTCTGGTTTTATTTCAGTTTCTTCTTTTTCAATATATTGATATTCATTTAGTTTAATTATATTATTTAAAGTTATACTTTCACCATAGTGTCGGGTGCTGTTTTGCGCCGGACGAACTAATTCTCCATCTGTTTTTGTTATCTTTCCAGCCGGTCTTGCGCTATGGCAATCCACCTTGACGGGGTTGTTGTAATGCGGACGGTAAGGACCGCGCAGGTCGTCAGCAACAAATAATAATAGGTGGGTGTGAGCCTGGTTTTGCGGTGTCGTGAACAGATACCATCTGTCGTCGTTGTGATGATATAATGTTGAATCAACGAAATTTCCCTGCAATAAATCACAATCCCATTGTAGAGACGCGCCATGGCACGTCTCTACGAAACGATACAATGATACCCTGTTCGTTTTGTTTGCCTCTGGAATACAATATATAACGTCTTGATATTCAAATACAAAAGGGTAGGAGCGATGCTCTGGGAAATCGGTGATTTTGTGATATACCTCGAAATTTTCCGATTTCTTTGCCACAGCGAGGTCTGCCTTGCCGTTTTTGTTCGAAAACCATTCGAAAAACAAATATGTGTCGTCCTTGGTCGTGATAATGAACGGGTCGGCGAAATAGTCTGATTTCGGTGGTTTTAACCAATGGATGGTTGACTGTGGTTGCATGAAATATCCCACATTCCAATCCTCCTGTTGGAAATAATAATTCCAATGGAAAACGGTCTTGCGCCAGAAACAAAGCCAGAAATATTTGAGCATCATGAAGTTACGTGGCGGATGCAGTATCGGTGCCTTTGATTGTGACAGCTCCGGCTCAAGTTTTCCGTTGACAATCAGTTCTTTAGCAACCTGTAAAGGCATGAAAACTGATTCTTCCAACAACCTGTTAAGATTGAATTTGTATGAGTGTAAAACTGTGTCAAGTTGTATTCTCTTGAGAATCAGACCTTTATCCAATTCATCGGTCAGCTGTTGCAAAATAACTCCGTTTCTCGGAATGTCGCGCATGAACTCCCAGAACCCGGGAGGACCGCCGCGCACAACACGTTCATCATCATGATGAAACGACCAAATTCCATATTTTGCTGCTGTTAATACGTCGCCTCGGATGATGTCAAAACCGAAACGCAATATGAAATCGAGGTCAAACGCCTTGATTTTTTCAACATCTTCAGATTTGAAATATGTGGAAATGCCTTTGATTATTGGCATGACCGTCATTTCGACAGGAAGAGACGCGCCATGGCACATCTCTGCAAAAGACGTGCGGCGTTTAGCTTCTGGTTTAAACCAAAATCTATGCCAAATCCTGAACAGAATCTGTCGATATGGATAATGAATCATCTTATCTCCAAACGACTTGTATGGCTTCGTCTCGTCACCGTTTTTAATAATCAAAGCGAGTTCTATGTCATTGTCAATCAACAATTTGATAGTATCAAACTGCCATTGCTCGACAGTGTCGCCGTCGACCATAACACCAAACCGAATCTTCCTTTTTAACTCTTCCATCGCAAATAAAACGCAAAAATAATGAAATTATTTTATAAAATTATAAATCACGGCAATAATAATTTGCGTATCTTTGCGCTTTTTAAGAATGATAATGAAACTGTCGGTTGTCATAGTCAACTACAACGTGGAGCATTTCCTTGAGCAATGCCTCTATTCGGTGCGCAGAGCGATGCAAGGCATTGAGGGAGAGGTGTTTGTCGTTGACAACAATTCCGTCGACGGCTCTCTGAAGATGCTCGCGGCGAAGTTCCCTGAGGTGAAAGTCATTGCCAACAAAGACAATGTGGGCTTCGCAAAGGCTAATAATCAAGCGATTAGGATTTCCACGGGACAATATGTGCTGCTTTTGAATCCCGACACGGTTGTTGAGGATGACACTTTCAGCAAATGCATCAGTTTCATGGATTCCCATCCGGATGCTGGCGGTCTCGGCGTGAAGATGGTCGACGGAAAGGGTCAGTTCCTGCCAGAGTCAAAGCGCGGGCTGCCGACCCCGATGACTGCTTTCTACAAGATTTTCGGGCTTTCCAAGCTGTTCCCGCACTCGAAACGTTTTTCAAAGTATCATCTCGGCTATCTCCCTGAAAATGAAGTGAATCCGGTGGATATCCTTGCAGGTGCTTACATGCTGATGCGTCGTGAAACACTTGACAAATGCGGGCTTCTTGACGAGACGTTTTTCATGTATGGCGAGGACATTGACCTGTCGTACCGAATCACACTGGCGGGCTATAAAAACTATTATTTCCCGGAGACGCGCATCATCCATTACAAAGGGGAGAGCACCAAGAAAACAAGTGTCAATTACGTGCTTGTCTTTTACAAGGCGATGGAGATTTTTGCCAAGAAACACTTCGGGCAGAAACGCGCCAGACTGTTCTCGTTTTTCATCAATTTCGCCATATATTTCAGGGCTTTCCTCGCACTGATGTCGCAGTTTTTGGGCAAGATATACATGCCGCTCATCGATTTCACCGTGGGCTATGCCGGTCTTGCCACGATTAGCTATTTCTGGGGACATTACATGATTTATGACGGCATCGGCTCGTATCCGATAACGCCTTTGTTTACGTTAATCTTACCGTTTTATCTGCTTGTTTGGCTCATAACGGCATATTTTACTGGCGGTTACGACAAGCCGTACAGAATCTATCAGTCGGCGGGCGGCGTGATGATTGGAAGCGTTTTAATCCTTGTGCTTTACGCTTTGCTGCCTACAAGCCTCCGGTTTTCGAGGGCGTTGATACTCTTTGGAACCATCTGGATGGCTCTTCAAATGACTTTAAGCAGAACTTTAGGTTATATACTTAAACTCAATGATTTCCAATATGGTAGAAATGCAAAAAAACGCTTTATCGTGATTGGAAATTCTGACGAGACCAAACGCGTTGAGCAGCTTCTGAAGAGCACTTCGATAAAGCCGGATTTCATTGGTTTGGTTGCCCCGACAAACGGCTTTGAGGTTCCTGAAAATTATCTCGGAAACCTCACTCAGGTGCCTGACATTATCACCATTTACAAAATTACGGAAATCATTTTCTGTTCTAAAGACATCACACATCAGGAGATAATAGACAAGATGGTGGAATGGCATGCGAGTGACCTTGACTACAAGATTGCCCCGGTCGACACGCTGTCAATCATCGGAAGCAACTCGATAAACACGAGAGGAGACCTCTATACCGTTGATATTCGGACAATTAACACCGTTCCGAACAGAAGGAAAAAACGTCTTTTGGACTTTTCATTATCGTTTTTCGGAATCATTTTCTGGATATTTGTTGCTTGGTTTATTAGAAAACCAGTCAAGTTCCTCGGAGATTGTTTCAGGGTTCTTTTCTGCGGATATTCCTGGGTCGGCTATTGTCCTGTTGAAACCATTGACGGTCAACGACTTCCAGAAATAAAGAAAGGCATTTACAATCCCGCTTCAATTGTCGCTGATGACATCGACGACGAGGCGCGCGGGCAGCTTAATGTGATGTACGCCCGCGACTATACCGTTCTAAAAGATTTTAATATCTTGTTCAGAATGTTGCATAAACGTTAATTTTTGTATATTTGCAATTTGAAAATCATTGTTTAATTAAAGATTATGTTGAATAGAAGATTTTTGAGAATCAAGGTGTTACAAGCTCTCTACGCTTATCTTGAGTCAGGTGAAGCCAACATTAACAACGGAATTAAGAATCTGCTTGAGAGCATCGAAAAACTGTACGAGCTTTTTATCTGGCAGCTTTCGTTTCTCGTTGAAACCAAACGTTTTGCGGAGAATAAAATCACGGAAAACAAGCACAAATATATTCCCACCTACGAAGATTTGCACCCGAATTTGAAATATGTCAACAACAAGCTTCTCAATGTCATTGAGAATAATGTGGATTTCAGAAAACAAGAGGCTGCGTTGAAGATAAACTGGGCTGACGACCATCAGGATGTGGTGAAAAAATACTACACCATGATGAAAGACACGCCGGAATACAAGAAATACATGGCGGATAAGACCGACAATTTCGCCACCGACCGCAAGTTTATCGTCACGATGGTGACAAATTATTTCGCGGATTTAGACGTGCTTCAGGATTTCTACGAGGACAAGAGCATATATTTCTGCGATGATTATCATTTGGTTAGCTCAATGCTTATCGAGTTTTTCAGCAAGATGAAGAACTTCGACGTTTATAGCAAGCTGCCAACGATTTACAAGACTGACACTGTGGAGGCAAATGCCGACGAAAGATTCATTCAGGAATTGTTCCGCGAAACCATCAAACATGACGAGGAGTTTGGAAAACTTATCGCCGACAACACCAACAACTGGGAAAAAGAGCGTATCTGCCTGATGGACATGATTATTTTAAAGATGGCTCTCACTGAATTCGTCTGCTTCCCATTCATTCCTGTAAAGGTCACGATGAACGAATACATTGAGATTTCGAAATATTTCAGCACTCCGAAGAGTAAGATTTTCGTAAACGGAATCCTTGACAAACTGGCGAAAAAGCTCACTGATAGCGGAAATATCGCAAAAATGGGAATCGGAATGCTTGACAAGTAGTTTTTGTATAATAAATTTGATAAAAAAGCGTTGATGATATAAATGAAGATTAAAAGGTTGTTATCGGCAGTCGTGATGTTGTTGTTTGTTATTGATTTTCAAGGGCAAACGGCAAATGGCGCATACGGTTTCCTTGATGCCACAAACTCGGCAAGGGTGGCGGCATTGGGCAACACGCCGCTTGCGATTTACGATTCCGACATACAGCTTGGTATTTACAATCCTTCATTGATTAACGGCGAAATGCACAATGCGATGGCGTTGTCGTACGTCAATTATTACGCCGGTATCAATTTCATGACTGCGCAATACGGACGCACTTTTGAGAATGTCGGAAGTTTTGCGGGAACTATTCAGTTTCACAACTACGGCACTTTCAAATACGCCGACGAGAGCGGAAATGTCGACGGAGGAACATTCTCGCCGTCGGATTACAGTGTGATGGTGGGCTGGGGGCGTCAGCTGACGCCGCATTGGAGCATCGGCGCCAACGTGAAGTTCGCTGGCATTCAGTATGAGCAGTTTAAGACATTCGCAGTAGCCGTCGACGTGGCTGGAAGCTACAGGGCCGACAACGGATGGATGTTCATGGCGGTTGCAAGAAACATCGGCTACGAGTTGTATTCCAATTTTGAAGGCAAAAACAACAAACTCCCGTTCGGGATGGCAGCAGGCGTTGCCAAACGTCTTGACCACGTGCCATTTTTGTTCAACATAACCTACGAAAACATTCAGAAATGGGATTTGTCATACGACGATCCGCTTGATTTGGAAGGCAATTATGACGCCATTACAGGCACGGTGAGGGAGAAAAGCGATGTCGCCAAGTTTGCTGACAATCTGATGAGGCATATCGTGTTTGGAGGCGAGTTTTATATCGGAAAGAACCTCGTTTTGCGGGCTTCGTACAATTACGGCATGAGACAGAACCTCAAAACCCCGACGGCTAAGGGAATGTGCGGATTTGCGTACGGTGTCGGAATCAATATCTGGAAACTCAGTATCAACTATTCGCGTTCTGAAATGCACGTGTACGGCTCACCAAACTACATCACCATCACGACAAATCTGGACCGTTTCACGAAAAAGAGCAATTAAATGTTTCTCAAAGAGTTAAAGTTGACGCATTTCAAGAACTTCGAGTCTGCGGACATGCGGTTCTCGGAGAAAATCAACTGTTTTGTGGGACATAACGGGGCGGGTAAGACCAATATTTTAGACGCGATCTACTATCTTGCTTTCTGCAAAAGCTATTTCACGACCACCGACAGGCAGAACATCCGCCATGGCGAGGATTTCTTTGCGATCCACGGCGATTTCGTAACCGATAACGACGAAACACAGACGATTTCGTGCGTGCAGAAAGAAGGCGCGAAGAAGTCGTTTAAATGCAATAAAAAAGAATATGAGCGTCTTGCCGACCACATCGGGAAGATTCCGCTTGTGATGATTTCGCCTTACGACCGTGATTTGATTAACGACGGGAGCGAGCTTCGGCGTAAGTTTATTGACGGCGTGATTTCTCAGTTCGACTCGGTTTATCTTGGTGACCTACTTCAATATAATAAGGTGCTTGCACAACGTAACACACAGTTGAAACAGTTTTGGGAGAACCGTTATTTTGATGCAAGCCTGTTGGCGCTTTGGGATGAGCAGCTCGTGCGGTACGCCACGCCGATTTATGAGAAAAGAAAGGCGTTTCTGCAAGATTTCATGCCGATTTTCCAGAAATATTATGACATCGTTTCAGGCACTTCGGAGAAAGTTGATATCATTTATGAAAGTGCGCTGCATGAGAAACCGATGGAGCAGCTGCTTCAGGAAAGTCAGGAAAAAGACAGATATTCGTCGTATACCAATGTCGGAATCCATAAGGATGACTTGAATTTTCTTATTGATAATCATTTGGTTAAGAAATTCGGTTCGCAGGGACAGCAGAAGTCGTTTGTGGTGGCGGTGAAACTCGCGCAGTTTGATTTCAACTATCACAAAGTCGGATTCAAACCGATTCTGCTTCTGGATGACATTTTCGACAAATTGGACGACAACAGGGTGGCTCAACTTGTGAAACTTGTCGGCAACGACCATTTCGGACAGGTGTTTATTTCTGACACTCAACGGCAAAGGATTCAATATCTGCTTGACAACATTGAAGGCACGCACAAGATTTTTGAAGTGGAACAAGGAAAAATAAAAGGCGATGAGTGATCCGAATCTGACCACATTGGGTGATATGATAAAAGCGTTTTATCATGAAAACCATAGGGATAACGCTTTGGACGAGCAGAAGATTCTCGACTCGTGGAAAGACATTGTCGGAGAGTTTATCGCGTCTCATACCTTGAAAACGAGCATCAGAAACGGTGTTTTTTACGTAAAAGTCGATGCCGACTCATTGAGGAACGAGCTCGTTTATGCCAAGTCAATGCTGTTGAAAAAGCTTAATTCAAAGGTCGAAAAGGAAATTTTAACAGATATTGTTATAATATAAAAAATATTTTGTATCTTTGCGCCGATTTTTGTTTTTAGTAACTTATAAAAATACGTAATATGATTAACTCACAAGACATTAAGATCGGAAGCTGCATCAGAATGGATGGTAAACTTTATTTTTGCGTTGATTTCCAGCATGTGAAACCAGGCAAGGGTAACACTATCATGCGTATCAAGCTGAAGAGCGTAGTTGACGGCCGCACATTGGAGCGTCGTTTCGATATCGGTGAAAAACTTGAAGACGTTCGCGTTGAACATCGTCAGTATCAGTACCTTTACAAAGAAGGTGATGACTATATTTTCATGAATCAGGAAGACTACGAGCAGATCCCTCTTATGAAAGATCTTATTACAGGTGTTGATTTCCTTAAGGAAAGCGATGTTTGCGACGTTGTTTTCGACACATCGACTGATTCTGTTCTTTTCGCTGAACTTCCAGTGAAGACTGTTCTTGAGGTGACATACACAGAGCCGGGCGAGAAGGGCAACACAGCAACCAACGCCATGAAAGAGGCCACCGTTGAGACAGGTGCGAAGGTCAGAGTGCCGTTGTTCATCAACACTGGCGATAAGATTAGAGTTGACACCCGCACAGGTGAATACACAGAAAGGGTAAGAGAATAATGAGAATCGAACCAGCAACGACTGTCAAGTGTATCGCTGACTTCATCGGTGCCACCAAGATCATCGGTGACGAAAACCGCGTCATCACGGGGCTCAACGAGCTTCATGAGGTGGAGGCTGGCGACATCACTTTCGTCGATCATCCCAAATATTATCAAAGAGTGCTGAACTCGGCGGCTACCATTGTCATCATCAACACTGCTGATGTGGAATGCCCAGAGGGAAAGACACTCATCGTCCACGACTGCCCGTTCGACGCGTTCAACAAGATTATCTTGTCGTACCGCAGATTCGAGCCTGCTACAGCGATGGTGAGTCCTAAGGCCGAAATCGGTGAGGGGACAATCATCCAGCCGGGCGCTTTCGTGGCAGAGCACGTGAAAATCGGCAAGAACTGCATTATTCACGCCAACGTAACCATCAACAACCACACTGTCATTGGCGACAACGTCATCATCAACAGCGGTACAGTCATTGCAGCAGATGCCTGTTATTTCCAGCATCGCGGCAAAGACCGTCAGGTGAAGTTCGAGTCATGCGGCAGGGTCGTTATTGAAGACGATGTTGAAATCGGAGCCTTGTGCGCCATCGACATCGGAGTCACCAGCGACACCGTGATTGGCAGGGGCACCAAGACCGACAACCACGTTCAGGTGGGACACGATGCCAAGATTGGCAAGAACTGCTTCCTCGGAGCACACTGCGCTATTGGCGGAGTTTCAAGAGTGAAGGACAACGTGTCAATCTGGTCGATGTCGGCAATCAACAAAGACCTCGTCATTGCGGAAGGCACAACAGTGTTGGCTTACACAGCAGTTGACAAGGACACCGAGCCTGGTGTCACATACTTCGGAATGCCTGCAATGGAGGCAAAGAAGAAGTGGAAAGAGATGGCGTGCGTGAGAATGCTGCCGGAACTCATCAATAAAATCAAATAAATGAATGCCGCAATAAAATGCGGCATTTTTTATGATTATGAAATTCATTGCTTTTATTATAATCGTTATTACGCTTCTCAAATGGGAAAAGCTGGGTACGGCGAGGAAACTGTTGCTGGCAGTTATCGTTGTGTTGCTTTGGAATCATGGAAAAGACAACGATAAAAACCATCAAAAAATCGCGTTTGACAAGCCTGCTGCCTGCTGGGAAGAGACGCTGCCGCTTGGTAACGGTCGCCTTGGCATGATGCCGGATGGAGGTGTTGACAAAGAAACGATTGTTCTCAACGACATCACATACTGGTCGGGTTGGGAGGCTGATTATTCGAATCCTAAGGCTTTAGAGGCGCTTCCAGAGATTCGGGCGCTGCTTGCTGAAGGCAAGAATTATGAGGCTCAAAACCTGATGTATGAGACTTTTACCTGCGGAAACAACGGCTCGAATTACGGAAACGCAGCGAATACCAGTTACGGATGCTATCAGACATTAGGAAGTCTAATCATTAATTATTATTATGATTCTAAAGATTCAGTATTTAATTATAGTAGATTATTGGATTTGAATAATGCAATAGTAAAAACCGAGTTTAAAAGGGGGCGAGTTAAGTATAAGAGAGAGTATTTTGTCTCAAGAAAAGATGATGTAGCTTTGGTGAATTTTGAGGCTAATGCTGGTGGAAAGATAAGTTTTACTGCGGAATTGGACTTGAATAAGATTGAAAACGGTGTAAAATTATTGAGTCTTGTTGATGTCAAACATGACGGCGGCACGGTTAATTGTTTTGACAACAAGGTGGTGGTTAAGAATGCGTCAAAAGTATTATTGATATTTTCTTCGGCGACAAACTTCAATAATGAAGATTATGAGAGATTCGTGAAAGACAAGCTGCATTATGTGAAAAGTCATTCTTACAATAAATTGCGGAAGAATCATTTGAAATCGTACAAGGAGCTTTATGATAGGGTGAGTCTGACCTTGGATGATGACAAAAGAGCGGAACTTTACTTCAATTATGGGCGTTATCTGTTCATTTCCTCGACGAGAGAAGACTTGTTGCCTCCGAATTTGCAGGGATTGTGGGCTAACACGGCGCAAACATCATGGAACGGTGATTATCATCTGAACATCAATCTGCAGATGAACCATTGGCTGGCAAATGTTTGCAACCTTCCGGAGCTCAACGAACCGTTGATAAATCTGACGAAAGGTCTTATGGCGTCTGGGGAGAAGACGGCAAGAGATTTTTACGGCGCTGATGGCTGGGTGGCGCACATGATGACCAATCCATGGCGTTTTACGGCACCAGGTGAGCATCCATCGTGGGGTGCGACGAACACGGGAGGCGCTTGGCTGTGTCAGCATCTGTGGCGACAATATGAATATACGCAAGACGTTGATTATCTGAAAGATATCTATCCTGTGATGAAAGGCTCGGCGGAGTTTTTCCATTCGATGATGATGGAAGAACCGACACATGGTTGGCTGGTGACAGCCCCGACATCATCGCCTGAAAATGCGTTTTATGACGCTGACGGACATGAGATTTACGTGTGCATGGGCTCGACTATGGACGTTCAGATTGTGACGGAATTATATCAAAATGTGATAAAAGCGAGTGAAGTTTTACATGAAGATTCAGAATTCGCTGAAGTCTTGAAATCAGATTTGTTGCGTTTTCCGCCAATGCATGTCAGCGACAGTGGTTATTTGCTGGAATGGCTTGAAGATTATAAGGAAGTTGACGTGCATCATCGGCATGTGTCGCATCTTTTCGGGCTGCATCCAGCAAATCTGATAACGAAGACAAAGACACCAGAGCTTTATGAGGCTTGCAAAGTGACATTGAACCGTCGTGGTGATGGCGGGACTGGTTGGTCGAAGGCTTGGAAAGTCAATTTCTGGGCAAGACTGCACGATGGTGACAGGGCTTACAAGTTGTTGAACAGTCTTTTGGATGAAAACACATATCCGAACATGTTCTGTGCGCATCCGCCGTTCCAGATCGACGGCAATTTTGGCGGCGCTACTGGCATTGCGGAGATGCTATTGCAATGTAATGACGGTGAAATAGAGGTTTTGCCGGCATTGCCAAGTGCATGGAAGTCAGGAAGTTTCAAGGGTTTCTGTGTGGTTGGCGGTTATACCGTTGATTGCGAATGGGAAAACGGTGAGATAACCTATAAAAAGATTCACAAACCGAAGAAATAAAAAACGTAGAGACGCGCCATGGCGCCTCTACAATTATAACCAAAATACCAATAATTATTAGTATTTCATCATCTCGATGAGGTCAACCATACGGTTTGAATAACCCCATTCGTTGTCGTACCATGACAAAATCTTGACCATCTTGCCCATCACCATTGTGCTGTCGGCATCGAAGATTGATGAGTGCGGGTTGTGGATGATGTCGACGCTCACGATTGGGTCTTCGGTGTATTCGAGGACGCCTTTCATCGGGCCTTCAGCGGCTTCTTTCATGGCGGCGTTGATCTGTTCCTTTGTGGCTTCTGTCTTCAGTGTGCACACGAGGTCGACGAGTGAGCCTGTAGGGGTAGGGACGCGCACTGCGATGCCGTCGAGTTTGCCGTTGAGGTCAGGGATGACGATACCCACTGCCTTTGCTGCACCTGTTGTTGTCGGGATCTGTGACATGGCGGCTGAACGTGCACGGCGAAGGTCGCTGTGTGGACCGTCGAGAATCACCTGGTCGTTGGTGTAGCTGTGGATTGTTGTGATGTAACCCTGCTCGATGCCGAAGCGGTCGTTCAAGACTTTAGCGACCGGGGCGAGGCAGTTTGTTGTGCAAGAAGCGTTTGACACGCATTCGATCTCGTCAGTGAGTTCGTTGTTGTTGACGCCGACGACTATTGTTGCGTCGATTTTATCTTTTGAAGGGGCTGAAAGGATGACTTTCTTGGCGCCGTTCTTGAGGTGGTCGCCGTAGCCGCCTTTTGCGCTTTCCTTTGAACGGAAGATACCTGTTGACTCGACAACTACGTCAGGAGTCTTAGCCCATTTGATGTTGATAGGGGCACGCTCGGCTGTGACAGGAACGCGTACGCCGTTGACTATCAAGGCTGTCTCGTCGAAATCAACTGTGCCGGAGAATTTGCCCTGTGTTGAATCGTATTTCAGAAGATGTGCCAGGACCTTTGTGCTTGTGAGGTCGTTGATGCCCACCACTTCGAGGTTAGGGCGTTCGCAGCAGATGCGGAAAACGTTACGGCCGATACGACCGAAACCGTTGATACCTACTTTAATTTTTTCCATATTATCGAAATTTTAATACTTTTAAATCCTTAAAATCAATCCGCAAAGATATAAATTTTATTGGAATGATGAAGTGATTTTTAAAATATTTTAGAGTTGTGGGATAATTTTCAGAGCGTCAGACATGATGTCTTCATGGTCGAAAGCCAGTTTTGGCAGCGCTGACAGTGAAAACCATTGGGCTTTGGCGGCATCGTCAAGGCCTTTTACTTTTAGTGGATTGTCGATAACGGCGAGATATGCCACGGTGACGGTACGTCCCCGAGGGTCGCGGTCGACTTTCGAATAAGCTCCGATTTGATGGACTTCGGTCACTTTCAAACCTGTTTCCTCTTCGAGTTCGCGAATGGCGCATTGCTCCGCGGTCTCGTCCATGTTCATGAAGCCGCCCGGGAATGCCCAGCAGCCTTTGAACGGCTCTTTGCCACGCTGAATCAGAAGCACCCGAGGCTCTTTTTCCTTCGTAATCACCACACAATCAGCAGTTACCGCAGGTCGAGGATATTCATAAGTGTATGACATATAATTTTGTTTTTTCAGATGCAAAAATATGAAAAAATATTAATTTTTTTTATCTCCATTTTTTAAAATATTCTATTTTTGCTTTTTCAAAATGATATGGAAACAAGATACATTTTCATTACGGGAGGTGTGGCTTCTTCATTGGGGAAGGGCATCATCTCAGCCTCGCTGGGCAAGCTTTTGCAAGCCCGCGGATATAAGATAACAATCCAGAAATTCGACCCATACATCAACGTAGACCCGGGCACGCTGAACCCTTACGAGCACGGCGAATGCTACGTTACTGCCGACGGCTTTGAAACCGACCTCGACCTCGGGCACTACGAACGCTTCACAGGCATTGAGACGACGCGCGACAACAGCGTAACGACAGGGCGCATCTACCTCAGCGTCATTGAACGCGAACGCCGCGGCGACTATCTCGGCAAGACGATTCAGGTGGTGCCGCATATCACCGACGAGATAAAACGCAGGATTTTGTTGAACGCCACCAAGGAACATTTTGATTTCGTAATCACCGAAATCGGCGGAACCATCGGCGACATCGAGGGACAGCCGTTTTTGGAG
Source organism: Bacteroidales bacterium (assembly GCA_017427985.1). Lineage (GTDB taxonomy): Bacteria > Bacteroidota > Bacteroidia > Bacteroidales > F082 > Limimorpha. The sequence continues at coordinate 20,053 of JAFRRS010000008.1, read as the reverse complement.
GCTATCCGTCAGCTGAGATGGCAGCTCGGAACGCAACGCGCGCTGAACGTGCATCTGACATACGTGCCGTATCTTGCGGCGGCTGGCGAGCTGAAGACCAAGCCGACGCAGACGAGCGTGAAACAGCTGCAGGGATTAGGAATACAGCCTGAGGTTCTTGTTTTGCGTACAGAACATGAGCTTAGTCATGAACTTCGCGAGAAGGTTGCGCATTTCTGCAACGTCGACGTGGATGCCGTCATCCAGAGCCAGGACTTGCCGAGTATCTACGAGGTTCCGGTTAACATGCAACACCAGGGGATGGATGCCATCATCTTAAAGAAGATGGGCGTGGAGGTAGGACCGACACCCGAGCTGGGGCCGTGGCATGATTTTCTCGAACGCCGAAATAACGCCACAAGAACCGTCGACATCGCACTCGTTGGAAAATACGACCTTCAGGACGCTTACAAGAGCATCCTCGAGAGCCTTGCACATGCTGGAACATATAACGATTTCAAGGTGAAATCGCATTTCATCAACAGTGAACATATCACAAAAGAAAATGTAGCCGAGAAGCTTGCGGGAATGGCGGGCATCGTCATCTGTCCAGGCTTCGGTCAGCGTGGAATCGAAGGTAAGATAATCGCTGCGGAATACACGAGAACGCACGATATTCCTACATTCGGCATCTGTCTCGGTATGCAGATGATGGTCATAGAGTTTGCGAGAAACATTTTGGGCTACGTTGATGCCAACAGCAGCGAGATGGACCCTGTGACCCCGCATAACGTCATCGATATGATGGAGGAGCAGAAAAACATCACGCAGATGGGCGGCACGATGCGTCTTGGAGCGTACGACTGCGAGCTCGTCAAAGGAAGCCGCACGTGGGAGGCATACGGCGAGAAGAACCTTGTGCGCGAACGTCACCGTCACCGCTATGAGTTCAACGACAAATATCGTGAAGAATACGAGAAAAACGGCATGAATTGCGTCGGTTTCAATCCAGAATCAGGTCTTGTGGAAATCGTTGAGATTCCTAATCTTCGTTGGTATATCGGCACGCAGTTCCATCCTGAGTATTCGTCGACGGTTCTGCATCCGCATCCTCTTTTCATGAGTTTTGTGAAAGAATGTGTTCGTGATATAAAGTAATTGGACATGATGAAAAGCAGGGATTCCATCTTTATCAAACGTTACCATTTCCCTTGCGGAGAGCTGATGTTAGGCTCGTATGGCGAGAAGCTGTGCCTTTGCAGATGGGTTGACTGTAAAAACCAAAGATTAATTGACTACAGGCTTCAGAGAATGCTGTCGGCGCGGTTCGTGGAGAAAGGCACAAACGACGTTATTGAGCTGGCACGGCAACAGCTTAACGATTATTTTTGGAACAAAAGCCGTGAGTTTAATGTCCCGCTGCTTTTTATTGGCACCGATTTTCAGAAAAATGTCTGGAATGAGCTTCTGATGATACCTTACGGTACTACCGTTTCGTATGGCGACATCGCACAGCGTCTTGGTGACCCTGAGTCAGCACGTGCCGTGGCAAACGCCTGTGCCCTAAATGCAATAAACATCATTGTTCCGTGCCATCGCATCATAGGAATCAACGGAAACCTAAAAGGTTACAGCGGTGGAGTGGAGAGGAAGACGTACCTGCTTGATATGGAAGGATCAAATATCCACTGAAAACTTGTTTTGATAGTTTGAATGCTTATTCCAAAATGATTTTTTCAGTGATTCCGTTGCCTTTTACAAAATAAAGGCCGCTTTGGACTCCATGCAGATTAAGCACTGCGACTCCAGTCTCAAACTGTTCTTGTAAGATTGTTCGTCCTTGAATATCAACAATTTCTATAGTGGTGGGGGAGTCCAATTCGATTTTAATATCACCTGAAGTCGGATTCGGATAAATATTCAGACTTCCAGTAGTCGGATTATCAATATTATCGTAAGCGTTTTTTCCAGTAAAGAAGTCGTGGATATACTTCATATATCCTATATCATATTGACTGTCATTGTGATACCATGTGTGATTGCCGCCTATGACTTTGATATGGCGGAGTTCCTTTGTGCCAGGATAAACATATTGCACAAATCTCAGTCCGTCGTTTTGCGTATCTGGCAAAGTGTCGATGACTGGCTCATTGGCGCATCCGTTGGTGTTTTTCCAATAGTTGAGGATGTTATCCACGCTAAGACCGAGTTGGTAGCCAAAATATTCCGAGCCGCCGTCGTAGCCTACGACAGGGTCGTTTGTCCCGTGAATGTCGAGAATCCTGACTGGAGCAATGGCGGTGTGGTTCGCCATGTAAGTGGTGATGAGTCCGCTCACTGGTGCGGCGGCGTTGATGCGGTCACCGTGTTCAATAGCCATTCGGTGCGACATGAAACCTCCCATAGAAAAGCCTGTAAAGAAAATACTGTCTTGATTTACAGGATATTGCACCGCCAGACTGTCGAGGAGCGCCATCAGAAAACCTGAGTCGTTGGTGGTGCTCGCGGTGAGACCTGCGTTCCACATTGAGCCATAGCCTTCATTTAGAGCCTGCGGGATGACGACCATCCAACCGAAGTCGGCTGCTACCTGTGTGAAGTTGAACTCGTTGTCCAAACGCGTGATATTATCACCAAGTCCGTGCAGGAAAAACATCACTGGCATCGACTCGGCATTCTCTGGAGTTCTCACCAGATATTGACGTTGCACGCCTTGCCATTCAAAATTTTGAATCTGCGCAAAACTGTTTGTACCGAAAAATATCGTTAAAACCGTGATTAAGAATAAATTGCGAGTTTTCATTTTGTAATATTTTTATTAATTGTTATTAAAATCATCTGCACACTATCGTGATTTCGTGTACGATGGTGTAGTCGTAATCTTCGTCGTATATTGTAGCACAAGCGTCTCTCTCGCTTTTGTAGGATTTCTTTTCACCGCGGCGGATGGTGTCAATATGGTTTTCCTTGTCGTTGAAATACAACTTGTCAACTTCGTATGTCACGCTGTCACCGTTTATTTCAATGACTTTTATCAGCGTTTCGTCAGGGTCGAATCTATAGCTTTGCTTCAGTAGGGTAGCATCGCTGTTTTTGATGTCGCCGACTTTTGTCATGACCAGGAACGAGGCTCCATAACTGTAATCAAAGCCTTTGTCAAACGTGCTGATAATACAAGTCGGGGTCTTCGATGCGGGCTTGCACTGGAAGCTGTCGTAATTCAGTTCGTCGTAGTCCCAGTTGCCTTCTATCACGAGACCGTCGGCGTAGGTGTAAATGCCGTGCCCATGTTTTCTGTTTCCAACAAATTCTCCTTCGTAGACGTCGCCATTGGCATAGTGACATGTGCCTTGTCCGCACAGTCCGCCGTTTTGAAACACTCCTTCGAAACAGTCGGATGCGCCGCTGAACTCGCCGTCGTAGCTGCTTTTAAGAAGCATTCCTTGTCCGTTTCCCTTGCCGTCGCGGAACTCCCCGGTGTATTCTTCCGTGATGGAGCTGAGATGTATGCCCACTTGATCGACCTTTGTCGACTTGCCTTGACCGTGTTCTTTGTCGTCGAGCCATTCTCCGATGTATTCATATGAATGACGTGCGGCGCCGGCTTTGTTAAACTGTTTGTACTTGCCTTTTCCGCAGCGTTTTCCGTCGCGCCATTCACCGTAATAATCGCCCCAATAACCGTTGAGTTTGTAGTCCATGTGGCCGTTGCCGTGAGGAAGCCCTTGTTCGTTAAGTTGTCCGGTGTAGGTGCCTTCTTTAAAAACCTTTTTCACAGAACCTTCAGGTACCAGTTCCATTTTATGTTCCTCGTAGAGTCTGGCGCATTCCTCATTTTGGAGTTCCATTCCATATTTCCAGTATTCCAGCGCTTTATTAATCTCTGGTTCGCCAGTGGGCGACTCGTAGCCTTTGTATGCCAGTTTTCCAAGATGGATGAGCGCATCAGTGTTGTCGTTGTCTAATGCATCGGCGAAATCGATTGCCGCAAGATAAGGAGCCGTGTCCTCGTTTATGAGACCTCTCAAATAATAACAGCTTCCGATATAAGGCGCATATTCTTCGGGCTTGCCGGTCTTTTCAAACCAGTCTATAGCTTTTTCAAGCCATTCCTTGGCTTTTTGTTCGTCGTATTGTTCTTCATAATAATAAGCAGCCAACGCCACCGCCGAAGGGATGTCCTTGTGGTTTGCGGCACGGGTGAAGTATTTTACGGCTTTTTCCATGTCTGTATCATACAGCTCGAACGCCTGATTGCGGTAGTCTATAGTGTCCATGATGCGAGTTTTTCTTTGTGCAAAGATATTAAATTTTTAAAATTTTTAATGAAAATTTGTTATTTTTGCATTGAATATTTAAATATTATGAGCGAGACTTTCAAATCACAGGCATTGGAGGCTAACTTAGCCCAGACGCGTTATAAGGATATTTTCATTCCAGAAGAGTATAAGGCGTTTATAGCGTTGAGCGCCAATTATTTCGGTATCAACAAACGTGCGTCGGAGTGCATCACCGAGTACCATCATCCGCTGTCGAACCACACTTTCGTGACTGAGGAGCTGAGAAAGATTCTGATGGACGATTTCTGGTTCTACACCCGCGACGACGTCCCTGCCGACACTCTGAAACTGCCTCTTGAAATGATGCGCAGCCTCTTGAAACCCGAGGTCGCATTGAAGCTTCGTCTGAACGTCGTCATCACTTTGATGGAGTTTGCCAACACGGTGATAACAAAGTCGCCAAAACATTCTGTGCTTATCGAATTGGTTTTCAATATCTTGGCAGATAGATTTGAAACTAATAAGGATTGCTACATCCTTGCCACAAAACATGCTGAGCGTTATCTCGACAGCGTTGCGAAAGACGCACAATTCAGTGAGTCGGCTTGTAACCTGTTGAGAATGATGCTTCTGGAGAATTATCGTTATTGGCAGGCGACTTCTGAGGTTGAAAAATGGGTCGCTGACAATGCGAATATCCTTTCCGACGAGGAAAAAGACGTGATTGTCAATGAGGTGGGCGAGCCTTATTTTTGTGAGTTGAAAAAGAATCTGGACAATGCCCAGTCTTGGGATGTTTTAGCGGAATTGCCTCATTTTGAACAGGTTGCGAAGCGTTTCACTGAATCTGAGAAGCTGTTTCCGCATTTTGTCACGAAGTTCCATTACGTGTTTTTCCTGCTTCACATTCCAGGCATGGAGAGCCAGCGCGAACGCCTGATTTGGAACATGGACCGTATGATGCGCGACGCCATCGACGAAATGCCGCAAAACGAACTGATTCCTTTCATCGACACTATTTTTGACCTTGCAAGAGAGTTGCGCAAGAATTATACTTCGGCGGTGCTTGATTTCCAACTGACTTTGGGCAAGAAAATCATCGATGTGGATACTACGGAGATGAAGGAAATCGTGAATCATTTCGAAAAACGACTCATTGAGTTCGGTTTTGTGACACCGGGCAATGTTTTTGTGAACGAGGACTGGCAACTGTCAGTAAATAAAGACCATATCAAGAATATTAGAGTATGGCTTGAACTTATCGAATACTCTAAAACGCCGTTGGAGAAACTGCTTTCGTCATTGATTGTCAACCTCAAACTTGGCGGTATTTTCCTGAGCGACACAGACCTTTTCCAAAGGGAAATCACGAAGATTCTGAACTCGAACATCACTCCTTATTATAAAAAGGTGAAGCAGCTGTCGCGCATTTTCCCTGTGTATTTCAACGAGATAGGGGCGGAAGGCGAGATTCGTAACGTCACTACCAACATGGACGAAATCGGGCTGCGGCAGGATAAGCTTGTGCATTTTTTGAGGAAACAGGTGCACACCGAGAGCAACAACACCCTCATCGCGCTCACTTTCGACGTGTTCAAGTTCTGGAGCGACGGCAATTTGACGGATTTGAAGCCTATTTTGCCGAAAAACGTGTTCGAGGCAATCGACATGGAGAGCGAGTATTTCGTTCATATTCACAACCTTGTGCAGACGATGTGCGAGATTTCAAGCCTCAATCCCGAGGACGTTCTGATGCTTTCGCGTGACGACTTTGAAAACCTTATCAAAAAGGCTGCCGACCGCATCAACCTTGATGGGGAAATCTATGATCGCGAGCATCTTCGCCTAATGGATACCCGCGATTTGTATGCTTATCTGCGTGAGAAATACAGCTTCGAGTCTGTCAACATTTTCGCTTATCTGCGCAATTATCCGTTTATTTCTGACAATGAGATTGATGAGTTCGAAAAGGCTTATAAATCAAAGGATTTGGACAAGTCGATAACCTTGATTTACGCCTTCATGGATAAGCTTAAGAGCATCATTTTCAATCCTGAACAGAGCGAAGGATGGGAGAATATCTATCACAAACGCCATATAGCCATCGGAATCCCGTCGATGTACGGCACTTACCGCGAGAACAAGTTCGAGGCTATGGGCTTGACTTTCAGGCTTGAACGCGTTGCAACGCAACTTATGGAAAAGGTTGTGCAGAGCATCAATCTCGAATACATTTCCGAACGCACGCTGAATCAGATTTACAGGATTTTAAGCTATTTCCGCGACGGTCTTGCGCTTGACGGCATCACCAACCAGAGTTTCAACTCGAAACTCGACATGTTGCGTTACAGTTTGACATCACGAAGCTTCTCGTTCGGTCAGTATATCAACATTTTCCAGTTCATCGCCGAAGATGTGCGCCGCATCATCATCAAATTCTTCATAAAATCGTACGAATATCCGCTGAAGATAGTGATTCCACAGCTTTTCGATGCTGAAAACAAGCTCGGCGAGCGTGAGATGGCGGCTCTGATAAGCAAGAAATCGGAGGAGTTCCATCGTGACTTGCTGTCGGACGCATTCCTGATGCAACCGCTTGACAATTTCATCGGAAGGATTCTTAACTCATTGAGAACCATGGAGTCAACGCTTGACCCGAAGCTCATCAGCGATATCATGACGTACAATTCCGAGCTGTTGATAAGTCCGTTCTGGGAGTCGACGCCGAAGATGGACAACCAGGTATTTATCGGCAACAAGGCGAACAACTTGAAGACTCTGTATTTGAAGGGGATGCCGGTGCCTCCTGGATTCGTCATAACCACTGAGGCTTTCCGTAGAAACGAGACCATAAACACCATCCCTGAGCTTCGTACTGAGATTCATGGGATGCTGAAACAATATATTGCCGAGCTTGAGAATATCAGCGGGCGCAAGTTCAACAACGCGGAAGCTCCGTTGCTCGTCTCGGTGCGTTCGGGTACCGCCATCTCTATGCCTGGTGCGATGGACACGTTTTTGAATGTCGGTCTGAACGATGAACTTGTCGAGAAAATCGCGCAAAATCCAGAAAAAGCATGGGCTATCTGGGATTCGTACCGTCGTTTCCTGCAGAGTTGGGGCATGGCAAAAGGCATCCATCGTGACGTTTTCGATGAAGAAATCAACACGTTTAAGACGATTTATGATGTCAAGCAGAAAGTTGATTTCGATGCCAAGCAAATGCGCGAGATGGCGTATTCATATAAGAAAATCCTTGAAAATCATGGCGTTGTGCTCGAACAAGACCCGTTTAAGCAGATTGTCGATTGCGTGAACATGGTGTTCGATTCGTGGAATTCCGAGCGCGCTTTGGCATATCGCCGTCATCTCAGCATTTCTGAAAACTGGGGAACGGCAGTCATCGTGCAACAGATGATTTACGGAAACATCAGCGAGGTGTCGGGCACGGGCGTGGTGTTCACCCAGAACCCGCATCGCGAGCGTCCTGGCGTGCATCTGTATGGCGATTTCACAATGCGCAGCCAGGGTGAGGACATCGTGGGCGGACTCGTGAAGCCGTTGCCGATAGGAGAGACGCAGCGTAAAGCGGCAAATCTCGACGGTCCTTCAATGCAGACAGCACTTCCAGAGATTTACAAAAAGATTTATTCGATAGCAAAGACCTTGACCGAAGACCTCGGCTACGCTCCTCAGGAGATGGAGTTCACGTTCGAGTCAGACAAGCCTGAGGATTTCCATATCTTGCAGATTCGTGACCAGGATTTGAAACTCGAAAACACCGTGAATGCCTTTGTGCAGTCGCCTCAGGAGATGAACCAGATAGGAAGAGGTATGGGTATCGGCGGTGGCGCGATGAACGGACTGGTGGCGTTTAACGAAAACGATATCAAGACGTTACGCGCGAAATATCCCGATGAGAATGTGCTCCTTGTGCGTCCTGACACCGTACCTGATGACATCGGATTGATTTTCGATACCGATGGCTTGCTCACAGCGCGTGGAGGCGCAACGTCACATGCAGCTGTTACCGCTGTGCGTCTGGGAAAGGTTTGCGTGGTGAGCTGCGTCGAGCTGATGGTCGACGACGAGAAGCATTGCGCCGAACTGAACGGACACAAACTTCAAGCAGGCGACAAGATAGCCATCGACGGCAACCTCGGCTTGGTTTATTTGGGTCATTACGCCACCGAAAAAATGATAATTGGAAATGGGTATAATTATTAGTTAATCAGTTGTTCAGTTAAATTGGCTAATTATCATTTCACAACTTTTTTTATTGTTTTCATCACCATCTCTTCCATCATGAAATACGTGTCAGGATTCGGATGGCAGCCGTCGTCGCTGAGGGATTTTTGGAATCCTGATTTCTCGTCAGCGAGAATAGAGTGGTAGTCAACGTAAATGAGTTTGTTGGCGTTCGCGTATTCTTTTAAAACATTGTTAATGCTGACGATGGTCTCAGCCGCGTTTTTGATGTCTTTGTTCCACACGAACTCGGCGCAAGGCGGAATCGAGCTGATAATCGGGACGATATTGTTGGCTTTTGAGATGTCGCACATGGCTTTGATGTTCTCCACAACCTGATTCGGCTCAACCCAATAAGTGTTGTGAGCCACATCGTTGGTGCCAGCCATGATAACGACCGCCTTCGGATGAAGCGCAACGACATCGTCATAGAATCTCACAAGCATCTGTGCTGATGTCTGACCTCCAATGCCTCTTCCGCAGAAATTGTTGTCGCTGAAGAAGTTGGGATGGAAATATGCCCAGTTGTCGGTGATGGAGTTGCCCATGAATACGACTTTTGGGTAATTTTTGCTGCTGATAATCTGTTCGTTGTCGGCCTTGTATCTGTTGAAACCGAACCAGTCTTGTGAGAAACCAAAGAATGACATGGTCATTAAAATGATGATGATGGATAGTCTTTTCATGATTTAAATTTTAAATTTGCGCCTTTCGGCGAATGTGCTATTTCATGGAATGTGTTAAAATGTGTAGGCTTCGCCAAAATGCGACAACGGAGTCACATTCAGGCAAAGCCTGCACATTGGCCGTTAGGCCACACATTCCGCAACGCGGCACATTCTATTTGAAGTACCTATTATATAGTCCTTCAAATCCTTTGCCGTGACGCGCCTCGTCCTTTGCCATCTCGTGCACTGTGTCGTGGATAGCGTCGAGGTTGCGTTCCTTTGCCACGCGGGCTATGCGCATCTTCTCCTCGCAGGCGCCACATTCAGCCACCATACGTTTGTAGAGGTTGGTCTTGGTGTCCCAAACCACCTCGCCAAGTAATTCAGCGAAACGGGCACAATGATCTGCCTCTTCAAAGGCATAACGTTTGAAAGCCTCAGCAATCTCTGGGTATCCTTCACGGTCGGCCTGACGGCTCATTGCCAGATACATACCGACCTCTGTTGCCTCTCCCATAAACTGGGCATTCAAATCTTTGATCATCTCATCACCGGTGCCTTTGGCGATACCGACGACGTGCTCGGTCACGAAATTAAGGGCAGCGCTCTCATCGAGGACTTTCCATTCAACAACCTGTTTGCACTGTGGGCATCTTTCAGGAGCTTCTTCTCCTTCATAAACGAAGCCGCAAATTGGACATACGAATTTCTTTTTCATGATATTTTATTTTTAGTTTAGAAATATTTGTTTTATTCTTATTGAGTGGATGTAATTATTTTATTGCATGTTTGTATCCTTTAACTTTGTTCCAGTCACCTCTTGTGAAATCAGGCATCTTCACAGGCATACCGTGGTTCTCGATAGATGCTGCCGTCAGCTCGCCGATGCATGACCATTCCGCTGCGTCATAAACGTCCTCGTCAAGTGGGAGACCATTTTGCAGGCAGTAAATCAAGCGGTAATCCATGATGAAGTCCATGCCACCGTGACCGCCTACTTCCTTGGCCTTATCCTCTATTTCCTTTGCGATAGGGTGGAGGTATTCCTTCATAATCTTTTCGCGTACATCAGCAGGAACGAAGCCGTGAACGTTAAGATGCTGACCTTCGGCAAGGAATCCTTCAGGAAGATTCTTATCCATGAGCGTGAAGCCTTCGATAGGATATTTGTTTGCAAAGCCTTCTGTACCAGTGAGTTGGAATAACCTATTATATGGTCTGTATGTATAGACGTTGTGTTCAATCAAGATGGTTTTGCCTTCGTTTGTCTGAATCATGGTGGTTGTCATGTCGCCGTTGGCGAAATCTTCAACGCCCATCATCTCCTTGGCGATTTTCTTTCCGTTGTAAGATGGTGTGCTCATCGAAACGAGATATTCCATTCTGTCCCCGCGATGGATGTCCAAAATCTGGCAGATTGGTCCGAGTCCGTGGGTGGCATACACGTCGCCGCTATGGTTCTGATTGAATTCGAGACGCCAGTTGTTTTGATACTCATGCCAATACGGTTCCAAATTATGTATATAAGCACCCTCTGCGTGAATCACTTCGCCGAACATGCCTTGTTTTGCCATGTTGAGAGCCGTCATCTCGAAGAAGTCGTAGCAGCAGTTTTCAAGCATCATGCAGTGTTTTCTGGTCTGCTCTGAGACGTCGACAAGTTTCCAACAGTCCTCGACCGAAGTGGCAGCAGGGACTTCCACTGCAACGTGTTTGCCGTGCTGCATCGCATAAACAGCCATCGGGACGTGGGTCTGCCAGTTGGTGCAGATGTAAACGAGGTCGATGTCGTCGCGCTCGCAGAGCTGTTGGTATGCAGTCTCGCCAACATATTCAGCGGCTCGCGGCAGTCCTTTGGCTTCAAGAATCTCTTTCTGAACCTGCTCCACCTTTTCAGGAACGAGGTCGCACAAAGCCACAATCTCAACGCCGTCGATGAATGTCATGCGGTAAACGGCATCGTAGCCGCGCATTCCGACTCCAATGAATCCGATTCTAACATTCTGAATCGGCTCGGCGGCAAACTGCAGCATACTCGTCTGACCGTCAACACGGTGTGGTTCGTCAAAGACAATGACGTTGTCCTCAATCTTGTAGTTTTTCCCGTTATTGCTGTCACATTTGCAACCGCTCATTGCGATGACGAAAAGCATCATTATCGCGTAAAATGTAATGGTTAAAGTCTTGTTTTTCATGATGATGAAATTGAAAGTGTAAAAATACAAAAAAAATCCATACGTTCGCTAATTTTTTCTACTTTTACAAAAAAATTTTGCCATGGAAAATCTGAAAGATATTGTCTCGAAATTTGAAATCAATGAAAAGATTGTAGATGTGAAGCCGATGGGTGAGGGCTTGATTAACGATACTTACAAGGTATTTGTAGATGGTTTTGAAAAGCCAAAATACGTGCTTCAGCGTATCAACAACGCGATTTTTCAGGATGTCGACATGCTTATGGATAATATTAATAAGGTGACAGATCATATCCATTCAAAAAATAAAAATACTCTTCAATTTTTGAAAACCAATTATGGCAATTCTTATCATTTCGATGGCGAAAAATATTGGCGTGTTATGGTTTTTGTGCCAGATTCGATTACATATCAATTGGTTACGCCTGAATATTCATATATCGCAGGCAAATCTTTCGGTGAGTTTGAATCGCTTCTTTCTGATTTGAAAAAGCCTCTTGGAGAGATTATTCCTGATTTCCACAATATAGAATTTCGATTGAAGCAGCTTCGCGATGCTGTCGCTGAAGACAGGGTGGGACGTGTTAAAGAAGTAAAATATTATCTTGATGAGATTTTCAAACGCGAGGAAAAAATGACTCTCGGTGAGCGACTCTTCCGTGAAGGAAAGCTTCCGAAACGAATTTGCCATTGCGATACAAAAGTCAACAACATGCTTTTTGACAAAGAAGGCAATGTGTTGTGTATCATTGATTTGGATACTGTAATGCCAAGCTTCGTCTTCTCCGATTACGGCGATTTCTTGCGTACTGCCGCCAACACTGGCACTGAAGACGACCCGAATCTCGACAATATCGACTTCAACATGGAGATTTTCAAGGCATTCACGAAAGGATATCTCGAAGGCACGAAAGATTTCCTTCTTCCAATTGAAAAAGAAAACCTTCCGTATGCCGCGATGCTGTTCCCATACATGCAAACCGTCCGTTTCCTAGCGGATTACATCAACGGCGACACCTATTACAAAATCAAATATCCTGAGCACAACCTCGTCCGCACCCAAGCGCAATGGCGATTGTTTGAAAAGGCGGAAGAAAAAGAATCAGAAATGAAATCTTTGGTTCTTGGTTATTAATGTTGAAAGACATCAATTTTTTCAATCTCAGCTTTCGCAGAAAGATGCCAATTGAAAAAATGATGTCTTTCAACTACTATCAACGTCTATTCCGTAGGAATATCCTTGTAAGGGGCTAAAAAAGAAAAATCCATTTTAAAAAAGCGCAAATTTTTGATTTACAATAAATTACGGCAGTTTGATAAAAAATGAAAAGTACAAAAAAGTTTAATTTGCTTTAATTTTGCTTGTATAAAACCTTAAAAAAGCGCAAGAAAAGTTTAATGAAAGTTTAATTAATACAAATTTTGCTTGCATAAACGCCCTGAAGCCTTTATTTTACAACCATTTAAACGATTTTTGAACGGCGGCGCAAAACCGTTTAAACAGCAGCCGAAAACATATAAAAAAGCCTCCCGGACTCACCGTCTGGAAGGCTTTTTTATTGCAGCCATTTTCGACCTGTTTTGTCGAGTTAACACCGAGTTAGGGCGAAAAGTAGGGCGAAAACAACCACATTAAACCATCCTTAACGGACGAAAAAACTCAAAAAACGGAAGTTTTGCACGAATTACCCTCCCCGATATTCCATAATTGGCACGGGGATACTTCCCAAATGAAAAACAGATAAATAATTGAAAATCAATAAAATAATGCTCAAATGTACAGAAAAACCGTTTTTGCTGTTTTTTGGGGAAATTACTACCATATAATAGAGGTAATATCGTCGCATTCCAAGTCCTCAACAGCGCATCCCAGTGCTTTGGCTTCAAGTTCAACATGCTTGATAAAAGCATCCAATTTCTCGCCGTAGTTCATTGAAATAAGCAAGTGCGGTATGGAGCGGAACCGTGTCTTGTTCGGTTTCATGGAAAGGTAACGCTGAACCAAGTCCTGATGAATCAGATACACATACTTTGTGGAGACATCAATTCGGCAGTTTATGAACTGCTCGATGGAAGCGGCTCCTTTTGGATCGAACTCGTGGAGGGCTTTGCGAGTCCAGTACTCGAATTGTGCCAGGTTGCATTGATCCAATTGGTCGGTGGCAACCATCCCGGCATTATATCTCAATGCTGATATGGTATATAATATAGTAATCCAATCGGCTCGAAAACCATAGTAAGTTGTATAGATGTCAACTCCATTGAGGATATTGTGGTCTATAAGCCGTTCCTCTTGGTATGCGTGTCGGAGTTCGTATGGAATTATGGTTAGCAACTGCCCGTTCCTTGGACTTGCGAGTTTTGACATGGTGTTGTACAGGCTCTCCAGATCGTTGCAGTCGCCCCAGAACTCGGCTCCTGTTCCTTTGGGTGTAGGTTTGGCGAACAACATGGTTTTACATCTTTTTTTGTTCTATTATTGATAATAAACGGTCTATTTGCTTGTCTTTTTCGACTAAAGTGTCTTGCAATATGGTTATTAGACGGGAAATGTTGTCGCCATTATTCGCACTATCCCCTCCATTTTGAGGATTATTCAACAGCATTTCTCCGCGACCAGTAAGGAGCCAGTTGGCGTCAATCTGGGGATAATTTTCAACTATTTTGAATAACCACTTGGACTGAATATCGGTTTTTTGGGCTATAGCACGCGATAAAACACCCTTTGATGCACCTATTTTTTTCTCCAATGCACCTATCTTTATCCCTTGATTTTCAGCAAATTGCTCTATTCTATCTAAAATTATCTCCATAAAAATTGAAAATTATCAACATTTTTTTGTTGTAGGTTGAAAATTATCACTATATTTGCAGCGTGATTTCATCATTAAACCACGCTACAAATATACAAAAAAATATGAAAAAGCAATTACACACGAAAAAAGGTACCGGAAAGGCCATCGCGGAGCTGCTCGGAGTGAGCGAGCAGACTGTGAGCAAGGCCATCCGCGGGAAAAGCGACACCACGACAGCAAAGAAAATCCGCCTAATAGCCATCCGCAACTACGGAGCAGTAGAGATTGAACTTTAAACATTAACAAATAAATAAGAATACACCATGAACAAGAGACAACTGAAAAAATCGATCGGGACAGCCGTGTTGTGCATAGGACTGTTCCTTGCCGTTTGCACGGCAGACGGCAGCAAGTGTGAAATCGGCCTCCGGCTGGCAGGGGTGGCGTCGTTTGCCGTCGGCGCCGGCTTGGCTGAAGTGTACGATTGGCAGAATTAACCGAGTGATAACCTAAAAACAATACACCATGTACCAATACATCAACGGAAATTTAGCTATAAGCGTGAACGACTGGATTGGATCTGGCCTGACTTACGGGCAGTTCAACCATGACAGCAAGGATGGCCTCCTGGAGATTGCCCGCAGGGGCATCAACGGCGACACGCTAATATGGGTTAACAGCATAAAACGACCAGACAGGATGAGAGCGATTGAGGCGGCATTGGGCAAAGCCTGCGTGGAACAGTCGGACATCTACGAGGTGTCTGTAAACGCTGAGGCGCGGGAATATTATAGCAAATACACCAAGCCTGACGGCACAAGATTAGACGCGGCCACCATCGAGCGGCTGGTGATGAAGGCCAGCCTCTTCGACGCCATGCGCCGTGGGATGGAACGCCAACAGGCGGCCAAGGCGAGAGCGGGAAAGAAACTGAACAAGAGCGAATGGCTGAAGACGATGCTTGCCTGGCAGATACAGCAGTGTCTGAACAAGGATGGAGCGGCCTACGGGATACTGAAGCCATACACCAACACTCGCAGCCTTGAAAGGGCGTTTAAAGCGTATTTATACGAGAGCTATCCGGCGTTGCTGAACGGTAATATAGGAGGCGACAACGCCCGCAAGGTGAGCAGAAATGTTGAGAATCTGATACTCGCATTGTGGAGGACGAACGACAAGCCGTTTGTACATCGCGTCTGGGAACTGTATATGCAGTTTATAAACGGCCATCTGGAAGTTTACGATATGGAGACAGGCGCGGCTTTCGACTGCCTGGAGACAGACCCCGACGGGAACCGGATTTATACGGAACTAAGCGAGGCGACAATCTGGAACTATCTGAAGGACGTGGTGAACACTACAGCGGTGTATGTGGACCGCAACGGCCACTTTGACTACCAGAATTCGCTACGCCCGAAGCATCATCGTAAAGTGGGCAATTACAGTCTTTCGAAAATCTCAATGGACGATGTTGCACTGAGCCGAAAGGCTAAAGTGGCCGGAAAAGACGTGTGGGTCTATAAGTACATCGCCGTGGACGTGGTGAGCGGCTACTATTTCCGCCCCGCCTACATCATCGGCAAGCCTAACGAGCGGACCGTATATGAGAGCATGAGGAACGTGTTCTGCGAGTTGTGGAGCCTCGGACTGCCGATGCCCGCCGAGCTGGAGGTTGAGCACCACCTGATGAGCGACATTCCATGGCTTCAAGACGCTTTCCGTTTCGTGCGCTTCTGCCAAAGCCCGACGGAGAAACGCGCCGAGCACAACATCCGCTCACTGAAGTGGGGAACGGCAAAGGACATGGGACACACCCGTGGCCGCTGGTACGCCAAGCACGAAGCCTACCGCGCCGTTCGCAACAAAGTGGAAGGCGACTACGTGGAACCGGCCTACGACCCCATGCAGATCATCGCCGACGACCTGGCCGACATCGAGCGGCACAACAACGAGCTGCACCCGCGCCAGAAGACCTATCCGGGCATGACGCGCAGGGACGTGCTGATGAAGCAAGTGAACCCCGACCTGAAGCCGATGGACATGGCCTACCTGATGCAGTGGATCGGCAACGTGACCGAAACGAGCATCCGCAACAACGACTGGTGCATGGTTGATAACGCGGGCTTCGAGTTGAAGGACTTCAACAGCCTGAACCGTCTGAAGCCGAACAACTACCGCGTGACGGCCTACTGGCTGCCCTCCGAAGACGGTAGCGTGGAAAAGGCATACCTGTACCAGGACGGCGTGTATATCGGCGAGGCCGAGAACCGCGAGAAATACGCCTACAACGAATGCGAGGCCGAACGCACCGAGAGCGACGCGGAGGCCATGCTGCACCAGCAGAAGCGCGTGGCGAAGTTTGACAAGTGGGTGAAGGAACGCCGTGCTGAACTGCCCAAGGTGGGCCACATGGACGCGGGACTGGCCGAGGCCATAGACACAACGCCTTTGGAGATTGTCCCGGAGGTGAACGAGCAGCCGCTTGGCTACGAGGAGGATGAATGGAACGCTGTGGACTATGCGGCTTTGGGCATTAGCAGACTATAAACACACTAAAACAATACACCAATGATGACAAACGAAATGAAAAAGAAGGTGCTGGCGGCGTTGGCCGTCGCACGTGACAACTTCGCGGGAAGCGACGCGAAGTTTGCCGTGAGTTTAGGTATCAACTCGGCACAGTACAGCCGTATAAAGAACGGCGAGACGGAGCGCGTCTTGAGCGACCAGAACTGGATAAGCCTGGCTCGTCACCTGGGCGTGAACCTGACCAACGCCCCGGAATGGAAAACGGCGGCCACGCCCGTGTTCCAGTTCATCACGGCACAACTCGACCTCTGCCAAAGCGCATCGATGAGCGCGATGCTGTGCGACCTGAGCGACATCGGTAAGACCTACACGGCGCAGCACTACGCCAAGACGCACAAGAACGCGGTCTATATCGACTGCTCGCAGGTGAAGAGCAAGACAAGACTTGTAAGAACGATAGCCAAATCATTCGGGGTGGGCAGCACGGGACGCTTGACCGATGTCTATGAGGATTTGGTGTATCACCTCAAGACGCTGCCCAACCCCTTGATTATCCTCGACGAGGCTGGCGACCTGAACTATGAGGCCTTCCTTGAAATCAAGGCCCTTTGGAACGCCACGGACGGCATGTGCGGCTGGTATATGATGGGAGCCGACGGCCTGAAGGCGAAGGTGCAGCGGGCCATCGACAACCGCAAGGTGGGCTATACGGAACTGTTCAGCCGCTTCGGGAAACGCTACCTGACTGTTGTCCCGATGGAGGCCGAGGAGCGGACAAAGATGACGCAGGCCACGGCCATGATGATTATCAAGGCCAACTGCAAGGAAGGCACCGACGCGGGCGCGATACTGCGCCGCACGATGGGCGAGGACGGCATGCCGAGCCTGCGCCGCATACACAAGGAACTGATGAAAGAGGCATGACCATGAAAAGGGCGTACAGCGTGAGCAACATACTGACGGCAAAGTTCAAGACACTGCCCTTCACGGGGCAGTGGCACGATGCCGTGGGCGACCCGGAACTGACGGGAACGTGGGTTATCTACGGCCCGCCCAAGCACGGAAAGACCTCGTTTGCCATGATGCTGGCCAAATACCTGACGGAGTTCCGCCGTGTTGCCTACGACAGCGTGGAGGAAGGCAAGAGCCGGACGATACAGCTTGCGCTGGAACGGACGCGGATGATGGACTGCGGCGGTCGGTTCGTGCTGCTTGACAAGGAGAGCGTGGACGACCTGAAGGAACGCCTCGACAAGCACAAAAGCCCCGATGTGGTGGTGATTGACTCGGTGCAGTTCATGGAGATGAAGTTCACGGAGTACAAGGAACTGAAAAGCCGCTACCCGCACAAGTTGTTTGTGTATGTGAGCCATGTGCAGGGCAACCTGCCGGAAGGCCATGTGGCGCGGCGCATCTGGAGAGACGCAAACGTGGCGTGGCGCGTGGAAGGCTTCAGGGCCTTCCCCGTGAGCCGCTACGGAGGCGGGCAGCATATCGACATCGACACGACAAAGGCAACAGAATATCACGGAATAGGACTATGAAAAACAAGAAACAACTGATACGCGATTTCCACATCCTTCTGCACCGGCTGGGCATCAGCGACATCGGCAAGGAGGGCATCCTTGCGGGCTACGGTGTGGACAGCAGCACGGAACTGGACGAGGCCGCACTGACAGAGATATGCGACCGGCTCCACGAGGAAGCGAGGGCGCGAGGAATTGAAACAGAGGCCAAAAACAGCCCCACAGAGGCCGAGAAGGAACGCAAACGGCTAAAGGTAGCCATCGGGAAACTGCTGGCCGCACAGGGCAAAATAAAGGCCGACGGCTGGGGTGTGGCGGAGTGGAACCTGATAGCGGGCACGGCCTGCCGTGCCGCCAAGGTGAGCCGGATGGACGACATACCCGCCAGCAAGTGCCGTGGGCTGATCTACGAGTTCAACAGGCAGCGTGAAGGGATTGAGGGAGCAAAGGAATATACCGTCAATAATCAATAATTAACCAACACTTAAACATCAATTAAAAATGAGAAAAAAAATATGAAAGACCAATTTACAAGACAATGGATTATTGAAAATTCTGTCGACGTGTTGTCGCACTATGAGGATGGAGTGCTGACCATTCGCGGACTGCACTATCAGCTTGTTTCGCGTGGCATGACAAACGACATGCAGCATTACAAACGGGTCGTGGCTGCAACTGGTCAGGCAAGATGGGACGGCATTATCAGTTTTAATGCTTTTTCGGATAGAGACCGCGCACTTGCCTGTTTTACTAATGCCTCAGAAGTTGAGCTGTACGATGAAATAGAAATCGGCAAGGAACAGATACGGTTATGGATGGATACTTACCGCAGAAACAAGTGGGAAAACCAACCTTATTATCCTGAAGTATTTATTGAGAAAAAAGCACTTGAAGGTGTATTTTTCAAACCTTGTCAAAAACACGGGGTGGCACTTGGTGCGTGTAAGGGATATCCGTCGCTCACCTTCTTAAAAGATGCGGCTGACCGTTTTATGAGAGCTGAAAGAAATGGCAAATATCCTGTCATTATATATTTTGGCGATTACGATCCAAGTGGAGAGGATATCCCTCGCGCTTTGCAGGAAAACATCAGACAGCTCGGATGCGATAGCATTGAGGTTAGGCGAATCTGCCTTAACTATCAGCAGGTTATTGACTGGAAACTGCCACCGGCTCCGGCAAAGATAACAGACAGCAGGACAAAAAATTGGGATGGTATCGGTCAAGTTGAGCTCGACGCTGTTAAACCCGAAAAACTCATATCGTTGCTCGATGACGCCATAGCAGACATTTTTGACACAGAACTCTACGAAGAGTTACTTAATATTGAAACAGACGAAAGAGATATCTATCGAACATCATTGAAAGAATATGTAAAAAGCCTATAACATGAAAGACGAAGATAAAGATGATGGATACAGCAAACAGGATGACCACAATCCGTATCCTATGGAATGAATGATTATGAGTGCCGGACAGGGCTATCCAATTTGATGTGGTATGGATGGTACAGCCGGCACAACTGGAGGCGACAGGCAATTAACTAAATGGATAGTCCACGTGAATTTTTTGAGGGTTCGATTCCCTCCGCCTCCACACGGTAATTAAATGTTAAACAATTAAAAAACTAAGTACAAATGAATTACTACATCGAAAGACCCAACACATGGAGAGCGGCCAACCGCAAGTGTGCCGAAATCCAAGAGTTCGTTAACCAGTTTAAGAACTGCCTGATTTATGACGAAAAATCACGCGATGCGTTGATTAAGGAAATCCGCGACAAGGTTGAGGAATTGAACAACGCATATCCGCGCACGAAGAGACTGAAAGTCG
>JAFRRS010000007.1 GCA_017427985.1 Bacteroidales bacterium | reverse complement strand
TCTTTGAGTCTGACATGGAGACCATCCTCGAAAAATGCATATATGACAATGAAAAATTCAATAAACTTATAAATCATGCGTTTTGGGAGGCTGCATAATTACTCCCGAAACTTGAATTATGTAATCAGTCACATTTATTTAATATTTATGATAATTTATTGACATTAAAGGATATTTACGTTATGAAAAATAATTTCTGGCTAATTGCTGTTTAATTGCTGATAATTGCCGTTAAAAAGAATATGAGCGCTATTTTTGAACATTTACTTATCGTTTTCGTTATCGTTTTCGTCGCGATAGTAGCCACCGCCATCATTGTCCGCGAGCGCGACCGCCGCAAGGTGGAGTATATGCTCGACGCCTTCGAGGACGGCGAATACAACTTCCGCTTCGACGACAAAAGCCGCTTCAACCGCACCCTTAACCGCATCAAATGGATCGTCGACCGGCGGCGAAGCCAGAACGAGACCGAGTCGTGGACCAAGCTTATCCGAGTGCTGACACACGAAATCATGAACACCGTCGGACCCATCGCCTCGCTCAGCGACACCCTCAGCCGCTACACCACCGACGAGATGCCGAAACACCAGGACGACATCGCCGCAGGACTGGAGACAATCGGCAGCAGCAGCCGCGGACTTATCGACTTCGTGCAGAACTATCGCGAACTGACAGGCGTGGCACGCCCCATAAAGAAACCGCTGATGGTGCGCGACCTCATCGCGGACGTCATCGACCTGACACGCGAGCGATGCCGCGAGGCAGGAACCCAATGCTCCTTCAGCGAACTCAGCAGCGACACCCTCATCTACGCCGACCATGCCCAGCTCAGCCGTGTCCTCATCAACCTCGTCAACAACGCCATCGAGGCCGGCGCCTCGCAAATAACCATCACCGCCGAACTCACCGCCGACAGCCGCACCGTCATCCGTGTGCGCAACAACGGCGCTCCGATCCCAGCCGGCAGCCAGCAGCAGATATTTATCCCGTTCTACACCACAAAGCAGCAAGGCAACGGCATCGGCCTCAGCCTTTCGCGTCAAATCCTGCAAGCCCACAACGGTTCCATCGAACTGGCCTCCAGCAACCCCACGGCCACTGAATTTGTTATCATCTTCCGTTAAGCACCACTCGCAACGTCACTTCCACAGTGGCATCGAAGCCTTTGTCTAAACGACGGCGATTGGCTTAGGCAATGCCGATGATTTAGTAAATGTAATGTTTCCATTGACGCCATTCACACCAAGTTATTATAGTGCGTCAATCTCGGATAGGGTGAGACCTGTGGCTGAAGAGATTTGGTCGACTGGAAGGCCCATTTGCTTCAGGGATTTGGCAATTGCTATTTTCTCCTCTGTGCGCCCCTGCTGGAGGCCATCTTCGTGGCCCTTAATGTAATGGCCATAGTGTATGGCCTCTTCGTCGTGGACGGCGAGCCAGAAATGTTCATAGGCGTTGAGCTGCTCATCGCTCATGGCTGCTTTCTCAATGATGCCGAGGGCCTTGCTTGTCAGCTTGTTGTCGAGCAGTTCGGTTGGGACGTCAACGGTACGCTCCCCAATCTCGGTGAGGAAGCGGAGCCAAAGCACGGCCATCTTCTTCTCGGCGATGGTCTTGGGCTTGAACTTAGGCAGCTCGACGAAGACGAGGCGGAGCCCATCGATACGGCGCTCGGGGTGGAGGGTGTTGACGATGGCGTAGTCGTGGTAGAACTCGTCGGGGCCGCTCTCGAAACCGATATCGTTGATGAGGCTGAGGCAGTAGACAGGCTGCAAGAGGCTGTAGTCCTCGTTCCTGTCGAGCTGCTTGATGACGGCCTTGGAGGCGTTGAGGAGCACGCGCCGCTGAAACCAGGGGTTCCAGTAGAGCTGCATCTCGACGATGAACTGTCGGCCACGGCCGTCGGTGCAGCGCACGTCGACGATGCTGTTCTTCTTGCCTGGGTTCTCGGGCACCATCTCATTGGGGAGGTACTCCACATCGGTTATCTGACCGTCGGGCTCGAGGGGGAGGAGCGAGTTGAGGAGGCTCATCACCAGGTCGGGATGCTCACCGAAAACCAGCTTGAAAGTCAGGTCGGCCTTGGGGTCGAGGTATTTGCCGTTGCCATGTATATTGTTGTATCTCATCGGGGCGGGTGTTTTATTATGGATGCTGCTCACCGACAGCCATGCCGGTAGCATCTCACATTGATTAACGAACGAACATAGAAAATATTGTTATGATGTGTATAATTAATTCAAGTTTCGCATGTATGTGAAATATTTGATATTAAGTTATCTATGGCGAGAAATCTTACAAATCTACTCAAATCAAACAGAAGAATATTGAAAGATCAGAAAGGTTTTGCGAGTTTTGTGTCGCGAAGCGACACTCATTATCACCAACATAGAACTTGCGAAAGTTGAGTCAATAACCTGAAGTGATTAATCATGTAAACATCTATAATACCCCTTAGATTCAACTTTTTTGGTATGATAGATTAAGTCAAAATAAATCTAAAAAATATAAAAATTGACAATTTTCAACCTCATAGGTCGAAGAAATTGTCTTCTTCTTGAAAACAAAATAAATTGTTTTCCCGCAAAATTTCTAAAGTACCTGTCATTAATATACATTTCAAATTACATTATGATTAGATTAGCCAATTTTTATCTTACTGAATCTTATTATTTTATATTAAACCGTGTAAAAAAATGATAATGTATCAAAAAAAGTGCGTATATTTGCAATTTGAAATCGACGCGAGTTGTCGTGTGATGCAAAGAAAGCATTTGTAAGGTCCGAAAACTGAAATTTCGCCAAAATATCACTGAAGGACACTGAAAATAATGCCTCTTGTTGTGCTATATGTTTTGGTTTTTTACCACTGCATATTGGAGGCATAGGATAAGGTTCAAATCAGTTTCTATTTCAGTAGGGCGTTTGGCGATGCCTCAGTTTCGTAGGACTGTTCAACACGAGTTCTATGCTTTTTTATTGTGATAAAACGCCGTCCACAGGGAACTCATGGTGGCACAAAGAAAGAACGTGATGCCAGTTGAGAAGACATATTCAAAGGTTTTGCTGATGATTGCTGCGGTAATAACCGCATTGCTTCTCGGCTTCGTCTTAACGCCTATATTTTGTTTAGTGTTTTGGTTTTTGGCAAAACCACAAGGCTACCTTAACGCAGAAATAATATGGAGCAACGTTTCTGCCTTTTTTGCTCCTATAGCAACTTATCTAATTGTATATATATTTGTGAGAAAATGTGGATGTGAGAAAATCAAATTGCTAAATATCCTATGTTTTGTTCTTACTATTCTATGGTGCGTTCTATGGGCAGATATGATTGTGTTTGTTGCAGAATTGAACTGACAGAGCTCCAAAGATCATTTTTACTGAAAACAATAATAAAAATAAAACAAAATGAGTAAAGTAATTACAAAAATTGCCCTTTTTATCGGGTATCTGGTTTTTGCGGCGTTCAGTGCTTATTTCACTGCCACTTCGCTTTCTCTGAACCTAATGCAAGGCACAAGCCTGTGGCTAATTTACATAATGGTGTTCATAGTGGCACTTCTGGCAGGTTGGCTTTTAACGAAGTTTATACAACAGATCACAGACCCCACATCAAAAACGCTTATTGTACTTGAATTTATTGGCTTCATTGTTTTCTGGGGTGTAAGCTTCACAACCAATGTTCACTATTTCTTTGTCCAAAAGAATGGCTTTACCGTTTTGAACAATGAACTAATAGCAGCAAAAGACTACTTGACAGAGAACAGTATCGAGGTACAAAAACGCCTTGAGCAAAAACGCCTTGATGCACGCAGCGTAACTGAAAGTGCGGTGTAATGGACAAATTTTAGGCTGTTTTAGAGACGCGGTGTTCTAATGGACAAATTTTAGGCTGTTTTTTTGGGAAGAAATTTTGTGGGTTGTAAAAAAGTTAGTACTTTTGCGCCGCCAACAGAAGCGGAGTTGGGC
>JAFRRS010000001.1 GCA_017427985.1 Bacteroidales bacterium | reverse complement strand
GTGTACGCGAAACATCGACGTGTAACAATAGAAAGAAGTATTACTCGCTTAAAATCCAAGTTAGAACGTCTAGAGCAAGAAAAAAGCATGATACTGTAGCTTGGTTTTGTGTGCGTAGTGCTTTGTTATATAGAAGGGAAAGAACAAGAAAAAACCGCCCGTCAGGGCATAACAAAAAAAGCCCGCATCCCTGCGGGCTCTTTTTACCACTCATTCTTTGAAAACATTATTTTATTTTTTCAACAATAGCCTTGAAGGCTTCCGGGTTGTTGAGAGCCAGGTCGGCTAAAACCTTGCGGTTCAGGTCGATGTTGGCAGCATGAATCTTACCCATGAATGTACTGTATGTCATACCGTACTCGTGTGCGGCAGCGTTGATACGTACAATCCAAAGGCTTCTGAAATCACGTTTCTTGGCCTTTCTGTCACGATAGGCGTAGGTCAAACCCTTTTCCCATGAGTTCTTCGCCACTGTCCAGACGTTCTTACGTGCGCTGAACTGTCCCTTCGTCTGTTTTAATACTTTTTTGCGTCTTGCTCTTGAAGCAACTGCATTTACTGATCTTGGCATAATTTTCTATTTTTTATCCGTTAGAGCGCCCCGCATCTTCCCGGGATCTTTCTTCCGCTCTAACAAGAGTTAAACAATCTTGTTGATTACATGAGAAGCATCTCTCTTACAGCTGCCATGTTGGCCTGTTCCACAATTGTCTGATGACCTAAAGCGCGTTTACGTTTGTTGGTCTTCTTTGTCAAAATGTGGCTGTGATAAGCGTGCTTTCTCTTGACTAAACCGGTGCCAGTGATTCTGAAACGTTTCTTGGCAGCGGATTTTGTTTTCATTTTAGGCATTTTAAAACTATTTTTTAAATTTTACGAATGAGTGTCTTTCTTATTTCTTCGGAGCTATCATCATCAACATGCGCTTTCCCTCGAGCTTCGGCAACGACTCAACCTTGCCTACATCCTCCAAAGCCTGAGCAAACTTGAGCAAAATAAGCTCTCCCTGCTCCTTGTAGGCGATGGAACGTCCGTGGAAGAACACATCGACTTTCACCTTAGCACCGTCCTCAAGGAACTTCTTGGCGTGGTTCAACTTAAACTCAAAGTCGCTGTCGCCAATCTGTGCACCGAGACGTAACTCCTTGATAACCACTTTGGTAGCCTTAGCTTTGATTTCTTTCTGTTTCTTCTTCTGGTCGAAGAGGAACTTCTTGTAATCCATGATCTTACAGACCGGTGGATTTGCGCTTGGTGAAATCTCCACTAAATCGAGACCTGCCTCGTCAGCCATTCTGATGGCCTCACGAATCGGGTGTATCTCGTTGTCACCGGCCTCGCCGACGACTCTCACCATTGGTGCCGTGATCCTATTGTTAATTCTATGAGGATCATCGTTTTGCTGCTTTCTTGGAGGTCTGTTCTGGTTGCCTCCGTTGTTTACTGGAAGTGCTATGGTATGTATCTCCTATATTAATTTAACAATTTATTTATATTCAACTTTCTGCTCTTCAGCAACCTGATCGTTAACCATCTTGATGAAGTCGGCAATTGGCATCGAACCAAGGTCACCCACGCCGCGCTTACGCACTGAAACGAGGCCCTCGCCCTCTTCCTTCTCGCCCACGATTAGCATGTATGGTATCTTCTTCAATTCGGCGTCACGAATCTTACGGCCAATCTTCTCGCTACGGTCATCCAACAAAACTCTGACTTCAGAATTCTTCAATGTCTCATACACCTTCTCGGCATATTCCTGATATTTCTCACTGATAGGCAGGATGATAGCCTGGTCAGGTGCGAGCCACAACGGGAAGTCGCCGGCGCAGTGCTCGAGCAACACAGCCACGAAACGTTCCATTGAGCCGAACGGAGCTCTGTGGATCATCACCGGACGGTGTTTCTCGTTATCTTTGCCGATATATGTGAGGTCGAAACGCTCTGGCAGGTTGTAGTCAACCTGGATAGTACCGAGCTGCCAACGACGACCGAGTGCGTCTTTCACCATGAAGTCCAACTTCGGACCGTAGAATGCAGCCTCACCTGTCTCTTCTCTTGCTGGGAGGTTCTTCTCAGCGCAAGCTTCCTTGATAGCCTGTTCTGCTCTCTCCCAGTTCTCGTCTGTACCGACGTATTTGGTTGTATTGTTAGGGTCACGAAGTGAAATCTGAGCCTCAAAGTTCTGAAAATTCAAAGCCTTGAAGATGATTTCGATGATGTTCATCACGCGGATGAACTCGTCTTTCACCTGGTCAGGACGGCAGAAGATGTGAGCGTCGTCTTGTGTGAACGAACGTACACGTGTCAAGCCGTGCAACTCGCCGCTCTGCTCGTAACGGTAAACTGTACCGAACTCTGCCAAACGCAGCGGGAGGTCTTTGTATGAACGTGGCTGCCACTTGTAAATCATGCAGTGATGAGGGCAGTTCATTGGCTTCAGCAAGTAAATCTCGCCTTCCTCAGGAGTTGTGATCGGCTGGAAGCTATCCTTGCCGTAATGATCCCAGTGACCTGATGTCACATAAAGATTCTTGTTTCCGATATGAGGAGTGATAACCTGCTCATAACCATAGTGTTTCTGAATCTTTGTGAGATATTCCTGAAGGCGGTTGCGCAGAGCTGTACCTCTTGGGAGCCACATCGGGAGACCTTTGCCAACCATGTCGGTGAACATGAAAAGCTCAAGCTCACGACCGAGTTTGCGGTGGTCGCGTTTCTTAGCTTCCTCAAGAAGAACGAGGTATTCCTCAAGTTCTTTCTGCTTCGGGAAGGTGATACCGTAGATACGTGTCAGCTGCTTGCGGTTCTCGTCGCCACGCCAGTAAGCGCCAGCGATTGAAGTCAACTTCACAGCCTTGATGCATGATGTATCAGGGATATGTGGTCCGCGGCACAAATCAGTGAAAGTGCCTGATTTGTAATATGTTATGGTACCATCTTCAAGCTCATTGAT
Organism: Bacteroidales bacterium; assembly: GCA_017427985.1. GTDB lineage: Bacteria > Bacteroidota > Bacteroidia > Bacteroidales > F082 > Limimorpha. The sequence goes on along the minus strand of JAFRRS010000001.1, from coordinate 190,849 downwards.
AAGCTCAACCTTGTACTCATCGCCTTTCTCGGTGAAATATTTCAAAGCGTCGGCCTTGCAAACGTCAACACGCTCAAATGCCTGTTTTTCCTTGGCGAGCTCGAGCATCTTTTTCTCAATCTTAACGAGGTCTTCTTCGGTCAATGTCATGTCGCCGGTGTCGATATCATAGTAGAAACCGCTCTCGATTGCCGGACCGATGCCGAATTTCACGCCTTTGTAAAGCTGCTCGATAGCCTCTGCCATAAGGTGAGCTGATGAGTGCCAAACTGTAGCTTTTCCCTCAGGATCGTTCCACGTAAACAACTGAATATTAGCGTCTTCGTTGATTGGACGAAGCGCGTCCCACATCTTGTCATTCACCTTTGCTGACAACACGTTGCGAGCCAAGCCTTCGCTAATGCTTTTGGCAATGTCCATTGGCGTTACGCCCGCTTCAAACTGTCTGACTCCACCGTCAGGAAATGTAATATTTATCATATCAAATAATTTTCACAAAAAAGCGCTGCAAAATTACAATTTTTTTTAACACGAAATTCACTGATTATCAAAAATTTTTCAATCAATTTTAACTCTCCGCAAATCCAGTAAATTCACGGGGTTTCCGTCGAATCCGCTCACCCTTTTGTTGACGAAACGCAGCACCTCGTCGTAAAACAGTATCACAACAGGCGCCTCAGTCATCATCAAAGAGTCCATTTCGTGATATATTTCGGCTCTGATTTTCAAGTCGTTAGTGGCAATCGCTTTCGCATAAAGCTCATCAAATTTCGGGCTGGAATAATGGGTGTAATTCGGACCTTTCGGAGCGAAATTTTCAGTAGTGAAAAGTGACAAATAATTCTCGGCGTCAGGATAATCGGCAACCCAGGAGCTTCGGAAAAACGGCAGACTGCATTGGGCACGTTTCTCACGCAAAGCCGCCGGCATCATCTCCTCCACTTTGCAAACCAGTCCGACATCGGTCACCGACGACTGCACAAACTTCGCCAAATCGATGTATTCCTTTGTGGTATTAAGCTTTATCTCGCTCCCTTGCAGATGATATTTCTCGATAATCTCAAACGATTTCTGCTGATTGAAAGCATATCCGATTTGTCCCAAAGAATCGTATCCGGGCAGTCCGGCAGGAATAATTCCGCCGTTTCCTGGCGTTCCGATGCCGTTTCTCAGATATCGCAGCATCTTCTCCCTGTCAATCGAATAATTCACCGCCTGACGCAATGCAACTTGGCGTTCTTTATTATCTATTTCCTCTTGATTATCAATGTAAAACGAAAGGTATTCAGTATTCAGATACGGCTCACGAATCAGATAAAAACGGTCTTCATATTTACTTCTCAAGAAGCCGTCGCGAGTAAGAAGCTCATCTTTGTAACGCGCATCGACACCCGACATGAAATCGGTTTTTCCTTTCACAAACTCCATGAAAGCGACCTGCTTGTCGATGAGAAAACTCACCGAAACAGCATCAATATAAGGTAATCTTTGACCATTTTCAAGCTCGAAATAATCAGGATTTTTGCGCATCACGAGGCGTACACCTTCCTTCCAATATTGAAATTTAAACGGTCCGGTTCCGACAGGATGCCGACCGAAATTCTCGCCATAAAAATCAACCGCTTCATGAGGCACCACCGAGGCGTAAGTCATTGATAATATGCCAAGAAACGCCGGAAAAGGCTCTTTCAATTCCACTTGAAAAACAGAGTCATTCAATGCCTTGAAAGCGTATCCGTTTTCATTTTGTTTAACTTGAGCAAAAATCCAGGTTCCTGGCGAACTTAACTTTCTGTCAATCAATCGGTTGAACGAATACTCGAAATCTTGCGCCACCACTCGCCTACTCTTTCCGTCAAAGCAGCTGTCGTTGTGGAAAAACACATCGTCGCGAAGCAAAAAAGTGTAGGTTTTTCCGTCTTCGGATATCTCCCAACTCTTAGCCACCGCCGGCACCACATTCATCTCGTTGTCGAAGCCTACCAGGCTGTTATACAATTGGTTACAAGCCCAAATATGCGGCTGGTCTTTGGCATAAATCGGGTCCAAAGTCAGGATTCCCGCCGCCTCGTTGTACTTGAAAATCTTCAAGTTAGAATCAGCGTCGCGTCTTCCGCAGGAAGCGAGAAGTGTGATAGATAATAATATGTAAATCAGTTTTTTCATCACTGCAAAAATACAAAAAAGACTTTAGACTTTAGACCTTAGACCTTAGTTTTTTTCGGCAATTTGGCTAAAGTCTAAGGTCTAACGTCTAAGGTCTTCAAAAAATATGTATTTTTGCAAAAATTTTTGAAGAAATGCGCATTAAAGCTATACATGTTGACCGCGGCGTCCTCGTCATCACTGATTTCGGTGACCGCACGATTATTATCCCTTTGAACAACCGCGACAAACTGCTGAGTTTCATGCGCAGCAACGCCACCAACGTGCCGCTCTTCCCGATGGAAGTGATTGACAGTCTTGCAGATGTGGCGTCGCACAAGGTTCAAATCAAGATGGAGGCAAAGAAAATCCTTCCCGAGTGGCCTTATTTTGTTTTAGACGTAAACTTCAGGTATTCAAAGAGTTACGACATCTCTTTTGAGGAGCCGTTTTTCAAGCTCTCCCACCCTCTCGACGACGGCGCCGACTTCTTCCGCCTCGAATACGAAGAAATCGAGAGCGACTTCACGCCAAACGGCAAATATCGTGGCGCCCACGCCCGTCGCTACCATCTCGACGAGATAATGGAAAGTCTTGAATATCTCGCAAAAGACACCCCAGACTTAAAACTTGAAGCAGTGATTCAAACAACTGCCGGAGAGGTTTATACTTCAGAAAAAATACTATTTGTACAGGACTTAAAATTCTGACTTCTTACTTCTGGCTTCTGTCTTCTTTAAAAACAGACAGGATTTACAAGATTAACAGGATTTAAAACATTCTGTCTCCTGTCTTCTGACTTCTGTCTCCTAGCTTCACATCTTACTTGTTTTCCTCCTTTTTCCTCACAACCTTATGTCGCAATTTAACTACAGCAAAATTCAGCTCGAATTCCGATTCTGTTTCACTAATTTTTAAATCGTCGCCGATAATATCAGAAATGATATTGTCGCTCTTTTCAACTAATTGCTGCTGTGTTTCTTGGTCTTGCGGTTGCGACATTTTTGAAATGGTCCTTCCCAGCTCCCTTATTTTTGCGAAAGTCTCAATGATTGCAATGGTTGTATCGGTCGCTTTCTTGCTTTTAAGGATTGTAGCAAGCATATATAACCCTTTCTCTGTGAAAGCTTTAGGGTAGAATCTTGTTTTTGGATTTAATTTTGCGGTCAAAAATTTTGACCGCAAAATATCAGTCTCATCATGCGATAATGTAAAAACATATCCCGTCGGAAATTTTTCAGGATTATTCTTAACCGCCTGATTAATTTCTTTAGTCTCAACCTCGTACAATGCAGCCACATCTGCATCAATTAGAACTTGTTTGCCTCTCATTTCGACAATCATGTCCTCGATTTGCTCGAATTTTACAATACTTTTCTTTGCCATAATTCTAATTTTTATGTTTTATGGCAAAATTATAGGCAAAAAGTTAAACGTCAAGCATTATGTCACCTCTTTTTGCCTATTTAAATGATTTTTAACATTAATTTCATGAAAATGAATAAAATCTTAAAAAATTTTAACAGTTTCACCTCGACGAGATAATGGAAAGTCTGGAATATCTCGCAAAAGACACCCCAGACTTAAGACTTGAAGCAGTAATTCAGACAACTGCCGGAGAAGTTTATACTTCAGAAAAAATACTATTTGTACAGGACTTAAAATTCTGACTTCTGACTTCTGGCTTCTGTCTTCTTTAAAAACAGACAGGATTTACAAGATTAACAAGACAACAATTATTCTTACTTTCCGCTTCTGACTTCTGTTTCTTATAAATAAATTATGCATGATTTATTTTTATAAAAAAAAAGACTTTGTATGATTTATTTTTATATATTTGCAGCGTTAATTAATACAAACTGTAATGGAAACGTCTTCAATTGACAGTCTGTACAGCACTTCTATGAGATTGGTACAGCTAACGAAAACCGATTTTCACCGCTATCTTTATGAAAAGATAAACTGGGACAATTGGCTGATTGCAATAAAAGGGGCTCGTGGTGTAGGTAAAACCACTTTGATGCTGCAGAGGATTAAGGAAAACTTTGCCGATCATCCTGAAAAGGCTCTTTATGTATCGCTTGACAATCTGTGGTTTGCCAACAACTCTTTAACAGAAGTGGTTGAGTATCACTATACACATGGAGGCACACACCTTTTTATTGATGAGATTCATAAATACCCTTCATGGCAGACTTTGGTAAAGAACATAGCAGACGAATATCCCGACCTTCATGTAGTTTTTACAGGCTCCTCAATGCTAAAAATTGACAAAAGCCAGGGGGATTTATCACGCCGAATACGTGATTACACTCTCAATGTGATGTCATTCAGGGAGTTCCTTGAGTTTGAGGGGATAACAAAGCTCCCACAGGTATCTCTTACTGAGCTCTTGACGAATCATGTTCGTATAGCTATGCAGATTACCGCTAATGTTAAGATATTGCCGTTGTTCGAGAAATATCTTGAATATGGCTGTTATCCTTTCTACAAACGCGATTTCGACGGGTTTTCAGAGCGGTTGCAGAAAACGATACATACCGTGCTCAATGAAGACGCACCAGCCATTGAGGATATAACTTATCCGACGATTCAGAAACTGTTGAAGATGCTGATGATACTGGCGGAACGAGTACCTCAGACACCTAAAATGAACGAGCTTTACGCCATATTGGAAACCAATCGCGAGCAGGGACTCAGGATGCTATATCTTTTACAGAGAGCTGGCCTGATTCATCTTCTCTCCACTGAGACAAAAGAGTTTAAGAATATGACAAAACCCGACAAGATTTATCTTAATGACACTAATCTGATGTATGCCTTGACAGCAAACGCCAATATTGGGACATTGCGTGAAACTTTCTTTATCAATCAGATTTCGGCGGTGGCAGCAACAAACTATCCGCTAAAAGGTGATTTTATTGTCAACAACAAACATCTATTTGAAGTTGGTGGAAAAAGCAAGAAATTCACACAGATAAAAGACGAACCTGACAGTTATCTCGCTGTTGACAGCATCGAGACAGGCCATGGCAACCGCATCCCGTTGTGGATGTTCGGGATGTTGTATTAAATTAAATTGACACGGCACTCCGCTATCACCTCGACGAAATAATAGAAAGTCTGGAATATCTCGCAAAAGGCACCCCAGACTTAAAACTTGAAGCAGTGATTCAAACAACCGCCGGAGAGGTTTATACTTCAGAAAAAATACTATTTGTACAGGACTTAAAATTCTGACTTCTGTCTTCTAGCTTCTGACTTCTTTAAAAACAGACAGGATTTACAAGATTAACGTTTGGAAAATATTTATAATTAATGAACCGGTCAAATTTTGACCGGTTCATTAAGCCCTTTTACCCTCACTGGTATCGTTTTCAATTTTATATATTGGTTTATAAATATCCAAGCCAAATGCCATGTTCTAGGGCTTCAGCAGTTTCGGAATCAATTTCAGCTTTTAATTGTTCGGCATATTCTTCGATTTCATCATCATCGACTGGAACTATTTTGAATGTGTCGAAAGCTTCTTGACAGTATTCAGGATATAGATACTGCATAACTTCCAAGAAAGACTTGTTTTGAAAAACCGACACCATCGGATGTTCGGATTTGATGAAATCCCATAGCATATGCCGACCGGCATGATAAGCAATTGTACTTTGCTTGATGTTTTCTTTGTTTTTATCCAAAGCCAATTTTGCCAGAAGTTTTATTCCTTGATATTCGTCAATCACCTATTTTATAACGATTAGATTTATAATAATTAAGGAAGCCCCAACATAACACTTCTGTTGTCGGTTCATCAAAAACCTTTTCTTCAACGATTTGTCTGCAACAATATAAAAGTTCGTCATCTTGCATTATTGCAATGTCATACTCATCGTAAATTTTGGGGTCATATTCATCAGTGATATATGGCATCAACTCATGCGGTCTAACATTTTTTGCCATTTCAGAAAGAGGAAGGTTCATTGATGCAAGTCTGTTTTGCCATTCGTCTGCTGCATAAAACACGGCTGTTCTAAAGCCGGTACTAATGCCACACATTTCCATATAGGCAATAGTCAGCAATTTGAGAGCAGTCATGACATCATACTGCTCTCCATGCTTTGCTAATGATTCAATTGTTTGCATTTTTTGGAATTAGTTTCAATAGATTACGGCTATAATTAGTTGTTTTTGTTATCCAAAAGTTCAGAAATTAAATTGTCATCAGGTTGAATATAATATACATAAATCTTTTTGGAATCCAAACTATTATTGGGATTAGAGGTATATTCCTCAAAGATTTTGTCATCACTTTTGTCATCGCTTTTGTTAAAATTGCGTAATGCTTCCGCAAAATCCTGTTTTGCTTTTTTTAAGTCATTATCAGAATCGCTGTCAGTTGGCTCTAAATTAGATGTTAAGCCCTCAAACGCCTTTTTTGTATATTTGCTATCCAATAAAACCATAAATCTTATTGCATTATGAAAATCAATTTGAAGCTTTTTACTAGCTTTCTTTTTTATCTTGATTAATCCAGTTAGATCTTTTATAATTCCTTTTTGTTGATCCGATCCATATATATAACCATCGCTGATTTTTTTACAAGGCTTATTACCTTTAACTTCTGCTATTATTATTTTATTAGATTCTAATAACAATAAATCATATCCGTTTGCATTTGGATTACTGTCAATTTTATCAACATCAGCATTGATTAAATGATCTTCTTTTAGCTTTTCAACAAATTTACGAGTAATCAGTAACGTAATTATATTATTCACATCACTCAAGGCAGACTTCATTTGTATCATTTCCTCAAATGACAATTCTCTGTTTTTTATCTTATAATCATCATATATTCTGATTAAACACTCAAATAAATTATTGTTAAATTTTTTTAATCGTGCATCTATTGTCTGTGGTTCTGCATTCTTGCTCATATCATTATGAATTTAATTTTTCATATTCATCTTTAAGCTCTCTATAATCGCGAGATTTTAAGCTGTCACAAAATGCTTTTTTGTGATCGTTCAGATTTCCAATCCATGCAAAGCCATCACTTGCATGCCAAACATTCTTTATTGTATCAGATGTTTTTGAACTCCATGTTAAAAACACGGTGTAATCATGTGATTTCAATACGAATTGCTCACCATTTTTATTTGTCAAATAGTTGGTTTCGTTTTTCCATGAATGCACCAATATATTTTCAACATATTGAGGATCGTCATAAACACTTGTATTTACAAAACTCTTGCCATTTCCAACATATCTGTAGTATTGACCATCACCAATAGGAATTTCTGTTATGTTTTGAATTATCACTATCGGTCTTGGAGTTGATGGCAATTTTGATAATCTTTCTAAAAAACCTATTGCATCGTGTTTCTTTAATGTTTTACAGTCAAGTGTATAAACAGGACGTTTTTCTTGATCGCCAATTGATTGAATGTTCTGGATAAAATCAGATCTGTCGTCTAATTCTATACCATACACATTATGTAACTGTGATATGAATTTCCAAAATGACAATTCGTTTGCCTGTTCGTTAAAATCATCTAATAAACTCATAACATTAATTTTTATTGGTTAAACATTTCTTACTTCGTATTGTACACAATCATTGCAGAATTTACATAATGAGGACAAGAATTCTCCGTCATTGCTGTGGAATACTTGATGTCAACAACATCAATGTCGTTACCAGAAATGAAATCATTTACAAGGGTTTCTAATTTTTCATTAGCTTTGTATATTGTACCTTCGGCGGAATAAATTTTTCTTAATCATAATGAATTAATTTGTTAGTTAATAATAAAATGAGCTTCATTTATTTTGTTTATCATTAGATATATATCAAAAACATATCAAAAAGTTACACTTTTTCTCAAAAAAATTTTCACAATACTTGCAACTAAATAATATTCAACGAATTACAAAAACACCAAAATGATTAGTTTTTAATCAAACGTCTCATCTATTATTCTTTACATGTATTTTTATGCAAATTTCCGCCTTTTTTTTGCATTCCTTGGAGTCCTTGTGGGTCATATGCGTCGGAGCGTAAAAAACCGCGAACTTCTGTTTGTGTGGAGGCTCTGGACTGCCTGTGATACGAACAAGAAAGCTCACGGTAATCATCCGCGAGCGTTTCTGCTTTCTCTCGTATCACATTGGAAATTGTCCAGATTTCCACACGTCAAGAAAAGCGAAAACGCCTTTTTATGTCTTTTATCTATCTAAATATCTGTTTCTTAATAATATTTGTTAGTTTGACAAGGCAAAGATAAACATTTTTTCGAAATAATGAACAAAATTTTTCTTATAATTTTTGCATTATTTCAAAATTAATCATATCTTTGCAGAAATTTTAAAACACAAAAACATGTACACAGAATCATTAACATTAAATGACATTGAAACCGTCGAATCTCAATCTGATTTGTTGGCTAAGGAATTGGAGAACAGTTATTCTCCGGAGGAATTTAAGAATATTTTGAAGAAAAAATTAGCCGAATACTATGCAAATATACGACGTTAACTATTCCAAAAGTGTCGTAGATAGAATAAAGGATTTATTTGATTATATTGCAACAATTAACACTTACGAATCTGCTGCCAGATACGTAGATGATCTAATTGACGAAATTAATACATTATCTTATCGCGCCGACACAATACCTAAATTATTGTATACGACACCACTCGTTCGTAACCTTAATTCTAAAAGGCTGCTTGTAAAAAATGGAAAGATATCTGTATTTTTTCACATTACAGATAATTATGTATTCGTGGATTATATAATTCCGTCAAAGTTGGTTACGCAGGAGATTTAATCACGATTTAAATCCTGCCACTTTCTTATGCGAATCCACCAGGAACTTATTGTAATCCAATGAATTAACCTCTTGTTCCTTCTCCAAGGCGAGGTCCAAAACCTCGAGCATGTTATCGACGAAATGGAACTGCAAACCTTCGATGTATTCCTTCTTGATGTCCATAAAATCACGTTCGTTGTCACGTGACAAAATGACATCTGTCACATCGTTGCGCTTGGCAGCGAGCATCTTTTCCTGGATGCCGCCAACTGGCAAGACTCTGCCACGAAGCGTGATTTCGCCTGTCATCGCGAGCTTATCCTTGACACGACGCTGAGTAAATGCCGACGTCAACGCTGTCAGCATGGTGATACCTGCCGATGGTCCATCTTTAGGCGTAGCGCCCTCCGGAACGTGGATGTGAACATTCCATTCCTCAAACACTATCGGATTGATTTTCAATTCGTTGGCATGCGCCTTGATAAACTCGTATGCTATCGTGGCGGACTCTTTCATCACATCGCCGAGGTTGCCTGTCATGTTCAACTGGCCATGTCCCCTGCTCAAGCTCACTTCGATTGAAAGAATCTCGCCGCCGACTGGTGTCCACGCCAGCCCGATGGCGACGCCAGGCATGGTGTGTTTCACCTCGTCCTCATCGTGATGCATAGGCACGCCAAGGGCTTTCTTCAAATCCTCTTCTGTGACTTTCTTCTCGTAATCGCCACCAATGACAATAGCTTTCGCCTTCTTACGAATCACGTCGGCGATTTTGCGCTCCAACGAACGCACACCTGCCTCACGTGTGTAGTCGTCTATGATTTTATAGATGATTTCTTCCGAAAACACCACATCTTTCGACTTCAAACCGTGTTCTTTCAGCTGCTTAGGTATCAAATGGCGTCTTGCGATCTCGTATTTCTCCTCACGCAAATAGCCGTTCAAATCAATGATTTCCATTCTGTCGCGCAATGCCAGATGAATTGTCTGAAGGTTATTAGCGGTAGCGATAAACATCACCTTCGAGAGGTCGAAATCCAATTCGATGAAGTTATCGTTGAAGGTGTTATTTTGCTCCGGATCAAGGATTTCGAGCAAAGCAGCCTGCGGGTCGCCGCTGATATTGTTGCCGCTCACCTTGTCGATTTCGTCAAGTACAAAGACAGGATTCGACGACTTCGCTTTTTTCAAATTCTGAATGATTCTGCCGGGCATAGCGCCGATGTAAGTTTTCCTATGTCCACGCAACTCCGACTCATCGCGAACGCCACCCAACGACATGCGTATGTATTTGCGTCCCAACGCCTTAGCTATCGACTTACCCAGCGAGGTCTTACCCACGCCAGGAGGTCCCACGAGGCACAAAATCGGGGCTTTCATGTCGTTTTTCAGCTTCAAAACCGCCAAATGCTCCACGATTCTGTCTTTGATTTTGTCGAGTCCGAAATGGTCTTTGTCGAGCACCTTCTGGGCGTGTTCAAGGTCGAAATTGTCCTTTGTATATTCGTTCCACGGCAGTTCGACAAGGTATTCAAGATAATTGTGCTGGATACCGTAGTCGGCTTGCTGCGGGTTCATACGCTGCAACTTCTGAAGTTCTTTCTCAAAGACCTCCGCTACTTCCTTGCTCCATTTCTTCTTCGCGGCTTTCGCCTTCAACTCCTTGACATCCTGCTCATTAGGCGTGCCGCCCAGTTCTTCCTGAATAGTCCTAAGCTGCTGATTCAGAAGGTATTCACGCTGCTGCTTGTCGAGGTCAGTTTTCACCTTACTCTGAATCTGCTGTTTGAGGTCGACCATCTGCAGCTCATTTGTCAGAAGCTCCAGCAATGCCGTGGCGAACTTGGTGATATCATCAATTTCAAGAAGTCTTTGCCTGTCCTCCATGTTGGCGACAAGGTTGCTGCCGATGAAATTCACCATAAACCAAGGGCTCTCGATGTTTCGAATGGCAAAAGTAGCCTCAAACGGCACCGCTCCTGATTTCTGAACTATCTGCATCGCCATGTCCTTGATGCTCTGAATCAAAGCCTTAAACTGACGGTCACGCGGCACCACCTGATTCACGCCGAAAGGCGTAATCCTACCCATGAGATATGGTTCGGTGCCAGTTATTTCCTCAAGTCTGAAACGGCGCTTGCCCTGAATTATAACAGTAGTATTGCCGTCAGGCATCTGCAGTGTCTTCATCACCTGCGCAATAGTGCCGATTTCAAAGAGATCAGCTTTCTGAGGCTCTTCCACCTTGGCGTCGCGCTGGGCGATGACACCGATATCCATACCTTTTTTATATGCGTCTTTCACAAGACGTGTGGTTTTATTTCTTCCCACAGTGATTGGTATCACCACACCAGGGAAAAGCACGGCGTTACGCAAAGCCATGATAGGCAGTTCCTCAGGGAGCTGCTCGGCATTCATCAGTTTTTCGTCTTCAGGCGAGAACAGTGGAATAAACTCAGTTTCAGTCTCCACAATGTCGCTGAAAATTATATCGTGGTTGATTTGATTACCCATAAAAAAACGTCTTTCTGGAAACCCTCCAATCAAAAATCATGCCAAAAAAAGCCCTTGTCATTTCTGGCAAGGGCAAAACTTCATTATGAAAAATTTAACAAACCTATTCTTGGATTATTTTTTCTTAGCTTCCTGGAATTTTTTGTACTTGTTGTTGAACTTATCAACGCGACCTGCTGTGTCAACAAGTTTCATCTTACCAGTGTAGAATGGGTGTGATGTGTTTGAAATCTCAAGTTTCACCAACGGATACTCGTTGCCGTCTTCCCAAACGATAGTTTCCTTCGTGTTGATGGTGGAACGTGACATAAAAGCGTGGTCGTTTGACATGTCTTTAAACACGACCAGTCTGTAATTCTTTGGATGTATGTCTTTTTTCATTGCTGTATAATTTTCCTTTCAATTCGGACGGCAAAAATACAACATTTTATTATACAAAAATCATTTTTCTGAAATTTTTTTAAAAAAAATATTTTTGTTGATATTCAGCATGTTATAAATTCCTTAAAAATTCCATCGTCTCCCCTGTCATATCTTTTTTCTGAAAATTTGTCATGATTTCTGACAAAGATTCATATTCGTGGTAAAAAATCTCCGCAACATGTGGATTGTAGTCATCAGATTTCCTCAAAATCACGAAACCGTTGTCGATGCAAGGCGTCTTCCCGATGATACACGCCGACTTCCAATATTCATAATTGTTGAAATATCGCGCATGATGCTTTATGTGTTCCCATTTTGCGAAAGCTGACAAAAGTAGCTGAAAATCATAATCTTGCGGGACGAAAAGATTTCTGATCGAGCCGTTTCCCCTTCCAAAATTGATGAAGCATTTTTTTGCAATCTCGTCAAGTTCACCTTCAGTTTCATCGCCTTTTATATATTGAGCACCATAGTCTTCCACATGAATAAGATGAGGTTTTTCTGCGAGATAATTTTCCAAGACTGCGCAATTTTGTCTGTTTCCGCTCAGAATTATCGCGTCATATTTCCCGAAAGGACCGTTTACGAATGAAATCTCCGAAGCTATTTCCGGCTCGGCGGAAATCAAAGCCTCGACAAACGCCGGGACAAGGGTATTATCATCAGGAGACAGCTTCCCGACAAATCTGTTTCCCGAAACGAGAACCAGAAGCAGATCATACAAGCTTTCCAACGGCGTCGTGCCATTCATGACAACAGCAATCGTATGGTTGCCGGCAGAATGAATGTCCATTTGAGATAACCGCCGAATAAAACTCTCCAGGTTTTTTATCGCTTCAGCAATGTTTTCTTCCGTAAACCACACATTATTATATATAGCTTTTCTAATCAAATCATCAGTAAATATTTCTTTTACATCTTTCATGAGCGGACATTTATTTATGCAAAAATAACAAAAATTATTAAAATAAAAACATTTTTCACTTTTGTGTTTTATATTAAATTAATTAGTAACTTTGCAACGCTGAAAATGTAAAATTTTTTAATGAATTTTTAAATAATAACAACTTAAAATATAACGTAATGAAACACAATTTCAATGCGGGACCATGCGTCCTTCCAAAAGAAGCCGTTGAATCAACAATCAACGCAATTCGCAATTTTGACAACACAGGTATCGGTTTGATGGAGATTTCACACCGTACTCCAGGTTGGGAGCGTATCATGGAAGAAACACGTCAGTTGTGGCGCGACATCCTCAATATTCCAGCAGAATATGAGGTTCTCTTCCTCGGTGGCGGCGCAAGCACACAGTTCTTCACAGTGCCGGCTAACCTTCTGAAGACAAAGGCTGCTTACCTCCAGACAGGTGTTTGGGCAAAGAAAGCTGCTAAAGAAGCTAAATTGTTCGGTAAAGTCGACATCGTCGCTTCATCAGAAGACAAGAACTACACATACATCCCGAAGGGTTACACCATCCCAACAGATGCTGACTACTTCCACATCACAACAAACAACACAATCTACGGTACAGAGATCCGCACCGATATGGATTGCCCTGTGACACTCGTTGCTGATATGTCATCAGATATCATGAGCCGTCCAGTCGACGTGAAAAAATACGGTTTGATCTACGGTGGCGCTCAGAAGAACGTCGGTCCTGCTGGCGTGACATTCGTCATCGTCCGTAAAGACCTCCTCGGCAACATCGGCGACCGCGCTTATATGAACCCACTTCCAACAATGGTTGACTACAGAACACATGCTGCAGAAGAAGCCAAGAACGTCTCTATGTTCAACACACCTCCAGTACTTCCTATCTTCGTCATGCACGAGACATTGACATGGTTGAAGAACACCATCGGCGGTGTCGAGGCTATGAACAAGCTCGCAGTCAAGAAGTCAAACCTCCTCTACGAAGAAATCGACCGCAACTCAATGTTCGTCGGTACAGCTGAGAAAGACTCACGTTCAATCATGAACCACTGCTGGGTGATGGCTCCAGGTCGTGAAGACCTCCAGGACGCTTTCATGGCATTCGCAAAAGAACGCGGCATGGTCGGTATCAAGGGTCACCGTTCAGTCGGCGGCTTCCGCGCTTCATTGTACAACGCCTGCCCAATCGAGTCAGTTGAGGCTCTCGTCCAGTGCATGCAAGACTTCGAAAAAGCTAACAAGTAAAAATTATCATCATGGAAATCAGGGATGTTCGTTTCGGTTTTGAAAAAAAGATTGACAAGGAATATGCTTGTGTTTTCCAGGATCAAATAAAGATTTATAATAAAATGAAAGTTTTAGTAGCAACAGAAAAGCCATTCTCAGCAGCAGCTGTCAATGGAATCCAGAAAATAGTCGAAGAAGCTGGTTACAACTTCGCAAAACTCGAGAAATACACAGACGTGCAGCAGTTCTACGATGCAGTGGCTGACGCTGACGCTCTCATAGTGCGTTCAGACAAAGTGACCAAGGAAGTCATCGACCACGCCAAGAACCTCAAGATCGTGGTTCGCGCCGGCGCAGGTTTCGACAACCTCGACCTCGCAGCTTGCACAGCAAGAGGCATCGTGGCAATGAACACACCAGGTCAGAACTCAAACGCAGTCGCTGAGTTGGCAATCGGCATGATGATCTACATGGCTCGTAACACATTCAAACCTGGCACAGGTTGCGAATTGAAGGGCAAGAGAGTCGGTATCCAGGCTTACGGTAACGTCGGCCGCCTCGTGGCTGAGAAAGCCAAGGCTCTCGGCATGGAAGTTTGGGCATTCGACCCATTCGTACCAACAGAGAAGATGGAAGCTGAAGGCGTTCACGTCCCTGCAACACTCGAGGAACTCTATGCACACTGCGACTACATCTCATTGCACATCCCGGCAAACGACCAGACAAAGAACAGCATCAACTACGCTCTTCTTTCGAAGATGCCAAAGGGTGGCTGCTTAGTCAACACAGCTCGTAAGGAAGTCATCAACGAGGCTGACATGGAAAAGATGCTTGCTGAAAGAGCAGATTTCAAGTATGTCACCGACATCGCTCCGGCAAACGCAGAGGCATTGGCACAGTTCGCTCCACGTTTCTTCGCAACACCTAAGAAACAGGGTGCTGAGACAGCTGAGGCTAACATGAACGCAGGTCTTGCAGCAGCTCGCCAGATCGTGGGCTTCTTCAAAGACGGTTGCACAAAATTCCAGGTTAACAAATAAAAACGAAACAATATGTCAGTTATAAGACCTTTCAAAGGATATCGTCCACCGGTTGATATCGTTGAGAAATTAGCTTCAAGACCATACGACGTTTTGAACACAGAAGAAGCACGCGAGGAATGCGCAGGCAACCCTTACAGCCTTCTCCACGTGACCAAAGCTGAAATCGACCTCCCAGCTGGCCACAAAGACAGCGACCTTGAGACTTACATCAAAGTTGTTGAGAACTTCAACATGTTCAAAGACTACGGATGGCTCGTCCAGGACAACGAAGAGAAGCTGTACATCTACGCTCAGAGCATGAACCCGAAAGATGCCAATGCACACTGGCAGTATGGTAT
Source organism: Bacteroidales bacterium (assembly GCA_017427985.1). GTDB lineage: Bacteria > Bacteroidota > Bacteroidia > Bacteroidales > F082 > Limimorpha. The sequence continues at coordinate 175,414 of JAFRRS010000001.1, read as the reverse complement.
CGTGGCATGCGCATGGAGCGAGGACTACATCAACAAAGTCATCAAGAAGCACGAGTTGACACGTAAGGACAAGGAAGAGGACCGTATGAAACACGTCCGCATCACCAACGCCAACGTGGAGCCTGTGTTCTTTGCATATCCGGCAGTGAACGAGATTGACGCTATCGTCAACAACATCGTCCGCCACGAGAAGCCGATCTACGACTTCATCGCCAAGGAAGACGGCTTCGGTCACCGTTTCTGGGTCATTGACGACAAAGCAACTATTGCCAAGTTAGTTGAACTCTTCGACAAGAAAGTCCCTGCAATGTACATCGCAGACGGTCACCACCGCAGCGCTGCAGCAGCATTGGTCGGACAGGAGAAGAAAGAGCACAACCCACACCACACTGGCAAAGAGGAATACAACTTCTTCATGACAGTTATCTTCCCTGACAACCAGCTGAACGTCATCGACTACAACCGCGTTGTCAAGGATTTGAACGGCTTGAGCAAAGACGAGTTCATCAAGGCTCTCGGCAAGACATACGATGTCACCGATATGGGCACAGAGATCTACAAGCCAGCCAAGCTGCATGAGCACAGCATGTACCTCGACGGTCACTGGTACAAGATGTCAGCAAAACCTGGCACTTACAACGACAGCGACCCAATCGGCGTTCTCGATGTGACAATCTTGAGCAACAACGTGTTGGACAACATCCTCGGCATCAAGGACCTCCGCACCGACAAGCGCATCGACTTCGTTGGCGGTATCCGCGGTCTCGGCGAGTTGAAACGTCGTGTTGACAACGGTGAGATGAAGGTTGCATTCGCAATGTATCCTGTTTCAATGAAGCAGATCATCGACATTGCTGACACCGGCAACATCATGCCACCTAAGACCACATGGTTTGAGCCGAAGCTCAGATCAGGTTTGGTGATTCACACATTGGAATAAAGACCTTAGTCTTTAGACTTTAGTTAAAGAATCCCGCCGAACGGCGGGATTTTTTTATTGTACTATCTGAATAATCGACACTCCTAACGCCTGCTCAATGAGTGCAATAGTTCGACATGTAAAATTATGACCGCCGCCAAGCCATCTGGTAACATCCGAAGGGTGACGATGTGTTAAAGCCGCAAGTTCTTTCTTACTGATTCCTTTGTCTTTCATTACAGAATCAATACGATTGGCTATGCCATCAGTTAAAGCATCGGTTGCCCAATCAAGTTCTGAAATGTTATCATACGCTTCTTGAATGATTGGACTGAAGATTCTTACATTATTATTTTTTTTCATATCTCGAAAGAGGCACTTTCAATGCCTGTAATTACATTCTGTTCAATCCTGATTTTCCCATTTTTCATTTCTTGGGCAAGCAATTTATCAAACTTCTGTAAATCCATAACATAACCGCTCAACTCCTCGTCTTCCTCGTATGTTCTCGTATTTTTCGCGCCACCATTTCCGACAATCAAAATTTGGTCAGATATTCGCAAACAATACAAACGCAAAACTTTTGAATCAATTGACAACGCCGCAAGATTATCTTTGAATTTTCCTTCAGGACGGAAATAGCGTTCCAGAGCTCCATTCGCAACAATCCTGTTGATTGCTCTTAACACCAATTGGAAATCCTTGTTCAGCGTTGCATCATTCATGAATTTCTTTACAAACTTCTCATATTCAGTTAAATCACTGCCGTCAAAGCAAATTGAGTACAAACCCACTTTATCGCTCTGCTCTATTATCTTTACTGTTGCCTTCTTCATAATCAAAACTTTTAACGATGCAAAGATAATAAAAAACTTTTATATTTCGCATATATGCGAAATATTTTTTATAAATATTTTCACAACAACAAAAAAAGCACTTCAGCGACGCTGAAGGGCAAAGAAACTGGACAAAATTGGACTAATCCCAAAGCTTTACATTGTTAATCGGAATCAATAACAAGTCTTATACAATTGCCATTCCATATATAATCGCCATATTGTGCACCAAGATATGCATCGTCAAAATTGAGGAGATAGGCTCGATTATCATTGTATAAGGTTGATGACCAATAATCACCTTCAGAACCAACATACCTAGCAACATCATTTGTACGATTACCGGCAGCTGGCAAAAAAACAGCGCCATTAGCTTCGAATTTGTTTTTCCAATCTTGAGCCGAAATGCGGTTAGTATTGAATAACCCGTTGAATTTATTGGTGATTGTCAATTCATAATTAGATTTTTTCCAATTATCAGGAAGTAATATCACGCCCTTAACACCATTCACAATTGCTTTAGCATACCTATCGCCAGAATTTGTATTTCTTTTTGTCAGCAAATAAGACCACTCATCACTAGACAATATACGCCATACTCCATCATCTATATTTACAAAAGCATCATCAGTCCAAGCAAACAAATCTATCCAACCCTCACCCGCAACATCCCATTGATTTTTAGCAAATCGATATAACTGCTTAGACTCATTATATTGCAGATTTCCTTGAGAAAAACGCACTTTTTGATAAGCGCTGACAGAAAATCCACCTTTTAATACTTTCAATGAATCCATGTTAGGCTTTCTATCCACAATTTGTTTAGGTTTGAAGTTGTCGTCATCATTATCTACCGCTTCTTTCGTCAACACGAAATTTATTCTAACCTCTTTATTTGCTTCAATCACAACTCTTTGCGCATCAGGCTCATACCCTTCCAAATTGACTGAAATTTTATGATTTCCAACCGTCACAGCCTCTGACAGATATGGTGTTATGCCAACAATTCTATTATCGACAAGCACACTAGCACCTTTAGGTGTAGTTTTAACTGTAAGATAACCGAATTCTTTTGGCTTTTCTATGGGTTTCTCAATCGGTTGCTCAACTTTCACCACATTATTGGCATTCTCAAGTTTTTCAAGTCTTTTGATGATATCCTCATCCACAGTTGGTTTATTAACCAGAGTCATCTCATATCCTTTCTTGGGCTCCATATCGAATGGAAAATAAAACTCCGTTGAGCTTAAATCGGGATGCGAAATTTTCAGGAAAGTGGCGTAATAACTAATATAAAGCCATACTTCGCCGTCTTTGTACTCTATCTCAAAAAAGGTCTGTGCATCGCCACCGAAATTCAATTCACGACGTTGCCTGTCGTTAATATTTTCCGTCCTAACCTTCAAAACAGAATACGGCTTATCGTTATCGTCATACATCTTTTCGGTGTTAATATTAACAAAACCAGCCACTTCCTTAAACGATCCCTCTTTCACTTCAAGCTGAGCAAAAAGTTGCAATGACAAAACTATCGCAAAAACCAATAACAATACTTTTCTAAACATAGTTTTAATGATTAAGTGTGCAAAAATAAGTATTTTTTGTATTTTTGCAAAAATTATTTGAAATGGAAAAAAGTTTTGACCCCAATGCGGCGGCAGCAATAGGCTCCGGAATTTACGGATTGCCTTGCACGGCCGAGGAAGCCGAGATAATCATCATCCCTGTGGAATGGGAACTGACAACGAGTTATAACCGCGGCACAGTCGACGGTCCGGGTGCGGTGTTCGATGGTTCAATGCAGGTGGATTTGTGCCATCACGACTACCCTGATTTGTGGCAACACGGCATCTGGATGGATGAGTTTCCAAAGGAATTGCGCGAACTTCACGACGAACTTGCACCTGTCAGCGAAGAGATTATCGAGGCGATAGAAAACGGCGACGCTGACGAGTTTCCATGGAAATACGAGGCGAAATACAAAGCCATAGAAGACGGCTTCGAGAAGATGTTCGCTTGGTTGCGCGAGCGCATTGAATTTTGGCAGAAACAAGGAAAGAAGGTCGGTCTGCTTGGCGGCGACCACAGCACCCCCCTGCCCTATCACCAATACCTTAATAATATAGGTGTCAATTACGGCATCATGCACGTCGACGCTCACAGCGACCTGCGCGAATGCTTCGAAGGCTTCAATTATTCGCACGCGTCAATATTTTACAATGTAATTAAACTGGAAAATGTAGATAAGCTGGTGCAAGTTGCAATTCGTGACTATTGTCACCAAGAAAAACAGCTGATTCAGGACTCAAATGGCAGAATCAAGGTTTTTTACGACCGTGACAACCGCCGCAGGATGTATGAAGGAGCGACGTGGAAGCAGATTTGCGATGAAATCATCGACGCATTACCTGAAAAAGTATATATTTCAGTCGATATTGACGGTTTGGACCCGAAACTGTGTCCGAATACTGGAACTCCAGTTCCAGGAGGCATGGAATACGAAGAGCTGATGTATCTGCTTAACAGAATAAAGGAATCCGGGAAAGAAATCATTGGCTTTGATTTGTGCGAGGTCTCACCTGGCGAAGACGATGAATGGGACGGCAACGTCGGGGCAAGGGTGCTGTATCATCTCTGCGGAGTTATATGATCAAATACGTCATTTCGATTGTAGCGTAGCGAAACGGAGAAATCCCCTGCAATAAAGTAATCACTCTATCTGCAGGGGATTTCTCGACTACACTTCGTTTCGCTCGAAATGTCGGAAAGGAAATTATTCCATGTTGGTATATACTGCCTGAACGTCCTCGTCGTCTTCAACTTTGTCGAGGAAGTTCATGATGCTTTCGATCTGCTCATCGCTGAATGCGACAGGGTTGTTGGCAAAACGCTGGAGGTTGGCTTTCACGATATTGATTTTCATGCCTTCCAAAGCCTCGTGCATTGTGCCGTATGCCGTCCAGTCGCTGTATGCGAATGTGCCGTCTTCTGTCTCCTCGATTTCTTCGAGACCAGCGTCGATGAGCTCGAGTTCGAGGTCGTCCTTACTCATTCCTGCAGGGATTTCGATCTGGAACACAGCCTTGCGTGTGAACATATATTCAAGCTGACCAGTCTTCAGAAGCTCGCCGCCAGCCTTGTTGAAATATGAGCGGACGTTGGCAACTGTACGGGTTGTGTTGTCTGTAGCGCATTCCACGACGCAGAGGACACCGTGAGGGCCCTTGCCTTCGTAGACGATTTCAACCATATCAGCCGTATTCTTATCGGTAGCACGCTTGATAGCTGCATCGATGTTGTCTTTTGGCATGTTTTCCGCCTTGGCGTTTAGGATAGCCTGACGGAGTTTAGGGTTCATATCTGGATCTGGACCGCCTTCTTTTGCTGCGATAGTGATAATTTTTCCAAGTTTCGGGAACACTCTTGACATGTGACCCCATCTTTTCATCTTAGCCGCCTTGCGGTATTCAAATGCTCTTCCCATAGTAACAATTTTTATTTTTCGGGCGCAAAATTAAGAAAAATTTTTCTTACATTATAAATAATGTGCAAAATTTTTAATATGCCGCTAACGCTGAATATGCTGCTACGCAGAATGTGATGCGCTTCGCGCAATTTGGACGAAAGCCACACATTGCCGTCAGGCACACATTGACCGCAGGTCTCACTTTGGAGCGAAGCGACCACATTTTATCAGGTCTTTTGCTTTTTTTTCTTTGCAGCCGGAAACAATACATTATTTAATATCAATCGGTATCCTGGCGAATTAGTGTGCATGTCGAGCTCGGTCGGAGGGTCACCGACAAGGTGTTGGTAATCTTCGGGGTCGTGACCGCCGAGGAACGTCCAGAAGCCATTGCCATAGTCACCGTGGATATAGCGGTCTTCTTCAAGAGCAGCGTTGTCACCGAGAATCACGACCGTCGGCTTCACGTATTTTTTGTCGAAAGCCGTAGTCTGCCCCATGAATCCTTTTATCAATCGCTCATGACACTGCGTCAACATTGTTGGAACAGGGTCCCATTTTGCTGAGAAATCGAATAAAAGAAAGAAATCGTTACCTTCCTTAACTGTTTTTGGTCTCCGTAATGTCACGTCGATATTTGACACCTCGTATTCCTGAGGGTTTGTCGAAACAGTGAAGTCGGTGAATGCGAAGCAGTTGTCGTAGTTCAAGCGTTGCGGATCGCCAGGACGTATGCCGTCGCCGTCAAACATCACGTCGCAGATGTCGAGACCTTCAGCAGATAGAGCGATATCGAAACTGTCAGGCGCAGAGCACATTGCAAAGAGGTAGCCGCCACCCGCTACGAAATCACGAATCTTTTTTGCAACAGCGAGTTTCAATTGAGAGACCTTCGAAAACCCATGTCTTCTTGCTGTCTCCTCCTGTTTTTTCACGTCTTCCTGATACCAAGGATAGTTGCGGTAACGCGCCCAGAATTTTCCGTATTGACCAGTAAAATCCTCGTGGTGCATGTGCAGCCAGTCGTATGTCGGCAGCACGCCGTCAAGAACCTCGTCGTCGTAAATCACATCGTAAGGAATTTCAGCGTATGTGAGCACCAAAGTCACGGCGTCGTCCCAAGGAAGATTGTTTTTTGGCGCATAAACCGCCAAACGCGGCACTTTCTGCAGCTTCATCTCATCCATGTTAACGCCAGGGTCAGCGATTTCAGCTAAAATGCCTTCCGCCTGCACATCGGCAATGACCTGATATGACACATTTCTGAGTTTGCATTCGCGCTCAAACATATCGTGATATGGCACAAGATAGCTGCCGCCCTTGTAATTCAGCAGCCAGCTAATCTCAACTTCTCTTTCCAGAATCCAATACGCCACGCCGTACGCCTTCAAGTGGTTGGTCTGCGTTTCGTCCATCGGAATCAGAATGTAGGCTGCAAAGATTTTAGGAATCGCCAACATCATGATTATCAAGAAGATTATATATCTTTTAATATTTTTCATCTTTATCAAAATTTAATGCAAAGATATCAAAAAAAATTCATAATTTTGCAGTTTGAAATATTGAAAATTTAATTTTATACGTAATATTATGGAAAACACAGAATTGAAAAAGACTGCATTGAACGCAATGCACTATGAAATGGGCGCCAAGATGGTTCCATTTGCAGGTTTCGACATGCCGGTTCAGTTTGAAGGCGTGAACGTTGAACACGAGACAGTCCGCAAGGGCGTTGGTGTTTTCGACGTCTCTCACATGGGCGAGTTCCGTGCAAAAGGTCCTAAGGCTTTCGCATTGGTACAGCGCTGCACCTCAAACGACGTGGCGGCATTGGTTGACGGCAAGGTCCAGTACACCTGCCTCCCGAACGGCAAAGGCGGCATCGTCGACGATATGCTCGTTTACCGCGTGTCAGCTGACGAATATTTCATGGTTCCTAATGCAGCCAATATCGATAAAGACTGGGCTTGGATGTCGAAAGTCGCTGAAGAGATGGGCATGAAGCTCGGCGTCGACTTCATCAACGAGAGCAACCAGTGGTCACAGCTCGCAGTGCAGGGTCCTCTCGCACTCAAGGCTATGCAGAGGCTCACAAAGGCATCTGTCGAGGATATGGAATACTACACCTTCAAAATCATTGAGTTTGCTGGCGTGAAAGACATCATCTTCTCAACAACAGGTTACACCGGCGCTGGTGGATGCGAGATCTATATCCCGAATGCTGAGGCGGTGAACGTTTACAAACAGGTTCTCGAAGCAGGTAAAGAGTTCGGTATCAAACCTATCGGTCTCGGCGCCCGTGACACTCTCCGTCTCGAGATGGGATTCTGCCTCTACGGCAACGACATCTGCGACACCACCTCTCCTATCGAGGCTGGTCTCGGCTGGATCACCAAGTTCGTCGACGGCAACGACTTCATCGACCGCGCCTACAACGAGAAGCAGAAGGCTGAAGGCGTCACACGCAAGCTCGTCGCTTTCGAAATCACAGGCAAGGGCATCGCTCGTCACGAATATGAGATCTGCGACGCTGAAGGCAACCACATCGGCGAAGTGACTTCTGGCACAATGGCTCCATCAGTGAAGAAAGCTATCGGTATGGGCTATGTGAAGAAAGACTTCTCAAAAGTCGGAAGCGAGATCTTCATCAAGGTGAGAGAGAAACTCATCCCTGCAGTCGTGGTGAAATTGCCTTTCTACAAAGGTTAATCGACTAACAACCAATTAAAAAAGGCGACCGAACGGTCGCCTTTTTTTGTCTTATTCAAGACTGCTATTCAGCATTGCTCTTTGAGAACAGTCTCTTCAAGCTCTGGTATTTTCCGAGTGTCAAAACGACGCCGACGCGGAAGTTAGCCGAATCAAATGAAGTCATCATTTCCATTGTTGAAGAAAACATTTTTGACGCAATTGATATATTGTCGGTAACGGCGTATAGATTAAGTATTCCGATATGAAGACCGATACCAGCGCCTATTGAGCTTCCTGCATATTTTGAATTGGTGTAGCTGAGCGACAGATTCAGGAAATTCAGGAACGCGCCGCTATAAGCCAGAGTCATTGCAGGTCTCATCTGCCCGTTGACATAATACATCTGAGCCACAGCGGTAAAACGTATCGTTGGATGCAGCTCATAATATCCCTGAAGCATGATCTTGCTCTTCAGATATGTGGTGTAGTCATCACCATCAACCAAAGAGTCATTGCCCCAGACTTGTTTCACAACGTTGTCGAGCATCGACTCATAGTCCAAGTGCATATCTGTAATCTGTGAAATATCATTAAACAACGTCTTGTTTATCTCCAAGTTTTCCTTGTTTACATTCTTGACTTTAGAGTTCTTCCATGTGATAAAACCGATGTCGTAGGCACCAGCCGACAGTCCGAAATGCTTGTTGAACACGTAAGAAAGCCCGAAGTCAACACCCATACCGAAATTCTTCTGGATATTGAAGAAATCCTTCAGCTCCATATTCTCAATATCGACAAACTTGATGATATCACCCATTCGCTCCATGCTCGCATTAAATGTGTTTGTCATCCTGATGTTAAGATTCACATCAGCTGAAATTGAATAATCATCGGCATCAGTATAAATCTTCGTTCTTTCATTATTCACCTTGACATTAGCGATACCGACAAGCAGTTTCGGACGCACACCGATAGTAAGGTGCTCAGTAACATCATATTGCAAACCGACACCCAACTCCGAATAAATCGTTCCGTCGATACCGACATTGAAATCGCAAGGATTATCACCGACATAATAGCCGTTACCTTTCACAAAAAATCCGACAAAGTCTTTCGAATACTGGAACTCGGCGTTAATCTTGTTCCTATAGTCAATATTGACAAACAACTTATTGATTCTGAATCCGATATTGAAGACATCGAACGACATGTTGAAATTGATAAAGTTGTCCTGTTCATCCAGGCTGTTAAACAACTTCACTCCGTCGATGACATCCTCGCCAGCAGCGTTTTTACCATAAATATTCCCATATTTCAAACTTGAGCTGTAAGCCGACAAATTGATGTTTGAAACGCCAATTCCTACAATCGCCTTATAAGGCACCCTAATTCCAGGATTGAAATAATTCGAATACGGGATTTGCGGAAGCAGAGTGAATGTGATACCGTCATTTTGAGCTTTAGCGCCAGCTGTGAGGCAAATCAAAGCTAACAAAACAAATATTCTATATAATCTTTTCATATCAGCCTCCTTATTTTATATGTCCTCAATATTTACCTCAGAAGTCTTGGTGCGGACCCTCATCCTCAGGAACAAATCATCGGTGTCCATCATCATGATTGGGGTGGTTCCAGGCGTTGTGGCACCCAGTTTGAGAACCATTCTGTTAGCCCTCAGCACATTGTTGAGCTTATTGCCAGTCACCTCGCAAGGGTCGAGATGAGACAACGAGCTTCCGTATTCGATGGCTTGAGGATTGTCGTACAATGTCTCAATCAACATGTTGTCATACAAGAATTCGGCTTGGAACTCCACATTGATTCTTATGCCGCTGCGATAATCGACATAGAAGTCAATCTCGTCGATGTAATCGTAGATCTCGCTGGCTCCGTTTGCACCCGAGAAGTCGACTGCGAAGGTGTCAGTATAGTGCATGTCGCTCAGTTTCAACGAGAACGGGATTTCAATATCAGCCAGCACATCAATAGATGAAGTGTCGGAAACAGATATCTTGCCATCGCCGAAGAGCATTCTCACTCCGCCGTCGAAGTCCATCCTTGTATACCCCGCAAGAGCATCGATATTCTCAGTAAATCCTGTAATTCTGCTGTGATACCATTCACCGTTTGTAGAATACAGATTAACTTCAACACTGTCCTGAACCAGAAGATTTGTCACCAGTTGGTTGTTCGTGTTGACAAAATCGAGTTTCGTGATATATCCGCCCGCGCCAAATCCGAAGGTGTTTCTATAGGTAAGATAGATACGCGGAATCGGCAGGTAGGCTTCTCCGGAAATTCCATTGATACCGAAATCGATGGTGGTTTGATCGTTGTAGGTCGAGTCAAGCGGTGTTGTAATTGTTCCGTAGACAGTCTTGAATCTCACATTCGTCAGTCCGCCTGTGAGCGCGCATTGATAATCGCCGCCTTCAAAGACGTAGCCCGCGTCACAGTGCATCGTCACCCTTGACGAGAAGCTCACGGTGTCGTTTTCAGGAACGATTCTGTAATTGGAGAGATCGACGTGCTGATCACCTTTAGTATAATTAAGGACCAGCGAAAACGGCTCTCCATCTTTGTCAATGAGCTGATTGGAATACAACTCAATGCTTCTCAACCACGGAATCGCCGGTGTTACCTCGAAACCGAACGAGAAGTCGCCGCTTCGCAGAATCACCTCATCGATGCCGAAGCCGTCGTAATGGAACGGGATTGTGGCGAACTTGTCGACCAGCAAGACCGTGTCTTGCGTGTGCTCATTTTCAAATTCAGGCAGCGAGAATTCCGTCTCAGTGTTGAAATTCACGTCGTCGATATTGCCGAGGAGCGTGCTCGCCTTTATGACGTCTTTAACAGAATCGGCATAATAAGCGAAAATCGAGTCCTCTCTCACGCGCAGCCAGTTTTGGGTGGTGATGTCCATTTTTCCCAAAATCTCCCTCAATGAAATAGTATCACAGAACAAAGAGACTGCCATCTGATTGTCAACAACCACCTTCTTAATGCCTTGTTTCTTGCACGACACCGCCGTGACAAGCAGCAAAGCCACAAGTGCTGTTGAGATTAATGTTGTAAATTTAGTTCTCATATTTTAACAGTTAAATCACGCTTCAAAGATAGTGATTATTTTGAATAAACCAACATCAAAATCCATTTTTTTAGCATTCATAAAAACAAATGGAATTATTCACAATCAGTTTTTACTTTTTCTTTTTCATATTTGTCAAAATAAAACTGGCAGAAGAGGTTAAAAAAAGCCGGTTCCAACTTAAAATCATCTGAAATCAGCTTGAATTTCAGCACAAAAACAAGCGCATCAGATTGACAATCAACAAGATATAAGATTTTGAAATTATTTGTAAAAATTTGTTTGTTGTAAACAAAAATGTATTATTTTTGCAGTCCGAAAAGAAAGAAAGAAAAAGATATGTATTTAACTGCAGAAAAGAAACAAGAGATTTTCACAGAATACGGTAAAAACGCACAGGATACCGGTTCTGCAGAGGGACAAATTGCATTGTTCACATTCAGAATCAAGAATTTAACAGAACACATGAAGGGCGCAAAGAAAGACTTGGTCACAATGCGTTCATTAGTTTCTCTCGTAGGTAAGAGAAGAAAGCTCCTCGCCTATCTGAAGAAGAAAGACATTGAGAGATATCGTACCATCATCAAGGAATTGGGTATCAGAAAATAAAGCATTGAAGATCAATGCGCTTGCAAAAAAAGGCAACGTCATGATTGCCTTTTTTTGCATTGTTGTATACCTAAACAAAAGCGGTTTTTTTATTAATTATTAAAAATTTTTATTATGGGTCCAGAAGGTATCAAACAAACCATACAGACTGGTAAGGATATTATTACCATCGAGACAGGTCGTTTAGCCAAGCAGGCTGACGGCGCTGCTGTTGTGACATGCGGCAAGACAATGTTGCTCGCCACTGTCGTAGCTGCAAAAGAAGCCAAAGACGATGTAGATTTCCTGCCACTTTCAGTCGATTATAAAGAAAAATACGCTGCCACAGGCAAGTTCCCTGGCGGTTTCTTCAAACGCGAAGGCAAGCCATCAGACTATGAGATTTTGATCTCACGTCTCGTTGACCGCGCCATCCGCCCACTCTTCCCTGACGATTTCCACGCGGAGATTCAGGTTCAGATAACATTGCTCTCAGGTGAGCAGAACGTGTTGCCTGACGCTTACGCAGCATTGGCGGCATCAGCAGCTATCGCAGTGTCGGACATCCCGTTCCACGGTCCTATCTCAGAAGTGCGCGTCGCAATGATTAACGGCGAATACGTTATCAACCCGCGCGCTGACGAACTTGAGAACGCCGACCTCGAACTCATGGTGGGTGCCACAATGAAAGACATCTGCATGGTGGAAGGCGAGTCAAAAGAAATCTCCGAAGCTCAGATGATCGGCGCTTTGAAAGCAGCTCACGAAGCCATCAAAGGCCAGGTGCAAGCTCAGCTCGACCTCGCTTCAAAGGTTGAGAAGGCACAGACAAAACGCGAATACTGCCACGAAGTCAACGACGAAGATTTGCGCGCCGACATGATGGAGTGCTGCTACAAGCCATGCTACGACTTCGCTCTCACAGGCAACGCCAACAAACACGAGCGCGAGGACGCATTCCAGGCAATCCTTGACAACTATCTCACAAAATACACCGAAGAGGAACTCGAAGAGAAGACCTCAATGGCAAAGCGTTACTTCCACGACATCGAGCGTAAGGCAGTGCGTGACGCCATTTTGATCGAGCGCAAACGTCTCGATGGCCGTAAACTCGACCAGATCCGTCCAATCTGGACAGAAGTCGACGTGTTGCCGTCATGCCACGGCTCAGCCATCTTCACACGTGGTGAGACACAGGCATTGGTGACAGTGACATTGGGCACCAAGCTCGACGAGCAGACCATCGACGGCGCTGTCGTTGAAGGCACAAGCAACTTCATGCTGCACTACAACTTCCCGAGCTTTGCAACAGGTGAATGCAAGGCAAGCCGCGGTGTAAGCCGTCGTGAAATCGGTCACGGCAACCTCGCTGAGAGAGCTTTGAAGAACATGATTCCAAACGGCGAAGAGAACCCTTACACCATCCGCGTGGTGTCAGACATCCTCGAGTCAAACGGTTCATCATCAATGGCTTCGGTGTGCGGTGGCACATTGGCTTTGATGGACGCTGGCGTGAAGATGAGAAAACCTGTCGCAGGTATCGCAATGGGATTGATCACCGACAACGAGAAATACGCTGTCTTGTCAGACATCCTTGGCGATGAAGACCACCTCGGCGACATGGACTTTAAGGTCACCGGTACTGTCGACGGCATCACAGCATGCCAGATGGATATCAAGGTTGACGGACTGTCATACGAAGTGTTGAGCGAGGCTCTCGAGCAGGCAAAAGCTGGCAGAATGCACATCCTCGGCGAGATGGCGAAGACCATCACCGAGCCGCGTGCCGACTACAAAGAGTCAGTTCCTCGCATCGAGAAGATCATCATCCCTAAGGACTTCATCGGCGCAGTCATCGGACCTGGCGGAAAAGTCGTCCAGGAGATTCAGAAGACAACCAACACCGTCATCGTCATCACTGAGGACGAAAAATGCGGCATCGTTGAGATTGCTTCGACCAACAAGGAAGACCTCGAAGCTGCCAAGGCAAGAGTGCGTGCTATCGTCGCAGTGCCGGAAGTCGGTGAGATTTACGACGGCACAGTGAAATCAATCATGCCATTCGGCGCATTCGTAGAGATTCTTCCAGGCAAGGACGGTCTGCTCCACATCTCGGAAATCGACTACAAACGTCTTGAGACCATGGACGGCGTCTTGAACGAGGGCGACAAGATTCAGGTGAAGCTCATCGACATCGACCAGAAGACCGGCAAGCTCCGTCTTTCAAGAAAGGCTTTATTGCCGAAACCAGAAGGTTACGTTGAGAAGCCTGAGAGACCTCGTGGCGAGCGCAAAGGCGGTGAGCATAAAGGTGGCAAAGGCGACCATAAAGGACCGCGTCACGAGAAGAAACAGTACGGATAGCGCATGCGTTATCCGTACGGGTCGCAAAAAGCAAAAATGCAAATCCTAACAAATAAAATATGAGGCAGTTAAAGATTACCAAACAAGTTACCAACAGGGAAACAGCTTCTTTGGACAAGTATCTCCAGGAGATTGGTAAGGTTGAATTGATAACGGCTGACGAGGAAGTCGAGCTAGCGCAGAGAATCAGACAAGGTGACATGGCCGCTTTGGAGAAGCTCACAAAGGCTAATTTGAGATTCGTAGTCTCCGTGTCGAAACAGTACCAAAATCAGGGATTAAGCCTCCCCGACCTCATTAATGAGGGCAACCTCGGTCTTATCAAGGCGGCACGCCGTTTTGACGAGACAAGAGGTTTCAAGTTCATCTCTTACGCTGTGTGGTGGATACGTCAGTCCATCCTCCAGGCTCTTGCAGAACAATCACGTATCGTCCGACTTCCATTGAACAAAATCGGCTCGATAAACAAAATCAACAAGACATACGCAAAGCTGGAGCAGGAATTTGAGCGCGAGCCAAACGCCGAAGAGATAGCTGAAGTCCTCGACCTCACCGAAGCCGAAGTCAAGGAATCGATGAAAAACGCCGGCCGTCACGTGTCGATGGACGCACCGCTCGTGCAGGATGAAGACAACAATATGTACGACGTCTTGAAGAGTGACGAAGTGGTGACACCTGAGACACAATTGCTTTACGAGTCACTTCGTAAGGAAATCGACCGCGCCATCTCGACTTTGACACAACGCGAGGCCGACGTCGTCCGTCTTTATTTCGGACTCAACGGCGGTCACCCGATGACTTTGGAGGAAATTGGCGAGAAGTTTGACCTCACGCGCGAGCGTGTCCGTCAGATCAAGGAGAAGGCGATCAGACGCTTGAAACACACAAGCAGAAGCAAGATTCTCAAGAGTTATCTTGGTTGATCTTATTATTTGATTATTGAGGGATTAACAGGGCCAGGGATGGTCCTGTTATTTTTTTGCGAAAAACCAAATAAAAGTTTTGATATCTCTTAATTTTTTTGTATCTTTGTAGTTTTAAATCAATCCATTATTGATGGTAATTATATTTGAAAAATGAATAAGAAGTCGATACGGTTTTTCAACGATCACGAAGTGCGTGCGGTTTGGGATGATGAGAATGCTAAGTGGTGGTTCTCGGCTACTGACATTGTTGGTGCCATCAATAATGAGGAAGATTATGTCAAGGCCGGAAACTATTGGCGTTGGCTTAAAAAGAAACTCACGACGGAAGGCGTTCAACTCGTGAGCGTCACTCACGACTTCAAATTTCGTGCTCCCGACGGCAAGCGACGTGCTGCTGACGCGCTTGACGATAATTGTGTGAAAACAGTTGCAAAGAACTATCCAAACAATCGTGCAGCCGATTTTCTTGATTGGTTTATTTATAGTGAGAATTCCATTGACGGACAGAGTAAGAAGAAAGCTTATTCGTTGTTTGAGAGCGGCATACTTGACGAGATAGCGCCAGGTACAGTAAAATGCCTTCAGCAGATTCATTCCTATTTGTTTGGTGGTTTGTATGACTTCGCCGGAAAGATTCGTACCGTGACGATTTCGAAAGGCGGAACGATATTCTGCCGTGCCGAATATTTGAAGCATAATCTTGAAATGATTGAGCAGATGCCAGAAACGACTTTCGATGAAATCGTTGACAAATACGTTGAAATGAATGTGGCGCATCCTTTTATGGAGGGCAACGGGCGCTCTACTCGCATCTGGCTTGACCTTATTTTCAAAAAGCGACTGAAGATGTGCGTTGACTGGAGTTTGATTGACAAGAAAGACTATCTTGCTGCCATGCAAAAAAGCGTGACTGACTCAACTTGCATAAAAGCTTTGCTAAAACACGCTCTAACGGATAAGATTGACGACAGAGAGGTGTTTATGAAAGGTATTGATTATTCGTATTATTACGAGGAGGAAGAGTAAAATTCTCGCAGATAATTTTCATTAAAAATATATCTTTCCCCGATGTTTTTATTGCCAGAATAATATTTATCCCCAGTATTTTTTATGCCTGGTCTGTAACCAATAACGCTTCAATAGGCACGGTGCTATTCATCAAACCAATTCTAGTATCAGATTCATGACGATTCACACCAGTATAGGTCAGTGAGGCATCCTCATAACGACGGAATTTCAGGATAGCGTCGTTCATTTGGGCGCGGTTGAAGACACCGACACGTAGCAATAAATCGAAGTCGTCAATGGTTAAGCCTGTAACACGCTCAAACAAGCTTGGTTCCAGTTTGCGAATCACATCTTCAAGGCTTTCTTCGCGATAATCGGTGAGATACATGAAGATAGGTATTCGGGTAGCGAACTTCATCAGTTTTTCCTGCACCTCACGACGCTTGGAGCGGTATTCTTTTTCTTCAGCGGTGAGCTCTTTCTTTTTCTTTGGATCGTTATTATCGCCAACTTCGCGTTTCAGTTTCTTAATCTTCTCTGCACGGTTGACTATGCTTTCGATGATGTCGCCCCCTAAGGCGCGGAAACCTTCAATTTTCATGATAGTGGCCAAGGCTTCGGGGTTGTCAAGTACGCGTTGCAAAGTTGCGTTATCGACATTGACCAGTTGTGCGCTGTTCCAGCGACGAGCCAACAATGTACCACTTGTGCCATTATCAACAAAGTCAAGGATTTCAGTAGCATCCACCCGCTTCATCGAACTACCGTCGAATTGGAGAATGGGCAGAAAGTTTATGAACTCATCCACCTTGTCGGTAATGCGGCGGTTACTGTCCACATCCAACTGGTTAGCGTAAGTAACCACTTCCCGCAAAGCACGGTTGGGGGCAAAATCAAACACATAACAAGTCGGTTTGAGGATTGTTTTCTTTGTAGGGTCATCCTTATCGGTAGCCGTCCATGGACTTTGCACACGAAAAGCAGTCTGGAAGTAAGTTTCAGGACTGGAGCAGTTACGCAGCATAAGCAGTCCTCCTAATGGACGCAACGTTACTCCTGTGGTCAGTTTTCCGCAAGTCAGTGTAATGGTGCGTGTTTTCAATGGGTTGTCGCCCATAGCCTCGCGTACAGGACCTAGGGCATCCACTCCGATACCCGCCTTGGTACCACTACAGTTGATGATGGTGTAGTTTTGATAGAAGCCGTTGGCAGGACGCTGCAGCAGTGCTTCCATGGCATCGCATGAGGCCACATTAGGCAGAAACCACATCGTATGGGCGCAGAGGTCAAGCAGACGGGTATCTTCAAAAGGCAAAGCAGGACGCACATTGAGCGGAGAGCTGCCGTCACCAAAGATAGGTGCCTTGCCACGAATAATGTCGAGCCATTTCTGCACGGCTTTTTCATGGATAAATTTCTTGCCTTCCGCACGGAAAAATTCGTTAAGGTCGAAGCCGTCCATGTCCCACTGCTCTATCATAGCTCCAAGGTCTTGAGGCATCTGGTAAGTCATCATCACCATGGTAGGCATCTCCAGATAAGGGCCACCGACGGACTCTTTCCGTGCCTGCTCATCTTGATAAGTCCAGTTGAAGATTTGGTTTTCGATAAACTCGCCCGTGGCAAGAGCTCGGAAAGGTGTGCCGCTGAGGTAAAGGTAATGGTTGCCCGTGATAGGCACATCCTCGTCGTCCCAAGCGCGACCACTTTCCACATCGATGCCACTTTCTGTCATCACCTCGTCCTCTTCTGTCTGTCGTTTTTTGGCATCGGCATCCCCGAGGTCGAGAAGGCTCTTGGCGTTGTCGTTCCAAGCACCAAAGTGGTATTCATCCAGCACAATCAAATCCCAATTGACACAATGCACCCACTCGTTTTTGGGCTTGATGTTGCCAAAACGGTCTCTGCCGAGATAGTCTTGAAATGATCCAAAGACAACCAATGGCTTTGGCGAGGACAATGAAGGAAATTCTTCGTCCATGCGACTGCTGTAATACCGCCAGCCCTCGAAATCACGGTGGCGTAGCAGGTCATCGCGCCATGAGTCTTCCACGGCGGGTTTGAAGGTGAGCACCAAAACACGTTTGGCGCCCATCCGTTTGGCAAGTTGATAGGTGGCGAAGGTCTTGCCGAAACGCATCTTGGCGTTCCATAAATAGTGGCTGGGACGGTTAGGTTCCTCTATATCCATCTTGGCGAAGTAGTCGGCGGTTTGTTTTACTGCCTGTGCTTGTTCGTCGCGCATTGTGTAGTCAAGGTCACGATCCGTCTTCACCTGTGTGTCGCGGTGGCGCACGGCCACGTAGGCCGCTTGTGCTTCGCGTAGCGAGCAACGGCACCACTCTCCGATGAGTTCCTTGCCCATGCGGCGCAGGCACTCGTGCAAGTCGTGGTCGCTGAAACTCTCGCCGCTGCCGTCGGCATAGAAAGCATTGTCGTGCCACAAAAGATGGTAGGTCTTGTGTGGCTCGGTAATGGGATGCTGTTCATCGATGCGCTTCCGCACATCGGCGCGGGTGGTTTGTCCTATCTTGATCCATCCTGGGAAGGATGTGTCGTCGTACATGTAAATCTGCGGTATTGTCCGACGCTCGTTAGGAAGTATCTGGTCTATCGTCTGCATAGTCTTGTTTCTTTGGTTATTCCATCGGGCGAATCATGCTCTCAACAAAAGCAATCTCGTCTTTGTCCAAATT
Source organism: Bacteroidales bacterium (assembly GCA_017427985.1). Classification (GTDB taxonomy): domain Bacteria; phylum Bacteroidota; class Bacteroidia; order Bacteroidales; family F082; genus Limimorpha. The sequence goes on along the minus strand of JAFRRS010000001.1, from coordinate 156,829 downwards.
GTATTTCTTGTATAGCATTTCGTCTGTCCATGGATGGGAGAATTGTTGTATAGGAACAATTGCATATACCTTTCTCAGCGCATTTTGTGTATTTTTTAATATGCTAACCAAAAATCTAAAGAATTTTGTATTTATGTATGAACAAGCAGAATCAGCTTCTTTTTTTGAATTAAAAGGACCAACGAGCAAATATGTCATATTGCAAAAAGTATTTGGTTCGGCAACAATTGGCTTCGACAGCACGGAATACGGGGCTTTGTTACTTGCGGCACCATTAGCTTTTGAGATAAATATTTTATATTTAGTTAAAGCATCTTTGTTTGTCGTAATATATTTTGTTTCTGCATATTGAATTCCCGTTTTCTGCCAGTTAAATGAATATATCTTACAACTTCCCTCCGTTTCTTTAGGACAGAAAAGCTTAAACATATTTTCATGGCCATTTTCCATATAGTTCAATCCAAACGGATCTCGCGGACTAACTATTTCAGAAAAAGATCTTTCATTTAGAGACTTTACTTTGTTTACAATTGATATCGCTTCATTAAATCTAATAAACGTATCCATATCTTTTTCCAAAAGGTTTCGCTCAGAAAAAGTCATATTGCCATTCATATGTGTGTACACTTTACATATACCCGGATTATCTTTATCACGTAGGAAATAACAAACGCCGCCTGCTAGTGCAACTCCAGGAAAACACTCTTCCGATTCCATATAATCATGCAAAACACGAATATGCCTATCGTTCAACATTTCTTCACGAAAAGAATCCAATCCGAAACCACCATTCATCCATCTTGAAGGAATGATCATTACAAGGAATCGTGGATTCAGTTTTTTTGCACATAAAACGAACTTATTATATAACGGAATGGCTTGTGATTCTACACTACCACCTGTACTCATCTGATACGGCGGGTTGCCTATGATTACATCGAATTGCATATCTTTCTTGAATATTTCTTTGATACTTTTGTGAATAAATGGATAAGCGTATGTCTCTCGTGTTTCGGCACGAAGATACTCACCTTGGCTGGCGCCACAATGCTCGCAACGTCCTTGTGCATTCCAAGTATGGCGACAACGTTCATATTTCAGGTTACCTTGCACATCATGGAATGCCGTTGTAACGCTATACTCACCGTTGGCCTGCTTGGTGCAATAGAGCGTGCGGCGGCTCATCTCGGCAGTGATATCAGTGCATGCGATACCAAATACTTGCTTTGACATTATATGGTCGATGCGTTGTTGAAGGTCAGGAATCTGTTTTTCGAGACCAACCAGCAAGCGCTTGGTAATCTCACGAAGAAAAACACCACTCTTGCTGCAAGGGTCAAGGAAACGCGTCTTGGGACTGTTAAACAGTTCCTGTGGCAGCAAATCGAGCATACGGTTGGCAAGTTCGGGCGAAGTAAACACCTCGTCGCTGCTCAGATTCGCCAAACAATTGAGAATATCAGGGCTATACGTGTTCTTCATATCGGTAAAGTTGTGTGTAATGCAACGGTGGATAAGTACGCACAGGCTCGTCGAAGCTCTGCACCTCGCCTTGTTCGTCGAAGAGGGTGTATTGGTGGCTCTGTGTGACGAGGAAATCAAACTGGAAATCGCGTCGCGAAAACTGCATGCTGCCTGCAATTGGTGTCCACTCACAGAAAGTGATAGGCTTATCCTCGGCTGTGCGATAGGTCAATGCGTCGCCGCAGACTATGTTCTTCTGAAGCAAATAACATAGGCTTTTGCGATATGCTGTTTGTGGATAGGAATCATATGAGTTATAGGAACGATAAGGAGCACTAGAACTATTATCAGTACTAATAAAGCTCATATAATAATCAGCTAGCACCAACTCTTCCAATCTCCGACGACACGCTTCGGCGTTATCGGGAAGCAACTCAATTCCATAACATGAACTAACGGCAATTAGGCTCTTGAACTCCCATTCCGTTTGTGATTTAATGTCTTTTAAAAGGGATAGTTTACGGCGCAGAATCTCGATAAGGAAATTGCCGTCACCACAGGCAGGTTCAAGGAAACGGCTGTCGAGACGGAACGACTCGTCGCGCACCAAGTCGAGCATAGCGTTCACCTCGCGTGGATTAGTGAACACCTCGCCATGGTCAGCCACTCGCTGGCGGCTTTTGATTTGTTTTGTGTTTTCGTTACTGGGCATAAAAAATCGTGGAACTTTTCTTACGACTTCTTAGGTGTTCCACGACCTGCCCAGTAAGTAAGTAAAGCCCACGACTAATCGTAGACGTCTACCGCTTTACTAAACTGGGGCTTGATTTGTGGAACTTCAAGAAGTCAGTTAGAGCGAAAACGCTTTATAATATGTGTTTAATTCTTAATTTTTCTTCTTTATGTTACGTTTAATTAATGTTTGTCGATGCAAAGATAGTAAAATATTTTTAGAATAGGGGAAATATTTTTCGGGAAGAGGTTATGTTATTAAAATAAATTCAATTCCTCTTTATACTAATAATACTTTATCCTACCATTATACTTATAGTTATTATCCACTGTGAATTAACGAATATATGGTTCATATTCCTTACGTAAAAAGTCATAGATCCACTTTAATAAAACAAATACAAAAGTTAACGGAATATCAAAATCATCTTTATCATCCAAAGCGATATTGCTGACACTCAATCCATGGACATTTTGAGAAAAGAAGGAGAATATGTAACCATTATTTTTTATATCTAATAGGTTGTACATTTCATTCCAATTATATGCATCTTTTTGCTTTGGCTTATCAATAGTTTTAAACTTCCAGTTCCGTTTTTTTATTAATTCATCAATAGAAGATTTATGAACCGAATAACAAGGAAGTGTTTTAATAGAATTGGTACAAAAATTGATACAACCCACAGCATTTTCCTTTATTTCCTGTGCTCGAGCATATAATGTATCATATGCTTCTTTTTGAATACTACCATCGTAGGGTTTTGGATGGTCGTTCAAATACTCATAACGTGTTACGACTCCATCCATCACATATAACAAATGGCGTAAAATCTTTTCATTTACATCTTCTGAAGCATATATCAAATTCATAGTTGAAACATTATCCGCCAGAATGCGCACCAATGAGCATAAAGTATTATAGTCTTCTCTCTCATGTGCGACTTTAACCAAAGTTGTTGCCTGAACAATCGTTTTTCGACAAAACTCCAATGCATAACCAGGCACATAATTCACTGATGTACTTGGGCATACCTTTTTTGCTTTTTCTATAATTAGATTACAATAATTGATCACGCCACATAAGGCATTCTCTATATTACCAAAACATTCTTCAACTTCTGGTATTGGTATCTTCATGGAATTATGTTTAAATACTTTAACAAATCTCTTTTCAACTTACTTAATGGTCTGTCCAGTGTGTGCTCTGACAAATATTCTGCGCCAAATACCATACGATACACATCCTCAATTGTATATCCCTTTGTAGAAAAATCTTTCAAAACATTATTGAATAAATCTCGCAAATAGTTACATGTATATCCGGTCGCAAAATTCATTAAATCTTTTACTTCCAAATCACCATGCGCATCGTATATATCATCTAGCTTAAATGATTTAATAGTATTATCTTCTTTACTGTCTTTGTCCCGGCTCAATAATACCGTCCAATCCCTTTCTTCTTCTGTAGAAATTCCCGGAAAAAACTTAAAGTTTGGTTCGTTTTCAGTTTGAAGATATGGATGTATATGTGTGTCTAAACCAAAAACTTCTCTGCCTTTAGCTGTGCTATTACAAATTGAGCAACTTGGAATCAAATTATAGAGGTTCAATGATAATAATGGAAACAACTCTTTGGGGAACCAATGGTCGAATTGAGGTCGCGTAATATTTAGTGTTTTGTCATCACAACCTATTGTAATAGTATATTGTCTGTTGCAATATGTGCATGTATTATGCCCAACTTTACGTGCCACCCAATATGAATTATCTTTATTTTTTGAGATAACACCATCATAGTTAATAACTTCTTCTATCCTTTTCAACTTTATTTTATGAGGTTTCAATGTGTCAAGATCATTTACATCATAATCGGAAAATATTTGTCGCATCAAGTCATTATTAAGATCTAAAGCCTCCTTGGGTTTGGCTGTAAGCAATTTCTCAACAACATCAAGTTTAACAGGCTTTTTTGCGGTATAATCCGGAATCAATACTTTCTTAATATCCTTCGACAATTTATTTTTCCCGACACCATTAATAATCCTGTTAACAAGCTTGTCTTCAAATCGTTTAATATACTCTTTTTCTATAGATGCATCAATTTTCAACTTCCACATAATTCTAATCATTTAGTTCATCCATCTGTTGCTGTAGATTTCGAATCATCTGCTCTAGCGTCTTATTATATCCCTCACTATCACTAGGAAAAGTTCTATGATAATCATCCAAAAGTACACGTTTTATAACAGGCTCTTCTATCTGATTTATCAAACGTAATAGTTTTTCTTTTCCGTAAACCTCTTCAAAAGCGTTTTTATTAAATCTATTCCTAATTATGAACAATTTAAAATCTTTTAAAAATTCATAATCTTTTGGTATTTCCCCTTTGAGCGATGGAAAATATTTAGGAGCATTTTCACTCCCATTCATCCATCTATACACACGCAAGCATTGTGCAATTCTCTTAATTAACCATGACGCATAATCGCCAATTGTACCGTTTTGCAAGAAAAAGGTATTACGAAGCATTTCATGGATATTAGCGCCGAAACAATCAACAGCTGCAATGTCATGATTTGTTTTACGTAATGCAAGCACATTCTCTTTGGGAATATCTGATAGCACAAAAGGCGAATGAGTTACAATACGAATATCAATCCATTTAATGTCCTGAAATTTCATTTGATATAGTCCATCCAATAAGTTTTTTACAAATTCCTTTTGCAACTGCGGATGGAAATACAATTCAACCTCCTCCAACACAATATGTATCCTCGGGTATATTATACGTTCACTATTATATGTGTCTTTTCCAACCGAATCCAAATTATTTAGATGGTATAATAACGAACTGATAGTGTATGCCTGCTGTTTCTCACCAGAACTCAATGTTTCAAATGGCACCACCTCTTTAGATTTCAATTCCAGCAATTCAATACTCATCTCAAAAATAGGTGGTGGTATTACTGCCTGTACTATCACATTATATGCAGCCATCATATCCAATAGTTTTCCTGGTCGCGAATCAGCCCAATGTTTTGCCACATCATCAACATTTATACTAAACTCTTCGCTTTCATTATCAAAAATACCCAAAATTAAAAAAGCGAATGTGCGATATAATTTGTTTGTGACATGAGATTGATTTTTTATAGTACGATGCACAAGTTGTCTAAATTCGTTCTCCTTAAACGGATTTGCTTCAACTAGGTATTTTTTCCTATAATCATCGTATTCTTCATATGTGGATGCGATCTTTAGCGTTTTATACACCATGTAATTCTTCGCCAGTTCTGTATGAGCACCTTCTCTTAACGTTTTGTCTGTCAAGTGAAACACAGATAACCATGTCTCAAGAATTATCCTTTTCATCATATCAAAATCGTCATTCACGAACTGTTTATAGCCTAATTTATTGTGAATATATGACAAGTCATATAAATGATTCTTTTTCTTAAACAAAAAACGGTTAAACTGTAAATGACCATTTATAATTTTAAAGCTTTCACCTGAAAGCACAAGCAATGAAATCAATCTATCATAAGCAAGCTCATTTTCTCTATTAATGTTGAAATTACCCTCTAATCGGTAAGGCGATAGTACAATTGGTATTTGATAGCCATCATTTTTATGAAATAGACCATTCAACCAACATTTATCTTCTGTAGTATAAGGAATTTCTCTGCCATTTTTATCAGTATTATGGCATTTACGTAAAACCACTTCATAATCTTCACTATTACATTCTTTGCTGTAATCTCGAGTATTATAAGCATATATAGATTGATTTAAGACTATCGTATAGAAGAATTGTGACAAAGCAGTTTCAAATTCTTTATTTTGAGATAATTTAATGCCCTCAAATGGTTTGTCATACTCTTTTGTCTCATCTATCAATCTATCCTCCGCTTCTTTAGACAAATTAAAAATCTTACTGTTATTCTCTTGTTTTGTCGAACATTTATATGATATCAATTCCACATGTCTTCCAGACACTGTAAGCTTATATATTCTATCATTGTACAAATAATAAAGATCGCCATCAACACCATTTACATAATGCAAGTGTTCCCATCCCGGTTCCTTGGAATATTCACCAAAAACAGCAGCTGCAAAATTATTAATAAGCCTAATCTCAAATTCAATCAATGAACTTTTTCCTGCACCATTCTCACCTACTATTGCTGATATTGAAACATGAGTATTAGAAGATCCTGAACCCATGTAATAGTCATATATCGGTCTGTTAAATTGGGAACTGTCAACAATTATTTTGTTATCCTGTACTTCAAAACCATTCAACAAATAATACAATTTATCCTTAACCAACATCCTACGAATCTCTCCATCATCTGTTCTTACACGAATAGCAAAAATATAGAATACCGGATCAATTGGCTCAATCTCAACGGGCAAACTTTTAATCTTTCGCTTTAAATTATTTGTAATAGTTTTGGCATCATTTTTCATATTACCATTTATAATTTTATTTATTCTTTAATTATTTTATATCAGTTAATTATACCACAGGTAATTACATAATCTATCTTTTTGTGTAATCAAAAAGCACTACAACCTCCATCAAGTTTCAAATAATTAGCCACTCATCATATTTTATCGTTGCAAATATAAAAAAACTTTCCTTAATACTCAAATAAGATTTCTTATACTCACACTACCTCACTTAAAAACCTCCCCCATCTCCCTCAACCTCGCCACCACTGCCTCACCTATCAGCTTTGTCATTGCGTCGGCGGTATTCGTGCGTGCATATTCGTCAAAAGCATCGTAATAACTGCGACGGTCGGAATATTTTATGTTTACTGCCGGCAAACCTTCTCTGATAAGCTGCAGGTTCATGAGAAGTCGGCCGGTGCGACCGTTTCCGTCGATAAATGGATGAATGCTTTCAAAACGCAAGTGAAAAAGAGCAACTCTCTCAACAATATGCATTGTCTCAGCCCAATTTTTATAATCTTCGAGCAATTCTTGTATCTTCGGCTCAATCATAAACGGCTGCACAGGCTCAGTCAAAGCTCCGGCAATGCGGACATTTACACGACGGAATGTCCCTTTGTCCTCCGGACGGTCGGCCAAAACCAAACTATGTATGCTTTTAATCTCAAAATCTGTAAGCGGCTTATCTTGTTTCGCGAGCTCTTCAACATATTGAAAAGCCTCCTTATATCCCACCGCCTCCAAATGGTCCTTCAAAGGTTTTCTGTCAATGGTGATACCTTGCAAAACAAGCGCCGTCTCCTGCAAAGTGAGAGTATTCCCCTCAATGGCATTGCTATTGTAGGTGTGCTCAACAAGAAAAACCTCCCTGATAGCCTCAACCTCAGCCGGAGTTAGCGGACGACACGCATCCAACTGTTTTTTTAAAGCATCAATCTGCTCGAGAAGCGGACTATAGCTTTTCCTCACCGTACTTTTTGCGTAAGTGCGTGCATCTACAGGCTGAACGGCATCATCCGGAATCATGTAAAGATTGCCTTTGCGCTCAACACCAGCTATTCGCCCCTGTTCGCACAAAAGCCGCACCCTTCTCGCAGAAATACCCCATTTTTCAGCTGCTTCAGAGACCTTAATATAAGTCATATCATTCCGATTTTTATAATTTCACGCTGCAAATATACACATATTATTCCGATTTTAACAATTTTCGGAATAAAATAATTTAAAAAAATGGCTTAATGCGTTTTATAAGATTTATTCACTACGCTACGCTGCGGTCGAAATGACAAAAAAAATTCTCAATTTCAAAAATTATTTCCTATCTTTGCAAATCATAAAAATCATTCTAAAAATGAACAAACTTATCGCTCCATCGTTGCTTTCAGCTGACTTCCTGCATCTGTCGAAAGATATCGACATGGTGAACCGCAGTCAGGCCGACTGGTTCCATTGCGACATCATGGACGGGGTGTTCGTGCCGAATATCTCTTACGGCATCCCGCTGGTGCAAGCCATTAAGAAAGAAGCACTTAAGCCTCTCGATGTGCATCTCATGATTGTCGAGCCCGACCGTTATTTCGAGAAATTTCGCGACGCTGGAGCCGACATCATCACATTCCACTACGAGGCGAGCACTCATATCCACCGCAGCGTGCAGATGCTGAAATCGCTCGGCGTGAAAGCAGGCGTGGTGCTTAACCCGCATACCCCGGTGATGCTGCTCGAAGACATCCTCGGCGACCTCGACCTTGTTTTATTAATGTCGGTAAACCCAGGATTCGGAGGTCAGAAATTCATCGAACGCACTTACGCAAAGATTGAAAAACTGCGTCAGATGATTGAAAATCAAGGACTTAAAACCATGATTGAAGTCGACGGCGGAGTGAATATCGAGAACGCACCGAAACTGTTCAATGCAGGAGCTGATGTATTGGTTGCAGGAAACGCTGTGTTCAAATCGGAAGATCCTATAAAGACAATAGAATTATTAAAACATTAATATCATGAACGAAGTAGTATTAAAACTTAAACCGGAAAACGTTTGGAAGGAATTCCAAGGCATCATGGGCGTGCCACGTCCGTCGAAGAGAGAAGAAAAAATGGTCGCTTACCTCGAGAAATGGGCAAAAGACCATAAAGTGGAATACAAGAAAGAACCTTGCGGCAACATCATCATGAGCGTGCCGGCAACAAAGGGTATGGAAAACCGCCAGACCGTCATCCTGCAGGCTCACATGGACATGGTTTGCGAGAAGAACGGCGACAAGGTCCACGATTTTGACAAAGACCCTATCGAAGCTGTCCTCAAAGGCGAATGGCTGCATGCTAACGGCACCACACTCGGCGCTGACGACGGCATTGGAGTGGCTGCGGCATTGGCAGTGATTACTGATAAAAACGTGAAACACGGTCCGCTTGAGTGCATCTTCACCGTTGACGAAGAGACAGGTCTGACCGGCGCCGAAAAACTCGACCCGAAAGACTTCACAGGCCGTATCCTCCTCAACCTCGACTCAGAGGATGAAGGCGAAATCTTCATCGGATGCGCAGGCGGCATGGACACCATCGTCAAGATTTTCTACAAACTCGAAAATGCTCCTGAAGGCTACATCCCTTACGATGTGAAGGTCAGCGGACTGAAAGGCGGTCACTCAGGCGACGACATCAACAAGAACCTCGCCAACGCTAACAAGCTGTTAACCAGAATCTTATGGCAGGCAACAAACGATTACGACCTCCGTATTTATGATATCCAGGGCGGTAATTTGAGAAACGCCATCGCTCGCGAGGCAACAGCCGTCGTCTTCATCCCGAAAGACTGTGCAAAGAAATTCGAGGCAATGGTGAAGAAGTTTGAAAAGAGCTTCAAGAACGAATATCAAGTCGCCGACCCGGGCATCACAGTGAAAGCTAAGAAATCAGAGACTACAGCCGACGTCGTCATCGACGAGATGACACAGTTCGACCTCTTGAACGGCCTCCTCACCTGCCCTCACGGCGTCATCGAGTGGTCACAGACCATCCCGAACTTCGTGGAGACATCGACAAACCTCGCTTCGGTGAAGAAAAAAGAAGGCTATTTCTTCATCCAGACTTCACAGCGCAGCTCCATCGAGTCGGCTAAGGAATACGCCGCAGCTATGGTCGAGGCTTGCTTCAACCTGGCTAACGCTGAAGTTAAACACACAGACGGCTACCCGGGTTGGACACCGAACCCGAACTCAAAAATCTGCGCCATCGCTGAGAAAGTCTATAAAAAACGCTTCGGCAAAGACCCGAAAGTAAAGGCTATCCACGCAGGTTTGGAATGCGGTCTCATCGGCGACAAGATCGCTGGCATGGACATGATTTCATTCGGTCCTACCCTCCGCGGCGTGCACTCACCCGACGAGAGAATCGAAATCAAGACAGTCCAGATGTTCTGGGATTTGCTGTGCGACATTCTCTTGGAAGCTCCGAAGAAATAATCTTAGACAGGATTAACAATTCTTGTTAATCCTGTCTAAAAAATAAAAACATCTTGTCTAAAAACGAAAACATCCTATCAAAAAGTGGCGAAAAATCGTCACTTTTTTCATTTTTATAATAAGTCGAATGATTTTTTCGTTATTTTTGCAGACAATTTTTATATAAACTGGGTTAATCATGAAAAAACTTTTAATCACCATTATGATGATAGCAGGTTTTGTCGGCTCCATTATGGCGCAAGACGTAAACTTCACCATAATGAAAACTGACGGCACAACTGCCACACACACAATGAGTAGCGACGCGAAAATCTACTACTCCGACACACAGCTTTTTCTTAAAAGCAACGGCGAAACGGTCAGCTATGACCTGTCAAGTCTGAGAAAAGCTTATTTTTCAATTAACGACAATACGAATGAGATTGAAAATCAGCAACTTGCAATTTATCCGAATCCTGCAAATGACGTATTGAATATCAACAATCTCTCTGAAAACCAACTTGTTATCATTTATTCAATAAATGGTGAGATCATCAAGGAAATCAATGTTTTAGGCAACGCTCAAATCAACATTGGGGATTTGAATCCTGGAATGTACATCATCAATGTTGGCGATATGTTTACCAAATTTGTAAAAATGTAATGCCATGAAGAAAGTTTTCTTAATTATATCATTGATAATTATCGGATTATCAGTAAAAGCGCAAGATGGAGAGTTTCATGTGCGCGTACATGGTCAGGAAAACAAAGGCGTCATTCTGGATGCACCCGTCTCTTCTATCGACAGCATGTACATCAATCCTAACGCAAACAATCCTATTAAAATAAGGACAACCAACAACTTGTATTCGTTTGGTTTCGGTGAAGTCGACAGTTTGACTTTCCCTTGGGTTCCGACAAGCACCGGCGACGTTGTTTATGTGAATTACAACGGAACGACAGCGGAAGTCATCAACCCTTATCCTGTAACCGAAGTCGTTGTGACAGTCAGCGAGGCAAAGGTTTCCATCACTTCGTTAAGCTCGACAAACATAACTTATTGTCTGTCAGGCACTGCCAATCCGGGAAGATTTGAGATTGTAAGCGAGACTACGCCAACAATCCTGATGAATGGCGTCAACCTCACAAATCCGACTGGTAAAGCTATGGATTTAACTTGTGAATCCGGAATCATCATGCAACTCGCTGACGGAACGCAGAATTACATAGCTGATGGCACAACAAGCGACAAGAAAGCGGCTCTCATGAGCAACAACGACCTGCTCGTTCAGGGCGAAGGCACTTTGACCGTCACTGGTCTTGTCCAGCATGCTGTCAAGGTGAAAGGCCAGTTCAACATGACCTCTGGAAACATCGTAATTGCCAATTCTGTATTGGACGGCGTTCACGCTGAAGGCCTTCTCGTCAACGGCGGTAGCATCACAGTCGAGTCATGCGGCGACGACGGCATCACCAGCGAGCTCGACGGATACATCAATGGCGGATACATCACTGTGACAAGCGGCAGCACTGACATCAACGGCATCTCCGCCGACAGCACATTGGTCATCAATGGAGGTGTCATCGAAATCACACTCACCGGCGCTGACGCAAACTGCATCAAAGCTGATAAAGAATTGACTATCAATGGCGGAACGTTCGTTCTCAACCATTCTGGCAATGTTTCCAAAGGTATCAAGTCGAACCAGACAATCACCATCACCGATGGCGACATCACAATCAATTCAAGCGGTTCAACTGTGGTGACAAACAACGACCCGTCATATTGCACCGCCATCAAGAGCGACACTGACATCATCATCAGCGGTGGAACCTTCAGCATCACCCTTCCGAGCTCCAATAATGGCGGCAAGGGCATCTCATGCGACGGCAATATGACTATCAGTGGCAACAGCACCATCCATATCGAGACTCACGGTGACGGTGCCACTTACACTGCCACATCGGGAACCGACACCTATTCAAGTTCATGCCTCCGCGCGAAAGGCAACATGCAGATTTTGAGCGGCAACATCACACTCACCAGCACCGGAAAAGCTGGCAAGGGCATCAAGGTGGGAAGCAAGAACGGCAACACCTATACAGGCACTTATACGCAGGGCAACACTGACGGCACCGGTCCTACCCTCACCATCTCCACATCAGGAGCACAGGTGGGTTCAAGCGGTGGCGGCTGGCCTGGTCCAGGAGGCGGAAGCTCGACAGGAACAGCATCGGCAAAAGCCATCAAAGTTGGCGGCGTGGCAACCATTTACGGCGGCACCACAACCGTCAACACCTCAACAAGCGGTGCCGAAGGTCTTGAATCGAAGACACAAATCAACATTGAAGGCGGTCAGCACTACTTCAAATGCTACGACGACTGCATCAACTCGTCAGGCAAAATCTTCTTTAACGGCGGTGTGACAGTATGCTTCAGCAACGGCAACGATGCTGTCGACTCGAATGCGGGAACAGCAGGGGCAATCACCATCGGCAACGGCGTCGCTTTCGCCTACACCACAAAAGGCAGCCCAGAAGAAGGCTTTGACTGCGATAACAACAATTACATCCGTATTACTGGTACCGGCATCGGCATCAGCGCAGGCGGTTCGCAAGGCGGTGGCGGTCCTTGGGGCGGCGGTGGCAGTGGAGGCACTATCACCAACCCGGCGCAAGGCTACAAGTTCTACACCAGTAGCTATAGCTTCCAAACAGGAAGATATTACACGCTGTCGAATACCAATGGCACAGGCGGCACAAATATGGTGACGTTCAGCTTCGAGGCCAACTGCAGCAGCACCCTCGCCCTCATCACGGCGACAGGCATGGTAAGTGGTCAAACATATTATGTGAACTACAGTACACAGGCACCAACCAATCCGACAACAGAATTCCACGGATTATATCTCGGCGGAACTTCGTCGGCATCGACACAGGCGTTTAGCTTTACAGCACAATAATAGTTAATCAGTTGTTCAGTTGTTCAGTTAGTCAGTTATCCAATCAACTGATTAACTGACTAACTGACTAACTGATAACACCGTAGCAATCAAAATAATCGGCTTGAGTAATCTTCACATTGACGAAAGAGCCGATTTCTAATTTATTATCTTTCATTGAGATAAGCACCTCGTCGTCGACTTCAGGTGAGTCGTATTGGGTGCGACCGACATAGTAGCCGCCTTCAGTGCGGTCGATGAGCACTTTTTCTACTCTACCAAGACGTTTTTGGTTGATTTCCAATGAGATATCCTGCTGAACATCCATGAATTTATCGACGCGCGCCTTCTTGACATCTTCCGGGACATCGTCTTCGAGTTCGTAGGCAGGCGTCCCCTCTTCGGCGGAGTAAGCAAAAACGCCGGCGCGCTCAAATCGCATCTCCTTGATGAAGTCGATAAGCTCGTTGAACTGCTCCTCTGTCTCGCCCGGGAAACCAACGATAAACGTGCTTCTGAAAGCGATATCAGGAACGTATGAGCGCACTTTCTTGACAAATTCAACAGTCTGCTCATGAGTCACACCACGGCGCATCGCCTTCAAAATAGGCGTGCTCACATGCTGCAACGGCAAATCAATATAATGACAGATCTTCGGGTTGTCACGCATCAATTCAAGCAGCTCGACAGGGAATCCAAGAGGATAGCCGTAATGCAAGCGAATCCATTCGATGCCGTCAACTTCAGTCAACCTCTGAACCAACTCAACGATATGCGACTTTCCATCAATGTCGTAACCGTAATATGTAAGGTCTTGAGCGATGAGAATCAGTTCTTTAACACCTTTCTTTGCCAAATTTTCAGCCTCTTTAACGAGGTTTTCCATCGACACCGACTTATGCTCACCGCGAATCAACGGAATAGCACAGAAAGCGCAATGGCGGTTACAGCCTTCAGAAATCTTCAGATATGCATAATGCGATGGCGTTGAAAGCACTCGTTCGCAGCAATAATCGGCTTGATAATCCGATTTCAGGATATCAGCAGCAACATGTTGCACAGGCTCCACTCCAAAAAAAGCATCGACTTCATGAATCTCTTTGCGCAATTCTTTTTTATAACGCTCCGAGAGACAACCCATCACATACAACTTCTTGATTTTATTGGCTTTACGCAACTCTGCATATTCCAAAATCGTGTCAATCGACTCTTCTTTTGCGTCGCCGATGAAACCGCAGGTGTTGATAATCACCACATCGGATTTCTCATCTGAATCGTGGACAATCTTATATGTGTCGTTCAACAACGCCGCCAGATGCTCCGAATCGACTTTGTTTTTCGAGCAACCTAATGTTACAATATTTAATATTGGTTTTTTCATTTTTTTTGAATCCATGGGCAAACGCATGCGTTTGCCCGACGGGATGAAATTTATATCCAGTGGGGGCAAGGCATGCCTTGTCCCTTTTTTATTGGAACAATGAATCAACAAATTCTTTTCTATCAAAGATTTGCAGGTTCTCCATCTTCTCTCCCACTCCGATGTACTTCACCGGAATCTTGAACTGGTCGGAGATGCCGATGACCACACCGCCTTTGGCAGTGCCGTCCAACTTGGTGAGTGCCAAAGCGTTAACTTCAGTCGCAGCGATAAACTGACGTGCCTGCTCGATGGCGTTTTGTCCTGTTGAAGCATCCAAAACCAGTAACACCTCGTGTGGTGCATCCGAAACAACTTTCTGGCACACTTTCTTTATCTTCGAGAGCTCGTTCATCAAGCCGATCTTGTTATGTAGACGTCCGGCAGTGTCGATCAAAACAACGTCAGCACCTTGTGCCACGGCCGATTTCATGGTGTCGAACGCCACTGATGCCGGGTCAGCGCCCATGCCCTGCGACACGATCGGAACACCGACGCGGTCGGCCCAGATTTTGAGCTGGTCGACAGCGGCTGCGCGGAAGGTGTCAGAAGCACCGAGAACCACTTTCTTGCCCGCCATCTTGAAGTTATATGCGAGCTTGCCAATGGTGGTAGTCTTACCCACTCCATTCACGCCCACAACCATGATGACGTAAGGTTTTTTATCTTCCGGAAGGTCGAAAGTGCTGCCGTCGCCAGAGTTATTTTCCTGGAGCAACGACGCGATCTCTTCTTTCAAAATCGAATTCAACTCATTGGTTCCCACATACTTGTCACGCGCCACACGTTTCTGAATACGCTCGATAATCTTCAACGTGGTGTCGACTCCGACATCGGATGTCACCAAAATCTCCTCAAGGTTGTCGAGCACATCGTCATCGACGGTCGACTTTCCGATAATCGCCTTCGAGATGCGGTCAAACACGCTGGTTCTTGTCTTCTCCAGACCCTTATTCAGGTCTTCTTTAGCTTCCTTGTCTCTTTTAAAAAACGAAAATAATCCCATTTTCAATATTTTTTAAACCTCAAAAAGCTCTCCCGTCGAAACGGGAAAGCTATTCTAAATCAATTCAAAAAACTATATTAGTTCTTTGCGATGAATTCTTGTGCCTGGTCAATCGGGACGATGGTCTCTTCAAAATAGTAAGCACCAGTCTTCTCTGATTTCTTCATTTTGATGACCTTCGTGAATTCCTTACCAGCTGTGTGCAATGATGCAACTACCTTCTTTGCCATATCCTAATTGTTATTTAATTTCTTTGTGTAAGGTCATTTTCTTAAGGATTGGATTGTATTTCATGAGTTCCAATCTCTCTGGGGTGTTCTTCTTGTTTTTCGTTGTAACGTAACGAGAAGTTCCCGGGATGCCTGTTGCCTTTTGCTCTGTGCACTCCAAAATCACTTGTACGCGTGCGTCTTTAACTTTCTTTGACATATTCTTATCCTTTCAAATTTCGGACTGCAAAAATACATTTTTTTTAAATACATTACAATATTTTTCAGTCAAAAATTTTATCAACTTTAAAAATATTTTAATTATCTGATTAACAATAAGTTAAATTATTCCTTATTGATAATCTTGTTGACAACTTCAAGGATTTCAGCCTCTTTCTTGATGGCAGCCGCCTCAATCTTTGCGCCGTCGGCAACAATTTTATCGGCAAACTCTCTGTCCTTAAGACCCGCGGCGTTGATTTTCACGTTGAGATATGCGCCCATGACAGCGCTTCTGCAGCACAAAGCACCGACTCCAGCGTCAGAAACTGATGCAGGATTGCCTGTCTTTGCCATTGCCTCTACGATTTCGAATGCCTCAAATGCCACGTTCATCGTCTTGAACGGCACCTTTGTTGCATATTGTGATGCGAGTTCAAGGGCTTCCATACGAGCAGCCTTGTCGGCATCGGTCTTCTTAGGCATCTGCAATGCAGCCATGATCTTGTTGAAAGCATTGGTGTCTTCGTCAACCAAATCGAGGAGCTGATCTTTCAAAACCTGACCTTTCTCTGCCACTTTCGAGAACTCTTCCCAACGCTCATCCCAGCCTGGCTTGTGTGATGAGAGGTTAGCCACCATCGTTGCCAATGCTGCGCCGAGAGCGCCCATGTAAGCTGAGATTGAGCCTCCACCCGGAGCCGGACTCTCGCTTGCCGTTTCGTTAGCAAAACCTGTGCAAGTCATGTCGACAAGCTTCTTCTGAGTGTTGTCCTCAATCAGGAATTCGATTACTTTTTCCTTCGGGTTGAATGGTTTCAAATCATCGAGACCCATCGACTTGATGGCGATCTTCATGATTTCATCCTCGCTCACGCCCAACGAACGCTGCTGTTTTGCAAGATAATACTTACCAGCGTCGATGAGCACCTTCTTAGGAATCAAACCAACGATTTCGCAGCCTGTCACGCGCACGCCACGAGCCGCAGCCTTAGCACAAACCTCGTCGAAGCAGACATGAACCGGTGAAACGTTGATGTTTGTGATGTTCATTGAAACCTGGGCGATGCCGTATTCCTCGATGAACCAGCCAATAGCCTTGGTGCTCTTCAGAGTGCCAGGAATCATGATGGTGTTGCCGTTTTCGTCCTTCATCGGTTTGTCGGTGACCTTCGGTCCCACTCTCTTCGGACGGCCTTTCTCGCGAACGTCGAATGCGATGGCGTTGGCGCGGCGTGTCGAGGTGGTGTTGAGGTTATAGTTGATGGCGATGAGGAAGTCGCGGGCTCCGACCTGTGTAGCGCCGGTCTGTGCCACATGCTCGTTCCACTCGTTCGGACCGAAATCAGGTTTCCATTCTTCTGTTCCGAGGCGGCTCGACAATGACTCGTATTCGCCAGTGCGGCAATATGCCAAGTTCTTACGTTTTGGCTGGAATGCCGCCTCTTCGTAGCAGTAAATCGGGATATTGAGCTCTTCGCCGAAGCGTTTTGCGAGGTTACGGGCATAGACAACCACCTCATCCATTGTGATGTTTGAAATCGGGATGAGAGGGCAAACGTCGGTTGCACCCTGACGCGGGTGGTCGCCGTGATGGTTACGCATGTCGATAAGCTCGGCAGCCTTCTTCACCACGCGGAATGCGGCTTCGCACACGTTTTCCGGCTCGCCCACAAAAGTGATGACGGTACGGTTTGTCGTCGCACCCGGGTCAACGTCCAACAATTTCACGCCTTCAACCTTTTCGATCTCGGCAGTCACCTGATTGATGATGTTCATATCGCGACCTTCGCTGATATTCGGAACACATTCGATAAGCTGTTTCATATTGTATGTTTTTATTGATTTTAATTATTTATTTTCCAATGTCCATTTTTATTACTTCCAACCCTGACAATCACACCTTGGTTTTTCAATTCTCCTAACCGACGTTTCACGGTAGCCTCCGAAACACCAAGCAATTCAGCGTATTCCGAATAATTAAGGCTGTTATTTGATAGCACCTCTTTATATAAACGATCAGTTATCGGGTCAGAAAATGACTTTATCGGGTCAAAACCTTTTTTTATCGGGTCAAAATACAATGATTTTTTGTGTGCTTCAATCTCTTTACTTAGATTTTTGATATGTTCATGAAGCATAAACTCTCGGAAAGGTTCCGGAGACTCCAAATCCCTCGAATCTATCAGTGACTGTATGTATTCAGCCTTATCTTCTTTGACAACCTTTACTGGCACTAATCCGAATTCATATTGCAGATGATTCATAACAAGACGCGACATTCTGCCGTTGCCATCTACCCAAGGATGAATTGTAACCAATTGATAATGTGCATCAAAACTAATAATATATTGTGATATTATATCATTTTTATCAATTAGTTGACGACGGTTATCGTTCATCTGTTGACAAAATTCCATAAGTTTAGCAGGAACTTTATGATAATCCATATAAGACGGACCGCCTATGCCAGCACTAACGTTGAGCAAACGTAAATCGCCTTTTGATGCATCGAAACTACCTTCTGGCGTATTATATTGGCTACCAGTGTTTTTCATAACTAAAGACGACATATTTTTTAGCATCTCCAAAGAAAAGTCGGTATGCTTTCCTGCTAATTTCATTGAATATTCGTATGCCGCTTTCAGGTCGAGGTTCATCATCTGTTCCATCAAGGTTCTTTTGCTGCTGGTGATGCCCTCATCAAACAAAAGCTGCGCCTCAATTTCAGTAACTGTTGAGCCTTCGATAGCTGTCGAATGGGTAATAATCGAGTACAGATAGAACTTCTGATAGTCTATCTGCTCGGTAATGCCCAGTGTTTTGTATTCATTGAGCACATCCGACAACTTATCGGCCAGCTCCCGCTTCATTTGCTTGACAATAATTCAAACCGCAAAGATAGTAAAAAGTTTGAAGTGTGAAGTTTGGAGTTTGAAGTTTTTTTGAATCTTTGATTTTTTACACATATGAAGCTGTTGGCAAAAGAGATCGCAAACTATTGATTATGTCAACAGCGGATATGATATCATGCATCTGTCGATGAATTACGACGGTATTCCTGCGAAAGGTGTCACTGACGAAGGTTTCCTCCTCGCCAACACCATTATTGACAGGTGTGAGATGATGCTATAGAATAGAGTGGTCCACAAAGTTGTGAACTTATAAATTTTGAGGTTATGTAAATCGTTATTTACAAATAGTTTTTTGCAGGAACACGACGGATTATTCCGTCATTTCCGCAGACGATTAGATCTTCGTTGTTACGGGCTTTTTCTTCGAGCATCTCGCGCTCAGCGATTTTCAAGCCATAGACAATTTTGTCTATCATTTCATTATACTCTTTGGTTGACATATTCTTTGATTTTTGTAAAACATTCTTTATCTTCTATTTTTGTTGTATGATTCTTACCGCCTAATGCAACGATAATTCTTGGCGTTTGACTGTTGTTGACGAGAATCCAAGAGTCAACAATTGGCATATAAATATCAAAAAGATTATTCAATCCAGCCCAATATCGTCTGATAATAACATCTTTAGGAATACCATGACCGCCTTTTGAAACTCTTTCGGCAACACGTTCGATTGCCTGCTCTGGCGATTCAAGCCAAAAATACAGCAAAGTGACGTTGTAACCTTTTTGATGTGCTGTTTCGACCAGCTTAAAATATGAACGTGTTGACAATGTTGTCTCAATCGAGAAACTTTCTTCTTTTTGAAGAAGCTCATCAATGCGTTTAAGCATGAGCTTTCCTGCCTCGACAGCCATTCCATCGGGGTTGAATGGAGATAGTCCGCGCGCTATTTCATCGGCATTGACAAATTCCTTGCAGTTCAATATTTTAGGCAAAACGGTGTATGATGCTGTTGTTTTGCCAGCACCATTCGGACCACTGATTATATATAGATTTTTGCCTTTCATTGTCGTTACAACGTGCAAAGATATAAAAGATTTGCTCAATTGCAGCCTTTTTGTGAAAAAATGTCAGAAAATTTTGAGGTGCGGGAATTGCGCTTCAAGCGCCAGCCGAAGCTCTAACCGCCGTCTGGCACGGGTCTGTGCTGTAAGCCCAGGTGAGGCGAAGTCACAACACACTTCTGAGATTGGAACTTTCAAAATTATTAATTTAAGGTATCAGGATGGAATGCTGAGGCTAGTGTTCAGGTTGGGATGATTTTCAGGCACATGTTGGAATCTATCTTACAATAGTCAATCTTTTTATCAATCATATTTAAGGTGGCTGCCGGACAACGCCCGAACAACCACCTGAAACCTGAAATGTCCTTCGATTGCGCATTTGCACGCGCAATCGTTAATCTTGGACGAGGCACACGGATTGCCCGTCGCACCGATCGCCGTAGTTCATGCACACTCTGCTCGAATTGAAGTAAAGGCCCCATGCGTTCTCTGAGCTGTATGGCGTGGACGACCAATAGTAGCCGTAGGAGCCCACGCTCCAATCGCAAACGCGGAAGCCCTCTGCTGGCAGTTCTATTGAATTACCGTTGGGTCCAGTCACTTTATAACCGCTAGCAGTCCACTTCCATTGGCATTCCGCCTTCAGCTCTTCCCACTGGGCTTTTGAAGGCAAACGACTGCCAAACTGAGAAAACGCCTCATCATAAGTATAAAATCCTGTAGCGTTGTAGTTTTTCCAAATTGTACCGCTTGGCAGACCGAGATCAGTATAGCCTGTCTCCGGCTGTTTCTTTGATGTAGTGGCCATAACAGAAGAACCACTTCCCATCTTCTTTATGAGATTCTGTGCGATTGTGATTAGTGTCGTACGATAGTCGGTTTTCTGGAATGCTGCACCTTCTGTTGCAATTGTAGTTCCTGAAGAGACATTTATGGCTTGAACATCAACACTATACTCGTCCATGAATTTGTTCATTGTACCTACAACTATAACAGCGGTTTCAAGCTCGCGCCCTACGCGAAGCATCTGCTGTCGTGTCAAGTCCGTACGAGTATAACCGAAACCGATAATGACTTGGTTTACAGTCATACGTTCTACAACTGTATAACTTATAGGATTAAAGTTTGAACGGAATGTGTAGGATAATCCATCAACCTCCTCTTCTGTGATGTTTGAACCCACCTGGAAATCAAGCACTGCACAACGCTGTGCCCTAATCGTCAGTGCCAACAGGCACATCATGCTTAATAATAATAGTTATTTCATTTTGTTTGATTTTTTGATAATATTTTCTACATTAAATCCAATTTTAACCATAGCATAAAAAAAGCGTGGAACCTATTCCTTGCTTGACCTTCGGGTTTCCACGCCCACCTATCATACAAGTTATTCCACGCCGTAACAATCACGACATCCGCTAACTAATCCTTGATAGGTTTCGTCCTCAATGAAAGGACTTTTGTGGAAAATTGAAGGTCAAGGATAGCCACAAACGCTATCTAATTATGTCTTTTATTTATCTAACTATCTGTTTCTTAATACTTTCTAATTCTACAATAATACTTAATTCAAAACAAACCCGAATCCCATGTTCCAGGCGATATTGGTAACGTCAAAGCCTATCAGTTTTTCAGGATTGTTGTCATGGGTTCCGCAACCGACCGCCACGTCGAAATAGAACTTGCCGCTATGAAACCAAAAATAGCACTTCCAACCGGCTAAAAACGACAAGCCGTGATAATTAAGGATTTCAGCACCATTTTTATAATGCAATTCGCCATCAGAGTCCACAAACTCGTTGTCAAGCTTATAATCGTTGACACCATACGCCGCGCCCAGATATATTCCTCTGTAGACAAAAAGATTCAAACCCGCCGAATAAGTCAACTTCGGGCCTTTGGTTTCTTTCACCAATCCATTGACGCCAAGGCTGATGTTCGGCTCAATCCCCATCACGCCACCGAATCTCTTTGCCACTGCGATACCAAAAACATTTCCCCCACCATAGTTTATGCCATTGCCAATTGCCAATGAAAACGACCTGCCGAAATCTATCTCATTAAACCCATTGACGTATGCCGTCGTATCTTCGACATCATTAATATTGTCTTGATACATGGCTTCTTGGGATAATGCCGACAGCGACAGCAAGAGGCCAAGGATGAGGGTGAAAGTTCGTGGTATCATCTTATTTTTCCTTTGAGAATTATCTTATCCACCTTATTCGCGCCATAATAATACGGCATGAACTCGAGTTGGGTCATCGGCTTGGTAATTATCACATTTGCAATCTTACCTTTTGTAATTGAACCCAGTTCATGAGCCACGTCCATGGCGTATGCGGTGTTCAAAGTCGTGGCATTCAACGCCTCTTCCGGAGTCATGCGGTAACGGATGCAGGCGCACGAGAGCACAAACTGCATATTGCCCGATGGCGATGTACCAGGGTTGAAGTCGGAGGCCATTGCAACCGGCAGACCTGCGTTAATCATATCGCGCACTGGCGAAAGTGGCAGATTCAGGAAGAACGCGCAGCCAGGAAGCACCGTCGGCATGGTGTCGGAGCCTTTCAAAGCCTCGATCTCAGCCTTTCCCATCTGCTCAAGATGGTCAACAGAGATGGCTCCGTATTTCACGCCCACCTGCACGCCGCCCGACACCGCCATTTCGTTGGCGTGAATCTTCGGACGCATGCCATATTTGATGCCTGCCATCAAGATTCGCTCGGTGTCTTCAACGGTGAAGAAGCCTTTGTCGCAGAAAACGTCAATGAAATCTGCCAAATCCTCAGCTGCCACAAGCGGAATCATCTCGTTGATGACGAGGTCGACGTAGTCTTCCTGATGTCCGCGGTACTCCATCGGGATGCCGTGAGCGCCAAGGAAGTTAGACTTTATCGTCATCGGAGAGTTCTCTTTCAAGCGACGGATAACACGCAAAAGCTTCAACTCACTTTCAGTAGTCAGACCGTAGCCGCTCTTGATCTCGACGGCACCGGTTCCCATGCGCATAATCTCATTGAGACGCTGCATTGCCGAATCGTAAAGCTCGTCTTCGCTTGCTGCGGCTGTGGCTTTCGCCGAATTGAGGATACCTCCTCCCCTTTTCGCAATCTCCTCGTAGCTCAAGCCGCGAATCTTATCGCAAAACTCCATCTCGCGTGAGTTGGCATACACCAGATGTGTGTGCGAGTCGCAGAACGCAGGCAAGACCAGACCGCATTTGGCATCAATGACTTTTCTCTCTTTTGCCAGATATTCCTGATATTTCGGAGATTTCATCTCACCATAGTCGGCAATCTTGCTACCTTTTATATAAAGGTATGCGTTCTTGATGCGCTTAACATCCGACATCGCGGAGCCGGCTTTCCACAAACTGCCGTCCTCCACGATGCCGCAAAGTTCTTTAATGTTGATTATCAGCATTATTTATTCTTGTAAATGTTTTGCCAGTTCTTGTATTCACGTTTCTTCCATGGTCCATTATGGTACACGTATGAAGCAATCATCGGAATGACGGTTGTACCTTCGGCGTAGACCATCTGCTGCAGTTTCTCGCTGACCTTGCCCCATGAACCTGCTTCAAGCAATGTTGACGATGAGCAAGCGCCGTCGCGTACGTCGGCAACAGTGATTTGGATTGCATATTTGTGCATTGGCACCTCGTGGCCGAGGATTTCGGCGCAGACAACGGTGTCCTGGGCGAAGTTCTTAGGAGTGCCGCCACCGACCATGAACAAGCCTGTCTGAGGAGCAGCCATCTTGATTTCTGTCAACTCGAGAAAGTCAGCGACTGAGTCGATGCTCACATAAGGTTTTCCTGCATGTTTGCGCTCCCACTGGTGCAGACCGATGCCGAAACCTGCCGAAGAGTCGGAGAATGCCGGGCAGAACATCGGGACGCCGCACTCGTAGCATGTCTGGATGAGGCTGTCTTTCTTCACGCCGTGGCCTTCATGCAGCCATTTACCGAGATTCCACAGGAACTCGCGTGATGAATACGGACGCGGTTCGAGGATGTTGGCGAGCTCGTAAGTGGCATGGTCGCACACCTGAAGCTGTTCCTCGTCGATATAAGTGTCATAGATACGGTCGATGTAAAGCTCGCGGAGCTTTGTATCTGGCACCACGTTCTCTTTCTCGCCGATATAATGTTTGAAACCGAGAGCCTCGAAGAGATCCATGTCGATGACAGAAGCGCCTGTTGATACGACCACATCAATCATCTTGTTGCGAACCATGTCAACGTAAACCTGCATACAGCCGGCAGCCGAGGTGGAGCCTGCCAAGGTGAGGATATTGGTGCACGATTTCTCTTTCACCATCATCATCAAAATGTCGGCGGCGCGGGCGGTGTCGCGTGATGTGAACGACATCTCACGCATTGCGTCGATGATTTCTGTTGAGTCATACTTCTTGATGTCGATGTGCTTCACGACATTTTTCAATAAGTCTTTCTTTTCAAGTTTTCTTGCCATTTTATTTAGTTTTTTATGATTAAATTTTCATTATTTTTGAAATGCAAATATACGAATTTTTAATATCTTTGCGAAAAATTAATTTATATGAAAAAATTATTGCTCATTTCCCTAATCTCAATCGCAGTTTTGACATCTTGCGGAAAGTCAGACAAAAACAAGAAAGAATCCGGCAAGCATAAAGCCAAGACTGAGATAACCAATTCAGAATCAACACCTGACAACAGTTTTGTCAAGGTTTTAAACTATAACAAATTCATTAAAAACGTGTGGAATTTGGAGGAAAATGCCAACGAATTCGTGTTCAAAGGCAACAAACCCTGCGTGATTGACTTCTACGCCACCTGGTGCGGTCCGTGCAAGAGAGTCGCCCCGATTATCGAGAAACTGGCAAAGGAATTTGACGGCAAAGTGGATTTTTATAAAGTCGACACCGACGAGAATCAAAAACTTGCTATGATATTGCAAATCAGGAACATACCGACAGTTTTCTTCATGAAAAAAGACGCTCAGCCTGAGAAAGCCATCGGCGCATACGACGAAGCATATTATCGTGAAATCATAGAAAAGATGCTCAGTGAATAACATTTTTCCCACATCGTATCTTCCTGACATTCAATATATTGCGCTGTTTCTAAAAAATGATGCGCCGAAGATTGAATTATTTGAGACGTATCAGAAGCAGTCGTGCCGCACGCGCTGTAATGTAATGACTGCCAATGGTTTACAAACGTTAACAGTCCCCATCGTGAAGACCAACGGCAACCACACTTTGACGAAGGACATAGCTATAAGCTACCGCGAGCCTTGGCAGCAGATTCACCAGCGCTGTCTGGAGGCGGCATACCGCAAAACGCCGTATTTTGAGTACTATTTCCCCTATCTCGAAAAAGCGTTTTCAACAAAATTCGACACCTTAATTGAATTGAACGAATTTTGCCTGAAATTTATTTTTAAAGTATTGAAAATCAACAAAGAAATCATTTACACCGAAGATTTTTCACCAATCATTGATGCAAACGATTACCGTGTTTCCTTGTCAAAATGGTCGCCTGAAAAAACCAATTTTCCCAAATATTACCAGGTTTTCGAAGACCGCCAGCCGTTCGTGTCGAATTTGTCAGTCATCGATTTGATTTTCAACGAGGGACCGGAGGCGTTGGAGTATCTAAAATTGATAAAAATCTAAAAAAGGTGTAAAAAGAATGATTATGAAAAGGGAAATGACTAGTTACTTGAGTGGAAAACAGGCATGGAGAAATAGCTCTTCTTATGTAAGGCGCAAATAAATATATTTATTCCTTGTGATTGTTTTGTGATGTATTTTTTAGCATCTTGTCAAATATCACCTTCTCATCATATCTGAGCAACATTGCAAAATATTTAAAGCCTGTTTTAAAATGTGATTGATTTTTTGGTGGTGTGCTAATAAAACAACATTTATCAAATCTGTTTAGTTGGTCTTTAGCTTGAAGTACATGCTCAAAAGGCACACATTGGTCGTTTTCGGAATGATAAAGAATTATGGTGCTTTGCGGACTCCAGTCTGAAATGCAACCGTCTTTAACCAAAGCTTCATTTAAAACCTTAAACAAAACAGAATTAGTGTCTGAAATCAACGGATTGAAATAGTCTGTCGGATCAGTACTATCACACAAATAATCAATTTTTACAGCCAAATCCCAAAACCCATCATCTGGAGTTTCCAAAATAGAATCCAAACCCAATCTAATGGCGTTTTCAGAAAGGAAATCACGTATTGACAAGCTGTCGCCAATTTGTTTTTGCCCATTTATAACACCTCTAAGTGCTTGAAAATAAATCGATGGAGTACTACCCATATCACCTTTGGTGATGAAATGTCCAAAAAGTTTGTCCGGCTCATAAATGCCTCCGCCACATAAGCTCCATCGCAGATTAATCAGACGTTCCAAACTGTCAGGCAATTCTGTCTCTATATATCTTTGTGTTGCCAAAGCATATCCACCACCTTGACTATATCCGGTATTCCAAGTATAGAAGCCGTCAGCAAGTTCAACTCCTTCGTTTTTTACAATTTCTAAAGCAGACAAAGCGCAATCCACAGCACAACGTGCATGGTAGTTGAGAGCGGTATATGGAGTTGGACAGCCTTCCGTAATACCACTTCCATAATAGTCGGGAAACACACATATTGTGTTATCTGCAGTAATAACTGCCTCAATTGGCAGACTGTTTGAAGGTGCGATTTTGTAACTTGGGGCCAATAAGCGATGATATATGAGCATACGCTCCGGTTTATTATCTTGAAGTATTGGTATGGTAACAAGACCTGAAAGCATGATAGGCTCTCCATCAGGCGATACTGATGGATAAGCAAAAGAGACGGCTCGAAAAACTGTTTTCCTGACACGACGCTTTCCTTTGTTCAAGGCAAAATGATGTCTTTTTATGTGTTCCCATATGAAAAGACGGCACCAACGGATGGGCACGTGTATTACATCCATCTGTTTGGCTGTCGTGGTTATTCCTTTGTTTATAACTTTATTAAATCTATAATCTTGAACATTCAGGATTACAAAAGAATTCATGTTGTCATATGGAATGGTATCATATGAAGACTGAGCAAAAACAGATGAAGATAACAACAAGAGAGCACCTATAATTAGGCGTCTCTTGTTATTAGATATAAAAAACATCAGAAATTCAAGCAAATTCCAAAACCGTTGTTTTTAACATTTAAAATCATCATTCTGTAAAAGCCCTGACAGCACGAACTTTAACTTCAGAATCTTTATCTTCAGTAAACACTGTTCCTCCATCACTTATATTCATGGCTTCTTTTTTGTTATGTTCTGTACTTGCCCAATACCATCCATTCAGTCTTGCCCCCAAAGAGTTGAGTTTATTATACAAAGCTGTACCTTTTTTGGACACAGTCATAAGATAATATAACTCACCGGAACTTGGCATATACCAGCCTTCTCCCATTCTTGTACACCAACTAGCAGCTTCAGCGTTTGTTCCTAGTTGTTGAATAATTGCTTGTGTGCTTGCTATACCTTCACCATATATAAATGGATGGTTGTTTTCATCTATATTATCAAGAGATACGATATCCTCTGGTTTACGATTGTTATCCCATTTTAATTCTCTCTCTATAAGTGATATAGCAAGACCTCGTCCATTTTGCAAATAAAATATAATTCCTTGTGTCCCATCTGGGAAAACTATCATTTCACCGATTCTACTATTTGATTCTGTAACAATAGTTTTTTCTTCGATTGTTTTTGTCTTTGAATTGTTGTAAGTTGGTTTAGAAGGTGTTGCCACGGTATGATAAGACAGTGTGACATCAAATAAACGTTCGCCTAATTCAAGACAAGCTTGCTTTACGGCAGATGGATTAGATTCACAAAGTTTATCATAAGCTTTACCATATT
Source organism: Bacteroidales bacterium (assembly GCA_017427985.1). Classification (GTDB taxonomy): domain Bacteria; phylum Bacteroidota; class Bacteroidia; order Bacteroidales; family F082; genus Limimorpha. The sequence continues at coordinate 129,113 of JAFRRS010000001.1, read as the reverse complement.
TGCCAGTTTCCACATCAAGAAGCTTTGCAAGAATGTATAAATATCCGGATTCAGTTTCGGCTTCAGTAACTAAAACATATTGAACGCCAGCCATTTGACCCAATTCTTTGATTTGAGCTTCATCAACAGCACCCGACCGTTGGAAATTCTGTTCTTTCATGATAATATCAAAGGCCGAACGGTCAAAACCCTCATATCCTTTGGCATTAGCGATGGCTGTCTCCATTCCACCTCGAATCATATTGGCTTGGAAAGCGGATACACCTTGTCCTGCTTTAGTTTCCATAACGGCTACTTTTTTGTCTTGAGAATACAATCCCAAAGACAAACAAAGTAACACTATAAAAATTAATGATTTTTTCATATTATTTCTTTTTTATTAAATTTTAATTATCATCAATTACTTTTTGCTGCATCAATAATAGCATCGTTAACTCCTATAAATGATTGAAGTTCATCGTTTGAAAGACCTTCAGGTTTTGCCTTTTTAGCTCCATCGAGAATTTTAACATACCGGTCACCACGGATGCCTACTTTAGCTATAACTTCAAACATACCAGTCTTATCGTTAAATGTAATTTCAGTATCACCAAAAGGCTCGCATGCCTTTTGTATGCTAAAACTCATTTGTTCCCAATGTGATTTGAGAGCCTTGGCTACTTTTCCATCCACTGTCAGACTGGAACGCTCTGCTTTTGTTGTAACAGCATTCTCTATAACTCGTGATACAGCTGCGTATGCCTCAAGTTGTGCCATCTCAACAGCTACCGATTCCACATCAGCTTCAGCCATACCGGCAAACCATCGATATGGACGTTTTATCATATCTGTACCATCGTCGTTAATGGTTTCTATCATAGTGACACCTTGTAACTGCAATGTTTTTTTGTTTTGAGCATTAATAACAATTGCGAGTACAACCAAAAAATAAGTTAAAAGTAATCCTTTTTTCATAATTTGATATTTTCCTTTAACATTTTGCTTATTTCCTTACGAATCTTTTTGTATCCGTCACGGCCTGCCTCATCGAAACTCAACGTATGCGAGCCTTTCACCGAAATCTCGTCTTCATAGATTCTCTGATTTGTCGCAACTTTGTCAATAGCTATAGCAGCGTCAACAAAAGAGTGATATGCCGTCACATTTCCTGTTTCAACTTTATTATACTCTCTTGCAGCAGCATCGATATAAATCACATAATCGGCAGTATTTGGGTCATCAACAAAATTGCATCCTGATTCTGACAAATCACCTTTGATTTCATTTTGCAATTTGAAATACTTTCGTCCGAAATTATCGGCAGTGCAAACGATACAATATGTAGTGCCATATTCCAAATCAGCAAGCTTCGACTTTACGGTCTGTTCAAGTTTGTTTACCTTATTAAGATATTGTCTTATCTCATACTCATCCAGACCAAACACATTCATCCAGAAGAACGGCTTTCCAATCCTTCCATCAAACATGTCCAAGGCTCTTTGCAGCTCATCTTTCGCTTTCGACTTGAATCCAGTATTGATGTAATTATCAGCAATTGCTATAATATTGTTAACATTGCTAACAAACATCTTCACATCATTTTCATAATAATTGCAAGCCTCCTGTCTATTTATATATGTAATGACATAATATTTTGAAGCACTTTCATCATAATAGCTCTGTGTTTGTGCGAGATCCATGTCGACATCTGTCGAAAAGTTCTTCTGAGAAGAATATAAGACACTTGTTTTTCCATTAACAGCCTGTTTGTCAATCTGGCTTTGTTCTTGAACTTTAACTTGTATCTGTCTTGCGAGGTTTGTACGTGACAAATCAAGTGCGGTCTGCTTGCTTGAAGCACTTTCAATGTCATGGAAATACCTGTCGGAAGTGTATTTCACCCAATCCGATGGATAGTTCTGGGCTTTTAGTATGCATCCGGCAAACAGCAGAAATGCTATTGCTAAAAACTTTTTCATGGTTTAGTTGCCTTTTGCCGCGTTGATAATGGATTTATTTGCCTCAACAAAGTCATCGAGATCCTTGCCACTTAGGTTATTAGGCTTGTAATTGCCTGCATTGTTTAGCATCTGCTGGAATTTGTCACCACGGCAAGCAACTTTCTGAGTCACAGTATACATTCTTGTTGTAGGGCTGTACTCAATTTTGGTATCACCGAATGGCTCACATGCATTCTGAATACTCATACTTACTTGTTGCCAGTGAGATTTGAGAGCTTTCTGAACTTCACCATTGTTAACCAGAGTTCCTCTTTCTGATTCAGCCAAAACGGCGTTTTCAATAACTCGTGAAATTGTTGCGCGTGCCTCTAACTCGGCCATTTCAATAGCAGTCTGTTTATCGTCGGCCTTACCTATTCCGGCAAACCATTTGTATGCGATTTTAACAAGTTTTGTTCCGTCCTCACTAAGACCTTCAGACATATCATAGCCTGTAAGCTTTGTCGTTTCTACAACGACTTTTTCTCCTTCAAGACTTCTTTGCTTTTCAATGTTTGACTGAACAGCCATGTTTTTTGAACTTCCGCAGCTTGCGAAAACAAGGGCGATCGCCGCCATTCCGAGTAAATGTAACTTCTTCATTGCTTTTAGATTTTATTTGTTAATATTTTGACTAATAATCAATTATGTTTTCGGCAGATTCCCGATACCGAAAGCCAATCAAACAAAACCATGAAACATAAATGAAAAAGCGCGGGAATCTGTACCTTGCCTATCCCACACTCTGAGGCTCTCGCATTGCCTATTGCTCGAGGATAAGCAATGTCGAAGCCCACGCCGAATGCATATATTTATAAGTGTCTGGGAGACACTCAAATATAATACAAAACCCGTGGACGTCAGCCCACTGCTTTATCGTGCGAGCAATTTAGAATTTGCGAGATTCAGAGTGTCGCAGATAAAACGTCAGCACAACGTCTTTCCAATATGTTTGCCACCCGCCTTTCCCCAACGGGGCTCGACAAGTGACACTGCAAAGATAGTGAAATATTTTAAGAAATTACAAAAAAGATAGTTTTTTTTGCAAAGAAATGAAAAAAACACATCAATCCGGATACGCTATCCTCACGTGATAGATGCTCATCAGCTTCTTTTTCAGCACTTTCTTCGTCACGGTGATGTCGTGGAAGGTGATGTTGGTGTTGTCAAACTGGTTGGCTTTCATCTGGCCGTCGATGATGTTTTCAACGAGTTTGTTTATCGACTCCTCGGTCTTGTCTTTCATGCTTCGCGAGGCTGCTTCGACAGCGTCGCACATCATCAGCACCGCGGTCTCCTTCGAGAACGGCACGGGACCATGATAGCAGAAGTCTCTTTCATCAACGCCATCAGGGTTTTCACGCAGCTCCATCTGGTAGAAATACTCGGTTCGGCGCGTGCCGTGATGCGTCCTCACAAAGTCGATAATCTGCTCCGGAATATGGTAGTCGCGGCAAATCTCAATGCCGTCAATCACATGGCTGATGATAATCTGCGCACTCTCAACATACGAAACGTCTTCGTGCGGATTATACTTACCATTCTGATTCTCAATGAAATAGTACGGATTTCTGGTCTTGCCAATGTCATGATACATGGCACCTGTTCTGACAAGAAGCGGATTTCCACCTATATTATATATCACCTCCTCGCAAAGGTCGGCGACCTGCATCACATGCTGGAACGTGCCAGGTGCCTCGGAAGCCAATTTCCGCAAAAGCGGGCTGTTTGTGTTGCTCAGCTCAAGCAGCGAGAGGTCGGTCACGAAACCGAAAACACGCTCAAAAAGGAATGCCAGAGGCAAAGTCAGCATCGTGAAGAACGCGTTACCTGCATAAATGACAATCGCCCTCCAGTTGAACGCATCGAAATCGCCGTCATAAATGAGCATCATTCCGAAATATACAACGACGTATGTAAGAAACACCGCCAACGAGGTTCCAAAATAACTCGCGCGTCTCGTTCGTTTCGTCATCACAAAAATCGCCACGTACGACACAAGCAGCTGCACGAAAAAGTACTGGAACGGATTTGGCACTGCCAAACTAATGATAATCAATGTCATAACTTGGACAATGATTGATATTCGCGCATCAAAGAACGTCATCAAAAGCATCGCCATGATTGCGACCGGCATCAGGTAAATGAACATCGGCGCGTATTTCAACAAGAGAAACGACGGGACAATCGTGAACAGCATCAACAGCAAAATAAGATTGATGTAGCGAAGCTGCTCAAAGACATCAGGACGCAACATCTTCAAAGTAAGATACAAAGCCACAAAAATGATGCTCACGAGAAGCAGTTGCCCGTAAAAAAGATAATTTCGGCTAAAGAAATTGTTCGCAGTAATGTCGGCATATTCACGCTGTAACGACGTGAGAATCTGATACTTATCCTCCGTCACGATTTCGCCTTCCGTGATAATCAGCTCATCCTTCTGAATCATCCCGAATGTGAGCATGATATTGTCGACAGCCATTCTTTGAGCCTGTTTGGTCTTGTTTTCAGAAAAAACCACATTCTGACGCAAAGAACTGTACAGCAGGTTTTTAACCAGCATCATGGTTTTATAATCAGAAATCTCGGAAATGCTGCTTTGAATAATGGCGCTCGCCGTCGTCATCGTGTTTAAATCCTCATACAAACACTTGGTCATCACTTTGTTTCTGATAACTACAATCTCATCCTCGCCCTTGAAATTAGTAATCAGATTATTCTTCGCAACGATTCCCTTATTTTCAATTTTATCGTAAACTTCCAAAATCAGGTTTTCATAAAATTCCTTGTCCCCAATTGAGTCATTCCATTGATCCTCAAAGTCTTTCAGAAGCTTCTCACGCCCGTTTTCCGTAACAAGATTGTCATAGACAAAAATCGGATTCACGTCTTTGAGCGCCTCTTCCCTCTCCTTGCGGACCTCATCATCCGACTTGTAAATCGGGAAATTGAAAGGAGCATACAGGGTTTCATGCTGCCACGGACGCATTTTCTGGTATTCATATTTGAATTTCACATTTCTCGGCATCAGCCAAACGACGATAATGAGTGCCAAAACAAAACCCAAGACCTTCATTATAGCATAATAAGAATGGCGAATTTTCTCAGCTAAAAATTTTATCTTATTCATAATCAATTATTTACAAATAAAACAAACTATATTTTCATTAAATGAATTTCATCTGTAAAAATACAAATTTTTCTTGTACTTTTGCAAAAAAGTAATTTTATGTTTGGAATTTGCACTTTATCGGCAATCAGTGTGCGAAAAGAGCCGCGTCACGAGAGCGAATTGGTGACAGAACTTCTGTTTAACGACCTTTACGAAGTCTTGGAGAAAAACGGCGACTGGCTTTATATAAAAATGGAATACGACGGCTATGAAGGATGGATTAGGAGTCTGCAACACTTTGAAATCCAAGAAGATGCGTATAAGACATTGGCTTTAAGTGATTGTTACACAGTCAACAATCCTGTTGAGTTGTACGATTCCAAGATTCTGACTTTCGGAACTACGATTTATTCAAAAGACAAGTGCTGCATCAAAGCCAACAGCTTCATTATCAATGCGTTAAAACTTCTTGACGTGCCTTATCGCTGGGGCGGGCGCACCGTTTTCGGCATCGACTGCTCCGCTTTTGTGCAGCTTTGTGCAAAAACCATCGGCATCAAGCTTCCGCGCGACGCGTCGCAGCAGGTGGAATGTGGTGATGATGTGTATTTCCTGACGGAAGCACGACCTGGCGACATCGCTTTTTTTGAAAATGAAGAGCATCACATCGTGCACGTCGGCATTATTTTGGATGGCGAAAAAATCATTCATGCTTCAGGAAAAGTCAGGATTGACTCATTAGATCAAACAGGAATTTTTAATAAGGAATTAGGAAAGCACACACACTTTTTGGGGACGATTAAGAGAATCATTAATTGATTGGATAGAGACGCACGGCCGTACGTCTCTACATAACACCAAATATTGTTTCAATTTCAGAATCAATCTTTTTTATCGCTTCCTTGTTTCCATTTAGCACCTTATCAACCAATTCGGTCAACTTTTTATCTGTTTCTACTGAAATTTCAGGAAATGGCAACTCCATGAGATTTCCTTTCAGTATTTTTATCTCTCCAAAAAGCGACTTGTAAAGGAATATGAACATTTCGCTGTTGAGGAACGCCAAAACGGTCTTCACCGACATCCCTGGAATGCGCGGAATGAGGATGTTGGCGCTATTAAGGAACAGGCTTTTGCTGTCATCATAAGCGAAAACGAGGTTTTTCGAGATGAATTTATATACCAGTTTCTCTTCCGCACGATATATTTCATCCTTTGCAACTTGTTGATATTCAGAACGTTTGTATTTTATAAAACGTTTCGGGGTTTTTAATGTATAAGCATCGATGTCTTTTCCTGTGTAAATTGGCTCAAAACCCTTGCCCTGCTTGGCTTTCAAGTGCTTTTTGTTGTTACCTGTCACGATGCCAAGACCCCAAAGGCTGTCTTTCAAAGTGTACTTGCCTTTTGAAAGGATTTTCTGCACTTTTTCAAGGTCAGAGTCGGATAACAGATTTAAATTCAGGTTTTTAGTGAGATAGAAAGATGATTTCTTTATTTTTTGGATAAGGCATGCCTTATCCCAACTGGATATAAAATCGTTTTCAATAATGAAATCCTGTGGGGACAAGGCATGCCTTGTCCTTCTTGATTCAATATCAATATACTTGGTCTGTACTCCAGAAAATGTTCCCAGATAACGGGTAATTGACTGAATATCAGTATTTTCAAGCAAAAACTTACGGAAGTTTTTATGTATTTTGACATTTAAGATTGATTCAGGTAATAAAAATCTAATAACTCCCTCATCGTCAAGCTGTTGAAATGCTTTTTCAAAGAAAAAAGAGAAGCTTTCCTTGGTCGGAATCGGATTGTTTTTATCATCATAAATGACTGCGCCCCAAGGTGGGTTGCTGATTATATAAGATGCTTTCGGGGCATTTATAGCACAAGGGGCGTTAAGAAAATCGCAGCAAACAATTTGCGGTTCAAAGACTTCATCAGGAAACTTCAGCAAAAGATTGATTTTTGCTATCATCACGGCGATGGGGTCGTTGTCGCAGCCGAAGATTTGTGATGGTTTGGCTCCTTCGAGCGACATCATGAAAGCCCCGCTGCCACAACAAGGGTCAAAAAACGTCTGACCTTTAGAAAAATCAAGGTTCTTCGTCATGTTGCGAGCCACCGAAAACGGCGTGTAATACGAGCCTTTGCGGTTTTTCTCGCCTTCGAGAAGGAAACACTGGTAGAGCAAGCCAAGAAGGTCAGTTTCATCGGATGGAAGTGGCGGCAGCACTAAACTCAACGAAGAACTCTGAGCACTCAGAGAACACAGGGTTATCAAAGATTCTAAAACTGCCGCCACATGCTCTTTTTCAAGGATTCCAGCCTTCTTAAGCAGCTCCACCCCCACTGAAAAAACCGCATCTTCAACTTTAAAGTTTTGCTTCTTACAAAAGCTCACAAATCTTTGAATATCAGCGACATTTTCTTTATTTGAGAAATATTCCAAAGGCAAAACCGACTTTGTGGAAAGCTGTTTGTTGGCACGCGACATCAAACGGCCGCTGCTTTTGGAATGCAGACGTTTCCAATTGCGGACAGTAGCCTTGGAAATCATGGTTTTGCTGATGCCATTTCCCTTCATGAGATTTTTTTGCAAAAATATTAATTATTCGGTATCATTTTTCAAAAAAATATCTAAATTTGCACTTCAAAAATATTGAAAATTACAAACCATTAAAAAAATAGACTCATGAATAACGCATTATTTCAATTTGCACATCCTGCTAACGAGCCTGTGAAAGAATACAGACCGGGCAGCCCTGAGCGCGTCGCTTTGGAGAAAGAACTCGAAAAACAGTCGAAAGAAGTCGTGGAAATCCCTATCATCATTGGTGGTAAGGAAATCCGCACCGGCGACATGGGCGAAGTGGTTATGCCACACAACCACAAGCATGTGATTGCAAAATACCATAAAGTCGGTGAAAAAGAGGTCAACATGGCTATCGATGCCGCTCTGAAGGCCAAGAAAGACTGGGAAAACACCCCATGGATTGAGAGAGCTTCAATCATGGCACGTATCGGTCAGATGCTAGCAACAAAATACCGTGCACGCATCAACGCAGCATGTATGCTCGGCCAGAGCAAGAACTGCTTTCAGGCTGAAATCGACTCAGCTTGCGAGACAATTGACTTCTACCGTTTCAACAACTACTACGCAGGCAACCTCTATTCAGAGCAGCCTTCATCAACACCTGACCAGCTCAACAGAGTTGAATACCGTCCACTCGAAGGTTTCATCATGGCTGTGACTCCTTTCAACTTCACGTCAATAGCTTCGAACCTTAACATGACGCCGGCTTTGATGGGTAACACGACCATCTGGAAGCCTTCAACGACGGCATTGCTCTCGAACTACCATATCATGCAAATCGCGATGGAAGCGGGTCTTCCGGCTGGCGTTGTGAACTTCCTGCCAGGCAAGGGCTCGTTGATTGGCGGTGTCGCCTTGAACAACCCGAACCTCGCCGGCATCCACTTCACCGGTTCGACAGCAACATTCCAAGGCTTATGGAAAGGCGTAGGCGTAAATATAGCCAATTACAAGTCATATCCACGTCTCGTCGGCGAGACAGGCGGCAAGGACTTCATCTTCGCTCACAGCTCGGCAAATCCACGCGAGGTGGCATGCGCAATAGTACGCGGCGCCTTCGAATATCAAGGCCAGAAATGCTCAGCAGCATCACGCGCATACATCCCTGCATCGATGTGGAACGAAGTGAAACAGATCGTCGGTGACATGCTCAGCACCATCAAGATGGGCGACGTCACAGACTTTACTAACTATGTCAACGCTGTCATCGATGAGGCTTCATTCGACAACTGCAAAGGCTACATCGACCGCGCAAAAGCCAGCAAGGACGCTGAAATCGTGTTTGGCGGCACATGCGACAAGAGCGTCGGTTATTTCGTCGAGCCGACCGTCATCCTCGCCAAGGTTCCAAACTACGAGTCAATGGCTCAGGAAATCTTCGGACCAATCATCACCATCTACGTGTATGACGACAAGAAATATGAGGAAACACTGGAACTCTGCGACACCACATCACCTTATGCATTGACAGGAGCCATCTTCGTCAACGACCTCAAGGCACGTCAGCTCGCCGACCAGAAACTCAAATATTCAGCAGGTAACTTCTACATCAACGACAAGCCAACGGGCGCCGTCGTGGGATGCCAGCCATTCGGCGGCTCACGCGCATCAGGCACCAACGACAAAGCTGGTGGTCTGTGGAACCTCATCCGCTGGACGAACCCACGCGCAATCAAGGAAACATTCGTGCCGGCAACGGAATACGGATATCCGTTCCTTGCAAAATAATTGCAAACAAAAAAAATGTAGAGACGCACGGCCGTGCGTCTCTACATTTTTTTATTTAATTACCCGGTAAATCAATTCCTCTCCTGGTCGTGCCAATCGCATTCTTTGGCGCTGTTCTTCTGTTAAATCGTAATAAATTCGGTCGGCATCGACGGTAAAGCCAGCGTTTTCAAGCACTTTCGCGTAGTCGCGACCAAATTGGCGGACGTGGTCGTATTGGCCGAAACAACGTTTGCGTTCTTCAGGATCTGTGATTGATGGGTCTTCCCATGTGTCAACATCAGGATTTATTGGGACTAAAAGGATTGCCCAACCGCCTGGCTTTAAGATGCGTTTTATCTCCGAAAAGGCTTTATTCACATCATTGACATGCTCCAAGACATGGTTGCAAATCACCACATCATACTGATTATCAGGGAGATCTATGTTTGTAACATCGAGTTTCAAATCCGCAATAGGAGAATCAAGGTCTGCTGTGGTATAATCGAGGTTTTTCAAGGCACGGAAACGCTTCAAAAACGGCTGCTCGGGAGCGAAGTGCAGAACCTTCAGATTATCAGTGAAAAATCCCGTTTTCTCCTTTAAATACAGCCAAAGCAGACGATGACGCTCAAGTGAGAGACACTTCGGACACATGCGGTTTTCCATCGCTTTGCCGTAGCCATAAGGCAAGAACTTGCGGAAATGCTTGCCGCAGACAGGGCATTCCACCTTATTTCCAATATAAAAAGGACGAATCAAAAAGCTGAACAGACCGCTGAAACGAATCAACGTCTGACGCGGGAAAATCCTTGTAAATAAAGCTATTAACTTTTTCATAACAGTTTCAAAATTGCCTCAGTCATGTTTGACCAAGCGTATTTTTTCTTTTCTTCTCGAACACCTTCAACGAAAGTGTCATATCTGTCATTTTCATAAAAATCTACTAAAGCGTTGGCAATGGCAAGCGGTTGAGGTGCGACGACATAACCGACTTTCCCATCAGGGATTATCTCACCAAGTCCGCCAACATTTGTCACAAGCATCGGCTTCTCAAAATGGTAAGCAATCTGCGTCACACCGCTTTGAGTCGCTGATTTATACGGCTGTACAACGATGTCAGATACATTAAAGTAATACTTTACTTTATTATCGTTAATATACTGATTTTCAATTATTATAAAATCATTTAAACCACTATTTTCAACCTTTTCAAGATAAGGTTTCGGGTTATCGTAAAACTCACCGGCGACAATCAACTTCAATGGATATCTTCTAAGCCTTTCATCAGCGAAAGCATCAAGAAGCAGGTCAAGACCTTTGTATGCGCGCACGAGACCGAAAAACAGCAAATAACGATAATTTGGGTCAAAATTCAGATGCTTAACCGCCTCATCCCTATTGATAATCTTGCCGAAATGGTCATACAAAGGATGTGGCACAAAACATTTCGGTTTATCTCGTCTATCAAGCGACTTCACATCTGCCAAAACCGACTTTGAAAGTGCCACAAAACCATCCATAGCCTTCACAAAATACGGTGGGAACATCTTGTCTAGAATCGATTTCTCATGCGGTATCATATTGTGTATCAATCCAATACACTTTGTATGACGATTCCGTTTGATTACTCGGGCAATTTTACCGAAACAAGGGGCAAAAAACGACATCCAATAGGTGAATATCACAATGTCAGGGTTCTTTTTGCGTATCTCCCTCCCTACTTTAATCCAGTTTAACGGATTGATAGAGTTGACTTTACACTCAATCGGAAAGCCTTCCGGAGCCTTCGCATTGGAATACTGCGTCTTGCCGGGGAAAAGAAACGATGGATACTGAAGTTTGAATGTAACGACTTCAATATCAACACCTTCCCTGACAAACTCTGTCGCGAGCCTGTCGGTGAAAGCGGCAATACCTCCACGATAAGGATGCGATGTTCCAACGATGATGACCTTCATATCAGTTATTCAGTTGTTCAGTTGTTCAGTTATTCAGTTGTTCAGTTATTCAGTTGTTCAGTTATTCAGTCGCTTAATTCAACTGACTAACTGGCTAACTGATTTACTGACTAACTATTCTTTTTTAGTTTTTTCCTCTTTCTCTACTTCTTTCTTTGGTTCTACAACCGTTGCCTTATATTTGATTTTTGCGAATGCCTTAATCAGATTATCAATATCTGTTTTCTCGCTATCGTATTGAATAGTAACGAGTTTTGTCTTTAAATCAGGGTTGATAGCCTTGACACCTTTCTCAAAGCGAAGGTTATTTTTGATTTTGTTCACACAGTTATTGCATTCAATCTCAGGTTCGGTTGTGAAGACAACTTCTTTCACTTTCTGAGCTTGCACCAAGACTGCAAAAAACATTGCAAATGTCAATAAAAACAGCTTTTTCATGATATTAGTATTTTGATAATTTCCATTTTATTCCTGCGTATACCATTATTCCGTCAACAGGGCCCCAGATCATTGTTGCATCAAAGTTCTCGCCAAACGGATTGTGACAGCCAATAATCGGGTTTTTCTGTTTGAAATTGGTAAGATTCTCGCCTCCGATATAAATGTTTCCCCAGCGGAACCATTTGAGAATCTGCGCATTTAGCAGTGCATAACTATCAAAAGCATTGCCCCACGACATTGTGCCATCGGCTTTCACGTAAGGGTCAGGCATACGACCTCCGCCATTGAACTGCATGGTTACGTCGAACTGCCATATTTCAAGCGGAGTTTTGTAAGTAAGCGTCACCAAACCCTTGTAACGACTGCTCAAGGGTTTCTCGCGTAAAACGCCATTGATAGTGGTTTTCACGTCGTTGTACCTGAAGGCTCCCAATAACGAGAATCCCTCGAAAAACGGGTATGTAGCATCGATTTGGAACGTGTGCGAATAGGAAAGTCCATCAAGATTGGCGAAATGCACCGCGTGAGGGTCGGTGTCAAGGTCGGTAACCACCTGATTTGTAAAGTTTGTATAGTAATATTCCAAATTGATAATCAAGCACTTCTCAAAAATATCTATATCAAAAGAGGCTGTCGCACCATAGTTCCACGCCTCCTCCTGCTTAAGGTTCTCGTCTACGACAATATCGCGGCTGCTTGACAAAAGCGTATGATTATCAAGCATCGGGCGCGGCGTGCGATAGCCTTTGCCAGCCGAAAAACGCAACTTTAACAGGTCGCCAACCACCCACTTCACATGAGCGCGAGGTGTGAAAAACAATCCGTATAAATCGCTGTAATCGCCTCTAAAACCTGCCATAAACACAAATCTCTCATCATAGTTGAAAGTGTATTGCGCGTATGCGCCTCCGATGTTTTCATCAGGGGCTTTGACAAGGTTAGGCATAAGCTCCAACTTCCAAAGCTCATCAAAACAGTCATGATTGAACGACAAACCTGTTGATATACTGTGACTTGGCGTGAATTCGGTCTCGAACATCAACTGGGCGTAAGCGTTATTGTTGTTCACATCGTAAGTTTTTAATCCATATAACGAATTCATTTTGTGAATAGAACCCGACAATATCAAAGCGACGTTTGTGTTATGAATCTCATCGAAAATATAAGCGTTTTTCAACACACCTTCGTAACGCTCACTCCCAATCTTAATCTTATATAATTGATTATCAGAATATAACGCCTTTGAATGATTGTGTGCCTCCTCAGTTTGTCCCCCATTTCTATCCTCTTTCAAAGCCTTGACGTAAGCCTGCATGATGTAATGGTCTTTTTTGTACATCCAGCGGTTCATGAAGTCATACTGCTGCACCTTCGGCATGTCCATAAAGCCGTCGCCGTTTCCGTCATGCTCCATCCACATATTTTCGTAATGTGCTAATACTCCAGTACTTAGAGCGTCATTGAAGTGATAATTGCCTTCAATATTTGCTTCCAATTTCAGGTGGCTGTCGAGGAAAAGGTTAACGTCAAGTTCCTCATCTAGCTGCGGTTTCAGGTATTCCACGTTGATTTGACCGGTAATCGATTCATAGCCGTTTTTCACAGTGGCAGCACCTTTTGACACCTGAATCGAGTGCATCCAAGTTCCAGGGATATATCCAAGCGAAAATGGAGCGGCAGCACCACGGAAAGCAGGCACGTTTTCGGTCAACATTTGGACGTAACTACCTGATAATCCAAGGAGTTTGATTTGTTTGGCACCCGTAGCCGCATCAGAATAATCCACATCAACAGAAGGATTCGTTGAGAAACTCTCGCCCAAGTTGCAGCAAGCCGCACGACAAAGCTCAGTACTCGTGGTAATCTCAATATTTTCAGCGCCTTTCGCTTTCATCCTTCCCGGACGTTGAGCTTTCACCACGACATTGTCCAACGTTATATCCTCGCCTGACAGTGTAATTTCAACAAATTCAGCACCGTTGTAAGCCGTGGTGTCGTTGTTAAAACCGATATATGTCGTGACGATAGCGTCAGAATCGTGCTTTTCGAGTATAAAAGCACCTTGTGCATCGGTTGTGGTGCCTATATTAGTATCTTTCCAAACCACATTGGCGCCTATCAAGGCGTTGCCTTTCTGGTCTTTGACAACACCTCTCACCTGCGAGAAGCTGGTTATCGCGAGGAAACTAAAGAATATCGATGTTAAAACCTTTTTCATATCAGTTATTCAGTTGTTCAGTTATTCAGTTGTTCAGTTATTCAGTTGTTTATTTCTACTGACTAACTGGCTAACTGATTAACTGACTAACTTATTTATAATCTCATTTATCTCTTTCGAAATCTTAGTAAAATATATTATCGCCAACCCTATAACAACGATAATTCCTGTTCTCAACACCGCTTCAACCAGCTTCCAAAACATTCCAATATCATTAAAGTTAATTATAGTTTTTGATATATATTCTACTGACATCCAATTTATTACAAACAATAACACTATCACAGCAACAACCACAAGCTCCTTCCATGAAAATGGCGAGATTTTCGTCTTCCAGATTATCAGCGAAAGCAATAGCAGATAATAAATCGAGAACGATATTATTGACGACCACGCCGCTCCTGTCATTCCCAAAATTGGTATCAACTTGTTATTCAGAATAATGGCACACGCCGTAAGTATCGCTGTAAAGATAAGCTGCAGGTAATACCATTTCGAATAACTGAGCACCGTAACGCCTATATTCAGTGAGGAATTCACCAGTTTCGCAAGTCCGAGAAGGAAAAACACCCATTTGCCGTCAATGTATTTGTCACCATTCGGCAACAACTCGAAAAACAGGTCGATGTTAATCCAGATTATGAAAAACACGAACGACCCTGCTATCAACTGGTGCAAGGAAACACTCTTGCACATCTCCGCAGCACGCTGAGAATCATTGTCTTTCATCGCCTGCGAGATTATCGGGCGCGAAATCGCAGCCACCGAACGATACGGCATCTCGACAAGATTCGCCATATACGAGGCGATAGTGTAGATGCCTGTCACGGCGAGTCCCATTTTCGCCGAAATGAAAAACGTGTTAAGGCTCGGGATAATGTTGCCTACGACAGCCGCGACAGTCAAAAACAAAGTGTAAAACATGAAATCCTTGCGCAACCACTTCGAGACATGACCAGGTTCTATCTTGAAACTGATTTTCGAAAGACTCAGCAAGTAAATGATATTCAACAGAGTAGCTGCGAGATACGCCAAACACAACCCTATCACCATCCCGTCAAGGCTGATGACGCCGGTAATGTACAAAACGTAATCACCGAGAGTGAAAAGACGCACGCCGACTTCTCGCACAAACTTCGGAACGACGATGCGCATCAACAGGTTGGCGTTGGTCTCGAAAACGGTCATGTACATCATGAAAAACGCCATCGGGATGACAAGGTACATGTAATCGACAAACAACGGAGACTCGTCAGCGAACTTGTTGATTACAAAGTCTTTAAACACAAAAAACAGTATCGTAAAAATCACAAAACCGATTGCCGGAACGATTATCGTCCAGCCGAAGAAACCGTGGTCGCGGCTCTCTTTGTCCTTGAAATACGGGTAGTAGCGCATCGCCGAGGTGTTGGTGCCAAGAGCGGCGAGCCCCGACAGCAACAGGGCGGCATCTGCCATGACGCGGGTAAGACCTATCTCCTCCTGCGTGAGATATTTTGTCATGACAAAAAAGGTCGTGATGAACCCGACAGCAACGCCGATGTAGTTCATTATCGTGCCTTTGATGCTCTGCCTAACAACAATTCCCATCAGCTTTTCAAGATGTTTTTGATGAAGTTACGTGTAGGATAGTTCCGATCGTTGAGCATGTGATAAAGCTCGCTCATCAACGGATAATCATTTGTATCAATATTATTATCAATGAGTTTATTATAAAAAATATCCACTGCGATACGGCCTTCAAGAACGACGTTGTCCGACAGGCTATTGTTGAAGAATCCTTTCCCGATAAGCAGTCCGAGAGTGCGGTTGCGGCTCATATCGTTAAGTGACGTGAGCGAGAAATCGCCGAAGCCGCAATACTTGTACATGGTGCTGTTTTCGCCTCCAAAAGTGATAATCAGCCGACGCATCTCATTGAGTGCCATGGTGATAAATATCGAACGCAGGTTCGCCGAGTCAAAGTTGGCATCGACGATACCGATGACGATTGCGTATATATTTTTCAAAATCGAAGCGTATTCTACACCTGTGACGTCATTGGTGAAATCCGTGCGAATCGGAGTGTCGTCAAACACGTCGGTGATGATTTTGTACAAGCTTTCGTCGGTTGTCGCCGCCGTGAGACCAGTGTCCTGGCGGTTTATGATTTCACGTGCGAAAGAAGGACCCTTCAGCGTCATAAACGGATTGAAAATGAACGACTTGATGCTGTCAGGAATTATTTCCTCCCCGCTTCCGAATCCTTTGGCGAGATTCACCAGAAGAGCAGTCGGGTTGATATAGTCCTTGTTTTCCTTCAGATAACCGACCACCGCCGTCGACGGGATGGCAAGGAAAATAACGTTGGCTTCAAGAAGAACGTTCTTGTCATCAGTGGCATGCAGGTTTTCACTCAACTTGCATTTCGGGAAATATGTAGTGTTGACATGGAGCTTGTTCACCATCTCAATCACTTGATTCTCAATGGAAAGGAGATATATCTCATCTTTATTCTTCGCCGCCAGCACGTCTCCTATAGCCGTTGCAATGGCACCGCTTCCGATAAAAACAATTTTTCGCATTTTATAAAATTTTTGCAAAAATACATATTTTTTTTATTTCATAAAAAATAATGTGGTCGCTTCGCTCCAATTTGCTGCTCCGCAAAATGTGACTGCTAATGTGCCTTCTTTTCGGCAAGGAAAATCGAGGCATCAAGTTCGTAGCCAATCAAAACGATTATGCAGTTCACGTACATCCACATCATGAAGATGATGAGACCGCCGATGGAACCGTAAAGCGCGTTGTATTTCGAGAAATTGATGATGTAATAATTAAACCCTACGGTGCCAACAATAAAAAGTAGCGTAAACATTATCGTTCCAGGTGTAAACAAATGGAACTTCCTGTCTTTGTGAGGGTTTCCAAAATAATAAAGCACCGCTATCGCGACAAGCAGCGCAAAAATCGTGAGCAGCCATCGGCCGACATCTATCAAGGCAATGACAAACCCGTTGTAGAAGTGTATCTTATTGAAAAACAATGGCAAATAATTGTTTCCGATAATGATTAGCGCTATTGAAGTGATGAGAAGCGTGCCGAGAATCAATGTTGCGAGCAGACCTCCCAGATACATCCTGAAAAACGACATTTTACCGATATGGTTCACACCCATGTCGAAGCCGCGGAAGAACGCGCGGATAGCACCCGAGCTGAAGTAAAACGCCATGATAATACCAATGGACATCAACGTGTTATGCTGTCGTGACATTATCTCGTCGATGGTGCCGACCACCCTTCCGACAATGTTTTGCGGCATCACATTTTCAATAAACTCAACTATCATTTCCTTAACGCCTTCAAGAGGAAGATAAGGTATGAATGTGAAAAGCACCATCACGGCAGGGAAAATTGCAAGAAACACGTTGAAAGCCACAGCTGCGCCACGGTCGGTGAGGTAACCTTTAGTAAAGCCGTCGACGAAATAAACGAGCACGTCGTAAAAAGGCTTGCCGCGAAAACCAGGCAAAGTGATGCCTTTCATCCATCCTATCACCTTGTCTTTCAGTGCGATAGCTTTATTCTTGTATTTTTCTACATTAATTTTCATGACAAAATATTAAAGCGCAAAATTATAAAAATTTTACTATTTTTGCAAAAAAATAAAATATGGAAGAGCAAGTTTCACATCCTGGTGTTGTAGTTGGAATCGGTGAACAAGACCTTGAAATAGAGATACTTAGCGCGAGTTCATGCGGCGCGTGCAACATAAAGTCGGCATGTGGGATGTCGGAGATGAAAGAAAAACGCGTGACCGTGCCTAAACCCGCCGACAAGGAATTCATTGTAGGTCAGCCGGTTAGCATCATTATGAGCACCAAGCAAGGCAACAAAGCAGCCCTGATAGCCTATTTCATCCCGACGCTCATCATCATCACGTTGACGGTGGTCTTGAGCAGCTTTATAAAAGAATGGCTCGCCGCCCTCGCCGGAATCGGAGCGATGGCTGTGTATTACTTCGTGCTTTATTATTTTTTCAGAGACAAACTCAGAAACGAATTCACCTACGAGATACGATAACGCAACTACATGAACACAAACGACTTATCGTTGATAATGTCGTCAATTGGCGTCTCGTTCGGCTGCCATGTCCTCACATGAATTATCGGCTTTTCATGACGCAGGTCAACAAGCAGGAAAAGATAACCCACATCGCCGTAAGTGCTTGAAAAATACTCCTGTTTCAACTGCACTCCAATCACATTGTTGATGTTGTTAACCGTGTTGAACGAGGTGTTTGTAAAACGAATGTTGATAAACTCGTTGTTCGCAAAAACCCTGTTGAGACGCTTCATGTACTGGTTTTTCGACAAAGTGTCGTATTTGATTCTCACCTTTTCATTCAGCTGGATATTATCGGTTTTCTTTGTCTCTTTAAGAACCGAACCAACAATAATCAAAGCGCTTTCAGAATAAATCTGGTTAAGATAGTCACTGCGTTTCAAGGCGTAAGCCGTCTGATAATCCTCGATGAAATTCACCAAAGTGAGACGCGCCTCATCCGACCATTTGTCTTTCGCAAATATCTGGCTTTCAGTGATATCAGTTAGACGGAACGCTATCGACTTGACTTTTTGGGTGTTTCTGTCGAAGCGGAACACTATGTCGCGGATGAAACTAACATGATTTTTGAAATCGAACTGCATCGGAATCGAGCGACACAACACCTCGTCGCCGAAATCAAGAAGCTTGTACGTCGGTCTTCCGATGATTTTGCCGTTGCCATAGCTGAAAAGGTCCATCAGCATCTCATAGCCCTCATGAGTGAAGTTTTTCTCTACGCTGGCAAGGTCTTTTTTCGATATCGCCTTCTCAATTTTCTCCATTATTTTAAGATAATCCGACGATGAATCAGTCACTTTCACTTCATTTTCAAACTCCGCCGACTTCTCCATCGTAATCGCTATCTCCTTGTCAGGATACGATTTCACTTCTTCAATCTTGTTGATTTTCTTAACCTTATCAATAGAAACGCTTTTCTTTGCGCCAGGGAAATCAATTTGTTCGTCAAGGGCATTGATGATGGAATATACTTCCGGGTCGAAATACTTGACTGCATCAGTGTTTTCAAGTTCTATAACTATATTGACGCTACGCATGTCGGAATGCACGAGTTTTATATTGCTCACGCCGTTGTTGACAGTGCCTTGCGCCGTTCCGTTGCCGTTGTTGTACGAATAGTTGAGCCCGTCGATATTGGTGCCGTTGCAGCACACTTTGAAAATATACTCGTTCGGACCAGCCTTGTCCTGTTTCACGGGAATAAAAACGATGTCGTTGAGAAGGTTCTCGATGCTTCGAATCAGCCATCTGTAGCAGTTGACCTCAACGCCAGTATCATCTTTGTATTTCAACGAGCTTCCATCGGGATGCGAATGGCAAAGCATGAGAGCCCAGTAATAGTAGCGCAGAGCGTCGCCCACGCGGTAAAGCTCTTCAGAACCTGAAGCCTCCCTGATATAGTCCTTAATCTTCGTCTCCCTCATCTTGCAAATGGTGGCAAACTCGCTTTTCTTGATGTATCGAACTGTTTTAGACGCACCGATGGCATCGTTTAGCACGAGGTCGTTAGCCTGTTTTTTCAGCACATCGCTGAATGTTTCGAGAAGACGCTTGTGCTGCTCGTCCTCGCTGTCGGAGTTTTTGAAATAAATCGGACGCAGCGATTTGTCGTTGGCGATATTATCAAGCAGATCCTGCAGCGCCTCATCGTCGGCTTTCCGCTGGTTTTTGCACTCGCGGCTTTCGCCGTAATAGTAGTCGGAGTCAGCTTTTATCTTATCTGCTTTTTTACGGTTTTCCTTGAAATTCTGCGAGAAGCAGAAGAGTGATAATGAAAGGGTTATCGAAAGGAGTAAAAGTTTCTTCATATTTTCCAAATATTTGAAACGACAAAGATATAAAAAAATATTTTCAGCTTCACAAAAGTGTAAAAAAGTTTCAAAAAACCCAAACAATTTTAATATGATTTTTTCCTTGTTTATTTAATAAAAATATACTAATTTTGCAACCGCTAAAAATATGTTTTGTTTTATGAGTAACATTTTACTATGGTCCCTTGTAATTCTGGGAATTTTAGGAGGAGTAGCGGCGGTGATTCTGTTCTTCGTCGCGAAGAAGTTCAAGGTTGAGGAGAACCCGCTCATCGACGAGGTGGGATCGGTGCTTGCCGGTGCCAACTGTGGCGGATGCGGTTTCGCGGGCTGCCGCAACTTCGCGGAGGCGTGTGTTAAAGCCGCCGCCGAGAAGAATAGCCTCTCAGGTCTGAACTGCCCGAGCTCCGACATGACTAAGGTGGCAGGATTGCTTGGACTTACCGCTACCGTTGCCGAGCCGATGATTGCAGTAGTGCGTTGCAACGGTACTTGTGAGAATGCGCCGTCGAAGGTGCATTATGAAGGAGCCGACATCTGCGGCTTCGCCAATACTCTCTACGCTGGCGAGAACGGATGTCCTAACGGCTGCCTCGGTTTGGGCGACTGCGTGAAGAAATGCCAGTTCGACGCCTTGCACATCAACGAAGAGACCGGTCTTCCTGAGGTCGACGAGGACAAATGCGTGGGCTGCGGCGCATGCGCTAAGGCTTGTCCGCGCGGCGTCATCGAGATTCGCGCCAAGGGCAAGAACAACCGCCGTGTGTATGTGGCGTGCAACAACACCGAGAAGGGCGCCATCGCCATGAAGAACTGCAAGGTCAGCTGCATCGGCTGCCAGAAGTGCTTCAAGACCTGCCCGTTCGAGGCCATCGAGATGCGCGGCAACCTCGCCTACATCGACTTCACGAAGTGCAAGCAGTGCCGCAAATGCGTCGAGGCTTGCCCGCGCGGAAGCATCCATGAGGTCAACTTCCCGCCAAGGAAACCGAAAGTTGAGACAGCAGAAACTATTGTTGAACAACCTAACGAAAGTAAAGAATAACGTATGAATCCAATTAAGACATTTCCAAAAGGTGGCGTTCATCCGGAAGAAAACAAGCTTTCGTCGGATCAGCCCATCATCACATTTGAGATTCCGAAACAGGTGATCATCCCGCTCGGACAGTGCCTCGGCGCGCCAGCGGAGCCGATAGTCGCAAAAGGCGACAAGGTGAAGGTGGGACAGCTCATCGCCACGGCGAAAGGCTTCATCAGCGCCAACGTGCACTCGTCGGTGAGCGGCACCGTCAACAAGATTGACGAGGTGATGGACCACACAGGCTACCGCAAGCCCGCCATCTTCATCGACGTGGAAGGCGACGAATGGCTCGAAGGCATCGACACCAGCGACACATTAGTGAAAGATATCACCCTCTCCAGCGAAGAGATTGTGGAACGCATCAAACAACACGGCATCGTCGGTTTGGGCGGCGCCACATTCCCGACTTACGTCAAACTGATGATACCGAAAGACAAGAAAGCCGAGTACGTCATCATCAACGCAGCGGAATGCGAGCCTTACCTCACCTGCGACAACAGACTGTTGCTTGAGAAACCATACGAGTTCCTCGTGGGCGTGAAAGTCATCATGAAAGCCGTCAACGCACCGAAAGGCGTGGTCGGCATCGAGGTCAACAAGATGGAAGCAGCCAGGAAACTCGACGAGATCGTCAAGAGCGACAAATATTTCGATGGCATCGAGATCCAGCCGTTGAAGACGAAATATCCGCAAGGTGGCGAGAAACAGCTCATCAAATCCGTCACAGGACGCGAGGTGCCGTCAGGCAAGCTTCCTATCGAGACAGGATGCGTGGTCGTCAACGTGGCTTCGACATTCGCCATCTATGAAGCTGTTCAGAAAAACAAGCCTCTCGTCTACAGAGTCGTGACCGTGACAGGAAAATCGGTGAAGAAACCGTCGAACTTCCTGACGAGAATCGGAACTCCTGCCAACCTGCTCATCGAGGCAGCCGGCGGACTCCCGGAAGACACTGCGAACCTCATCAACGGCGGTCCAATGATGGGCAAGTCGGTGAGTGTTACAACATTCCCTACCATCAAAGGAACATCCGGTATCTTGATGCTCAACGAGAGAGACGCCCAGCCGCGTAAGGTGAGCAACTGCATCCGCTGCGGCAAGTGCATGCAGGCCTGCCCGATGGGACTTGAACCATATCTCTTGAACCGTCTCGCGCGTCAGAACAACTTCGAGGAGACAGAGAAACACAATATCATGGACTGCATCGAATGCGGCTCATGCGAGTTCACCTGCCCTGCCAACATCCCGCTCGCGGACTACATCCGTTACGGCAAGACGAAGACAGGACAATTAATACGTTCACGTAATCAGAAATAGCTATGAATCAGTTGACAATATCAGGTTCTCCACACGTTCACGGAGACTTAAGCGTAAAGAAAATAATGAGCATGGTGATTATCTCGCTGATACCCGCCCTGCTCGTCGCCGTTTATTATTTCGGCTGGTATGCCCTCCGCCTGACAATCGTCTCGGTGGCAGCTTGCGTGCTGACCGAATGGCTCATCCAGAAATATCTCATCAAAGGCCCTCTCACCATCAATGACGGCTCCGCTGCCTTGACAGGTCTGCTGCTGGCTTTCAACGTGCCTGCCAACCTTCCTATTTGGATGGTCATAGTGGGTAGCGTGGTCGCAATAGGCATCGCCAAGATGTCGTTCGGCGGCTTGGGCAAGAACCCGTTCAACCCAGCATTGGTTGGTCGTGTGTTCATGCTCGTGTCGTTCCCGACAGCAATGACGACATGGCCGAAGGCACAGCCCATCTTCAATTCAGGCTTCTTCGCCGATGCAGTGACAGGTCCTACCCCACTCAGCCTTTTGAAGGAAGGCGATCCAGGGAAACTTGCCGCATCAGGCGACATGCAGTTCCTCGACATGATTCTCGGCAACCGTGGCGGCGCTTTCGGTGAAGTCTGCGCTATCGCATTGCTCATCGGTGCCATCTACCTCATCGTCACAAAAATCATCGACATCTGGACACCATTGAGCATACTTCTCACAGTGTTCATCATGACAGGCATCTGCTACCTTGTCGACCCAACACAGTACATAGCCCCGTGGTATCATCTGGTTTACGGAGGTCTCATCCTCGGCGCTTTCTTCATGGCAACCGACATGGTGACATCCCCGATGACAACCTCAGGCAAGATTGTTTACGGTATCGGAATCGGCGCCATCACAGTCATCATACGTCTGTGGGGACAGTATCCTGAAGGCGTGTCGTTCGCAATCCTTATCATGAACGCCGTTGTGCCGCTCATCAACAAGGGTTTCAAACCAAAACGTTTTGGAGTGTAATTGTTGAATCTTAAAATTTTGAAATTATGGCAAAGAAAGAATCAACATTAGTGAATATGCTCATCGCCCTTATGGTAATAACCATCGTGTCGGGCGGAGTGCTTGGCTTCGTCTATGGCTTGACAAAACCTGCCATTGACCAAGTGGAAGCCAACAAGAATCTCAAAGCTATCAATGAAGTCTTGAAAACCGACGTTGAGATAGCTACTACAGAAGCGAAAGTCATTGAAGACTTGACTTATAACCTCGCCTACGACGCTAACGGTGACTTCATCGGCGCAGCTGTCAAGACATATTCCAACAACGGCTTCGGCGGCAAAGTCGAGTTGATGGTCGGAATTTTGAAAAACGGTTATATTAATAAGGTGTCTGTTTTGGCACAGGCCGAGACTCCAGGCTTGGGCGCCAACATGACGAACGAGAAATGGAAGAGCCAGTTTGACGGCAAGAACCCGAAAGAGTTCATTCTCAAAGTGACAAAAGACGGAGGAAACGTCGATGCCATCACAGCAGCCACAATCAGCTCAAGAGCCGTGTCGGAAGCCATCCAGAAGGCTGTCGACGGCTTCGAGGCTAACAAAGACCAATTCATGAAAGGAGGAAACAATGAGTAACTGGAAAACTTTCACTAAAGGACTTATCAAGGAGAACCCGATTCTCGTCCTTTTGTTAGGATGCTGCCCTACCCTCGCCACCACGACGAGCGCCATCAACGGAATGTCGATGGGTCTTGCGACAACATTCGTTTTGATAATGTCTAATTTAGTAATCTCATTATTGAAGAACTTCATTCCCGACAAGGTGAGAATCCCTTGCTTTATCGTGGTCATCGCCTCGTTCGTGACTGTGGTTCAGTTGGTTATGAAGGCTTACGTGCCGGACATCTACGAGACTTTGGGTCTTTTCATCCCGCTCATCGTTGTTAACTGCATAGTGTTGGGGCGTGCTGAGGCTTTCGCTTCAAAGAACCCGGTGTTGCCTTCAATCCTTGACGGTGCCGGCATGGGCTTGGGCTTCACCTTCGCCTTGACGGTTCTCGGTGCAATCCGTGAAATCCTCGGCAGCGGCAGCATCTTCGACTGGAGATTCCTCCCAGAAGACGCCAGCACAATCCTCATTTTCGTGCTCGCCCCTGGAGCTTTCATCGCCTTGGGTTATCTCATCGCAATTGTCAACAGATTAAAGAATACTAAATAACAAAGTGCCATGAAAACTATAATTCTTATTCTCATATCGACGATTTTTGTCAACAACGTCATTTTGGCGCAGTTCCTCGGAATTTGCCCGTTTTTAGGCACTTCCAAGAAGACTTCTACCGCCGTTGGCATGGGCGCAGCCGTTATCTTCGTGCTCGTCCTCGCCACTCTGGTGACTTACCTTTTAAATAAATACGTCCTCTTGCCGCACGAACTTGAGTTCCTGCAAACCATTGTGTTTATCTTGGTCATCGCGGCACTGGTGCAGATGGTGGAGATCATCCTGAAGAAAATCAGTCCATCGCTGTACACCGCTTTGGGCGTGTTCTTACCTTTGATTACCACCAACTGCTGTGTTCTCGGCGTTGCCATCACAGTGGTGACCAAGCAGTTCACCTTTGGTGAGGAGGCTCACATGCTGAACCTCGGAGAGTCGGTTGTTTACGCAGCCGGTATTGCCATCGGCTTCGCCTTGGCTTTAATCATCTTCTCAGGCATCCGCGAGCATCTCGACCTTATGGAGATGCCAAAGGGAATGAAAGGAACACCTATCGCCTTGATTACAGCGGGTATTCTCGCCATGGCGTTTATGGGATTTGGAGGACTTGTAAAATAAAATAAACCAATTAAACTATATCAAATGAAAAAATTAAACTTACGTAGATTGGTTTGCGCAGCATTACTTATGCTCGGCGTGACATCAATCGTAACGGCACAAGAAGTCCGCACCTTCAACTTCAACCATGAAGGTAAAAACGGCATCCAACTTGTGGAACAGACAAGAGGCAACGTATCTCTCGAATTCAATATCAACGAGATGAGCCTCACATCATTCACCTACGAAGGCGAAGATATGCAAGCCATCGGCATCGCTGACATCAGCCTTCCTAACGCCAAGGGACTCCCGAACGTTCCTTGCTACAGCCGCACCATCGCCATCCCGCAAGGTGCAACAGCTGTGTTAAACGTAAAAAGCTATGAACAGCAAGTGATTAAGAACGTCAACGTGGAGCCATCGTTGGGCATTCAGGACGAAAACTCCGAGCCTGACATGAATTACACAAAGGATGAAAAAGTCTATTCAGAAAACGCTTATTATCCTGCGGAATTCGCTTCAATCAGCGCTCCGTCGTCAATTCGTGGCGTCGACGTTGTCAACATCAGCATCAGCCCTGTCAGATTCAACCCTGTGACAAAAGAAGCTATCGTTTATCACAACATCCAGGTTGAAGTTGAATTTGAAGGCGGCAATGGTCAGTTCGGTGACAATCGTCTCCGTTCACAGTATTTCGACCCTATTCTAGCACAGAACATCATGAACTACAATTCATTGCCAGTCATCGACTATGCAGCGAGAATGCAGCAGTGGCTCAGAGACGGCGAAGACGGTGCTGAATACCTCATCATCATCCCTAACAACGATGGTTTTGTCGAGCCGGCAAACCGTTTGAAAGACTATCGTATGGAGCAGGGCATCCTCACAAAGGTCTATCGCCTCGATGAGATTCCTGCCACCACGACAACGATGCTGAAGACATGGTTCCACGATGCCTACAACACTTGGGACATCGCCCCTGTCGCAGTGCTTCTCTTCGCTGACCACAACACCAACATGGGACAAGGTATTCCTGCAGAAGAGATTTACCACTCAAGCAGTTACGGCAACTGTATCACCGACAACCAGTACGCTGATGTCACCGGTGACTACCTTCCGGAAATGATTTTCTCACGTCTTGTTGCAGCCAACCCAACCGAAGCCGCTATGATGGCTGACAAACAGATTGAATATGAGTTCACCAATCCTAACATGGACGCCAACTCATACGATGTCCCTATCACAGCACTCGGATGGCAGACAGAACGCTGGTTCCAACTCTGCTCAGAGGTGGTTGGAGGCTATTTCCGTTCACATGGTAAAAACCCGCAACGTATCAACTGCATCTATTCCGGTACTCCAGGTTCGTCATGGTCGTCAGCACAAAACACCAGTGATGTGGTGTCATATTTCGGACCTTCCGGAACAAACTACATCCCTCAGACACCTAATGAGTTAGGCAATTGGACAGGCGGAACTCCTGAACAGATTGTCGTTGCCATCAACCAAGGCACCATGCTCGTGCAGCACCGCGACCACGGTCTTGAGACAGGTTGGGGCGAACCCGCTTTCCGAAACACTCACGTGGATCAGCTTAACAACGTGGGCAAAATGCCTTTCGTGTTCTCAATCAACTGCTTGACAGGTCAGTTTGACCTCACTTCAGGTCCTTGCTTCGCAGAGGCTTTTATACGCCGCACCTACAACGGACAGAACGCAGGTGCTGTTGGTTTGATTTGCCCAACCGACGTGTCATACTCTTTCGTCAACGACGCTCTTGTTTGGGGTATCTACGACCAGTTCCAACCTGATTTCATGCCTACATATCCTACAAATACAACCTCCCCTGCTTCTGTAAATGCCAACACAGGCAACTGGTTCCCAGCATTCGGTCTTGTTGCCGGCAAACACTTCCTCAACGAGACAGCATGGCCTTACAACAGCGATAGCAAATACATCACTTACCAGATGTTCACCGCACATTGCGATGCATTCTTACGTCTCTATACAGAAGTGCCTCAGACCATGACGGTACAGCACCAGAGCGTGCAACTCGCCGGCTTGCAGACATTCCAAGTCACCGCTCCTGAAGGCACGACAATAGCTTTGACAAAAGGCGAAGGCGACAATATGGAATTAGTAGCAGTGGCTCAAGCAACAGGAAGCGTTCAGAATATTGAGATCCCTTCACAGGTGCCTCCTACAGTTTTGAAATTGACCGTGACAGGCCAGAATTACCTCCGTTATCAGGCAAATATAGAAGTCATCCCAGCAAGCGGTCCATATATCGTTATCAGTGAATACGAGCTCAGCAACCAGGCTACACAGCTCAACTTCGGCGAACAAGCCGGATTTGACCTCCAAATCAAGAACGTCGGTAACGCACAGGCTTCTGCCGGCACAATGACTCTGACTACAGAATCGGAATATGTTACGATAACAAACGGCACAGCGAGCTTCACGGCCCTTAACTCAAATGCCACATCCAACCTTGACAACGCTTTCCAATTCACAGTTTCAGACGAAGTTCCTAACAAGACTTCTATCGACTTCCTCGTGACTATCACAAGCGGTTCAGACACTTACGAGAGCCACATCAACATGAAGGCCTACGCTCCAGAGTTCACCATCGGAAACGTTTCAATAGAAGAGATTGAAGGCAATGGCAACGGCCGTCTTGACCCGGGCGAGAGAGCAAAACTTTCATTCCCAGTGAAGAACAAAGGTAACGCCAACTCAGTTGCTGTCAATGCCACACTTGAAATGAACAATGTGTTCCTGCAAATCACAAGCCAGCCAACTGTAACCGTTACAAGCATTGCCGCTGATGAAACAAGTGTTGTTGAATACGAGGTTTATGTTGGAGGCGCTCCTTCAGGATTTGCAGCAGAATATACACTAAACGTCGCATCTGGTGTTTACACAGCCACAAAGGACTATATGTCAAAAATCGGTCTCAATGTTGAAGACTTCGAGTCCGCTGCATTTGACCCGTTAATGTGGACAAACAGCGCGGCATATCCTTGGACATTCGACACGACAGATCCATACGAAGGCCAGTATTGCGTGAAGTCAGGACAAATCAGCCACAACCAGGAAACAATATTGTCTCTGACATACGAAGTTGGAGAAGCCGATTCAATAGCATTCTACTACAAAGTGTCATCAGAAAGCAATTACGACAAGTTGTATTTCTATATTGATAATGTCGAAAAGAACAACTGGTCAGGCAATGTCGCATGGACAAGAGCACAATATCCTGTAACAGCCGGAAATCACACTTTCGCATGGAAATACAAGAAAGACACCAGCGTTAGCAGCGGAAGTGACTGCTGCTGGATTGACTTCGTGATTCTGCCACGTGACTTGAGCCTTTCAGCATCAGCAGGTCTCGACGTTCAGATTTGCGAGGGAGATGATGCCCAAATCAACGGCTATGCTACCAATTACACTTCTCTTGCTTGGACAACAGCCGGCGACGGCACATTCGATGACGCTACAATCCCTACTCCAGTCTATACTCCTGGCACTCAGGATATTGCAAACGGCGGTGCAACACTTACACTGACAGCACACAAGGATTTGGAAGTCATTACAGACGATGTCGAGGTGTCATTCAAGGGCACTCCTACCATCGAGCTCACAACAACTTGGAGTGCAGCTATGGCTTGCATGGGTGTCATTGATGTCACGAACTACTTCACAGCAAACGAAGCCGAATCGATTGAGTTCACCTCAAACGGCGACGGCACATTCAACGGCAATGTTTACACATTCGGAACACAAGACATTGAGAATGGAAATGTTATAATCACAATCAATGCCATCGGCTGCGGCGAGGCTTCAGCAGACCTCACGGTAAGTTATCAAGGAGTTCCAAGCATCTCCTGCCCTGACGAAATCAACACCTGCTCAGCAGACCCAATCGAAATCAGCTTCGCTATTGAAAGTGACTGGGGCGAGTTCGTCAACTGGACGACAACAGGAACAGGCTCATTTAATGACGCCACATCAGCACAGGTTGAGTTCACTCCTTCAGATAACGACTATTACAACGGCACTGTGACACTCACTGCAAACTACAAAGGTTGCGACGAGACAGTCTTCAGCCACGATGTGACAGTCAACTTCACTGAAGTAACCGTGCCAATGCCGGAAGGTCCGCAGGATGTTTACAACTACAATGCTGTAACAGAATACGTTGTCAACGGTTATGAGTTCTTCACAAGCTATGAATGGACCCTTGAGCCAGCAGAAGCAGGCACCATGACAGCTGAAGGCAACATGGTCACAATCAACTGGAACATGGACATCGAAGATACCGAGGTGTCACTCAGCGTGATAGGCCATTCAGAAAACTGTGGCTCCAGCGAACCGTCAGCACCGCTCATCATCTCGTTGAGAGGCCACGGAATCGAAGAAGTCAACGCCAACACGATGACAATCCATCCTAACCCGGCTAACGACATCATCAACGTTTCTATCGAGAATATCACAGCCAACGTCCAGATTTCACTGTACAACAGCGTAGGACAAATGGTTTATTCTCAGACAGAAAAAGCCGACAACGGACTTGACACAGTTATCAATCTCAATGACCTTTCAAACGGCACTTACATCCTCCGCATTTCAAGCGAAGAGAATGTCTGGATCAAGAAGGTCATCAAAAGATAGTTTTTAAATTATTGAAGAATGGAAGGAATACCTGCTTTATTTTCTGACCTGGCTCTGATTTTAATCACCGCTGGAATCACTACAGTGCTTTTCAAATGGTTAAAACAGCCATTGGTGTTGGGATATATCGTGGCAGGCTTCTTGATTGGACCTTATTTCACATATTTCCCTGTCGTCAGCGACCCGAACAGCGTGGAGACATGGAGCGAAATAGGCATGGTATTCCTTCTTTTCGCAATTGGTCTTGAATTTTCATTCAAGAAACTGAAAAAAGTAGGTGGTCCAGGCGCCATCATGGTGCTCACCGAACTTGTGATAATGTTCTCGATAGGTTTCCTCGTCGGGAAAATGTTCGGATGGCAGAAAATGAACTGCATCTTCCTCGGATGTATGCTCTCCATCTCCTCGACGAGTATCATTGTCAAGGCTTTTGACGATTTGAAACTGAAAAACGAGAAGTTTACCGCCCACGTAATCGGCGCGCTCGTGGTGGAAGACCTCGTCGCCGTCGTCCTTATGGTCATCCTCTCGACACTGTCGGTGGGTAACACTTTCGACGGCATGGAGCTTCTGCTCAGCATGCTCAAACTCATGTTCTTCCTGATAATCTGGTTCATCTTCGGAATTTATCTCATCCCGTCTTTCCTCAGAATGATCAGGAAATTCATGACAGAAGAGACATTGGTCATCATCGCTGTCGGACTCTGCTTCGCGATGGTCATGCTCGCCAACTACGCCGGATTCTCTTCGGCTCTCGGTGCATTCGTCATGGGCTCAATCCTTGCGGAGACACTCGAAGCCGACATCATTCACAAACTTGTAAAACCAATTCAAAACCTCTTCGGCGCGATATTCTTCGTGTCGGTAGGTATGCTTGTCAACCCGCAGATTCTGGTGCAATACACATGGCCGGTGATAATAATTTCTCTCACTGTCATGATTGTTAAAACCTTAAGCGCCACTTTCGGAATGCTTATTTCGGGTCGCGACATTCATACTTCATTCAAAGCAGGATTCTGCTTCTGCCAAATCGGTGAGTTCTCATTCATCATCGCGTCTCTCGGTTTGAGCTTCAAAGTCATCGACGAATACCTCTACCCTATCATCGTCACCGTTTCCATAGTAACCACGTTTTTCACACCTTATATCATGCGTCTCGCCAATCCGTTATTCAATTGGCTTGATCCGAAAATCCCTGAAAAGTGGAAACAAACGATGACAAACTATGCGGAAGGCTTCAAGGCAAGCGAAAACAAGACCTTGACATTCAAGACTTTCGTAATTAACCAGTTTAAGAATATGATTATCTACGGCTGCATAATCCTTGCACTCGCTTTGATATCATATTCAGCAATCGGACCTTTTGTCGTCAAAAACATCAACGGAATATGGGGAAATGTCACAGCCGCTTTAATAACACTGGTTTTGGTGGCTCCGTTCATTTGGGCTATGGCATTCAAATACAACATCTCCCTTACCAACAAAAAACTAATAACCAAAAACGTTTTTGAAAGCCACGTCATCGCGATAATCTTTATTTTAAGGTATCTTATCGCAACATTGATAATTATTCTGATTATCTCTCATTTTATAAAAATAAACATTTTTGCAATTATTGGAATAGCAGTGGCTGTTTCAGTAATCCTCGCTTTCTCGAACGGGATAATGAAATTCTACGACCATTTGGAGAAAAGTTTCATGGAAAACCTCAACAGACGCCAGAAACAGGCATCATTTGTCATTCCTGAAGTGCTACAACAGAATTTCCATCTTGAGAAAGTGACCGTCAGCCCTCTTAGCAGAATCGTTGGGAAACAGTTGAAAGAGACAGTTTTCCGCCGCGACTTCAAAGTAAGCGTGGTTTGTATTGAAAGAGGAAAAGACACATTCGACCTTCCTGACAAAGACATGACGTTCTACCCATTCGATGTGGTGACATTGGTGGGAAGCGACGAGAATATCAATAAGGTCAAACCGATAATTGATGTAGAAGACAATGAGTTGATACATGAACGTAAAGAGCATAACATGAATCTCAACATGGTGAAAATATCAGAAAACAGTCCCCTTTGCCATGTTTCGCTGCTCAACTCCATGTTCAAAGACAAATACAACGCTATGGTGATAGCGATTCAAAGAGGCGACGCTTTCATTCTAAGCCCTTCTGCCTCAACAGTTTTCAGCAACGATGACATCGTCTGGTTTGTCAGTTCGAATGATTCGGCCACGATGATCAAACAGAAAGAAGAAATTTAACTTAAATCCTCATATCATGAAAAGAACAAGTTTCATTCCAAGAATAATACTTGCATTGGCATTGTTAGTGATGTCATTGACAATCAGCGCACAAACGTTTGAAGTTGTCAATAGCACGCGCTCAAACCTTGAGTTGAGCCTCAACATTGACGATTTCAATATTAATTACGAACGTCACAACGACATTGAGGGACAGACCATCGAACTCAACGGTATTTTCCTGCCAAACAAAGCCGGAATGCCTAACCTTCCAGTTGTTTCGCGATATATTGCCATTCCGAGAGGCGCTTCGGTAAATGTCAATGTAAATAATATCGTGACCGAGACATTGACTGGCATCGAGCTAATACCTGCCCCCGAACTGCCATTGGACGACGACAAGTCACCGATGAAGTATTATCGTGACGAGAAAGTGTATTCAACCGACGCGTTTTTCCCGCAAGAGCCGATTATCACATCAGAACCGATGAAAATCCGTGACGTCGATGTCGTGATTCTCAGCGTCACCCCTTTCCAATACAATCCAGTCAGCAAGGAACTCGTTGTGGCAAGAAAACTTAATCTCGAAGTGAGTTTTGAGGGCGGCGACGGAAACTTCGGCGGCGACCCGCGTTATCTCAGCAAGGCATGGGAACAAATTGTCAGAGACATGGTTATCAACGAGAATGTGATTCCATACTTTGATTATCAAAACTTTATCAAGGAATCTGTTGAGCGTCGTGCAACAGGATGCGAGTATCTCATCATCACGCCAAACAACCCTGACTTCTTCCATCTCGCCGACTCGATAAAACTTTTCCGCAACCAGCAAGGAATCCTGACCGATGTCGTGACTGTTAATCAATGTGGCGGAAACACAGGTAATGCTATACACAACTACATCAAAAACGCTTATAACAACTGGGACGTCCCCCTCTCCGCCGTTCTCATCCTCGGCGACCACAACAGCGACGGAACCCAAGGTGTTGTGTCTTACACCATGAACAACCATCCAGGCGGTACAGGATATAACCCATATATCTCCGATAACAAATACGGTGACATGAACAACGACCATCTTCCTGATGTCGCAATTGGACGTATCACCGGACGCAACTACGAAGAGCTTTATCACATGATAAACAAGGACTTGCAGTATGAGCGCACGCCTCCAACCAACGAGCGTTTCTATGACAAGCCTATCACCGCAATGGGATTCCAACTCGAGCGTTGGTTCCAGCTTTGTTCAGAGGTCGTAAACGGTTTCTGGGAATTCGGTTTGGAGAAACACCCAGTCCGCGTCAACGCCATTTATCAAGGCAATCCCGGAAGTTCTTGGTCTACAGCCGATTACACCTCATCTGTTGTCAACTTCTTCGGTCCTAACGGACTCGGCTACATTCCGCAAAACATGTCACATCTGCATGACTGGAGTGGTACAGGCAACGATATAAACGAGGCTGTGAACGCAGGCGCATTCCTTCTCCAACACCGCGACCACGGTGCCGAAGAAGTGTGGGGCGAACCGGCGTACAGTATATCATCCATCAAACGTCTTGTCAACCCTGACCTCACCTTCGTGATGTCAAACAACTGCCTAACAGGAAGATTCAATTACGCTGGAACAGACGGTTGCTTTGCTGAGGCGTTCCACCGCCACCAATACGGCGCTTTAGGCATTGTCGCTGCAACTCAGGTCTCATATTCATTCCTCAACGATGTTTATGTTTGGGGCGTTTACGACAATATGTGGCCGGATTTCATGCCAATATACGGAACACACCACCCGACATCGTTCATTATGCCCGGCTTTGGCAACGCATCAGGAAAATTCTTCCTGCAACAGTCAAACTGGATTTCATGGGGCGACGGAAGGGAAATCACCTACTACCTCTTCCACCATCATGGCGACGTGTATATGAATCTCTACACAGAAATGCCTCAGAATCTTGACATTACAATGCTTCCTGTCGTGGTGGAAGGTTCTACACAATACCAAATCAAGACTGACCCTGATGCCACAATCTGCCTCACCTCCAACGGAGAAATCATAGGTCTGGCAACAGGAACAGGGCAAACTCAGACCATCAGCATCACACCTCAGGAATTAGGCAATAACGTGGTTCTGACCGTCACAAAGCAAAATTATTACAGATATACCAGGGAAATCGCCGTGATTCCTAACCAAGGTCCGTATCTTGTTTTCAGCAGCTATCAGATTAACGACCAAAACAATAACGGACAAATCGATTTCAAAGAAGAGGTTTCATTTGACATAGCTATTCACAATGTGGGTTTTGCCAACATCCAAAATGTAGGCGTGGAACTTTCTTCCGACTCACCTTATGTTCAAATTCTTTCATCTTCAACAACTTACCAATCAATTGGCGCAAACGAGATTTCAAATAAAGCCAACGCGTTCACTATAAAATTAAGGGATAATGTTCCTGACCAGACAGTGATTCCATTGTATCTGAACATGAATAACGGCGATTATTCTTTCACCGACAAATTCAACATTACAGTCAATGCTCCAAATTTTGTAGTCACTGATTTGAAAATCAAAGACGAAAACGGAAATTTAACTGGAAGACTTTATAAAGGCGAGACTTCTCAATTGGTTTATACTGTTAAGAATCAAGGACATAGCAGAAGCAATGCGATTAAGCATGTTTTAAAAATTGATGCGCCAGTCATTGATTATCAAGATTATACAATTAACACTGACGGAATTGAGGTAAATGACAGCATTGATGTTACATTTGTCGTGACTGTTACAGACGAAGCTCCAGACGGAGCCATCCTCGATGAATATCTCAAAGTGATTTCAAACGGCTACAAGGAAATCCACCAATCCACAATTCCTCTTGGCAATTGCATCGAAAGCTTTGAAAATGAAGAGCTTAACAATCTATTCAGATGGAGCAACAACGGAACAGCGCCTTGGATAAAAGACGACACTGATCCGTATGATGGTGATTATTGCTACACTTCCACCTCGACATCATCGTCAAGAACTTCAAGATTATTGATGAGTGTTACCACCGAAATTGATGATATAATTTCGTTCTATTATAAAGGTTCCGGTAACAGTAGCGATGTGTTCACTTTCACCGTCAACACCACACAATTCAATCTTACAGGTAACACATGGAAGAGATTTGAATATCCACTAAGTGTTGGAAAATATTTGTTCAACTGGACTTTCACAAGAAAAAGCAATGCTGCTGAGGGTTCGGCATCAATCGATTTAATCAAGATGCCTCCTATGCGCGTCGAGATTACTGCTGTCGATGAGAATTACACAGATTCCGAGAGCAATTTCTTGGTTTATCCAAATCCAGGCAATAACGAGCTTAACATTGTCGTTATCAATAACACCAGTGCCAAGTTACAAATGTTTGATTTTCAAGGCAGAATGATTCTCGAAAGAGAAATCAATGATGATATCACGACATTGAACACAGATAGTTGGGCACCAGGATTATATTTCTGGAAAATCGGAAACGAAACGGGAAAATGGATAAAATCAAAATAAGAAAAGGTCTCGATATTCATCTTAAAGGTGCACCTTCGAAATCAATCGAAAGTTTTGAGCCTTCGTTGTGTGCAATAAAACCTGGCGATTTTATCGGTGTTATCCCCAAAATGCACGTCGCTGAAGGCGACAAGGTGAAGGTCGGTTCTGTCCTTTTCCACGACAAAAACAATGAGAATATTGTATTCACCTCTCCCCTTTCGGGAAATGTGAAAGCCGTCGTTAGAGGCGAGAAACGCGCAATTCTTGAGATCATCATTGAATCAGACGGCAACAATGATGCCATAGATTTTGGTTCCGTAGAGACGTTTCCTGAAACGTCTCTATCAACGTTATCACGCGACAAACTGATTGACAAAATGTTGCGTAGCGGCATCTGGCCAATGATTCGTCAGCGCCCATTTTCCACCATCGCCAACCCGAACGACACACCGAAACATATTTTTGTGTCGATGTTCGACACCGCGCCGTTGGCACCTGATAATGATTACATCATTTCAGAGACGTTTCAGGAAACGTCTCTACAGATGGGAATCAATGTGTTGTCAAAATTGACAGACGGGAACGTTTATATCAACGTTTGCTATAGAGACACAAAATTTTGTGTCTCTACAGACGCGAAAAATGTGGTCGTAACCCAATTTGAAGGTCCACACCCTGCCGGTAATATAGGCACTCAGACAAACGCCATTTCACCAATAAACAAAGGCGAAACCGTATGGTATTGCTATCTGCAGGATGTCATTGCCATCGGCAATTTGTTCCTCACAGGAAAATATGACAGCACACGCATAATTGCAACGACGGGCTCGGCAGTGAAAAATCCACATTATTACAAGACAAGAATCGGTGCTGACATAACACCAATTTTAGATATCGAAGAAAATTCGCGCGTAATCAGCGGCAACGTGCTGACAGGGACAAACATCACAAACGACAATTTTCTCTGTTTCCACGACACTCAGGTCACTGTGATACCTGAAGGCAACAAATACAAGCTGTTTGGCTGGCTACGACCTGTTTTCAAGCGTTTCACCGACACCAACACCAACGGCGACACACGTCCATACATCATGACTGGTGACTTTGAAAAGGTGTTTCCTTTCGACATCTATCCGATGCAGCTCATCAAGGCTTGCATCATAAAAGACATCGACCAGATGGAGGAACTCGGCATCTATGAAGTTGATGCTGAAGACTTTGCGCTTTGCGAGGTCATAGACCCGTCGAAAACACCGATACAAAAAATCATTCGCGAAGGTCTTGAATTTATCAGAAAGGAGACAAGATGATGGGACTAAGAGATTATATCGATAAAATCAAGCCAAACTTCGAACCAGGCGGCAAATACGCGCGCTTCCACTCCACTTTCGAGGCGTTTGAGACGTTTTTATATACTCCAAACA
This sequence comes from Bacteroidales bacterium, assembly GCA_017427985.1. GTDB lineage: Bacteria > Bacteroidota > Bacteroidia > Bacteroidales > F082 > Limimorpha. The sequence continues at coordinate 92,162 of JAFRRS010000001.1, read as the reverse complement.
GGGTAACAACAAACGGAGCACACATTCGCAATTATGTCGACATGAAACGCAGCCTCATTTATGTTGTATTCGCCCTCATCCCTTGCTTCCTTTTCGGTACGTGGAACATCGGCTATCAGCATTTTCTGTCTCTTGGCGAAGATGTAACTTTTTGGCACACATTCGGTTACGGATTATTGAAAATAATCCCGATATATCTTGTCAGCTATATCGTCGGTCTCACAATAGAATTCACTTTCGCTGAAATTCGTCACGAAGAAGTCAACGAAGGTTATTTCGTGACAGGATTTCTCATACCGCTTATCATGCCTGTTGACGTGCCGCTTTGGATGCTCGCTTTAGCTGTGGCTTTTGCAGTAATCATTGGCAAAGAGGTGTTTGGCGGAAGCGGAATGAATATAGTGAACCCCGCACTTTTGGCAAGAGCATTCCTGTTTTTCTCCTACCCTTCCAAAATGACTGGCGACAGCGTGTGGATAGCAGAAAAAGCTGACGCTTACAGCGGTGCTACACCACTCGGAACGATATTCAACGGAGGCACAATCAACGATTTGCCAAGTCTGTCGGAAATGTTTATCGGAACGATTCCAGGGAGCATCGGCGAGACATCAAAAATTGCGATTCTTATTGGCGGCTTATTCCTGATAATCAACGGAATAGCGAGTTTAAGAATCATATTGGCGACATTTGCAGGCGCAATAGCAATGAGTTTGTTTTTTGACATTCCGTTTTACTATCACCTGCTGATGGGCGGTTTCATGTTCGGCACAATTTTTATGGCGACCGACCCTGTGACAGCGGCACAAACCAACATCGGGAAACTGATTTACGGCTTCCTCATTGGAGCCATTACCATTCTCATCCGCATGGCAAATCCAGGTTACCCTGAAGGAATGATGCTTGCGATATTATTGCTCAACGTCTTCGCCCCTCTCATCGACTGGTGCGTGGTGGGTGCAAATATCAGAAAACGCAAAAAACGCTGGCGTACAGCAGAAAGGAGCGCAGAATGAATGACCGTTACATCTTCCGTTACATCATTATCCTTGTGTTGATAGTGTCGGTGCTTCTTTCGGGTGCCGCGATGCTGCTAAAGCCATATCAGGACAACAACAAGAAAAACGAGCAGCGCATCAATATCTTGAAAGCCGCAGGAATCACTGGCGTTGACAAAAATAACGCTGAGCAATTGTTCGAGCAGCATTGCACCACAACTAACGACGGCGACCTACCTTATTATATAATTGACGACAAAACCACCGTCATCCCCATGCAGGGCAACGGACTTTGGGGGCCGATTTGGGGCTATATCGGGCTTTCTGAAGATTTCCAAACAGTTGTAGGTGCCGTTTTCGACCATAAATCTGAGACACCTGGATTAGGCGCAGAGATTACGACAGACAATTTCCAAAGCCAGTTTTCCGGCAAGGAGATGAAAAGAAACGGCGACAATATCACAGTCGAAGTGGATGCAATAGCTGGTGCCACACGCACTTCGGATGGAGTTAAAGACATGATTAAGAACACTTTAGAAGCTTATAAAGCATATTTTGAGGGCAATGAGTAAGAATATGAATCTGATAACGGCTCCTTTGCGTAAAGCAAACCCAGTCACGGTATTGATTTTGGGTATCTGCTCTGCCTTGGCTGTCACGGCGAAGCTGAAACCTGCCATCGTGATGGCACTGTCAGTAACAGTGGTGACTGCATTGTCAAATCTCGTGATTTCATTGTTACGCAAAGGAATACCTTCAAAAATACGTATCATCGTGCAGCTCATTGTAGTTGCCACTTTGGTAATCCTCGTCGACCAGTTTTTAAAAGCCTTTATGTATGACGTAAGCAAGCAACTATCTGTGTTTGTTGGACTTATAATCACCAACTGCATTGTGATGGGACGTCTGGAGGCTTTCGCCATGTCGCACAAACCTTGGGAGTCATTCCTCGACGGCATCGGCAACGGTCTCGGATATGGCTCAATCCTTGTGATCGTCGCGTTTTTCCGCGAGTTGCTCGGCTCTGGAACGCTTTTCGGCTTTCAAGTCATTCCACAAGGCTTGTACAATTTAGGATATATGAACAACGGTCTTATGATTCTTCCGCCTATGGCATTGATAATCATTGGAATAATCATCTGGCTGCAAAAACCTGAGGAGGGCAAGTGATGGAGTCGTTAAGTATTTTTATCCGCTCGATTTTCATCGACAACATGATTTTTGCATATTTCCTCGGAATGTGCTCTTTCCTCGCCGTCTCCAAAAACGTCAAGACATCGTTAGGACTCGGCATCGCTGTCACTTTTGTGCTAATCATCACAGTACCAATGAATTATCTTCTTGACAGATACGTTTTGTCGGAAGGCGCGTTATCATGGATAAGCCCAGCTTTTTCAGAAATAAGCCTTGATTTTCTCAGTTTCATTCTTTTCATAGGAATAATCGCCGCCATAGTTCAAATCCTTGAAATGGTGATTGAAAAATACAGTCCAGCATTGTATTCATCATTGGGCATTTTCCTGCCTTTGATAGCCGTCAACTGTGCAATTTTAGGAGCGAGCCTCTTCATGCAGGAACGTCATTTCACATCAATAGGACAATCGATTTCATACGGGTTCGGCTCGGGTCTCGGATGGCTTCTCGCCATAGCAGGAATGGCAGCGATAAGAGAAAAAATCAGATATTCGAATATACCGAAATCACTGCAAGGCACTGGTATAGCATTCATTATCACAGGACTAATGGGAATAGCCTTCATGGCTTTTCTCGGAATAACCATTTAGAAAGTCATGGGCACCACATCAATCATATTAACCAGCGTAATAGTATTTCTCACAGTAATTCTTATTCCTGTCGCTGTACTTGTTATCATTAAAAAAAGGCTTTCACCGCAAGGAAATGTCAGAATCAGCATTAACGAGGAACGCGAACTTGATGTCAAACCGGGGAATTCCTTACTTCAGACTCTTGCCGACGAGCAGATTTTCCTTCCTTCGGCATGTGGCGGCAAAGGCAACTGCGGGATGTGCAAATGTCAAGTATTAGAAGGCGGAGGCACTATTTTGCCAATAGAAAAAGGATTTTTCAGCCGCAAAGAACAACTCGACCACTGGAGACTCGGCTGTCAGGTAAAAGTTCGTAAGGACCTTAAAATACAGATAAATCCGCAAATTTTCGGCATTAAGAAATGGGAGTGCACTGTTGTAAGCAACCGCAATGTTGCAACATTCATCAAAGAACTCGTCGTAAAACTACCTGAAGGCGAACATCTTGACTTCCTTTCAGGTGGATATATTCAGATTGATGTGCCAAAAACCAATGTCAGCTTCAAGGATTTCGACATCGGTGAGAAATATCTCAAAGACTGGGAGAAATTCCACATGTTTGACCTTGTGATGCGCAATCCAGAGCCACAATTCAGGGCATATTCCATGGCGAACCATCCTGCTGAAAACGATATCATCATGCTCAACGTACGCATAGCGACACCGCCATTCGACAATAAAAACGGCGGTTTCATGAAGGTTAATCCAGGTGTGTGCTCATCATATATTTATTCGCTGAAACCAGGCGACAAAGTAACAATCAGTGGACCTTACGGCGAATTCCATATCAAAGACACTGACCGTGAGATGGTTTTCATTGGCGGCGGCGCAGGAATGGCTCCTATGCGCTCTCATATCCTTGATTTGTTCCTCACAAAACACACCACAAGAAAAGCATCGTTCTGGTACGGCGGGCGCTCTCTACAAGAATTGTTCTACATCGACGATTTCAAGAAGATAGAAGCCGAGAATCCTAATTTCAAATTCAACATTGCATTGTCATCACCACTTCCTGAAGACAACTGGAACGGTTACACAGGCAACATACACGAGGTCCTTTTCGAAAACTATCTCAAAAACCACACCGAACCAGAAGAAATCGAGTATTATCTCTGCGGTCCGCCAATGATGACGCAATCGGTTCTCACCATGCTCGACAATCTTGGAGTGCCCAAAGAAAACATCCTTTTTGACGATTTTGGTGCTTAATTTTCACCCCATAACACTGGTTTTATCACCACATATTAGATAATTTTACCCCAAAATACAAGGACATAATAATTCATTTACCCCTATAATAGGCATTTTTACCCCATTTTTAGCGTTTTTATCCCATTTTTCACCCCACTCACCCCAAAAAATTTTATGGGTTGAAATTTAACGTACTTTTGCATTGTTTTAAAAAGCAATTGAGATGGAAGAAAAACGCATTTTTGACATTTTAGCAACTTATTTACAGAAACATCCGAACCAACAAACCGCTCTCGCCAAAAAAGAAAACGGCGAATGGAGAAAGTACAGCATCCAGCAATACGTCGAGACGACAAATATCATCAGCTATGCTCTTATCAAATTAGGCATTCAGAAAGACGACAAAGTTGCCATCATAAGCAGCAACCGTCCCGAATGGAACATCCTCGACATGGCAATTCAGCAAGTTGGAGCTGTCACAGTGCCGATTTATCCGACTATCAGCAAAGAAGATTATCGCTTTATCATCAACAACTGTGAGGCGAAACTCGTTGTTCTCGAAGGGCTTTGCGTTTTAAACAAAATTGAAGAAATCAGAAATGACATACCGTCATTGAAGATGATATATACCTTTATCAAAAGAGGTGACTACCCTATCTGGGCTGATCTGCTCGCCTTGGGAAGCGAAAACCAGGACCCTGAAGAGCTTGAAAGACGCAAGGCTGCGGTCACAAGCGGCGACTGCGCCACCATCCTCTACACTTCAGGAACGACAGGCACTCCAAAGGGCGTGATGCTTTCACATTCCAATATTCTCGGTCAGATTGAAAATCTGCGCCAGACTCCATCGCCGACATCAACACGCGCATTGAGTTTCCTGCCAATATGCCACGCATACGAAAGAACTTTGGTATATCTGTACCAGTATCTTGGGATGTCGGTTTATTACGCTGAAAGCGTCGCCACCATCGCCAACGACATGAAGGAGATCTATCCTACCATGATGACCTGCGTGCCACGTCTTTTGGAAAAGATTTATCTAAAGGTTAGACAGTCAGGCCAGACACAGAAAGGTCTCGCAAAGTCCATATTTTACTGGGCAATGAATCTTGCAGAAAAATACACTGTCGATGGTAGAAGCTGGTTCTACAACCAGAAACTGAAGGTCGCCGACAAGCTCGTTTACAGCAAAATTCGCAGCAAACTTGGTGCCGAATACTTCGACATAATCGTTTCAGGTGCAGCAAGCATTCAGCCAAACATCTCAGCATTTTTCTCAGCCATCAAGATGCCGGTTTACGAAGGCTATGGCATGACAGAATGCTCACCGGTTATCTGCACCAGCTGCAACGAGCCTCATGGCCGTGAAGCAGGATTTGTAGGTCCCGCTCTTCCTGGAGTTGAGGTGAAAATCGCAGAAAATGGCGAGATTATCTGCCGCGGTCACAACGTGATGATGGGCTATTACAAACAGCCCGAACTGACAGCAGAAGTCATCGACAAGGACGGCTGGTTCCATACTGGCGACCTTGGAAGTGTCAACGAATACGGCAACTTCAAGATTACAGGCCGCATGAAGAACCTCTTCAAGACCTCGTTAGGCAAATACATCAATCCTGATATCATCGAGAACAAGTTCACCGAATCGGGATTCTTAGAAAACGTAGTGGTGCTTGGCGAAAACGAGAAATTCGCAGCAGCTTTGATAGTCCCTGACTTCTCATTCTTGAAAGACTGGTGCGCAAAACACGAAATCCCATTCACAAAGAACGAGGAAATGATTAACCTGAAAGAAGTGAAAGACCGCCTGATGAAAGAGGTTCAGAAGATTAACGCCAACTTTGGCGACACCGAGAAAATAAAGAAATTCAAATTCATCGCAGACGAGTGGTCAACAGCTAATGGCATCCTCACTCCTACCCTGAAGGTGAAACGCTCGGTTATCCTTAGCAAATACAAGGATGTGATTAGCAAAATGTATCAGGGAGGAGATTGATTCAGTATGGACAAAGCATGCCTTGTCCGTACGGGATGTGTTGTTTTAAAATACCACGGCGAAAGTCGTGGTATTATTGTCACTTTGTACGAGCGATAGATTTCCGTTGTGATTTGTCATGATTTGGCGTGAGAGGCTGAGGCCGATGCCGGTGCCATTGGGTTTTGTGGTGTAGAACGGCACAAAAATCTCGTCCTGCTGGTGCAGAGGCACAGGTTTTCCGTTGTTTGTAACGCTGATTATGGTTCTGTCTTCAGAGTTAAGTTCCGCGCTGATGCGGATGGAGTTGGCAGAGGCTTGAACAGCGTTTTTAATCAGATTATTTATCACCTGAATTATTTGAGATTCATCAATAAAAACTAATAAATCCGGAGTTTTAGACTGGTAGGTTAATGTAACGCCTTGCTCTTTCAGGCGAGATTTATTCAGATTCAGGATGCGTTCCATGAGGTCGTCGACCATGATGGCTTTACGGAGCGGCGGTGACAGTTTCATCACACTGCGATAGGATTCCACGAAGCGGATGAGGTCTTTTGACGATACCGAAATCGTTTCAAGTCCGGCTTTCACGTCGAGGCTGTCATCTTTTGAAAGGGCGTCGCTAAGCGAAGCGATTGGCGCGACTGTGTTCATGATTTCGTGTGTCATCACTCGGAAAAGCTTGCTCCACGAGGCGGCTTCATCCACTGCGGTACGACGCTCGAAGATGCCACGGATACGATTCAAGGTGCGGTTGAGACGCGAGTTGTCGCGAAAACGGAAGTTCAGCTCGCCGTCTTCGAGGGAATCCATCATGTAGGAGACTTTGCGGGTGTCATTCTTTTTAACAATCCACGCCGTGACAAAAACAGCGATAATCACGGCAACCACGACAATCAAAATCCACAGCCAGACACTCATTTTCCGTATTTTTTGAGGCGGTTATACAATGTCGGGCGGCTGATATTCAATGCTTTAGCAACAAGCGAGAGGTTGCCGTTGTATTTCTTCATCGCGTTGCGAATCACCTGTTCCTCGGCGTCTTCAAGTGAAGCGTTTTTAATGGAGTTCTGTGCATCAAGTAGTTGAGAATCATTGATTTGCAGGTCGTCCTTGCCAATGATTTCGTCGTCGGACATGATGACGGCCTTCTCGATGCAGCCTTGAAGCTCGCGGATGTTGCCGCTCCATTTGCAGTTCATGAGCAGGTTTTTTGCCTCTTCGGACAAATCTTTTGCCTTACGATGATACTTTTCGGCATATTTTTCAACGAAAAGCATTGATAATGAGACGATTTCGTCCTGTCGTTCGCGCAACGGCGGCAGATGCAACGGCACCGTGTTGATGCGATAGTATAAATCCTCGCGGAAACGGCCTTGCTTCACCATCTCAGCAAGATTCATATTAGTGGCACAAATCAAACGAATATCGATTGGGATGTTTTTCGTGTCGCCCACCCTATTGATGCTGCGGTTTTGCAGTACACGAAGCAGTTTCGCCTGCTCGCTAAGCGGGATGTTGCCGATTTCGTCGAGGAAAAGCGTGGTGCCGTTGGCTTGCTCGAACTTTCCGATATGGTCGGCATGGGCGTCGGTGAAGGCACCTTTCACGTGACCGAACATCTCGCTTTCAAAAAGCGTTTCGGTGATTGCCCCGATATCGACGCTAACCATAGGTTTTCCTGAGCGTTGCGAAAGGCGGTGAATCTCGTTGGCGAGCACGTCTTTACCTGTGCCGTTTTCACCGGTAATGAGGACAGTGGCATCGGTTGGAGCGATTTTTTCCATCATGCGGCGCAAATCCTGCATCGCCTCGGAATTGCCCCAAATCATCTGAGGTTCAGGCGGGCATATATTGGGTGGGCAAATGTGATTTGCCCCTACGGTGCGATGTTTTTCAACGGCGGATTCCAGGGTCGCAATTAATTTTGTGTTATCCCATGGTTTAACAACGAAATCAAATGCACCGCGTTTCATGCCTTCCACGGCGAGGGCTATTTCGGCATAGGCGGTGAAAAGCACCACCTCAACATCGGGGAAGCGTTTTTTTATTTCTGAAAGCCAAAACAGTCCCTCGTTGCCGGTGTTGATGTCGGTTTCGAAGTTCATGTCGAGCAGCACCACATCTGGTTTGAACGTCTGCATAGTGCTGATGAGAGTTTTCGGCGAAGCGATGAGTTCGACATCGGAGAACCTTGCCGGCAGCAGAATCTTCAGCGCCGAGCGGATTCCGGCATTGTCATCGACAACGAGGATATGTGATTTGAGTTTAGGCATGATTAAAAATTATGCGCAAAGATAGGGATTTTTTTCGAACTTTTGTTATTTTTCGGGATAACGTTATACGTGCTTACGTTATAGTTGTGGTAAAACATCCTCGACAATTTTACCATCAAACAAATTGATAATTCTATCCGCATAGCCGGCGTCGCGTTGGGAGTGCGTAACCATCACTATGGTGGTACCTTCCTTGTGGAGGTCGGTAAGGAGTTCCATCACTTCTTTGCCGTTTTTCGAGTCGAGGTTACCGGTAGGCTCGTCGGCGAGGATGAGCTTCGGGTTGGCAACAACGGCGCGGGCTATTGCCACACGCTGCTGCTGACCGCCCGACAGCTGCTGCGGAAAATGCTGTGCGCGGTGCGATATCGCCATGCGTTTCATGATGGCCGTCACACGTTCCTTGCGCTCTGTGGCACCGATATTCATGTAGCGAAGCGGCAGCTCGATATTCTCATACACGTTGAGCTCGTCGATAAGGTTGAAACTCTGAAACACGAAGCCGATATTGCCTTTGCGGAACTTGGTGCGGTCTTTCTCCTTCAGATCGCCCACCTGCTGACCGAGCAGCTCGTATTTGCCTTCCGAAGGGTTGTCGAGCAAGCCCAGAATGTTGAGCAGCGTCGACTTTCCGCAGCCCGAAGGTCCCATGATGGCGACGAACTCGCCGTCGTAAATCTCGAATGACACGCCATTCAGCGCAAGAGTCTCGATTTCTTCCGTACGGAAGATTTTTGTAAGGTTTTCTACTTTAATCATAGTTTTATGTTTTAATTGTTTAACGAATATTTTTTATTTTTGATGCTAATTTTTTATTTTTCCCTATTTTATTTTTTTACGAAATAACGTTATATGGGATAACGGGATAATTATTCTTTTTTTAGAGTTAGGGCGGGGTTAACTTTTGATACTGAGACGATTTGCCAGATGACGGAGCCGATGGCGATGATGAACGAGAGGACTGCAGCCACAGCAAAAATCCACCAATAGGTTGGGATGCGGTAGGCGAACTCTTCAAGATAACGCCCGCAAAGCCAGATGGCGACTGGTATTGCTATCACGTTGGCTATCAATATCATGACAATGTATTCCTTCAGATTGCGACGGATTTCGCTTTCCATCGTGCCGCCAAAAACCTTGCGGATGGCGATGCCCTTCTCGCGCTCGGAGGCGAAATGGGTGCTCATGGCGACCAAGCCAAGCAATGCCAGCATCACCGAGATGCCCATTATCAACTCGATAAGTCGCATCTGGCGTCGGGTCTTGTCGTATTTCTTGGCAATGACATTCTTCACAAAATCGTTATTGTAAGGCTCCACGTATGCACCAAAGACAGTTTTGCAATGCTTCTCATACACCGCATCGATGGCACGTTTTGCCTCGTCGTGATTACCAACAATATCCAACAGGAAATGAAACGGTTGGGGAAATAACCAATGACCGTTTGCAAAGACGATGGAATAATCTTCATCGGTGGCATGGAGTGCGTCCAACATATTGAAATCCTTGATGACACCACAGATATCTTTGACTCCCTTACCATTTGCCCACGACATAATCTCATCGAAGTTGTAATCGCCGTAAGGCAATCCTGTCATACCTACAACGGTGCTTTCCGTTATCCAGCCGCTACCCTCCTCGGGCTCATGGAACTTTTCCACCACCTGAAAGCCCAACATCCTGAATGCCGCAGTGTCGCATGTGAAGAAATTGACATTTGTTGTATTAACCGACTCTCCTTTCTTGGCCATGAGTACTGTAAAATATGTAAAAGTCGGAATACTGTTTGTTTTTGCCAATTCCTTAACACACGGCAAAGCTCGAAGGTCGTCGGCAAAGGCTTCACTTTGTCTGGAAACGTCCAATTTCGAACTGATGAAATAAAGGTTGTCGGTATGTAGTCCGATGGGTCGCTCCACCATATGACGCATCTGAAGTTCCATAGTAATGACCAACGAAATCAGAATTATAACAATCACATTCTGCAAAACTATGAAAACCTTCGACAAGGTCTTTTTCGAATGATATTGGAAGGTGCCTTTCACCACGTCGATGGGACGGATTTTGGCGATAATAGTTGCAGGCATAAATCCAGCCAACAGCGAAACAGTTATTGTTATAAGCAGATAAGCGACGACATAACTTATTGAGAATGGCACCTTTACAGGGATATCAGCAGCCAGCAGACGGTTAATTCCAGGCGACATAGCATGAGCTATTGCCAAACCGACCACAAAACAGCACAAGGTAAATGCGAACGACTCGCAGAGAAATTTCCAGATAATATCGGACCTCTGCGCTCCCACAAGCCGCCTCGAAGCCATCTCCTTGGCGCGTTTTCCCGTAACGTTAAGATTCACATAGTTGATGAGAGCCGATATCAGCAGCAAAAGCCCTATCACAATCATTGTTCGAAGCATTGACCTGTCACCTTGTTGCAAGTGAATTTTTGTTCCGCTGAAAAACAGTTCATCCATACGGAACATGGAAACACACTTTTCCTTGAAGAAAACAGTAAACTGTCCGCCGTATGTCTCCTTGCAGATTGCAGTGATTTTATCATTCAGCAGCTCGCGGTCGGCATTAGGACTTACCTTCAGGAAAGTATGGATATAAGTCATATTATATATCGGATACTCTCTGAATGGTTTCACATTCTTGCAGGTCGCGATATTAGCGATTAAATCGGCATCCAGCAACAGTGAGCTGCCCAAGGTGGAAAAAACGCCCGCCACATTCAGGGTGTCTCCCCCTGCAATCAGCTGACGGCCAATGATTTCGTCTTCTATTTTTGAAGCTAATTTCTCTGAGATGAAGGCAATGTTGGATTTGGTAAAGTTGTCGGCATCGCCTTCCTTAAATTTTACAGGGAAGAAATCGAAAAATTCGCGGTCGCAGTACAAATAATCACTTACATACAACTCGTCTCCAATTTTGATAGACTGTTCTTTTGAGAATGAGAAATGTGTCACGCTTTCCACTTCGGGCAGCTTGTCGGCGATAAGCTCCTTCATACCGTAGCCGTTGGTCATTTGATCGGCACCAACTGCATAAATCCGCTCACGGTCGGGGTTCTCACGCGTGACGGAGTATTGCTGCACCACATAGCAAAACGCTATGATGACGAAGGCCAAGGCGACGCTCAAACCGATGAACTCGATGGCGGTGTAAAGCTTGTTGCGGGATAGGAATTTAACGTAACTTGACATGTTATTTTTCTTTTTTTTATTTTTTTTCGTTATAACGGGATACGTACTAACGTTATACGGGTTTTCGGGATATTAGTTGTTTTTTAAGGATTTAACTGGATTCATTTGAGCGACGCGGTTGCTGCTTAGGACGACAACGATGGTTACGATTAGGATAACAAACAGCGCTCCGATGAGGAAATACAACGGCGAGAGGCCGATACGCTCTGCGAACTGCTCCAGCCAATTGTGTGCCACGAAATAGGTGAAGACACACGCTACGATCGACAAAACGAGAGAGAGTCTCAGCACGTCCCAAGCGAATATCTTAAGCACATCAGCCGCTGTCGCGCCGTTGATTTTACGGATGGCCATCTCCTTGCTGCGGCGGTTCGACTCGTCACGGACGAAGCCAATCAAGCCAATGATGGCAATCATCAGGGCGAAGACCGAGCCAATGAGCACAGTGTTGCGCATCTTAAGGCTGTCGTCGTAGGCTGAGCGCATCTTGTCGGCCCACGAAATTATATGCACTTCTTTTCCGTTGAGGACTTCCGAAACGGCGCTCGTAATCTTCTGCATCGAGGCTTCGTCGAGTTTTCCGTTTGTCTTGAAGATGAGGAACGGCATATACGAGTCGTCTTCAAAGTCTCCGTAGAACAACACGCTCGGACGGGCATCGAGGTAAACCAGATTGCCTATTTGGATGTCGCGATACACTCCCGAGATGGTGAAGCCTTTTTGCTCCATAACCCTCTCCGCATCTTCGTGACCTGTGACATTCACAACCTTGCCTTCAGCACCGTCACTCCAGTCGGCAAACTCTTTCATCCTTTTTACAAAACTCTCGCTCACAACCATTTCCGAGATGTCGGCTGGCTTACGGCCTTCAATAAACTCAATGCCAAGAAGGTCGAAATAACCAGGTGTGACCTCATAGCCGTCAGCCACATTGAAAAGCTCGCGGTCGTCGCCAGGCAAATATACATTGTCACCGCTGAAGCCTCTGATAGGCAATGCATTGCTCGCCTCCACACCCTTTACCTCAGAAAATCGCATAAGCGTCTCGACAACAACTTTTTCCGTACCTTTATTACCATTGTAAAAACTCATGTAATAGAGGTTTTTGTAGTCATAGCCCGGATTATGGTTGTTCATTTTCTGATATTGCAAAGCCACGACGATGAGCATCACGACAATGAAAACATTGATAAACACCTGAACTCCAAGCAGCCCGATCTTCCAACGCCGTGAGTTTTCCGTGTAGTTGCGGAACGCCACCGAAACAGGGATTCGCATGAAGAGTTGAGCTGGAACGAAAACCGACACCAGCAGCACAAAGACCAATACCAGACTGATAACCCAGATGCTTCTTGGAATCAACAAAGTCTCAAACGGCACATCCAAAAGATTAATTATCAAACCTTTAGACGCAAAGATAATCCCAGCAGCCAGCACCAACGACAGTATCAGATGCACGAAGACCTCTCTTGCCAGCAGCCAGTGGATGTCGAACGAGTTGGCACCATAGCATTTGCGCACGCCTATCTCCTTTGCGCGACGCACCAACAACGAAATCACGACGAGGATGTAGTTGAGCAAGCTGATTGTTATCAACAAGGTAGCAGTGACGGTAAGCAGAACCACCATCGAATGGACATACGACTGCGAGGTGTGGAGTTTACTGAACGGCTCGAGATAATACCAAAGTTTCACGCCGTTTTTCTCATATTCGTCCAAAGGCTGATGTGCCTCCTGCATCTTGCGGATGGCATTGTCAAGCGACTGATAGTCAACGCCTTTTTGCAGTTTTACAAAGCCGAAATAGCGGTCGTTGCCATTCCAGTTGTCGGTGGTATAGGCAGGCAACAGTTCCAACGAGCCGATTATGTCGAAATGGAAATTGCCGTTTTCAGGAAAGTCCTTAAACACGCCATCAATGATGATTTTGTTTTTGGGGTCGTCTTCGTTGGCAATAGATTTTCCGATGCATTCCTCAATGCCACCAAGTTTTTTGGCAAACGACTCCGACACCATCGCATAACGCGGTTTCGCCAACACTTTGACAGGATCGCCGGCCAAAATCGGGCGGTCGAACACATTGAAGAAGCACGAGTCGGCAAGCACCATGCTTCCGTTTATAACGTTATTCTCCTCATCGAGATAGCGGTCGCCTCTGTAAACAAAGGTGTAGCGAGTAGCTTCTTCCACGCCCGGCACTTCGGCTTTGAAACCCGGTGCCACTGCGCCGCTGGTCTGGGCAAAATCTTGTTTTTCGCCCTGTTGTTCATAGTGAGTGTCAATAAGATAGATGCGGTCCACGTCTTTATAAAAGCAATCGAATGACAATTCGAAGCACACTTTTGCAATCAGCACTATGCCGATGGCGAGACCTATACCCAGCGATAGGATTTTGATGAGGTTATCAGAGAAGTTTTTCATACATTAATAACGTAAAAACATTAATAATGATGCAATAATCATGCCAAAAATGCAAATCATTCTAAATCAATGAAATACATTTTTGGCAAAATAAAAAGTGTAAAAAAATTTTACAGTGAGTGTAAAGAAATTTTACAATTAAACGAGTAAACCATTTGTAAGCTATTTCCATATTTTTATATAAAAGTTGGAAAAAAGCATAAAAATAATAAAATTTAGGTTGGAAAAAAGCAAAATAGTCGTATATTTGCGGTTGGAAAAAAGCATTATACAATGGTTAATAGAAAGATTTACAGCTATTTGAAAGATTTCTTTTTGAATGATAAGAAATCACTTCTCGTAACAGGTGCACGACAAGTTGGAAAGACCTACGCCATACGCAAAGTAGGCGAAGAAACATTCAAGCATTTTGTGGAATTCAATTTCATCAGAAATCCTAAACTCAAGTCCATCTTCGCCAATCCAATCGACACAAACGACATTTTGCTGCGCATTTCCGCGATGACCGACACAAAATTGGAACAAGGCAAAACCTTGATTTTTTTCGACGAGGTGCAGGAATGCCCGGAAATCGTCACTGCGATTAAGTTTCTCGTTGATGAAGGAAGCTATCGTTATGTCATGAGCGGCTCTCTTTTAGGTGTCGAATTGAAAGACTTACGAAGCGTACCCGTTGGTTATATGGCTGAAAAGGAGATGTATCCGCTTGATTTTGATGAATTCGCACAGGCTTTAGGCATGAGTGATGATGTGATGGCACATCTTCATGAATGTTTCGAAAAAAGAATTCCCGTCGACCCAGTTGTGCATGAAAAGATGATGGAGTTGCTTCGCCTCTATCTTGTAATTGGTGGAATGCCGGCTGTCGTTTCGAAATATCTGGAAACCAACAATATGCAAGATGTCAGACACGAACAAGAGAACATCATAAAACTGTATAAGAAAGACATTTCCAAGTACATTTCCGACAACAAACTATTCATCAAAGAGATTTTTGACAGGATTCCATCGGAACTCAATGCCCAAAACAAACGGTTTATTCTTAAATCGCTGAACGACAGGGCGAAATTCGAAAAATACGAGAACAGTTTCCTTTGGCTGACCGATGCAGGGGTTGGCATACCCACATATAATGTCGACAAACCCTGTGTGCCGTTGAAACTCAATGAACAACGCAACTTGTTCAAGCTGTTTCTTAATGATGTCGGCCTGCTGTCCTGCATGTACTCATCAGGTTTTCAACTCAATATCATGATTGGCGAAATCAATACGAACTTTGGTGCCGTTTTTGAGAATTTTGCCGCACAAGAATTGCACTCACACGGTTACGACCTTTACTATTTCAACAGCAAAAAGCAGGGAGAACTTGATTTCGTCATTGAACACGACGGCCAAGTTCTCCCGATAGAGATAAAATCAGGGAAGGATTACAAACGGCATAACGCCCTCTGCAATGTAATGAAAAACGAGGAATATGCGATAAAAGAGGCTTTTGTATTTACGACAAAGAACATTGAAATTCTCGACCGAAACATCTATCTGCCTGTGTATATGTTGATGTATCTACGTGAAAGAGAACTTCCAAACAAAAAGATTGTGTTCAGGCCGATGTAATTGCTTTTTAGAATAGCCATAATTTATTCACTCCTCAACGACTTCACCGGATTCACCGTGGCGGCTCTCAAGCTTCTCAACGTAACGACGGCTATTGTTATTGCCAGGACTGCCAACAATGATATCGCAAACACCCAGATGTACAGCGGCACACGGTAGGCGAAGCCCTCAAGATAGCGGTTCATGATGATGATGCTCACTGGCACCGCTATGACGAAGCACACCAAGACGATTTTCACGAAGCGTGAGTTGAACATGGTGAGAATCTGCTGCACTGTGGCGCCATGCACACGACGGATGCCGATTTCCTTGCGGCGGTGCTCTGTCTCGAACATCACCAAGCCGAACACGCCCATCAGCGAGATGACGATGGCCAAAATCGTGAACAGAGTGACCAATTTCGAGAGGTTTTGCTCCTTTTTGTATTGGTTTGCGAGGGCTTGACTGAAAGGCGTTACCTCAATATCAACGCCCTCGGCCCAATCGGGATCGAGGTCTTTGAGAGTTTTGGAGATGCGCTCCTTCAAGGCGGGGACATCCACGCCAGGTTCGGTGCGGATGAAGAGCATGTTGCAAATATTCCACGGGTCCTTGCCATACACATAGAAGGCAAACGGTCCCATGCCATTTCGCAATGCACAAAAGTTGAAGTCCTTGCAGAAACCGGCAATCTCGGCAATTTGGTCATCATGGCCACCAATTTGATCATCAAGGGTAATATTGTAATAGTCACGTGCGAATTCATTGAAGATGTATGTTCCTGTAGATTGTTCATCAGCCTCAGTGAAATCACGGCCTTCTACAATGTCGATGCCCATAAAGCGCAGGAAGTTCCACGAGACGGGATAGACCTGCCACCCAGCATCCTCGCCATGCACTTTGCGGCCCCAACTCATACGAGTGTCTTTAATAAAGCCCCCTGCGCCCCAAGCAATATCCTTAATGGCGGCATCGGCTTTCAATTGGTTCTCAACGGCTTGGCGGTTGGTGGCAAGGTTCCACGACACCCGCGACTGCAACAGGCATTCCTGATTGAAACCCATGTCATGATTCAGCATGTACTGACGTTGTTCATGGATGAATATCGCACAGATAATCAAAATAATAGATACTGTAAACTGCAAACCAATCAAACCAATTCGGAAAGCTTTGCCTTTCTGTGTGGTACCAAGAGTGCCTTTCAAAGCGAAAGCAGGATTGAACGATGTGGCAAACAAAGCAGGATAAATGCTTGCAACCACTGAAATGAGTAATGCCAAGCCAACGGTCAAAGCGACGATGCCCCAGTTTTGGCCGAAATCCAGCGAGGTGTCAATCAGGGCAGCCAATGTGGATTGCTTAAACAATGTAACCACAGCCACTGCCAAGCCAAGGGCGATAATCACCATCAATAGTGACTCGCCCACCGACGACATTACCAACTGGAAACGGCTGCTGCCCAATATCTTCCGAGTGTTGATACTCTTCAGGCGCAACGGCACCATCGCAAAGAAGAAGTTGATGTAATTGATGAAAGCGATAAGCACCACAAAGATGGCGATGACAAGCAAAGTGATGGTAGTGGTGCGGTTTCCCATCTTTCCAACTGTATAGTTGGCGTTGGGGTCGGCGAAATACATCTCTGTCAGCAGCACGGGGCGAATCCCGAATTTGACATCATCATCCGAAACCTCAATGCCGCCATTCATCTCGCTGAAAAATTGCTTACAGACCGGCTTTGCCACCTCTGTGATTGCCTCGGGGTCGGCACCTTCACGCAGTTTCAAATAATAGAAGTACGAAAACTCCTTCCATTCATCGAGCCGAGCATCAGGCATGTTCCAAACCATATCAAAAGATGAGAGGTCGCTGTGCTTCGGCATGTCCTTATAGATGGCTACGATGGTCGTTTCTATCCATTTTGTTTCGGCAAGATTTTTCACAACGTCACCCACTTGGACGCCGAGACGCTTAGCCATCGATTCCGATACAGCTAAGGCCGCGCCTGTCAAATCGTCCCAGTTGCCGGCCACCAGTTCAAATCCGAACACCTCACGGGCACCTTTGTTTAAGGCGACTTGCGACCCTGAAACAGGCGACTGGTCGTCTCTCACGCGAATCTTGGCGGGAACACCCGCAATGCGACCGCAGCCGCCAGCTTCAATGTCAGGGGAAGCATTGACCACATACTCCCCAATGGGGCGACACAGATAAGACGAATAGCCAGTGGATCGGGACTCTTGCTTCGTAATGACATAAATCCGGTCGCTGTCCTTAAGCCCCTTGTTGTAGGTGAGGTCGTGGTGTACCTGCACAAGGATGATGTAAAGCGCGGCAAAGGCTGCCGTCAAGCCCAAGATGTTCAGGATTGATGAAGCAAGGGCTGTTTTTCCTTTTTTGATAATTCTAGACATTGTTGTATTTTTTTAAGTCTTTAGTCGCTAGTCTTTAGACTCTAGTTTTTAGCATCGTCTAATACTAATGACTAATGACTAACGACTAAAAACTAAAGACTAATTATTCTTTTTTCAACACTGTTGCCGGATTGGCTTTAGCTGTCCGCACGCTTTGCCAGATGACTGCTATGAATGCCATCAGAAGCACGACGAGGCCTGCCAGCACGAATATCCACCATGAGAGGCTGATGCGGTGCGAGTAGCCTTCAAGCCAGCGATGCACCACAAGCCATGCCACCGGGATGCCGATGACGAACGCCACGCCGACCATCTTCATGAACGACAGCACCAGCTCGCGCAACACGCCATTGTAGTCGGCACCGAACACCTTCTTCACCGCTACGCTGCGATGCTGCTGCTGCATGTAATACGAGCTCATCGCAAACAAGCCGAGACCCGACACCAGCATCGAGAGCAAGGTGAACACCAGCACTATGCGGAGGATGCGGCTCTCGTCGACGAAACAGTCTTCTATCATATCTTCCATGTAATTGGCGCCAAAAAGCTTGCCAGGCATAACTTCATTCGTCACCTTTTCCAATCTGGCATAAGCCTCTTTGTGGTCGCCCCTGACCTTCACGAGAATGGTCCACGGCCAGTCTTCATCCCAGTCTTCACCTCTGTTATATATCAAAGCCGACGACTGCTGTGCCTCCAACGGTCTGATTTTGAAGTCATAATAGATGCCTCCGATTTTGAAAGTCCCATTCTGAGCGGACTCAAACGTCGTTGCCGATTCGTCGATTCCAATCTCATTAAAGGCGTATTCGTTGAGCCAATAGGCAGGTTCTGCAAGCTGGTTGTCCTGCTTCACTCGGATGCCGAGGATGTCGAAATAATGCTGGTCGCCATGAATCTGCTGGAACGAGACCCAGTTGCCGTTGCCAAGCTCCATCGTCCAGTTGTTGGTGCCTTGCAACGGGATGCCGTCGCCTTGTCCCACGTCTTCCACAAACGGCTCGGCACGATAGGCATCAAGCAATGGCCTGATTTCGCCCAGTTGGCCGTAAGCGTTGCCAATCATCAAGATATCTTTGGTGTTATAACCCAAATCGGCGGTGATGAGGTTGCGAATCTGCAAGTACATCGTCAGGGCGGCGACGAGCATCACCACGGTGATGACATTTTGCAGCGTGATGATGATTCGGCTGTACACCGTCTTGGTCTTCAACCGCAGCGAGCCGCGCACAATCTCGATAGGCTGCGCTTTCTGTATCAGCAGGGCTGGCACGATGCCGGCGATTAAGCCGAGAATCACCATCAACGCAATGACAACTAAAATATTAACTAAACTTACTGCTCCGAAAATAGAGATTTGATAATCCAAGACACGTGTTGCCGCCGGTGACAATGCCTCGGCAAGCAAAATCGCCAGTCCCATCGCCACGGCGCAAAGCAGGGTGCTCTCCCCTATCATCTTCATGAAAATGCCTGTTTTTGTCGCTCCAACGAGCCTTCTCGTCGCCATCTCCTTGGCACGGAATCCGATGAGAGCTGTGGAGAGGTTCACATAGTTCAAAATTGCGAATAGCAAGAGCATCAGGCACATGGCGAGAAGCAGGTTCACAAACGAGCGATCGCCGAAATTCAACGCTCCCGTCCAGTCGTAGTTGCCGTTGTTGAGGAAATACATGTCTCGCAACGGGATGATGCGTATCTCGTCATATTTGTGTTTGTAAATCCAGAAATTCTCCTCGCACCAGTTCAAGATGTCGTCGTGACGTGCCATCAAATCGGCATCAGGATAGGTCATAACAAAAGTTACACCTGCCGCGGCGTTGCTCATGTATTCGTCATGCGAATGGTTGATTTTTGTTAAAATATCGCCACGGATAAGCACATCGGGGGTCTTGAGGATGCTGTTGCCGAAGTCTTTAAAGACACCGCAAACGGTCAGCGGGTATGATTCGCCCTCGTCACTTATCGACATCTGCCGTCCGACGGGGTCTTTGTCGCCGAAATGCGCGTTGGCGAACTCCTCGCTCACCATGCAGCGGTCACACGAGATTCTCCAGTCGTCTTTCGAGCCTTTCACAAGGTCGTAGCTGAACATCTCGAAGAAGCATGAGTCGACAGCGATGGTGTTGCCATAAACGGTCTCGCCGTCGATTTTGTATTCCGAGGCAATCGACACATTAGCCACGCATGTCGATTTCTCGATTTCAGGAAACTGCCCGCGCAGATGTTTGTCGAGCCAGTATCCCATGTTGACGCTCTCCTCGTTGGTGATGACATAGATGCGGTCGGCGTTTTTCTGGAATGCGTCAGTGGAGAGTTGTCGCTGCACATACACCGCCAGCAGCAGCACGAAAGCCATCGAGACTGTCAGCCCCAGCAGGTTAATCAGGGCGTAAAGCTTGTTTCTTTTCAGGAAGTTTATAAATGAGTTCATGGTTAATTTTATTAGAATATCAAAACATCTGAATCTCCGAAATTATCATACGATGAAGTAATCACCTTTTCACCTGGTTCCAAGCCCTCAATCACCTCATAATACTGAGGGTTCTGGCGACCGATACGGATGTCGCGTTTCACGGCTTTGGTGCCGTCGGAACTCACAACGTAAATCCACTTGCCGCCAGTCTTCTGATAGAACGCTCCGCGAGGTATTAAAACCGCCTCAACAGGCTGTCCGAGCTGCAGATTCAGGTAATACGTCTGGCCGCTGCGGATGTTCTCGGGCTGCTGTCCCACAAACTTGAAATCGGCCTTGAACTTGCCGTCGCGCACCTCCGGATACACCTTGCGAATCTGTGCCTGATAACGCTCGCTCTGACGCTCGAAGGTGGCATCCAAGCCTGCTGTCACACGGTCGATGTAATGCTCATCTATCTGAGCCTCAATCTTATAGCTGTCGAGGTTGTTAATCTGTCCAATTCTCGAGCCTGCCGCCACCGACTGACCTAAAACCACGTCCAAAAGTCCAAGCTCGCCGTCAATAGGAGCCTTTATCGTGAGGTTATCCTTACGCTTGCGAATCATCATCATGTTGCGGCGCATGTTGTCGAGGCTCTCCTGCATCTGGTTGATTTCCACCGAACGATAAAGGCTGTCCTGCTTGGCGCGATTTTCAACCAGTTTCAGACGGCTCGCCGAGAGCTGATAGTCCTCTTCAGCCTTCAAAAACTCCTCTTTCGCGATGAGACCGTCGTCAAACAAGGCCTTCTGCGCCTCGTAGTTGCGTTTGTTGCGGCGCACGTCCATCTGCAGCTGCAGTTTCTCCTGCTCCACGCTCAGTTTCTGCTGTTCCATCTGAATCATGGTGTTTCGGAGGATGTTCTCTTTCTCGGCAAGGTCGGCCTCTGAATTCAGAATCTGCATGTCAAGGTTTTCGTTGCTAAGGATGAGAATCACATCGCCTTTCTTGACCTTGCTGCCTTCCTCGGTGACAATCTCCTGCACCACGCCTCCCTCCAGCGGACTGATCTGAATAGTCGTAATCGGCGCCACCTGTCCGCTGATGCGGATGTAGTCGTTAAACTGTCCGAGCGTCACTGCGCTCACGCTGATGTTGTCCATGTTCACCCGCAGTTTCTTCGAGTCGTCTCTCGCCACGAGCCATACGATAAACGCCAGCAGCAGCGCACCAAGCCAAAACGGCACTGCTTTCTTGGTGAAAATCACATTGATACCTTTTTTCTTTTCAATAATTCTGTCCATGATAATTAAATTTTAATAATTTGCAATCTTCGATTGAATGTGTGCTCCCTGCGGTCACAATGTGTAGCCTTTGGCTAAATTTGTGCCCTTCTGGCAATGGGCGAAGCCCACATTTTGCGAAGCAAATCACATTCCGCGTAGCAGCACATTCTGCATAACAGCTCATTGTTCCAAATAATGTATTCCTTTATAATATTTTACAACGGATTTTTTGATAAAATGCTGCATCTTAGCGTTCATCTTTTCTGCCAAGGCGTTGAGATAGGTGTTCGATGCGGTCTGATATTCGATTGAGGAAATCAGTCCCTGCTCGAAACGCTTGGCGTTGAGTGCAAACGCCTCTTCCTGAAGCTCAGCCCTCGTCTCGGCTTGCCTCATCGCGTCGGCAGTGCCCTCGCAGTCGGCAACAGCACGATACACCTCCGCCTCAACCTGCTGCACCGCCTGGTCATAATCGGCTTTTGCCTTGATGTAAGCGTTCTTTCTTCTCGAAATCGTTGAATGTCTTGACAACCTGTCATAAATCGGGATGCTTAATGAAAGCTGGATATATTCGCCTCGGTTATTCCTGAACTGATCTTCAAACGGCACCGGCGTATAACCGCTAAGTCCAGGATAAGTGAAGTAATTGGTAGACCATCCGCCGTACAGCGAGAGGCGCGGCAACAGCTTCCACCTTGAGGTACGGAGCTCCAGCTCGGCGTTGTTCATGGTGCTTTCGGCGAGCATCACCGCCGGCATAATCTCCTTGGCATTCTCAGCCATCTGTTGTGCGTCTTCGCCGCTTTTATCGAAAGAAATCTCGGAATTAGTGATGTCGTCGACCACCTTCAACGGTTGCTCGATAGGCCAAAACATCACGTCTTTCAAGGTGATGACGGCATCGTTGTAGCGGTTATGGCAATTTGTAAGCTGATATTGGCGCTCGGCAAGGTCAGCCTGCATCTGCACCACGTCGGCATGCGATTTCCGACCCAGTTTCTCCTGACGTTCAGCCAGTTGCAGTGCCTTCTCAGCAGTCTCAACCTGCGCTGTGAGAGCCTCTTCCAGTTTTGTGAAATACAGCACATTGCAAAACGCCTCCATCGTGGCAAGACAAATCTGGTCTTCAAGCTGCTGCGACTTGGTCTTGCCCATTAGCTGAGCGGTCTTGGTAATTTTCATGTTGTTGACCGCCTGAAATCCGTTAAACAAATCGATGCCAGCCGACACGCTATAGCCGTTGTGAAACGATGTCACCGTGCTGTATGTATTGGATTCAGGGTCAATGCTACGACCGAAGTTGTAGTAGGCATAGGCATTTCCGCTAATCTCCGGCGTAAACGTGCTCAAAATCGCGTCCCGCCTGTTGACCTGAGCGTCGCGGTTGTCGGCATTTTGCGCCACCACCTTCGTCGAGTGCTCCACCGCATAACGCATGCATTCTTTCAATCCCATCGAAATGGTGTCCTGCGCCTTTATAAACAAAGGTGTCAGAATCATTGTAATCAAAAAAATCCGTTTCATTTTATTCCTTTTTGACAAACAATAAAACAAACGTCATGCCAAAAATGCACGACGTTGATTATCAATGTTTTAAATAAAACGGATTTTTACAAAGTGTAAAGATTTTTTACAGTAGTGTAAAATAATTTTACAATTAATAGATCACTCTGACTTCAACACGACGGTTCAAAGCCTTGTTTTTCTCGCTGTCGTTTGGCACAAGAGGACGGCTTTCACCATAACCCACGACGCTCATCCTGTCATCCGCAATGCCCCTTTCAACAAGAGCTTCCTTAACGGAATTAGCTCTGTCAAGGGAAAGGGTGTAATTATGCGCCGCATCACCGCTATCATCTGTATAACCTGATATTTCAATACTTATTCCAGAATTCTCAGTCATGAAAACAGCAAGAGAATCAATCTCATTGAATGACGTCTCCTTGAGAATCGCGCTGTCGAACTCGAAGTTGATGTTACGCATCACGAAACGAGTCATGTCAACTGGTTCGGGACTGTCAATCTCATCCAAATCAAAAACATAGATGTCATAGCCGCCCATGCCGCCGTCACGGTCTGATGAGATATAGCCTTTCTTGCCGTCAGAACTCACAACAAAGCTGATCTCATTTTTTTCAGAATTGATAGGATAACCGAGGTTTTTCGGCGCACTCCACTCACCTCTCGGCAACTTCTTGCACATGAAAATGTCAAATCCGCCCATGCCAATAAGTCCGTCGGAAGCGAAATAGAGAGTGTTTCCATCAGGATGGATGAACGGGCTCATCTCATTACCTTTTGAATTTGCCGGAACAATCGGTTTCGGATTTGTCCATCTGCCCTGATAAAACTCGCTGACATACAGGTCTGTACTCTCGTAAGTCCTTGAATGTCTTATGAAATACAATTCTTTACAATCAGCACTAATGTAAGGCTGCGACTCCATCGTTGAGGTGTTGATGATATTGCCAAGGTTCACAGGCTTTGTCCATTCTTTATTGACAAAATCAGATGAATAGATGTCACCTCTTCCATGGCTGTCAATAAAATCGATGCCCACAAAATACATCCTGTTCTGGTTCGGTGTAATTGAGATGGCGCCCATGCGTTTTTTATTGTTCCAGTCGATATTCATCGGAATTGCCGGCATATACTCTCCGTCAATTATTGCTGACGAAAAGATAAACTCTTCCCTTGCCCCGTATTTGTCTGCCACATCCGAGCGACGTGTAAAATACAAACGGCTTCCGTCCGGAAGAATCTGATTGATATACTCATCGCCAGCGGTATTGACATTACTTCCAAGGTTTATCGGCTCATATTTTACAGGGTTTTCGTAAGTCTCCTTACGGAATTCCGCGACTTCAAGCATTTCTTTCGCAGGCTTGACATATTTGTCCTTTTGGTCTGGAGCTTTCACATACCAACTCAGGATGTTCACAGCATCGCCGAAGCAGTATTTCTCCATATAAAGATTAGCCAACGCCATTGCTGCTCTCGGGAATGCCATAGAGTCGGCTGCAAACATCTTTTCGTAACTCTCAATAGCTTGATTATCATTGTTTAACGTAAGAGAAAGCTCTGCTTTGAGCAATAAGGCATCGGCAAATTTTTCATCAACATCAAGCGCTTTATCAAGATACTTAAAAGTCTTAGGATATTTCTTCTTATCAAACTGTTTCTTCGCTGATTTATAATATTTTACAGCTTTTTTCGACTTTGTATGATAATTCTGCGCATACGATGCCACCGGTGCCATCAGAAACACTGCCAACACCAGCAAAATTAAGCTCTTGAGAGAATTTTTCATCATTATTTCCTTTTTTTAGCTTGCAAAGTGTTGTATAGCAATGACACTATTGTCATAGGACCCACGCCGCCAGGCACAGGTGTTATTTTTGAAGCGACTTTCGCCACCTCGTCGAAATCTACGTCGCCTTCGATGCGATATCCTTTTTCCGTTGTCGGGTCCTCAATACGATGGATGCCGACGTCAACCACCACAGCGCCAGGTTTCACCATGTCGGCCTTGAGGAATAGAGGTTTTCCGATAGCCACAACGAGGATGTCTGCCTGACGTGTTATCTCAGGAAGGTTTTGTGTGCGGCTGTGGCATATCGTGACCGTAGCATCGGCTCCTTTACGTGAAAGCATAACGCTTATTGGCGTTCCCACGATATTTGAGCGTCCGAGGACCACCACATGTTTGCCTGCTGTCTCCACTCCGCTGCGTTTGAGCAGTTCCACTATGCCGGCAGGTGTAGCAGGCAGGAAGCAAGGCTCGCCGAGCTGCATGAGACCGATATTGAACGGTGTGAAGCCGTCGACGTCTTTTTTCGGGTTGATGGAGTGGATTACTTTCGTCTCGTTGATATGTTTTGGCAACGGCAGCTGTATGATGTAGCCGTCGACCTCTTCGTCGTTGTTAAGGAAGCTGATGAGTTTGAGAAGTTCTTCCTCCGAGGTGTTGGCAGGCATACGATACACCGATGATGTCATTCCCACCGAGTGGCAGGCTTTCTCTTTCGATGCCACGTAAGTCTGGCTTGCGCCGTCCTCTCCCACGATGATTGCCGCGAGATGCGGGGCGTCCATTCCTTTGTCCAACATTTCAGCGACTTCTGCCGCTATTTCCTTTTTCATTGCGTCGGCTATTGCTTTGCCGTCGATGATTTTGTCTTGTGGTATCATATTATTTTGTTTTAGACCCCCAGACTTCATCTGGGGTAATTAAACTATCACCTCTCCGAGGTGCTTATCTTTTTCTCTTCGCCTGTTGCATCATCTGCATCATTTTCTTCGCGCCGCCCGTTGTCATCATACGCATCATCTTCGAGGTCTCGTCGAACTGTTTTATCAGGCGGTTCACCTCTTCGATGCTGTTTCCTGAACCGAGGGCTATCCTTCTCTTGCGGCTTCCGTTCATCAGTTTCGGGTTCTCGCGTTCCTCCGGTGTCATGGAGCCGATGATTGCCTCGATGCTCTTGAAAGCGTCGTCGTCGAGATCCTCGTCGTTGATTTTGTTCATTCCAGGAATCATCTTGGCAAGGTCCTTGATGCTTCCCATCTTCTTAATCTGCTGAATCTGTTTCAGGAAATCGTTATAGTTGAACTCGTTTTTGGCGAGTTTTTTCTTCAGTTTCGCGGCTTCCTCTGCGTCGAACTGCTCCTGTGCCTTTTCCACGAGTGACACGATGTCGCCCATGCCGAGGATTCTGTCCGCCATACGTTTCGGGTAGAAGATGTCGAGAGCGTCCATCTTCTCGCCGAGACCCACGAATTTGATAGGTTTCTCAACGACAGTACGTATTGTGAGAGCAGCACCGCCGCGTGTGTCACCATCGAGTTTGGTGAGCACCACTCCGTCGAAGTCGAGACGGTCGTTGAAGGCCTTGGCGGTGTTAACCGCGTCCTGACCTGTCATGGAGTCGACCACAAACAACGTCTCATGCGGCTTGACTGTATCTTTGATTTTCGCGATCTCGTTCATCATCTCCTCGTCGACAGCAAGACGACCGGCGGTATCGATGATGACCACATTTTTGTTTTGCGCTTTGGCATGTTCGATGGCTCTCTGTGCAATCTGAACTGGATTTTTGTTGTCGTCTTCAGAATATACCTCAACGCCGACCTGTTCGCCGAGAACTTTTAACTGGTTGATAGCTGCAGGACGATAAACGTCACCAGCCACGAGCATCACGGTCTTGCCTTTCTTAGTCTTCAGATAATTGGCAAGTTTGGCAGAAAACGTAGTCTTACCGGAACCTTGAAGACCGGCGATGAGCACCACCGCAGGATTGCCTTTGACGTTGATTTCGGAATGCTCGCCTCCCATCAGCTCAGCCAGTTCATCATGAACAATCTTTACCATCAACTGGCTCGGCGAAACAGCCGTCAGAATCTTCTGACCAAGAGCCTTTTCCTTTATTTCATTTGTAACATCCTTCGCTATCTTATAGCTGACATCGGCATCGAGCAATGCCTTGCGCACCTCTTTCAAGGTCTCAGCCACGTTGATTTCAGTAATATACCCCTGTCCTTTAAGAATCTTAAAAGAGCGTTCCAGTTTCTCGGTTAATCCTTCAAACATATCTTAATTTTTCTAATTTTTCCAAACTGCAAAGATACAACTAATTTTTAATATTTATTAAATAAATCGAAATGATATTGCATATAAGCTTTGCCCTGACGCGTCAGGCTGTCGGATTTATCCTCAGGGAAGGTGTTTTTCACGACATTATCAGCATTTGAAGTGACAAATTCGCCTTCTTCCGTCTTCCAACCCAAGCCGCTGTAAAGCTCAAAAAATGCGAACGGACGGTAACATGTGTTGAAAACATCTTTGCTCCAGAAGAACTCGTCGTGTTTCAGACCGAGCTGCGCCAGAAGAGTTGCAGGAAAATCGGTGTTGCCGCAAATCTTGTCGTATGTGGTGCCACGAAGCGAATCCTGAAGAGGCTCGCCGTAAAGAAGCATCGGAATCTTATGATAATCAAACGATTCCATTCTATGATTCTTATACGAAGGATGGCTGTGGTCTGCCATGAAAACAAACAAAGTGTTATCGTACCAAGGCTGTTTCTTAGCCTCATCCATAAACAGTTTCAGAGCCACGTCGGTATATTTTCCTGAGTTCACAAACACCTTTTCTATCTGAGGCCATTCAAGCTCTTCAAACATGCCTTTCGGATAATCGTAAGGAGAATGTGTGCTCAGCGTGAAAATAGTGGTAAAGAAGGGCTCCGTCTGGCTGCTTATGTCCTTTGCCGCCCAAGGCAGCATGTCGGTGTCCTGAATTCCAAGCTTGCCTTTGCGGAAATGCCCGTCAACATCCTTTCCCTCAACGACGCGGTCGAACTCATTGTATCTGAGATATGAAAGAATGTTGCCGTAATTGAGTTCCCCGCCGAAATAGAAACTTGAGAAATATCCAACAGAATCAAGAGGTTGCACTATCGAAGGAATGGCGTAATACTTCTCAGGATGGTTGGTGATTGTCGTCACCGGCAAGCCCGGCAGTCCGCCAAAGATGGACGCGATAGCCTGCTGCGAGCGGTTTGCGGAAGCGTAATAATTTGTAAAGAGAAGTCCGCCTTTTTCCATCTCATGGAAATTAGGAGCGATGCTCGGGTCGCCGCCAAGCGACTCGATAAGATCGGCAGACCAGCTTTCAAGCAAGATTATCAACACGTTAGGACGCTCTGTTTTTAATATTTTCACTGTCGAGTCACATTCTATCTCATGAGTTTTTTTGGTAATCGCCTCAGCGGTCTCGAAATCCATATAGGTGAAATGCGCCTTTGTCTCAACTTTTCTCGCATTGGTGTAATTCTCGGCAAGATTATACATCGGATTAACCGTCATGATATTGACAATCTTATAGTTGCTGAAATATCCTGAGCTTGTGGAAATCGGAATCTCGCCGAAGCCGCCTCTCATTCCAAGGAAAAGAAGGCCGAATGTCAGGACAAAAACAGAGGGGTACATGAACCAGTCGATTTTCCTCTCATGTACCTCAACACCTGAAGGCTCAATCCATCGGACATACCACCAGCAAAACAGGAGCGTGAAGCAAGCCCAGAGTGACACGAGAAGAACCGTTTGCTGCGTTGATGCGGTGTTTATCACCTCCGAAGGGTCTCTTAAATATGACAAAGCCTTGACGCTCAGCTTGGTACGCCATTCGCCATAGATTCCAATCTCACCCATCACGGCGAGGACATAGAGAGCGATTATGATATAAAAATACCATCGCATCCAGCGATAGCTGATATTTTTGTTGAGACAATAGGCGACAAACATCACGAGAGCCGGTATTGCCATGATATAACAGGCTGTGGCAATATCAAGAGGTATGGCTTTGAAGAAGCTTTTGACGATTTCGACAAACGGGACCATGTCGATGTTTACCAGATGCCAATAATTCACAATAAAGATGACTCTCATTATCGCGAACGTTATCAGCAAGAAAACCAACATCTTAACGAGATAAAAGACGTATTTTTTCATAGTTTTTAAATTTTCGCAAAGATACAAATTTTTGATTACAAGACTAACAAGATTTTTTCTTTGGTGATTTCAATTTTTTGACACAATTTGCAGAAAAAGTAGAGACGTTTCAGGAAACGTCTCTACAAAAACACCTAGAAATCTTTGGATTTCAGGTTTATTTTACAAGAATCTCTGATATAGTATTTATCAATTCTTCTGTAGGGGACAATAACGGCATAACATCATCTGCTGTTAAATCGAATGTATCACCATAATCTCCCGTTTGACGCAAAGAGAACAAACGGCCATACAATGCACCGAATTTGCCATCTATTACATTGGTTTTGATATAATTCTGACCGAAAACATGAATAATACCTTGATGTGTTTGGACTGAAAAGCCATCTCTTAAAAGAAGTGCCGACACTGCATAATAAGCGGCATAATACAGTCTGTTTGCAGCCATTTCCCAATATTCCAATGGAATGATTGTTTTAACCTGTTCCAATGTTTTATTGGCTTTTTCAATTTTATATGTCACTAATGCATGGCGTTCTTCTTCAGTAAGGCTCATAGTACAATCCCCTCTCTCATTACATTTTTATAAAATGGTGTAAAGCTAGCTTTTTCCCAGTCTTTTTTTGTATAGATTATTGGGCTTATCATCGCGTCAATATCCCATCCCAACGTGTCGAACGGGTATGCCACTGCGGAATAATCGTCGTAAGTGATTTTATCTTTATCAAGCAATATCAAGACATCCCAATCAGAACCTTCATGGGCTGTGCCACGGGCTTGTGAGCCAAAAAGAATAGCCTTCCCGTTTTTCGGAATTATCCTTTTTGCTGTGGATTTGATTTTTTCCAAAATATGGATGTCTGTCATTTTATATTATTTTGATTTTGCAAAAATACAATATTTTTTCGATTTTGTCAACATTTTTATAAAAACAACACAAAAAATGAGACGCCACATGTGACGTCTCTACAAAAACACCTGAAATTTTCAGGATTTTAGGTTTTATTATGATTATTCAACAGGACGGACAAGGCGAACAGAAAAACCATTGGAACGATTTTCAGAGGTAGGAATGTAGCATCCATCATAATAAAAGACAATTACGTACCCTTTGTCACTATTTACGCAAGAGCTCGACCAGTAGAAACCGAAGGAACCCTCAACATAAACCCACGTACCACCACGGTAGCCTGCAGCCGGAAGGAATACCGCACCATTTGCCTCTAATTTCGTATTCCAATCGGACAATGTGATTGTATTACTTGTGAATGCCGCACTCTCGGTATTGGTTGACGACAAAATGTAGTATGATGTGCTCCAGTCGTCAGGAAGAATGATGAGTCCGCTGATGCCGTTAACGGCTGCCATGGCGTATCTCACACCAGAGGTAGTGCTTCTGGTGTTGAATACATAAACAAACTCATCAATGGTCAATGTGCGCCATTTGCCAACAGTATTACCTCCATTAGTGATTGGATGCATGCCCCAATCTGATTTATTTGTAACGGCAAGACCATATTTGTTACTTGAGTCATAATCAGGACCATAGCCATATTTGTTGATATTGTATGCAGGATGGCTGTCTGATAAAGTGTTACTTGAAGTCGAATACGGTTCATAATAGGTCTGGTAACCAGTTGAAGATGTTCTGGTGTCTTGGTATCCCGTTGTGCCCCATCCGAACAAATCGCGAGTGACTGTTGTCGTAGTGCTGTTTTGGCTTGTAGTGGTGCCGAGATAGTCGTACTGGTGTTCTGCGAACTGCCATGTGCAGTTGCTGCCTACATACTGCAGGTTGCCCTTTGAGAAACGAACCATTTTGGTGATAATACCATCGGTGTTTGCAACTGAGAACAATCCAGGAACAATACCATCGTCATCAATGCTTACTGTTGTTGCGGGGATAACCAATGCGCCATTATTGCCCAAAGCGTAGAATCTGGCAGCCCGAATGCCTGTGCCGAATATTTTAGAGCCATCATGGCTGTTGCTTGCAAATTTAACCGTTGTCTGGCTTTCTGTTGAAGGAATCAAAGCGACATATTTTGTTGCACTTCCAACCCCTATATTTATATAGCCTTTGGTTTCTTTAGTTATAGTGCCTGCGCTGTAATCAATTGTTGCCGAGGCATAAATTTCATCACCATAAACATAGATGTTTTCACTGCCAAATGAGCTGAGATCCAGTTTAGCTATTGCCATTATCGGTTGCAGCGTGGCGTAGAAGTCTGTTGAACCGGTATATGTAGCGCTGCCGACGGCGATATGGAAATCGGTTACATTTCCGCTGGTTTGATTTGAGAAATCAAGTGTCGTGGCATCTGCATGTTCCCCATTTCCGAGATAGAAGAAATACACCTTAGCATCAATTTCAGGGGTCGTTGTAAGCGTTCCGCTGAATACAAGTTCATTTTCACCATTGCCTGTTGTGCTAAGTGTACCTATGCATCCTGATTCTCCTTCACATCCCACATAGATGTATTCTGTATCGCCGTCATTCCATGTGAATGTGCCATCGTTAAACACGGTCTTTTCTCCGCTGTATGCGGCGTTGAGGGTTATCTGAATAGTGTTGTTTGCAACTGGTTTAACGTCGTTTTTCTTGCACTGGCTTAAACAGAAAACCAATGCCATTGCTATAATTAATGTGATTGTTCTTTTCATTTTTTTATTTTTTTTGAGATTTATTAGACGCGATGAATCGCGTATGTACTAGTTTTATTAATGTTGTTTTCTTTTGAATATGGCGTAGCCGGCACCAATAGCTGTCAGGATAAGCAGCCCACTGCCTAACGGTGACGGATCCTCTTGAACCATGCCACCTAGACTCATGCCGCCTGGAGTTTCATTATTCATGCCGCCTAAACCCATACCTCCAGAGGCTGGAGTTATGTTGCCACCTAATCCGAAGGTTCCTCCTGATGCCAAACCACGATTATAATAATCATCGTTGACTTTGAAGAAACCGTCGCTTTTCTGGGCAAAAGCGAATATCGGCAACAGCAACAACATTGCCATCACCAGCGCATAGACTTTCATTATTCGTCTTTTCATTTGGTTTTTCTTTGCGTTTTTTGCATCGATTCCCAAAATGCCGACTATTAACCAAAACGTTGAAAACATATAAAAAAAGAAGCGCGGGAATCTGTCCGTCAGCTTATCCCGCATACTAGGCCTTCGCATTGCCTATCTTCCGAGGATAAGCAACACCGATGCCCACGCAGAATTGTATATATTATAAGTGCCAAGCGACACATTAATATAACACAAAACTCGTAGGCGTCGTCTATTGCTTTATCAAGCGGAAGATTATGAATTTGCGAAGTTCAGTATGCCGCAGATAAAACGTTAGAACAACGTCTTTTCCATTATGTTTTGTCTCCCGCCATGCCCTACATCATCAGCCATCGTCGGTTGACAATGGCAAAGATACAAAGAAAATCAATTTGATAGAAAAATTTTTTCAAAAAAACATTTTTTTGTATTTTTGCATGATTAAATTTTTGTTGATATGGTCAAGGAAAATTTGGAAACAGTAAGAAAAACAATCCCTTCGGGAGTTTTATTGGTGGCGGTGTCGAAGACAAAGCCTGTGGAGGACATCCAGGAGGCCTACGACGCCGGACAGCGTGTTTTCGGAGAAAACCATGCCCTCGAGATGCGCGACAAACATGAGGTTTTGCCGAAAGACATCGACTGGCATTTCATCGGACATCTGCAGACAAACAAGATAAAATACATCGTCCAATATGTGAGGCTGATTCATTCTATCGACACGTTCAACCTGCTGCAAGCCGTTAATAAAGAGGCGGTTAAGCACGACAAAGTTGTCGATTGCCTTCTGCAATTCCATATTGCGGAAGAGGAGACAAAATTCGGGTTTACGTTGGATGAAATAGAGAATTGCAACGTAGAGACGCAAGATTTTGCGTCTGTACTGGCATCTATGAAAAACGTCAGGATTTGCGGCGTGATGGGAATGGCGACGAACACGGATGACATGGAGCAGGTGAGAAAAGAATTCAGACATCTCAAAGAGATTTTTAACACATTGAAAGCCAAGTATTTCGCTGATTGTAAATGGTTTAAGGATATTTCAATGGGAATGTCGCATGATTATCCGATTGCCATTGAAGAGGGCTCGACGATGGTAAGGGTCGGAAGTAAGATTTTTGGAGAACGGAATTATAATTAATGTGCCCGTAGGGACAACGCATGCGTTGTCCGTACTGGTTGAGACAAAATACAGAATTATGAAAGAATTCAATGCTAAAGTAGTAAAAAACCAAGTGGTTCAATGGATTAGAGATTGGTTTGAGGTTAATGGTAAAGGCTGCAATGCCGTTATCGGGATTTCGGGCGGCAAGGACAGCAGCATAGTGGCTGGATTGTGCGTCGAGGCACTCGGCAAAGACCGTGTGATAGGCGTGACGATGCCAAACGGAGTGCAGAAAGACATCTCCGACAGCATGAAACTCATCAACCACCTCGGCATCAAGTATTGCTGCGTAAACATCGGCGAGACTTACAACGCCCTGATGAAAGAAGTCAAGGAGCAGCTTAAAACCATCGACAAAGAGGTTGGCAATCAGACAGTTATCAACATGCCACCACGTTTGAGGATGACGGCGTTGTACGCTGTGTCACAGTCGGTGAACGGCCGCGTGGCGAACACCTGTAACCTCTCTGAGGACTGGGTCGGATACAGCACACGCTACGGCGATGCAGCGGGCGACTTCTCGCCTCTCGGCGGTCTCACGGTGCAGGAAGTGAAAGCTGTAGGCAAAGAATTGGGACTGCCAATCGATCTGATTGAGAAAACGCCATCCGACGGATTGTGCGGCAAGAGCGACGAAGACAATTTAGGATTCACCTACGCCACTTTGGACAAATACATCCGCACTGGAGTTTGCGAAGACGAGGCGATAAAGGCGAAGATTGACGACAAGCACGTGAAGAATCTGTTCAAGTTGGAGCCGATTCCACATTTTTCTTTATAATGTGCTGCTGCGCAGAATGTGCCGCTTCGCGGAATGTGATGGAATATGTTGAAGCCCACACATTATTTTCGTTTTATAAACAAACAAATCAGTGTAATAATCCCGATATAGATTAACCACAGCGCGGCGGTCCATGTGTAAGAGATATGGTCGAGGCGCTGTTTTGTTATTTGTGCGTTTTCATGACGTGTGACGGGGTTGAGCCACATCGAGGTGCCGTCGAAGAAAGTCAGGACGGTGCGGACATACTGGTCTGAGAGCTGAATCTCATAAAAAGCGCCAGATCTCTTGTCTTCTTTTTTATAATTCTCCTCTTTAAGAATCGTGCCGTTTTGACCGATAAACTTGACGTTTCTTATTGGTTTTGAGACATTTACCGAAAAGATATTTTCATTCAGTTTGGCACTATATAAATAAGGTATGTCGCGCTTGAAGCGTTTGACCTTGTTTTCCATTTTTTCCTCACGGTCAAGTTTGAAATCAATGCCGACAGCTTTGCCGGAAAGAAGTGCGTCGTAAAGCTGTTCAGCATCGTTTTCCTTTGCGTTGAGATACGTTATTTTAAGAGCTATATCATTGACTTTCAGCACGTCATGAGTGTCATCATCAGCGATGAGATAGACAAGATGACCGTTGGAAAGCGCCATGTCCCAATGCTCAGGCGAGTTGACAAAACCGTTCAGAACTTCAAGAATCTTGTAGTTGCTTAGATATTTCATGTCGCGGACGTTGTAGCTGCCGTCGACGAAGCTTGGATGAGCCACTGCCACCACCCTATTCTGCTCACCCAATTTATTGAGCATGTGCTGTTTATGGCTTAAAGTCTGATAGAAGAAATAATCGATGCGACGCACTTTTTTTGCGCCAAGACACACCTGATGAGTCTTCCAAACATTGCAGCCATGTTCGTAACCGGGAATAAATCCAGGGTCGCGACCATCCTCGTAGTCATTTACCTTATTATAATCGGAGATTCCGACGTGGTCGTAGCCGAAAAGACGATACATGCTGTCGTACACAGCGTTTCCGTTGTTTCTGCCGTTAGTCACGCCGCCGTACTGACGAGTGTGACCGTGAAAATTGCAGCATTTCCAATAGGTTGAGTCGATGTCCTGGTACGGATTATGAAGATAATCGCCGTGAAAAGGAACGGGAGAATCGAAGACGTAAACAGGAACGAACAGATTCATCGCGACGAGGAGGGCGACGAAAGCGAGAACCAAGTAGAGGAAGTATTTGAGAATTTTTTTCATTGTCATTCAAAAATTTATATGTCCTGTATATCAAATAAGACGAATACGAAATGTAAACAATCTACAAAATTACAAAATTATTTTGAATTTAACATTATTTTTTGAGTATTTTTGCGCCATGAAAAACAGGAATTATCTGGTTCACATCGCTGGCGTTATCGCCATGATTATCTGGGGGTTATCGTTCATCTGGTCGACGCAGGTTTATCAGAACCTCAACCCGACGGCGACGATTTTCTTACGCCTTGTGGTGGCAACGGTTTTCTTCACCGCTATATTGTTCATTTTCAGAATGAACGAGAAAGTGGAGCGCAGACATCTCGGGCTTTTCGCGCTGGCAGCGATGTTCGAGCCGTTTCTGTACTTCATTTTCGAGGGCTATGGACTGAAAAACACCTCCCCCATCATCGGCTCGGCAATCATCGCGATGATTCCGCTGGTGACTCCTATAGCTGCATCGATTTTTCTTAAAGAGAAGCTCTCGCCGATGAACATTTTAGGGTTGATAGTGTCGTTTCTCGGCGTGATGGTGATGCTGATGAACAAAAACCTCGAGTTCGTGGCATCGACAAAAGGCGTGATTTTCTTGTTCTGCGCGGTGTTGGTTGCTGTAGGTTATTCCATCTCGTTGGCAAAGCTTACAAAACTTTATAAACCATTGACAATCACTTGGATGCAGAATATCGTCGGGATGATTTATTTCATTCCGCTGACAATAATCATGGAGCAGTTTGAGCCGTCGCATTTTGAAAATATAGGCGAATACATTGTGCCATTGGTGTGCCTCGGAGTGCTTTGCAGTGCCGTCGCCTATTCACTTTGGGCGTTTTCGTTCAGCAAGCTTGGTGCGTCGAGAGCCAATGTTTACAGCAATTTAATTCCAGTATTTACAGGCATTTTCAGTTTTATTTTAGGAATTGAAGCGCTGTCAAGCAACAAAATTTTAGGCATAGTGATTGTTGTTGTAGGTTTGATTTTCTCACAGTTAAAAAAGAAGGAGAAAAAGGTATGATTACGAGCAAGACAAATCATAAGATCAAGAATATCATAAAGTTAGAGAAGGCTTCGGAGCGGCGTGAGCAGAACCGCATCCTCATCGAGGGGCGGCGTGAGATCGAGCGTGCCGTGGCGTGCGGCTTTGAGGTGGACACGTTGTTTGTTTGTCCCGAGATAGCACGAGAAGGAGCAGGAATGACGGCGCGCTCGATTGAGGAAGTCTCGTTGGACGTGTTTGAGAAGATAGCGTACAGGGAAGGCAGCGACGGACTCTTAGCGGTCTCGATACCGAAATACGCTGACTTACAAGCGTTTAAGCCCAAAAAGAAAAACCCGCTCATCATCGTGCTTGAGACCGTGGAGAAACCCGGAAACCTTGGTGCTGTGATGCGCACCGCCGACGCGGCAGGCGTTGACGCGGTCATCATCGCCGACCCAAGAACCGACTTGTACAACCCAAACGCCATCCGCGCAAGCGTGGGATGCATATTCTCGGTGCCGCTGTTCGCCTGCTCGTCGGAAGAATGTATCAAGTGGTTGAAAAACAATAACATAACGATATATTGCACATATCTGAAAGCTTCAATCGATTACCTTGACGCGGATTTTAAAAAAGCGTCGGCGATAGTTATGGGAACAGAGGCAACAGGCATATCACAGCAATGGGTTGATGCGGCCGACCAGAACATCATCATCCCGATGAACGGCATCGCGGATTCATTGAATGTGAGCGTGACGACGGCGATTGTGACGTTTGAGGCTATAAGACAGAGAAGAATTAAATGAGGTTCCTCACCCCTTCGGGGTTCGGAATGACAAGACAGAAAAAGGGACATAAAAGCGCGGCTTGAAGAAACATTATAATTTGCAGAAACCTACATGCCGCGCCACAATAAAACAAAACAAGTTGTCATTCCGAGCACGAAGTGCGAGGAAACTCAATAAAAATTTGAATATGAATAATAATCATTATACACGAAATTTCAAGGTGATGTCGAGTTACTGCGACAGCGTGAACAGGCTCAGTCCTTTCATGATGCAGACGTTGTTTGAGGAGCTTGCGGATGCCAACGCGACTGCTCTCGGCATCGACCAGCCGACACTCGGCGAACGCGACAACGCCTTCTGGGTGGTGCGCCGCATAAAATTCGAGTTTAAAAGCATTGTGAGAGACCACGACGACGTGATTTTGAAGACCTGGCCATCGGGACCCGAGGTGCTGAAATGTTTCCGTTCGTACCAGATTCTGAAAACCAACATGGAGCCTGCTGTGAACTCCATCGCCGAATGGGTGATTTTGGATAAGGAGACACGCCGTTTGCGCAAGACAGACAGCGTGCATTACCCTGATATTCAATTTATTACAGAGAAAGCCTGCGAGCCGACATTCAAGAGGTTCAAAGACGATTTCACTGAAGACGACTTCGTTTATGAGAAAGTTATCCGCGCCTGCGACATCGATATTTCACACCACACGAACAACACCAAATACTGCATGATGATTCTCGACTCATTTTCCGTTAAGGAGTTGGAAGCAATGACAATCAAGGAGTTAGAGATTCATTACGAGGCAGAAAGCCTAGAAGGCGACGTGCTGCGAATCTACCGCAAAAAAGTTGATGACGAGTGGCATTTTGCCATTAAAAGAGACGGGAAAGTCGTCACCTACGCTTATATTAAAAATTAATTTGGTGATAATCTGAAAATTCCCTATTTTTGCAAAAATTTGGGAACGAGGATGAAGCATATTTTCATTGTTAACACCGTTGCTGGAGAGCAGTCGTGCCTCGACGAGGTGAAAAATGCGATTGCACACGCAAGCGAAACCATTGATTATAAAATATTTACACCTTCATCAGCAAAAGACAACATCAGTTTGATAAAGTCATGTCTCGAGACCCACGCTGACGAGGAAGTGCGTTTTTACGCCTGCGGTGGCGACGGCACTATCAACAAGGTTGCGAGCGGCATCTACGGATTCCCGAATGCGAGCATGACAGTGCTGGCATACGGCAGCGGCAACGATTACATCAAGTATTATGCTGATTTACAAACGTTTAGAAATGTCGAAAGAGTGATGCAAGGCACCGAGAAACGCGTCGATATCATGAAGGTTAACGACCGGTTCGCGCTCAACGCCACGCATTTCGGACTTGATTCTGTCGTCGCGAAGATGATGAACAAAATCCGTCGTTTTCCGATTATTGGAGGCGCCATGTGCTACCCTATAGCGGTGTTTTGGGCGTTTTTGACCGGGATGCGCACAAAATGCACGGTCTATGCCGACGGCGAGAAGCTTAACAACGGCAAGATTTGCCTGTGCACCGTGGCTAACGGCAGATTTGTCGGCGGCAGCTACAAATGCGCACCTCGTTCGTTGAACGACGACGGATTGATGGAAGTGTGCCTCATAAAGCCGGTTTCGAGATTGAAGTTCATGGAATTGAAGAAATCATATACTAACGGAACACATCTTGACAATCCAAAATTTGCAAAATATGTGGTTTATCGTAGAGCAAAACAAGTGGTTATTGAAGGCGGCAAAGGGTTCTGTGTTTCTTTGGATGGTGAGATTTTGGAAGGAGAAAATATTGTAGTGGAAAATAAACAGCAGGCGATAAGGTTTGTTGTTCCGGAAGTTTGAAGTTTGCAGTTAACATTAATTGAAATATGTAGAGATATGATCCATCGCATCTTACAATACAATTATATTAATAATTATTTGTTTTTTTCAAAATAATTATTATTTTTGCAGAACCATAAAACAATTAATTGTTAAACCATTAAAAATTATTCAGTTATGAAAAAAACCATCATTACTATTGTTCTATTATTTGTTTTCATGTTATCTTACGGACAAATAAAAATGCATCCAAGTGGACAAATAAGCTTCAAATCCACGACCACTACAAATGGGATTCAGATTGACACTTCTGGAAAAACAAGTTTTGAACCAATTTTGACCAGAGACTACATTAGTATAACTCGGGTGTTATCATATGCAAGTCGTATCAAAGCATGGACCATCAAGTATGCCGATACCAATTTGCATCCAGACGAACCTTTCTATGTTCTTGGCAATGGTACAGTTTACGGATGCTCATACTACACTTTCCCACCAGGAGGCGGAGGAGAACCATCTCGTAGCAGCCAGCCAATTATAAACGCTACTGACCTGCTTTTAAGTATTGGCGGATATTATTTTGACAATCCGGAGTTTGTGGGATTCGTTCCAGACTACGAAGACAATCCCGAAGTTAATCCAGAAGCAATTGAAGGATTATTGAAAGATATTGAGATTGAACGTATGTTGGGACTAAACCCTAATGAGATTGAAGCGGTTCTTCCAGAAGCCATCCGTCACGATCCACAAGGCGCTATATGTATCAACTACCAAGCTCTTATACCAGTTCTGATTGAAGGTTTCAAAGAGCAACAGCGTACAATTGAATCACTACAAAAGCAGATTACCAATATGAAGTTGGAATCCCGTGGAACTAATACTATTGACGAGCACCAGCAAAACGGAAATGAATTATATCAAAACACACCAAATCCAACGAACTCATCCACAACTATAGATTGTTATATCGACTCTAACGTTTCAAAAGCTGTTATTGCAGTTTATGATTTGAACGGGTTACAGCTAAAGGAGTATCCGGTTTACCACCAAGGCAAAAACACCATCACCATAAAAGAAAACGTATTCAAACCAGGAATGTATTTGTATAGCCTACTGGTTGACGGAAAACTTATTGACACCAAACGAATGGTCATCACCTCAAAATAACTGAGCCATGAAAAAGACGTTTACCTTATTAATAATATTGTTGGTAGCAGCCTTTAATGGCTTCGCCCAAGATACCATCACCGGGGTCGTGAATCGCATTGCCGCGCCATATTTTGAGCAGAATGTTTGTAACGACCGTTTTGCGATTGTTTCTGAAAATGGAACCTATTACGTGATGGTTGACAACTACTGGCCGAATCCTTATCTGGAGGATCTGGTTATTCATTACGACACTATTGCAATTGGGAATGAGATTTCAGTTATCGGCAATGTTTTGGAAATGGAAGATGGGAATGGAGATGCGTTTCAAACCATTGATATAAGTAAAAATCTTAATTCGAATCATCAGCAAATATTTGGTTTTTTTTCATATAGAAATATATCCTTCCCTGGACCAGATACTATATCAGCTGCATATTTCTGCAATTGTTATGGTACCGTTGGATACTATATATGCTGCAATGGGGAACTACAAATCGACAATCCATGTATAATTAGCGGAAGGGCTCTCATAACAAACAAACGGTATTTATTCATTGGCAACAATGAGGTTTGGACCAATTCTAATGGTAATTCATTTAATGTTTTTAATTTAGTTGATGCGCTTCCTTATGATGTTGCTGATGTGAGTATTGACGGTGCTCTTACGTCTGAAAACGACCTGTGTCTTACATGGCCATGTAATGAGGCATCTTATTTGTCATTATACAATGGGGAAGATTTCTATTATTTAACAAACAAGAGAGAATTCCAAGACAATTATATAAATGATTCTCTATTCTTGGAAGGTGATTCTGTAGTAGCAAGCGGTTTCGAATCTACACATTATGACCTATTTGGGGCAAATTTTAAAACAATGGAAATTGTTAAACTACAGTCAAAAGAGGAGAAGACTCTCATTGGATTGGTAAATGGATGGGGAATGCCATATACCAATTTAGGTATACCAATTCCTGGTGCATATTTGGCTCTAATCAATGGAAATAATGGATATTACGATGGTTATTATATTATGAAACCTAATGGAGGTTTTTATTCGGACGAAGATTTCTATATTGTTAATAATGACACTATTCATGTCACTGATCAACAAATATCAGCAACATTTATTCCCAGCATCTTTATTGATAACTGGATTGATCCTTATTATAGAATCTCAATCACAAATGTTGATTTCAACGAACATATAGAAACAATTCGTTGCACATTGGCTATTGTGGGCAACCCTTTATATTTCGGTAACACATTAGCTGTCACAACCCAAGATAATGATATTTATTATTTAAAGCCATATATTTACGCGCACACTGCTCCAAATCACATAACAATTGATAACAAAACCATTTATGTTGGCGACGAGTTTTTTGCTACAGGGCCAATTTCTACTTGGTATGATAGCAATTGGGGACTTCATCAAGTCATCGACATTTCATCAGTGGAATTTGATGGAGTTGATGAATCTTATTCTACAGAGATTCAGATATTTCCGAATCCATCAAATGGAATTATTGAAATCGTTTCGGAGCAGCCAATAAAACAAATCACTGTTTATGACAATATGGGCCAAACAATACACAACAAGCTTTGTTGTTCTCAAAACGAAATAGTAGATTTGTCAAATTGCAAGGGATTATGTTTAATACACATTGTATATCAAGATGACAATCAAACAACTATCAAGGAGATTATAAGATGAAAAAGTTTATATATATTGCTTTATTATTGCAAGGCATTTGTTTCAATGCTATCGCCCAAACAAATGGCGAAAGTACATTTAATTTATCTGATTTATTTAATGAAAATGATGTTGCAAAGCCCATTGATGACGAAAAGTATTTCATGATGCCCAATGGACTATATTCACATTCTCAGATAATGAATATTCCCGGAATAAATCAAGCTAATATGCTTAATAAAGTATTGATACTAGTTGATTCCACCTTATATTCAGAATTAACTTTTGATATCAATCGTTATGCGTACGACATTCATTATGTCTATGGCTGTAATGTAATAATGGAACAAGTCGCTTCTGAGACTTGTCAAGACATAAAAAACCCTGATATTAAGCCATCAAACAAATTTGGACGGTTGTGTCTTCATAGGCGATATTGTGCCAGCATTTTATGAAACAGACAGGGACTATGCAGACCCTCACAGCCACGATTTTATAGTATGGCCATGTGATTTGTATTATATGGATTTAAATGGAATTTGGACTGACAGCAACAACAACCGAAACTTTGATCGCTATTCTGGAGACATGAAGCCAGAGATCTTTCTTGGCAGGATATCAACAGCAAACATGAGTCCTCTAATAGGAGAAATCGAAGGAATGCGTTTATATCTCAATAAAAACCATAAATATTGGATAGGACATCGACATATAAATAAAAAATATGCTTTATCCTATACCAATGAAGACTGGGTACCAGTAAACCACCCAGATATAGCTAATATTTTCAATCACTCCATACATTACCTGTATGGCTCCAATAATTATCATCCTTATAATGAGATTGACAGTCTATGTTTTTCCAAAACAGATTATCTACAACGTTTAAGCAACCAAACGTATGAGTTTATTCAATTAGCAAGTCATTCATATAGTTATAGTCATACAGATTTTGGAATTGCAAATGAATGGATTAGGGGAAATGTAATATATGCAAATGGCATTCAAGCTATAGGCTTTAACTTATTCTGTTGTAGTGCATGTCGTTGGACTGCCCCCAGTATATACGCTTATTTAGCAGGCGATTATATTTACTCCCCGAATTCAGAAGGGCTATCTGTTGTCGGAAGCACAAAAGTTGGTAGCATGTATCCTTTTTCGAGGTTTTATATTTCATTAGGAAGTGGAAAAACAATGGGACAATCTTTAGTTGATTGGTGGAGAAATAAAAACACAAATGTAAACAATGTCGACTCTCTGTTATGCTGGAACTATGGCATGACCATCATCGGCGACCCTTTGGTGAATTTCTACCATTGCACCAACAGTACTTGCGAGGAGTATATTGAACTTAATTCTTACGGTAACTCAAGTTCTCCTTTATCTTATAATCTTGCCAGTGGGAAAATAGTCATCCCGCAAGAGGGGGTATATTCCATACCAGTTGGGAAGCATTGTATTCTCAATGCGCCAACGGTTGAGATTGATGGACATTTCGAGTGTCCTCTTGGAGCCACATTGGAAATTATAAATGAAGGCTGTCAGGCCAATTGCGACGAATAATTTTGTAAAAATTAATTTTAAATTCCACCAAATATCTGTATCTTTGCAAAAATTTGTAGACAGATTAAAAATACAGATATATGATTGCAAAAGAGTTATTAAATCCGAAAAGCATCGTAGTGTGCGGTGCGTCAAGTGACATTCACAAACCTGGTGGAAAAGCATTGAAAAACCTGTTGGAGAGCCCGTTCAGAGGTCCTGTCTACGCGGTAAACCCGAAAGAGACCGAGGTGCAGGGCGTGAAATGCTACGCCAACGTCAACGAGCTTCCTAATGTGGAATGCGCCATCCTCTGCATCGCAGCGAAATTCTGCGCCCAGACAGTGGACGTGTTGGCAAAAGAAAAAGGCTGCAAAGGCTTCATAATCATCAGCGCGGGATTCTCGGAGGAGAGCCACGAAGGCGCTGAGATTGAGAAACATATCGTCGACACCATCAACAGCGTCGGCGGCAGCTTGATAGGCCCTAACTGCACAGGCTTCCTCAACGTGAACTACGCAGGATGCTTCGACACCCCTATCCCGACCCTCGACCCTCATGGCGTCGACTTCATCACCGGTTCTGGTGCAACAGCGGTGTTCATCAAGGAATACGGCATCAGCAACGGATTGAAGTTCAACAGCGTGTGGGCTGTCGGAAACAGCGCCCAGCTCGGTATCGAAGACGTTCTCGAACACCTTGACGAGACCTTCGACCCAGTGAAGTCGAGCCATGTCATCATGCTTTACATGGAA
Organism: Bacteroidales bacterium; assembly: GCA_017427985.1. Lineage (GTDB taxonomy): Bacteria > Bacteroidota > Bacteroidia > Bacteroidales > F082 > Limimorpha. The sequence goes on along the minus strand of JAFRRS010000001.1, from coordinate 48,058 downwards.
AAGATCGGCGACCCGCAGAGACTGCTGAAACACTCGCGCAGCCTTATCAACAAAGGATGCCATATTGCAGCTATCAAGTCAGGCGGTTCAGCTGCAGGTTCACGTGCAGCTTCATCACACACTGGCGCCTTGGCAACCAACGACGCCGTGGTTGACGCATTGTTCCGCAAAGCCGGTATCGTGCGCTGCCACAACCGTCAGGAGTTGACAACGGTGTGCGGCGTGTTCATGCACCCTGAAATCAAAGGCAAACGCTGCGCCGTCATCACACACGCCGGCGGTCCTGCCGTCATGCTCACCGACGTTTTAAGTAACGGCGGTCTGGAAGTGCCACCATTGAAAGACCACCCGGCAAGCCCTGCCCTGCTCGCGAAGCTCTTCGGAGGCTCGTCAGTTGGCAACCCTATCGACTTCCTGGCAACAGGAACAGCCGAACAGCTCGGTTATATCATTGACACAGTTGAAAACGAATACACCGACATCGACTTTTCTGTGGTCATCTTCGGCTCACCTGGATTGTTCAGCAACAAAGAGGTTTACGACCTTCTAGATGAAAAGATGAAGACCTGCAAGAAGCCTATCTTCCCTGTGCTGCCTTCAATCATCAACGTGAAGGACGAAATCAACGACTTCATAGCAAAAGGCCGCATCAACTTCCCAGAGGAATGTGTTTTAGGCAATGCCATTTGCAAGGTTTACAACACTCCTAAGCCACAGCCCGAGAACGTGGAGATGCCAAAAATCGACACAGCCCGCATCCGCAAATGCATCGACAGCTGCGAAAACGGCTACATCGGACCGGATAAGATTTACGAACTGCTCGACGCTGCCGGCATCGCGCAGAAACAAATCCGCGTCGTCGACAAGAAGCAGCAGGCCCTCGACTTCGCCAACCAGGTCGGCTATCCGCTCGTTATGAAAGTCGTGGGACCAGTCCACAAGTCAGATGTGGGCGGAGTGACCTTGAACGTGCGCGACATCGAGACCGTCGGCAAGGAGTTCGACCGTTTGATGGCGATTAAAGACACTTACGCTGTTGAGATGTACCCGATGCTTGACGGCACTGAGGTTTACATCGGTGCCATCCGCGACCCGAAGTTCGGGCATCAGGTGTTCTTCGGCTTGGGCGGCATCTTCATCGAGGTGTTGAAAGACGTTCAGAGTGCCCTCGTGCCAATCAGCGCGCCTGAGGCAAAAGAAGCACTCACAAAACTCCGCGGTTACAAGATTTTACAGGGCGTGCGCGGTCAGCAGCCTGTCAACGTCGACATTTACGCTGAGCAGATTGCAAGAGTGGCAGCCTTGGTGATGGCAGCCCCTGAAATCGCTGAGATGGACCTCAACCCGCTCCTCGGCAACCCGAAGAACGTGGTGGCAGTCGACGCACGTATCAGAATCGAGAAATAGTCTTGATTTAAAATGAAGAAGATATTCTTCATCGCATATTTGACACTACTGATGCCGTTTCTACTTATGTCGCAAACGGCATCGGTGGTGTTTTCACATCCTGGCGGTTTCTATGAAAACAGTTTCAACCTGGAGCTGAGGTGCGACAGGGCATATCATATCCGTTACACTACCAACGGAGACTCTCCCACGGCAAACTCGACGCTGTATGAGCAGCCTCTGTTTCTGGATGAGAACCTGTATTCAAAATCGAAAATCCACACCATTGTGGACTGCATCCCTTCAGCGTTTTACCAGACCGACGACGTGATGCACTCCATTGTCATACGTGCGGCGCTCTTCGATGACAACGACAGCTGCGTTGGCGATGTGAAGACAAACAGCTATTTCATACGCTCCCTCGGTTGCGACATCCAAAAAATGCCAGTGGTGTCAATCGTCACAGACTCATTGTCACTGTTCGACTACAACACCGGAATCTTCGTGCCAGGAGTCCATTACGACACCGTCGACCCACGACACACCGGAAATTATTACCAGAGAGGTGATGAATGGGAACGCAGGATAAATTTTGAGTTTTACGAACAAAGCAACTTCGGAATCAACCAGCAGTGCGGGCTCCGGACACACGGCAACGCCTCCAGATGGTTTCAGCAAAAAGGCATGAAGCTGTACGCACGTGAAGAATATGGCAAAAAGAGATTCAAATATCCGTTTTTCGATAATCCAAGCTTATGCGATTTCAAGCATTTGTGCCTGCATCCGTTCCGCTGCAGCGTTTGGCTTGAGACAGGCGCGCAAGAGTTCCTCGCACATCGTGTCGCAACCAACCTCAACGTCGACGCGATGGCAGTGCGCGAAGTCTCGGTTTTCATAAACGGCGAATATTGGGGCATCTACACCCTCGAGGAATCACCTGACGAGAGATATTTGGAAGACCACTATGATGTTGATTTGGAACAAGTTAACGTCATAAAATATTTTTGCGTGCATGAATACGGCGACGATACCGACTGGATGACGTTTTTTGACTGGATTCAGCATTCTGATTTGAGTCTTCCCGAAGACTCAGCTGTCGCCTTTTCCAGAATCGACGTCTCAAGTTTCATCGATTACATGGTTTTTGAGACCTTCTCAGCCAACATCGACTGGCCGTTTAACAATGTCAGGATTTGGCAGCCTGCAACGGGAGAACAGTTCCGTTTCCTTTTCTTCGACGGCGACGGATGTTTCATAAGACTGCCTTACGCGGCTTTGGAAAACGCCACAAACAGCGGCGACAACAGCTATGTCCTGAACCATTTCCTGCAAAACGACTCTTTTAAAAGAGCATTTTACAACAGGTATTTTGAGCTGAAATCATCATTTTTTAAATATGATTTTATGAAAAACTATCTTGACGAGTATCGTAGGATTACAAAAAACGACATCCCGAAGCAGTCTCAAAGATTCGGTTTCCCGAAAAGCGTGGCGAAATGGGAAAAAGACATGGACACCGTGGACAGATTTTTGAAAAACAGATATTTGAGATATGAAGACGAACTCGAAGGAATTCTTTCTGTCGAAGAAAATTTCCTGCTGAACTACTGCTATCCCAACCCTTCGTCTGGAGCTTTTGTAATTTCATTTTACTCAAGCACAAATGAGACTGCGCCCGTCAGGATCTATGACTGTCTGGGAAGACTTGTCTGGATAGATTACAACAAAATTGAGCCTGGCAACAATCTCATTGAGTTCAATGTCGACCTCTCGCCAGGCTTGTATATTGTCAAATTAGGAAAATCATCTAAAAGAATTATTATAAAATAAACATGAAAAAATCAGATTTTACAACAATCATAGTGATTGCCGTCGTAATCCTCGGCTTCGCTTTCATCCCCGGGGCATGGGATTGGTTTCTGAAAGCCACCACAAAACACGGCTTGCTGATGAGCTTCTTCAAGTTTGCGATTCTTGGAACCTTCGGAGAGATGCTTTCTTTAAGAATCAAAGAGGGAGTTTATTACAAAAAAGGCTTCGGTTTGTTGCCGAAGCTGCTCATCTGGGGCGTTTTGGGTGTCGTTATCGCCTCCGCGATGACGATTTTCAAGACCGGAACCGTGGTGTTGCTGGATAAGGGCTTCCACCTCAACGGAAAAGCGGCTTTCTGGTTCATTGGAAACCTCAGCTGGGGCAAGTTCTTCGTGGCATTGTGCGTCAGCGTGCTGATGAACACCTTGTTCGCGCCTGTTTTCATGACGTTCCACAAGATTACGGACATCCATATCGCTGAGACAGGCGGCACGCTGAAAGGTTTCTTCAGCAAACCTCTTGAGATTCAGAAGACCATGGCTGAGAAAATCAACTGGAACATACAATACGGCTTCGTTTTCAAGAAGACGATTCCACTGTTCTGGTACCCTGCCCACACCATCACATTCCTGCTGCCTGGCACATTGCAGGTGCTGTTTGCAGCGGCACTCGGCGTGGCGTTGGGAGTGATTCTTAGCATTAAGAAATAAATATAAAAATTGTGGTGAAATGTAGAGACGTACGACCGTACGTCTCTACATTTTTTTATTCTTTCCTTTTCCGAATGGCGTATCCCATTCCAATCAGGGTCAGAATAAAAATTCCGTCTCCAATTGGGACTGTCTCGCTGTAAGTTGATCCAAGCGAACCGGATGGGAGACTTAAGCCGAGTTCTGTCGGGGAACTCATTCTGTTGTATGGGTCATCATTATAATCATTGAAAAAGCCATCCTTGTTTTGTGAAAAAACATTGAAGCTCATCGCGATTACCAAAACCAATAAAAAATATATCTTTTTCATCATTTTCATAACCTCCAATTATTTGACAACAATTTTCTGGGTTTTTCCATCCAATTTCAAGATGTAAAGGCCTTTTTGCAAAAACACAATATTTTGTGTCTCCACACCGGACACATGACGTTTAACGATAATGCGACCCATCACATCAAAAATTTGCAACTCCCCTTCCCCGTCGATCACAATTTCATCGCCGTTCTGATAGGCAAAAGCGTCGTCATCAGAGTTGGTGGACGACTGGTATTTGAACTTGACAATGAAACGGTTGTCTTTGTCTGTGGAAGAGCTGATGAACGAATATTCGTCATCAATCAACAAGTCGATGTCCTCTCCAGTGAAGTTGTCGACAAGATGCAGATAGCCGAAATCGCCAGTCGTCTTGATTTTCATCGTGTATCTGGCGGTTGCGGTGGCATGGAAGTTAAGGTTAAACACTCCTGCATCCGCCTCAATATCGGCGATGGCAAAATCCTCACCGTCACGATTGATATAAAGCTTCTGGATAGCCTCGTTTCTATGCTCAACCTTGTTCAATCCATGACCGTCTTTAAACACAGCGTAAGCCACGTCTTCATAATTGTTGTCAGCCACCGCAAACATCATATAAGGGTCGTTTTCCTTCGACGCGCTTTGGGCTGTTGTCTTTGTTATCGACAAAATATTGTCCGAGACGGTGTTTTTTGCCTGCACCAGTATTGCCTGGCATGGCGCTATTGCCGTCAAGTTGTCGGTTCCCGCGACCCAGCCGCCAGCGGATGTCAGAGTATAGAAGCCATCTTCAAGATATGTGTTCGGAATGGCAGCGCCTGCACCTTTATATACATTGTGCGGATAAGGATTGCCGATGAGATGGAATCCTTTTGTCTCAGAAGACGTGTATGTCAGCGTGTAATCCACATCGGTGTAATTCAAAATGCCATTGAACTCTATTGCTGTATTGTCACCTTTGCGATAAAGATAGCCACGTCCGTTAGTCAATGACGAGAATGAGTGTCCGCCAGCGACATCCTGACTGTTTTCCCACATCAGATTGGTTTCGTTGAGCCGATAAACATTGTATGTTGAACTTGTGAGGTTTGTAACATTCGCAAATGCAACATTATTAACTGGCGTTGAGATGGCGTGCCAGCCTGCCACCGGCGATGCCGCCCATTTCGTGATATTCTTTTTCACCTTGCCCGTGATGCCCGATGTGCTGTTTATAAGCTGAGCATTGTTATTGAGCACAATCGTCGAGCCTTCAGGCTGTGTGATTGCGCCTGTGACAGTCAGAATTTTTCCAGAGCTGACGGTGACTGTTCCATTCAAGGTCAATGCAGCGACAGTGGTATTTGCTGAAACTGTATTGCTCATGAAATTCGCCACATAGTTGGCGTCGTCGGTCACAGCGACGCTAAAGTTTGCATCAGCGGACACCTGCACCCCGTCTTTCGTCCAGTTGACGAATGAATAGCCATCGCTTGGTATTGCCGACAATGTCAGCGTGGAGCCATTGATAAAGTTTATTTGTTGGTCAGAGTATTCCACGGCTATCTTTTTTATTCTGCGATTGCCTGATGTGCCGCCGATGGTGAATGTCACCGACGAGGTATGACCCGACCATGTGTCTGTTGCAAAAGTACCGACATCTGTTGTAATTGCATTGCTGCCATCGCTACCGCCATAGGTTAATTTTACGGAAGTGATGACATTGGAGCCCGCATCGAGCTTAAAAGTGTTACCGCCATAGCATCTGATAGCCGAACCGGAAGTGTAATATTTCGGCGCGTTGTTATTAGTGCCTTTATCGAATGAGACTGTAACATTAGCATCAATTGTTGCACTTGAAACAACTTGTTCATTTGTATATCCTTGAGCTGAAAAATCAATATCAGCGTCAGTAAAATGCGGAGTGACGATGCCATAATACGAATATTTCACCTCAATGCCCTTGATCCTGCGATTACCCGAAGTGCCGCCAATAGTGAATTTCACCGACGAAGCGTCGCCATTCCATGTATTAGTGCCGTCAAAAGTAACGACATTGGTGGTAATTGCATTGCTGCCATCGCCTGTGCCGTATGTCAATGTGATTTTAGTAATTGAGCAGCCTTCTATAGTGCTGACAGTAAAATAATTGCCGCCATAGCATCTGATAGCCGTTCCGGTTGTGTAATATTTCGGTGCGTTGGAATCATTTGAGCCCTTGGAAAACACCACTGACACGGTATCATTGATTGCTGTACTTGAAATAGCTTGTCCGTCAGAATACCCTTGTTTTGAGAAGTCGATGGAAACGGTTTTGTATTTTTTTGTCGGTAAGCCGATTTCGCCGCCAGTCTTGGGATATGCTGAAACGAAGACCTGATTTGAGCCTGTCCAGTAAGGGTCCCAGATACGTCGGGCGTATTCAGGATGGTCAATGAATGGGTTTCTGTTTTTCTGGATGCCGTAAACGGCTTCGTTTCTGGCGATTTCTTTCGCCGACACAGGGTCATTGTCATTCCAGTCGAGAAGCATCGCCATCGCCCAGTCGTTTATCACCGATTTGTTTGTCATACCGGAAGTGGTGCTCCACCCGCTGTCTTCGTTGTAATAGCGCACGCTGACATACATTAAAGCGCGTGCTATGTCTCCCTTATATTCATCGACAGGCTCGAAAACAGTTCCATCGTATCCACTGACGGTATTCGGTCCGAGTTTGCTTCCGTTGCCTGAAGTATAAGTCGGGCTTGACACCTCACCAAAAGGGTAATTGCCACGTCGGTTATTCACATATCCATCGGTCGGAAACACATGATGGAGGTCGGTTTTCTCAGTATTATCATTGTTTGTCCACGACTGCGCCCAAAGATGCTCACGGTTATAACAGTCGCCTTCTTTTGTATAAGTTCCGCATTGGTTGGTTCCTAAAGTATACCTGTAATTTGAATAAATATCCCAAATCTTGCTGTTCGCATCCAAGTCGGTGGTTCCGTATGCAGTCCACATATAATCGTACGATTTCACTGTATGGCCTTTGACAATGTCATGCAGCGCCACTTTCAGGTCGTCACCCGTCTGGTCGGTAATGCCGTCGTAATATCCGCGAGGCGCCTGAGCATTCAGCGAAACAGCCGAAATGAACAGAAATATTAATAGGTATAGTCTTTTCATAAAAAAATTTTTGCAAAATTAATTTTTTTTTCTTGACATGTAAAAAATTTGTTGTATTTTTGCAGTGTATTAGATGACTAATACAGATAACAAATGACAATAAAATTTTTATAACATGATTAAAATCAATAATTTAGACTTTGCTTACAAGAACACGCAAGTCTTCAAAAACATCAGCCTGGAGTTCCAAAAAGGAAACATCTACGGACTTTTGGGCGAGAACGGCGTCGGTAAGACCACCTTATTGAAATTAATATGCGGTCTGCAGAAGCCACAGCACGGCAGCGTGACGGTCGACGGTCTCACACCTTCAGAACGTCAGCCGGAATTCCTGCAAAACGTGTATTTCCTCCCTGAGGAAGTGATTACCGAGGACACCACACCTGAGAAGTTCATCCAGAAAACCGGGGTGTTCTACCCTCGTTACGATTTTGCACTCTTCAATAAGCTCATGGGCGAACTTGAAGTCGATTTGAGCAAGAAATTCAACGAGCTTTCGCACGGACAGAAGAAGAAAGCGCTGCTGGCATGCGCAATGTCGTTGCAGACCGACTATCTCTTCCTCGACGAGCCGACAAACGGTCTCGACATCCCTTCGAAAGCCCTGTTCCGCCAAGTGATTTCGCGTTATTGCAGCGACGAGACCACCGTCATCATCTCGACGCATCAGGTGAAAGACGTGGAGAACCTCATCGACCCGATCGTGATTTTGGACAAGGACGACGTGCTTTTGAACGCCAGTTTCGCTGAAATTATTGATAAAATCTATTTCGAGTACGGTCCTGAGAGACTGCAGAACGCCTACTACACCGAGATGCTGCCTGGCGGCTACATCAACGTGATGCCAAACACAGAACATTTGGAGAGCAACGTCAACATTGAGGCGCTGTTCAATGCGGTAATGAAGAATAAGGAAACCATCAAAAACTTAATGAAATGAACAACACATTCAATATCAACCGTTTCGGCAAAATCCTGAAACACGACGGGCTGAATTTCATTCCTAATTCCATCCTGACATTGGCTATTCTGTGGGCTATCCCGGTAGTCATCTACCTGTTCACAGTCCTCATGCCGACCAATGAGACAACAAATATTTATGATGCGATGTCGAGAATCAATGTCATCGACGCACTACTGAAGATCGCGGTAATCATTGCGCCGGCAAGACTTTACAAATATTGCAACGATTCGCGTAAAGGCATCGGCTATGCCATGTTGCCAGCCTCTACACTCGAGAAGTTCCTCAGCATGGTGATTTACTGCGTCATCGTCACACCTATTATATATATAGCAGGTGCACTCGCCATCGACAGCATCCTCGCCCTCTTCAACGGTCCATACGAAGGTTTCGCGGCATCAATGTATTTTGACAAATTCGCACAAATCGATAAAAGTATTGTAGACCATGATGTCGCCGGATTATTAGATGACACTTGGCCAATATTTGTTGAAAACCTGTCTCCAACATTCATGACGATTTTAAGCCTTCTCGGCATCCTTACACTGTCTTCAATATTTATGTTCGGAAACATGATTTTCAAGAAACGCAAAACCGGCAAGATGATTGGAGTTTTGATTCTCTTATCAATCATTATCATGATAATCTTTATCAACTATGTGGCTAACAATGAAGCTCTTATCAACTATTTCGAACAGATAAACGAAGACAATGTCACTGAATTCATCGAACGCATGATATTCATTTGGATGAACGTCGCATTGTATACTGAAATCATCATTTCGGCATTGCTGCTTTGGGGCACTTACCGCAAGATTAAAACTCAAAAATACTAATTATTTTATACTGGTTAATTATGGATTTCAATGGACATAAACCGATATATCTGCAGATTTACGACCATGTGTGCGAGCGCATTCTGAGCGGTGAGTTCCGCAGCGGCGACCGAGTGATGTCGGTACGCGAGCTCGGCATCGAGCTGGGAGTGAACCCCAACACGGTGATGCGTGCCTTCGAGAGGCTGCAGATGAAAGAGATTATCGCCACCAAGCGCGGAATAGGATTCTACGTTTGCGACGACGCGAAAGAAAAGATTCTTTCGGAACAGAAGAAAGAGTTTTTGGAGAACGAAGTCCCTGAGTTTCTAAAGAAAATGGAACTTTATGGAATAACTATTGATGAAGTTATGAATATGTTCTCACTGCGTTCGAAAATGTGAGAAATGTGCGCCTTCGGCGAATGTGTGCGCTTTGCGCAATGGGCGAAGCCCACACATTCTGCGAAGCAGCATAATTGGAGCGAAGCGACCACATTGTAAAAATATTGCGAAAATTTTTACCACATTAAAAAAAATGTTGTTTTTTTGCAAAAATATTTTCAACAAAAAATAAAATGAAAAAATTATTCCTACTATTAGTTATCATCCTGAGCGTCAACGTGATGAACGCTCAGCTGAAGGTCAAGACCACGAAGCTTGACAACGGATTGAAGGTGGTGATGTGCGAAGACCACAACACCCCGCAGGTGTACGGCGCCGTTTACGTGCATGCCGGCAGCAAGAACGACCCTGCCGATGCCACGGGCATGGCTCACTATTTCGAGCATATCATGTTCAAGGGCACCGACAAAATCGGTACCATCAACTGGGAAGCCGAGAAGGTGTATCTCGACAGCATCGACATCATGTACGACAAGCTGCATGAGACGAGCGACGTAGCTGCACGCGCTGCCATCCAGAAGAAAATCAACGAGTTGTCACTTGCATCTACAGACTACGCCATTCCGAACGAGGTTGACGTCATCCTGAAAAAGATGGGCGGCACAGGTCTCAACGCTGGCACCGCCTACGACCAGACGATGTATTTCAACGCATTCCCTTCCAACCAGATCAGCAAGTGGATGGACGTTTACGTGGAGCGTTTCCGCTATCCTGTGTTCCGTCTCTTCCAGAGCGAGCTTGAGACTGTTTACGAGGAAAAGAACATGTACGGCGACGGTCCAATCAACGCATTCCAGGAGTATTTCTTTAAAGAAATCTTCGGCGAGCATCCTTACGGCCGTCCGGTCATCGGTTTGACAGAACATCTGAAAAACCCGCAGACAAGCAAGATGCGCGAGTTCTTCAACACTTATTATGTTGCCAACAACATGACTCTCATTCTCGTAGGAGATTTCAACATCGAGGAAATAGAGCCTATGGTAGCGGAGAAATTCAGCGTTTGGCGCAGTGGCGAGCTTCCGAAACAGCCTGAATACAAACTACCCACTTTCAAAGGCCAAGAAATCAGAAATGTCAGGATGACACCTATAAAAATGGGTGTGCTGGCATGGAAAGGCGTAAGCGTGTCTAACAATGACTATCTGCCGCTCAGCATCGCATGCCAGATTTTCAGCAACGGCGAGACAGGTATCATGGACAAGGATATGCTTGAAGGCAACATCATGTTGGCTATGCTCATGCCATTATCACTTGAGGACCACGGCGCAAACATTATTCTCTACGTCCCGAAACTCATCGGACAGTCGCATGAGAAGGCGGAAAGCTATATCTTCGCAAGCCTCAACAAACTGAAAAACGGCGAGTTCAGCGACGACCTCTTTGAAGCTATCCGCACAAATATGCTGAAAGAACGTATGAAAAACATGGAAAACCTTGGAAGCCTTTCAGAACTCTTCCTCGAACTTGAGATGCGCGGTATGACATACAAAGACTATCTCGCAGAGACAGAGCGCATTAAGGAAATCACAAAGGATGAGGTCGTGAAGATGGCGAAGCTCTACTTCGGCGACAATTATCTCGACATCCGCTCAAAGATGGGCTCAGCTCCAAAAGACAAAGTCGACAAGCCTAACTGGAAAGCTATCGAGGCAAAGAACACCGACGCGAAATCTGACTTCGCAAAGATGATTGAAGCTGAAGAAGTGCCGACTGTCACTCCGCAAGTTATTGATTTCCAAAACGATGTCCTGATTGAACACGTCAACGATCGTTTCTCTCTCTATTCAACTAAAAACCCATATAACGACATCTTCACATTGACAATCAATTACAACTACGGCAAACTCGACAATCCAGACCTTGACCGCGCATTCTCTTATTGGTCGATGCAAGGCACACAAAGCATGAGCTTCGAGCAGTTCAGCCTTGAATTGCAGAAACTTGGAGCTTCCATCAGCATGTATGCAAACGAAAGCACCAACACCATCAGAATTGAAGGTTTCGAAAAGGATTTGGATGTCATCTTGTCTCTTTTAGAGGACAAACTCAAAAATCCTGCTAATGACGAGTCGAAGAAAAAACTCATTGTCGAAGCGGACATGATGGATGAAAGCACCAGAGAAGAGGACGCTTCAGAATGGGGCTACGCCGTGCAAGAATATGCCTTGTATGGTGAGAAATCTTCATATCTTGCCGAAACTCCTGTCAAACAATGGAACAAACGCAGCGGTCAGGAACTCCTCAACGAGGTTGCCACAGCCCATAACTACAGCGGAGAGGTTTTGTTTGTCGGAAACAACGACATCAAAGAAGTTATAATAGCTTTGGATAAACACAGTATTGTCAGCAGCGATGTCATAAAAGCCGAAAAGAAGATCAAAACAGAGAATAAATTCAACAACAACCAGATTTTCATGGCTCACAACAAGAAGTTCCGCCAGAGTAACATTTTCATGTATGTTCCGAGCGAGGTGTTGGATAATAAAGACAAGGCCGTGTCACAAGTGTTTAACAAATACTTCGGAACCGACATGTATTCAATTGTTTTCCAAGAGATTAGAGAATTCCGTTCATTGGGTTACACCGCTTATGGATATTTCACATACGATTATCTCAACAGGAAGCCTGGCAATCTCATGACATTCCTCGGCACTCAGTCGGACAAGACCAACGAAGGCATCGAAGTCATGCGCGGACTCATCACCGACATGCCTGAACGCATGGAGAAATTCAACGCATCAAAAGACGCTTTGATTATGTCGCGTGCATCTAACTACGTCAGCTTCAGAAACATACCAAGCACCGTGAGCTCATGGGTTGAGCAAGGCTACAAATATGACCCGAGACAGGAAACTACAGAAATCATAAAGAACACCGAGTACAAAGACGTTTATGATTTCTACAAGAGAAATGTCGCCAACCGTCCGGTCATCATCATGATGTCGGGAAACAAAAAACAGATCGACATGAAGGGACTTGAGAAGTTTGGAACTGTGAAGGAATTGAAGTATAAGGAAATATTCAGATAATTTGCCGCCTTAAGGCGGAATGTGCAGCCTAAAGGCTGAATAGCAGGCTTCGCCTGAATGTGGCTCCCTTCGGTCGCATTTTGGCGAAGCCTTCACATTTTGCCGAAGGCAACACATTCCGCGCAGCGACACATTCTGCGTCAGCAGCACATCAGCCTCTCGGCTGCCTTTATTGCTTCCGGGGTTATTTTATCGTTGGAAAGCATCTTCGCGATTTCGGTAACGCGTTCTTCATGAGACAGTTGTTTGATGCAGGAACGTGTTTTTTGTGCGTCCTCGTCTTTGTAGACGAAGAAATGGTTTTTGGCTTTTGACGCCACTTGCGGCAGGTGCGTGATTGACACAATCTGGAGCTTCTCCCCCATTTTCTGCATGATGTCGCCAAGTTTCGACGCCACCTCGCCCGACACGCCGGTGTCGATTTCATCGAAAACCAAGGTCGGGATATAGCTGCTTTCCGCAGCCACCGCCTTGATTGCCAGCATCAAACGCGACAGCTCGCCTCCCGACGCCACACGGCTTATCTCATCGGGAGCGATGCCTTTGTTGGCTGAGAACAGGAAACGGACTTTATCTTTGCCAGTGGCAGAAAATTCAGCATTTTCTGACAACTCGATTTCAAAAACGCCATGCGACATTTTCAGCTGATGGATAATCTCTGTTACCGCTTTCTCAAACGAACCTTTAACTTTTTTGCGCTTTTCCGAAAGGTTATCAGCAAGTTTTGCCAGTTCTTTCTCGCATTTTTTGAGTTCCCGCTCTTTCTTCGCGATTTCCTCGTCGATATTTGCGAAAGCCCCGACTTTTTGCTGCAAATCTTCTCGAATCTTCAGCAAATCCGCATAATCTGAAACGTGATGCTTCATCATCAGACGCTGAATAAGGTCGAAACGCTCTTGGATTTCATTTAGCGAAGCCGCGTCAAATTGGGTGCTGTCTTGCAGATTGTCAAGGTCTTGCGCAATGTCTTTAAGCTCGATTTTTGTTGAATCTATGCGTTCAAGATATTGCTCGGCTTGCGGAATGTATCTTTTTAAACGATCAATATTCGATTTTAAATCATTCAACTGGTCCAAAATCGAATACTCCGATTCACTTAGAATGCTCAAAGACTGGGCAAGTAGCGTCTTCACTTCCTCGGCATTTTCTAAAAGCTCCAATCTTTGGCTAACTTCTTCATATTCACCATCTTGCAAGTCGGCTTTCACCAGTTCGTCGAGTTGGAACGAAAGGAAATCGTTTTCAGCGACGTTTTTCTGCGCCCTCTCACGAAGCGTTTTCATTTCATTCCTCAAAGAAACGAAATCATGGTAAAGTCTTTGATATTCAGCGAGCAGCGAATTGTTAGCAGCCGCGTCGTCAACAATATTCAGTTGAAAAATATCATTTGTCAAAAGCAGTGAATCATGTTGCGAGTGGATATCAACCAATTGACTTCCAAGTTCTTTCAGCTGTTGGATGGTGACTGGAGTGTCATTTATGAAAGCCCTTGATTTCTTCGCTGGTGTCAATTCTCTTCTAAGAATCAGTTCGCTGTCGATATCAAGGTCGTTTTCTTCAAAAAATGACTTAACGCGCTCATTATCAACTGAAAACGTCGCTTCAATCACACATTTTTTCGACTCGTCGAGCATGATGCTTGAATCGGAACGGTCGCCGAGTACAAAACCCAAAGCGCCGAGAAGTATTGACTTTCCCGCTCCTGTCTCGCCTGTAATAACGCTGAATCCATCATCAAAACTCATTGACAATGAATCGATTAATGCATAATTACTTATGGCGAGATGTTTAAGCATCAGAATCTTGGTTTTGCGTTAAGCAGCTCCTCATATTCTTCGGCATGAGGGGCATCGATTTCACGCAGAATGTTCACGGCTTTGGTCTTCTCCTGCTGAGGTCCGTCGGAATAAATGCCTTTCCACTCCTCACGTTTCGTGTCATTCAAAATCTGGAGGAAGTACAGATTCGGCTTGCTGGAATACACCTCTTTCACATAATCAAGCGATTTTGATATTGCGGTACGGCCATCGTCAACCTTTCCGTTACCCATCACGTCAAGTCCAAGTCGGTGATACTCATACATATACTTGCGTAACGGACGATAGGCTTTGTTTTGGAAACTCTCCAGAAGCCAGTAGCGGTTTTTATAGCTGTCGAATGCCTTCCAGCCTGGTTCCACTGCGCTTTGAGCCGCAGTAACCACCATCTCAGCCGCTTTGAAGAAATTCTCACCGCCTTCAAGCCCGAAAGTGTCGAAATAGATTCCAAGAGTGAAATATCCGTAAAACGCGAGAATCGAAGTAAGATTCGACATGAACGAATTCTCATTGAAATCGAGTGGCTGCGACTCTATGTAATTGATACTGAAATCGTCATCAATAATGTTAAGAATCGGGGTGTTGTAATTGGACTTGTAAACAGGACGGCGGACGCCAACGCTAAGCTCGCCCGTAATGACATTGCCTTCCCTGCTTTTCACCACCAAAACCATCGTTCCTTCAATACGTTCCTGCTGTTCAAACTTGATATTTGTCCAGATACGGTTGTTCATGAAGTTCATCATGCCTTCCTGAAGAGCCTCATAGATACGCTGGTCGGTGCCCGAAACCTGTTTAGTGTTGACCGTCACCGTGAAATTCAACTCCTGGGCACGCATGTTTTGTGCCAGAAAGCATATCGCGAACAATATTGGAATGATGATTCTTTTCATAACTGTTATTTTGTAAGTGATTGATATATAGCATCTAACACATCACAAGCCACTTCGCTCTTGGGTTTAAGCTCGAAATCGCGCACGTTATCATCTTTAGTGATGATGCTGATTTTGTTCGTCTTCGTCTTAAACCCGACACCCGCCTCGTTCATCGTATTAAGAACGATCATGTCGAGGTTTTTCGTATGCAGTTTTTTCTTTGCGTTTTCCAAGCCGTTTTCGGTCTCGAGAGCGAAGCCCACAAGAAGCTGTTTTTCGGTCTTGTTTTGTCCAAGCATCTTCAGAATATCATCCGTTTTGACGAGTTTTAGAATCATCTCGTCCTTGTTCGGGTCTTTCTTAATCTTCTGATCCGCAACCACTTCCGGACGGAAATCGGCTACTGCCGCGCTCAGCACCGCAATATCTGCTTTCTTGAAAGCGGCAGTCGTGGCGTCGAACATCTCTTTTGCCGAAGTCACTGGTATCACTTGGATATTGCTGCGTTCAGGACGTATCGACGACGGTCCGAGGACGAGAGTCACGTCTGCGCCTTGGTCTGCGAAAGCACGTGCAATTTCGATGCCCATGAGTCCCGAGCTATGATTGCCGATAAATCTTACAGGGTCGATAGCCTCGTAAGTGGGACCTGCTGTCACAAGCACTTTTTTGCCCGCAAAACGCTGTTTGTTCTGAAAAAACTCCTTGATACAGTTGAAAATCTCCTGAGGTTCCTCCATCCTGCCCTCCCCGCACAGTCCTGACGCAAGCTCACCTGACGCTGGCGCAATGAAACGGTAGCCGCGGCTGATGAGAGTGCGAATGTTTTCCTGCGTCGCCGGATGTTTGTACATGTCCAAATCCATTGCAGGAGCGAACATTATCGGGCATTTTGCCGAGAGGCACACCGTGAGAAGATAATTGTCGGCTATCCCCGCTGCCATTTTCGCAATAGTGTTAGCCGAAGCGGGAGCTATAACAAAAAGGTCAGCCCACAGACCGAGCTCCACGTGACTGTTCCACTTGCCGGTCTCCGCATCGAATCCTTTCGATAAAACAGGCGAACCACTCAACGTCGCTAACGTGAGTGGTGTCACAAAATCTTTTGCCGATTCGGTCATAACGACCTGAACCTCAGCGCCTTGCTTCTTAAGAAGCCTTACCAAAAGCGGAATCTTATAGGCGGCGATGCTACCCGTAATTCCTATCAGGATTTTTTTAGAAGTCACCTTCGTTTTTCTTGTTAGGGTTGCGATAGTAAAGCTTGTCGTTAAGGAACTCGTCGATAGCGATAAGAGTAGGTTTCGGCAGTCTCTCGTAGAATTTTGCCACTTCAATCTGCTCCTTGTTCTCGAAAACCTCCTCAAGAGTGTCGTTGCTTGAAGCGAACTCCTCAATCTTCTTGCCGAGTTCCTGTTTCTCCTCTGTAGCAATCTGGTTAGCTCTCTTCGAGAGGATTGCAACTGTTTCGTAAATATTACCTGTTCCTACGTAGAACTGGTCTTTCTGACGTGTGATTGCGGTTGTTTCCGTCTTAACTTTTTTAAAGTCTATCATTTTATTTCTTTGATTTGTATTTCTCTAATTTTTCTTTGACTTTATCGACAACTGGCACTAATTTCTCGATATACGGACTTTCCGGATAAACATAACACAAGGTGTTGTATTTCTCCAAAGCCAGCTCATAGCGTTCGCGTTGTTTCGACTTGACGCTGTTCTCTGCATATCGGTAATAATTGATAACCATATTGTTAAGTATCTCTTCACGATGAATCGTCATCGGGTAGTCTCTCATGAATGCCTCATAACTCGTTATCGCCGCCTGATATTCCTCCATCTTGAAATAAAGGTTGCAGATGTCGTATTGTTTCTCCTCAATCTTGGTGCGAAGAGTGTCAATCATCGCATTTGCGTCTGCGACTTTGGGGCTTTGCGGATACAAATCCACAAAACTCTGGAACTCGCTTATCGCGGTGTACGAATCCGACTGGTCAAGAGTCATTTTCGGCGACATGTAATAATAACACAGTGCGCTTTTGAACAACGCGTCTTCAGCATCTTTCGAGAAAGGATACCTGTTGACGAAACGCTTGTAATAGCTGCTTGCCAAAATATAGTCTTCCTTGTTGTAATAACATTCCGCCGTGAGGTAAGAAATCGTCTCACCCTCCGGTTTCGTGCGGTAATACGCCTGCATCACGTCGAAAAGCTGCAAAGCACGGTCATAATTCTTTTTCTCATAATAATCCAAGGCGGCCTTGTACTTCGCCTCGTTGTCCGTCCCCTTCAGCAATTTCGAGTATTTGCAGGACACACATCCCAGCAAACACATTATCACCAACAAGAAAAACCTATTTTTTAGCATGGTGCAAAATTACGTTTTTTTTAGTTACGAGTTTTACTCAACAACAATTTTCTTAATCATCTGGCTTCCATCACAATTGATATTGATGAAATAGACACCAGATTTTACATCTTGAACGTTGATTTCCAATGAGTTATTTACAGTTTTCACCACCTGACCCTGAAGATTCACTATCACGACCTCAAGATTGTTGTAATTTCCGATGCCTTCAATAGTAATCATTGACGATGCAGGATTTGGATAAACCTCAACATTTTCAGCTGGAATCTCAGCAACGCCGTCGCATTCTGTCACTGTGAACGACACTGTTTCTGACATTGATTCTGTGCCATCGCTGACTGTTACTGTGTAAGTGTAATCACCGATTTCTCCTGGTGTGAACACTGGTGTTTGTGATGTTGCGTCATCGAGATAATCTGCCGGTGACCATGAGTATGTGTAATTGCCTGAGCCGCCTGCAGCAGAAACGAACAGCATGTTTGTCTGGGCTGTGCAGATTGTGTCACTTTCAACGCTTGCTTCAATTTCAAGTGGAAGTCCGAGGCATCTCACATGTGCAGCCCATCCTTCTTTGTTAACACTGCTGTCGGATGTGAATCTGAATGTCAAAGCACCCTCTGAATTGGTTGCTGTCACAGTGCCAGGATTACTACCACCGCTGTAACCATTACCTATTTGTGGGGCAGATGTTGATGTTCCGTCGTAGATATAAAGGAAATCATAGTTGTTTTCTGTCTCAAACGACTGGAATGTGACTTCGATGATTCCGCCTTCTGAAGCCGGCATGAATGTCATTGTCAAATTTTTGTTATTGCCATAGTTCGAATTTGGACCGCCGTCATCGTAAAACATTGCGTCACAAGTGGTTATAGTTCCATTTTGCATATTGTATGACTCAGATGCGGAAATATAGTTCGGCATGTATTTTGTGTTGGTTTCGCCAGCGGCGTTGGTCACAGTGAGACGCACGCCGAAAGTTCCTGCCTCATTGTATGTCACAGTAGGATTCTGTGCTGTCGAAGTAGCAGGTGTTCCGCCTTCAAACTCCCAGTCCCAGTTGGTGATCTGTGCGCCCCATGAGTTGTCGGTGAAATGAACCGAGCCGCCAACAGAAACTGCTGTCACGTCAGCGACAAAGTCTGCGACGAGACCTTCAAGTGCAACCATTTCAGCGTTGATTGTAACAGTCTGATTATCAGCCACCGTCACCTGTGTCTCGTATGGCTGGTAGCCGTTCTTGGTAATTCTCACGTTGTATGTTCCAGCCTTAATCGGACGGTGGAAATCGCCGCCAGGAAGCTGTGAATAAACAAATGAATACTGGTCATCGTGTCCAACCATTGTGACTGTCGCATCGCCTATCGGAGCTTTTGTTGCAGCATCGACGACTGTTCCGTGAATACCATACAACACTTGGTTAACGAATGCGAAGATAGAGTTTTTGTTGATGTTCCAGAAGTTTGGCATCTGGCTTGCATTCGGGCATTTTGTTGATGAGCACTCGATAGTTATCTCGCGGCACTGGGCATAGCCGTTCATATAATCCTGACGACCGCCGCCAATCATGTACCATGCTGCACCGTTTGTGATACCATTGTTAGAAGTATCTGTCATATAGCTTGAACTAACCTGGCGGCAAAGAGCTACATACTCCAAGCTGACAAGTTGCCACCATGCGTCATCGGCATGAAGAGTGTGGGTGTTGTCCCAAGGATAGTTCATGACTTCTGCGCCGCCGTGATAGTTGGCACCCATTATGAAGTGATTTTCTTGTGCGAGTTGCATAAACCATTCAGTCTCCTGTGCATAAGGATTTCCGTCAGGGTGAGCGCTACCGTGAGGGTCTGCGTAGTTACGGTTCATGTCAACACCATTGGCGTTGTAACGTGTAGCCCCAGTAACGCTATTATTGCCACCATGATAAGTTCCGTCAGGGTTTGTGTTAGGGCCAACGTACAAATCGACGTTTTCAAGGATGTTGGCGCATTCAGGAAGTGTAGGATTTTCAAGGATATAGTCAATCCAACGAAGCATAAGCATCCAGCCAGTCGTCTCGTCACCGTGAATTGTCGAAGTGTATAAAAACTTCGGTTTTCCTGCACCTGAACCATTGTTGATATGGGCAATCAAAATCTTGCGGTTGCTCGGAAGTGTTCCAAGTTCTATGATTTCGCATTTGTCAGGATGGTTGGTTTGGAAGGCATACATCATGCTTTCGTATGCGCTGTATGTAGGGTACTGGTCCCAGTCGTACTCGGCGCGGTTGCTGCCGTCCCACATGACATGTTCCTCAAGCATTGAAGGAGGGGTCTGCAATGTGATCTCATAGCCAAGTTTCTGGAATTCAGCGAATTCCTTGTTGTTTGCATAGGCTGTCACGACATTCCCATCGACACGGTCAACAGAAATCGTCTGGGCAATCAAAGGAAGATTGTCATTTCCGTTCAGTTCAAAAGTGAAATAATACTCATTGCGGTCCTGCATGAGCTTGTTGAGGTTGGTTTCTTGCGCAAATAATCCCAAAGAAACGAACAAGAAGAGGATAACCAATAGATTTTTTCTCATTTTATTAAAACTTTATTGTTATTTCAAACTGTTATCATATTCATTTTCAATATCTTGGCGCACATTGTCAGTTACCGGCACCAAAGGAAGGCGGAGCACGTTCTTGCACAGACCGGCGTGGGCCATGAGAGCCTTAATACCCGCAGGATTGCCATCAGCGAAGATCAAGCCGTTCATTTTCAGCATCTTATAATGCAGTGGAAGGGCTTCTTCGTGTTTTCCGTCGAGCATTTTATGAACCATCTCGCAGAACGGTTTCGGATATCCGTTGGCAGCCACCGAAATCACGCCTTTTGCGCCGAGAGCCATCATCGGCTGGGTAATGCCGTCGTCGCCTGAAAGCACTGTGAAATCTGACGGTTTGTCGCGCAAAATCTCCATGATTTGCTGCAAATTGCCTGAAGCCTCTTTAACAGCTACGATATTCGGATGTTTTGCGAGTTCCACTGTCGTTGCGGACTGGAGGTTCACACCCACTCTTCCCGGGACGTTGTAAAGCACCACAGGCACTGGCGAGGCGTCTGCCACAGCCGTAAAATGAGCTTTCATTCCGCGTTGGTTGGGCTTGTTATAATATGGAACCACGCTCAGGATACCGTCAACACCCGCAAAGTCCTGATTTTTAATACTTTCAACCAAGGCAGCGGTGTTGTTGCCACCCATTCCCAAGAGAATCGGGCAGCGACCGTTAGCGGTCTCAACAATCGTCTTGACGACTTTTGCCTTCTCCTCCGCATTCATTGTAGGAGCCTCGGATGTCGTTCCAAGAGCCACAAGAAAGTCGGCACCATTTTGAAGAGTATAGTCAACAATATTCCTTAACGACTGATAATCAACGGAATAATCATCGTCAAACGGAGTTATCAAAGCGACTCCCGTGCCTATAAACGGATTGTTTTTCATCATCTTCTACCCAAAAGCATCGACAGATATTTGTATAAAATCTCTATCTGGTTTAACATATCGTCATCTTTTTTCGTGTCAATCACCAAGTCATAAAACGCAGGGCTTGAAGTGCCGAATCTCACTCTGAATGAATTGTTAATCAATGTCATAACATAAGTGTTCGTCATCAGTTCATCCGTTGTTTTCGTGAAATCCACGAGCATATCGAACGCCATGCTCAACAGTTCATATTTCTCTTCCCTTCTGATAAGACCCCAAAAATCGAAGTCTTTTTTCGTTATGAAGAAAAAGTTGTCACTTTTCGCCACATTCTCAGGGATTTCGTCGCAGCACACAATGAAAGTGTATCTTTTCATCGTGAAAAAGCGTGACAGCGTCTTCTCGATTTCATTATGGCGTTTAAACTGTTCAGCGTCAAGCATGACGGCTACTGTCGGATACTTTGTTATATCCGGAAGCACGCAATTTTTCTTTTTTTTAAGAAAGCTTTTTATCGCGCGTTGCCTAAAAAACCTGACAATAGCCTTCATTTAGCGATACGCATATTAATAACTTGCAAAAATACAAAATTTATATTTAACCGTGATATTTTTTCTTCATTTCACAATGATTTTTTATCTTTGCAGCGATTTTAACACGTATGATGAAGATTACCATATTAGGTTGCGGCACCTCACAGGGCGTTCCTGTAATCGGTTGTGAATGTGATGTTTGCAGATCCACAGACCCGAGGGACAAGCGTTTGCGCACATCAATCCTTATCCAGACCGACAGCACCACGATATGTGTGGATGCCGGACCAGACTTCCGCCAGCAGATGCTCCGCGAGAACGTGAAGCATCTGGACGCCATACTTATCACGCATCATCACAAAGACCACATCGGCGGTCTCGATGATGTAAGGTCGTTCAACTTCCTACAGAACATTTCCATGCCGATATATGCGTCACCTGAAGCGCAAGAGGAAATCAAGCGCGAGTATTCCTACGCATTTGTCGACAAAGAAGAATTATACCCTGGTGCCCCGACTTACAATCTCATCGACATTAAAGACAATACGCCCATCAAAATCAACGAGTTGACAATCGAGCCGATACCGTTGTTACATCTGAAGATGTTTTGCTATGCTTTCCGCATAGGCAAATTCGCATACGTCACCGACTTCAACTACATGTCGGATGAGAGTTTTGAGAAACTCAAAGGCGTAGAGTATCTTGTCATCGAGGCTCTTCGCAAGGAGCAGCATTATTCGCACATCTGCCTTTCCGAAGCCATCGACATCGCACAAAAACTCAATGTCAAGAAGGCCTGGTTCACACACATCAGTCACACCATGGGAAAGGCTGAAGACGTCAACAAGACCCTTCCATCAAACATGCTGCTGGCTTACGACGGTCTGAGCATCACTATAGAAAACGACTAAGTGCACTCTCTGTTCCTCGTCAATGTTAAAAGCATGGTCATAGACAAGGAAGTACTCCTTCCCTTTCTTCGTTTTATACAATCCAGTGAAACAACTGAAATCAAATCCTAACTCTTCGAGATACATCTTTGGGACTGACACTCTCCCGTAGGGATTTACAGTCCTGAGGATGCCTCTGTTTTTCAGCAGTTTCGTGTTGATTTGCCTAATAAAGCCTTTCTTTTCGCAATTTATCTTATAGTAATAATTATTACGGCAACGGTCGTTGCAAAACATTTTATCGGTTCTACCCGTAATTATCTTATTACAATATGGACACTTTTTTTGTTTGTTCATCGGTCTCATAAATTTTTGTTGTTAATGTTATTTTTGCTTACTGGGAGAAAACGTATTGTATGATGTTCGCCCCCATTTTCAAGGCTTTGAGCCGCACCTCTTCGGAATCCTTATGCACCCGCTGGTCTTCCCAGCCATCGCCGAGGTCGCATTCGTATGTGAAAAGGCAGACAAGTCTTCCGTCAAAGATAAGCCCGAAAGCCTGAGGAGTCTTCAGGTCATGCTCATGAATCTTGGGCAGACCGCCAGGAAAAGGATAAGGACTTTTGAATATCGGGTGCGAGTAAGGCAGTTCCACCCATTCCAGTTCGGGGAACACCTTCATCATCTGCACCATGATAAAATCCTTCAAACCATAATTGTCGTCGACATGCAGGAAACCGCCTCCTATCAAGTAATTGCGCAGGTTCTCGGCTTCCACCTTGTCGAAGGTCACATTTCCGTGTCCCGTCATGTGAACAAACGGATAGTTGAAAATATCGGGGCTCCCGACTTCCACTGTCGCCACATTGACATTCAGATCCGTTTTCAGCTCCTGATTACAGAACTTCACCAGATTCGGCAGTGAAGTGGGGTTCGCGTACCAGTCACCGCCGCCCTTGTATTTCAGGAGAGCAATCTGTGTCTGCTGTGCGCCCGCTGCAAACGACATGAGTAACAATATGACAATCAGCAGTTTTCTCACCATCATCTGTTCATTTGGTTTATCAATTGCACAGTATGGCACGCCACTATTGCAGCTGTCTCCGTTCTCAGTCGTGCATCGCCGAGGCTGACTGGAACGAAGCCGTGTTCAACCGCCAGTTTCACTTCTTCTGCGCTGAAATCACCTTCCGGACCGATAAGAATCAGGACGTTCTTGCCTTTTTCATATTTGTCGCAAAGTTGTTCCTTCACGTTATCATCAATCCAGGCGATGAATTTCTGTCCGTAGAACGGCTGTTTCACCAGTTTGTTGAAATCCACGACGTCCTCAATCTCAGGCAGTTTTGATTTTATCGACTGTTTTATCGCGGAGATCATCACTTTACGGAAACGCTCCACGTTAGCCACACGGCGTTCGGAGTGATAAGACGCAAAGAGCCGCACTTTATCAATCCCGATTTCTGTTGCTTTCTCGAGGAACCACTCTGTGCGCTCATTGAGTTTCGTGGGAGCTATGGCAATTTCGAGAGAAAACGGTCTGTTGTCATACCCTGGACGCTGGTTCGTGAGACAGGCGACGGCGCGTTTCGGGTGAGCCTCGACGAGTTCGCCGTCGAACAGCGAGCCCTTGCCGTTTGTCACGCAGAAACGATCTCCCTCCTGCATCCTCAGCACTTTGACACAGTGTTTGGACTCTTCCTCCGGGAAGGAGATCATTCCATTTTCAGCGTTAGGTAAGTAAAAAACGTTCATATTTACTACATTCTTTCCGGCATCTGCATACCGAGCAAGTTACCGGCATTACGCAGCAAGCGCGCTGTCATTGCAGCCAATTGCAAACGGAACACCCTGCGTTTCTCGTCTTGTTCCTTCATGATACTGCACTCCTGATAGAACTGGTTAAATCCTTTGCAGAGGTCATAGATGTAATTGGCAATCATGGCAGGACTTCTGTTAACAGCAGCCTGTTCGAGCACAGAAGGCCAAGTGTGGATGTTTGAAATCAAGTTTTTCTCCTCTGGCAATATGCTTTCAACGTCAATATTCTTTCCGCAAACAATACCTGCATCAGCAGCTTTACGCAAAACCGAGCATATACGTGCGTGAGTATACTGTATGAACGAGCCCGTATTACCGTTAAAGTCAATTGATTCTTTCGGGTCGAAAAGCATCGTCTTCTTAGGGTCGACTTTCAGGATGAAATACTTCAAGGCGCCAAGTCCTATCACATGATACAGTTTATTTGCCTCTTCGTCACTCAACCCGTGAGCCTTTCCAAGTTCTTCCGACACGCTTCTTGCCGTCGCTACCATTTCGTCCATCAGGTCATCAGCGTCAACCACCGTACCCTCGCGCGATTTCATCTTACCGCTTGGCAACTCAACCATACCGTATGAAAGATGTTCAATGTCGTTACCCCACTCGAAACCCAATCTCACAAGTACTCTCTTGAGCACATCGAAGTGATAATTCTGTTCATTACCAACAACATAGATCAGTTTTTTCGGATGGAACTCGTCATAACGAAGTTGAGCAGTTCCAAGGTCTTGAGTCATATAAACGGAAGTGCCATCTCTACGAAGCAGCAGTTTCTCGTCGAGTCCCTCATTACGAAGGTCGCACCACACAGAGTTATCATCTCTTTGATACAGAACACCTTTCTTCAATCCGTCCATCACGGTACTCTTACCCAGCAAGTAGGTCTGAGACTCATAATACACCTTGTCGAAAGACACTCCCAAACGATTGTACGTTACATCAAAGCCCTGATAAACCCAGTTGTTCATCATCTCCCAAAGTTTACGCACCTCTGGATTGCCAGCCTCCCATTGTCTCAGCATCTCGCGTGTCTCTTGCATCAACGTCGAGTTGTTCTCCGCTTCCGCCTTTGCTTTCTCTTTTGCCTCGTCATCGAGTTCGTCATAATTTGCAGGCAGCAAGCTCTTAACCTCTTCCTTGAAATGCTTGTCAAACAGCACATAGAAGTCTCCAATAAGATGGTCACCCTTTTTCCCTGTTGATTCCGGCGTACATCCGTCACCCCATTTCTTCCACGCGATCATGCTTTTGCAGATATGTATTCCCCTGTCGTTAACAAGGTTCACACGCACAACATTTTCGCCGTTAGCTTTAAGGATTTCCGACACACTCCATCCGAGCAGGTTATTACGGATATGTCCAAGATGCAACGGTTTGTTGGTATTCGGTGAGGAATACTCCACTACTACAGGTTTTCCCGAAACCTCTTTTCTTCCGAAGAACTCTTTTGCGTGATTCTTGTTCATGAAGTCGATCCAATAGCTGTCAGAAATAAGGAGATTCAAGAATCCTTTCACCACATTGTATTTAGCGATGAAGTCACTCTCTTTCATCATCTCAGTTCCGAGTTCATTGGCCAATGCTTCCGGAGCTTTTCCCGCCATTTTCACGAAAGGGAAAACCACTATCGTAACATCACCTTCAAATTCCGGACGTGTCTTCTGAAAACTCACTTGTTGCGCAGGTGGTTCCTGACCATAGAGTTTCTTGAAGGCATCATTAAAAAGTTGTTTCAAAATTACTTCCAACATAGTACAAATCGTTAATATTTTGGGTGCAAAAATAGTAAAAAAACACTAATTACTAACCTTTTTTTAAAAACAAAGAACGAATTTGGCTGTAACAATAGTTCATGTCGCCACCGAACTTGCTCATAAACCCTTGGGCGTCAAAATTCAGCAGTTTTTCAAAAAACGAGCCGAGAGTTTTCGACTGTCCTTCAAACTCCATTTGATTTCCGACAACCTCAAAAGCACATTTCGCATAAGGCATGTAATCGTTTAAACTCTTACAACCGAAACCGTCAAATGCTTTTTTGCCCGAGAACAAGTTTCCCGCAATTTTTCCAGCGCTCACCTCTATAAGTGACTTACTTACTTCATTATCAGTCATTTTACTTAGCAGATTCACGCCTTTCTCGTTATCAGTCGGCTGTTTAATATAAGCAGTCAGGGTCGATTTCGCTAAACTTGAGCCAAGCGAATACATGACATCACTCTTGAAACTGGCATTTTCAAGTATGCTCCAGTCAAGACCACTTCCTGTGTTCTGTTTCACAAAATTATTAACTCCAGTTTTCAATGTCGCCGCGGAGACATTTCCAAACACTTGCAGAGCCCAAGAGCATTCCGACAATCCTTGAGTGAGGCAGCCACCGACAAATCCAGCTCCAAACGACAACGCGCCTTCTTCGAAACTATTGATATAATCCATGTTACAAATCACATTCACAACCCCGTTAAACACTCCGTACATCAGCCATTCCACCCATTCGCCAGAAGGGTCGTAATACGACAGCGGATTATTGTAGCAGTAAATATAACGGTTGTAATTCTGTGAAAAATCAGGATTCTGAACATAATCGTCGGGACTCATCATCATCGACATCATAGGGTCGTAAGCGCGTCCATTCATATTGATAAATCCGAACGCAGAAACATGCTCATGACCAGTAAATCCTCTGTCGCACATCAGTTCGCCATCATAATTGCCCGACCATTTGTCATCACTTCTCGGATTACCCCAAGCATCATAACTTGTTTTCTGTACAACATTGCCATTCTCATCGGTTATCATACACCATGATTCAAGATGATCTTTGTGAATATAAAACACTTTGGAAGCACCATTACTATCTGTGCAACAAACCGCAAACACGCCCATCGGACCATTCAAATACGTATAGGCAAATTCAGTTCCTTTGTCTTTAACATATTCACAATCACCGACATAGACTTTTTCTTTAGTGCCAGTTTCCGTTTTTTCGACAGTATGAATGCGTTCATAATCATAGCCATAATCGATTGTATACGAATTTTTTCCACAACGAATTCTTGACATCTTGTCAAAAGGGGTATATTCGATTATCTGGGTTAAAAACGCGTCATCGTCAACATCCGTCTTGGCTCTTGTAACTGAATACGGGTTGTTGTCGTCATAATGAGCATCATAGAAAACATCAAGCCCTTCAGTGTTTTTAGAAAGAATATTGCCATAGTTATCATAAGCCATCTCGCCCGTCGTCAAACTATTCAATTTTATTTCGACCAATCGATTAAAGCCATCGTAAGTGAAGCTTTCGGATTTATTCATGCCCAACTTTTTCGTTCTATTGACAAGATTCCCGAACACGTCGTATGAATAAGTGATGTTTTGACAAACAACATTCCCATTTTTCGTCACAATACCTTCAAGAAGATTTGTTTTGTCATCATATTTTCTTTGTGTTTTCAAGTCGTTACCAACCTGATAATCAGAAATATACCCCATTGCATTAGCTTTATCTGAATGCCAAAGCACAGTCTTGTCATCCGCATTTAGCATTGATTTATAAAAGCCAGTATTTGAATATTGCTTTTCAACGGCAAAACCAGTCGGATACGTGACAATTTTCTCCTGTCCTGCATTATTATAGGTGTAATTTGTCGTATAGATATCGCCATTTATTGTTTCACGAGCATTTGTCAACCTTAGCAAGTCATCATATTCATAATCAATAGTTTGACTATCACCGTAGATTATTTGTGATAACGTTCCGATTTTACCTTTTTTGTTGTCATAAACCCATTGTGTAGTCACAGCATCGTTACCGTTTTCATACGATTCCACCCTGCAGACAATATTGCCCATCATATCGTAATTATATGAAATAACACCATGTTTCGGGGTTGTCATAGTAATGAGTTCGTCAAACGCATTATAGTAATATGACACATCACCACAAGCAGGATCTTTCATTTTTGACATGTTGCGCCTGTTATCGTACTCGTATTCAATTTTCGTTGCGAGATTATCACCAATCATGGCACTTTTTAACTTGCCATCACTGTAATAGTCATATTTTATTGTATTTCCGCCGATATCAGTTGTCGTGACACGCCATCCCATTGGATTCACGGTTTCAATAACATTGCGCATTGTACCATCCGGCGACGAGCTCGAAATTGTCGTCTGGAATTTGTTGTAGTTATAACTTTTAACCAATCCGTTAGGATACACTTCTTCCCGCAATCTATTGAAATTATCGTAGACAAAATAAATAGTATTGACATTTTCTCCTGCAAAATACGGCAATGTTTTTGACACGACATTTCCATTGTCATCATAGGAAATATCAGTATAAACAGGCTCTCCGTTCAAACCGAAGGTCACTTCTCTAAGAATCATACCATTTTTATTGAAAAACGTCATTTTCTCAGCAATTCCTGTCGTTTTCTCCCAACAATAATACGTCGCATTGTTTGGAGAGTGTTTGTTACCCCTCGCCCAACGCTTCGTTTTGACACATTTCAGCCCATCTGGCAAAGATTTCTCAATCGTGATTTCAAACGGATCCGTCTGACTCGCGGTCTCAAACTGGTTATAATCAAGTACCGACAACAGTGAGCCATAGTTGTTATCATAAGTGCTATGCGTCTCCCAGCCGTTTTCATTGATATAAGCTGTCGGATAACGATAATTATACTCTTCCCCATACGTCATGCGTATTGTTTTCTGGCTTTTCGACGAAGGAGAAACTGTCGACTGCATAATGACATGACCAAGCGCATCATACGAATATTCCGTTGTCGTCTTTAACGGATCAGCATAATTCATATCAGTATTCGGAAGCGAGACCGTTTTTGTTATCTGATAAGGATTATTACCTGAATACGAATAGATTTCGCAACTGCCAACAGGGTCTTTGTCATCAAAATGCTTTGAATATTTTTTGTTTTTTACACGTGAAACCACCCAGTTTCCTGGCTTATTATTGTATTCAAAACATGTTTCCTCCCAGTATTTGCATGAAGAAGCGTCATCACCATTATAATTTTCGTCAACTCCAACGATGTTCTTTTTGACATTCAACACATCATTATACACTTTTCCCGCCATATCTCCTTGATACTCAATATTTTCAATATCAATTCTCAGAACAGAACCAGGAGTGTCGTAATCATAATTGTGCGTTTTTTTACAAGTCATCAAAGGCATAAAAACCTTCTCGTTTTTAGAGCATTTGTATTTGTCATACAAAAACTCCGTTCGTGCAACCAATTGATTATCATTACAATACTTCAATAGTGTTGTTGGCACGGCAATAAAGCCGTTTTCGATAATCTCAACATCATTCTCAATGACATTTTTCTCAACTGAAGTGCCGTTAATATAATGTTCATTCTTGGTTTTCTCAAATCCAATTAAGCCATGCCCTTTTGCATGATACAAAGCGTTTTCATAAGAATACTTCGTGACGCAAGGATTCCCATTTGTTGTAAACACCGTATCTGAATACAACGCTCTGACTGGAATTGACACTGTTCGGACATCATCACCAACCCATTTATAATCAAAACTATAGAATGAATTTTTGGGCGTAAGGTATTCATATTTGAAACCTCGTGAATTACCAAGACCGTCTGTAATTCTCTCCACGCTATACTTCGACGATTGCGGATTAAGCGAGACAATCTTAGGGACTTCTGAATAATAAGGGTTGGTCTTGACACTACCGAGAACACTCACATTCTCTCTCCCAAGGAAATTTCCAATATGAACATATTGGTGCGAGTGGTTTATGTTAAGATAAAACCGCTTGATATCACCAAAACTGCATGTATTATTGGCAGTCGCCTGCATTCTAAATCCCACATCCATATAATAATTACCTCCAGTATTTTTAAACACCGCCACATCAGTTTTGCCGTCACCGTCAAAATCAGCGGTTCTAATAGTGACTGACGGTTTCGACAAATCCTCCAATGAACAGAAATATCTGTCTTGCGGAGCCAATGTCAACCCTTTCAACAAACTATTATTCAGACAAGACACAGGCGTTTTAAGCCTTTTCCCGTCAGAAAAAGCCAATTTCCAATATGTTTTGTTATCATATTTAAGGAAATCAGTATAGCCGTCACCATTAAAATCACCACTGAAAATATAGTCGTCGCAATCAAAATTGCCATCCTCATATTGCCAGCTAATATGATATTGATTATCAATGTGATATAATTTAGCAACAGCGGATGTGTTTTCCGTCAAATACATGATTTCTGAACTTCCATCAGCATCAAAATCTTCAACGACCATCCTTTTCGGGACATAATCATATGATTCAACACCGAGAGTCTGGTCAACCACTCCATTATCTTTGAAATACACAATATGCGGATAATAGATAGCCGACTGTCCTTCGTTATTGCAATCCAAAATGAAACTGACTTTTCGTTCCGCACAAAAATCTCCAGGATAAATAGTAAAATACCGCGAACGACTAATCTCGTCAATATACGTGAACGCATTGCCCCTATTCAAATAGATTTTTATTTTTGACTTCCAGCTTGAATTTTCATCATTATTTGAATAATACGGCACCACATCATCCAATCCATCCCCATCAAAATCAACGATATACACCCATTCAAGCTTACTGTCGAACCCAAAAGTGTAAAACGGATTTTCGTTGAACGAGCCGTCACCATTGTTTAGATAAATCGAGGCCTGAACATTATTCGGATAAGTGTTCCCTATTTTATACGGAACCGTCAGAACATCAGAAAAACCATCTCCGTTAAAGTCGCCGACAAAAGGCACCTTATTAAATATGCTCTGGTTCAGCGTAAACGATTGAAAATTATCAGGATAATGCTCGTTCTTTTTATTCCAACTGATAATTGTAGGATTTATCTTCATGCCATTGGCGACAAGCCCGACAGATTTAAGCCTATTGTACATAAACTTCTGATTATCAGAGTAATTGCCAGGTTCATAATAATCAAACGAGTAGTCATATAGCACCGCTCCTGTAGCCATATTTTTTATTGTAATATTTTTCAAAATCTTTTTGATTTGAACAATATTTCCGCTGATATAACCACTCTCAACATCATCTCGGTCGGCATAGATGAAATTCACCCTATACATTGAATTTACACCAGCATCAACGTTTAATGTATAATCAATTCTTTTGATATAAAACTCACCTGTCTGTTGATTTTCAACATATTGAAATACAATCGAATTGCCATCAGGATCGGAAATCTTGTTCACAAGCCATGTCATGACAACATTATTATCATTCTGAGGTTCGATTCTTGAGTCATCGGTACCGCCATATTCCCAAACGGTACCGTCTTTTTTATAAACCACAAAGCGTGCAGGTCCGTTATAACCATCTGTAAATGAGACGATTTTGCTCATCTCATCGATTTCAGTTTTATAAACTGCACCATTTCCGCCATAGTTTCCACTGCATAGCATCAACCTTTTGCCATCCATTGAGAATCTGTCATAGACAAAATTCACAGATGTCTGGCCACCATCATGATACGGGGTTCGACCCGTTCTGGTAATCGATGACAATCCTGAAAGATTCCATCCCCATCCAAGCAAGCCGTTACCCATTTGATTATTATAAGTCACAGCTATTTCAGGTGTCATTTTGCCTATTCCTTGAGGCATAAGTATCGGAATAGAGTAAATTCCAGCCCCAAACTCGTTGACTTTGAGTTCACCAGGCAATGCCCCGACAACACCATCATTATTAGTCGGTGACGGTCCCCCAAGATAGCCTTCATCAGGCGGAAAAACGCCATATCTGTCAATGGAAAACATCACAGATTTATCAGAATTTGGACTGCAATGCAATCCGTTCAACAGTTTTATTGAAGTCGAAGCTTCAAAAACACTGTTTTTATCAGGCGGTATCTCCAAATCAAGTTCCAAATTGGTTTGCTGATAGGTTTGGGATTTTGACACCAAAGCCGCCAATGTCAAAACAAGCAATAATAATTTCCTTTTCATAGTATTTCGGTTTTATTGTTTCAAAATTATCCTTGAAATCACATCGTCACCACTGACAATCTTCAACAGATACACTCCCGATGGCAACCCGCCAATGTCAATATCCGTTTCCTTTTTCAGGCGATTCCTCATAATCATCACGCCATTGACATCATACAGCTCATAATGCGATGATTCTTCTTCAAAATCTTTAGTCATTGAAATCTTAAAGATTCCTGAAGTCGGATTTGGATAAATCATCATTTCTTCTTCATTATCAGTTACTTCACTGATTTCCAAAGCATCTCTCAATTGACCGCAATTTTCGCTGACAGTTCTCCTTGTACGATTACCGTCTGCGTCGTATTTGAACACCAGACATCTTTGTGCAAAAGCATCGCAACTAAAAACAGATGACAACGCGAGCACAAAAAACATCAAAAAATATTTCGTCCTCATAATTCCAAGATTTAGTATTGTCCAACAATCTTTTGTAACTCCTGCAACCGCTTTTCAAGCTCAATGGTATATAATGTCAGCTCTTCAATTTTCTTCAAAAGAAAGCCCTCCATCTGCACCATATTATAACCTTTTTCAGAAACCTCTGTTTCCGATGGCAAATCCGGCAGATGTTTGTTCTCCTGAATATACTGCTCCAAATCTTTCAGAGACATCAATTCATAATCTTGAGAAAAGACATAATCATGCCATTCGTCAACCTCTTTCACATAAACTTCACTCGTCAATATACCACCTTTAACAGCCAAAGCATATTCATAATCACCAGTGAAGCTGTTGTCGATATTAATTCCAACTTTCCCGTTCATTTTTATGGTGCTGGCATCAATATTCAAAAAATCATTTGTTGATAAGATATTCATGCCGGTTTTCGACACCTCAATCTGATGGTTTTTGTCATATAGTTGCAGAAACGCCTTCTTCCCGTTCTTATTCGAAGTCTCCAGAATCATTCCCGCATCCTCATTTGAATCGGACAGCAAATGCAGTTTCGCCATCGGATTTGTTACATTTCCGATACCGATTTTCCCTGTAGTCTCGCCGCCGTTTGAAGTCCCGACAAACAATGTGGGGCGACGGCTGTTAAATCCGACCATCAACGTCCCCGAATTGCTGTTAATCAACGCTTTGGCATCGGTATTATCCAGTCCGCTTCCGATTACAATAGCATTCGTGGCATTGGCATAAACAAATTTTCCCATCGCAAACGACGCTGCGCCCAAGGTTTTGTTAGCCATACCTACAGCCATGGAGTTGGCGCCCAAAGTCACATTATTCATTCCGACGGTAGCAGAATAGTTGCCATTTGCATGATTTTGCGATGTCCCAGAAGGACCGCAAAGATCGCAACCGCCTTTTTCCTGCGCAAAGGCAAAAGTGTTAGACAATAGTGTTAATGCAATAACAATCAATAAAATACGTGGTTTCATAATTTTAAAATTTTAATGTTAGTATTAGTTTTTAATAAATTTCCCATAATTCACGAGCCGACCATGTGAAACGACCTCATATAAATAAGTCCCTTCTTCAAACATTGAAATATCAATAGTCAGCGCAAAACCGTTATTCTCAAATCTTTGTTCAAATAATTTTCCTCCTTTCAAATTTCTTATTGCAATCACACATCCTTGATTATCAATATTAT
Organism: Bacteroidales bacterium; assembly: GCA_017427985.1. Classification (GTDB taxonomy): domain Bacteria; phylum Bacteroidota; class Bacteroidia; order Bacteroidales; family F082; genus Limimorpha. Next base: position 14,102 of record JAFRRS010000001.1, on the reverse strand, counting down.
CCAATCGAATATTAAGATAATCTGATGCGGGATTCGGGTAAATGGCCTGAGGATGCGAGTCCTTTGGCGGTTCATTAACCTGCCACGGAACGATAAAATCTTCCTGATTAAGTTTCCAAACGCAAACAATCTCTTCATTATTCGTCTTCTTACACTGTCCGTACACTAAACAACTTCCGTCTGATGTCGTTTGACAATGTTTTATCCTGATTTTTGCGTCATCAAAAACGAGCCGTTTACTTCCTTTCAAGTTTAACTCCTTGTCAATCAAATAAATAACAGCATCATTAGGCATTTCATTCATTCCGTTTTCCCAATAAGTCGCAATATAAATGGCATCATCAGAAGCATACGCCATACTGCCAAATTGCGCAGTATAATCAGCCGTATCAACACGGTCAAGGACCAATGAATCCAAATAAATCCCTTCTTTGTCAACTAAAAAAACAGAAGCGTGATAACCCAACGAACCACCGCCATAATAATTTGATAATGATGACATTAGAAAATGTTCGTCATCCTTCCAATAATCACAATGATTCCAAAATGACTCCGTCATTTGCAGCGGGTATGCAGCAACTTTATTCAACTCATCATCAATATAGCTTACGCTATGATAATTATTAAACATAAACCCTTTACCGAGAATCATCATCAAATCACTGTTCGGAACCCTTATTATCCCTGTAGGTCTCGCTCCTCCAGGACCATTACCTTCAGCAAAACACTTGCTATTCAACAAATTACCATGCACATCACATTTCAATGCGACATACACGCCATTTGTCATCATCACGAGGTCTTCATATTTAGAAACATCTGCCAAAACCACAACATCACCTTGGTTATTGAAATCCATATAAATGTCAGTCGTCCATGTTTTATAAGGTTCAATACGCGGATAATTATGCTCTTCTTTTATTTCCAAATCCGGTGTCATGATAGCAATCCACAACGTGTCATAAACATGATTCTCATAAGTTCCACCTTTTAAACCTGCGACAAAAGCATTGCCATCGTCAAGACAAATTGCACTGCAGAAACATGCCTTATAACCATCAAATTCAAGCTTTTTCTCATGATAATTACCGTTTTTGTCAACAAACATAACGTAAGCCGCCGTATATCCACTGCTTCCATTGTAATCACAGTAACCGACAATATAATTGCCATCAGAATTTCCTGCACCGCCAACAAGCGACACACCGTCTGGCATCTCATACGACAATTCCCATTGTTGTGAGTGTAATGTCATGGTAATCAGGCACAATGCCACTAATATGCACTTCCTCATGATTATCTTATTTTAATAAATCCACCGCGTTCGCCAAAACGGTTGAAGGTATTTCATAAACACTGCAATATGTGACATAGTTTTTATGATAAACACATCCCGTATTACCAACCGACCCGATAAGCCCTTGTATGTCAACTTCTAAAAAAGCCGACATCTCAGGCAACATGTTATTCTGTTTCAACTCATTAGGCAAAAGATGTAAAAGCACTTCTTTTTCCCTGTTGAAATAGTAATTGAGCATCAGATAATCCAAGTATAGCGGAGGATTGCTGTTAATGTTATGATAGTAGATATAAGGATTTCCGTCATCGTCAACAAACTCGCTGCCATCCAAGACTATTCTCGTAATATTTGCCGCCAATTGCCTGTAACCCGGTCTTGGCACCGAGACACCACCATAATAATAATTAATGGTATCTTCGATTATTTCGGCAGCATCACCGAAAACTGAAGGGTCATCGCAAGTGCCGCCATATTCACCAAAATACCAGCAATCACTTGGTTCAAACGGGTTAAAATCGTTATTCAAAGCCGAATTGCCATTCTCGACCTTTCCAGTGATGACATGAACTTTAACGTTCATGCTGCCACCACGGTTCTCCCCTTTCTCAACGGCAACTGCCATCAGGGATTTATTATCCACGATGCCGTCGTTGGCGTACGACTGCCTTACAGATTCCACTATTTCATCGTACAAATCAGCCACATCGCCAAACGACACCCCATTTTCAATGTTTACGTCAATACTGAATTCAATATCCTGCTTCACCGTTTCGATATATTTCCTTTCAGGGAAAGCGTATGAAGCATTAAACAACGACTCAATATCCCACAATGCGCTGTCAATCGGGACATGCAGGTCATCCCTCATAACATTCTCTTTATCATCCAGTTGGGTTTTAAAATTCTTGATTCTCGAAACAATCCTCTTCGCTTCGTTAGTGTACTCCAGATGATTTTCCGTTGCCGGCTTATTATTAATAATAGGTGTAACAATGTTTTTCTTGCATGCCACAAAATACACCGCAACCGCTGTGGCAAACAGCATCACAAATGCCAATCTTTTTACGTGTTTTCGTCTCATAAACTTAAATTTTTGATTAATAATAATTGATTTTCGCACAATGACTGATTCTAAAAACATTTCTCGTCTGCTGCTCCTTGTGCCCAAACAGCAGACCCGATCAAATCATTTTCAAATTCACACGTCTCATATTTTTCAGTTTTGAATTACGCTACAAAAATATAGTGTTTTTTTCTACTTGTCAAGTGTTTTTTTCTTTAATTTTTTTAACATAATTTTCATTTTTTTGAAAAAATTCTTAAAAAATTTTTACATAATTTTTCTGAACGGATAAAAAATTTGTTGTATATTTGCAACCCGATGACAAGACATAAAGTGTTACCGGATTTGCGCCTCAAAGGCGTGCTGAATTTCAGCAATTCCGCAAGTTTTGTCACTATTTCATTCGCTGACGGTCTCTTGAAGCCGTCATTTTTTTTGCCTGATTATCAACCGAATAATAAACCAATTAATCTTAATAACAATGTCAATCTCATTAAAAAACCGTAGCCTGATTTCCATCAGCGACTACACGCCTGAAGAAATTTGCCATGTTTTGGACGTTGCCGAGGACTTCGAGAAGAACCCGCACCAGAACCTGCTCAATGGTCGTATCATCGCGTCGTTGTTCTTCGAGCCGTCAACACGTACTCGTCTCAGCTTTGAGACCGCCATCCAGCTCCTTGGCGGCAACGTCATCGGATTCAGCAGCACCGCCGGAACGTCAATCCAGAAAGGCGAATCGCTGGCGGACACCATCACCATGGTGGCAAGCTACGCCGACCTCATCGTGATGAGAAACCCTATCGAAGGCTCAGCACGTTACGCATCAGAAGTGTCAAAAGTGCCGGTCATCAACGCGGGCGACGGCGCCAACCAGCACCCGACACAGTGCATGCTCGACCTCTACAGCATCCGCAAGACCCAAGGCACCCTCGAAAACCTTGAAATCACCCTCGTCGGCGACCTCAAATACGGCCGCACGGTACACAGCCTCGTCGAAGCCATGTGCAACTTCAACGCGAAATTCAACCTCGTTTCGCCTGTCGAACTCAAACTGCCGAGCGTCGTGAAACAGCATATCAAAGACAGGAACCTTGAATATCACCAGTATACAGAACTCGAAGACGCGATTCCGCACAGTGACATCATCTACATGACCCGCATCCAGCGCGAGCGCTTCCCTGATCCCGAGGAATATGAGAAAGTCAAGAATTCTTACGTTCTTCGCAATGCCATGCTTGACAACTCCAAGCCTAACTGCCGCGTGCTGCATCCGCTTCCGCGCGTCAACGAGATTCATGTCGATGTCGACAGCAATCCTAAGGCTTACTATTTCCAGCAGGCACAAAACGGCGTCTACGCCCGCCAGGCTCTCATCGCTACAATTTTAGGTTTAAAATAAAAAACGCAAAACCATGGAAAAGAGAAAAGAACTTATCGTGTCAGCCATCGAAAATGGCACCGTAATCGACCATATACCAGCCGACAAAGTGTTCCAAGTTGTTAAAATCTTGGGCTTGGAAAAAGTCAGCAATCCCGTTTACTTCGGAACCAATGTCGAAAGCAAAAAATACGGCAAAAAAGGCTTCATCAAAGTGTCCGACAAGTATTTCGCACCGGAAGACTACAACAAAATCGGCCTTGTCGCCCCTACTGCTTCGATTATCGAAATCAAAGATTTTGAAGTGATTAAGAAACAGACCGTTACACTTCCAGAGAGCATCGAGCACATCGTAAAATGCTTCAATCCGAACTGCGTCACCAACAAAGAGCACGACGTCCCGACAAAGTTCACGGTCATCAAAGACGCCGAAGGCAACATCAAACTGCACTGCCACTACTGCGAGAAAAACACGACGCAGGACAAGCTGGAGTTCATTTAAACAATAAATGGCGAATGATTATTCGCCACAATATCGTAGAGACGTTTCCTGAAACGTCTCTTTTTTTTATCCACGTCTCTTTTTTATGCCAACATCATCTCGCATCGGTTGATTATTGAATTCGCAAGGCGGAAACCGTCATCGCAAACACCCTTCGACTGGTTACCATCATAGTTCATGTAGAGGTGCATAGTATCATAGGTACCATTTTTCATAAAAATTCATTTTTAATTCTGCTAATAAAAAGTTTTACACTGCAAATTTACAACGCTTTTCGCCTCTTGTCAATGACTTTTTTCTTAATAAATTTTAAGATCAGATGTTTAGAATTTTAGATAGAAACTCTTCTTTCGAAACATTGAGCCTAATTATTGATTAGAATTATCTCCGCTTTTGCTTTTTTGATTAAATCTGCAACGAACTTATATGCGTCAAAAATCTGTCCGTCGTAGAAAACGCCTTCAACTGGCGGCAATGAAGTTCTGACAAAGAAATCAATCTTTTTGTCATGTTCCGCGACTTTCTGTTCCAAATAAACAATACGCTGGTTAACGGCATAACCTCTAAACAAGTGGTTTTTAAGCGTTTCATTTGCCCAATGGCGATAATCTATTCCTCTTTGCGATTTTACCCTATATCCTACTGAAAGAGCCACATCAATATTATAATACTCCACTTGATAAGTCTTGCCATCAGTAGCAGTTGTCGCAAATTTTGCGACAACTGAATATCCCTTTAATTCCTCAACAAGTGCGTTTTTAATATGCTTTCCGATTGTCTTAACGTCTCTGTCAAAAAGAGTTGCCATTTGTTGTCGGTTCATCCAAATTGTACCATCATACAGCTGAACTTCAAGCTGTATTGTGCCGTCTTCACTTCTGTAAATTATTACCGATTTCTCTGCCTGCTGAGAGCTTTCAGGTAAAAGAACTTGATTATCCATTTTCTTGACATTAAAAGGTTATTAAATAATGATTTTATTCTACGCTGCAAATTTACAACGCTTTTCGCCTCTTGTCAAGGACTTTTTTTTAAAAACTTTAAGGTTTCCATGGATTAATTCTTGGCACTACAAACAAATCGCCCCCACCAATAACAGCGAACCCCGAAAGCCGTCTCTAACTTCCAGGGTTCTCATCTGATTTTGAAAAATTATTTTTAATTATTTATCACCTAATTAATTTTCTTTATCGGACGAACACGACATTGTGAATAATTATAAGTATTACCTGATTCACCATTGGAGAAGTTTATTACATAATAATACTCATTAGCATAATAGGAGTATGCTTCAGTTGAACTATGATAATAATCAGAAGTAAAACCTCCAATTGATGTCTTGTTTGCATACATCTGTGTCAATTCCCCAATAGTCGGAAGTGTCCATCCAGTAGTTCCATATATGCCATAATTATCACAATAACTTACAGCATTACTATGGTTCATTTTATTACCAGGATCTGGTGCGACATAATAAGTACTGCCGTTATATTGAAATGTTGGCAAGTTCAATTTAGTTATTGTTTTCTGCTCACCATAACTTGTCCCGTTGGCATTTGTGGCGTATGCGCGAATGTAATACATAATATTGTCTTGAGTGATTGTAAATGTTGAAGAATATTGTCCTGTGCCGCAACCATCTATGGTATGGTCTCCATCTTTATCAGGATATGGTTGAGTACCATAACAAACACCTCTAGCAGTAACTGTTTCACCGCCGTCACTAATTATATTCCCTCCCGTAGTAACTGTTGTTCCCGTCATTATAGGATCTGCTGTCGTTACTTTCGGAGTAACGGATACAAATGTTGATATTCTGATTGGACGATAATAATACCTGATATTATCACCATAATAAATTGCTGATTCTCCTGTACTAAAATCAACATAATAACCGCCATTATAATCATAATACTGTAAACCGCTCCAATACTTGTTTGCTCCAAAACCACCTATTATGTTCCTTTCAGCATACATAACCTTTAACGCCTCCAAACTTGGCAAGCCCCAGTCATCATAACCACCATACTCCAAATTTGCGACATTTTGTTTGGCATCATTAAAAGTTGCAGGACCAAAGTCTGTTGGATAAACTTCATAAAACACTTCATCACATTCAAACGTTGCAAGCATCCTATAAAGCGAAACATCTCTATAATCATACATTTCTTGTCCCATACCTTTCAAGCTATACTTCTTATTTTTACCCTGTCCACTTAACAGAAGATAATAATCTTTGTCAATATCATTGAAATTAACCTCCATCTCGAAATAGCCATCAGCACTGGTGTTATATGATGCGTATGTTCTTGCACCATTAGTAACTGACACATTAACTCCAGAGATAGGTGTGTGATCAGACTCCTCAATAACTCTTCCTTTGATCAACGTTGTGTCGGAAAAACCGTATTTGTCAAGATTTTTCACACAGCCTGTCAATACCATTGCCACGACTGCTATTAATAATAATAACTTTTTCATAACATCAGAAATTATAGGTTAAACTAACTCCACATGCCAAATCGTAACCGTCCGGCATAATTATCGGATTCAATGCATATCCACTTTTGTAATTAGGATTCAGTGTATATGCGCGATATAAATTAAAGACATAAACTGCAGCCGCTACTCCCAAGCATATATTATTAGTCTTCTTCTTGGAATTATACTTGTCTTTAGCAGCCATATAATCAACATAGGAGGTGTTTGCATTCTTCATAATATCGACTTGCTTCTGAGCATTATTGTATGAAAAATATGCTATACCCAACAATGTGACTTCTGTTGCAAGTGTAATTCCGCCCTCAATGTAATGGCGTTTCCCTATCTGTCCCAAACCAGGAACCAATGCCGATTTAATCAACGCTGTGCTGTTTTTGTAATCTTTCGTGTCATGGCAACCGTTAAACTCATAGTCAAACTCAACGATAATGTTGCCTGCTTTTGCCACCTGGCAAAGAATATAGACACGATAGTTGCCGTTATTCCTTTCTGTGTATTCGCACACTTTATTAATAGGGATGTTGTACTGTGACGAAATCACATCAAATGTCTTGCCACTTTGAACAGCTTTGTTGATTTCATCAGAATTAATTGGTTGTCCCAATCGCATAGCTGTTGACTGCAAAATTCTTGCAAACGCTTGGTTACGTGCGGCTATTTCAGTAATTCCTGTCGCCGATTCTATCACGTACAAATAAGTGTTGTTGGTCGGTTGGGGCTTGTTGTAAATCCAGCCCGGCTTGTCCTGCGCAAATGAAGACAGTGCTATCAGCGCAAGAATTAAAGTCAGTAAAGTTTTCTTCTTCATTTCTTTGATTTTTATTCACATTTTGTAAAATTCTCAAATTGCGGGTCGTCTATTGAGTTGTTCGCCACCTGCCAAAGAACGTAAAGCTTTATTTTGTTGGATGTCACCACTCTTTCCTCATATTCGCACACCTTGTTGATAGGAATTCTTATCTGTCCAGAGTCTGTTGATATAGCTTCAACGACACCGTTTTTAATTGTTTCTTGGTCTGTTTTTTCAATATTTACACCTATTCCTGTAAGTTTGGAATAACTTTCATAAACAGCCATGGCGAATGCCTCGGCGTAAGCGTCCTTATAGTTTTTGCCTTCGGCTGTCGTCACGCGATAGTAAAAGTTTCCGCTTTTAGGTGTTGGAACGTTTTTTGTCCAATATGGGGCTTGGGCGTTCATTTCAAACGCCCATCCCATAAGTATTATGACAACTAACAACAGTCGTTTCATCACACTATTTTATTTATTGCCTTGTTTTTCGAGATATTCCTCGGCATATTTGCGGAACTGGTCACGTTTGAACTCTATGCCCCACTCCTCTTCTTGTGATATGGCTTCGGTTGCTTTGTTCACAATTTCCTTCTTGGAAATCTGGATTGCATAATAGGCGCGGTAGTTGCCGTCTTGAAGCTTGACCAGGTCTTCGCAAACCTTGTCGGCATTGTTCAGCATCTGGTCGATAACTGTGGTAAATTCATTCTCTATGATACCTTGTACCTTATCGGCAGAAGCATTGCCAGAGACGCTGCGACTGTAGTCAGTGGCGAGACCCTTAACAACACCATTGAGACGTTCTCTAACCATTGACTGAGCCTCTTTCACAGCAGCTTTACGAGCCATTTGGGGATTCAATGCCGTGCCAATGCCAAGGTCTCTGTAGTAATCATCGTCATCGTATGACACATCCACACATGGCATTACAATTGAAACACCTTCCTGCATTCTCTGATTTTGTTGTTGCGGTTGGTTGTTGGTCATTTGTTTCTCGCTTCCGCAGCTTGCGAAAACGATAGCGACAACCGTCATTCCGAGTAAATGTAATTTTCTCATTGCTTAAAGTTTTTATTAGTTAGTAATTTGATTGGATAGTCTAATCACTTCACGACCGATTCCCTAAGCCGAATGTTAAACAAACAAAACCTTAAAACACAAAAGAAAAAGCGCGGGAATCTGCACCTTGCCTATCCCGCTTGTAAGGCTCTCGCATTGCCTATCACCCGAGAATAAGCAATGTCGAAGCCCACGCAGAATGTATATACCAATAAGTATCAGGCGATACTCTAATATAATACAAACCCCATGAACGTCAAGCCACTGCTTTATCGTGCGGGTGATTTTGAATTTGCGAGATTCTACAAGCCGCAGATAAAACGTCAGCACAACGTCTTTTCCAATATGTCTGCCACCCACCAAAGCCCTCACGTGGCCTCGACAAGTGACACTGCAAAATTACAAAATTTTTAATAGAAATACAACTTTTTTAAAAAAAAATGTACAGACGATAAAAAATCGTAGAGACGTTTCCTGAAACGTCTCTACCATCTCACATCAATCAACTGCCCAACTGACTAACTGACTAACTGACTAACTGACTAACTGACCAACTGACTAACTGACCAACTGACTAACTGCCAACTAATCTCACGCTTCCCCCGCAGACCCGTTCATCGTAAACGGCGCAATGGTGTCGTTCACGTCCTTAATCGGACCGAAGTTCTGCTCGTATTTGTTCAGATTGTCAGCCAACGCCCTGTAAAGCCTCTTCGCGTTCTGTGGCGTGATAATGACCCTCGAACGCACCTTCGCCTTCTGCATCGCCGGCGCAATCTGTGCGAAATCAATAACGAACTCAGTCGGCGAATGGCTGATGATTGCCAGATTTGAATATACGCCGTCAGCCACCGATTCCGGCAAATCAATATTCAATTGTTTCTTGTTGTTTTCCATAATTCAATTATATTTTATAAAAAAATGTAGAGACGCACGGTCGTGCGTCTCTACCAATCGTTTAATCAATTACGCCTCAACGGCCTCTGTAACCAATTCAGGCTGAAGGTCTTCCTTCGAACCGACAATCAAATCGTCGTATTCGCGCAAACCTGTACCTGCAGGAATCTTGTGTCCGACGATGACGTTCTCCTTCATACCCTCGAGATAGTCGGTCTTGGCGCTGATAGCAGCCTGTGTCAAGACCTTTGTCGTCTCCTGGAATGAAGCGGCCGAAATGAAGCTGTCGGTCTGCAAAGCGGCGCGGGTGATACCCTGAAGCACCTGGTGTGCTGTCGCCGGATATGCGTCACGTGCCTCCACAAGCTTCTTGTCACGACGTTTCAATGCCGAATTCTCGTCACGGAGTCTTCTCGCTGAGATGATCTGTCCAACGAACAATGTCTCGGAATCACCGGCGTCGGTGACAACGACCTTGCCGAACATATCGTCGTTGGTCTCCTGGAATGTGATCTTGTTGACAAGCTCGCCCTCAAGGAATCTTGTGTCACCCGGGTCGTCGATTTCAACCTTACGCATCATCTGGCGCACGATGACCTCAAAATGCTTACCGTTGATGGTAACACCTTGTGAACGATACACTTCCTGGATGTTGTTGACAATATATTCCTGAACCTTCATAGGTCCTTCAATAGCAAGGATGTTTGCAGGTGTGATGGCACCTTCCGACAATGGCTGGCCTGCCTTAACGTAGTCGTTCTCCGAAGCCAGAACCTCTTTCGTTGTCGGGATGAGATACTTCTTCACCTCGCCTGTCTTCGATGTGACAACCACAACACGGTTACCACGGACGAGTTTTTTCTCGAATGACACCTCACCGTCGATTTCTGAAACGATAGCCGGCTCTGATGAGTTACGTGCCTCAAACAACTCTGTGACACGTGGAAGACCACCGGTGATATCGCCCAAACCTCCAGTAGCACGCGGCTTCTTGGTCAGGATGTCACCAGCCTTGATTTCGTCGCCGTCTTCAACCATGATATGGGCGCCGACAGGTAAGTCGTACGACTTGATAACCTCGCCGTTCTTGTCCATAATCGAGATTGAAGGGTTCTTCGAGAACTTACGGCCTTCGATGATGACTCGCTCGTTATATCCGGTCTGCTCATCCGATTCGTTACGGAATGTGACACCTTCAACGATGTTGTCGAAACGTGCCTTGCCGTCGTATTCTGAAATGATGAGTGAGTTGTATTTATCCCATTCGCAGATGATATCGCCTGCATTGACATCGCTGTTGGCAGGGATATAGAGTTTCGAACCGTAAGGGATGTTCTCTGTTACAAGAGCAATGCCTGTGTTGTGGTCCAAAATCTTCATCTCGCTTGCACGGCTCACCACAACCTGATACTTGTTGTTATCCTTATCGGAATAATCAACAGCACGCAAGTCGTTGATAATCATCTTACCGCTGTAGTCAGCCTTAATCATTGAGTCTTCAGATGTGCTCGAAGCGGTACCACCTTGGTGGAAGGTACGAAGTGTAAGCTGTGTACCAGGCTCACCAATAGACTGTGCTGCGATAACACCCACTGCCTCGCCACGTTGCACGAGCTTGCCTGATGAAAGGTTACGTCCGTAGCAGTTGGCGCACACACCTTTCTTCGATTCGCATGTCAACACGGAACGAATCTCAATGGTCTGGTCTTTCAATGGTGAGTCGCAAATCTTCTTCGCGATGTCTTCGGTGATTTCAACACCGCCATTGCAAAGCAACTCGCCTGTCTGTGGATGGAATATGTCATGCAAAGCCACACGGCCGAGGATACGGTCATACAATGACTCAACGACCTCTTTTCCGCGTTTCAAAGCGCCGATTGACAAACCTCTCAAAGTGCCGCAGTCCTTTTCAGTAATGATGACATCATGGGCGACGTCAACCAGACGACGTGTCAAGTAACCAGCGTCAGCGGTCTTCAAAGCGGTATCTGCCAAACCTTTACGGGCACCGTGTGTTGAGATGAAGTACTCCAACACTGACAAACCTTCCTTGAAGTTCGAAAGAATCGGGTTCTCGATAATCTCAGCGCCACCGGCTGCCGTCGACTTCTGCGGTTTTGCCATCAAACCTCTCATACCGCAAAGCTGACGAATCTGCTCCTTGCTACCACGAGCTCCAGAATCCAGCATCATGTAAACTGGGTTGAATCCCTGGTCGTCCTGAGGCAACAGCTTCATAACCTCGTCGGTAAGCTTGGTGACGACGTGTCCCCAAATATCGATAATCTTGTTGTAACGTTCGTTGCCGGTGATGAAACCCATGTTGTATTCCTCACGGATGGCGTTCACTTCCTCATTGGCCTGTCTGATCAATTCTTCCTTAACGGTAGGAATCAAGACGTTGCCGAGGTTGAACGACAAACCGCCCTTGTAAGCCATGTAGTAACCCATGTTCTTGATGTCATCAAGGAACTTGGTTGTGATAGCTGTTCCAAGGAGTTTCACCATCTCACCGATGATGTCACGCAAAGCCTTCTTGTTCAACAGTTTGTTGATATAACCGAATCCTTTCGGAACCACTTCGTTGAACTTCACACGACCCACTGTTGTCTCAACCATCTCTTCCACGATGCTGCCGTCTTCCTTACGAACCGGCACTTTCACGTAGATTATGGCGTGCATGTCAACCTTCTTCTCGTTGTAGGCGATGATAACCTCTTCCGAAGAATAGAATTTCTTGCCTTCACCTTTGACGATATGGTCTGGTGTGCTCTTACGAGGCTTTGTGATATAGTAAAGACCCAAAACCATGTCTTGCGAAGGCACCGTGATAGGAGCTCCGTTGGCAGGATTAAGGATGTTGTGTGATGCGAGCATCAAAATCTGGGCTTCCAAAATAGCCGCATTGCCAAGTGGCAAGTGGACAGCCATCTGGTCACCATCGAAGTCAGCGTTGAAAGCCGTACATACCAACGGGTGCAGACGGATTGCCTTACCTTCAACGAGTTTCGGCTGGAACGCCTGGATACCCAAACGGTGCAATGTAGGAGCACGGTTCAACAGAATCGGGTGTCCCTTCAAGATATTTTCAAGGATGTCCCAAACGACGGGGTCTTTTCTGTCGACAATCTTCTTTGCCGATTTCACTGTCTTCACAATACCTCTTTCAATCATCTTGCGGATGACGTATGGCTTGTAAAGCTCAGCTGCCATGTCTTTTGGAAGACCGCACTCGTTCATGTTCAAATCCGGACCAACAACGATAACTGAACGGCCTGAGTAGTCGACACGTTTACCGAGCAAGTTCTGACGGAAACGTCCCTGCTTACCTTTCAAGCTGTCGCTCAATGACTTAAGCGGACGGTTTGAGTCAGTCTTCACTGCACTCGACTTACGTGAGTTGTCAAGCAATGAGTCAACAGCTTCCTGAAGCATACGTTTCTCATTACGCATAATCACGTCCGGCGCCTTGATTTCGATAAGTCTCTTCAGACGGTTGTTACGGATGATGACACGACGGTAAAGGTCGTTCAAGTCTGATGTTGCGAAACGTCCTCCATCGAGAGGTACCAATGGTCTCAACTCCGGTGGAATCACAGGGATGACCTTCAGAATCATCCACTCTGGACGGTTCTCAACATGCTTGTTGGCCTCACGGAACGCCTCAAACACCTGCAAACGCTTCAAAGCGTCTGTCTTACGCTGCTGTGATGTCTCTTTGTGTGCCTTGTCGCGAAGCTCGCCTGCCTCTTTCTCAAGGTCAATCTGAACCAAAAGGTCATAGATAGCCTCTGCTCCCATTTTGGCGATGAACTTGTTAGGATCGCTCTCCGGAAGATATTGGTTATCAATCGGAAGGCTCTCCAAAATGTCGAGATATTCTTCCTCTGTAAGCAGGTCAAGTTTATTTATGCCTTGTTCGGCCTTGACACCCGGTTGGATAACGACGTAGCGCTCATAGTAGATGATGCTGTCGAGTTTCTTGGTCGGAATACCAAGCAAAGCTCCGATTTTGTTAGGAAGTGAACGGAAATACCAGATATGCGCCACCGGCACCACCAACTGGATGTGACCTGTACGCTCACGTCTGACTTTCTTCTCTGTAACTTCCACACCGCAACGGTCGCAAACGATGTTCTTGTAACGGATACGTTTGTACTTACCGCAGTGGCACTCCCAGTCTTTCACAGGTCCAAAGATTCTCTCGCAGAATAAACCGTCGCGCTCTGGTTTGTAGGTGCGGTAGTTTATTGTCTCCGGCTTCAACACCTCACCGTATGAACGGTCGGAAATGCTCTCCGGCGATGCCAAGCTGATGGTAATCTTTGAAAAGTTGCTGTTTAATGTGTTATTCTTATTTAAAGCCATAGATTTACAAAATATTAAGAGCTTTATTATTCAAACGTAATTTCAAGTCCGAGTCCGCGCAATTCGTGAACCAAAACATTGAATGACTCCGGTATACCTGGTGTCGGCATGTTCTCGCCCTTGACGATAGCCTCGTATGCCTTCGCTCTGCCGACGACATCGTCTGACTTCACTGTCAAGATCTCCTGAAGGACGTTAGATGCACCGAATGCCTCGAGTGCCCAAACCTCCATCTCAC